>CAVORV010000016.1:0-217458 GCA_963698685.1 uncultured Alphaproteobacteria bacterium
ATGGGCGGTCTCGGCTTCGTCTCGCGCAAGCGCAAGGCGGCCTGATCCGCGCCTGCGGGCGTCCGCGCCCGCAGCCTGACCTGATGAAACGGCCCCGCCGGTCCTCCGGCGGGGCTTTTCATCTGGACGGGGCGTCCAAGTTGGCGCCATTGAATAAATCGTCTTATATCAAGGGCTTGAAAGTTGTCCAACCTTGGACGCTTCTGAACGACGTCTTGACCCCGCCGGTTCGGGCCGCGAAAAGGTTGCCTGTCCCCATCCAGACAGGCGATTTTCCATGCCCGACACTTTCCGGCCCCGAACGCCCCGCCGCCTCCGGCACGGCCGACAGCCTCGTCATCCTCCTGCACGGCTACGGCGCGGACGGGACCGATCTGATCGGCCTCGCCGACCCGCTCGCCCCGCATCTGCCCGACACCGCCTTCCTCGCCCCGAACGCCCCCGATCCCTGCGCCAACAATCCCGCCGGGTTCCAGTGGTTTCCGATCCCGTATCTCGACGGGTCGAGCGAGGCCGAGTCCGCCCTCGCCGCCGGAAAGTCCTTCGCGATGCTGAACGCCTGGCTCGACGGGGTCGCGAAGCGGTTCCCTCCGGAGCGGACCATCCTCGCCGGGTTCAGCCAGGGCACGATGATGGCCCTCCAGGTCGGCCTGCGCCGCAAGACCCCCTTCGCCGGCATCGTCGGCTTCTCCGGCCGCCTGCTCCGCCCCGAGCGTCTCGCGGCGGAGCTGACCAGCCCGACCCCCGTCCTGCTGATCCACGGCGATGCCGATCCGATGGTCCCCGTCGGCCATCTCGGTGAAGCCGCCGACGCCCTCACCGCCGCCGGGATCGAGACCTTCACCCACGTCTCGCGCGGCGTCGGCCATTCGATCGACCCCGAGGGGCTGGGTCTCGCCCTGCGGTTCATCCGCGACCGGCTGGGCGTCACGAAACCGTAACCCGGGCGCCGCGGACGCGTCATCTATGGGCTTGTATGGTCGTCGCGGCGAGATATAGTCACGAGCAAGCCATGACCGGACAGTGCCCATCCCGCGCATCGCGAGGCGGCCTGCGCGAGGTACGCCGAGGATGATGCAAGCGACGCACAGCCCGAGTTTCATCCGCAACCCCGCGGGGCTGCGCGATCATCCGGCGCTGGTGCTGAACGCGGATTTCCGGCCGCTGTCGTATCTGCCGCTCTCGCTCTGGCCGTGGCAGGACGCGGTCAAGGCGGTGTTCCTCGACCGGGTCACGGTGCTGGCCGAATATGACACGGTCGCGCATTCGCCGTCGGTCGAGATCCGCATCCCGTCGGTCGTGGTGCTGCGCGACTACGTGAAGCCGGCGCGGAGCAGCGCCTTCACGCGGTTCAACCTGTTCCTGCGCGACGAGTTCACCTGCCAGTATTGCGGCGCGCGCGACCATCTGACCTTCGACCACGTCGTCCCGCGCGCGCGCGGCGGACGGACGACCTGGGACAACGTCGTCGCGTCCTGCGGGCCGTGCAACCTGCGCAAGGGCGCGCGGTCGCTCAAGCAGATCGGCATGAGCCTGCGACGCAAGCCGGTGCGGCCGAGCCCCGAGCAGCTTCAGAACATCGGGCGCAAATTTCCGCCGAACCATCTGCACGAGAGCTGGATGGATTTCCTCTACTGGGACGCGGAGCTGGAGGCGTAGGCGCGCAGCCAGAGGAACGCGAGCACCGCCGAGGCGATCGCGTTCCAGCCGGCCATCGAGATGCCCAGCAGGCTCCAGGCGACCTCGTCGCAGAGCACGACCGGCGCCGCGAGGATCTGGTCGAGCAGGTCGGCCGGATCCATGTCGCCCGCGACGGGTGCGGTGCAGGTGCCGGGGCCGGGCCACCATTTGAGCTCGATCCCCGCATGCCAGAGACCGATCCCGGCGCCGGTGATCATCGCCAGCGCGCCGGCGGCGGCGATCCAGCGGGCCGGAAAGACGAGGATCAGGAAGCCGAGGATCACGGCGACCGCGTGGGGCCAGCGCTGCCAGAGGCAGAGCGGGCAGGGCGCCAGACCGCCGATGATCTGGAAGCCGAAGGCGGCCAGAAGGAGGGCGAGAGAGCCGGATGCGGCGCCGATGGCGCGAAGCTGCAGATCGGTCAATGGACGTACCTCAAGGCTGCAAACCCTCCGATGAGCGCGACCACGCCGAGCGTGAAGACGAGGCCGAGGCGGCGTTCGATGAAGTCTTTGACGGGCGGGCCGAACTTCCAGAGCAGGGCCGCGATCAGAAAGAAGCGCAGGCCGCGCGCGATGACGCTCGCGACCATGAAGACCCAGAAATTGAGGCCGGTCGCGCCCGACAGGATGGTGATGACCTTGTAGGGGAACGGTGTCACGCCCGCGATCAGGACGGCCCAGGCGCCCCAGGCGTTGTAGGTCGCGCTGAACTCGTCGAAGCGCTCCGCCTTGCCGTAGAATTCGAGCACCGGCCGTCCGATCTCCTCGAAGAGACCCCAGCCGATGAAATACCCGAACGCGCCGCCCGCGACCGAGGCGAGCGTGCACACGCCGGCGATGAGCCAGGCGCGGCTCGGGCGCGCGATGACCATCGGGATGAGCAGAACGTCGGGCGGAATCGGAAAAACCGAGCTTTCGATGAAGCTTATCACCGCCAGCGCCCAGAGCGCGAACGGCGAGGCCGCCAGCGAGAGCGTCCAGTCGTAAAGGCGGCGTAGCACTTTGTTGAGGTCTCCGTGCGATGACGCGCTCAAGCATCACGGACGGGGGCGCGCGTCAAGAAGCGCGCGACGGGAGAAGCGGAATGGCGGAACGCGTGACGGGAGGATCGGGGCGGCTTGCGGTGCGGGCGACGGGTATCGCGGGGGCGGGGCTCCTGATCGGGGCGGCCGTCTGGTTCGGGGCGGGCCTCGACATCGGCGGCCTCGCGTTTCTCGATGCCGGCGAACGGATGACGGGCGGGACGGCGGCGGAGGCGGCGATGTCCGCGACCGCGCAATCGCGGCGGATGGGCGCGTTTCATGCCGATATCGACGCGTTCTGGGCGCGCGCGATGGGGCCTGAATGGATTTCGGCCCAACCCGTGTTCTTTTCCGGTTCGATGCCGTCGCCGTGTGCCGGGCGGGGTGGTGTGACGGGCCATTTCCATTGCGCGGCCGATCGTGTCGCGGGCTTCGATCTTCTGCTCGCGGCGGAGACGGAAAGCCGCCTGCGAGAGGCCGCCGATGCGGGACAGGCGTTGCTGGTGGGCAGGATCGTCGCGGGAGCGGCCCGTGACATGACGGGCGTGCGCGGGCGGGACGCGGTGCTGCAGGGCGATTGCATGGCGGGCGTCTGGGCCGGGGCGACGTTCGGAATGGCGGATGAGGGCCTCTATGCGCGCGCGCTCGCCGCCGCCCGTCGATCCATGCAGGCGGTCGCGGGCGCGGGACCGGATGCGCCGCAGGCGCTGAACGATTTCCCGGAAGGCGATCTCGCCAATCGGGATGCCGCGTTCAGAGCCGGAGCGGCGTCCGGAGATGTCGGGACCTGCGCGGCGTTCTGACCGTGATCAGGGCAGATCCCGCTTGAGCGGAAGGAGCGATCCGCGTCTGGGCGTTCCGTCCGTCTGCTGCGGAAGTGGCATCGTGAGGCAGGTCCCCTCGGGCGTCCATGTCCATGCGTCGCCTTGGAAGTCGAGTGTCGCGCCGCCGGGGATGTCGGCGCGACCGATGCCGTCGTTCTCGCCGGCGCGGGCGATTCCGTAGCATTTCTCCATGCCGTCGGTCTGAGCGCGGCTGTCGCCCGCCGCGGCGGCCGTGAGGCCGATGACGACCGCCGCGCCGATTGTCTTGAAGGTCATGCCGGATTCCTTCCGATTGAGCGGGATGGAGTCTGTGCGCTCTGATCCACGTCCGCAAGGGGTCCGTCTTTCCGCAGCCGGGCGAATTTGTTAGGTGGCCCATCGTCGGTTCCGTGCCGACGGCAAGCGGTCCTGGAGCCGATGGGGGATTTCGTGGCTTGGCTGGATGGCGGCGCCATGGGCGCATTGATGGCGGGCGGCCCGGCGATCTGGGCCATCGCGGCGTTGTCGGTCGTTCTGCTCGCGCTGATCCTCTGGAAGTCGTGGCGGCTTACCGTTTCGGGGGCGTTTGGCGGGATGCCCGCGGATGTGTTTGAGGCCGCCGAGGCGGGATCCGGGCGGGGGTTGCGCGGCCGGTTCGCCGGCTCGTGCCGGCGCGCGATGCGGGAAATGCCCGAATCCCATGCGCGCGAGGAAATCACCCGGATCGCCAAGCGTGAGCTCGCCGAAGCCCGATCGGGTCTGCGGGCGATCGAGTTGATCGCGCTGATCGCGCCGCTATTGGGGCTGCTCGGCACCGTGCTGGGCATGATCGCCGCCTTCCGCACGTTGCAGGAGTCCGGCGGCGCCGCCGATCCATCGGATCTTGCCGGCGGGATCTGGGAGGCGCTGCTGACGACGGCCGCCGGGATGGCCGTGGCGATCCCGGCCTCGATCGCGCTGACATGGTTCGAAGGCGTCACCGACCGGTTGCGGCTTGACCTCGAGGATATCGGGTCACGGGCGGTGACGTCGCTGAGGGCATCTGGGCGACCGTCCGGGATGCTGCGGGCCGGGGAATGAACGGCGGCATCGATCTCGGCGGCGCGCGCCGCCCGCGCCGGCCGAGCCTGACGCCGCTGATCGACGTGGTGTTTCTGCTTCTGGTGTTTTTCATGCTGGCGTCGCGGTTCGGTGGCGAAAGCGCGCTCGGGCTGAGTGCTGGCGGGGGAGGCGAGATCTGGTCAGGGCCGCCGCGGCTCGTCGACATCGGCGCGGGAACGGTGCGGCTGAACGGCGTCGACGTCACGCCCGAGACGCTTGCCGAAGCGCTCGCGCCGCTCGTCGCCGCGATGGACGATCCGGTCGTGCTGCGCGTCGGAGCGGATGCGGACGTGCAGGCGCTGGCCGCGGCGCTCTCGCGGCTGGAGGCGGCGGGCTTCCGACGTCTCGTTGTCATGGAGTGAGGCGCGATGGATTTCGGTGAGCCTGCAAGGCCCGCGCGCGCCGAAGCGGCGCTTCCGATGATCAATCTGGTGTTCCTGCTGCTGATTTTCTTCCTGATGGTGGCGACGCTTGCGCCCCGGCCACCCGAGGCGGTGGAACCGCCCGAGGTGGTGGAGGCGGCGCGGCTTGAGCCGGACGTGGTCCGGGTCGCGTTGGGGACGGATGGTCAGGTCGCCTTTGGCGATATGCGGGGCGAAACGGCGCTGGCGGATTTCACGGCCGGGCTTTCCGAGGATGCGGTCGTCGCGATCCATGCGGACCGGCGCGCGCCTGCGTCGGCTTTGGCGCGGTTGCTGGGTGAATTGGACCGGGCGGGCGCGACGCGCGTTCTGCTGGTCGCGGAGCCTGTGCGGTGAGGCGGGCTCTGGAGGCGGCGATGTTCGGCGGGCTCGCGCTCGGGCTTCATGTGGTCGCGCTCTCGGCGTTGCCGTCTCCGCCGGCGGGAGGCGCGCCGGCTCGGGCCGGCGAGCCGATCGCGATCGCGGCGCCGGACGCGGCGTTGCGGTCGCTCGTGAAGGCCTGGGAGGCGCCGCCGGAGGTCGACTTCGCGCCGGACAGTCCGGTGCGGCCGGAGGTCTCGGACCTCTCGGTTCCCGCAGTTCCGTCCGATCCGCGTACGGCGTCGCTGTCTCCTGCTTCGGCGCGTCCGGAGGCTGCCGCGCTGCCGGACATGCCGCGCGATCCGGCCGCGCGTCCGCCGGCCGCCAGGCCGAAGGCGCGTCCTTTCGACGTACCGCAGGTGGTCCAGCGAGGGGCGGCCGGCAGCGGGCGCGTGGCCGTCGCCACGCCCGCGCCGGGGCCGTCGGTGGCGGCGGTGGAGCGGGCGTTTGGATCGGGCGTGAGGGAGGCTTTGATCCGCGCGCGGCGGTATCCGGATCGGGCATTGTCGCGCGGCGTGACGGGCACGACGGTTCTGGACGTGACGCTCGCGCGGGACGGGCGGCTGGTCGACGCGCGGGTCGTGCGCGGATCGGGGTCGGATCTGCTCGACCGCGCGTCGATGCAGGCGGCGGCGCGGGCGGTTTTTCCGGCGGCGCCGGCGAAGCTTCCCGACGCGCGGTTCACGTTCCGGGTGCCGGTTGATTTCACGCTCCGGTGACGGCGACGGGCGCTCTCGCGCCGGGCGTGGTTTGGCGCTAACGTCACGGGGAAAAGAAACGCTGCGGGAGGAATGTCGGATGGAAATGAATGGCAGCCGGGAGATCGCCGCGCCGAAGGACCAGGTCTGGGCGGCGCTGAACGATCCGGAGATCCTCATGGCCTGCATTCCGGGATGCCAGGAATTGTCGGGGAGCGCGGAGGAGGGGTTCACGGCGACCGTCAAGCAGAAGGTCGGCCCGGTAAGCGCGACGTTCAAGGGGCATGTGGAACTGTCGGACGTGGTGCCGGGGGAGAGCTATACGATCTCGGGTGAGGGCAAGGGCGGTGCGGCGGGCTTCGCCAAAGGCGGAGCGGACGTGCGCCTCGAGACGACGGACGGCGGCACGATGCTGACCTATGATGTGAAGGCGAGCGTGGGGGGTAAGCTCGCGCAGCTGGGGAGCCGGCTGATCGACGGGTTCTCCAAGAAGATGGCGGATCAGTTTTTCGAGAACTTCCAGGAGGCGGTCGAGGGGCCGACGGAGCCGGCCGCGCCGGAGGATGTCACGGCCGAGGCGGAGCCTGAAAAAAAGAAGGGCTGGTTGGGGCGCGTGATGGGCGGGAAGACCTGAATCCGGAGCCAGGAACGGTTTTTGAAACTGCGTCCAAGGTTGGACGTTGATCAAGTATCTGAAATATGTAGTGAAAAATATCGGCGTGTCTTGAGCGTGCGGTCAGCCGCGCGCGCGGGGATGGGCGCGCTCGTAGACCTCCATCAGGCGGGTCTGGTCGACGCCGGTGTAGATCTGCGTGGTGGCGAGCGATGCGTGGCCGAGAAGCTCCTGGATCGTGCGCAGATCGCCGCCGGCCTCCAGCAGATGCGTGGCGAAGGAATGGCGCAGCGCGTGGGGAGTGGCGGTGGCGGGCAGGCCGAGCTGCATCCTGGCGGCCTGCATGACTTTTTGGACGTGACGGGGATTGAGCGGCCCGCCGCGCGCGCCGAGAAAGAGCGGTGCGGCGGGACCGGGATCGTAGGGGCAGAGGCCGCGGTAGGTCTCAACCGCGCGCCGGGCGACGGGCAGCACGGGGACGATTCGCTGGCGACCGCCCTTGCCGGTGATGCGCAGGGTATCGGGCAATGGCGTGTCGGACCAGGTCAGGCCGAGCGCCTCGGAGATGCGCAGGCCGCAGCCGTAGAGCAGGGTGACCACGGCGACGTCGCGGGCGGCGATCCAGGGCTCCAGGCTCTGCGCCTCGACGGCAATGATCAAAGCGCGGGCGGCGTCGGAATCGACCGGGCGCGGCAGACGGGCCTTCTGCTTCGGGCCGCGGGTTGCGGTGACGGCGGCGGCCTCGATCCCGTGGGCGTCGGCGAGCCAGGCGTAGAAGCTTTTGACCGCCGAGAGGGCGCGGGCGAGTGACCGGGCGGAGAGGCCGCGCCCGCGTTCGCGGGCCATCCATGCGCGCATGTCGGACGTCGTGACCTCGGCCAGCGCGCGGCGGCCGGCGGGGCCGCCGTGATGAAGGGCGAGAAATCCGAGATAGCCGGACACGTCGCGACGGTAGGCGGTGATCGTGCGCGGGCTGGCGCCGCGCACGCCGCGCATCTGGTCGAGCCAGTCCTCCAGCAGCCGCGCGGCCCCTTCGGACGGCGCGGGATCGGTCACGCCAGCCAGCGCCGCATGCTGCGCTCGAAAACGCCGGCGAAGAAGTTGAGCAGATCGACGCCCTGGTCGGGGTGGAAGCGGTGCGGATCGACGGCGCCGAAGACCAGCAGGCCGTCGAGTTTGCCCTCGCCGAGATCGAGACGCAGGAGCGCCTCGGAGCGGATGCTCTCGGCGCGCTCGCGGAAGAGCTCCGGCGATCCGCCGGCGACCTGGCGGAGCGTGACCTTGCGGGCGCCCAGGCCCCGGCCTTGGCGGATGTAGTCGTCCACGCCGGCGGAGGGGAGCGCCACAACGACGCCGTTCAACGGGCCTTTCGGGCCGAGGAACTGGCCGGGCTTGGCGGCCGGCGCCTCCAGCCCGAGACGGATCACCTCGACGCCGAGGATGTTGGCGACATCATGGGTCAGCGCCTTGAGGAAGCCCGCGAAATCCTCGGCCTCCAGCAGGGCGAGACAGGCGCGGTGGACCTGGTTGGTGCCGGCGACGTTCTCGTAGGCGGCGGCCAGAACCTCGCGGTGGGTGTCCTCCAGCCGGTCGAGACGTTCCTCGAGCCGGTCGACGAGCACGCCGCGCAGATCGACGACGTTTCGGCCGGCGGAATTCAGACGGTCGGCGGCCAGAAGCGCGCGCATCAGGTCGTGGTCTTCGAGTATGAGCGACGGATCCGCGAGGATGCGGTCCTTGATCTCGTCGGCGGTTCCGTCGGTCATGGGCGCGTTCCTCAGAGGATCTTCTGACCGGTGGCTTCCCAGTCCTTCATGAAGGCGGCGAGGCCCTTGTCGGTCAGCGGGTGGTTGGCCAGCGCCTTGAGCACGTTCGGCGGCGCGGTGACGACATCGGCGCCGGCCAGGGCCAATTCGCTGACATGGTTGGCGCTGCGGATCGAGGCCGCGAGGATCTCGGTGGTGAAACCGTAATTGTCGTAGATCGTGCGGATGTCGCGGATCAGCTCCATGCCGTCGATGTTCATGTCGTCGAGCCGGCCGATGAACGGCGAGATGAAGGTGGCGCCCGCCTTGGCGGCGAGCAGCGCCTGGTTCGACGAGAAGCAGAGGGTGACGTTGACCATGCGGCCCTCGCCGGTCAGCACCTTGCAGGCCTTGAGGCCGGCCCAGGTCAGCGGGACCTTGACGGTGATGTTGTCGGCGATCTTGGCGAGCTTGCGGCCCTCGGCGATCATGTCGTCGGCTTCGAGCGCGACGACCTCGGCGCTGACCGGGCCGGGGACGAGATCGCAGATCTCTTTGGTGACCTCGAGAATGTCGCGGCCCGATTTCAGGATAAGGCTGGGGTTCGTGGTCACGCCGTCGACCATTCCCAGATCGTGCAGCTCGGCGATGGCGGCGACGTCGGCCGTGTCGACAAAGAATTTCATGATGGGTACTTCCGTTCCTCGGGCTCGGCCCTTGTGGTTCGCGCGGATGTTATCCCAAGGTATGGGTCGATGGAACACCCCAATCTCTTTGCGAGCGACGCTCCGGCGGCGGAGTATGCGGCCGGGACGCCGGTGGCCGTGCTGACGGCGGAGGGGCTGGACCGGTTTCTGGATTACCGCGCGCCCGAAAGCGGGGTGTCGCGGGGCGATCACGTCGAGGCGCCGCTGGGGCCACGCAGGGTGGCCGGGGTGGTCTGGGGGCCGGGTCAGGGCGGGTTCGATCCCGCCAAGTTGCGTGGGATTTCGCGCGCGCTCGACATTCCGCCGATGCGGGCGGAGATGCGCGCGTTTCTGGAGCGGGCGGCGGAGTATACGCTGACGCCGCTGACCGGGATGCTGCGGCTGGCGACGCGGGCGCCGGGGCTGGCCGATCCGCCCTCGGCGCGGCCGGTGCTGCGGCGCACGGGCGTCGAGCCCGACCGGATGACGGACGCGCGGGCGCGGGTGCTGGCGGCGTTCGCGGAATACGGCGATCCGGGATTCGCGCCGGGCGAGCTGGCGCATCTGGCGGGCGTGTCGGCGGGCGTTTTAAAGGGGTTGGAAGCTCAGGGTGTCATCGCGCGCGAGAACGCGCCACGCGACGCGCCGTTCCCGCGCCTGGACCCGGAGGCGCGGGCGCGGGACCTGTCGGCGGCGCAGAAGGCGGCGGCGGCGGTGCTGCGCCGGGACGTTCGGGCGCGGACCTATTCGACGACGCTGCTCAAGGGCGTGACCGGGTCGGGCAAGACGGAGGTCTATCTGGAGGCGGTGGCAGAGGCGCTGCGTCTCGGGCGTCAGGCGCTGGTGCTTCTGCCGGAGATCGCGCTGTCGGTGGAGTTTCTCGACCGGGTCGAGGCGCGGTTCGGGGCGCGGCCCGTGGAGTGGCATTCGGGCGTGACGCAGGCCAACCGGCGGCGGGCTTGGCGCGCGTTGGCGGAGGGCGAGGCCCAACTGGTGGTTGGGGCGCGGTCGGCGCTGTTCCTGCCCTACGCCGATCTGGGGCTGATCGTCGTGGATGAGGAGCATGACGGGTCCTACAAGCAGGAGGAGGGCGCGCTTTATCACGCGCGGGACATGGCGGTGCTGCGGGCCTCCATCGAGGGGGCGGCGGTGGTTCTGGCCTCTGCGACGCCGTCGCTGGAAACCTGGGCGAACGCGGAGGCGGGGAAATACGCGCGGCTCGATCTGCCGGAGCGGTTCGGGGTGGCGGAGTTGCCTGAGATGGAGGCGATCGATCTGCGGGTCGACGCGCTGGAGGCCGGGCGGTGGGTGTCGCAGCCGCTGGCGGCGGCGGTGACGGAGCGGCTGGAGGCGGGGGAGCAGTCGCTGCTGTTCCTCAACCGGCGGGGATACGCGCCGCTGACGATCTGCCGGGCCTGCGGGCAACAGGTGGGCTGCGACGATTGCGACGCGCGGATGGTGGAGCACCGGTTCCGGGGGCGGCTGGTCTGCCACCAATGCGGCGCGACGAAGCCGGTGCCGGTGAAGTGCCCGTCCTGCGGGACAGAGGGCAAGATGGCGGCTTTGGGACCCGGGGTCGAGCGGCTGGCGGAGGAGGCGGCGGATCGGTGGCCGGAGGCGCGGGTGGCGATCCTGTCGTCGGATCTGGCGGAGAGCGCGGGGGCGCTGAAGGCGCGCATCGACGAGATCGCGCGGGGTGGCGCGGACATCGTGATCGGGACGCAGCTCGTCGCGAAGGGGCACAATTTTCCGCATCTGACGCTGGTGGGCGTGATCGATGCGGATCTGGGATTGCAGGGCGGAGATCTGCGCGGGGCGGAGAAGACGTTCCAGCTGATCCGGCAGGTGGCGGGGCGCGCGGGGCGGGCGGAGAAACCGGGGCTGGCGCTGATCCAGACGCATCAGCCGGAGCATCCGGCGATCAAGGCGATCCTGTCGGGCGACGACGAGGGGTTCTGGCGCGCCGAGGCCGAGGGGCGCAGACGGGCCGGGGCGCCGCCTTACGGTCGGATGGCGGGGATCGTGGTGAGCGGGACGGACGAGCACCGGACCTGGGAGATCGCGCGCATGCTCGCGCGGGACGCCGGGCCGCTGCGCGACATCGGGGCGGAGGTGTACGGTCCGGCGCCGGCGCCGATCGCGCGGATCCGGGGTCGGCACCGGGTGCGGCTGCTCGTGAAGGCCGCGAAGGGTGTGCCGCTTCAGGCCGCGCTGCGGGCCTGGACGGGAGCTGTGTCGGTTCCGGCGAACGTTCGGATCAGCGTGGACGTCGATCCGCAGAGCTTTTTTTGAGCGCTTTTCGCGTGGGAAGTCGCCTGATCGGCGGTATACCGCCTGAAATGGCTTGAAGGCGCATATATGGAGGCCCGGCAACCACCGGTTGAAGTGCTGCGGACTTGACAGAATGCCGGCTGTTCTCTCTCCTTCAACTTGAAGGCGAGCTTTTCGGGTCCGCATGCGCTTTACGGGACGTTTCCGGAGTGGTCTCGGCTTTGGCAGAACGCGTGGCACTGCCGATGGACTGGCCGCGCGTGGAGCTTGGACGATGGCGACGGCTCTCGATCCGAAGAAAGCGCTTCCGGTTCTCTTGGCGGCGACGCTCGTGGCGGGTCTCGCCATCGCGTGTCGCTTGGCGGGGTTCGGCGACGGGCCGCTGCTTGGGCTGACGGCGGCGTCGGGCGCGGCGCTGGCCGTCGCGGTGCTGCTCCGGTGGCGGGGCGTGCTGGCGGCCGCGGCGGGTTTCGCGGTGGCGGGCCTTGTCGGTGGCTTGCCGGTGGAAGTCGCGGTGATGGACGCGGCGGCGCACGGATTGGCGGCGCTGGCGGGATGGCGGATGATGCTCCATTTCGCCCGCTCCGGAAGGACGGCGACGCGGACCGGCGAGTGGCTGGGATTTCTGGGCGGGGTGGTCGCCTTTTCCGTGACGGTCGCCGCCGTGACCTATTCAGGCGCGGTTTGGGGCCTTGGAGGCGTGGATGGGGCGCCGGGCCGGGCCGGTCTGCTCGCGCTGGTTTTCGCACCTTTGGGCTTGATGACGTGTTTCGCGATCATCGCGAACCTCCGGGAATGGCGGATTGTGCTCGCGCGGCCGGGTTCGGCGTTCGAGATCGCAGCGTTCGGGGTTTTTCTGCTCGGCGTGCTGGCGGTGCTGCTCCGGAATCCGATCGAGGGCGTGAATCCGAGCGGCGTGACCCTGCTGGTCGCGGTGCCGTTCTGTCTGTGGACGGCGATGCGCGGCCGGAGCCTCGACGGCGCGACGATCTCGTTTGTCACGGTCGGTATCGCGCTCGGTCTGATCGCGACCCATGCGGGCGGGATCACGACGGCGGATTTCGTCACGACCGTGGTCTATCTGACCGCCCTGATCGCGATCTGTCAGCTGGTGCATGCGATCAACCTCGACCGTGTCGCCGCGATGGCGGAGAACGAGGCGCGAAAACTTGATCTGGAGTCGCGCGTGGTCGCGCGGACCGCGGAGTTGACTGCGATGACGGAGCGGGCGGTCGCGGCGGACGAGGCCAAGACGCGGTTCCTCGCCACGGTCTCGCACGAGGTGCGCACGCCGCTCAACGGGATCATCGGAATGGCGAGCGTTCTGCTCGATGGCGACCTTGACGAGGAGACCCGCCGAAATGTCGGCGTCGTGAGCAGTTCGGGGTTTCATCTGCTCTCGGTGATCAACCGGATCCTCGATTTTTCCAAGCTCGGTCACTCGGATGAGCCGGACGACGTGATCGCGTTCGACCTGCGGGCTCTGGTCGAGGAGGTGGTCGAAGAGTCGCGGTTCTCGGTCGGGGGCGACGGCGTGGTTCTGCGGATCGACATCGAAGAACGTGTCGGGGCCGTGCATGTCGGCTGGCGGCAGGGATTGCGGCAGGTGCTGACCAACCTGGTCGGCAACGCGCTGAAATTCACCGATGCCGGGACGGTGACGGTCTCGGTGACGGAGCCGGAGGCGGGACGGGTCCGGATCGCGGTGCGCGATACGGGGATCGGGATTCGGGCCGACGCCCGCGAGCGGATCTTTCTGCCGTTCGAGCAGGGCGACGGCAGCACGACCCGGCGCTATGGCGGAACGGGGCTCGGCCTGTCGATCTGTTCGGAGATGATCCGCAAGATGGGCGGCCGGATCGGCGTCGAGAGCGCTCTGGGGCGCGGATCGACGTTCTGGATCGAGGTCCCGTTGTCCGACGACGCCCCGCAGAAGGCGGAGGCCGGGCGGCAAGCGGTCTCGCAGGATGCCTGAACACTTTCTCCGTTAGTGGTCCTGCGGCATTGCTGTTGACGCGGCGCTCCAGTCCAGGCAGGCTGATCTACCTGAGAAGTCAAATCCTTCGGAGAACACGACCATGGCCAATATCGTATTCCGCTGTCTGATCCCACTGACGCTGATCGCCGTGGCGGGGTGCTCGCGAGGGCCGGTCCCGAATGTCAATGTCGTCGAGGTGACGCCTTCGTCGCGGTCCCACGTGTCCGTCGTCGACTCCATGGAAATTTCGGGGCAGCGGAACCTCTTGGCGGAACGCTGAGGCGCCTCGCCTCACAAGTCTTTCGGGTGGCGCAGGAACGGCATCAGCCGTCCCATGTCCGGCCCGTGATCGAGACCGGTGAGCGCGCGGCGGAGCGGCATGAACAGCGCGCGACCTTTGCGTCCGGAAGCGGTTTTGACGGCGTCGGTCCAGGCGGACCACGTGTGGTCGTCCCAAGGACGCGGCGGGAGCGCGGCGAGCGCGTCGCGGACGAAGTCGGCATCCTCCGTCGCGACGACCGGCCCGGCGCCGTCGCGGCAGAGGCTCCACCATCCGGCGATGTCCGCGCGGGAAGAGACGTTTTCGCGAACGGCCTCCCAGAACATCGGCGCGTCGGCGTCGGGGACGCCGAGCGCGCGCAGGTCGTCCGCAACTCCGTCATAGGCGAGCGTATGAAGGTGCCTGGCGCTGAGCGGACGGAGATCGTCAGGATCGAGCTTGGTCGGGGCGGACCCGAAGCGGCCGAGATCGAACCCGTCGACGATTTCGGCCAACGTGGCGCGAAGCTCGACGGGGTCGGCGGTGCCCAGACGGGCCAGAAGCGACAGGAGCGCCATCGGCTCGACGCCCGCCGCGCGCAGATCGCGAAGGGCGAGGGTTCCGAGGCGCTTGGAGAGGGCCTCGCCCTGCGGGCCGGTCAGGAGCGAATGATGTGCGAAGCGCGGCGGCGTGCCGCCGAGCGCGGCGATGATCTGGATCTGCGTGGCGGTGTTGGTGACGTGGTCGGCGCCGCGCACGACGTCGGTCACGGCCATCTCGAGGTCGTCGACGGAACTTGCAAGAGTGTAGAGGATCTGGCCGTCGCCGCGGATCAGGACCGGGTCCGAGACGCTGGCCGCGTCGATCGAGACCGGGCCGAGGATGCCGTCGGTCCAGTCGATGCGTTCGCGGTCGAGTTTGAAGCGCCAGTGGCCGGGACGCTCGGCGCGCAGGCGGTCGCGGTCGGCGTCGCTCAGCGAGAGCGCGGCGCGGTCGTAGACGGGCGGGAGGCCGCGGGCGCGGAGGCTCTTGCGCTTCAGGTCGAGCTCGGCGGGGGTCTCGAAGCATTCGTAGAGGCGGCCGGCGGCGCGCAGCGTGTCGGCGGCGGCGGCATAACGGCCGAGACGGTCGGATTGACGTTCCTCGCGGTCGGGATCGAGGCCGAGCCAGGCGAGGTCCTCGCGGATCGAGGCGGCGTATTCGGGCTTCGAGCGCTCCGCGTCGGTGTCGTCGAGGCGCAGGATGAACGTGCCGCCGGCCTTGCGCGCGATCAGCCAGTTGAGGAGCGCGGTGCGCAGGTTGCCGACATGCAGATGGCCGGTCGGGGACGGGGCGAAGCGGGTGATCGTCATGGGGGGCCTTTCGTTGGCGTTCCTCTTAGACCGGTTCCGCGCCGGGATGAAGGGTCGCGCGCGTGACTTTGCCGCCATCGCTGGACGAGGTCGATGCGATGGCGCGCGCGGCGTTCGCGGCGTTGCCCGCCGAGGTGCGGCGCGTCTGCGAGGGGCTCGCGATCCGCGTGGAGGATCTGGCGGACGCGGAGATGCTGGACGACCTGGAGATCGACGACCCGTTCAGTCTGACGGGGCTCTATGACGGCACGGCGCTCACCGAGCGCTCGGTTTTCGATCAGCCGACGCAGCCCGACACGGTGTGGCTGTTCCGCCTCGCCATTCTCGATGAGTGGATCGAGCGGGGCGACGTGGAGTTGGAGCGCCTGGTGAGCCATGTCCTGGTGCATGAGATCGCGCATCATCTGGGCTGGTCGGACGACGACATCCGGGCGGTGGATGACTGGACGGAATGAGGTCGGGGTCCGGATGGTCGGAGGCCCTTCTTGCTTAAGTCGTACCAAATAAATGTTGTGGCTTCCGGATACCGGTCGCGGCGCGCTCCGTGACACGGCAACTTTTTGGTAATATTTAGGCAAAATAAAGGGCATGCCATAGCGGGAGATAGTCCCGTCGATCACCCCAGCGTCTCCGAGGAGGAGTAACGAACCATGCCAGCCCCCACCCTCAACAACGTTCTTGCGCGCGTCCGAGCGCTCGAGACCGCCATCGTCGCACTCATCGCCAAGGAACAGGCGCCGAAGAAGGTCGCGGCCAAGACCGTCGCCCCCGGCAAGACGAAAGCTCCCGCAAAGGCGAAAGGACCCGCGAAGTCCAAGGTCGCGAAAAAGCCGAAAGCCGTCGCGAATGGCAAGCCTCCCGCCAAGGCTGCGGTCAAGGCCGCCGCGCCGGCGAAAGCGAAGGCCGCGACGAAGACAGTCGCCAAGGCCCCGGCCAAGACCGCCACACGTGCCCCGGGCCGCCCGACGGCCGCGCGCGCGACGGCCAAGGTCAACGGCAAGAGCGCGCCGGTCGTCGTTGCTCGCGCGAAAACCGCCAAGGTGGCGGCTTCTGCCGCGCGCTGATCCGCGAGCGGACCAGAAGAACCGGTGCGGCCCTCCTCGGAGGGTCGCGGCGCCCGGGCGCCGGGCGCTCCGGCTCACCCCGGATCGCGCCAGCGGTTGACGATCGGATAGCGCCGGTCGAGCCAGAAGGCGTGTCGGGTGAGGCGGGTGCCTGGGGCGGATTGGAAGCGCTTGTATTCCGAGAGATAGAGCAGGCGTTCGACCTTTTTCACCGTGTCGCGGTCGAAGCCGTCGGCGACGATGTCGGCCACGGCGGCGTCGCCCTCGATCAGGCGTTCGAGGATCGCGTCGAGAACCGGGTAGGGCGGCAGGCTGTCCTCGTCCTTCTGGTCGGCGCGCAACTCGGCCGTGGGAGGCTTGTCGATGACGCGGGGCGGGATGACCTGGCCTTCGGGGCCTTTCATCCAGGGGCGGTGGTTTGCGTTGCGCCAGCGGCAGCTGTCGAAGACGCGCGTCTTGTAGAGATCCTTGATCGGATTGTAGCCGCCGGCCATGTCACCGTAGATCGTCGAATAGCCGACCGCGACCTCGGATTTGTTGCCGGTGGTCAGGAGCATCTCGCCGAACTTGTTGGAGAGCGCCATCAGCAGCAGGCCGCGCAGGCGCGACTGGATGTTCTCCTCCGTGACGTCGGGTTCGGTCCCTTCGAAGAGAGGGGCGAGAGTCGCCTGGATCGCGGCGCGGCCGGGTTCGATGGGCAGGGTGTCGAGGCGGCAGCCGAGCGCCTTGGCGACGGCGGCGGCGTCCTCAAGGCTGTGTTCGGAGGTGTATTCCGAAGGAAGCATAACGCAGCGGACGTTCTCCGGGCCGAGCGCGTCGGCGGCGATGGTCGCCACGATGGCGCTGTCGACGCCGCCGGAGAGGCCGAGCAGGGCCTTGGAGAAGCCGGATTTGCGGAAATAGTCCCGCAGCGAGAGGACCATGGCATGATAGTCGAGTTCGGTCGCGTCGGGGACCGTCGCCATCGGTCCGGTCGCGGCGTGCCATCCGGTCGCGGCGCTCGAAGTCCACATGCGCGACGGTCTCCTCGAAGACCGGAAGCTGGACGGCGAGCGCGCCGCCGGGATTGAGAACGAACGAGCCGCCGTCGAAGACCTGGTCGTCCTGGCCGCCGACGAAGTTGAGATAGGCCAGCGGCAGGCCGGTCTCGATCACGCGGGCCACCATGAGGTTCATCCGCACGTCGTATTTGTTCCGGCGGTAGGGCGAGCCGTTGGGGACCATCAGAAGCTCGGCGCCGCTTTCGGCCATCGCCTCGGTCACGTCTTCGTGCCAGGCGTCCTCGCAGATCGGCGTGCCCATGCGCAGCGGGCCGATGGCGAAGGGACCGGAAATCGGACCGGGCGCGTAGAGACGCGGCTCGTCGAAGACGTTGTAATGCGGCAGGTGGTGCTTGCGGGCGACCCCGGTTATCGCGCCGCCCGAAAGGACGGCGTAGACGTTGTAGAGGTTGCCGTCCTCTTCCCAGGGAAGGCCGATGCCGAGCGGCGGACCGTCGGCGCAATCCGCGGCCAGCGCCGCGGCCTGGGCCATGGCGTCGGCGGTGAAGGCGGGTTTGAGCACGAGGTCCTGCGGCTGGTAGCCCGCGAGGAACATCTCGGGCATCGCCACGAAGTCGGAGCCGGCTTCCTTGCCCGCGCGCCACGCGTCGAGCGCCTTGGCGCGGTTGCCGGAGATGTCCCCGACGATCGGGTTGAGCTGCGCCATCGTCAGCCGGAACGTGTCGGACATGGCAGCGCCTCTCCAGTGTTGCCCGCTCCGGCATACAGGGGCGCCGACGGCGCGCGCAAGTGCGGCGGAGGCCGTCGAAACCATTGTCCGGGGGCGGCGCGCCGCCTATGGTCCCGACGGGAGTGGAGATGAGAGGAAGCCCATGCGACGTATGATCTTGACGGCGGCGATTCTGGCGGTCGCGGGACCGATGACGGCCTGGAGCCAGGAGAGCGTCCAGACCAAGGAATACGATGACGGCGCGGTCTATGAGGGCGAGTTCCTCGACGGCCGTCAGCACGGGATCGGGACCTATCGCCTGCCGAACGGATACGAATACACCGGCGAGTGGGTCGAGGGCCGGATCGAGGGCAAGGGCCGCGCGACGTTCCCGAACGGGGCGGTCTATGAGGGAGATTTCGTCAACGGCCGCCCGGAGGGCAAGGGCCGGATCGTCTACGAGGATGGCGGATCGTTCGAGGGCGACTGGGTCGACGCGCGGATCCACGGGCAAGGCGTGGCGGAATACGCCGGCGGGATGCGCTACGAGGGCGGGTTCGAGAATGGCGAACCTTCGGGGCGGGGGCGGCTGACGCGGCCCGACGGTCACGTCTATGAGGGCGAATGGGTCGCGGGCGTGATGACCGGGTCGGGCAAGGTGATCTATCCCGACGGGGCGGTCTATGAGGGCGCGATCGCGGACGGCGCGCCCGAGGGGACCGGCGTTCTGGAGATGGCGGACGGCTCGCGCTACGAGGGCGGCTGGGTCGGTGGACGGTTCGAAGGCGAGGGCGTTCTGGACGAGGCCGGCGGCGCGCGTTACGAGGGCGCGTTTCTGGCCGGACGGCGCGACGGGCTCGGCCGGGCGACCTATGCCAGCGGCGACGCCTATGAGGGCGGCTTCGCGAACGACCTGCGTCAGGGCGCGGGGACGCAGACCTATGCGGACGGCAGCCGCTACACCGGCGAATGGGTCGAGGGGCGCATCGAGGGGATGGGCAAGGCGACCTATGCCGACGGGTCGATCTATGAGGGTGTTTTCCGGGACGGCAAGCTCGATGGCGAGGGTCGGGTCTCGTATCCCGACGGCTCGAGCATCGAAGGCGACTGGGTCGACGGAGTGATCTCGGGGCAGGGCGTGGCCCGCAGCGGCGAGACTGTGACCTATGAGGGCGGATGGCTCGATGGCAAGCGCCACGGCGAGGGTCGCGCGGTCTATTCCGACGGCTCGGTCTACGAGGGCGGGTTCGAGATGGACACGATGACCGGTCAGGGCCGGATGACGACGCCGGACGGATTGATCTTCGAAGGCACATGGAACGCCGGCCTGCTCGACGGACCCGGGCGGGCGGTCTATCCCAACGGCGACATCTACGAGGGTGATTTCGTGGCGGGCGAACGGCAGGGCCAGGGGCGGATGGTCTTCGCCGGGGGCCAGGAATTCGCCGGCGAATGGGAGGACGGGGAACCGGTGCTGGTCGAGCAGACCCTGACCGCGCCGGTCACGGGGCGGGCCCCGCCGTCACCGGGCGGAGACGCGCCGGTCGCAGCCCCGGCGCAATAGGCGCGGAGCGGCGGCGGGCGGGCGCCCGCCGCGCGGTCCTGTCACGGGAAGCCGACTTCGTTGAAGATCCGCTGCGCGTCGGGCTGGTTCTCGCCAAGCGCGTTGAGGTTCAGCGTGTCACTCTTGAAGTCGCCCAAGGATGCCGCGACCGGACCCGTTTCGACGCCTTCGACCACCGGGAATTCGTAGTTCTGGTTGGCGAAGAATTCCTGGGCCGAGGGTGAGGTCAGGTATTCGAGGAACGCGACAGCCGCGTCGCGGTTCGGCGCGTTGGCCGTGACGCCGGCGGCGGCGATGTTGACGTGGGTGCCGTTGCCGTCCTGGTCGGGGAACACGATGCCGATGCCGTCGGTCGAACCGGTCAGGCCGTCGATGTCCTGGTCGAGCGCGCGCGCGAAATAATAGGTGTTCGACAGGGCGACGTCGCAGACGCCGGAGACGAGGCCCCGGAGCTGATCGGTGTCGCCGCCCTCGGGCGGACGCGCGAGATTGGTGAGGACCCCCTCGGCCCAGGTTTTCGCGGCGTCGGGGCCCTCATGCGCGATGATCGCGCCCATCAGCGAGAGGTTGTAGATGTTGGACGCGGAGCGGACGCAGAGGCGGCCTTCCCATTCGGGATCGGCGAGCGCCGCGTAGGTGAGCGGCGGATTGTCCACGCGGTCCTTGGCGTAGAAGATCGCGCGGGCACGGGTCGAGAAGCCGAACCAGTGGCCGTCGGGGTGGCGCAGATGCTCGGGAATGCGTTCGTTCAGCACTTCGGACGAAATCGGCTGAAGCAGGCCTTCGCGGTCGGCGAGCCAGATGCGGCCGGCATCGACGGTCAGCAGGATGTCCGCGGGGCTGTTTGCGCCTTCGGCCCGAAGGCGGGCGATGAGCTCGTCCGCCTCGCCCTCGATGCGGTTGACCTCGATGCCGGTGGCGTCGGTGAAATCGGAATAGAGTTTCTCGTCGGTATCGTAATGCCTGGAGGAATAGACGTTAACCTCCTGCGCGAGAACCGGGATCGCCGTGCCGATGGTCAGCATTGCGGCTACGCCGAGGGCGAGTATTGAGGTTTGATGTCGCATTGAGGTGCTCCTGATGCGCGTCGATTGCCGAGTGTTTCACTCAGGTACTCCGGTCGCATTCCTGAGTAAGAGAGTCAAGAATGATTTCGCGCCGCATCGGTGCGGCGCGGTTCGGCGCTCAGTAGTCGCGTTCGTAGAACAGGCCGAAGACCGTGTTGCCGTCCGAGGCCACCGAGCCGCGGATCGTGACCTTGTCGTTCACGTCGTAGTTCACCTGGGCTCGGCTGAGGCCGTCCGATCCGGTCTGGACGTCGAGATAGACCTCGTCGGAGATGTATTTGCCCGCGCGCACGGCGGTCGATCCGTCGGCTTCGGTGACGACGTCGAGGTCGTCGAGTCCGGTGGCGCCGCGCAGCTGCGACAGGATGCCAGGGCCGCCACCACCCGCGAGTTCGGCCGCGGCCGCCGCGAGCTGCGCGAGCTGGAAGGTCGAGAGGTCCGCGGTGGCGCGGTTGAAGAGGATGCGCGAGAGCACCTCGTCCTCGGGCAGCTCCGGTTCGGAGGAGAAAGTGATCGAGGGGTCAGAGGCGCGGCCCTCGACGGTGACGATGGCTGTCACGTCCTCCGACACGGTGCGCGCGACGAAGTAGAGCTGCGGGTCGAGATCGCCGATGAGGCGCAACGCCCCCTCCTCGAAATCGATGCGCTGTCCGAGGATCGCGAGGCGTCCGCGGCGCATTTCGAATTCGCCGATCGGCTGGATGTCCTCGCTGGTGCCGCGGATGCGGAGGCTGCCGCCGAGTTCGACGTCGAGTCCGCGGCCGCGCACGAAGATCCGGCGCGGCGCATCGATGCGGATGTCGAGGCCGATGCCGGTTCCCGCGGTCGGGCTCGGCGTGGCGGGCTCGCCGACCTGGGCGCGGTCGAGGGTGGCGCGCACGGCGGGCGCCGGGCGGATGTGGGTGACCTGCTCAAGCGCGGCCTGCGCGTTGCCGCCGAGACCTTCGGCCACGGAGATCTCGGTTTCGCCGAGTTCGATCGTTCCCGACAGCGTGCCGCCGTCGGCCGTGATCGGCCCGTTCAGGGCGAGATCGGCGTTGACGCGGGTCGTGACGAACGAGCCGTCTGTGTAGCGCAGGTCGTTCACACGCAGCCCGAGATCGGCGGGAAAGCCCCGGCCCGCGTCGAGCGACACGGAACCGGAGGCGGTGATCTCGCCGCCGGACACGGATTGCGCGCTGAACGTGCGCAGGGTGACGCTGTCGCCGGTGAGGCCCGCGTCGAGCGTGACGTTTTCCAGCCGGAGATTGGTCGCGGGGTCGACCACGGTGCCGCCCCGGAGCGTGACGCTGCCGCCGTAGCGAAGATCGGAGAGCGCTCCCGACAGCGTCGCGTCGAAAGTGACATCTCCGGTCGCCTGGGCGTCGCGGCCGGCGAGCGCCACGTCGGCGAGCGACAGGGGGGCGACGCCGCTGGCGGTGACGTCCACGCCGGGGCCGGCCAGCGGCACGGTGCCGCTGGCCGATGCCCTGAGACCGTCGGTGTTGGCCAACTCGGCGGATTCGATACGCAAAGTGTTGTCGGCGAAGCCGCCGCGCACCCCGAGCGACAGGGGCGCGACGCCGTTCTGGGCAAGGACGGTCGCGGAGAGGCCGGAGCCGTCCAGCGCGAACGTGGCGCGCGGGGCGGCGGGCGTGCCGGAGATGCTCGCGGTTCCGGTGATCGCGCCGCGCAGACCCTGTCGGCCGGCGAGCGCGTCGACGAGGCCGAGCGGGAAGTTTCCGAGATCGACCGCAAGATCGATCTCGCCCTCGCCAAGCGGAACCGATCCGCGCGTGCTGGCCGCGAGACCGCCCGCGCCGGAGACCGAGGCGTCGAGTTCCAGCCGCCCGTCGGTGGTCTGGCCGCTTGCGTCCACGTTGATCGGCGGAAGGTCGGCGGCGCGTGTCGCGGCGCCCGAGAGGTCGGCGGCGGCGAGGTCGAAGCGGATGTCGGGTGCCGTGCGCGGTCCGGTCGCGCGCGCCGTGCCGTTGACGGTGCCGGTCAGGCCAAGTCCGGGCTGGATCAGGTTCGCGAGATCGACCGGAAGGTCGGTGATGTCGAGCGAGAGGTCGAGGGTCTCGCCCGCGCTGCCTTGCGCGACCAGCGCGCCCTGGCCGAGATCGAGGCGGAGCGGCGTGAGGGTGACGTCTTCGCCCACCAAGGTCACGGTCGCGGGCGCGGCGAGCGTCGCCGCCACCCCGTCCTGGCGCAGGCGGAGCGTGTCCAAAGTGAGCGCGAAGCCGGGATCCAGCCGTTCGAGCGAACCCGACAGGTCCGCCAGCGTGCCGATCGCGAACCTCGCGTCCGCGGAGAAACCCATCCGGTCCGGATCCGTCTGCTCGGCCCGCGCGGAGAGCGTCGCCACGTCAAGTCCGCCGGCCGTGATGCCCTCGGCCTCCAGCGAGCCGTCGATGAGCGGCAGGCCGAGCGCGTTGCGGACCGTCGCGTCGAGGTCGAGGCTCGATATCGCGTTGCCGGCCACCAGGAGGTTCCGCGCGGTGGTGGTGATGGCGACGTCCTGACCCGGGTCGCCTTCGGACAGGGTGATGTCGGCGTCGAGCGCTCCGGTCGCTTCGATCAGGGCGAGCGTCGCGAGGGAGGCGATGTCGGGCGCCCGCAGGCTCAGGTCGCCGGTGACGGGACCCGTTCCGGTCAGCGCGGCGTCGCCGGTCAGGCGGTTGGGTCCGATCGCGAGAACGAGATCTTGGACGCGGCGGGTCTCGCCCTCGACCGCCACGTTTCCTCCGAGCGTCACGGTCTGGTCGCCGACCCGGCCGCCGCCGTCGATCGTCGCGGTCACGTCGGAACCCGAAAGGGTGCCGTCGATGGCGAGGCGGAGGGCTTCGATATCGCTGTCGAGGAGTTGGCCGTCGGGGATCGCCGCCTCAAACGACACGTCCACGTTCCGGCCCTGGCCTCGGGCGGCGCCGGACGCGGTGAGCGCGCCGGACGCGCGCGGGTCGAGAATGCCGAGATCGGCGAGGCGGGCTTCGAAGACGATATCAGTGCTCGCGGTCGAGACGCGTCCATCCGACGAGAAGTCGAGTTGCGTGTTGGAGAGGCGCAGCGCGTCGGCCCGGATGCCGGAAGCGTCGCGCACGGCGCGGCCCGATAGGCGGGTCTCACCGGCCAGAAGCGCGTCGAGCCGCGGATCGCCGAGCAGGAGATCGGTCGCGGTTCCGTCGAGCGCGAGGTCGATGGCGCCGGTCAGGGGACCGATCACGCCCTCGGCGGTGAGATCGACGGAGCCGCCGAGATCGCGCCCCGCGAGGCCGGAGAGCGGCGAGAGGTCCGAAACGCGCAGAGCGGTCGTGCCGGTATAGACCAGATCCCGCACCGTTCCGGACGCGAAGGCCGAGAGGCCGTCGCCGCTGACCTGGAACTGGTCGATCCGGGCGGGGCCCTCGGGCGGTATGGCGGCATCGAGGAAGATGTCGATCCGGTCGCCGAGCGCGTTCTCGATGTCCGGGTCGGCGCTGGAGACGCCGGTCGCCAGGCCTTCGAGGGTGATCGAGAGGTCGCGGGCGGCGGGATCGTCGAGATTCCGCGCCCGCCCGCCCATGTCGAGCGTGAAGTCCTCGACGAGGATGTCGGCGGCCGAGAGACGATCCAATGCCAGACGTCCGGTCCAGCGGTCGCCGTCGCCGAGCGTGACGTAAAGACTGGCTGAATTCAGCGTCGTCTCCGCGCCGGGAACCGGCAGCGTGATCGCGGGTCCCGTCGGATCGCCGAGCGTGCCCTCGACGCTCAGCCTGCGGGGGAACCAGTCGTCGGCGGTCTCTGCGCGACCGGAGAGGTCGAGCGCGTCGTTGCGCACGGCGAATCCATCCAGATTCAGGCCGCCGCCGGTCCGGGTGACACCCCGGGCGGTGATCGCGCTTTGGCCTGCGAAGAAGTCGCGGTATTCGGCAGGGATCAGCGGCTCGAGCCCTCCCGCGAAATCGGCGTCGAAGCGGAGCCCCGCGTCCACGGCGCGCAGCGCCACGGTTCCGCCCGCGATCCGGTCGCCGGCGGCGTCGAGCGAAAAGGTCACGTCGACGTTGTCGAGCGGACCCGCGCCGGTGAGCGCGAGGTCGATGGCCGGTTCGCCCTCGATGTTCAGCAGCTTGGAGACGAGGCCGCCCTCGGGTTCCTGAAGGCGGATGTCGAGATCGAGCGCCCGGGTCTCGTTGGCGTAGGCCGCGGCGAGATCGAGCGATCCGCCGGGCGCATCCTGGCGCTCGACCGCAAGATCGGCATCGAGCGCGCCGTCCGCCAGGCGGAAGCTGCCCGTCACGCCGAGTTCGGCGGCCTCGCCGAAAACGCTCTCGTCGAAGGCGAGCGTCGCGATCGCGAGTTCCGAGAGGTCGATCGAGACGGGAAGCTCGGGCAACGCGAAGGGCTCGGCGCTCGCTTCCGGCGCGGGCGGCGTATCGGCCGGCACGGGCTGGCGAAGGACCTCGACGCGCTCGGCGCTCACGCTGTTGACATTGACCCGTCCGAGAAGGAGCGCGGCGCGGCTCCAGTCGATCTCGGCTCCCTCGACGCGCGCCCAGACGCCCGCGTCGTCGGAGACGGTGATCGCGCCGATCCGGGCCGTGGAAGACAGGAGGCCGGACACGTCTTCGAGGCGGATCTGGCGCCCCGGCGCGGAGAGCGTGTTCTGCAGGAGGTTCGCGAGGAACCCGTTCTCGTTGGTCTCGTCGGCGCCGTCGGACTGCGCCAAGGCCGCGATCGCGACGATGAGCAGCGGTGCGAGGAGGAGGCCGAGCCGTCTCAAAACGCCTGTCCGATGCCGATATAAAGCCCGAAGAGCGAATCCTGGGACCGCCGGTCGACCGGCGTGGCGAGATCGACGCGGATGGCGCCGATCGGGGTGAAATAGCGGACGCCGACGCCGACGCCGGTGCGCAGATCGCTCTGGCCGCCGAAGTCAGGGTCCTCGGTCACGTAGCCGGTGTCGACAAAGCCGACGACGCCGAAGGGTTCGTTGAGACGGACGCGAAACTCGCCCGACGCCTCGGCCAGGCCTCGGCCGCCGACGAGCCTCGTGCCGTCATCGCCGTCCGGCACCTCGACGCCGATCGAGCGGAACGCGTAGCCGCGGACCGATCCGCCGCCGCCGGTGAAGAACAGCAGGTCCGGCGGGCTCTCGGCCGCATCGGGACCGAGATAGTTGCCGACCAACGCGCGACCCGCCAGCACGAAGCGGGAGTCGGTGTCGATGGAATAGTAGCCGCGCGCCTCGACCGTGCCGCGCAGCGCCGGATTGCCGCGCTCGGCCTCGTAGAACGGAAGGATGTCGGCCGCCAGATAGTACCCCTCTACGGCGTTGAGCGGATCGACGCGCCGCCGGTCGTATTCCGCCCGACCCTGGAGCCCGAGCGTCGTGAAGTCGCGCGTTCCGAAATCGTCCTCGTAGCGCGCCCGCGACGCCGCCGCGAACAGATTGCCGGAAAGGAAGTTGTCGAACTGCCGCTGGAAACCGGCGCGGGCGGTGATCGACCGCTCCCGGTAGCTGTCGAAGTCGTTCTGCAGGGCGACCAGGGAGGCGACGAAGTCCGTGTCGGGATCGAACGTGCCCGGCTTGGTGAAGGTGGCGCCGAGACTGTAGTTGAACTCGTCGGGATTGCTGGTGACGCCGAGATTCTCGATGTTGGCGGCGAAACGGAGCCGTTCGGCGCGCCCGAACAGGTTGCGATGCTGCCAATAGGCCTCAAGTCCGATCCCGTCGATGGTCGAGAGCGTGGCCCCGAACCCGATCGTGCGGGGGCGGCGGTCTTCGACGTTGACCGTCATTGGCAGCGAGCCGTCCGGCGCGATCTCGTCAGGCTCCTCGATCCGGATCGACCGGAACACGCCGAGCCGGGTCAGGCGTTCGCGTGCGGCGGCGACGGTGTCGGGATCGAACTCGGAGCCTTCGGGTATGTCGGCCATGTATTCGATGAAGGCGGGATCGGTCCGGCTCGCGCCTTGCACCCGCGTCGGGCCGAAGCGGGCCTGTCGGCCGGGATCGAGCCGGATCGACACGTCGAGCGTGTCGGTCGGATGGTCGGCGATCACGTCGCGCCCGGCCTCGACGGCCTTGGGATGTCCGAGCTGCCGCCATTGTTCGACTGCGATCGCGCTGGCCGCGCCGATGACGCGGGCGCGAGCGGGCTCCCCGGTGGCGAAGCCCACGCTGGTCGGGGGGTCGACCTGATCCTCCTCGGCCGCGGTGAAGACCGGAGGATTCACGAACCCGGTTTGTCCGAACGTGAATTGCGGTCCGGGGCGCACGACGATCGCGATCGAGGGTGTCGCGGGCAGCTCGACGGCAAGCGTCAGGTCCGCCACCTCCTGGCCGTCGACCTGGATGCTGATCTCGCCGCCGTAGTGCCCCTCGCCGTAGAGCGCCGCGAGAATTCGGCGGTAATCGCCGCGGGCACGGGACAGGAGACCGGCCTTGCCGGAGGCGGGTTCTTCGCGGCCGCCCCAGAGCGAAGAGGCGTTTTCGACGACGCCTTGCAGCCCGTCGTCCGCGCCTTCGACCCGGATCGAGACGGTGTAGGGCAGAGGGTCGATGATCTCGATGCGGCCGTCATCAGGCTCTTCCGAGCCCCAGAGGCGGATTCCGAACAGTTCGAACGCGAGCACGGGCGCCGCCGCGGAGCAGAGCACCGTCGCCAGAATACCGGCCCCGAGGCCTGTGCGGCCAAGTCTCCTCATCAAAATTTCCTGCTCGCCTACGATCTTTTGAACCAGACTAACCGATTTGACGAATCAGGCAAGCGGACACTGCGCGGCGGCCGGTGTTCAATCTTGTATCGGAGAGCCTTTGGGGGGATACGGGGGCCTCCGGTCCTCTTGCCGGCGCGTGATCCGATCGAAGTGTGGAGTGTGACGATGGGACCGAACGACAGGTCGATTGCAAAAGCTGGGACGGGCGCGCCATGAGCCGCAAGGGCATCATTCTGGCGGGCGGATCGGGAACGCGGCTCTATCCGATCACGCATTCGCTGTCCAAACAGCTTCTGCCGGTCTTCGACAAGCCGATGATCTATTATCCATTGTCGGTCCTGATGCTGTCCGGCCTGCGCGAAATCGCCGTGGTCACAACGCCGGATGACGCGGAACAGTTCCGCCGTCTGCTCGGCGACGGCACGCAATGGGGCCTCGAATTCACCTATATCGCCCAGCCGAAACCCGAGGGGCTGGCGCAGGCGTATCTGTTGGCGGAGGATTTCCTCGACGGTCAGGCGTCGACGATGGTTCTGGGCGACAACATCTTCTACGGTCATGATCTTCCGACCCTGCTGGCCGAGGCGGGGGCGCGGGAGCGCGGCGGAACCGTGTTCGGATACCAGGTCGCCGATCCCGAGCGCTACGGCGTGGTCGAGTTCGACCCTGCCGGCAAGGTGCTGTCGATCGAGGAGAAACCCGCGCGCCCGAAATCGAGTTTCGCCGTGACGGGGATCTACGCGCTTGATGCCGACGCGCCCCGCCGGGCGGGAGAGGTCCGGCCGAGCGCGCGCGGCGAGCTGGAGATCACCGATCTTCTCGGGCAGTACCTGGCGGAAGGACTTCTTGAAGTCCGGCGGATGGGACGGGGATACGCCTGGCTCGATACGGGCACCCATGCGAGCCTGCTGGACGCCGGCACCTTCGTTCGCGCGATCGAACAGCGTCAGAACCTCAAGATCGGCTGTCCCGAGGAGATCGCGTTTCAACAGAAATGGATCGACGCCGACGCGCTCGCGCGGTTGGCGGAGCCCTATCTCAAGACGGAATACGGCCGGTACCTGGTCCGGGTCGCCGAAGCCCGGACCTGACCGGCGCAACGGACTCGCGCGAAAGCAACCGAACGCCGAAAGCGACATCCTGCAACATCCGGTGGGACGCATTTGCGAGAATTGCACGATGTTAACCGTGCCGGCTGATGCGCGGGTGATCGGAGCGATGGTATAGGAGGGGCGTCGGACGCCTCGAGAGGGCGACGGAAAACGGGGTGTTTCCCGGAATGGCGCGCGTCTCGAAGCCGCCTCCGGGTTTGAGGAGTTGTACCGGATGGGGAATTCAGGCGTGTCGACGGATCAGGTGAACCCGGCGATGACCTTGGAGGCGACCGGGTTTCCCGGTGCGGGCGAGGTCCACTACAATCTCCGCGAGGCCGCGCTGGTCGAAGCCTCCGTGCGCCGCGGCGAAGGTCGGATCGGCAACGGCGGGACCGTCATGGTCACCACCGGCAAACACACCGGGCGCTCGCCCAACGACAAGTTCGTCGTGCGCGAGGCGTCGGTCGAACCGCACATCTGGTGGGACAACAACAAGCCGATGTCGCCGGAGCATTTCGAGATCCTGCGCGAGGACATGGTCGCGCATCTCGGCGGATCGGAGCTGTTCGTCCAGGATCTGTATGCGGGCGCCGATCCGGCCCATCGGCTCAACGTGCGGCTGATCAACGAACTGGCCTGGCACAACCTATTCATCCGCCACATGCTGCGCCGGCCCGGGGCGGACGAACTGGCCGGTTTCGAGCCGGGGTTCACGGTGCTCAACCTGCCCTCCTTCAAGGCGGATCCGGAGCGCCACGGCTGCCGGTCCGAGACGGTCATCGCGATCTCGTTCGAGCGGAAAATGATCCTCGTCGGCGGATCGGAATACGCCGGCGAGAACAAGAAGGGCATCTTCTCCGTCCTCAACTACTTCCTGCCGGAGAAGGGCGTGATGCCGATGCATTGCTCGGCGAACCACGCCAAGGACGATCCGTCGGATTCGGCGCTGTTCTTCGGCCTGTCCGGCACGGGCAAGACGACGCTTTCGGCGGATCCCGCGCGCACGCTGATCGGGGATGACGAGCACGGCTGGTCCGATGAGGGCGTGTTCAATTTCGAGGGCGGCTGTTACGCCAAGACGATCCACCTCTCGCCCGAGCACGAGCCCGAGATCTACCGGACCACGTCGATGTTCGGGACGGTCATCGAGAACATGATCTTCGATCCGGTGACGCGCGAGCTGGATTTCGAGGATGACAGCCTGACCGCGAACATGCGCTGCGCCTATCCGATCGAGGCCATCTCGAACGCGAGCGCCACCGGGCGGGCCGGGCATCCGCGCCATGTGGTGATGCTGACCTGCGACGCGTTCGGAGTGCTGCCGCCGATCGCGCGGCTGACGCCGGCGCAGGCGATGTATCATTTCCTGTCGGGTTTCACCGCCAAGGCGGCCGGCACCGAGCGCGGGATCACCGAGCCGACGCCGACCTTCTCGACATGTTTCGGCGCGCCGTTCATGCCGCGCCGGCCGGAGGAATACGGCGCGCTGCTGCGCGACAAGATCGCTTCGCATGGCTCGACCTGCTGGCTGGTGAACACGGGCTGGACCGGCGGGGCCTACGGGACGGGCCGGCGGATGCCGATCGCGGCGACGCGGGCGCTGCTGAGCGCCGCGCTGCATGGCGGGTTGGCGGATGTGCGGTACCGGACCGATCCGAATTTCGGCTTCGATGTGCCGGTCTCGGTCGCCGGCGTCGACGACGCGTTGCTCGATCCGCGCGGGACCTGGGCCGACCCGTCGGCCTACGACGCGCAGGCGACGCGGCTGGTGGGCATGTTCCGCGACAACTTCGCGAAATACGACAGCCATGTCGGCGACGACGTGCGCGCGGTGGCGATCTCGGCCTGATCTCAGCCGGGGCTGGTCAGGACAGACCCGCCCCGGCGTATTCGAGGATCATCGGCACGACGAGTTCCTCCTCATCGATCAGGTGCCGGTCGAGCAGAGCCTCGAACCGAACGAGATCAACGCGCAGCGCTTCGGCCGGAACCGCCGCCGGAGACCGCAGAACGGCGTTGGTCCGATCCGCGAGTCCGTGAAGGCCGGCGTCCAGCGCGTGATGGTCGGAATCGAGCAGTTCGAACCCGGACGTCAGTCGCGCGTCGCGCGACGCCAACAGCGGAAAGTAATGCGCGTCTTCGATCCCGTGATGGCCGTGCAGCTCGTTCAGGAACGTCCCCGCAAGACCTGACAGATTGGCCGCGTAGCGCGCGGGATCGGCGGTCCGGTCGAGATACGTCTCGGTTTCGGCGATCAGCATGCCCTGAAGCCGCCGGAACATCAGATGGCGGTCGAGCCAGAACCGCGTCAGCGCGTTGAATTCCGGGTGCGTTTCCCAGATCTCGCGCGGATATTTCTCCGCGAGGATGCGCAGCGCGTCGGGCAGGCCGGTCCGGCGGTCGAGATCGAGAGGGTCTTTCATGGGATGGGCATCGCACGAAACGCATGCCCCGGGAAGTCGCGGGCGGGCCCGAAGGCCCGCCCTTTCCGGAAACGATCCGTCGCCGGAATCAGTTCTTGGACCTGTCGACCATCCGTCCGGCGCTGATCCAGGGCATCATGCCGCGCAGCTTCTCGCCGACCTTCTCGATCTGGTGGTCGTCGTTGCGGCGACGAGTGGCTTTGAAGGAAGGCTGACCGGCCTGGTTCTCGGAGATGAAGGCGCTGACGAATTTGCCGGTCTGGATGTCCTCCAGGACCTCCTTCATGCGCGCCTTGGTTTCGGCGTATGGCAGGATGCGCGGGCCGGAGACGTATTCGCCGTATTCGGCGGTGTTGGAGATCGAGTAGTTCATGTTGGCGATGCCGCCCTCGTAGATCAGATCCACGATGAGTTTCACCTCGTGGAGGCACTCGAAATAGGCCATTTCCGGCTCGTAGCCGGCCTCGACCAGGGTCTCGAAGCCCATGCGGATCAGCTCCACCAGACCGCCGCAGAGCACCGCCTGCTCGCCGAAGAGGTCGGTCTCGCATTCCTCCTTGAAATCGGTCTCGATGATGCCCGAGCGGCCGCCGCCGATGGCCGAGCAGTAGGATTTGCCGATCTCGAGCGCGTTGCCGCTGGCGTCGTTATGGACCGCGACGAGGCAGGGCACGCCGCCGCCCTTGACGAATTCGCCGCGCACCGTGTGGCCGGGGCCTTTGGGGGCCATCATGATCACGTCGACGCCGGCCTTCGGCTCGATCAGGCCGAAATGGACGTTGAGGCCGTGCGCGAAGGCGATGGCCGCGCCCTCGCGGAGGTTGTCGTGGATGAAGCGCTTGTAGGTGTCGGCCTGGAGCTCGTCGGGCATCGTCATCATGATGACGTCGGCCCATTTGGCGGCCTCGGCGATACCCATGACCTGGAGGCCCTCGCCGGTCGCCTTTTTGGCGGAGGGCGAGCCGTCGCGCAGCGCCACGGCGACGTTCTTGGCGCCGCTGTCACGCAGGTTCAGCGCGTGGGCGTGGCCTTGGCTGCCGTAGCCGACGATGGCGACCTTCTTGTCCTTGATGAGATTGATGTCGCAGTCGCGATCGTAATAGACCCGCATGGGCTTCCCTCCGGTTGGTTTTCGCCGTGAGGATACGCGCGGTTCGGCGAGACGCTTTTCCGGTTTTGCGGAATTCGGCGCGATCTGCGAAAAGTGCATGCGTCGAATCACGGTTTGGACGGGAATCAATGCAGGACGTGGACGATATCGACCGGCGGCTGCTGCGTCTGCTTCAGGACGACTGCACCGCGCCGGTGGCGACGCTCGCCGAGCGGGCGGGGCTGTCGGCGGGGGCGTGCTGGCGCAGGATCGAGCGGATGGAGCGCGACGGGATCATCCTGGGGCGTCGGGTCGAGATCGACCACGTGGCGCTTGGGTATGCGGTGCGGGTGTCGCTGCGGGTGACGCTCGACAAGACGCGGGCCGACGCGTTCGACGGGTTTCTGGAGGCTGCGCGGGCGGTGCCGGAGGTGCTGAGCCTTCAGACCCTGCTCGGCCGGGTCGACGTGCGGATGGAGGTGCTGGCGCGGGATCTGGCGCATTACCGCGAGATCTATCGCGCGCGGATCCTGGCCTTGCCGCATATCTCGGAGATAGAGGCGCTGATGCTGGTGTCGGACATCAAGAACTCGGAGGCTCTGCCGATCTGATGGCCGTGGATCTCGACGACATGGACCGCGCGGTGCTGCGCGCGCTGATGGCCGATGGCGGGCTGAACGCCAAGGAGGTCGGGCTCGCCGTGGGGCTGTCGCAGCCGGCCGCGTGGCGGCGGATCCGGCGGCTGGAGGAGGCGGGGGTGATCCGGGGGCGGCGGATCGTGCTCGACCGCGAGAAGCTCGGCTTCGGGGTGTCGGTGTTTCTCGGGGTGCGGCTTGCCGGCAAGGGGCGGCTCGATCTCGAGGCGTTCGAGCGGGCGGTGCAGGCGATCCCGGAGGTGCAGCTGGTTCAGCATGTGCTGGGGATCTACGATTACCGGCTGCGCGTCGTGGCGCGGGATCTGAGCGATTTCGAGCGGATCCTGCGGCGGCGGATCATGACGCTGCCGGGCGTGGGAGCGGTCGAATCGAACGTGATCCTGTCGGACGAGAGGGTGTCAGGGGTCCTGATCTGACGGTGCCGCCGCGATAAGGTGTTGCCAGGCGGCGCGCGGCCTGAAATCTTCCGCGCCGAGGAAACAGCCGTAAGAATGGGGACGGAAACATGAAACTGGTGAGACATGGCGCGCTCGGCGCGGAGAAGCCGGGGCTCGTGGAGGCGGACGGGACGATCCGCGATCTTTCGGGCGTGGTTGGCGACATCGCGGGCGACGCGCTGTCGGATGCGGGGCTGAAGCGGATCGCGGCGCTCGACGCGTCTATGCTGCCGAAAGTGGATCCCTCGACGCGGCTCGGGGCCTGCGTGGCGGGGACGACGAAGTTCGTCTGCATCGGGCTCAACTACGCCGACCATGCCGCCGAGAGCGGGCTGACGGTTCCGCCCGAGCCGATCATCTTCATGAAGGCCAACAACACGATCTGCGGCCCGGACGATCCGGTGATCATTCCGCGCGGATCGGAGAAGACCGACTGGGAGGTCGAACTCGGCGTCATCATCGGGACGAAAGCGAAATACGTCTCGGAGGCGGACGCGCTGAAGCATGTGGCCGGATACTGCGTGATCAACGACGTCTCGGAGCGGGCGTTCCAGATCGAGCGCTCGGGCCAGTGGACCAAGGGCAAGTCCTGCGACAATTTCGGGCCGGTGGGCCCGTGGCTCGTCACCCGCGATGAAGTCGCCGATCCGCAGAACCTGTCGATGTGGCTGACCGTCAACGGCAACAAGATGCAGGACGGCTCGACCAAGACGATGGTCTACGGGGCGGCGTTCTGCGTGAGCTATCTCAGCCAGTTCATGACGCTTCTGCCGGGCGACATCATCTCGACGGGCACGCCGCCGGGCGTCGGCATGGGGATGAAGCCGCCGACGTATCTCAAGGCCGGCGACAGGATCGAGCTGGAGATCGAGGGGCTGGGCCGCCAGCGCCAGATCTGCATCGCCGATCCGGGGTAAGTGCTTGCGGGACGCGGGGGCCGGGCCGGCCGCCGCGTTTTGGTTCCGGGGGCTTCCACGATTTGTGTCACGCGTGTCGCTTTTGACAAGCCGCTGATATACAACGGGAAATGGAATCGCGTTAGTGTGAAATTAACGCTTGTCACAGAGCGGAATCCGTATGTTCAAATTCCAGCTCAAAACCATGATACGCGGCAGTCGTATCGGTCTGATCGCGCTTGCGGCTTTCGTTGGCGCCGCGGCGGCGCAGCCGAATGATCTGGTCTGTCTCAGTTCGGCCAATCAGCAGAGCCCTGACGCGCGGGGTTCGGTTCTGGGATTGATGGACGACATGGAACCGGTTTTCCGGGCGTTTCCGCAGTACCGCGACCTAATCTACGGACAGGCGGTTGATATCTGCCTGTCCGCCAGCCTTCCCTCTACGCACGGCTATTTCAGTCCCGATCGCAACAGCATCGTCCTGCAAAGCGATCTGCCCCGACCCTTTCAGGTCGCGATCCTGATCCACGAATTGCGCCACCTTCAGCAGTATGCATCAGGTATCTGCCCTACGGACAGTCTCGCGATGACGGAACTCGCGCGGGCGACCCTCGCCTTGGAAGCGGACGCCAGCGCGATAAGCCTTTTCGTCGCCAATGCCCTGAGTGAAGCGGGCCGGCCGGAGGCATGGGAGGCGCTCTCGACCTGGCCGAACCAACAGGACATCGCAGCGGCCTTTTCTGAAGAACTCGCCGCAAGTGGTGATCCGCGTCGAGCGACAACCGCCGCGTTCGCGCAATGGTACGCGTCATCGTGGCGGCGGAATAACTACTATCGCGCCGCATGCAGCGCGTATCTGGATCGGCAGGACGAAACGAAAGCGCTGCCTCAGTATGACGAGGTGGCCGCTGATTTCCTGGACAGATTGTGCAGAATGCCGGACGGATCCCCGTATGAGTGCACGGAGGCGAGCGACATTCTCGGGCCGTAGAGATCGGGACTTTTCAATATCTTCCGTGATCCGGATAAGGAGGACACCGCTGCCCGCCTGCGCCAAGGGTCGTGTTTTCCACCCGGGCTTCCGTCGGCAGAATAACGGGCGCCGCCATCTGTTTACGTCCGGTCGTCAATGGCGGTTCTGACCGGCGGCCTGGGCGTGGATGAAGCACGGTTCTCGTTGCCGTTCGGATTGATCAGCCCGGAATCGGCGCGTCCTGGCGGAGCAGGCCTTCGGATTTGAGGTCGGACCAGAGGGCGTCCGGGATCGGGGTCTCGAAGACCTTCAGGTTGGCGCGGGCCTGGTCGGCGCTTTGGGCTCCGGGGATGACGGAGACCACCGACGGGTGGTGGAGCGGGAACTGGAGGGCGGCGGCGATCAGGGGGGTGCCGTGGGCGGCGCAGACCTTCTCGATGCGGCCGACGCGGTCGAGGATTTCGGGGGAGGCGGGGGAATAGTTGTAATGCGCGCCCTCGACGGGGCCGGTGGCGAGGATGCCGGAATTGTAGGGGCCGCCGAGGACGATGCCGATGCCGCGCGCCTCGCAGAGCGGCAGGAAGCTGTCGAGCGCCTCCTGCTCCAGCAGGGTGTAGCGGCCGGCGAGGAGGAAGAGGTCCATGTCGCCGCGTTCGGCGAGGGTCTGGCAGACCTGCCATTCGTTGACGCCGGCGCCGATTGCGCGGACCACGCCCTCGTCGCGCAGGCGGATCATCGCGTCGTAGCCCGAGAGCATGAACTGGTCGATGCGGCGGTCGGATTCGGTTTTGGAGCCATGGGTGAAGACGTCGATGTCGTGGACGAAGAGGATGTCGACGCGGTCGATGCCGAGCCGTTCGAGCGAATCCTCGAGGGAGCGCATGACGCCATCATAGGTGTAGTCGAAGACCTCGCGGCGGTTGGGCGTGTCGAAGAACATGCCGATGCCGGTGCGGTCTTCGGGTGCGCAGGGTTTCAGAAGGCGGCCGATCTTGGTGGAGAGGATATAGTCCTCGCGGGGTTTGCCGCGGAGGAAATGGTTGTAGCGGGTCTCGGCGAGGCCGAGACCGTAGAGGGGGGCGGTGTCGAGATAGCGGACGCCGGTTTCCCAGGCGGCGTCGAGCGTAGCCTGGGCTTGGGCCTCGGTGATCGGCTGGTAGATGTTGCCCAAGGGGGCCGATCCGAAGCCGAGTTCGGTGAAGGTGACGCCGCCGTCGCCTCGCCTGTCCCAGTGCCTTGATTTCATGGTGCGTCTCCCCCTGTGGCTTTTTGCGCGCATGGAAGGGGATCGGGCGGGCAGGGTCAATGGGTTTCGGCATTGATCCTCTTCCGTGGCGTCAGCCACGGATCGCGCCTGCCTGACCGTCACGCCGCAGGCGTGCTTTCGGCATGACGCAGGCGCGATGCCCGCACCGGCCCGGTCAGGCGCGATCCGTGGAACGGAGGGTGGCGCGTTCAACGGACAGGCGGCGGGGTCAGGCCTTGGCCTGCGCCTCCGCGTGGGCGGCGTTGTCGATCTCCGTGGCCCGGCGACAGGCCGGCCGGGTGCCGATCCGGTCCCAGTAGGCGCGGAATGCGGGGCGGTCCTCGATCGTGCCGAACTGGAGACCCCAGCCGATCTGGGAGCCGGCATAGACGTCAGCGGCGGAGAACGCGTCGCCGGCGATGTGGTCCGCGCGCGTCACGGCACCTTCGAGCGCGTCCAGCATCGTCGGCATGTCGACGTAGCCGATCCTGCGGCGCATGTTTTCAGGGGCTTCAAAGCCGAGGCTCGCGTTGATAATGGCGGCTTCCAGCGGTCCGGATGCGAAGAACAGCCAGCGGTAGTAGGCGGCGCGGTCGGCGGGCGCGGGGGCGAGGCCGGCCCCGGGGAAGGCGTCGGCGAGATACGCGCAGATCGCGGCGCATTCGGTGATGGTCGCGCCGCGATGGGTTATGGCGGGCACTTTGCCGAGCGGATTGATCGCGAGATAGGCGGGGGTGTGCATCTCGGGGCCGTAGGCGAGGAATTCGGTGCGGTAAGGCGCGCCGGTCTCTTCGAGCATCCAGCGGATGATGCGGCCCCGCGACATGGGGTTGGTGTAGAAGACGAGATCGTCGGTCATGGCAAGGCTCCTGACGGGCGGCCCCGGATTCAGCCTGCGGGGTCGAGCAGGGGGCGGATGGTCTTTTCGAGGACCTCGCGGGTCAACGGGCCGGGATGGCGGAGCAGGATCCGGCCGTTCGCGTCGATGACGAAGGTCTCCGGCACGCCGTAGATGCCCCAGTCCAGGCCGGTGCGTCCGGTCGCGTCGGCGCCGACAAGCACGTAGGGGTCGCCGAGCTCGGCGAGGAAGCCGAGCGCGTTGCCGGGCTGGTCCTTGTAGTTGACGCCGATGACGGTCTGGCCTTCGGCGGCGAGGTCTTCGAGGATCGGGTGCTCGACGCGGCAGGGTCCGCACCAGCTGGCCCAGAAGTTCACCAGCTTGACGCCGGGCGCGGCGAGGTCGTCGGCGGTGGGGGGCGCGTCGTCGCGGAGCGATACGAGGCGTTCGAGGGTCGGCGCGGGCTTGCCGAGCAGCGCGCTGGGGAGTTCGCCGGCGTTCTCGTTTTTCAGACCGAAATAGGCGAGCGCCGCGAAGGCCACGAAGAGCGCGGGCGGCAGCAGCATCAGGAGATTGAGCTTACGCTCCGCCATCGGGGGCTCCTTTTGCGCGGGCCTCGACGTCGGCCAGCGCGCGTTTGACGCGGGTCGAGCGGCGCCAGGACATCAGGACCAGCCCGCCGAGCAGGAGGATCGTGGCGCCGTAGGCGGAGAGCACCGTGCCGGCGTAGCGGCCGAGTTCGGGCATCATGCGCGGGCCTCGATGTCCTGGAGGGCGCGCAGGCGGCGCGCGCGGATCTCGGTGCGGGTGCGCATGAGCACGAGGCTGATGAACAGCAGGACGAAACCGGCGATGCAGAAAAGGAGCGGGATGTAGAACGTGTCGTCGACGTTCTCCTGCTTGTCGAGCGAGAGCGACGGGCCCTGATGCAGGCCCTGGCTCCAGAAGAACACGGCGTAGCGCGAGAGGAGCGCGAAGACCGAACCGACGAGGCAGAGCACGGCGGTGAGATCGGCGGCCTTGTCGGGTTCGTCCACGGCCTCCCAGAGGGCCATGTAGCCGAGATAGAAGACGAAGAGGATGAAGAACGAGGTGAGGCGCGGGTCCCAGGCCCACCAGGTGCCCCACATCGGCTGGCCCCAGATGGCGCCGGTGATCAGCGCGATGAGGGTCATCGTGGCGCCGATGGGGGCGGCGGCGCGGGCGGCGAGCGCCGAGACGTGATGGCGGCGGATGAACCAGACGAGCGAGGCCACCAGCATCATCAGCCAGGCGTTGATCGCCATCAGCGCGGAGGGGACGTGGATGAAGAGGATCTTGACGGTCGAGCCCTGCTGGTAATCGTCGGGCGTGCCGAAGAAGCCCCAGATCAGGCCGATGCCCAGCGTGAGCGCCGTGAGCCCCCAGAGCCACGGCATCGCGACGCCCGACAGGCGCATGAATTCGGACGGATTGGAGTATCTCCAGAGCGACATGGCGTCATTTACGATGGCGGCGCCAGGCAGCGCAACACCTTCCGGTGTCCGGATCGGTCGCGTGAAGATCAACAAGATGTGGGTCGCGCGGCTTCAGGTGGCGCAAGTCCTGCTATCGGAATGCGATTGTTTTTCTTGAAAAATCCGCGAAATCGCGGTATTAATCATTGATTGATACTCGTTTCCTTAGGGGTGGACAATGAAAAACGGAATTGCGGCGTTCGCGTTGGCGATCGCTCTCGCGGCCGCTTTCTGGCGTTCCATGCTCCGGCGGTCGACGCGCAGCAGGCGCCGTGCAATCCGGCCGTCAGCGAGTGCCCGTAACGCCAGCCGGATAGGGGTCGCGGGTGGAGATCTCGGAACTCGCGCCGACGGGGGGATTCACGGCGGCGCTGCTGTTCGGCGCGGTCGTGGTCTGGTTCCACGCGTGGAACCAGTTCAACCGTCCGACCTACAGCATGTCGCCGGAATTCGCGTGGCTGGTCGAGCGCCTGCGGCCCTCGGAGATGCGCAAGGGCGGGATCTACATCCAGGCGTTCGTCTTTTACGCGGTGATCCTGACGGCGATCTATCTGGCGCTGTGCCTGTTCCTGTCGGTGCCGTTCTTCCAACAGTTCGGGCTGAAGATACCGGGTCTCGACATCGCCACGGGCGCCGCCGGCGCGGACATCCTGCCCGAGCAGGCGAGCGGCCCGATCGCGGGGGTCGCGTTCGACGAGCGCGGTCAGGTTCTGAGCAACGTGGTCGCGCCCCGAGGGCCCAATCCCAGTCTGCCGCTGGCCGTCAGTCTCGCGGTCGTGGGCCTCGCCCCGAACGTTCCGATCCTGATGCGGGTGGAGGAGTGGATCCGCAAGAAATCCCACAAGCTTTCGGGGATACCGACCCAGCTGATCGAGGCGGGGGAGCGGCTTCGGGACCGGAGGCTTTTCGCCAACAAGGATTTCGCGGAGATGCGGGGGCTCCTGATCCCTCCCTCCGATTGGCGGCGCATCGAGCATTACCACGCCGCCGCCGAGTTCAAGGTGCCGTCCCGCGAGGATCTGCGGAACCACGTGAGCAAGATCATCGCGTTCCGGGAATGGGTTTTCAAGGGCGGCGTCTCGTACCCGGACGGCGAAACCAGGACACTTTACCAGTCGCTCGAAAGGGAGGTCCGGGATCAGATCCGCCTTCTCCTGCGCAATCTCGACAGCCTGTCCGGCTTCGATCCTTCGGGGACGAGAGTGGTCGAGTCGACGACGCCGCAGGACACGCTCCGCTGGGGCGCGATGGCCCGGGAGGCGGAGGTCGTCTGCGGCAAGGTCTGCGTCCTGCTCGCGCTCTATTCCGAGCGCCGGGCGTTCGGGCTCGGCGATGAGCGCCTGAGACTGTCCGAGGCGCTGGCGAAGTCGGACCCCAAGAACGACCCGATCGATCACGGCGAGCTGAAATCCAAGGAACAGGCGCTCCAGCGGATCGACGCGGCGCTGACCGACGTGACGATCGAGTCGAACCGCGAGAATTTCAGCACCGTCCTCTATTTCCGCATTCTTTTCTCGATCCTGTCCGTCGCGACGGTTTTCGGCGTGATGAGCATCGGGTCCGAGGCGCGGAACATCGGGAGCATGTCGCTCTGGATCAGCGTCTTCAACTTCATCGTTACCGCGCTGATCACCTATGGGCTGACGCTGTTCATCGCGCTGGGGTTCCAGCAGGAGGCGATGAAGAACCGGACATGGGAAAACATCTTTTCCGGGAAACGCTCCAAGGCCTTTCCGCAATACGCCGCGATGTTCGTCGGGCTCTGGGTCTGCTGTCTCGTGGGGCTGATCGGCTACAATATCTACAGCGCCATCGCCTCGTCCTCGTTCGAGATCGTCTCTGAACGCTTTGAGAAAGTGCTCTATTTCGCGTTCAAGGGCGAGTTCCACCGGGCGATGATGGGCGCGTTGCTCGCGGTGTGTGTCCTCGTGATCGTAGACGCGTGGCGCGACCGCAGGCTCGGGGGAGTGGATTCGTTCTTGTCGGTTCTGCTCGTCTGCCTGACGACGCTGACGATGGCGGGATTCGGCGCCTACGCCCGACGGGCGGAGCTTCTGGTCGCGGGCGTTAGCCCGGAGGATCTGGCCGGCCGGGGGATCTGGTGGACCGGTCTTACCTACGGCACGATCGGATTCGTGGCGTCGTTCTTCTCCGTTCTCGTGATCGCGGAGGAGTTCGTCAGCAGGGAAAAGACGAACAAGAATTACGGATATGTGAAACAGCCGAGCATGTCCCTGAAGAAGTTCCTGGCGCGCGGCTGAACGCGCCGGTCCGGGTCGAGGGAAAGTCTGGCCATGCTGAGAAATCTGGGTCTCGCCATCGGGTTGTTTTTCCTGGCCGCTCCGCCACCCGTGCGGGCGGTGGAGAACGGGGACGAGCGGCCGACCGCCCTGATCGGGGTGCGCGAGGACGCGATGCCGTTCGTCTGGCGCGAGAGCCCGGACCGCGACACCTACCGCGGGTTCCTCTACGACCTCTGCACCGACGCGACCACGCGGGCGGGTTATCATTTCGAACTCGTTCCGGTGTCGGCCGCCGACCGCGAGGCGATCATCCGGGGCGAGCTGACCGGCGCGTTCGAAGGTCTCGACCTTTTCTGCGACCCCACGACGATCAGCCTCGAGCGGCTCGATCATCTCGCGCGGAGCGATGCGGGCCAGGCGATGGTGTTTTCTCCGATCCTGTTCGTGGCCAACGGCTCCTATGTCGAGCGTTCGGAGGCGTCCAACCGGACGGCCTGCCGCCTCGCCGTCGCGGGCGGCGATCCGCCCGCCGATGCCGCCGGGGAGACGGGGCTTTCGGAAGAGAAACTTCCCGTCTGCGAACCCGCGCCCGATCCGTCGAATTGTTTCGGGCCTCAGGCGGCCGGTCTGGACGGCGACCCGGTCATCCGGCTCGCGGGCCATGTCGGCGGGACCACGGCCCGCAATTCGGTCATCTCGGCGGTCCGGAGCGGCGCGCTGCGGATGAAACCGGAGGAGCGGCTCTGTCTCGTCGTGCAGGAGAGCCACACGCAGGGCGTCGGCAACTTCTGCGCGAAAAAATTCGACTATTATTTCGGCGATGTCGACATCATTGAGGCCTATATCCGGCAGGCGGACGAATCCGCCTCGGCGCCCTGCGACTTCCGGCGGGGGGCCGCGCTCACCTATGAACCCTATGCCGTGCTGATCACGTCGAAGGACGCGGGCTACCGGTCGAAGTTCATCGCCGCGCTGTACGAGATATTCTCCGACGGCACGGCGGCCGGACGGTTCAGCCACCATTTCGGCGATTACGGCAAGTCGCGCGCTCTCGACATCCTGTTCCGGATCAACGGGGTGCCCGGCATGCGCAATTCGCCCTGAACCTCAACGAAGATTGATCCGCAGCGCCGCCGCCGCCGCGAAGGGCGCGAGCGCGAGGATGAAGAGCGTCAAGCCCGCGAGCATCAGGAACGCGGACCAGGGGTCGGAGCCTTCGGCGGCGGCGGTGACCGCGCGGGCCCCGAAGATCAGCGTCGGAATGTAGAGCGGCAGGACGAGGATCGAGAGCAGGAGACCGCCGCGGCGGATCCCGACGGTCAGCGCAGCGCCGATCGCGCCGAGGAAGCTGAGGCCCGGCGTGCCGGCGGCGAGGCTCGCGATCAGCCAGGGGTAGGCGGGGGTCGGCAGACTGAGGGTGAGGGCGAGGACCGGGGCGGCCACGACGAGCGGCAGGCCGGTCGTGAGCCAGTGGGCGAGCGCCTTGAGTGCCACGAGGGCTTCGAGCGGCAGGGGCGAGAGCGCCAGGATGTCGAGGGTGCCGTCCTCCGCGTCGGTCTGAAAGAGGCGGTCGAGCGACAGGAGGCACGCGAGCAGGGCCGCGATCCAGAGGGTGCCGACGGCGACGGTCGACAGGCGCTCGGTCTCGGGGCCGACGCCGAAGGGCATCAGCAGGACGACGATGAGGAAGAAGGCGAGGCCGAGGCCGGCGCCGCCGCCGGAGCGGAGCGCGAGGCGAAGCTCGCGGCCGAGGACGGCGCGCGCGGCGCTCATGTCCAGGCTCCTCCGACGAAGGGGTCGTCGGATCGCCGGACCGTTTCGCGCGGCAATGGCGCCAGGACGAATTCGCGCGACGCGGGCAGGCCGAGATCGACATGGGTGGCGATGAGCGCGAGGCCGCCATCGGCGCAATGGGCGGCGACGATGGCGCCGAAGCGGTCGCGGGTGGCGGCGTCGAGCGAGACGGTGGGCTCGTCGAGCAGCCAGAGGCGGCGGCGGGTGACGGCGAGGCGCGCGAGGCCGAGGCGGCGCTTCTGGCCGGCGGAGCAGGCGTGCGCGGGACGGTCGGCGATGGCGGCGAGGTCGAAGTCGGCGAGGGCCGTCGCGACGGATCGCGCGCCGAAGAGCGCGCCCCAGAAGGTCAGGTTCTCGGCGACGGTCAGCTGCGGTTTGATGGCGTCGAGATGGCCGGCGAAGGCGAGACGCTCGCCGTAGGCGTCGCGGTCGGCGCGGAGGTCGTGGCCGTCGAGCGTGACGGCGCCGGTCGAGGGCAGGAGGCCGGCGAGCGCGCGGAGCAGCGTCGATTTGCCGACGCCGTTGGGGCCGCGCAGCAGGACCGCCTCACCGCCCGCGATGGAGAGCGTGACGCCGCCGAGGACGGGGCGCCCGGAGCGGTCGCAGGAAAGGTCGGTGACGGTCAGGCCCATGATGTCGCCTTAGCGGATCGACCGGGGCGGGGGAAGGGCGCGGGACGGGGTGGAATTTCTGTATGCGACGGTATTCTTTTTTGCGTGCGGCGCTTGCGGGACGGGCGTTTTTCGGGCATGAGAGCGCTCAAATCCGCGTCGCAATTCCCTTTTCAGGCCTGGAGGCACAATGACCGTTTTCACCGGAACCGACACCGCCAAGACCCGCCGCGAGCTGAAGGTGGGGGATGCGACCTACGCGTATTATTCCATCGCCGCCGCCGAGGAGGCGGGGCTGGGCGATTTCAGCCGGTTGCCCGCCGCGCTGAAGGTGGTGCTGGAGAACATGCTGCGCTTCGAGGACGGCAAGACGGTTTCGGTGGACGACATCAAGGCGTTTTCCGACTGGGCGAAGATGGGCGGCGACAACCCGCGCGAGATCGCCTATCGGCCGGCGCGCGTGCTGATGCAGGACTTCACCGGCGTGCCGGCGGTGGTGGATCTCGCGGCGATGCGCGACGGGATCAAGGCGCTGGGCGGTGATCCGCAGAAGATCAACCCGCTCAACCCGGTGGATCTGGTCATCGACCATTCGGTGATGATCGACGAGTTCGGCAACCCGCGCGCGTTCCAGATGAACGTCGACCGCGAATACGAGCGGAACCTGGAGCGTTACACCTTCCTCAAATGGGGTCAGAAGGCGTTCGACAACTTCCGCGTCGTGCCGCCGGGGACGGGCATCTGCCACCAGGTGAACCTGGAATACCTGTCGCAGACGGTGTGGACCGATACGGATCCGGACGGCGTGATGGTCGCGTATCCCGACACGCTGGTCGGCACCGACAGCCACACGACGATGGTCAACGGTCTGGCCGTGCTCGGCTGGGGCGTCGGCGGGATCGAGGCGGAGGCCGCGATGCTGGGCCAGCCGATCTCGATGCTGATCCCCGAGGTCGTGGGCTTCAAGCTGACCGGCGCGATGGTCGAGGGCACGACGGCCACGGACCTGGTGCTGAAGGTCGTCAAGATGCTGCGCGACAAGGGCGTGGTGAGCAAGTTCGTCGAGTTCTACGGCGACGGACTCGATCGTCTGCCGCTGGCGGACCGCGCGACCATCGCGAACATGGCGCCGGAATACGGCGCCACCTGCGGGTTCTTCCCGATCGACGACGAGACCATCCGCTATCTGCGCCAGACCGGCCGCGACGAGGCGCGGGTGGCTCTCGTCGAGGCTTACGCCAAGGAGAACGGTTTCTGGCGCGGGGCCGATTACGATCCGGTCTATACCGACACGCTGTCGCTCGACATGGGCGAGGTCGTGCCCGCGATTTCCGGGCCGAAGCGGCCGCAGGATTTCGTGGCGCTCGACGGCGCCGGGCGGGCCTTCGGGGATTACGTCAAGGGAATCCGGTCGGGCAAGGACGCGTCGCCGGCGGCCGAGATCCGCTGGGAGGGCGAGGGCGGCCAGCCGGAGCCGCGCGACATTCCGGGCGACGAGGGGCACCACAAGCGCGGCTATGTCGCCGTGGACGGCGGCAATTACCAGCTGCATGACGGATCGATCGTGATCGCGTCGATCACGTCCTGCACGAACACGTCGAACCCTTACGTGATGATCGGGGCGGGTCTGGTGGCGCGCAAGGCGCGGGCGCTGGGGCTGAACCGCAAGCCGTGGGTGAAGACGTCGCTGGCTCCGGGCAGCCAGGTTGTGACGGAATATCTGGAGGCCGCGAATCTCCAGGAGGATCTTGACGCGATCGGGTTCAACCTCGTCGGTTACGGCTGCACGACCTGCATCGGCAATTCGGGACCGCTTGAGCCGGAGATCTCGAAGGCGATCAACGATTACGATCTGATCGCGACCTCGGTCCTGTCGGGCAACCGCAACTTCGAGGGGCGGATCAGCCCGGACGTGCGCGCGAACTATCTGGCCTCGCCGCCGCTGGTGGTGGCCTACGCTCTGGCCGGCGACATGAACATCGATCTGGTCAAGGATCCGCTCGGGCAGGATCGCGACGGCAACGACGTCTATCTCAAGGACATCTGGCCGACCAACGAGGAGATCGCCGAGCTGGTCGAGCGGACCGTGACGCGCGAGGCGTTCATGTCGAAATACGCCGACGTCTTCAAGGGCGACGAGAAATGGCAGGGCGTCGAGATCACCGACAGCCAGACCTATGACTGGCCGGTCAGCTCGACCTACGTGCAGAACCCGCCGTATTTCCAAGGCATGGACAAGGAGCCGGGCGTCATCAGCGACGTCGTCGACGCCAAGGTCCTCGCGATCCTCGGCGACATGATCACCACCGATCACATCTCGCCCGCCGGTTCGTTCAAGGACAGCTCTCCGGCCGGCAAGTATCTGGTGGAGCGTCAGGTTCCGGTGCGCGAGTTCAACTCGTACGGGTCGCGGCGCGGCAACCACGAGGTGATGATGCGCGGCACCTTCGCCAACATCCGCATCCGCAACGAGATGCTCGACGGCGTCGAAGGCGGCTATACCAAGGGGCCCGACGGCGGTCAGGAATCGATTTTCGACGCGGCGATGGAATACCGCGCCCAGGGCACGCCGCTGGTGGTGTTCGGCGGCGAGCAGTACGGCGCGGGATCCTCGCGCGACTGGGCGGCGAAGGGCACGAGCCTGCTGGGCGTCAAGGCGGTGATCGCCGAGAGCTTCGAGCGCATCCACCGGTCCAATCTCGTCGGCATGGGCGTCATTCCGTTCGAGTTCACCGGCGGCGACACCCGCAAATCGCTCGGCCTCAAGGGCGACGAGACGGTGTCGATCTCGGGGCTCGCGGGCGATCTCAAGCCGCTGTCGGAGGTGCCGTGCGTGATCACCTATGCCGACGGCACGGTGAAGGAGATCACCCTCAAGTGCCGGATCGATACGGCGGTCGAGATCGAGTACGTCGAGAACGGCGGCGTGCTGCACTACGTGCTTCGCTCCCTCGCGAAGGCCGCCTGAGCCGACATCGGTGGAGGTCCTCGCCGAGACCGACGATCCCGGCCGGCTGATCGCGGCGCTTGAGGGCAACCTCTGGTCAGCGTGGTCCACGCTCGGGCTCGGTGACGGTTGCGCGTTCCACACGAAGCGGGGCGCCCTGATGGTGGAGACGCCGATCAGGGCGTTTCCTTACAACATGGTGCAGCATTTCGAGGGAGGCGACGACCCCGAAGGCCGGGTCGATCATGTCGTGCTGCATTTCGGCAGGCGCGGCGTGCCATTTCTTTGGCTGATCACACCCACCTCGCGGCCGGAAGGTCTCGCCTCTCTGCTCGAGGCCAAGGGCATGGCTCTGATCGAATCGCTCTCAGGCATGGCGGCTCCGCTCCGACAGGTCATCGAGGCGCGGACCGCGCTCGAAGCGGACGTGACGATATCGGAAGCGACCGAGAGCGATCTCGAAGAGCTTTACAGTTTCATATCGTCGCGCCGGGACGTTCCGGACCGGGACCGCGAAGCGGCCTGTGCGGTCTACGAGAACTTCCGGTTCGGTCGCGAGGGCGCCCGCGCGCGGTTCTGGATCGCACGCGACGGCGGTCGCGTCGTGGGCAAGTGCCTGCTTCATTGCGGCGCGGGCGTGGCCGGCATCCACGGCGTCGCGACGAAGCCGGAGGCGCGCGGACGCGGCATCGCGCGGGCGCTCACCGTCGAGGCGCTGTCCTCGGCGGTGGAAGACGGCTATGAAGTCGGGGTCCGCATTCGTCGCAGATGGCCGTCGCGCTCTACCAAGGGCTCGGGTTCCGCGAGGTCGCGGATTTCGCGCTCTACGGGCCGCCCGACGGGTTCCACGTCTGAAAGCGCAGAGCGAAGGAAACGGATATGCTCAGAGGATTTCCCGATCTGCCGCCGGTCTGGTTCGCGGGAGCCGCGATGGCCTCTTGGCTGTTGGCGCGGTACGCCCCCGGCTGGACGTTTCCCGAGGGGTTCGGGCGGGCGTTCATCCTCGGTGGCGCGGGGCTGATCGTCTGGGCTCTGGTCTGGTTCCGGCGCAAGAAAACGCCGGTCGAGCCGAACCACACGCCTCGCGCGCTGATCGTAGAAGGGCCGTACCGGATCAACCGCAATCCGATCTACACCGGGCTCGCGCTGATCCTGATCGGCTGGGCGCTGGCGCTCGGGGCGGTCACGGCGCTGATCCCGGCGCTGGCTTTCGGGCCGATCATCTCGCGGCGCTTCGTGGCGCCGGAGGAGAAGACCCTGCGGGAGGCGTTCGGCGAAGAGGCGGAGACGTTTTTCCGGCGTACGCGCCGGTGGTGAGGCCTCCCCCGCGACGTGGCGGAAGAGGCCCGGGGGGTCAGACGCCCGGACCGTAGGTCCGCAGGCTGAGGTCGATCTCCATCGCCTGGGATATCGTCACGGTCTTCGACGCGGCGCCATAGGTCGAGTCGAATTTGGTTTCGCCGCTGGAATAGACCCGACGGAGTTTGAGCGTCAGGGTCGGCTCGACGATGATCATCCGCTGTTCGGCCTTCTCGCGGATCAGGAAGCTGGCATGCGACAGGACCGGCAGGCCCGATTTGGCCTGATCGACGAGGCCGTGCATGTGGTATGACTGGAACGCGTCGCCGGTGAAGAAGCCGGAGAATCCGCTCCAGAACTGGCCGGCGCCGTCCTGCGGGCTGTCGACCAGATCGCGCCAGGTGTCGTAGGGGATCAGGCCGCCGTTTCCGCCCTCCTTGGAAGAGGCCATCGCGAGGCTGGCGCTGGCGTAGGCGCCGTCGCCGCCCGCGATCGTGCCGCCGCCCGAGGCGCGGACCTTGAAGCCGTCGAGGGTGCGCGAGAACGACCAGCCCTTGGAGTTCGTCATCCCGAGGCTGCCGAGATCGGCGGAGAGGCCGAGCGACCGGCTCTGGCTGACGGTGCTGGTCACGGAGCCGGTGGCGTTCGGAACCTGGTCGCCGCGTTCGAGAAGCTGGATGCCGCGCCCGCGCACGTTGATCGCGGTTTCGACGGATTCGATGTACCAGCCGCGGGCGAGGCGACTGTCCTGCCACATCTTTCCCGTCTTGCTCGCGTCGACGGTCGTGCCGTTCAGGCTGATGTAGAGATAGGCGCCGCCGTGGTCGGTCCGCGCGATGACCGGGGTGATGACCAGATGCGCCGCCGCCGTCTGGCCGTCGCCCAGTTCGACCTCGCGGTCGAGGATGCGCGGCTCGAAGCGGATCGCCTTGCCGTCCTGGACGGACGTGCCGCGGGGCCAGGAATGGATGCGTCTGCGCACGATCCATTGGCTTGACGGCTGGGTGAGCGAGTATTTCGCGAGCGAGAGCTTGCCGCCGCTTTCGGCCAGGACCTGGCCGGTCTGGCGGTTCCACAGCACCTTCGCGTCCTTGTCGCCGGGCAGGTAGACGCGCCAGCGGGTGGCGTAGCCGTCGGAGGTCGGGGACATCGCCACGTTTCCGTCCTTTATCGTGACGAAGGTGTCGAGCCAGCGGTTTCGGATGTGGATGTCGCCGTCGGCGGCGGGCTCCATGATCCAGTCGGCCGACCACCAGTTGAGCGCGGCCGGCGCGAAATGAAGCGCGCCGTCGCCTTCGGTGTGCAGCGAGCGCGCGCCATCGCTGCGGCTTTCGATGCGGAAGAAGCCGCCGGTCCCGCGCGCCTCGCCGCGGGTCGCGAAGACCTCGGCTGCGGGATCGGTCGGGGCTTCGGGCAAAACGGGGTTCGTGTGGATGTTCATGGCGTATGTCCTGACGTGGGTTGGATGTGATTGGACCGGATCGGTCCGGATGAGGTGGTTCCGCGGTGTCGCGTGCGGCTCGCAGGACGGTGATGCCACGGACGCGGGCGGCCGGGGGTGACCTCGATCACGGGCCGGCGAGGGCCGGGGTCTTCTCACCAAGGCTTGACTGGCGCGCGGGGACGCGGCCCTCTAGGTCTGGTCGGGCAACTGATCCGAAAGACCGTGATGAGAATTATCCCGACCCTGCTCGCGCTCGCCGTTCTGGTCCTTCCGGCCGGCGCGCGGGCGCAGCACAATCCGGTCGTGCTCGAGTTGTTCACGAGCCAGGGCTGTTCGTCCTGTCCGCCGGCCGACGCGCTTCTGTCGGAGCTGTCGGAGCGGGAGGGGGTCATCGCGCTCGCGCTGCATGTGGACTACTGGGACTATCTCGGCTGGAAGGATTCGTTCGGCAAGGCGGAGCACACGAACCGCCAGCGCGCCTACGCCAAGTCGATGCACAAGCGGTCGGTCTTCACGCCGCAGATCATCGTTCAGGGCGAGGACCGTCTCGTGGGTCATGACGTGGAGGCGATCGAGAAGCGGATCGCGGCGCACCGGGCGAAACCGCCGTTGGTCGCGCTTGCGGTGGATCGCGGCGCGGACGGAACGCTCGCGATCGACATCAAGCCGCTGGCGCCCGGGATCGGGCCGTCCGACGTGCATCTGGTGCGGTTCATTCCAGAACACGGCGTGTCGATCGAGAGCGGCGAGAACGCGGGCCATCATTTCGACTACACCGACATCGTCACCGCGTGGGAGACCGTCGCCGAATGGGACGGCCGTTCGGAGGGACGTCTGGTGGTCGAGGACGTCGAGGGGCCGGTGGCCGTGATCGTGCAGCGCAAGCGCATGGGGTCGATCCTGAGCGCGGCCAAGCTGCGGTGAGATGCGGAAGGGGAAGCCGATGCGATACAGGGCGCTGGGACGATCGGGCCTGAGGGTCTCGGAACTCTGCCTCGGGACCATGACCTTCGATGGCGGCGACGGGATGTGGAAGGCCATTGGACAGGTCGGCCAGGACGACGCGGACGCGCTGGTCAAGGCGGCGTTCGACGCCGGGATCAATTTCTTCGATACGGCCGACGTGTATTCCGAAGGGGCGTCCGAGACGATGCTCGGCCAATCGCTGCGGAACCTCGGGATCCCGCGCAACGAGGCGGTGATCGCGACGAAGGCGTTCGGGCGCGTGCATCCCGGGCCGAACGGGCGGGGCGCGTCGCGCAGCCACCTGATCGACGCGTGCAAAGCGAGCCTGGGCCGGATGGGCCTCGATCACATCGATCTGTACCAGCTGCACGGATTCGACGAGGAGACGCCGCTCGAGGAGCAGATGGAGGCGCTCGACACGCTCGTGCGTCACGGCCATGTGCGGTATGTCGGCGTGTCGAACTGGTCGGCGTGGCATCTCGCCAAGGCGCAGGGCATCGCCGAGCGGAAAGGGCTCGCGCCGATCCGCTCGATCCAGTCCTATTACACGCTGGCGGGCCGCGAACTCGAGCGGGAGATCATTCCGGCGATCCGGTCGGAGGGCGTCGGGCTGATGGTCTGGAGCCCGTTGGCCGGCGGGTATCTTTCGGGCAAATACACGGATGGTGACGGCGAGGGGGGCGGCGTGCGGCGTTCGACTTTCCTCCGCTGGACCGGGACCGGGCGGACGGCGTCATCGGCGTGATGCGCGGCATGGCGGAGACGCGGGGCGTCTCGGTCGCGCAGATCGCGCTGGCGTGGCTGCTGTCGCGGGATGCCGTCACAAGCGTGATCGTGGGGGCCAAGCGGCTGGACCAGCTGATGGACAACATCGCCGCGACCGAGGTCGACTTGAACGCGGAGGATCTCACGGCGCTCGATGAGGCGAGCGCGTTGCCCAAGGAGTATCCGGGCTGGATGTTCGAGATGCAGCGGGCCCGCCACGAATAGGGCGACGGCTTACAACTCGGGGTCGGGCAGGTCCTTCCGCCAGCGGCGGTGCATCCAGTAGTATTGGCCCGGATGGGCGCGGATCATGGCCGCGAGGCTGTCGTTGACGGCCTGGGTCATGGTGGCGGCGTCGGTATGCGGGATCGGGGCCTCGACCACGACGGCGACGTGTTCGCCATCCGGGTCGCGGATGCCGTAGATCGGGATCAGCGGCAGCCCGAATTTGAGCGCGAGATCGGCGGCGATTGTCGCGGTCGGGGCGGAGCGGCCGACGAAATCGAAACGTTCGGCGCGACGGTCATACTGGTCGTTGAGAATCGCGACGATGCCGCCGCCCGAGAGGTGCTTGATCATGCCCCGCACGCCGCGCGCGTTCTTGGTGAAGATCGGGGTGCCGCCCGCTTCGAGGTTGCGTCGGTAGACCGCTTCGAGATGCGGATTGTCGGCCGGGCGGTAGACGCCGGCGCAGGTGATGCCGATGGATTTCATCCAGGCGCGGCCGGCCTCCCATTGGCCGAAATGGCCGGTGACGAGCACGGCTCCGGTACCTGCGGCGGCCGTGAGCGCCGAGACGCCGTCGCCTGTCGGACCGGTCCACGTGCGGCGGGCGTGGAAAGACGGGTTGTTGAGGATCTCAGTGAAGGTGCGGCCGAAGGTGTCACCGGTCTGGCGTGCGATTCGGGCGCGATCGGGGGCGGTCAGGTCGGGCAGGACGTGGCGCAGATTGGCCTCGATCCGGCGGCGGAGTCTGGGAATGCGGGTTACGGCCATGCGGCCGATCCATGCGCCGAGGCCGAGCCGCGCGCGCCAAGGAAGAAGCCGCGAGAACCCGGTCAGAAGCGCGATCGGCGCATAGGCAAGCGCGTCTGCGACGGGGCGGCGGGGTCTTGCCATCGGGGAACTCCGGAAGACGGGCCGGCGCGCGTTCGCGCCGGCCGTCGCCGTCAGTGCCTGGTCGGGTTGATCAGCATGACCATCTGACGGCCTTCGAGACGCGGCATGGCCTCGATCTTGCCGTGATCGACCACGTCGTCGGCGACCCGTTCGAGCAGCCGGCGGCCGAGCTCGAGATGCGCCATCTCGCGGCCGCGGAAGCGGAGCGTGATCTTGACCTTGTCGCCGCCCTCGAGAAACTTGAAGACCGACCGCATTTTGACGTCGTAATCGTGCGTGTCGGTGTTCGGGCGGAATTTGATTTCCTTGACCTCGATCACGTGCTGGTTCTTGCGCGCCTCGGATTCCTTTTTCTGCTGTTCATATTTGAACTTGCCGAAATCCATGATCTTGCAGACGGGCGGGGAGGCGTTGGGCGAGATCTCGACCAGGTCGAGGCCCGCCTCTTCGGCGAGAACCATCGCCTGTTCGGGGGTCACGACGCCGACATTGTCGCCGTCAGCGCCGATGAGGCGGATTTCCGGAGCGCGGACCTTGTCGTTGACTCGGGGTCCGGTGTCGCGCGTGGGTGGCGCGTTGTGTGGTCTGCGGGCTATGGCCGATACTTCCTTTTGATCGTTGAACCGTGAAAAACCGGAGACTGGCTCCGGCTTGTCGTGAGATCATACCGGAGAACAGGCGGCAAGTGAAGGGAGTGCGCGTCGGAGGGGTCTCGGACCCTCAGGCGTCCCGCGGAACCCGACCGGCGGCGATCCGCCTCATCGAAGGGCGGCGCTTGCGGCGGTCCCCGGCGCGCACCAGATGTACATGTACGCGGCGTCGGGCCATCGGCTGGGGAGCCGCGATCGTATTAAAGGGGGATCGAAATCATGAATCGTTGGCTTATCATCGGAGCGGCCGTGTTGGCAGTTCTGGTCGCAGTGTTCCTTTTCACCGGATCGGATGAGATGGAATCCGTGACCGAAGAGGCGCCGGCCGCCGTCGAAGGCGCTGTCGAGGATGCCGGGGACGCGGCGGAAGCCGGTGCCGCAGCCGTCGAAGAGGCTGTCGAGGACGCCGCCGAGGCGACCGAGGAAGCCGTCGAGGATGCCGGCGACGCGGTCGAGGACGCCGGCGACGCGGTCGAGCAGGAGATCGAGGAGCCCGCCGCGCCGGCGGCCCCTGCCGCGAACTGACCTGACGCGCGGATCAGGTGAGGCTTTCGCAGAAGCTTTCGATCCGCGCAGCAGGCCTCCGCCAGATCCTCGTCGGCGGCGGCGTAGCTGATGCGGAAATTCGGGCTGAGGCCGAAGGCGGCGCCGAACACCACGGCGACGCCCTCGGCCGCAAGCAACTCGCGGGCGAAATCGGCGTCGGTGTCGATGGCGGCGCCGGATGGCGTGGTCTTGCCGATGAGGCCCGCGATCGACGGATACACGTAAAACGCGCCGTCGGGCGTCGGGCACTCGATTCCGGAGCAGGCGTTGAGGAGGCGTACGACCAGATCGCGCCGGCGCAGGAAGGCGGCGCGCGAGGTCGCGATGTAGTCCTGCGGCCCGTCAAGCGCCTCGACCGCCGCCCATTGGCTGATCGAACAGGCGTTGGAGGTGGATTGACCCTGGATCGTGGTCATCGCTTTGATGAGCGGGACGGGACCGCCGGCGTAGCCGATGCGCCAGCCGGTCATCGCGTAGGCTTTGGAGACGCCGTTGACGGTGAGCGTGCGGTCCATCAGGCGCGGTTCGACCTCGGCCGGGGTGCGGAACGCGAAGGGTGGATAGGCGATGTGCTCGTACATGTCGTCGGTCATGATCCAGACATGCGGATTCTCGACAAGAACGTCGGTCAACGCCTTGAGGTCGCTTGTCGAATATCCCGCGCCGGTCGGATTTGAGGGCGAATTGAAGATCAGCCAGCGGGTCTGCGGCGTGATCGCGGCGGCGAGCTGGGCCGCGTTCATCTTGAAGCCGCTCTCGATCCCGGCCGGGACGATGACCGGCGCGCCACCCGCCAGAAGGACCATGTCGGGATAGGAGACCCAGTAGGGCGCGGGGATGATCACCTCGTCGCCGGGATTGAGCGTCGCCATCAGCGCGTTGAACAGCACCTGTTTTCCGCCGGTCGAGACCATGATCTGATCGGGCCCGTAAGTCAGGCCGTTTTCCCGCGCGAATTTGCGCGCGATCGCGGCGCGCAGTTCGGGGATGCCCTCGGGCGAGGTGTAGCGCGTCTCGCCCCGGTTTATGGCGGCGATGCCCGCGTCGCGGATGTTGCGCGGGGTGTCGAAATCCGGCTCGCCCGCGCTCAGCGAGATGATGTCACGCCCTTCGGCCTTGAGCGCGCGGGCCTGCGCGGTGATCGCGATGGTCGGCGAGGGCTTGATGCGGGCGAGCGCGCGGGACAGGGGGATCATTGTCGCTCCGGTTTGCAAAGAGGTCGCGCGTGTCTTAGATTGCGGCCTCTCGCGGCGCAACATCAGGCGCGCGGACCCGGCAACCAACGGGCCGGATGACAGATTCGGAGATGCACATGGACAGCGATACGGCGGTCGCCGAGCGGGCGGCGCAGAGCGATTATTCGGATGAGACTTCGACCTTCGGGGATCGGCTCGCGCTCGCGCGCGACGCGCTCGGCCTGAGCCAGGCGCAGCTGGCCAATCGGATCGGCGTGAAGGTCCAGTCGCTGCGCAACTGGGAGGAGGACCGTTCGGAGCCGCGCGCGAACAAGCTCCAGATGATCGCGGGCATGCTCAACGTCTCGATGGGCTGGCTGATGAGCGGGATCGGCGAGGCGCCGACGGAGAATTCGGCCGACGGATCAGGCGACATGTCGGCGATCCTGTCGGATCTGCGCGGCCTGCGCGGCGAACAGGCGCGCCTCGCCGAAAAGATGGCGCGGATCGAGAAGCGGCTGCGCGCCGCGCTGGAGGTCTGAGATGGCGGGTCCGTTCCACATGGCGTTCGGCGTGCGCGATCTCGGCTCGACGCGCGCGTTTTACGGCGATGTCTTGGGCTGCGAGATGGGCCGGAGCGCGCCGACCTGGCAGGATTTCGATTTTTTCGGGCATCAGCTCAGCGCGCACGTGACGGACGCCGCGGCGGAGGGCGGTGGACAGGTGGAGGGCCTGACGGTGCCGATCCCGCATTTCGGCGCGGTGCTCGACCTGGGCGCGTGGGACGCGCTGGCCAAACGGCTGGAGGCGCGCGGCGTGGCGTTCCACATCGCGCCGCAGATCCGGTTCGAAGGCGAACCGGGGGAGCAGGGCACGTTCTTCGTCAAGGATCCGTCCGGCAACACGCTGGAATTCAAGGGCTTCAAGGACATGGCCGGCATGTTCGCGGTCGGCGCGTGATGGATGAGACGCCGGAGATCCGTCTCAAGCGCCTCAGGATGCGGAGCTGGCGGCGCGGGACCAAGGAGATGGACATGATCCTCGGTCCTTTCTCGGACCGGGATCTCGCGAAGCTGGGGCCGGCAGAGCTGGACGTCTACGAGTCGCTTCTGGCCGAGAACGACCAGGATCTCTACCAGTGGATGAGCGGCCAGATTTCCCCGCCGCCCGAACACGCTGAGATCACGGAGATTATCCGGGCGACCCTGCCGAAACTTTAAGCGTCGAGGTCGTCTCTCTCTTTAACGAGTTGTACAACAATTTGCCCGAGTGTCCCGCAAAGCACGAGTTTGCGGAGAGCACCGATGAGTATACACGCCAAGGTCGCGCAGGTCGCGCCGGCCGATGAGATCGACGATTTTCTCAGCTCCTATCTCGAGACTTTGGCGATGGTGGAGCGGCTCCACCGTCTGCTGCTCGACGTGGTCAAGGACGAGTTCGAACGCCTCGGCGTGATCGACATCAACTCGGTCCAGGCGCTTCTGCTGTTCAACATCGGCGACAACGAGGTGACGGCCGGCGAGCTCAAGACGCGCGGCTATTACCAGGGATCCAACGTCTCGTACAACCTCAAGAAGCTGGTGGAATGCGGCTACATGCACCACCAGAAATGCGAGGTCGACCGCCGCGCGGTCCGCGTGCGCCTGACCGAGAAGGGCCGCACGATCCGCACGATCATCGCCGAGCTTTTCCAGCGGCACGCCGACGGGATCATGAGCCGCGAGGTTCTCGGCAACATCCGCCTGTCGGACATGAACGCGTCGCTGCGCCGGATGGAGCGGTATTGGACCGATCAGATCCGCTACATTTACTGAGCCGGGCGGCCCCATATCGCGGCCGTTAATCTTTTCGGCCACAAGTCCGCAGTATTCGTCGGTCCCGTGTGCACAAGCGTTTCGAATCATGCTAACATTCGTTGAAAGACGGCGAATTTCCGGCAGGTTGATTCGGATACAATGCCGCTTCGGGCAGCGCGTAAGGGTGAGAGGGTCCGGAAACGGATCCCATGGGTGAAATGGCACACACGGGCGACGACGACACCTACGGATCCTATGCGTTCCCTCTCGGGGACGAGCTTCGCGGCGAGCGGGCCACGCTCGGCAAGTCTTTGCTCGACGTTCAGCGCGATCTGAGGATCAAGGCGGCCTATATCGCCGCCATTGAAGACGCCCGTCCGGATGTTTTTCCCAACCCCGCGTTCATCCCCGGCTACGTGCGGTCCTACGCGCGGTATCTCAACCTCGATCCTGACGAGGTCTACGGGCGATTCTGCCACGACACCGGTTTCACAAGCGGCGCCGCGCGACGGGCGCAGGCCGCCGGCGAGGGCGGGCCGTCGATGAGCGCGCCGGTCACGGCCAAGGGCTCGTTCCAGCCTAATTTTCCGCTGGCGGCCAAGCGCGGCAATCCGTTCGCCGATCTGCCGCTTCCCGCCATCGGGTCGCTTCTTGTCCTGGTCGCGCTTGTCGGCGGTCTTGGATATGGCGGCTGGACGGTGCTTCAGAACATCCAGCGCGTCCAGTTCGCGCCGGTCGAGGAGGTGCCCCTGGCGGTCTCCGAGGTCGACACGCTCGCGGAACCGCAGGCCGCCGAGCTTGAGGAACCCGTTCTTCGGGAACTGGCGAGCCCGGTCGCGGCGACGGCGCTCGCGGATCTCTATCGTCACCAGGAGCTTGAGGTCGCGGTGCTGATGCCGCGCGACGGGCCGATCGCCTCGATCGACCCCGAGCGGTTCGGTCTGCTTGCCGGGCGCGCGTCGTCCGGGTCGGCGGTGGTTCCCGACGTGACGCCCGCGAGCCTCGTCCAACTGGTGAGCGCCGAGGCCGAAAGCGGCGGTTTCATAGGTCCGATGCTTCCTGATGCGATTGCCGTCGATGTCGCGTCGTCTGAAGCGCCGATCGTCGTCGTCGCGGAGCGGGCGGCATGGATGCGGGTCTATCTCGAAAACGGCACGGTCATTTTCGAGGGCATCCTCGACAAGGGCGAGACGTGGTCGCCGCCCCAGGGCGTGGGCGCGCCGATGATCTGGGCCGGCAATTCCGGGTCGGTGTACGTGCGTGTCGGTGACAATCTTCACGGTCCCATCGGCAGCGGCACGCGCGCGGTGCGCGACGTGGTGCTGGCGCCCGCCGCGATTTCGGAGCGCTTCGCGCAGGTCGACCAGGTGCCCGAGGTGCTGTCCCAGGTTTTCGGAGACGGTCCGGTGATCGTGCCCGCGTCTGTGAGCATCCAGTAGGTCCGCGGGCCTCCGGGCCCCGTGACAACGCGCGGGTACCGGCCTATGTTACGGTCTGGTTGACCTCACCGGACCGCAGGCGATGACCCACAATCCGATCCGCCCTTGGCGTAATATCGAGCGTCGAAAGTCGCGTCAGATCCATGTGGGACCGGTTCCCGTGGGCGGCGACGCGCCGATCAGCGTCCAGACGATGACCAACACGCTGACGCACGACGTCAAGGCGACGGTCGAGCAGATCCAGCGCTGCGCCGACGCGGGTGCCGACATCGTGCGCGTGTCCTGCCCGGACGAGGCGTCGACCAAGGCGCTGCGCGAGATCGTGGGCGAGAGCCCGGTGCCGCTCGTGGCGGACATCCATTTCCACTACAGGCGCGGGATCGAGGCCGCCGAGGCGGGGGCCGCTTGCCTGCGGATCAATCCGGGCAATATCGGTTCTCCGGAGCGCGTGCGCGACGTCATCGCCGCCGCCCGCGACAACGGGTGCTCGATCCGCATCGGCGTGAATGCCGGTTCGCTGGAGCGGCACCTTCTGGAGAAATACGGCGAACCCTGTCCCGACGCGATGGTCGAGAGCGGGCTCGATCACATCCGCATCCTCCAGGACAACGATTTCCACGAGTTCAAGATCAGCGTGAAGGCCTCTGACGTGTTCATGTCGGCCGCCGCTTATCATGCGCTGGCGGATGCGACCGACGCCCCGATCCATCTGGGGATAACCGAGGCCGGCGGGCTGATGTCCGGAACGATCAAATCCGCGATCGGATTGGGCAACCTGCTCTGGGCGGGCATCGGCGACACGATCCGCGTGAGCCTGTCGGCGGATCCGGTGGAGGAGGTGAAGGTCGGGTTCGACATCCTCAAATCGCTCGGGCTGCGGCATCGCGGGGTGAACATCATCTCGTGCCCGTCCTGCGCCCGGCAGGGGTTTGACGTGATCAAAACCGTGGAAGAGCTTGAGAAGCGGCTCGAACACGTCAAGACGCCGATGAGCCTCTCGATCATCGGCTGCGTCGTCAACGGTCCGGGCGAGGCGCTGATGACCGATGTGGGTTTCACCGGCGGCGGCGCGGGGTCGGGCATGGTCTATGTCGCCGGCAAGCAGGACCACAAGCTGGGCAACGACCGAATGGTCGATCACATCGTCGAACTGGTCGAGAAGCGCGCCGCCGAGATCGATGCCGAGACGGCGCGGGCCGATGCCGCCGCCCAGGCCGCCGAGTAGGCGCACGACATGCTCCGATGGCTGACATGGGCGGTTCTGGCGGTCGCGATCGGGTTCGCCGGCTTCGCGCTTTGGGTGCGTCTCGCGCCGGACGGCACTGATTTCCATGTCGATCCACTGGAGGCGCCGGGTACGGGCAAGCCGAATTCGTGGCGGGTCGGACCGGAGGGCGTCGGTTCGCAGCCGCTGGACGCGGCGACGCCGGTTTACGGGGCGACGCCTGCGGATCTCGCCGCGGCATTCGACGCGTTCGCGATGACGCAGCCGAGGGTCGAGCGTCTGGCGGTCAGCGAGGATGCTCTGAACGTCACGTATATCCAGCGCAGCCGGCTCATGGGGTTTCCGGATTACGTCTCGGTCCGGTTTCTCGATCTGGGCGACGGCGAAACCGGTGTCGCGGTGTATTCGCGCGCGCGCTACGGGCAGAGCGATCTCGGGGTGAACCGCGCACGGGTCGAGAATTGGCTTGCGGCGCTGGAGCCCTACGCGCGATAGCGACTCTCCCGTCGGACGAGAAGGCGCGTCGCGCATGATCCCGCTTGAAAAACTCGACCACGTGCGGAACCGTTTCGAATTTCTCGAAGCGAAGCTCGGCCAGGGGCTGGCGCCCGCCGAGCTGGCGTCGCTGTCGCGGGAATATTCGGAGCTGAAGCCGGTCGTCGAGACGGCCTCGCGCTATGCCGCGCTGCTGCGCGAGCGGGACGAGGCGGAACGGATGCTCGCCGATCCGGAGATGCGCGCGCTCGCGGAGGAGGAGCTGGCGCGCATCAGGGCCGACCTGCCGGTTTTGGAACGGGAGGTCCAGACCAGCCTTTTGCCAAAGGACGCCGCCGACGAGCGCTCCGCGATCCTCGAGATCCGCGCGGGCACCGGCGGTGAGGAGGCGGCGCTCTTCGCGGCCGACCTCGCGCGGATGTACCAGCGGCTGGCCGAGGCGAGCGGCTGGCGCTGGGAGGTGGTCGAGGAGACGCCGACCGAGCTTGGCGGCGTCCGCGACCTGGTGGCGCATGTCAGCGGCCGGGGCGTGTTCTCGCGGCTCAAGTTCGAGAGCGGCGTCCACCGGGTCCAGCGCGTGCCGGCGACCGAGAGCGGCGGGCGCATCCACACCTCGGCCGCGACCGTGGCGGTCCTGCCCGAGGCCGAGGACGTGGATATCGAGATAGCGCCGGGCGACGTGCGCATCGACACGATGCGCGCGAGCGGCGCGGGCGGGCAGCACGTCAACACCACCAATTCGGCCGTGCGGATCACCCATGTTCCGACCGGCATCGTCGTGACCAGTTCCGAGAAGTCGCAGCACCAGAACCGCGCCCGCGCCATGCAGGTGCTGCGCGCGAAGCTGTATGATCTGGAGCGCCAGAAGCTCGACGACGAACGCGCCGCGAGCCGCAAGGGCCAGGTCGGATCCGGCGACCGCTCCGAGCGCATCCGGACGTACAATTTCCCGCAAAGCCGGCTGACCGACCACCGCATCGGCCTGACGCTCTACAAGCTCGACCAGGTCATGCAGGGTGATCTGGGCGAGGTGATCGACGCTTTGGTCTCCGCGGATCAGGCCGCGCGGCTGGCGGATCTGGAGGCGTGAGCGTCACCGTCGCGCAAGCGCTTCGCGCCGCCGCCGCCCGGTTGACCGAAGCCGGCGTGCCGGACGCCGCGCGCGACGCCCGCCGGCTGATGGCCGAGGCGCTGCGCGTGTCGCCGGATCGCCTGACGCCGATGGCGTCCGACATCCTGCCGGGCGAGGCGGGCGACCGGTTGGAGCCGATGATCGCGTCGCGGGCGGGGCGCCATCCCGTCTCGCACATCCTCGGGCGGCGCGCGTTCTGGGGCAGGGATTTCACCGTCACGCCGGACGTTCTGGATCCGCGCCCCGAGACCGAGACCCTTATCGAGCGGGCGTTGGCGGGGCCGGCCCGCCGGCGGCTTCTTGATCTGGGGACGGGCAGCGGCGCGATCCTGGTGACGCTGCTCGCGGAATGGCCGGAGGCGCGCGGGATCGGCACGGACATGAGCGACGCCGCCCTCACCGTGGCCGCCGGCAACGCGCGGCGGCACGGCGTCGAGGGTCGGGCGGATTTCAGACGCGCCGACTGGTTCGACGGGATCGACGGGCAATTCGATCTGATCGTATCGAATCCGCCCTACATTCCGCAGGCCGATCTCGGCGGTCTCGCGCCCGAGGTGCGGCTCCACGAGCCCGCGATGGCGCTCAGTCCGGGGCCCGAGGGGCTCGAGGCCTGCCGCCGGATCGCCGACGGGTTGGCGCGCGCGCTGGCGCCGTCAGGACGGGCGCTGATCGAGATCGGCGCGGGGCAGGGCGAGGCCGCGCGGGCGGTTTTCGCGTCCGCCGGCATCGGTCCGGTCGTGCTGCACCCCGATTTCGACGGCCGGGACCGGGTCGTGGAAATCCGCCGGTCTGAATGCGAGTCGTCCTGAAGGGGTATTTGCGCTTGTGTTTGCTCCGACGGTCGGTATATGTGAGCCTCAATCCCGATCAGCGCACATTGTCAGACGCTTCAGGCGCACGGGGTTCTAGTTGTAATGACGCTCGGGACTGTTATCGGGGTGCGCCCTTCGGCGCTCTTCCTGCCCGGCGCAAAGCCATAAATGGCGGAACTTTCAACGTATGAGACCTTCGAACAAGTCGCGCTCCAGGAACAAACCTGGTGGCAGTCACGGCAACCAGCGTCGGGGCGGCGGCGGTGGCGGCGGAAACATGGGCAACGTCGCGAACCGCGTGTTCGAGAGCGCGGGACCCGATGGCAAGGTGCGTGGCACCCCGCAGCAGATCATCGACAAGTACCAGGCGCTGGCGCGCGACGCGCAGCTGTCCGGGGACCGGGTGATCGCCGAGAATTACCTCCAGCATTCCGAGCATTACAGCCGTCTGCTCGGCGAGGCCACGCGGCATCTCAACGAGCAGCGCGCGGCCCAGCAGGAGCGCGAGAACGCCCAGCAGGATCGCGACCCGTCGCATCAGCAGCGGTCCGACCGGCAGAGCGACGATGATGACGACGAGGACGGACGCGACGCGCAGCGCAACCGCGACCGCCAGTCCGGCGAGGACCGGGAGCATCGCGACGACCGGCGCGAGCGCGAATATCGACAAAGCCGTGTCGAGGCCCGTGACGACGACCGTCGCGACCGGCAGTCCGCCGATGATCAGCCGCGCGGCGAGTCCGGCCTTACGACGATCGATCCCGGCGACGGCCAGTCCGAATCCGGACCCGTCGAGACGCCGGAAGGCCGCCGTCGCAACACGCGCGTGACACGTCCCGCCCCGCGTGAGGAGGCCCGCCCGGCCGAGGCCGAGGCGACGTCCGCCGACGAGGCCGCGCCGCAGCAGCCGGCCAAGCGGCCGCGCACGCGCCGAAAGGCCAAGGTCGAGACGGATGCCGACACGGCGACGGTTCGCGCCGAATAGCTCAGCCCGGCGGGTTCGCGGCCACGATCAGGCTCAACCGACAGAACGCCTCGAGCGGAACCTGTTCGGCCCGACGCGTCGGGTCGATGCCGGCGGCCTCGATCATCGCCTGCGCGTCCGGACCGAGCGCCTTGAGGCTTGATCGCAGCATCTTGCGGCGCTGACCGAAGGCGAGCGCCACGACCCGCGACAGGGTCGCGGCCTCCGCCGGAAAGCGGGGCTCCTCCAGTCGTTCGAATTGGACGACCGCGCTCGTGACTTTGGGCGCCGGGGTAAAAGCGCGGGGCGGGATCTCGAAGACGATTTTCGGATCCGTGCGCCATTGCGCCAGCAGCGAGAGCCGGCCGTAGGCTTTGGAGCCGGGCGCGGCGACGATCCGCTCGGCGACCTCCTTCTGGAACATCAGCGTGAGGCTCGTCCAGAACGGCGGCCAGGTCGCGGGGGTCAGCCAGCGCACCAGAAGTTCGGTGCCGACGTTGTAGGGCAGGTTGGCGACCACGCGCACCGGCGGCATGAGATATTCTGCCGGGTCGATCTTCAGCGCGTCGCCCTCGATCACGGTGAGACGTCCGGGCCAGGCCTCGGCGATCTGCGCCAGCGCGGGCATACAGCGCGCGTCGCGCTCGACCGCCACGACACGCCGCGCGCCTTCGCTCAGCAGGGCGCGGGTCAGCCCGCCCGGACCCGGACCGATCTCCAGCACGTCGCATTCCGCCAGGTCGCCCGCGCGACGGGCGATCCTGCGGGTGAGGTTCAGGTCGAGCAGGAAGTTCTGGCCCAGCGATCTGCGCGCGCTCAGACCGTGCTCGGCGATGACCTCGCGCAGCGGCGGCAGGCCGTCCTCGCTCATCGCGCGGCCCGCGTCTCGCCCATGCCGCGCGCGAGGCCCAGCGCCGCGATCAGGCTCGAAGGGTTGGCGCGGCCGGTGCCGGCGATGTCATAGGCGGTGCCGTGATCGGGCGAGGTGCGCACGAAGTCGAGCCCCAGCGTCACGTTCACGCCGCCGTCGAAATCCACCGTCTTGATCGGGATCAGCGCCTGGTCGTGATACATGCAGATCGCCACGTCGTAGCCCGCCCGCGCCGCCGCGTGGAACATCGTGTCGGCCGAGCGCGGACCGGTCACGTCCATGCCCTTCGCCCGCAGCCGGTCGAGGACGGGCGTGATCACCGCGATCTCCTCGCGCCCCATCGCGCCGCCTTCGCCGGCATGTGGATTGAGACCGGCGACGGCGATCCGGGGCGCCGGAATGCCGAAATCCGAGACGAGCGCCGCATGGGTGATCCGCAGCGTGTCCTCCAGCAGCGCCGCCGTCAGGGCCACCGGCACCTCGGCGAGCGGGATGTGGATCGTCACCGGCACCACGCGGAGCGCGGGGGCGGCGAGCATCATCACCGGAAGCTGCGCGCCGCTCAGATGGGCGAGGAACTCGGTATGGCCGGGAAACGTGAAGCCCGCGCCGTCCTTGAGGGCCTTCTTGTTGATCGGATTGGTGCAAAGCGCCAGCGCGGCGCCGGTCCGGACCAGTTCGACTCCCAGTCGGATGAAATCGATGGTCGCCGCCGCGTTGGCGGGGTCGGGCCGGCCGGGGGACGCCGGGCGCGCCAAAGGATGGTGCAGCACCGGAAGAGCGTCCGGCATGACCGATGCGGCCCGCCCCGGCGCGTCGATGCCGCGCACCGGGACGCCCATGTCACGCCCGAGCGCGGTCATGTGCCCGAGGTCCCCGATCAGAAAGAACGGCGATCCGCCGCGCAGGGCCGACCAGGCCCGCAACGCGATCTCGCCGCCGACACCCGACGGGTCGCCGAGCGTCAGAGCGACGGGCGCGGTCATTGCACGACGATCAGGGCGTCGCTCTCAAGCTCCTGGAGATAGCCTTGGCCGAAGCTGGTCAGCCGCTCGGCGAAGAGCTGTTGGCGCAGCGCCTCGCGCGCGGCCTCCTGCTCGACGGCGTCTCCCTCGGCGGGAGGCGGCGCCTGGTTGATCGAGACCAGTTTGAGGATCGCGAGACCCCCGCCGATCGGCACGGGGCGGGTCACCTGTCCGGGCCGGAGCAGGAGGATCTGCGTGCGCAGCGCGGGCGGCAGCCGGTCGGCCGGCTGAGGTGGCAGAAGACCGCCCTGCGCGGCGGACCCGCTGCGGCTGTACTGGCGCACGGCGGCCGTGAAATCCCCGCCGCGCGACAGCGACCGGTAGAGCTCGTCGGCAAGCTCGACCGTGCCCTCCTCGCCATGCTCGGCGAAGGGCAGCGCGATCTCGGCGAGCGTCATCACCTCCTGCGGCGTGTTGCGTCGGATCTCGGCGGCGGTGTCGAGATCCGCCTCCGACGGCATCGCCTTGGCGCGGAACCGGGCCGCGACGACTTCGCGCCAGACGAGGTTGGACATGACGAAATCGTCCATCGTCTGCCGGTCGATGTCGCGCTCGACGAGGACGTTGATCACGTCGTCGGGGGTCAGACCGCGCGTGGTCGCGAATTCCTCGAGACCGATCTGCGGGGCGTTCTCAGGAAGCTCGATCCCCAGCTCATCGCCCGCCAGCAGTTTGAGGCGGTCCTCGGTGAGCTGCTGGACCGCCAGTTCCTCGACATCGCCGGTCGCGCCGAGGGCTTCGAGGAGCGCGATCCTCTGTTCGATGTCGTAGTTGGTGATGACCCGTCCGTTGACCGTCAGCGCGGCGGCATAGGGGTTGGCGGCGACGGGCGCGGCCAGCGGCGTCAGCGCGCCGATCAGCAGGGCCGTCAGGACAATTCTCAGCATCGCGTTCCTCTAGTCTTCTCAGATCCCGTCCAGGCAGAGACGCGGCGGCCATTCCCGTTCGCCGGCCCGACCGAGGCCCGCGAGCCGCACGGTGAACGCGAAGGACGTCGAAGGCGGGACGTTAACCGATGAGGTGAACCGACGCGAGACCCTGAGATCGATTTCCGCGCATTGGTTGCCATAGGTGAGCCCGCCATCGGCCCTGAGATTGGCGTCCTGCGCGACGTCATAGCGCCACTCGCCGCTGAGCTCCCAGTTGGGGTGGAAGCGGTAGCGCGCGTCGACCCGGACCTCGCTCGTCTCGGGCTGCGCGCCGTAGAACGGATTGCTGTCCTCGGCCGCGAGGAACACGTAGGTCGCCTCGAGCCCGACATTCAGGCTTTCATAGGCCAGGGCGAACTCGTTCCGGTTGAAACGCAGGTCGGAATCGAAGACCGCGCGGTTCCCCGCGCTGAGGCCCGAGGCGGTCGCGAGCGTCGCGGAGGTCACGATGTCCGACCATCGCCCCTCGACCCCGGTCGCCGCCCAGAACGCGTTGTCCGGCTCCGCGCGGATCACCTGTCCGATCGCGAGGCCCAAGGTCCAGCCCGAGGGGTCGTAACGGGTGTAGTTGAGGCCGATATTCGCCCTGAGCCCGGTCTCGAGCCGATCGATGCCCGGAAAGCGGTTGAGGGAGAAAAGGTTGGTCGTGTCGAACTCGACCAGCTGGCTGTCCTCATTGGGCACGTCGGTGTCGCCGAGGGCGTTCGACCAGACCACCTGGGCTGTCGGTTCGATGACATGGGCGGCGCCGTCCCGTCCCGGACGCGCGAGCGGCCATCGCAGCTCGACGGCGACCAGAGGGCTGGCGCGCGCGACGGTCGCGTCGGGCCCGCTTTCGGAATCCGACGTCTTGTAGAAAGTGACGTCGGCGGACCCGCCGGCGGCGGCGAGCACGCCCCGCGGCAACGTCCAGTCGCGCCGCCAGTCGACGCCGCCCCCGCCCCGGATCATGTCCTGACCGTCCTCGCGCAGCACCCCCAGCGTTTCGAGATCGACGCCGAGGCGCCCCCCGATCACCGGCGCGTCGAAGAGTCGGCGGTACCGGAAATCGGGAAGGATGAAGGGCACGGTCGCGCTGTCCTCATCCTCGCGCAGACTCTGGAACGCGATGGTGCCGAGCTCGATGAACTCGTTCTCCGAGGTGCGCCCGACGCTCACGAAGCTCGTCAACCGGTCCGCGTCGGAATAGTCGAACTGCTGCAGGAAGCTCCGGTCGCTGGTGATGTTCAGGTCGAATTCCGCGACATAGCCGCGGCCGAGCCGGAATTCTCCGATGCCGCTGAAATATCCGCGCCCCAATCCGCCGCCGTCGTCGAGGCCGTCGTCGAGAGCGATCACGCCGGACAGGTCGAAGCCGCCATTGGTGAACCGCCGGCGGTATTCCCCCTCGAAAAGGAGCGCGCCGGTCGTCGTGACGAACGGTGTCAGTGTCGCGTCGGCCGCCGGCCCGAGCGTGAAATAATACGGGACCTTGATCCCGAGGCCATAGATGTTGGACTGCTGGATCAGGGGAATGAGCACGCCGTCTGCGCGCTCCACGCCCGGATCGGGGATGCTGAGACGCGGCGCCCAGCCGATCGGCACGCCGAACGCCTCGATCCGGGCGTCCTGGAAATAGATGCGCCGCGCCTCCTCGTCCCGGGTCACGCGGGCGGCCCGGATCGCCCAGGTCGGCGTCGAATTGCCGGCGCAGACCGTGCAGCTCGTGGCGATGGTGCGGTCGAGCGTGGTGAAACGTCCGCCGCCGCGTCGGACTTCGCCGGCGGCGATCTGGAGCCGGTCGGCGACCAGAAGCCGCGCGCCCCGTATCAGACCGGCCGAGAGATCCGCGCTCAGTTCCGCGTCCTCTGCCAGAAGCACGCCCGCTTCCGGGTCGCTCAGGATCAGCGGCCCGGTGGCGATGATCCGGTCGGCCACTGTGTCGTAGACGATCCGGGTCGCGGTAAGCACGCGGCCCTCGTACAGCACCTCGACCTCTCCCTCGGCGGTCAGGATGCCGGTCGCGTCGTCATAGGTCACACGGTCCGCGAGCAAGGTCGCGGGGGCTGGTTGCGCGCCCGCCTGTTGGCCGGCTGGACCGCCGCCCCAGACGAGGACCAGCGCCACGACAAGCCCGGATCGGATCACGCGCATCCGCCGCCCTAGCCGTCTTCGAGGTGCAGGAGCAGGCTGAGCGCCAGCAGGATGGCCGCCACAGGCGGCGTCCAGGCCGCGACCGAAAGCGGTATCTGGCCGCGCGCCCCCAAGGATTCGGAGAAGTCCTTGAGGAAATAAAGCGAAAACCCGGCCAGAACCGCCAGAAGGATCATCACGCCGGTCTGCCCGAACCGCGCGGGCCGCAGCGCGAAGGCGGCGCCTATCATCACCATCGCGGCGAAGAGCGCGGGCTTGGCGAACTCGCTTTGCAGGAACAGGCGATGGCGCAGCGCCGAGAAGCCCGCGTCCTCCATCTGTCCGATGAAGGTTCTGAGGTTCCAGAAACCCACCGTCTCGGGCGGCGCGAAGCTTTCGAGGATCTGCTCGCTGGTGAGGTTGGTGGCGAGCGTGAAGCGGCCGCCGTCGAGCGTGCGCTCGAAGCGGCCCTCCGCGTCGAGGATCCAGCGTGACGCCGAGTCGAAAACCCAGGCCCCGCGCGTCAGCCGCACCTCGGGCGCGTCGATGCGCGAGAAGAGCCGTCCCTCGATGTCGAACTGGTGCATCCGCACGCCGCTCAGGACGGTGCCGCCAGGATTGGTGCGGACGGCCTGGATGACCGTCTGGCCCGAGCCGTCCGCCTGGCGCAGCCAGACGCCGTCGCCCGCGAAGGAGAGCGCGCTGCCGCCGTCGTCGCGAAAGCCGTCCGCCGTGGCGTCGCCGCGCTTGATGGTGGCGGCGACGAACGGATTGACCGCCACGATGAAAACGCCGCCAAGGACCACCGCCGCGACGACCGGGATGCCGATCAGCCGCAGCGCGGAGATGCCGGCCGCGCGCATCACCACCAGCTCGCTCGTCCGCGCGAAGCGCAGGAAGGTGACGAGGGACGCGAGCAGAAGCGTGAGCGGGAACACCTGGTAGAGAAGCTGCGGCGCCTCGAGAAGCGTCACGGCCCCGACTTCGCCGAAACTCGCGACATCGCCGAAGCGGCGCAGGTTCTCGACGCCCATGAACAGCAGCACGACCAGCGCGATCACCGCGAAGACGCCGAGCAGGGCGCGCAGGAATCCGCGCAGGATGTAGCGCCAGAGCGTCATGCCGGGACCTCCGCGCCGCGCCGGCCGCGACTGAGCCGAAGCGTCAGCGCCGCGACGTAGCCAAGCGCCAGCACCGGGGCCGCGTACATCAGCGGCCAGAGTGCTGCATCCTCCTGCACGCGATCCTTGGCGAGAAACATCATGATCTGGAGCAGGAGCGCCACGCCGACGGCGACGAAGACCCGCCGCCCGAAGCCGCTGCGCCGGTATCCGCCGGCGAGCAGCGTGACCAGCGCGATGGCCGGATAGATCCAGGCCAGCAGAGGCAGGACGATCTTGTACTGCGCCTCCGCCATGTAGTCGGCCCGCTCGTACCGCGTGTCGAGCATGGCCGGCGTCGGATCGAACAGCGCGCGCAGCGGGAATTCGGACGGTCGGGGCGTGCGCGCGCCCTCTGAGCGCACGATCTCGCTCAGATCGAAGACGAACTGATCGAAACGCACGGTGTTAAGCCGCTCGCCGTTCCCGCCCGGAGACAGCGCGAGACCGTCCTCCATCACCAGCCGCACCTCGTCGCCGTCGCGCAGCAGAAGCGCGCGTTCGGCGGAATATGTGACCGGCCGCTCCGCCTCGCGCTGGTCGTTGATGAAGATGCCCGCCATCTCGCCCGCGCGGCTGGTGTCGCCGATGAAGAGCGTCAGCCCGTCGACCGGGTGGATGAACTGCCGCTCGACGATCAGCGCGTTCGCCACGTCCGAGCGGATCGCCTGGGTGCGCTCTGCCAGCGCCGTGCCGCCGAGCGGGACCATCACCAGCATCACAGCCGACATGACCGCCGCGATCATCGCGCCGAAGATCGCGACGGGCCGGAGCAGGCCCGCGGGTCCGAGCCCCGCGCCCATCATCACGATCAGCTCCGAATCCGTATAGAGCTTGTTGATCGTGTAGAGCGCGGCTCCCATCGCCGAGAGCGGCAGCACGATCACGAACACCTGCGGCAGCACCAGCGCCGAGAATTCCAGAAAAACGGCCGCGCTCTGCCCGCTCGCGATCACCGTGTCGATCAGGCGCACGGCCTGGGTGAGCCAGACCACGCCCGTGAAGATCAGCGCGAAAAAACCGAAGGCGCGGACGAGCTGGCCGAGGATGTAGCGGTCCAGACGGGTCAAGCGAAAGCCTCTCTCCTGCGGCCGCGACCTCGCGATCTGGTCAAGCCGCGCGAAAGCCGCTACGGCTTCCGGCATTCGCACAACTTACGGAGAGCGTCGTGACCGCGCCACTGCAAACCGACTTCCAGGCGGCCGATCCCGCCGCGATCGCCGACATCGAAGGGCGCGTCGCGCTGTTTCTCGCCGAGGACGGCAGCATGGACCCGCTGGCCCGACGGGTCGACCGGCTGACCCGGGGCGCGGTGAAGCGGCTCGCCGAAAGCGGCGCTTTCGCCAAGGCCAAGACCGGATCCGGAGAGACGCTCGTCGTGGCCCGCCGGCATGCGCGCCGAGGCGATCATGGTCGTCAAGCTGCCCCGCCGCCCGACGCCCGAACAGGCCCGCAAGGCGGGCGCGGCCATCGCCGCGTTCAACGGGACGGTCCCGTTGACCGTGCTGGCCGGGACTCTCTCGCGGGTGGAGGACGTCGCGCTCGGCCTGAGCCTCAAGGCATATTCCTTCGACACCTACCGCACCGAGGCCGAGGACGCGGTCCCGCGGAACGCGCGCGCGACGTTCATGGTGAAAAACCCCGAGGCGGCGGCCGAGGCCTTCGCGCCGCATTCCGCCCAGGCGCAGGGCGTGTTCCTGACCCGCGACCTGGTGAGCGAACCCGCCAACGTTCTCACCACGATCGAATTCGCCGAGCGTCTGACCGCGCTTCGCGATCTGGGCGTCGAGGTCGAGGTGCTCGGCCCCGTCGAGCTCGAGAAGCTCGGGATGCGCACGCTGCTCGCGGTCGGCATGGCCTCTTCCACGCCGTCCCAGGTCGTGGTCATGCAATGGAAGGGCTGCGGCGACGCGGCTCCGCTCGCGCTCCTCGGCAAGGGGGTCGTCTTCGACACGGGCGGCGTTTCGATCAAGCCCGCCGCCGGCATGGAGGAGATGACGATGGACATGGGCGGCGCCGGCGTCGTCGCGGGCGTGATGCACACGCTCGCCACGCGCGAGGCCAAGGCCAACGTCATCGGCATCGTCGGGCTCGTCGAGAACATGCTCGGCGGCAACGCGCAGCGTCCGGGCGACGTCGTGAAATCCATGAAGGGCGACACGGTCGAGGTCATCAACACCGACGCCGAGGGCCGCCTCGTGCTCGCCGACGTGCTCTGGTACGCCCAGGAGCGGTTCAAGCCCGCCGCGATGGTCGACCTTGCCACGCTGACCGGCGCGATCATCGTGGCGCTCGGACACGAGAAGGCGGGCGTCTTCTCCAACAACGACGCGTTCGCGGGCGATTTCCTCAAGGCCGCCGAGGCCGAGGGCGAGGGCGCCTGGCGGATGCCGCTCGACCCGGCCTATGACGAGCTGCTCAAGAGCCGCATCGCCGACATCGCGAATGTCGGCGGCCGCACCGCCGGGTCGGTCACGGCGGCGCAGTTCCTTCAGCGTTTCGTCAAGGACGGGATGCCCTGGATCCATCTCGACATCGCCGGAGCCGCCTACAACAACAAGCCCTCCACGCTCGCGCCCAAGGGCGCGACCGGCTGGGGCGTGCGCGCGCTCGACCGTCTGGTGCGGGACCGCTTCGAGGGCTGAGAGCGATGCCCGAGGTGCTGTTCTACCATCTGACGGCCACGCCGCTGGAGTCGAGCCTGCCGGACATGGTGGCGCGGTCGCTGGATCGGAACTGGCGGGTCCTGATCCGGTGCGGGACCGAGGCCGGTCTGGCGGCCGTGGACGACATGCTCTGGACCTGGGGCGACGGCTCGTTCCTGCCGCACGGCTCCGAAGCGGCGGGTCACGGCCCGCATCAGCCGGTCTGGCTCACGCGCGGCGAGGACAATCCCAACGGCGCGACCGTGCTGATGCTGGTGGACGGCGCGCGCGCGGCGCCGGATGCGATGGCGGCGTTCGACCGCGCCTGCCTGATCTTCGACGGCGCGGATCCGGAGGCAGTGGCGGCGGCGCGATCCGACTGGAAAGCCGTCACCGCCGCCGGTCTGTCCGCGACCTACTGGGCCCAGGAGGACGGACGCTGGGTCCGAAAGGCCGGCTCCTGACCGGTACCGAAAACCCCGAGGAGACGACATGAAAGCCACGACCATCACCGCATTCGCCGCGATCCTGACGCTCTCGGGCTGCGGGCAGCCGTTGCCCTCCGAGCGGGCGGGCGGAACGTATCAGGGCGATATCGCCGGCCTGCGCGCGGCGCTCGCGCCTTCCTGCACGCCGCAGGAGACCGACATCCTGCTCGAAGGTCTCGCGATCCTCGCGGACGCCTCGCAGCGGGACACGCTGACGATTGCGCAGCGCGCCGCCATCCCGGATCGCGACGCGGCGTTCCGCGCGCGGCTGCCCGAGGTCTCGCCCGAATGCCGTGCCGCGCTGGACGAGCGCGTCGGACCGTCGCCCGTGCGGCTCTGAAGCCCACCGCCCTTCAGCGCGCGAGGATCATCGAATCGCCTTCGATGCGGATCGATCCGTAGCGGTCCAGATAGCTCATGCCGAGCAGCGAAACGTCGAGATCGCCCGCGCCGACCGAAGCCCCCACGTTGACGTCGCGGATGTCGCCGAGCGTCACGTCGCCCAACGTGACCCGCGCGATCGGAACCAGCCCGTTGGCCGTCTGGGCCCGCCCGGCGAAGTTCAGCTGCGCCGGATCGATCCCGGCCGCCCGCGCGTCGCGCATCGACAGCACCACGTCCGACGCGCCGGTATCCACCATGAAACGGATCGGCGCGCCGTTCACCTCCATGTCCGCGTGGAAATGCCCGTCCGCACCGCGCCGCAACTCGACGACATCGGCCGCGAGGCTGATCGTCGCCGACGGGAACAGCCCGGCGCTCAGGGTGTCGCGGAACCCGTAGCCGATCACCACCATCGCGAAGATCAGCACCCATACCGCCATGTCGCGCAGGCTCCGCCCGATCCGGTGGCCCTGACCCCAGAGCAGCGACCATGCGATCACCAGACCGAGAATCGCCAGATAGAACAGGCGGGCCTGGTCGTCGGGATTGTCTGGCAGCATGTCGGCGGGCTCCGTTCGCTTTCGGCTTGGCATCTAGGCATCGCCGCGCATCCGTTCAATTCTGCGCGCGGCACGACCGTTTGATGGGCGCCCGCGTGCGACGGCGCCGAATCCCGACGCAGATCGGGCGCCGGCGGCGCGAAACCGGGAAATCCTCTTGCCAATCGCGCCGCCCGGACACAGCCTGTGGAACAGGGAAAACGTTCTTGGGGAAATGACCGCCGAATGCCAGCCAAGCGTCACGGGATCCGTCTGCTGCCGAATGACGTGGCGTCCGACGGTCCCGCAATTCTCGTGGAGATCGCCGCCGCGCGAGGCTCGGTTCCGCGCGACGCCGGCGCCTGGATGCTGGTCTCGGCGGCGGAGATCGCCGGCACCATCGGCGGCGGACAGCTCGAATATCTCGCCATCGACCACGCCCGCCGGATGTTGCGCCAGGCGGAAACCGCGTCCGACCTCGACGTGCCGCTCGGCCCGGAGATCGGCCAGTGCTGCGGCGGCCGCGTCTCGGTCACGTTCAAGACGCTCGACGCGGCTCTGCGCGCCGAGCTCGGCGCGCGTCTCGCGCTCGCGCGCGACCGCCGCCCCGAGATCCTCGTTTTCGGCGCCGGTCATGTCGGCCGCGCGCTCTGCGCCGCGCTGGCTCTCCTGCCGGTGCGCGGCATCCTGATCGACAGCCGCGCGGACGAGATCGCGCTCGCCCCTGACGGCGTCGAGACGCGCCTGAGCCCGCTGCCCGAGAGCCTGGTCGACGCGGCCCCGCCCGGATCCGCCTTCGTCGTGCTGACGCACGACCACGCGCTCGATTTCCTGATCACCGACGCGGCGCTCGCGCGCGGCGACGCGGCCTATGTCGGGCTGATCGGCTCGGCCACCAAACGCGCGCGTTTCGCGAAATGGCGCGCGGAGCACGGCGCGTCCGGGCGGCACGGACGGGCTGATCTGCCCGATCGGCGGCCCCTCGGGCGACAAGCGCCCCGAAGTCATCGCCGCCTTCACCACGGCCGAGATCATGGCGAACCTGGGCGACAGATCCGGCCGCCGGGACAGCGAGGTTGGGACACGTGACACGCGATCAGACGCCGCGCATTGAACTCGACGGCATCACCAAGGCCTTTCCGGGGGTGATCGCCAACGACGCGGTGAGTTTCGCGGTCGGCCCCGGCGAGATCCACGCGCTTCTGGGCGAGAACGGCGCGGGCAAATCGACGCTGGTCAAGATGATCTATGGCATCATGCAGCCCGATGCCGGCGAGATCCGATGGAACGGCGCGCCCGTCACCGTGGCGCACCCCAAGGCCGCGCGCGCCATGGGCGTCGGCATGGTGTTCCAGCACTTCTCGCTCTTCGAGGCGATGACGGTGCTCGAGAACATCGCGCTCGGCATGGACCACAGCCTCGGCCGCCGCGCGCTGGAGGCCGAGATCGGCCGCGTCATGGCCGAATACGGCCTCACGCTCGACCCGCACCGCGTGGTCTCGACGCTGAGCGTCGGCGAGCGCCAGCGCATCGAGATCGTCCGCGCGCTGCTGCTGAAACCGCAACTTCTGATCATGGACGAGCCCACCTCGGTGCTGACCCCGCAGGAGGTGGCGCTCCTGTTCAAAACCCTGCGCCAACTCGCCGCGGGCGGCTGCTCAATTCTCTACATCTCGCACAAGCTCCACGAGATAAAGGAGCTCTGCGACCGGGCGACCATCCTGCGCGGCGGCAAGGTCGTGGCGACCTGCACGCCCTCGGAGGAAAGCTCGACCAGCATGGCCGAGATGATGATCGGCGGAAATCTCAAGCGCATCGAGAAGGTCGAGGGCCGCGAATTCGGCCCCGCCAAATTCGTCGTCCGCGATCTCGACATGCCCGCGACGGGCGATTTCGGCGTCCCGCTCAAGGGCGTCTCGTTCTCGGTGCGCGCCGGCGAAATTCTCGGCATCGCCGGCGTCGCCGGCAACGGCCAGAACGAGCTTCTGCTGGCGCTCGCGGGCGAGACCCCGGTCGTCGATGCCGGCGCCATCACACTCGACGGGATCGAGATCGGGGCGTCCGGCATCGGCGCGCGCCGGCGTCGCGGCCTCAGCGCCGTGCCCGAGGAACGCAACGGACACGCCGCCGTTCCCGAATTTTCGCTGGCCGACAACGCGCTCCTGACTGCCAGAGACCGCATGGGCCTCGCGGGCGGCGGCCTCGTCCGCCCCGGCCGCGCCCGCGATTACGGGGCCGGGATCATCAAGGGCTTCGCCGTAAAGACGACCGGGCCGGATTCCCTCGCCGAGAGCCTCTCCGGCGGCAATCTTCAGAAATACATCATGGGCCGCGAGATTCTCCAGACCCCCGAGGTCCTGATCGTCTCACAGCCGACGTGGGGCGTCGACGCGGGCGCCGCCGCCGCCATTCACCAGTCCATCGTCGATCTGGCCGCGCGCGGCTCGGCCATCGTCGTCATCAGCCAGGACCTCGACGAGTTGCTCTCCCTCTGTGACGGCCTGGCGGTCATCAACCACGGCGCGCTCTCGCAGGTGATCCCGATGGCCGAGGTCCGCATCGACGAGATCGGCCTGCTGATGGGCGGCGTCCACGGCGATCCGGAGGCTACCGCCGAAACCGGCCACGATCCCGCGCTCGCCGGTATCTACGGCCTCCCGGCCAAGGAGGCGGCCCATGCGGATCACGCTTGAGAAACGCAAGGAGCTGAGCCGGGCGATGCTCTGGCTCACCCCGGCGCTGGCCGTGGCGCTCACCATGCTCACCGGCGCGATCATCTTCACGATCATCGGCTATGACGGTGCGGCGGCCGTGCGGGAGATCTTCATCTCGCCGCTCGCCGATCCCAACCGCTGGCAGGATCTGGGCATCAAGGCCGCCCCCCTGATCATCATCGCCGTGGGCCTCTCCTTCGGCTTCCGCGCGAACGTCTGGAACATCGGCGCCGAGGGCCAGTACATCATGGGCGCGCTCGCCGGCACCGGCGTGGCGCTCGCCACCTGGGGCATGGAGGGCGCCTGGATCCTGCCCGCCATGTGCGTGGCCGGCGTACTCGGCGGCATGGCCTGGGCGGCGGTCCCGGCCTTCCTGCGCACGCGTCTCGGCGTCAACGAGATCCTGACCAGCCTCATGCTCACCTACGTCGCGATCCAGATCCTGTATTTTCTGATGAACGGGCCGTGGAAGGACCCTATGGGCTTCAACTTTCCCCAGACACGGCTCTTCACGGACGATCAGCTTCTGCCGACCGTGATCCCGCGCACCATCGTCCATCTCGGCGTTCCGCTCGCGCTCGTCATCGCGGTGCTGGCATGGCTGGTGATGACCCGCTCTGTCTTCGGCTTCCAGATCCGCACCGTCGGCCGCGCGCCCCATGCCGCCCGCCATGCGGGCTTCAACGCCGACCGAACGATCTGGGCCACGCTGATGATCGGCGGCGGCCTCGCGGGCCTCGCGGGCATCTTCGAGGCGGCTGGTCCCGTTCGGCCAGATGACGCCGCAATTCCCTGCGGGCTACGGCTTCACCGCGATCATCGTCGCCTTTCTCGGCCGGCTCCATCCCATCGGCATCGTGCTGGCCGGCATCGTCATGGCGGTGACCTATATCGGCGGCGAGACCGCCCAGACCCGCCTCGGCCTGCCCGACAGCGCGGCGGGGCTTTTCCAGGCCATGACGCTGTTCTTCCTTCTGGCCACCGACGTGCTCGTGCGCTATCGCATCCGCGTTGCGCGGGGGGCGCCGGCATGAGTTCCGTCATCCTCGTCTCGATCATCATGTCCGTCGTCGGCGTCTCGACGCCGATCCTGCTGGCGGCGCTCGGCGAGCTCGTGGTCGAGAAATCCGGCGTGCTCAATCTCGGCGTCGAGGGCATGATGCTCATCGGCGCGATCAGCGGGTTCGCCGTGACCTACACGACGGGCAGCCCATGGATCGGCGTAATCGCGGCGGCGTTTTTCGGCACACTGTCGGCGCTGATTTTCGGCTTCCTCACCCTCACGCTCACCTCGAACCAGGTCGCGACGGGTCTCGCGCTGACAATCTTCGGCATCTCGCTCTCCTCCCTCGTGGGTGAGAGTTTCACCGGGCTGACCATTCCCGCATTCGGGTCGATCTTCCCGGACGCGCTGGCTGACAGCCCGCTCCTGCGGCTGGTCTTCGGCCATTCGCCCATCGTCTATTTCTCGATCCTGATGACCTTCGCCGTCTCTTGGTTTCTCGGCCGGACCCGCTCGGGTCTCATCCTGCGCGCGGTCGGCGAGAACGACCATTCCGCCCATTCCATCGGCTACCCTGTCATCGCCGTACGCTACGCCGCCGTCGCCTTCGGAGGCGCGATGGCCGGGATCGCCGGCAGCTTCTACTCGATGATGCTGACGCCGATGTGGGCCGAGCAGCTCACCGCCGGACGGGGCTGGATCGCGCTCGCCCTCGTCGTCTTCGCGCTCTGGCGGCCTTGGCGGCTGTTTTTCGGCGCGTATCTTTTCGGCCTCGTGATGACCTTGGAATTGCAGACCAAAGCGGCGGGCTATACGTTCTTTCCGCCGGAATTCATGGCCGCGCTGCCCTACATCGCGACGATCGTCGTTCTGGCGGCGATCTCGATGCGCAGGTCGGGCGGAACGGCGGCGCCGGCCTGTCTGGGAAGACCGTTCAAAGCCACGACCTGAAACCAAAAAACCCATCCAACAGGAGAGACCACACATGACAGAATTCAACCGCCGCACGCTTCTGGGCGCCCTCGGCGCCGCCGCGACCCTTCCGCTGGTTCCCGGCGTGGCGCTGGCCCAGGACGGGCCGCTCAAGATCGGCTTCGTCTATATCGGCCCGGTCGGCGATTTCGGCTGGACCTACGCCCATGAACAGGGCCGCCTCCAGCTCGTCGAGGAGCTCGGCGACGCCGTCGAGACCACCATCGTCGAGAACGTCGCCGAAGGCCCCGACGCCGAGCGGATCATCCGCCAGCTCGCCCAGGACGGCAATCAGCTGATCTTCACCACATCGTTCGGCTACATGAACCCGACGATCAAGGTCGCCAAACAGTTCCCCGACGTCTATTTCGAGCACGCCACCGGCTACCAGCGCGCCGACAACGTCGCGACCTACAACGCGCGGTTCTATCAGGGCAGGGCGGTCATCGGCACCATCGCCGGCATGATGTCGGAGACCGGCACCGCCGGCTACATCGCGTCCTTCCCGATCCCCGAGGTGGTGATGGGCATCAACGCCTTCACGCTCGCGGCGCGCAAGATCAACCCCGATTTCCAGACCAACGTCGTCTGGGTCTCGACCTGGTACGATCCCGCCAAGGAGGCCGACGCCGCCCGCGCGCTGATGGATCAGGGCGCCGACATGATCACCCAGCACACCGACAGCCCCGCGGCGCTCCAGGCCGCCGAGGAGCGCGGCGTCTTCGCCTTCGGCCAGGCCTCCGACATGTCGCGCTTCGCCCCGACCGCGCACCTGACCGCGATCGAGGACCATTGGGGCCCGTACTACGTCAAGCGCGCGCAGGCCGTGCTCGACGGCACCTGGGAATCGTCCGACACCTGGGCCGGCATGGCCGAGGGCGAGGTCGTCATGTCCGAGTACCGCGACAACGTCCCCGAGGACGTGCAGGCCGCCGCCCTCGCCATCGAGGCGGGCATCAAGGACGGCAGCTTCGAGATCTTCACCGGCCCGATCTACGACCAGGAGGGCGAGCTGCGCGTCGCCGAGGGCGTGACCCTGACCGACGCCGAAAAGGCCTCGATGGACTGGTTCGTCCAGGGCGTCGTCAGCTGATATCGCCTGGTTTGGCGCGGGGGGCGATCATCCTCCCGCGACACGCGTGTCGTTTTGGGTAAGTCTATGAAATAGAACATTTTTCAGATTTTCGTTAACTCTCTGGAAAGGTGGGTTAACTTGGGTCCGTTCGCGCCCGTGAGGGCGTTCGGGGTGGAGGAACGGACCGGTGGGCATTCCGCGCAAGGTCAGCGATCTGGGGAATCTTTCGCCGGCCGAACGGCAGGTGCTGGCGGAACTGGATACGGGTGAGCCCATCGTCCTGGGCGATGGCGAGGTTCCGGAGACCGGGGATGAAAGCCGCAAGGTTCGGGCCGGGCTGATCCGGCTGCTGCTGCTCGGGAGTGATCCGAAGCATCAGCCGCACGAGAAGGGCTTCCGGATACGTCGGGGCATGGATCCCCGACGCGCTCGATCTTGAAGGGTGCCGGATCCCGCGCGACATCGCGTCTGATCGGATGCCGTTTCGACGCGACGCCCGTGCTGCGATCGGCGTGCATCGACAGCCTGTTCCTGACTGGCGGTGTCTGCCGGGCCTGATCTGCCGACCGGCTGGAGGCGAAGGGCGGCGTGTTCCTGCGCGGCGTCAAGGCGACGGGCGAGGTGCGGCTGCTCGGGGCGAAGCTGGGCGGGGACCTCTCCTGCACCGGCGCGACGTTCCGGGCGGACGAAGGACGCGGAGGGCAATCCGGGGCACGCGCTTGGCCGCCGACCGGCTGGAGGCGAAGGGCGGCGTGTTCCTGCGCGACATCGAGGCGACGGGCGCGGTGCGGCTGCTCGGGGCGAAGCTGGGCGGGAACCTCGACTGCAGCGGCGCGACGTTCCGGGCGGAGAAGGACGCGGAGGGCAATCCGGGGTTCGCGCTGTCGCCGACGGGCTGGAGGCGAAGGGCGACGTGTTCCTGCGCGCGGCTTCGAGGCGACGGGCGCGGTGCGGCTGCTCGGGGCGAAGCTGGGCGGGGACCTCGACTGCGGCGGCGCGACGTTCCGGGCGGAGAAGGACGCGGCGGGTGAATCCGGGGAACGCGCTGGATCTCGCCGACGGGGCAAAGGTTGAAGGCGCATTCTTTCTGAGGGGCGACGCCAGGGTCGTTCGGACTGGCGAGTTTGCAGGGGCGGAGGTCGGGAGTCTGAATGACGATCCCGCATGCTGGCCGGGACGGGGTGATCTGATCCTCGACCGCTTTCGCTACGGGCGATCACGGGCGGGCCGGTGGACGCCGATACGCGGATCGAGTGGCTCGGGCGGCAGGACCCGGCGCGGTGGGGCAAGGATTTCTGGCCGCAGCCCTATGAGCACTGCGCCAAAGTGCTGCGGGAGATGGGGCATGGGGAGGATGCGCGCAAGGTTCTGATCGAGAAGGAGCGGCGCAGCGGGCGGCGCGGCGGGACGGTTTCGCCGCTCAGCTGTACAGGCGCGCGATTGAGGATGCGGACCGAGCGGTCAGGGCGCAGGATCAGTTTGGCCCGATGTCGTCGCGGCGGTCAATTCACTTCGCGCCAGTGATCCGCGGCGAGCCGTCATGATGCACGAGTTGCGCAGGTCGCCACAGGTCCGCGCTCGGTTGGCCGGGGACAGATCACCAGCAATTGGCCGACTGCCAGAAGGCACGTTGCGGACCGGATCATGGCGGCGCGGGCGCCGATCTGGGACTACTGGTGGCGGCTGAATCGCGCGCGGAGTTTGGGACGGTCTGGTCGGCGCGACGATCGGATACGGGCGCGCGCCGCAGACGCGCGGCGATCTGGGCGCGCGGGTTTCTGCTGTTCGGGTGGCTCGTCTTCGCGGTGGCGGGCGGGCATGGTGCGATCAAGCCGAACAAGGCCTTCATGTTGCGGCAGGCCGCATGGACGGATTGCGCGCCCGACGAGGGGCGGGCGCGGCTGATGTGTTTCGAGGCGAAGGCGCCGAGCTATCCGACGTTCAACGCGTTCATCTATTCAGCGGACACGCTGCTGCCGATCGTGTCGCTGGAGATGCAGGAATACTGGATCCCGGACGATGACACGGGGCGCGGCGCGTGGGCGCGCGGGTATCTCTGGCTCCACATCGCGGTCGGCTGGGCGTTGAGCCTCTTGGCGGTCGCCGGGTTCTCGGGGCTGGTGAAATCGGACTGACGGCGGATCGGCGCCGGTCGGGCGGGGCGCGTTGTGGGGCCGGGGCGGGGCTGGTAGCCTCGATGTCGCGCTGGCTGAAGGCGCGGTGATGCGAGGGACGGATCATGAAAAAGCATGGCATTCTGGCGATGGCGGCTCTGCCGCTTCTGGTGGCGGCCTGCGCGCGGGAGCCGGAGCCGGAGGTTCTGATCGTCTCCGGGCCGGAGCTGGCCTGCGCGGAGCAGGCGGCGATCGCGAGCGGGCTGGACGCCTCCGTGATCACGGTGACGCCGACCGCGTCGACCAAGACCGGGGCCACGATCTACACCGCGACGGCGGGGGACGCGGCCTACAATTGCGTCGTCGAGGTGGACGGCACGGTGTCGTCCTTCACGGCGATGGCGATGATGCAATAGCGGGACGCGCGGCGGGCGGGGCTTCGGGCCCGCCCGCGGCCGCGGCTTTCGCATGAGCGGGCATGTCTTTGATCTCCGGGTCTATTACGAGGACACGGACCTCGCGGGGATCGTGTATCACGCGAACTACCTGAAATTCATCGAGCGGGCGCGGACCGAGGCGCTGATCGACGCCGGCATCGACCAGGCGGTGTTGCGGGCGGAGACCGGGACGGTGTTCGCGGTGCGGCGGATCGAGGCGGATTTCATCTCGCCGGCGCGGTTTCAGGATCTGCTGCGGGTGGAGACGCGCGCGGGCGAGGTGCGGGGCGCGCGGGCGGAGTTGGCGCAGGAGGTCCGGCGCGGGGACGACATTCTTTTCCGGGCGCGGGTCGAGGTGGTGTGCCTCGGGTCCGACGGGCGGGCGCGGCGGCTTCCGGAGGCGGTGCGGGCGGCTTTGAGCGGGTTCGGATCACCGGACTGAGACTGGACAGACGGGCCGTTTTGCGCCATTGCACGGCTGACGGCGGCGGGCCGGGACGATGCCGGAGAACACGGCGCGCCGGACCCCATGGGCAATCACGGACAGGCGGTCATGGAAGCGGATACTCTGGCGGCGGCGCAGCAGGTCGATTTCTCGCTGCTGGCGCTCTTCTGGCGCGCGACGTTCACGGTCAAGATCGTGATGATCCTGCTCGTCGCGGCGTCGTTCTGGTCGTGGTCGATCATTTTCCAGAAGCACATGGACATGCGGCGCGCCAAGTCCGACGCCAAGGCGTTCGACGACGCGTTCTGGTCGGGCGAGCCGCTCGACGTGGTGTTCGACAAGCTGGGGCCGGAGCCCGACGGGGCGGCCGCGCGGGTCTTCGCCGCGGGCATGACCGAGTGGCGACGCTCGCACCGCAAGGGCGGCGGGCTGATCGCGGGGACGCAGAGCCGGGTCGAGCGGGCGATGAACGTGGCGATCGGGCGCGAGAGCGAGACGCTGACCAACGGGCTGACGTTTCTCGCCACGGTCGGGTCGATCGCGCCGTTCGTGGGGCTGTTCGGCACGGTCTGGGGCATCAAGCACGCGTTCGAGCAGATCGCGATGCAGCAGAGCACGAACCTCGCCGTCGTTGCGCCGGGCATCGCCGAGGCGTTGCTGGCGACCGGGCTGGGACTGCTCGCGGCGATCCCGGCGGTGATCTTCTACAACAAGCTCAACCGCGACGCCGAGGAGATCATCGGCGGCTGGGAGGCGTTCTCGGACGAGTTCTCGCTGATCCTGTCGCGGCAGCTGGAACAGGGCGCCGCCTGATGGCGTCGGTGATGCAGAGCGCGACCGCCGGGCGGCGTCGCCGTCGCGGCGTCGGGCGCGCGATGTCCGAGATCAACGTGACGCCGTTCGTCGACGTGATGCTGGTGCTGCTGATCATCTTCATGGTGGCCGCACCCCTGTTGACGGTTGGCGTGCCGATCAAACTGCCGGAGACGGCGGCCACCGCGCTGCCGACGGAGGCCGAGGAGCCGCTGACCGTGGCGCTGGCCGCCGACGGGTCGATCCTGGTGCAGAACGAGGTCGTGGAGCGCGAGGCGCTGATCCCGCTGCTGCGCGCGGTCTCCGCCGAGCGGACGTCGAGCCGGGTGTTCCTGCGCGCGGACGGGGCGATCCCCTATGAGGGTGTCATGCAGATCATGGGCGCGCTGAATGCCAGCGGTTTCAACGACATCGGTCTGGTCACCGAACAGGGCGGTCCGCGTTTCGACGGGCGGGACGTCCAGGCCAACTGACGCATGGGAACGGGCGCGGTCCTTTCCGGCCTGATGCACGCGGCGCTGATCGCGCTCGCGCTGTTCGGCCTGCCGTGGTTCGCGCCGCGCGAGATGGACGCGATCCGGGTGACGGAGGTGAGCTTCATCTCCGAGGCGGAATTCGCGGCGGCACAGCAGGCTGCGGCCGCGCGGCCCGAGGCCGAGGCTCCGGCGCCCGATCCCGCGCCGGTCACGCCGCCCCCTCCGCGCGAGACGCCGCCCGAGGCGGTGACGGATCTCGCCCCCCAGCCCGAGGCCCCGCCGGAGGAGGAGATCGCGTCGCTCGCGCCCGCGTTCAACCCGGACGCGCCGCTGAGCGCGCCGGGGCTCGAGGCGCCGCTGCTGCCCGCCGGTCCCGACGCTCTGGCGCGACCGCCGACGCCGGAGACGGAACTGGACGCGCCGGACATCTCCACGCCGGGGGCGCTCGCCTCCGCCGCGCCGCCTTTGGCCCGCCAGGCGCCGCGCATCGCCGAGACGCCGACGCCGCCCGCGCCGGAGACCGCGCGTCCCGCCGAGGCGGTGACCCCGACGCCCGCGCCCGAGCCGCTTTCGACCGAGACCGTCACGCCGCCCGAGGCGCCGCAGGAGGCCGCGCCGGAGCCGCAGGCGGCGCCGGCCCCGCCGCAGACCGTGGCGCTGGCCACATCCTCGCGGCCGCTGGCGCGACCGAGCAACCTCCCGACGCCCCAGCCCGCGCGGACGCAGACCGCCCCGCCGGCGCAGCAGACGGCCAGCGCCACGCCGCCGACGGCTCCGACGCCGCCTGCCGTGACGCCGCCCACGCCCGCGACGACGCCGTCCAACGCACCCGCCGGACCGGTCGGGCCGCCGCTGAGCGTGGCGGAGAAGGACGGGCTTCGGTTCGCGATCAAAGCCTGCTGGAGCGTGCCCGCCGGCGTGCGCGAGGCCGAGGATCTGCGGATCACGGTCGGAGTCGAACTCGATCCCTCCGGCGGGATCGTCGACGGGACGATCCGGCTGATCGATCCGGCGGTTCTGCCCGACACGCGCTACGAGGCGGCGTTCCGCGCGGCGCGCATCGCGTTGTTGCGCTGCGCGCCCTACAGTGACATGCCGCGCGACAAATACGCCCAATGGCGCAGTCTCGAAGTCGTTTTCAATCCCGAAGGGATGGTCTCATGGTGAACCGCCTCCGCAGAAACATGATCCTGGCCGTTCCGGCGGCGATGCTGGCGGGGCCGCTCAAAGCCTACGCGCAATCCCCGCTCCGGATCGAGATCACCGACGGCGTGATCGAGCCGATGCCGTTCGCGGCGCCGGTCTTCGTGGCCGACGCGGCCTCTGCCGATCTCGCGGCGCGGATCACCCAGGTGATGGTGGACGATCTCGTCGGGTCGGGCCTCTTCCGCGAGATCCCCCGGAACGCCCATATCGGACGGGTGACGAATTTCGACGCCCCGGTGCGCTTCTCCGATTGGAGCGCGATCAACGCGCAGGCGCTGGTGACGGGCGCGGTGTCATCGAGCGGCGACCGGGTGCAGGTGCGCTTCCGGCTCTGGGACGTGTTCGGCCAGACCCCGCTCGGCGAGGGGCTGCAGTTCGAGGGTTCGGCGGCGAGCTGGCGCAGGCTGGCGCACAAGACCGCGGACGCGATCTACGCGCGGCTGACCGGCGAGACCGGCTATTTCGACAGCCGCGTGGCCTATGTCGCCGAGAGCGGCCCCAAAACCACGCGGCGCAAGCAGATCGCCGTGATGGATTATGACGGCGCGAACGCGCGCACGTTGACCGATGGCGGGTCGCTGGTGGTCTCGCCGCGCATCTCGCCGGACGGGCGGCGGATCCTCTACACCAGCTACGAGCAGGGGACGCCGCGCCTGTTCATGATCGATACGGGCAGCGGCCAGCGCCAGGCGGTGAGCGGCGTGGGCAACATGTCCTTCGGCCCGCGCTTCTCGCGTGACGGGTCCCAGGCGATCTATTCCGAGACCGAAGGGTCCGGGTCGAACATCTACATCATCGACATGGGGTCCGGCAGCCGCCGCAAGCTGACCGACACCGCGTCCATCGACACGGCTCCGGATTTCTCGCCCGACGGATCCCAGGTCGTGTTCGAGAGCGACCGGGGCGGAACGCAGCAGCTTTACGTGATGTCGGCGGCAGGAGGTGACGCGCGGCGGATCAGCTTCGGCGACGGGCGCTACGCCACTCCGGTCTGGTCGCCGAGGGGCGATCTGATCGCCTTCACCAAGATCGTCGGCGGGCGGTTCCACGTGGGCGCGATGCGGGTCGACGGCTCGAACGAGCGTCTTCTGACCGCCAGCTACATCGATGAAGGCCCGACCTGGGCGCCCAACGGCCGCGTGCTGATGTTCTTTCGCGAGACGCCGGGCGCCGATGGCGGTCCGCAGCTTTTTTCGGTGGACATAACGGGGCGCAACCTGCGCAAAGTGCCCACAGGAGGCTTCGCGTCCGATCCGTCCTGGTCGGGATTGTTGAGCTGAACGCGCGCAGACGCGAGGAGGAATTGAGCATGCGGATGACATTCAAGGCAGGGTTGGTGCTGACCGCGTTTGCGGTCGCGGGCTGTGCCGGACCGGCAGTGACGGTGCCCACGGTGCCGGATGCGGGCTTCAGCGGCGGTACGGGCTCGGACCTCGCGGGGACCGGGGCGGAGACGATCTACGCCGGCACGCTGCCCGGCACGTCGATCAGCGACACGGTGCTGTTCACCGTCGACCAGAGCGCGCTGAACGCGCAGGGCATCTCGGTTCTCGACCAGCAGATCGGCTGGCTCGCGTCCAATCCGGGCGTGGCCGTGCGGATCGAAGGTCACGCGGACGAGCGGGGCACGCGGGACTACAACTTCCAGCTCGGCTCGGCGCGCGCCAGCGCCGTGCGCAACTACATGGTGAGCCGGGGCGTGTCCGACGGCCGGATCAGCATCATCACCTACGGGCGCGAGCGGCCCGTGGCCGCCTGCGCCTCGGAATCCTGCTGGGCGCAGAACCGGCGCGCGGTGACCGTGGTGACATCCGGCGCAGGGGCCTGAGACGGTCGGGAGGAGGGTGATGCGCAGGTTTTTCGCGGTTCTGGCGCTCGGTCTCGCACTCGCCTCCGGCGGGATGGCGCGGGCCGAGACGGTGGCGGACGTGCGCGCGCAATTGACAGCGCTCAACGGCCAGATCCAGCAGCTTCGCGACGAACTGGTGCGTCAGGGCGCGGCCGGCGGTCTCTCGCGCGATCCGGCCACGGTCCTCGTCCGTCTCGATCAGCTCGAGGCGGAGCTGCGGCGGCTGACCGGGCGCGTCGACGTGCTGGTCAACGACATCGACCGGATCGTGACGGAGGCGTCGAACCGGGCGGGCGAGCTCGATTTCCGCCTGACCGAACTGGAAGGCGGCGACGTCAGCCTGATCGGGACGCCCGAGCCGCTGGGCGGCGGCGTGACGGAGCTGCGCCCGCGCGCCCGGCCCGCGCAGACGCCCATCGGCCAGGCGGCTCCGGACGCGTCACCCATAGCCGGCGAGCGATCGGCGTTCGATGCGGCGGTCGCTGCGGCCGACAGTGGCGACAACGTGCGGGCCTCGGAGCTGTTCAGCACGTTCCTCGCGACCTACCCGGGCGGGCCGCTCTCGGCCGAGGCGCAGTTCCGGCGCGGCGAGGCGCTGTCGGCGCTCGCCGACTGGCAGAGCGCGGCGCGGAGCTATCTCGACGCGTTCAGCGGAGCGCCGGACGGGCCGTTCGCGCCGCGCGCGCTGTTCCGGCTCGGCGTGTCGCTCGGCGAACTCGGCCAGGTGACGCAGGCCTGTCAGACGCTCGCCGAGGTCGACGCGCGCTATCCGGGCTCGGATGTCGCGGGTGACGTGGCCGCGCGCAGATCGATGCTCAACTGCCAGTGACGCCACCCGACGCGCTCGCCGGTCCGGCGGGCGCGGTTCTGGACGCGGCACCTGCCGGGACCTTGGGGGTCGCGGTGTCGGGCGGCGGCGATTCCGTCGCGCTGCTGCTCCTTGCGCGCGTCTGGGCCGCCGGGTCGGGACGCGAGATCGCGGCGGTCACCGTCGATCACGGGTTGCGCGCGGGATCGGCGGGCGAGGCGGCCGATGTCGCCGCGCTCTGCGCACGGATCGACGTGTCGCATGACGTGCTGAACTGGCGCGGATGGGACGGTCGCGGGAACCTTCAGGATCACGCAAGACGGGCGCGGCGCGGTCTGATCGCGGATTGGGCGCAGAGGCGCGGGATCGGCGCGGTGGCGCTCGGGCACACGCTCGACGATCAGGCGGAGACGGTTGTGATGCGTCTGGCGCGAGGGTCGGGCGTGGACGGGTTGGCCGCGATGGCCGTGGCGAGCCGGGCGGCGGGCGTGGTCTGGCTGCGCCCGCTGCTGGGGCTGCGGCGGGCGGATCTGCGCGCCTGGCTCGCGGCCGAGGGCGTCGGCTGGGCGGAGGACCCGAGCAACGAGGATCCGGGCTTTTCGCGCGTGCGGGTGCGGCGGGCGCTCGGGGTTCTGGCAAATGTCGGGCTGAGTGCGGAGCGACTGGCGGAGACCGCCGGGCGCATGGGCCGCGCGCGCGCGGCGCTGGACTCCGCGGCGGCCGACCTCGCGCGGGCATGCGTGGTCGAGGGGGAGGCGGGTGACGTGGCGCTCGATCCCGCGCCGATGCGCGCGGCGCCCGAGGAGATCCGCCTGCGGGTTCTGGCCTCCGTGCTGATGCGGGTGTCGGGCGCGATCTATCGGCCGCGTCTTGTGCGGCTCGAGGCGCTGCTGGCGGCCATCGAGGCGGGCCGGATCGGGCACGGGCAAACGTTGCACGGCTGCGTGCTGCGGCGATCGGGAGCCGGTATCGCGGTGCGTCGGGAACCCTCCGCGGCGGCGGGACGGGTTCCCGCCGGCCGGCGCTGGGACGGACGCTGGGAGCTGATCGGGCCGGCGCCCGAGGGCGCGGAAATCGGTGGCCTGGGCGTCGCCGGCCTCGCGCTCTGCGCCGCCTGGCGGGAAAGCGGCCTTGCGCGCGAGACGCTTGTGACCACGCCGGCGCTCTGGCACGGGCAGCGGCTCATCGACGCGCCGTTCGCGAGAGGGGCCGGAAGGCGTGTTTTCAGGCGCGTCGCGAGCGGTCCGGCGCCATGGGAAACGGGGGAATTGCGTTGAATCCCCTGTCCGACCGCCTATGTTAGCCAAGTCGGTCGGGTGCCCTCTGCGGGTGGCCAAGGACCATTGAGGAGAGCACCACGTGGGCAACACGAAAAACATCGCGTTCTGGATCATTCTCTTTCTGTTGATGGTGGCGTTGTTCAACGTCTTCTCGAACGGAAACCGCACCAGCATGGGCCGCGAGATCAGCTATTCCGACTTCCTCAATCGCGTCGATCAGGGATCGATCGCATCGGTCCGGCTCGACGGCGAGCGGGTCTACATCACCAGCGAGGACGGTGTCGCCTACCAGACGGTGCAGCCGCGCAGCGCGGACGTGATCGAGGAACTGCGAGCGAACGACGTCGAGATCCAAGCCGCGCCCCAGGAACAATCCGGCTTCCTCTCGGCGCTCGGGCTTTGGCTTCCGTTCCTGCTCCTGATCGGCGTGTGGATCTTCTTCATGAACCGCATGCAGGGCGGCGGACGCGGCGGGGCCATGGGCTTCGGCAAATCCAAGGCCAAGATGCTCACCGAGAAATCCGGCAAGGTCACGTTCAACGACGTGGCAGGCATCGACGAGGCCAAGGAAGAGCTTGAGGAGATCGTCGAGTTCCTTCGCGACCCTCAGAAATTCAGTCGTCTCGGCGGCAAAATTCCCAAAGGCGCGCTGCTCGTCGGCCCTCCGGGCACGGGTAAGACGCTTCTGGCGCGCGCCATCGCGGGCGAGGCGGGCGTGCCGTTCTTCACGATCTCGGGATCCGACTTCGTCGAGATGTTCGTAGGCGTCGGCGCCAGCCGCGTGCGTGACATGTTCGAGCAGGCCAAGAAGAACGCGCCCTGCATCGTGTTCATCGACGAGATCGACGCGGTCGGACGGCATCGCGGCGCCGGTTACGGCGGCGGCAACGACGAGCGCGAGCAGACGCTCAACCAGCTTCTGGTCGAGATGGACGGCTTCGAGGCCAACGAGGGCGTGATCCTGATCGCGGCCACCAACCGGCCCGACGTTCTCGACCCCGCGCTGCTGCGCCCCGGGCGCTTCGACCGCCAGGTCCAGGTCACCAATCCCGACATCAAGGGCCGCGAAAAGATCCTCGCCGTTCACGCCCGACGCGTGCCGATGGCGGCCGATGTCGATCTTCGCATCATCGCGCGCGGCTGCCCCGGGTTCTCGGGCGCCGATCTCGCCAACCTCGTGAACGAGGCGGCGCTTCTGGCCGCGCGGACCGGCAAGCGGTTCGTTACGATGATGGATTTCGAGAACGCCAAGGACAAGGTCATGATGGGCGCCGAGCGCCGGTCGATGGTCATGTCCGATGAGGAGCGCAAGCTGACCGCCTATCACGAGGCGGGCCACGCCGTCGTGGGCCTTAACGTCCCGCAGCACGATCCGATCCACAAGGCGACGATCATCCCGCGCGGCCGGGCCCTCGGCCTCGTGCTCAGCCTGCCGGAGCGCGACCAGCTCAGCGTGACGATGACCAAGTACAAGTCGCAGATCGCCATGGCGATGGGGGGCAAGGTCGCCGAGGAACTGGTCTTCGGACCCGACAACGTGACTTCGGGCGCCTCGTCCGACATCCAGCAGGTGAGCCGCATCGCGCGGGCGATGGTCACGCGGTTCGGCATGTCCGAGAAGCTCGGCAACATCGACTACGCCAACGAGCAGATGACGTATCTCGGCCCCCAGGGCGGCGGCATCAATGCGGGTCCCGATACGCACGAGCTGATCGACCAGGAGGTGCGCAAGCTGGTCGACGAGGGATACGAGACCGCCAAGCGCATCCTGACGGAGAAGCGCGACGATCTGGACAGGATGGCGAACGGCCTGCTGGAGTACGAGACGCTGACCGGCAAGGAGATCGCGCGAGTGATCGCTGGCGAAGCGCTCAACCGGGGAAGCGATGACGACGAGCCCAAGGACGAGCCGGGCGGGCCAACGGGGATCGCGTCGATCCCGAAGACCGGCAAGTCGCCGCGTCCGCCGCGCGACGGCGGCATGGAGCCTGAACCCGCGACCTGAGCCGGAAAGCGACCTGAGTGATCCGACGCCGCCGGGACGCAACCCGGCGGCGTCGGCTTTTCCGGGTTCGCGCGTCGCGGGCGTCTCGCTGCCGCATCGCGGTTCCCCGGTGCGACCTGTTGATCTCCTCCATCCGCACAGGTAACCGGACCCCATGGATATGACGCCCGAAACCTGTCGCTCGATGACCGAACTGCGGACCCTGATCGACGACTTGGACGGTCGCATCGTCGAGTTGCTCGCCGCGCGCAGCGCCTGCATCGACCGCGCGGTCGACCTCAAGCGCGTCGCGGGATTGCCGGCCCGGATCGACGCGCGGATCGAGGAGGTCGTCACCAATGCGCGCCGCGCGGCCGGGGAACGCGGGCTCGATCCCGATCTGGCCGAACGGCTCTGGCGCGAGATCATCGAGTGGTCGATCGCGCGCGAGGACCGCGCCTTCACCGAAACCGGGGAGAACGCGAATGGGCGCTGAGATCATCGACGGCAAGGTTTTCGCGGCCTCCGTCCGCGCCAAGGTCGCGGAGCATGTCACGCGGCTCGGGCGCGATCACGGCCTCACGCCGGGTCTGGCCGTGGTTCTGGTCGGCGAGGATCCGGCGAGCCAGGTCTACGTCCGCAACAAGGGTCGCCAGACACTCGAGGTCGGGATGCGCTCGGTCGAACACCGGCTGGACCGGCAAACCTCCGCCGACACGCTTCTCGCGCTGATCGCCGATCTCAACGCCGATCCGGAGATCCACGGCATCCTCGTGCAGCTGCCGCTGCCGGCGCATCTCGACGAGGCGTCGGTGATCAACGCGATCGCGCCCGAAAAGGACGTCGACGGCTTCCACATCTCGAATGTCGGACGCCTCGCGACGGGCCAGAAGGCGATGGTACCCTGCACGCCGCTCGGATGCCTGATGCTGCTGCGCGACCGGCTCGGCGATCTGAGCGGGCTCGACGCCGTGGTGCTGGGCCGCTCGAACATCGTCGGCAAGCCGATGGCGCAGCTGCTGCTCCGCGACAGCTGCACGGTGACGATCGCCCATTCGCGCACGCGCGACATCGAGGCGGTCTGCCGCCGCGCCGACATTCTCGTCGCCGCCGTCGGCCGCCCGGAGATCGTTACCGGCGACTGGGTAAAACCCGGGGCCACGGTGATCGATGTCGGCATCAATCGGATCGAGGCGGCCGACGGGAGGACGCGGCTGGTCGGGGACGTGGACTTCGCCTCCGTCTCGAACGTCGCGGGGGCGCTCACGCCGGTGCCGGGCGGGGTCGGTCCGATGACCATCGCCTGTCTGCTCGCGAATACCGTGACGGCGTGCTGCCGGGCCAACGGACTGGCCGAGCCCGAGGGTCTCACCGCCTGACATCCACCTCTCCGCGCGCCAGCGCGGCCCGGCCCAACGGGGCGGTTCGTGCCCGCATCGCGGGTGCGGATCGTACGGGCGGGAGTGACTCCCCCTGCGCCTCAGAGCGGCGCGGCGGCGGCGGCCAGCGGTACGGTCAGGGCGGGCGTTCCGGTCAGGATCGCGCGCGCGGACTTCGAAAGCAACGCCGCGAGGTCCGGGTGATCCGCGCGCAGGCCGCCGGTATAGGCTCCGTAGGCCGGCAGGATCAGCCGCGCCCCGTCGGTCAGGAAACACGGGCGCGAGATCGTGCGGCCGCGCAGCGCCACGCGGGCCTTTGGGTGCCAGTGGCCGGAGACCTCGCCGCCATCAGCGCCCGGGCGGGCGATGTGGCGGAAGGTCAGAGGGCCGCGCGCTACTTCGGCGAGATGACGGCCCGCCACGGAGAGCGGCGCGGGGTCGTGGTTTCCGGCGATCCAGATCCAGTCCCTGCCCGCCCCGAGGGTGGCGAGGCGCCCCGAGTTTTCCGGCATGAGCGCGTCGGCGCCGGCTCCATCATCGAAACTGTCGCCCAGACAGACGACCACGCGCGGCGCGTGGCGCGCGATGTCGGCGGCGAGGCGGTCCAGCGTCTCGGCGGTCTCGTAGGGTGGCAGGAGCGCGCCGCCGTGCCGGGCGATCCGTTCGGATTTGCCCAGATGCAGATCGGCGACACAGAGCATCGCCTCGTCCGGCCACCAGAGCGCGCCGGAAGGCAGGGCCGCGAGTGCGGTTCCCGCGAGGGTGAGGGGTGTCGCCATGAGCTCAGGCCTCCAGCCCGGCTTCGGCCAGAAGGGCGTCGGCGGCCTCGCGCATCAGGCGCGCCTCGGCCTGGCCCTTGATCGGAACCTTGCCGACTTCTAGGAGCAGCGGGGCCGACAGCGGCGTGACGTGCGGCGCGCGCACAACGTCGATCCGACCGGCGGAGCGCGCCAGCATCTCTTCGATCCGACCGAAATCGACCAAGCCGCGCGACGCCTCGTCGCGGGTGATCCGGAGCATCAGGTGGTCGGGATCGTATTTGCGCAGGGTGTCGTAGAGGATGTCGGACGAGAACGTCGCCTGGCGGCCGGATCGTCGCTTGTCCGGGCATGTTGCGCTCGATCAGACCGGCGATCGTGGCGGCCGTGCGGAAGGTGCGCTTCATCACCGCGTTCCCGCCGAGCCATTTCTCCAGCCCCTCGCGCAGTCCGTCGGGATTCAGCAATGCCGCCGGATCCTCGACGCGGGCCAGTCCCCAGATCAGCAGGGCGTAATCGTTGGCGACGAAACCGAGCGGCTCGAGGCCCGCGGCCTCCATCCGCCGGGTGACGAGCAGGCCGAGGGTCTGGTGCGCATTGCGGCCCGCGAAGCCCCAAAGGCAGAGATGCTCGCGGCCGTCACGCGCGAAGGTCTCGGCCAGCAGGCGGTCCGGGCGGGGCAGGCGGCTGATCCGGGCCTGGGTGTCGAGCCAGTCGCGCGTATGGGCGGGCAGGGCGTCCCAGGCGGTCGGGTCCGACAGGAGCGCCGCCATGCGCTCGGCGAGCCGGGTCGAGGTCGCGAGTTTCGTGCCCATGAACGTCGCGATCTTCGGCGTCTTCGACGGTTGCCGCGTGACCTCGACGCTCATGTCGCGCAGGCCCTCGTAGCGCACGGTCCGGCCACCGATGAGGAAGGTGTCGCCGGGGGACAGCGTCGCGGCGAAACTCTCCTCGATCTCGCCGAGCGGGGCGCCGTGCGTGCCCTTGATGCGCACGGCGAGGGTCTCCGTGTCGACGATGGTGCCGATGTTCATCCGGAGCGCGCGCGTGGCGCGCGGATCGCGCAGGGACCAGAGGCCGTCGCGGAGCATGAGGCGCCGCCAGCGGTCATAGGCCTTGAGCGCGTAGCCGCCGGTGGCGCAGAAATCGAGACAGGCGTCGAAATCGTCGCGGGAGAGTTCGCGGTAGGGCCCGGCGGAGCGGACCTCCGCGAAGAGCGCGTCCGCGTCGAAGGGCGCGGCGCAGGCGGTCAGCAGGATGTGCTGGCAGAGCACGTCGAGCGGGCCGGGGCCGCGCGGCTCGCCGTCGAGATCGCGCGCGCGCACGGCTTGGAGGGCGGCGACGCATTCGACGACCTCGAAGCGGTTGGAGGGAGCGAGCACCGCGCGGGACGGCGCGTTGTAGCGGTGGTTGGCCCGCCCGATGCGCTGGACGAGGCGCTTGACGTTCTTCGGCGCGCCGACCTGAATCACCAGATCGACGGCCCCCCAGTCGATGCCGAGATCGAGGCTGCCGGTGCAGACCACGGCGCGGAGTTCGCCCGCCGCCATCGCCGTTTCGACCCGGGCGCGGGCGTCGCGGCCGAGCGAACCGTGGTGGAGGCCGATGGGCAGGTTCCCGACGTTCTCGGCCCAAAGCGCCTGGAAGAACAGCTCGGCCTGGGCGCGGGTGTTGATGAAGATGAGCGTCGTGGTCGCGGCGCGCACGAGGTCCATCACCTCCGCGGCGTTGTGCAGACCCGTGGCGCCGGCCCAGGGCGGCGGGCGTTCGGTGCGCAGCATCGAGATGTCGGGATCGGGACCGGAATCGGCCAGCAGAACGCGGGCGTCGTTGCCAAGAAACGCGGCGAGCGCCGGCGGGTCCTCGACGGTCGCGGAAAGCCCGACGCGGCGCAGACCGGGCGCCAGTGTCTGGAGGCGCGCGAGGCCGAGCGCCAGCTGGTCGCCGCGTTTCGATTCCGCGAGCGCGTGGATCTCGTCGACGATGACGCGCGCCAGACCGCGGAAGATCTTCGGCGCCTCCGGATAGGACAGCAGCAAAGCCAGCGATTCCGGCGTGGTCAGCAGGATGTGCGGCGGGTCGGTGCGCTGCCGCGCGCGCTGCGACGCCTTGGTGTCACCCGTGCGGTCCTCGACGCGGATCTTGAGACCCATCTCCGCCACGGGGGCATCGAGATTGCGGCGGATGTCTGCGGCCAACGCCTTGAGCGGCGAGACGTAGAGCGTGTGCAGACCGGGCGCAGGGTGTTTTCCGAGCGCGATCAGGCTCGGCAGGAAGCCCGCCAGCGTCTTGCCGCCGCCCGTGGGCGCGATCAGCAGCGTCGAGGGGTCGCCGCGCGCCGCGAGCAGCGCCATCTGGTGCGGATGCGGCGACCATCCGCGGCGCGCGAACCAGTCGGCGGCGAAGGGCGGCAGGTCGGGGGGCGGAGACGTCATGCGTCCGGTTCTAGGCCGGATCGCGCGGGGCGCAAGGCGTCGCGTCGGTCAGGCCGCTTCCGCGCCGTGGATAAGGTCCATGATGCGCGCGCTCATCGCGTCGTAGTCGCGGCTGTTGGGGATCTCGCCGGTGATCCGGAAGTCGTGCATCACGGCGATCCGGTCGGCGAGCGTGATCATCTCGGGCATGTCCGACGTGATGAGCAGGATCGCCGTGCCCTGGTCCGACAGGTCGCGCAGGAGCTGGTGGAGATACGCCTTGGTCTTGATGTCGATGCCGATGGAGGGCTCGTCGACGATCAGCACCTCGACGCCGGCGGCGAGCCATTTCGCGACCGAGACCTTCTGCTGGTTGCCGCCCGACAGGTTCCCGAGCGTCTGGTCGATGCTGGGCGTCTTGACCTCGAGCTGGCGGATGGCGGGCAACACCTCGGTCTCGACGCGGCGTCGGGTCAGAAATCCGAGGCCGGACGCCAAGCGTTGCCAGAGCGTTATGCCGGCGTTCTCCAGCACCGAATGAATGAGGATGAGGCCCTCGCCTTTGCGGTCTTCCGAGACGTAACCGATCCGATAGCGGTCGCGCGCCGTCCCGACGGAATCGATGGTCGCGGGTTCGCCTTTCACCGAGACCGTGCCTCCGGTGACGCGGTAATGGCCGATGATCGCCTTCGCGAGCTCAGTCCGGCCGGCCCCTACAAGACCATAGAGGCCGAGGATCTCGCCGCGATGCAGGCTCAGGTCGAGATGCCGGTGGCCGACCTCGGTCGAGACGTCGCGGAGTTCCAGAACCGGCTCGCCTGTCGCGCGGTCGCGGGCCTGCCAATCGGCGATCTGCTCGCCGCGCCCGATCATCAGCCGCACCAGATCGTCGCGCGTCATGCCCTCCAGCGGCCGGCTCTCGCAGGCGTTGCGGCCGTCGCGGAGCACGGTGACCTGGTCGCAGATGTCGAGCACCTCCTCGAGCTTGTGGCTGACGAAGACGATGGAGACGCCCTGGTCGCGCAGACGGCGCAACAGGCCGAAGAGGACTTCGGTCTCGTGGCCGGTGAGGGAGGCGGTCGGCTCGTCGAGGAACAGCACGGTGGATTGGTGCGACAGGGCCTTGGCGATCTCGACGAGCTGCATCTTGGCGACCGACAGGCGGTTGACGGCGATGCGCGGGTCGAGATCGAGATCGAGCGCCTTCAGCCACTTCGCCGCCTCGGCGTGGATGGCCGGATAGTCGACGCCGCTGAGCGGACCGCGCCCCAGCCGGTCGAGCATGATGTTCTCGCCGATCGAGAAGCGCGGGATCAGGTGGCGTTCCTGGTGGACGACCGAGATGCCGCGCGCCGTCGCGTCGTGGATGTCGCGCAGGGTGATGTCCTGGCCGTCGAGGACCAGCCGGCCGCTGTCGGCCTCGTGGACGCCGCTGACGACCTTGATGAGGGTCGATTTGCCGGCGCCGTTCTCGCCCAGCAGCGCGTGGATCGACCCCTTGCGCAGCCGCATCGACACGTCCGAGAGCGCCTTGACCCCCGGAAAGGTCTTGGTGACGTTGAGCGCGGCGAAGGCCTCGTCGGTCATGCGCGGTCCCCTCAGGCGATCTTGACGCGGCGGCGTTCGGCCCGCCAGCTCCGCGTCCGGTCGATGGCCACGGCCCAGAGGATCAGGCCTCCGAGGGCGATCTGCATCGCGAACGGATCGACGCCGAACAGCACGAGGGATTGCGTGATGATCGCGATGATCACCACGCCGAGCAGGGTGCCGATGACGCTGATGTGGCCGCCCGCGAGCAGGGCGCCGCCGATCACCGGCGCCGCGAAGGACGTGATGAGCCAGTCGTTGCCGATGGTCGGTTGCCCGATCTGAAGGCGGGCCACGACGATCATGCCGGCGATGGCCGCGAGCAGGCCCGAGATCGCATGCGCCCAGATCACGGTCGAGCGGACGGAGACGCCGCCGAGTTCCGCCGCATGTGCGTTGCCGCCGACCGCCAGGATGTGCCGGCCGATCCGGGCGCGGGTCATCATCCAGACCATCGCCACGATGACGATCAGCGTCGGAATCGCGATCATCGGGACCGGGCCGATCAGGACCATGTCGCCGAAGGTCTTGACGCTTTCGGCCACGCCGTAGAACGGCTGCGCCTCGGTGATGCCCAGATTGATGCCGTTGAAGATGTAGAGCGTGGCGAGCGTGATGATGAAGGCCGAGATGCCCGAGACCGCGACGAGCCATCCGTTGATCAGCCCGCAGCCGAGCCCGATGGCGAGGCCGAGCAGGATCGCGAGCGGCACGGGCAGGCCCCACACCTCCATGGCGCCCGCGAACGAGATCGCGGCCAGCCCGCCGATGGCCCCGACCGAGAGGTTCATCTGGCCGATGGCGATGATGATCATCTGCGAGAACGCGATCATCGCGTTGATCGCGATCGAGGCGAGCAGGATCTGGATGTTGAAGCTTGAGAGGAACGCGGGCTTGAGAAAGGCGATGATCCCGCCCGCGACCAGCGCCACGGCGAGAAGACCGAACCAGTCCTGACGGAAGAGGTCCCGCGGATTCATGCGATCTTCCTTTTGGCGAGATAGAGCCTGCGGGCCGCGTCGGCGAAGACCGCGACGAGCAGAAGGAGGCCGAGCACGGCCTTGATCCAGAACTCGCCGACCTGCATCAGCAGAAGCCCGGCGGACAGGATCGTCACCAGCATGCCACCGAGGAAGGTGCCGAGCACCGAAACCCGGCCGCCGGTCAGGAGCGTGCCTCCGAGCACGGGCGCCAAGAACGCCGGCAGGAGCCAATCCTGGCCGAGATGCCCCGCCATCGACGGGATCGCGGCGCCGGTGCGCGCGGTCAGCATCAGACCCGCGATGGTGGCGAGCACACCCGACAGGACGTGACAGGCCACGAAGGTGCGGTTGACGCGCACGCCCGAAAGCTCGGCGGCGGCGGGCGAAGCGCCGGCGGCAAGCATGCGCCGGCCCATCGCAGTGAAGCGGTAGAGGAACGAGAGCGCGAGCCCGACCGCGATGGTGACCAGCAGAAGCGGCGAGACGTAGCCGCCGATCTTGGCCTTGCCGAACGCGGTCATCTCGGGCGGCAGGGCGCGGAAGGCCTCGGCCCGGGTGAGGAAGATCATCATGCCGAAAAAAATGCTCATGGTCGCGAGCGTGATGATGAAGCTGTGGATGCCGCTCCGGGTGATCAGGACGCCGTTGATCCAGCCGAGCGCGGCGCCCATGCCGAGCGCGCAGACCACCGCCGGCGCGAGCGGCAGGCCGACGACCTCCAGCAGCCAGCCGCAGGTCATGACGGCGCAGACGGCGATGGCGCCGACCGAGAGGTTGAGCCCGCCGGTGACGATCACGACCATCATGGAAAAACCCACGACGATGTCGATCGCCATGTTGCGGCCCATGGCGAACAGGCTGAACCGGCTGACGAAGGCGGGGTTCAGCAGGGCGAAAATCAGCGCGAAGAGCGCGATCAGCACGATCAGGCCGAACTCGTTGGTCAGGAGCAGCCGCCGCCAACGCCGGACCGGCGCCGGGAAAGCGGCGGAGTCCGCTGCGAGATCGGCCGCGGCGTCATGGGTCATGCGGAAGGCTTCCGTGGAGGGGCCGGACGCGCGGGAGCCGCGCGTCCGGAGGGGACGGGTCAGGCCGCCGGGCAGTCGAGATATGTCTCCTCGAAGGTGCCCATCAGCTCCTGCGTGACCGCCTGCATCGAGCCGATGTAGTCATCCACGTCGGATGCGTCGACGAAGGCCGTGCCGCTGTCGATGAACTTGTCGGTGAGCGCGGTCGATCCGAAGGGCGCGTCGGCCTTGACCGTGCAGCCCTCGCGGATCTTCTCGGCGGCGAAGGTGCCGATATAGCCTTGGCCGTAGGGGTTCTGCAGCATCGTGCCTTCGACGAAGCCGTCCTTGATGGCCTGGATGACCACCTCGTCATGGTCGATGCCGACCATCTTGATGCGCTTGTCGCCGATGCGGCGGAGCGCGTTCGAGGCGACCACCGCCGGCACCCAGGCCGTCGTGACGATGCCGTCGACATTCGCGGCCTCGGCGGCGAGATAGGCGTTGATCTTCTCCTCGGCCGGTTCCGGCGCGTCGATGTCGGCGATGACCTGGACCACTTCCACGCCGTCACCCGCCTCGTCCGCCGCCCGCTGGACCGCGTCGATGCGCAGCTGCGTGTTGGGATCGACGAGGAACCCGGTGAAATGCGCGATGCGCCCTTGCCGCCCATCGCGCGGATCAGCTCCTTGGTGCCGAGATAGGCCGAGTTGCCGGTGTCGGTCCCGAGGCAGAACTGGTCGTCCGAAGGCTGCTGGAGACAGCCCGCGAGCGAGATCACGGTCGCGCCCTCGCCGGCGAGCTCACCCACGACGGCGACGCTGCCCACGGGATCGCCCGGGAAGATCAGGAACGAGTTGTAGCCCTGGGTCAGCAGACTCTCGAGAAGTTCGTTCTGCTGGCTCAGTTCCCATTGCTGCGGCACGCGGTAATCCGCGCCGGCGGCGCCGAACTCGGCGGCGGCATCCGCGCCGGCCTGTTCCCAGGCGGCGAAATACGGATGCGGCCCGCCCGGCACGAGCGCGACCTTGGCGCTCTCGGCATGGGCCGCGAGCGGCAGCGACGCCACGAGAGCGGCGGCCGCGACGCCGCGCATGAGTTTTCCTGAATGCATCGGGGGTGTTCCTCCTGTCGGGATTTTTCCAAGGCCACGTCTGTCGGCGACCTCACCAACCGGTATAGCGGCCACGCGATTCGAGCAAAAGGTTTCGGCTGGACGCCCGGGCTCACCCCGCCGCGCGCCGCGCCGTCAGAGCGCCTTGACCGCGTCGAGCACCTCCTCGACATGGCCCGGCACCTTCACCTTGCGCCAGACGCGGCGGACCGTTCCCGAGCCGTCGATCAGGAACGTGCTGCGCTCGATCCCCATGTATTTCTTGCCGTACATCGATTTCTCGACCCAGGCCCCGTAACGCTCCGTGACGTCGGAATTCTCGTCCGACAGCAGCGGAACCGTCAGGGAATGCTTGTCGCGGAACTTGTCGTGGCTCTTGATGCCGTCCTTCGACACGCCGATCACCACCGCGCCGGCCTTCTCGAACTCGGCCGCATGATGCGAGAACCCCACCGCCTCCTTGGTGCAGCCCGAAGTGTCGTCCTTCGGATAGAAGAACAGCACCACCTTCTTTCCGGTCACGTCCCCGGGGCCCATCTCGCCGCCGCCGTCGCGGGGCAGGGTGAAGTCGGGGGCGGCCTGGCCTTCTTCGATCTGCGTGGTCATGGGGCTTTCCTTCGTGCTGTTGACGTCGCGGACGCCCCTGACATAAGCCGCGCTCCGACGGCTTCAAAGGCCGCGACACGCGAAAAGACACCCGGGCGGACCCATGCGGCTCCAGGATTTCGACTTCGAGCTCCCCGAGGAGCTGATCGCGCTGCGCCCCGCGCGGCCGCGCCCGTCATCGCGTCTCCTGGTCGCGCGCGGGCCCGAGGGCGCGCTGGAGGATTCCACCGTCGATCGCCTGGCGGATCATCTGCGGCCGGGCGATCTGCTCGTCTTCAACGACACCAGGGTGATCCCGGCCCGCCTCACCGGAACGCGGACGCGCGGCGAGGCCTCCGCGCGGATCGAGGTGACGCTGATCTCACTGGCGCCCGACGGCATGTGGCGCGCGCTCGCCCGGCCCGGCAAACGGCTGACCGCCGGCGACCGGATCGACTTCGCGTCCGGCCTCTCGGCGGAGGTGCGCGACAAGGACGGCGCGGAGATCCTTCTCGCGTTCAACGCCTCTGGCCGCGACCTCGAGACGTTGCTGGAGGCGGCCGGCGAGGTTCCTCTGCCGCCCTATATCGCGGCGCGGCGCGCGGCGGACGCGGCGGACCGCGAGGATTACCAGACGGTCTTCGCGACGCGGCCCGGCGCCGTCGCCGCGCCGACGGCGTCGCTGCATTTCGACGCGGCCCTGCTCGACCGGCTGGAGGCCGCCGGCATCCGATCCACCCGGCTGACGCTGCACGTGGGCGCGGGCACGTTCCTGCCGGTCAAGGTCGAGAACATCGAGGCCCACCGGATGCATGCCGAATGGGGCGAGATCGGGCCGGAGGCGGTCGACGCGATCCGCGCGACGATCGCGGCGGGCGGCCGGGTCATCCCGGTCGGCACCACCGCGCTGCGTCTGCTGGAAACGGCGGCGACAGGACCTGGCGCGCTGGCGCCTTGGACCGGCGAGACCGACATATTCATCCGCCCCGGCCACCGCTTCCGCATCGCGGACGGGCTGATGACCAATTTCCACCTGCCGAAATCCACCCTGATGATGCTCGTGTCCGCTCTGATGGGCACGGAGCGCGTCCGCGAGATCTACGCCCACGCCATATCGCGCCGCTACCGGTTCTTTTCCTATGGCGACAGCTCGCTGCTTCTGCCAAAGGGCTGAAAGGCGCGATTTCCCGGATTCGGTTCCGGAAGGCGGCGTTCCCCCGCGTATGCGACGAAAGTCTGAGACCTGCGATGATCGAAGTATTGCGAAATTCGTGGGCGCTTCTGCTCGGCGTTCTTCTGCTCCTGATGGGCAACGGGATCCAGGGCACGCTTCTGGGCATCCGGGGCGGCATCGAAGGCTACGACGCCGGAACCATGTCGCTGGTGATGAGCGCCTATTTCGCAGGATTTCTCGCCGGATCGACCTACGCGCCCCGGATGATCCAGAGGGTCGGTCACGTGCGGGTCTTCGCGGCGCTCGGCTCGCTGATCTCGGCGGCGTTCATCCTCTACGCGGCGGCGCCCGCGCCGTGGATCTGGATCGTGATGCGCCTGATCGTCGGGTTCTGCTTCTCCGGCGTCTATGTCGTGGCGGAAAGCTGGCTCAATGACGCGTCCTCGAACGAGAATCGGGGCAAATCGCTGTCGCTCTACATGATCGTCCAGATGCTCGGCATCATCAGCGGCCAGTTGATGCTCAATTTCGCCGATCCTGCGGGCTACACGCTTTTCGTGATCATGTCCGTGCTGGTCTCGGTCTCGTTCATGCCGATCCTGCTGAGCGCGGGCACGGCGCCGGAATTCCATCAGACGAAAAAGATGACCCTCGCGCGGCTTTACCGGACCTCGCCACTGGGGTGCGTCGGCACGTTCCTGCTCGGCGGCGTGTTCGCCGGCATTTTCGGCATGTCCGCCGTCTACGGCACCGAAAAGGGTCTGAGCGTCAGTCAGATCTCGATTTTCGTCGCGACGATCTACGCCGGCGGCCTCGTGCTGCAATATCCCATCGGTCTCGCTTCCGACCGCATGGACCGGCGCAAGCTGATCCTCGGCGTCACGGTCGTCGGCGCGATGCTCACGCTCGGCGGGGCCGCTTTCGTGGACACGTACCTCATCCTGCTGGGCCTCGGCTTCGTCATCGGGGCCGTCGCCAATCCGCTCTATTCGCTGCTGATCGCGTACACCAACGACTACCTTGAACAATCGGACATGGCGGCGGCGTCCGGCGGTCTGATGTTCATCAACGGTCTGGGGGCCGTGACCGGACCGGTCGCGATCGGCTGGATGATGACGGCCTTCGGACCCGACGCTTTCTTCGTGTTCCTCGGGCTGCTATTCATGGCCATAGCGCTCTACGCGCTCTATCGGATGAGTCGTCGTCCGACGGTCAACGCGGTCGAATCGACGCCGTATGTGCCGGTGATGATGAGCGCGTCGGTCGTCGCGGTCGAAGCGGCGCAGGAGGCCGCCATCGACGCGGCCGCACAGGACGAAACGGCGCGGTAGGCGTCGGGGGAAAACGGGCGGAGCCGGTTCGGACGCCGCCATCAGGGTAGGAGACTTTCGATGGACGAGCGGGCGAAAGACGTTCTCGATTTCTGGCTCAAAGAGGCCGGTCCCGAGGCGTGGTACAAGGTGGATCCGGATTTCGACGCGGTCATCCGCGAGCGCTACGAAAGCCTCTGGGAAGAGGGCCGGACCGGCGCGCTGGACCGGTGGCGGACCAAGCCGATGCCCTGTCTCGCGCTTCTGATCCTGCTCGACCAGTTTCCGCGCAACATGTTCCGCGGTCACGCCAAAGCCTTCGCGAGCGACCCCAAGGCGCTCGACGTCGCCGTCGCGGCGCTGCTCCGTCGGCTGGACCGGCGGGTCGATATGCCGGCGAGACAGTTCTTCTATCTTCCCCTGATGCATTCCGAGACGGCGGCGGATCAGGAGCGCGCCGTACGGCTGTTCAAGATCAGCGAGCCGGATGGCGGCAATCTCGACCATGCGCGGGCGCATCGCCACATCATCCGGAGCTTCGGCAGGTTTCCCTACAGGAACGACGTCCTCGGGCGGAAATCCACACCGGGCGAGAAGGCGTTCATCGATGCCGGCGGTTACGGGGCCGCGCTGCGCGAAGTGACCGCCTGAGCCTTCCGGGCAAGGCCTGCGGCGAAGGCGGGGAGCCCGCGTTTTACGGCCGCGACACACCTTTCCGGCGGGTTAACGCGATTCGAATAGCCATTTTCTTTCAAAGACTTGCCGAATCCGACACGCGTGACACTTTTCGGGTTTCACACTCGCCGGAACCGCCTCGCGCTCAGCGGAACGCCGTGCCGACGAGGTAGGCGATCACCGCGCAGACGCCGCCGATCAGGACCGTCTCGCCGACGCTCCGGGCGAGCGACGCATCCGTCACCCTCCAGCGCAGCAGGCCGAGCAGAACGAGGGCCGTCACGGTCGCGGCGACGGAAAACACGAACGTCCCGGGCACCGGTTCGAGGAGAATATACGGGATGAGCGGCGCCGACCCGAAGACCACGAAGGCCATGAAGGTCATCAACCCGCGCGCGGCGGGCGCGTCGCCGTCGGGACTCGCCATGCCGCTCTCATAGCGCATCACGAAATCGGCGGCGAATTCCGGGTTGCGGACCATCGCCGCCGAAATCTCCCGGGAATCCCCCGCGTCGAGCCCACGCGTCTCGAGAAGGGAGGCGAGCGCGTCGCGCCGCGCGTCCGGGTTCTCCCGAATGCCGCGCGTCTCGGCGCTCCTGCGGGCGGTATAGACGTCACGCTCTGACCGGCTCGACAGGAACTCGCCAAGACCCATCGCCGTGCCGTCCGAGAAGAGGTTCGCCAGCCCGAACAGCAGCACCGCGATCCCGCCGACCGTTTCGACGCCGCCCGCCTGCGCGCCCGCGAACCCCGCCACCACGGAGAAGGTCGTGACGATCCCGTCATTGCCGCCATAGACGATCTGTTTGAGGTATTCCTGAACACGCGCGACGTGCCTGTTTCCGCCGGCGGCGTCCCGTCCTGAAATGTCCGATCCGGCCATCGCGGTGTCACGCCTCGCCCCCAAGCCGGTCTCCGGCCTCGTCGGAAAGCGCGCGCCCCCGCATCCGTTTCCGGGCGCGGGGGCGAGCGCAGGATCAAGCCGCCAGATCGAACCGGTCGGCGTCCATCACCTTGGCCCAGGCAGCGACGAAGTCGTTGACGAACTTCTCGGAGCTGTCGTCCTGGGCGTAGACCTCGGCGTAGGCGCGAAGGATCGAGTTCGAGCCGAACACCAGATCGACGCGCGTCGCCGTCCACTTCATCGCATCGCTCTTTCGGTCGCGGATCTCATAGACCCCGTTCCCGGCCGGCACCCACTTGTAGGCCATGTCGGTTAGGTTGACGAAGAAGTCGTTCGTCAGCGCGCCCTCGCGGTCGGTGAAGACGCCGTGCTTGCTGCCGCCGTGGTTGCCGCCCATCGCGCGCATGCCGCCGACCAGCACCGTCATCTCCGGCGCGGTCAGACCGAGAAGCTGGGTGCGGTCGAGCATCAGTTCCTCGGGGCTTACCACATATTCCTTCTTCAGCCAGTTGCGGTAGCCGTCGGCGATCGGTTCGAGCACGTCGAAGGACTCGGCGTCGGTCATCTGGTCGGTCGCGTCGCCGCGGCCCGGCGTGAACGGCACGGTGACATCGACGCCCGCGGCATTCGCCGCGCGCTCGACGCCGACATTGCCGGCGAGAACGATGACGTCGGCGACGCTGGCGCCGGTCTCGGCCGCGATCGGTTCCAGCACCGACAACACGCGCGCCAGGCGCTCGGGCTCGTTGCCCTCCCAATCCTTCTGCGGCGCGAGACGGATGCGTGCGCCGTTGGCGCCGCCGCGCATGTCCGAGCCGCGATAGGTGCGGGCGCTGTCCCAGGCGGTTGCGACCATGTCGGCGACCGAGAGGCCAGAGGCGGCGATCTTCGCCTTGACCGCGTCGACGTCCCAGCCGGTCGGGCCGGCGGGGACCGGATCCTGCCAAATCAGGTCCTCGGCGGGCACCTCGGGGCCGATGTAGCGGACCTTGGGGCCCATGTCGCGGTGGGTCAGCTTGAACCAGGCGCGGGCGAAGGTGTCCTTGAAGTACTCCGGATCGGCCATGAACTTCTGGCAGATCCGGTTGTAGACCGGGTCCATCTTCATCGCCATGTCGGCGTCGGTCATCATCGGCATGCGGCGCTTCGTCGGGTCCGACGGATCGACCGGCATGTCATCTTCGCTGATTTCCACGGGCTTCCACTGCTTGGCGCCGGCCGGGCTCTCGGTCAGCTCCCACTCGTGTCCGAAGAGCATCTCGAAATAGCCCATGTCGAACTTCGTCGGGTTGGTCGTCCACGCGCCCTCGGGGCCGCCGGTGATCGCGTTGGCGGCCTGGCCCTTGAGCCCGGGGTTGAACCAGCCGAGGCCCTGCTGCTCGACGTCGGCCGCCTCAGGCTCGCGGCCCAGAAGCCCGGCGTCGCCATTGCCGTGGCACTTGCCGACTGTGTGACCGCCGGCGGTGAGCGCCGCGGTCTCCTCGTCGTTCATCGCCATGCGCTTGAAGGTCTCGCGCACCTGCGCGGCGGTCTTCATCGGGTCGGGATTGCCGTTCACGCCCTCGGGGTTGACGTAGATCAGGCCCATCTGCACCGCCGCAAGCGGGTTCTCCATCGTGGCCGGGTTGTCGACATCCTCGTAGCGCGTGTCGGACGGCGCGAGCCATTCCTTTTCGGCGCCCCAGTAGGTGTCGATCTCTGGGTGCCAGATGTCCTCGCGCCCGAAGCCGAATCCGAAGGTCTTCAGCCCGAAGGATTCGTAGGCGACGTTGCCGGCCAGGATGATCAGGTCGGCCCAGCTCAGCTTATTGCCGTATTTCTTCTTGATCGGCCAGAGCAGGCGGCGGGCCTTGTCGAGGCTGGTGTTGTCCGGCCAGGAGTTCAGCGGCGCGAAGCGGATGTTGCCGGTGCCGCCGCCGCCGCGGCCGTCCGCCAGACGGTAGGAACCGGCCGCGTGCCAGGCCAGTCGGATCATCAGGCCGCCGTAATGGCCGTAGTCGGCCGGCCACCAGTCCTGGCTGTCTGTCATCAGCGCCTCGAGGTCCTGCTTGAGCGCCTTGACGTCGAGTTTCTTGACCTCATCGCGGTAATCGAAGGCGCGCCCCAGCGGGTCGGTCTTGGTGTCATGCTGGTGCAGGATGTCGAGATTCAGCGCGTTGGGCCACCAGGACATCACCGAGTTTCCCAACTCGGTGGCGCCGCCGTGCAGCACCGGGCACTTGCCGGCGTTCGCGAGATCGTTTCCGTCCATGTCTCTCTCCGATCTTGTGGGCGCGCGCGTGCCCTGCGGGATCCCCGGCGCGGCGCGGATTTGGAATGATTCTCATTTACCAATCCGGGCCGATGATGGGAAGTTGCAATCGGTTCCCGGATTGCGCGCGAATGGACGCGGTTCGGTTCGTTGTTCCGGCGCGCGTCCGGAGCGGAGCCGTCCGCCGGGCTGTTTTCGCGCAGGACAAGTCCGGAGAGACGCGCTAGAAGGCCGGTATCGGGAGGACAAGATGGCGGAACGGGATCTCAGCGACCGGGCGCAGCGGCATCCGGAGAAGGCGCACAAGGCGGATACGCCGGTTCTGCGCAAGCCGGACTGGATCCGGGTGAAGGCGCCGGGTGGCGAGGGATATCTCAAGACACGCGGGATCATGCGCGAGAACCGCCTGACCACGGTCTGCGAGGAGGCGGGGTGCCCGAACGTCGGCGAATGCTGGAGCCAGGGCCACGCGACCATGATGATCATGGGCGAGATCTGCACGCGGGGCTGCACGTTCTGCAACGTCTCGACCGGGCGGCCGCAGGAACTGGACGTTTTCGAGCCGGGCCGGGTCGCGGTGGCGGTGGAGAAGCTCGGGCTGAAGCATGTGGTGATCACCTCGGTCGACCGCGACGACCTCGATGATGGCGGGGCGGAGCACATCGCCCAGACGATCCGGGCGGTGCGTCGCAAGTCGCCGGAGACGACGATCGAAGTGCTGACGCCGGATTTTCTGAAATGCCCGGCCTCGGCGCTGGAAGCCGTGGTCGCGGCGCGGCCGGACGTGTTCAACCACAATCTCGAGACGGTGCCCGGGCTCTATCCGGAGGTGCGGCCCGGCGCGCGGTATTTTCACAGCCTGCGGATCCTGCAGCGGGTGAAGGAGCTGGACCCGTCGATGTTCACCAAGTCGGGCATCATGGTGGGCCTCGGCGAGGAGCGTCAGGCGGTGGGGCAGGTGATGGACGATCTGCGCGCCGCGGACGTGGATTTTCTGACCGTGGGTCAGTACCTTCAGCCGACGCCCAAGCACCATGCGGTCCGGCGGTTCGTGACGCCCGAGGAGTTCAAGGCGTACGAGACGGCGGCTTACGGCAAGGGGTTCCTGATGGTCTCGGCCACGCCGTTGACCCGGTCGTCTTATCATGCGGGCGACGATTTCGCCCGGCTGCGCGAGGCGCGGCTGGCGAAGCTCGGCGGGGTGTGACATGCGGAAAGTGCCACGCGTGGCACTTTTGCTAAGTAGCTGATGTAAAGTAGTAATCAGAAACGCGTTAACCGCGTGGCAACCTTTGTCACACGGGCGTATTCCGTCGGATCGGCGATGAGATAACCTGGCAGCGGGATGCCGCGCGGCACGCAACCACACCGGAAAGAGAGACCTGCGTCCCCCGACCGGACGCCGGTCGAACGGGGAAAGCCGCTCCGATGGGCGGCGTTCCCCGTCCCGGGATCAGCTCTCGTACTTGAAAGACAGCGCGACGCGCGTGCGAAACGCGGCGACTTTACCGTTCTCGACCTTCATGTCCATTTTCACGACCTCGGCGACACGGAGGTCGCGCAGGGATCCGGCGGCGGTTTCGACCGCTTTGCGACCCGCGTCCTCCCATGACTTTTCGCTGACACCGACGACATCGACGATCCTGTAGACACCATCCGACATGCTATCCTCCCTCATATCGATACGATTGACCCGAAGCGGGCTGTCGGATGCTAGCAGCCTCGGACGGAAATTGCGACGGCGGCGTGCCGCCGCCGGAGACGGGACGGGAGAGTCCGGCGCGGGTCGAAGGCTTCATGCGGCGACCGTTTTGCGGCCTCAGACCGTGACGAGGTTCTCTCCGACATATTCAGAGAGCGCCACTCCGTGCGCGCGTCCGATCATCTCGGCGGCCTTTTCGCCGATCATGATGCAGGTGGCGTTGGTGTTTCCGCTGATGATGTCCGGAAAGACGCTCGCGTCGGCGACGCGAAGATTGGCGACGCCTTTCACTTTGAGGTCCGGCGTGACGACGTCGCCGATCCGGCAGAGTGCGGCAGGGATGGTAGACCGTCGTCGCGAAATGCAGCGCCCGAGGGTCCGCGAGCAGAGCGTCGCTTGGGCGCGTTCCGGGATTCAGATGTGGTTCTTGGCGATGCAGGCCGGCGACGGGTCACCAGAGCGCCGAGGTTCGGATCACCCGGCCAGGCTTCGGCGATTTCAAGCGTCCGTCGCATGACCGCGACCATGACTTTCAGATCGTGGGGATCGTCGAAGTAATTCATGCGTATGTCCGGTTGCGTCTCCGGATCGCCATCCGTCAGAACGGTATCTCGCCGAACTCTTCGCTGAAGGACCGGGCTCGGCCGGAGTTTGATTCGAGGCAGGGCCGAGGCCGTGATGGGACGTCGCGAAACGGGCGGTGTCGATGCGCGACACCGCCTGATGTTCTTGCCGAACCCGGTGCAGGAGATGGCGATCTGAGCATCCTGGCTGTGCGGGCCGCCGAGGCCCGTGGCGAAAAAGCAGGTCGCGTCGTAGAACGGCGAGGACACGCGGCCAGCGACCGGTCTCTTGCCATTCGGTCAGACGGCCGCGTGGCCTCAGCCTTCAGTTCGGCGAGTTGCCCGTCAGGCGCGCGTCGTCGGCCGGGTCCGCCGGTAACGGGCCCGCCGGATGCCGCAAGGCGTCGGGACCGAAGAGATCGCGATTTCCGTGCCGTCGGTTGGCCAGTCGGAGCGCTTCAAAGAGCATTGCGCACAGGGCTTGTGATCCTTGAGGTTCTTGCCCACGCCGGGCAGATCATGCGCGCATTCTACGCCGGCGGCTGCGGAATCTGCTCCGCTGGTCCGATCAGCCTGAAAGCATCAGGGGACATGCGGAGACGCCGATCGACTCTCGGCGCACAGAATGACTTCCTTCCGCGCATGGATTCGACCGGCGGAGCAGGCCTCGCTCGTCGGATACTCGGGACTTCGACACCCGTCGCGACGGCATCTCCAGCATCGTATCCCGCACTCCGACACAGGCGAGGATGGTCAGGTTGTCCCGCGCCTCGACCTCGCCCGCGAGAAAGGCGTGGTACGTGCTTTCACGCCTGCCGCGCCGCGTCGTGGTCTGAAGCAGCGATGCGACCCCCTCGGGCCGCAGGCGGTCGCGTCCGTTGTAATCGCCGCGCGGAATTCCGGCGGCTTCACAGGCGGCGACGAACCCTCTTGGCGCGGCGAGCGTCGGCTGTCGCACGGACACGCCCAGAGGGCCGCCGGTTGCATGAGCCTCGGGGTCCACGACGATCTCCTCGTTCGGCACGAGATCCTCGCTCTTTCGGAAGTGGGGAAGAAGATCGGCGTAACTCCAACCCTCCGCGCCGTTTTCTGCCCAGGCGTCATAGTCTCCCGGATGGCCCCGGACATAGGCCATGTGGTTGATGCCGGAGGAGCCGCCGAGCATGCGGCCGCGCGGGACCCCCATCCTGCCGCCGATCAGCCCGCGGCCGCCGTTTCCGGGATCCGCGGTGAACGCCCAGTCGGTTCCGGGATAGTTGCGAAGAGTTCCCACCGCGGCGGGCATGAGCGCCTGTTCGGGCGGGTGTCCGCCAGCTTCGATCAGGGCGACCTTGCAGGAGGGATCTTCGGAAAGTCGCGATGCGATGACCGCTCCCGCCGACCCGGCGCCTGCGACGATGAAGTCGAATTCCGTGGACATCAATGGCCCCTCCAAATGCTTGCGAACACATACAGGAGTGAAACGGACGATTAAAAACCAATGAAATGAGGGTAGCCGGTTTTGCGGCGCATCTCAACGGTCGACCGTCAATCCGCCGTCGATCCGGGTGACGTTTAGATGTCCACGCCCCTCTTGAGGAGCCGCTCGATCAGGTCGCGTTGAAGATCGTTGCTGTCGCCGCCGCCGAGCTGGAGCGCGCCGCCGGAATAGAGGGTGCCGTAGGTTTTCGCGACGTTCACGGTCTGGGCGATGCCGGAGATGAGCCGGTTCTTCTCCAAGGCCGCGAACGGATGGATGAAGACGCTCCAGAGGCGGCCGTTGGCCAGCGCGTATCGGGCGTCGAGCGCGGAGTCGAAGTTGGCCTGCATGAGGCGGCTCATCTCTTCCGGGTCGACGGTTTCGGCCGCGCTCACGGAGAGCATCGCGCGCATCCTGTCGGAAGGGACGTCGGTGACGACCATCTGGGAGAAGCCCTCGATGGTCAGGCGGACGAGGCCGCCTTGGCGGGCGGTTTCGGGATCAAGCGCGGTCAGGATCGCGCCCATGCGGTCGAGCGTCATCGGTGGTTCCGCGTCCGGATCCCGGGCATGCGACCTCGATCTGGATATCGCGCGGCGCGAGGTTGACATCGGCGTGCGCAACCGGCGCCCCGATCAGCCGGGGTCGCGGGTCGTAGGATCGGTCATGTGGAGTATGCAATCTATGCGGCGGATGCTGGAGTGGCGGGCTGGATCGGGCCGTCGCGAGCCGCCGCGGAGACGCCGTCGATGCGCCGGGTCCGGGAGCGGCATGGAGGCGAGGCCGTCACGCGGGCCAACAGCCCGCATCTGGCGGCGGCGCTGGCCCGCGCCGGTGCGGGCCGGGTCGTGCTGCCGATGTTCGCGGGCGCGCGGATGATAGGTCTCGCGCGCGTCTCGGAGCCGATCGCGGTGCCGCGCAGCGAGCAGTGGCTGGTCTCTCATCACGACGCGCGGGGGGAGCCCGCGATCCGGGCCGCGCTCGACGCGATCGGGAGCCATCTCGAACGCCGCGACTGAAGGCAGGCGGTCAGACCGGAACCGGGGCGGCGAGGGCGGCGCGGATGCGGGTGACGTCGTCATGGCGGCAGAGTCCGGTGCCGGGGGTCAGGACGGTCGCGCCGCCGGCCGCGACGGCTTGCGCCAAGGCCTCGAGCGGCGTGCCGCCGCGCGCCAGCGTCAGGACCATCGCGCCGAGAAAGGCGTCGCCGGCTCCCGTGGCGCTCTGGACCGGGAGCGGCGGTGGCGCCAGGGTCCATGCGTGGTCGGCGGTGGCGAGCAGCGCGCCGTGGTGGCCCATGGAGATCGCGAGGATCGCGATGTTGTCCGATGCGATGAGCGCGTGCGCGGCGGCGGCGATCTCGACGACGGTGCCGAGCGGCGCGCCGGCGAGGGCGCGGAATTCGCCGATGCTCGGCTTGGCGAGGTAGACGCCCCCGGACGCGAGGGTCGGCGCGAGTGCGGGGCCGGACGTGTCGAGCACGAAGCGGGCGCCGCGTTCGGCCGCGAGCGCGGCCACTTCGGTCAGGCATCCGGGGGCGAGGCCGCGCGGCAGGCTGCCGCTCGCGACGAGCCAGTCGAAGTCTAGGGCGCGGAGCGTGTCGAGGCAGGCGGTCCATTCGGCGGCGGTGACTTCGGGGCCTTCGGGGACGAAGCGGTATTCGAGACCTGAGGAGGTCTCGTAGACGGCGTGGCTGATGCGGGTGTGGTCGGCGACGGGCACGGGCCGCGTGTCGAAGCCGCGCTCGCGGAGCATCGCGTCGAGCACCGGGCCGGTGGCGCCGCCGGAGAGGAAGACGGGCAGGGTGGCGCCGCCGAGTTCCGCGATGACGCGGGCCACGTTGATGCCGCCGCCGCCCGGGTCGTAGCGTTCGTCGCGCGTGCGGATCTTGCGGGTGGGGCGGACCGCGTCGGCCTGCGAAGCGCCGTCGATGCAGGGGTTCAGCGTGAGGGTGACGATCGGTTTCATGGGAGTCCCGTTCGCGATGGGTGGCGACGGGAGCCTAGGTCAGGCGGCGCGCGGAGTGAAGCGCGCCGTGACGGTGTCGCAGGCGTAGTGGCGCGCGAGGTCGGGGGCGCGGTCGGCGAGATCGCTGACGGCGGCGATGATGAAGTCGGCGGTCGCGTCGTCGATCAGGTAGCTGAAGTTGAGGCGGGTCCAGCCGGGTTTCTCGGTCTCGATCCCGGCTCGGAGGTCGGCGCGCAAGGTCTCCGAAGCGTCACGGTCGATGCCGAGCAGGCGGTGCGCGTAGGGTCCCGCGCAGGCGCATCCGCCGCGGGCCTGGACGCCGTGGACGTCGCTGAGCATGCGGGTGAAGAGCTGCTGGTGGATGTGGCCGCCGGCGCCGTCGCGGATGCGGAGCGAGAAGATCGGGAGGCGATGCGCCTGGGTCGAGGCGCCCATGATCTCGATGCGGGAATGGGCGCTCCACGCGGCGGTGGCGCGCGCGAGGAGGTCGGATTCGCGCGTGGCGATGGCTTCGGGTCCGACGGCGTCCTTGACGAGGAAGGCGAGCGCGGCGCGGATGTCGCCGATGACGTTGGGCGTGCCGGCCTCCTCGCGGGCTTCGATGCTGGCGGAATAGTCGTGGCCCCAGGGCGAGACGAAGGCGACGGTGCCGCCACCGGGCCAGGTGGGGGTGGTGGTGCGGACGGCGTCGCGGCGGACGATGAGCACGCCGGACGCGCCAGGGCCGCCGGGGAATTTATGCGGCGAGATGACGGCCGCGTCGATGCCGCGCATGTCGACGGGCAGGTACGGGCCGCCGCCGGCGTAGTCCCAGACGGCGAGGGCGCCGTAGGCGCGGAGGATCGCGGTGACGGGGGCCGGGTCGGTCACGATGCCGGTGACGTTGGAGGCGGCGGAGAAGGCTCCGACCGTGAGCGGCGCGTCTGCGTGCTCGGTCAGGGCGGCTTCGATCGCGGCGAGGTCGGGGCCGCCTGCCGGAGCCTCGGGGATCTCGACGATCGTCGCGCCGCTCTCGCGCCAGGGCAGGATGTTGGAATGGTGCTCGTAGGGGCCGATCAGAACGACGGCTCCGGGGGTGGTGTCTACGCCGAGCAGACGCACGAGGCGGTTGAGGCCGGCGGTCGCGCCGGATCCGGCGAAGATCACGGCGCAGCCCTCGGCGCGGGTGAGGCGGGAGATCGTGGCGCGGGCCTCGGCGCGCATGCGGGTCATGACGCCGCCGCAATGGGACGCCTCGGTGTGACTGTTGGCGTAGAAGGGCAGGACTTCGCGCATGACGAATTCCTCGACCTGCATCAGGGCGCGGCCGGAGGCGACGTGGTCGGCGTAGACCATCGGATGATCGCCGAAGGGTCCGGGGACCGGAACGCCCTCGCCGATCAGGCCGCCGCGCAGGTGGGCGATGACGTCGAGGCGGTCGAGGGATGCGCGGAATTCGGCGAGGGACATGGGGTGGCTCCGGTCGGGTTTCGACGAGGATAGAACGGAGAAGCGTGAGAAATCATTACCGATCTGCGCGTTGATGTGATTATTGTTGTGTCTTATGATCGTGTATGGCCGAAAAAACCGATCAGATCGATATCCGCATCCTGGAAGCGCTGCAGCGCGACGGGAGCCTGTCACAGCGGGAGCTGGCGGAGGTGGTCGGGCTGTCGCAGAACGCGTGCTGGCGGCGGCTGAAGGTTCTGGAGGAACGCGGCGTTCTGCGGGGACGGACGGCGCGCGTCGACCGGCGGGCGCTGGGGCTCGATCTGGTGGTGTTCACGATGATCAAGACGCGGAACCATTCGGCGGAATGGCTCGCGCGGTTCCGGGCGCATGTGCTGGCGATCCCGGAAGTGGTCGATTTCCATCGGATCGGCGGGGAATATGATTACATGGTCAAGGTTGTCACGCGCGATATGGCGGGGTTCGACGCGGTCTATCAGCGGCTGATCGCGGGCGTCGAACTGGACGGGGTGACGTCGTATTTCGCGATGGAGGGGATCGCGGAGCAGCGGCCTCTGCATATCTCGAAGGGGCGCTGAACGGTTCGGTTCCACAATCGCTTCGGCGGCACCGGGCCTGTTCGGGCTATCGCCGCCTCCCGTATCAATGATGAAATATGGACGTTGGGTGCGCAGGCGGTCGCTTGGGCGGCGACTCGAATTCATCTCGCCAAATTGTTTTTTTGTCGCAGGCGGCGTCAGTGGAGGGCTCGGCGGGGGCGGGGCCTATTGGCGGAAGCGGGGGAGCGTATCGTTTGGCGCTGGAGGTCCGCACGCGCGAAGCGCTTCCTGCCGCTTGGGTAGAGACGCAGCAGAATCTCGGTTTGGCCGTGGAGGCTGCCGGGGATCAGGAACCGGTTGGCCGGGTGGAGCGGTGTCGCAAGGCGTTGGCTTGCTTTGACGCGTACCGGAGGTGTTCGATTCGGAGCGTTTGGCGGTGAACCATGCGAAATGTTCACAGATCAGGGCGCTGGTGGCGGGGAAGCTGGCTTGCGGTTGGGTTTGTTCAGAGAAGTGCGGTCTGCTGGGCGCTTTGGCTCTTCTCTTCTCCCGGGGCGTCAGTCCCGGATCGCGTCTGCCTGCCCCACGGGCAGGTGCGATTCTCGCATCCGCCCCAAGCAGGCCCGATCCTCCGTGTTGGGGAGTGGGGGCGTCCGGGAGTGGACTCTTCTATGCTGGCGCGAAGGCGTCGGCGAACGTGGCGCGCAGTTCCGCCTTCTGGACCTTGCCCATGGCGTTGCGCGGCAGGGCGTCGACGAAGAAGAGGCGGCGGGGCTGTTTGAAGCGGGCGAGGGAGTCGCGCAGGCTGGCGAGGAGGACTTCGGGGTCGAGGCGGGTGCCCGGCTGCGGGACGAGCACGCCAACAACGCCTTCGCCCATGTCGGGGTGGGGGACGCCGATGACGGCGCTTTCGAGAATGCCGGGGATGGCGTCGAGGGCGCTTTCGACCTCTTTGGGGTAGATGTTGAAGCCGCCGGAGATGATGAGGTCCTTGCCGCGTCCGACGATGTGGAGGTAGCCGTCCGCGTCGACGCGTCCAAGATCGCCGGTCCGGAAGAAGCCGTTGCCGCGCAGTTCCTCACGGGTCTTCTCCGGGTTGTTCCAGTAGCCTTTGAAAACGTTGGGGCCGCGGATCTCGACCTGGCCGACTTCGCCAGGAGCCACGGGGTTGTCGCCGTCCATGACGCGCAGCTCAACTCCTGGAAGCGGCATGCCGACCGTGCCGGGGCGGCGGTCGCCGTCATAGGGGTTCGAGGTGTTCATGTTGGTCTCGGTCATGCCGTAGCGCTCCAGGATGCGGTGTCCGGTGCGGTCGGAGAAACGGGTGTGGGTCTCTTCCAGCAGCGGGGCGCTGCCGGAGATGAAGAGGCGCATGTGGGCGACCAGATCGCGGGTCAGGCGGGGGTCGTCGAGCAGGCGGGTGTAAAAGGTCGGGACGCCCATCATCGTGGTCGCGCTCGGGAGAAGCGCGATCATCTGGTCGGGGTCGAATTTCGGCAGGAAGATCATCGAGCCGCCGGCGAGAAGCGTGATGTTGGTGGCGACGAAGAGGCCGTGGGTGTGGAAGATCGGCAGGGCGTGGAGCAGGATGTCGTCGCGCGTGAACCGCCAGACGTCGCGCAGGGCCTCGGCGTTCGAGAGCAGGTTGGCGTGGGTGAGCATGGCGCCCTTTGAGCGGCCGGTGGTGCCGGAGGTGTAGAGGAGGGCGGCGAGGTCGTCGGGGCGCGGGAGACGGGGGTGAAGGCGTCGGGATGGTCGGCGGCGGCCTGGGGCAGGGTGCCGGTGCCGTCGGCGTTGAGGGTCAGGAGGGCGGCGCCGCGCGCCTCGGCGACGGGGTGGAGGGCGGGTTCGGAGGTGCGGTCGCAGATCACGAGGGCCGCGCCGGAATCGGCGATGAAATAGTCGAGTTCGGTCGGGGTGTAGGCCGTGTTGAGCGGCAGGAAGACGATCCCGGCCTGGAGGCAGGCGGCGTAGAGCGCGAGGGCTTCGGGGGATTTGGCGATCTGCGCGGCGAGACGGTCGCCGGGTTCGAGGCCGGCCGCGACGAGCGCGTGGGCGAGGCGGGCGGATTCGGCGAGAAACGTGCGATAGGTGACGATCGCGCCGTCCATCAGGCGCAGGAATGGCGCGTCGGACATGGCGTGTGGCGCGAGAAGCGCGTCATGGAGCGGGTTGGGCATCGGGGTGGTCTCCGGGGCGTTTTGGCCTGTCGCCTGCGGTTCTGGGGGATCGGCGTCGGATCGTAAAGGCGGATCGCGGGATGCGAGATCATCGCTTGGTCCCGGGCGGAGAATGCGGTTAGTTGCGCGCGACGAGGTGACGCGAGGCGAACTATGGCGACGCAATATGACGAGATCACGGAGCCGCTGCGCGCGTTCATCGGCCGTCAGCGGATGTTCTTCGTGGCGACGGCCGCGACGGACGGGAGGGTGAACCTGTCGCCGAAGGGGCAGGACAGTCTGCGGGTGACGGGGCCGAACGAGGTGCTGTGGATGAACCTGACCGGGTCGGGCAACGAGACCGCGGCGCATCTGCTGGAGAACGATCGGATGACGCTGATGTGGTGCGCGTTTGAAGGGGCGCCGATGATCCTGCGCGTCTACGGGACGGCGCGGGCGGCGCATCCGCGCGACGCGGAGTGGGCGGCGTGTGCGGCGCAACTGCCCTCGCGGCCCGGGGCGCGGCAGTATTTCCGCGTCGCGGTCGATCTGGTGCAGACGAGTTGCGGCTACGCGGTGCCGGAGATGACGTTCGTCGCTGAGCGCACGGTGCTCGACGAATGGACCGGGCGGCGGGGCGCGGACGGTGTGAAGGCCTATTGGCGGAGCGACAACGCGCGGAGCCTCGACGGGCGGCCGACGGGGATCGGCGGCTGAGGGATGCTGACATTCGCCGCGGCGGTGTTTTTCCTGCTGATCACGCCGGGGCCGGGCGTGCTCTCGACGGCGGGCGTGGGGGCGGCGTTCGGGCGCGGGGCGGGGACGCGGTACATCCTGGGGCTGTTCATCGGGACGAACCTCGTGGCGCTTGCGGTGGTGACGGGGTTGGCCGCGCTGGTGCTGTCGCATCCGCCGGTGCGCACGGCGCTACTCTGGGCGTCGGCGGCGTATCTCGTCTGGCTGGCGTCGAGGATCGCGTTTGCGGGGTCGCGGATCGCGTTCATCGAGCGGCCGGCGCCGCCGGGGGTGCGGGGCGGGATCATGCTGCAGGCGATCAATCCGAAAGCCTATGCGGTCAACACGACCCTGTTCACGGGGTTCGCGTTCTGGCCGGGGAGTGCCGGAGCCGAGATCGCGGTGAAGCTCCTGATCGTCAACGCGGTCTGGATCCCGATCCATTTCCTGTGGCTGGCCGCTGGGGTGACGCTGCGCCGGCTGCATTTGCCGCCCAAGACGCAGTTCGCGATCAATATCGTCATGGCGGCCTCGATGCTGGCGGTGGTGGCGCTCGCGGCGCTGGCGCAGCGCTAGACGGGGCGGTCTTGTCGCGCGGGACGGGATGTGCGACAGGCGTCGGATGGCGCAGCGTCCTGTTTCGCCAACGTTTTCGGCGGCCTGCGGCCACCGGTTTCCAAAGTTTTGGAGCGGCGATTTGAACCTGATCACCAAGACGGACGACCTCGCCCGTTTCTGCGACGCCTGCGCGGACGCGCCCTATGTGACGGTCGACACGGAGTTTCTGCGCGAACGGACGTACTACGCGCAGCTTTGCCTGGTGCAGCTGGCGATGCCGGGGGCGGACGATGCGACCGGGGTTCTGGTCGACACGCTGGCAGACGGTCTGTCGCTTGAGCCGCTTTACGGGCTGTTCCGCAATCCGAAGGTCGTGAAGGTTTTCCACGCGGCGCGGCAGGATCTGGAGATCTTCCAGGTCGAGGCGGGCGTTCTGCCCGAGCCGTTCTTTGACACCCAGGTGGCGGCGATGGTCTGCGGATACGGCGACCAGGTGGGATACGAGGCGTTGGCCCGGCAGATCGCGAAGGCGAAGATCGATAAATCGTCGCGGTTCACCGATTGGAGCCGCAGGCCGTTGAGCGCCGCGCAGATGACCTACGCGCTGGCGGACGTGACGCATCTGCGCAAGGTCTACGAGGTGCTCTCGGCGCGGCTGGAGGAGAGCGGCCGGGCGGCCTGGGTCGCGGAGGAGCTGAGCGTCCTGACCGATCCCGAGACCTACCGCGCCGATCCGGCGGAGGCGTGGCGTCGGCTCAAGGCGCGCTCGACCGCGCCGAGGTTTCTGGCGGCGGCCAAGGAGCTCGCGCGGTTCCGTGAGATCGCGGCCCAGACGCGAAACGTGCCGCGCAGCCGCATCCTGAAGGACGACGCGCTGCTGGAACTGGCCGCGAACCGGCCGAGGAACGCCGAGGATCTGGGCAAGTCGCGGCTGCTGCTGCGCGAGGCGCGGCGGGGCGACGTGGCCGAGGGGATCCTCGAGGCGATCGCGGCGGCCGAGCACATGCCGCCGGGCGACATTCCCAAGCCGGTGGAGCCGCCAGCGCGCAAACCGGGCGGCGAGGCGCTGTCCGATCTGTTGCGCGTGCTGCTCAAGGCGCGGGCGGATGCCGAGGGCGTGGCGCAGCGGCTGATCGCGTCGAGCGCCGATCTGGACCTGATCGCGGGCGGTGCGACGGCGGATGTGCCCGCGTTGACCGGCTGGCGGCGCGAGGTGTTCGGCGCGGACGCTCTGCGCCTGAAGGCGGGCGAGATCGCGCTGTCGTCAAAGGACGGGGCGGTGCAGGTGGTGCCGCTCTGAAGGGAATTGGCCGGAGGCATGAGATGGATCAAAGGCACTGTGTTCTGATCGGAGCCCCGGTGGACAGCGGCAAGCGTCGCAGGGGCTGCATGATGGGCCCAGACGCCTATCGCACGGCCGAACTTGCGGAGACGTTGGTCGCGCTCGGGCATGAGGTTTCGGATATCGGAAACGTCGTTCCCGCCGCCGCGCGCGACGTCGGATGTTCAAATCCGCTGGTGCATTCGCTGTCCGCGACGGTGGCGTGGCAGGAGGCTTTGGCCGGGGCGGGACTGGCCGCCGCCGGGCGGGGTTTTCCGATCTTCCTGGGCGGCGACCACGCGCTGTCGTTGGGGTCGGTCGCCGGCATGGCGGCTCATGCCGAAACGCTGGGACGGCCGCTGTTCGTGCTGTGGCTGGACGCGCATACGGACCTGCACACGCCGTTGACGACCGGTTCGGGGAACCTGCACGGCACGCCGCTGGCGTACATCGCCGGTTTCGGAGGTTTTGACGCGTTCGCGCCGATGCCCAGGCCGGTGCCGGCCGGAAACATCTGTCTGATCGGACTACGGTCGGTGGACGCCGCCGAAAAGGCGATGCTGAACGACGGCGACATGAGCGCGGTCGACATGCGCGCGATCGACGAGCGCGGCATCGGCCGGCCGCTGTCGGATTTTCTGGGACGGGTGGCAGCCGCGAACGGTCTGTTGCATGTCTCGCTGGACGTCGATTTTCTCGATCCGTCCATCGCGCCGGCCGTCGGTACGACAGTTCCGGGCGGGGCGACGTTTCGCGAGGCGCATCTGGTGATGGAGATCCTCGGCGACAGCGGGCTGGTCTCGTCACTTGATCTGGTGGAACTCAACCCGTTCCTCGACGAGCGCGGGCGCACCGCCTCGCTGATGGTCGATCTGACCGCCTCGCTTCTCGGGCGGAGGGTGTTCGACCGTCCGACTCAGTCGTATCAGGCGCATGCCGGCGAGTTCGGAGACGCGCCATGAGCGGTCCGAAGCCGTCGGAACTGGCTTTCGTGCCGTTCGTCAGCGTCGAGAACATGATGCGGCTCGTGCACCGGATCGGCGTCGAGCCGATGCTGCGGGATCTCGCCGAATACATCGAGGCGGATTTCAGGCGCTGGGAGCGGTTCGACAAGACGCCGCGCGTCGCGTCGCATTCGGCGGAGGGCGTGATCGAGCTGATGCCGACCTCGGACGGCGAGGTCTACGGCTTCAAATACGTCAACGGTCATCCGAAGAACACGCGGAGCGGCCGGCAGACCGTCACCGCGTTCGGCGTTCTGGCGCGGGTGGATACGGGCTATCCGGTTCTGCTCAGCGAGATGACGATCCTGACCGCGCTGCGGACGGCGGCGACCTCCGCGATGGTCGCGAAGCATCTGGCGCCGAGGGGCGCGCGGACGATGGCGATGATCGGGAACGGCGCGCAGTCCGAATTCCAAGCGCTGGCGATGAAGGCGGTCTGCGGGATCGACCGCGTGCGCCTTTTCGATGTCGATCCGGCGGCGACGCGCAAAGCGATGCGCAATCTCGAAGGGTCCGGCATCGCGCTCACCGCCTGCGGGTCTCCCGAGGAGGCGATGGTGGGCGCGGAGATCATCACGACCTGCACGGCCGACAAGCAGTACGCGACGATCCTGACGGACAACATGGTCGGGGCGGGCGTGCACATCAACGCGATCGGCGGCGATTGTCCGGGCAAGACCGAGCTGCACCCTGACATCCTGACGCGGTCGTCCGTGTTCGTCGAATACGCGCCGCAGACCCGGATCGAGGGCGAGATCCAGCAGATGCCGGAGGATTTTCCGGTCACGGAATTCTGGCGGGTGGTCGACGGGAGCGCGCCCGGCCGGGTCGGAGCGGGACAGATCACGCTGTTCGACGGGGTCGGCTTCGCGACCGAGGATTTCTCGGCGCTGCGCTATGTGCGTGACCGTCTGGCCGATGCGGGAGAGTGCCAGCAGCTCGACATCATCGCCGATCCAGACGATCCGCGTGACCTTTACGGGATGCTGCGACGCGCCAAGGCGTGACGCGTCGGCGGAAGAGGTGACGGGCGTCAGCGGAAGGTGAGGGTCCGGCTCGTGTTGGCGCCGGTGACGCGGACGCCGCGCATGTCCCGGAGCGCGCGCGTCGGGATGTAGGCCGCCGCCTGCAGGCCGCGGGTCCGGTCGGGGCCGACCGCTTCCGGCACGCCCGGGGGCAGCGCGATGAAGCGGAACGTGACGATCCCGGCAGCGTCGGGCCGCCCGTCATCGACCGGCGCGAGAGCGGCGGTGTGGAACCCCTGGGTCGGCGCGACGCCGCGCGCGACCAGGACGTAGCCCGTCGCGGCCGGATCGAGGCGGGCTTCGGCCAGAGGCAACGGGACGGGCTCGATGATCTCGCCGTCGGCGCCGAGTTCGTAGGTCGCGGCGCCCGAGCCCTCGCGGCCGAGAAATTCCGGGACGCCTCCACCACATCCGGCGAGGACGAGCAGTCCCGCCAAGCCTGCAAACCCGCGTCGCATGTGCGCCCCCGTCGTCAACCGGCCCTCTCGATAGCGGCTGGCGCGGCGCTTGGGAAGGGGAGAGCGGCGGGCCGGCCGGACGGACTGGACGCGCGGGACGCGAGCGCCTATGTCGGCTGCGAGCGTGGCAGGATACGGACGGGGCATTTGGCGACCGAGAATTTCGAACGGATCGTGGAGGATTTCGAGCTTCTCGACGAGTGGGAGGACCGCTATCGCTATGTGATCGATCTGGGCAAGGCGATGCCGCCTCTGGATGACGCGCTGCGGTCGCCCGCGACCAAGGTCGAGGGCTGCGCGAGCCAGGTCTGGATCGCGCCGCGTCTGGACGGCGAGGGTGCGGACGCGGAATTCCAGTTCGACGGGGATTCGGACGCGATGATCGTGCGGGGGCTGATCGCGGTGCTGCATTCGCTTTATGCGGGTCTGCGCCCCGGCGCGGTTCTCGAGGTGGACGCGCCGCGCGAATTGGGGCGTCTGGGGCTTGACCAGCATCTTTCGTCGCAGCGGTCCAACGGTGTTCGCGCGATGGTGCAGCGCATCCAGGCGATCGCGCGCACGAGTTTGCAGAAGGCCTGACGGCCAGGGAGACTTACGACGATGGCGACAAGTCTGGAGAGCCTGCTTGAGACGCGCGACTGGATCCTCGCGGACGGCGCCACCGGGACGAACCTGTTCAACATGGGACTGGAAGCGGGCGAGGCGCCGGAGCTCTGGAACGAGGCCGCGCCCGAAAAGATCCGCGCGCTCTATGACGGCGCGATCGGGGGCGGCAGCGACCTGTTCCTGACCAACAGTTTCGGCGGCAACGCAAGCCGTCTCAAGCTGCACGACGCGCAGGACAGGGTGTTCGAGCTGAACCGGCTCGCGGCGATCATCGGCCGCGAGGCGGCGGATGCGGCGGGGCGGCCGGTGGTGGTCGCGGGCTCGATGGGACCGACGGGCGAGATCATGGCGCCGCTCGGGCCGCTGACGATCGAGGCGGCGGCCGACATGTTCGAGGAGCAGGCGCGGGGTCTTCTGGCCGGCGGGGCCGACGTGCTCTGGGTCGAGACGATCTCGGCGCCGGAGGAGCTCGAGGCCGCGGCGCTCGGGATCGCGCGCACCGGCGCGCCCTGGTGCTGCACGATGAGTTTCGATACGGCGGGGCGGACGATGATGGGTCTGACCTCGGCGGGGATGGTGCGCCTGGTCGAGGGTTTCGCGCACAGGCCGCTCGCGTTCGGGGCGAATTGCGGCGTCGGAGCATCCGATCTTCTTCGCACGGTGCAGGGTTTCGCGGATGCGGGACCGGCGCTGCCGCTGATCGCCAAGGGGAACGCCGGCATTCCCAAATTCGTGGAAGGTCACATCCACTACGACGGAACGCCGGATCTGATGGCCGATTACGCCGTCATGGCCCGAGATTGCGGGGCGAAGATCATCGGCGGCTGCTGCGGGACCATGCCGGAGCATCTCAAGGCGATGCGGGCTGCGCTGGAAACGCGCCCTAGGGGGCCTGCGCCGGACATCGACACGATCACCGCAAGGTTGGGCGGGCTGTCTTCGGCTTCGGACGGGCTGACCGGCGAGGCGCCGTCGCGCGAGCCACGACGGCGCCGGCGGGGTTAGGCCTTTTCAGGACGCGAGCATGTCCCGCGGCGTCGCGTTTACCGACCCGTCCGGCAGTTCGAACCGGTCTGAAAGCGCCCTAGAACTCGACTTCGAGCTCGATGATCTCGTCGGGTTCGGCCAGTGCCGCGTCGGTCCATTCCCGCATCGGCGCCCAGTCGAAGATCGTCTCGCAATAGGCCGTGAGAAGCGGGTCGAGCGCTATTGAATAGGTGCGGAACCGCGTGCAGACCGGCGCGAACATCGCGTCCGCCATGGTCGGCGTCCCGAAGAGGAACGGGCCGCCGGACTCCTCAAGGCACTCGGTCCAGATCTCGCGCACCCGCGCGATGTCGGGCCGGGCGCCGGAGAAAACCTTGAAGGCCGCGTGCCGCGCCTTGAGGTTCATCGGGAGCGCGGAGCGCAGGTTGTAAAAGCCGGAATGGATCTCTCCGGAGATCGACCGGCAATGCGAGCGCGCCACCCTGTCCTTCGGAAGCAGGCCCGCCTCGGGGCGGATCTCATGCAGATATTCCGCGATCGCGAGCGTGTCCCAGACCTCGACGCCGTCATGGCTGAGACGCGGCACGCGGACGGACGGAGCCAGCAGCAGGAGCTCCTGCCGAGCCGTCGGATCGTCGAGATCTACAGGCTTTTCAGTGAATTCCAGGCCCGCCATGCGGCAGAGCAGCCAGCCGCGAAGCGACCACGAGGAGTAGTTCTTCGAGGAGATCGTGAGCGTCGTGCGTGTCATCGCGAAAGATAGTTCCACCGAATCGTGTGCGCTGCAAACAAACTTCTCGCACCGCAGCACGAATTGCACTAACAATTTCGGACGAGATGACGGATCTGCGACGGGGACGCGAATGCTGTATGAGACGTACCAGTTCCAAGACGATCTGATGGACCCGATCCGCCGGCTGGCGCGCGCCGCCAGCTGGGGAGGGTTCGACGTTTTCGGCCGGAGCGCCGCGCTGCGTCGACAGGGGTCGGCGGCGATGGAGCTGATCTCGCGGTTCGGGCTGAGTCATACCCGGCCGGACTTCCGGATCGGGCCCGTCCGGGTCGGGAACCGCGAGCTTGGCGTCACCGAGGAGGTGACGCTCGACATGCCGTTCGGGCGGCTGCTGCAATTCGCCAAGGACGTGGACACGCCGCAACCGAAGGTGCTGGTCGTCGCGCCTCTGTCGGGGCACTTCGCGACGCTGCTGCGCGGGACGATCCGGACGCTTCTGGCGGACCACGACGTCTACGTGACCGACTGGGCCAACGCGCGCGACGTGCCGGCCGAGGCGGGCCGATTCGGCATGGACGAGCATCTGGACTATCTGATCCGCTTCATCGAGGAGATCGGTCCCGGCGCGCATGTGCTCGCGGTCTGCCAGCCCTGCGTCCAGGTCCTCGCCGCCGTCGCGGTGATGTCCGAGGACCGCAATCCGGCCACCCCGCTTTCGATGACGTTGATGGCGGGACCGATCGACACGCGCGAGAGCCCGACGGCGGTCAACGAGCTCGCGACCTCCAAGCCGTTGACCTGGTTCAAGAGCAACGTCATCGGGCGCGTGCCGCGCCGGTTCGCGGGGGCCGGACGGCGGGTCTATCCCGGCTTCGTCCAGCTCACGGCCTTCGTTTCCATGAACGCGGACCGGCACCGCGCGGCGCACCGGCGGCTCTACCAGCATCTGGCGAAGGGCGAGACGGAAGAGGCCAAACGGATCACCGATTTCTATGACGAGTATTTCGCTGTGCTCGACCTGACCGAAGAGTTCTACATCGAGACGATCGACCGCGTGTTCCAGAACGCCGAACTGGCCGAGGGCCGCTACGAATATCGCGGCCGCGTCGTCGATCCGTCCGCGATCCGTCACACCGCGATATTGACGGTGGAGGGCGGTCGGGACGACATCTGCTCGCTGGGGCAGACCGCCTCGGCGCATGACCTGTGCCGGTCGCTGCGCCCGCATCTCAAGCGCCACCATCTGCAGGCCAATGTCGGTCATTACGGCGTGTTCAGCGGCAAGCGCTGGGAGCGGGAGATCTATCCGGTGGTGCGCGCGCAGATCCTCGCGATGGAGTGAGACTCAGAACAGCGAGAGCTGCTCCGGGCCCGCGCCCGGTCTGCGGAACAGGTCCGTGCGGAGTGGCGTCATCGGCGCGTCGAGACCGAGGCGTTTTTTCGCGAGATCGAAGCGCCGGGCGATGAGGTCGGCGTGAACGCCCTCGCCCCGCATCCGCTTGCCCCAGGCGGGGTCGTAGTCGCGGCCGCCATGGAGTTCGCGCACGCGGCCCATGACGCGCTTCGCGCGGTCGGGCCTTGCCTCGGCGAGCCAGTCGTGGAAGAGGCCGGCCACTTCGAGCGGAAGGCGGAGAGCCACCCAGCTTGCGGCGGACGCGCCGGCGTCTTTCGCGGCCGCCAGTATGGGCTCGATCTCATGATCGGTGAGCCCCGGGATGACAGGCGCCACCATCACCCGGACCGGACATCCCGCATCGGACAGGGCGCGGATCGCGGCGAGGCGGCGACCGGGCGAGGCCGCGCGCGGCTCCATCGCGCGGGTCAGCGCCGGATCGAGCGTGGTGAGCGAGACGCCGACATGGGCGAGGCCGGCACGACCCATCGAACCCAGGATGTCGAGGTCGCGGGTGACGAGCGCGCCTTTTGTGACGATGCCGACGGGGTGGCGGGCCTCGCTCAGAACCTCGAGGACCGACCGCATCACGCGCAGGCGTTTCTCGATGGGCTGATACGGGTCCGTGTTCGTGCCGATCGCGATCGTGGCGGGCGCGTAGCGCGGCCGCGCGAGTTCGGCGCGCAGGAGATGCGCGGCGTTCGGTTTTGCGAAGAGGCGCGTCTCGAAGTCGAGGCCGGGAGACAGTCCGAGGAACGCGTGCGTCGGTCGGGCGAAGCAATAGACGCACCCATGCTCGCAGCCGCGATACGGGTTGATCGACCGGTCGAAGGGCACGTCGGGGGAGGCGTTGCGGGTGATGATGCTCCGCGCGGCCTCCATCGTGACCTCGGTGCGCAGGGGGGCTGAGGGCCCGGTCTCCCAGCCGTCATCGACGGACGATCGCTTGTGCGTCTCGAAACGTCCGGAGGCGTTGCTGGCGGCGCCGCGACCGCGACGCGTCCCGCCGGGCAAGTGATGCGATTCGCGATTCTCCATCCCGGAAAGATAGAACATAAGCGGAACATATGCCAGCGCCACGCCTGGTCGCGCGCCGCGTCGCGCCTGGGTCGGTCCCGGCGTGTCATCGGTCGTTTCCCGCGCCGTGCCCTTGCCGGTTCCATGCGAGGCCGCTAAGTCACGCCGGGTGCGACATCCGCCCTCCGGACCGGGGATTTTTGACGATGGCTGACGAAGAAGACCTGATCCTGAGCGATCTGTCGGACGAGGAATTGGTCCTTCAGGTCCATGACGACCTCTATGACGGCCTCAAGGACGAGATCGTCGAGGCGGTGAACATTTTTCTGGAGCGCGGCTGGACGCCCTACGACATCCTGACCAAGGCGCTGGTCGAGGGGATGCGGATCGTGGGCATCGACTTCCGCGACGGGATCCTGTTCGTGCCGGAGGTGCTGCTGGCCGCCAACGCGATGAAGGCGGGGATGGCGATCCTCAAGCCGCTGCTGATCGAGACCGGCGCGCCGCGCCTGGGCAAGATGGTGATCGGCACGGTCAAGGGCGACATCCACGACATCGGCAAGAACCTTGTGTCGATGATGATGGAGGGCGCGGGGTTCGAGGTGGTCGATCTCGGGATCAACAACCCGGCCGAGAACTACATCGACACGCTGGAGCGCGAGAAGGCGGACATCCTCGGCATGTCGGCGCTGCTGACCACGACGATGCCGTACATGAAGGTCGTGATCGACACGCTCAAGGAGAAGGGCACCCGCGACGATTACATCGTGCTGGTGGGCGGGGCGCCGCTGAACGAGGAGTTCGGCCGGGCGATCGGGGCGGACGCCTATTGCCGGGACGCGGCCGTGGCGGTGGAGACGGCCAAGGAATTCATGGCGCGCAAGCACAACCAGCTGGCCGCGAACGCGTGACCCTTCCGCCCGACAGCGCGTTGACGGAGACGGGGCTGCCCGCTCCGGACGCGCCGGAGGGGCGGGTTCTGATCATCGCCTGCGGGGCGTTGGCGCGGGAGATCCTCGCGCTGCGGGATCTCAACGGTTGGGACCATCTGGACCTGACGTGTCTGCCGGCGAACCTGCATCTGTGGCCTGACCGGATCCCGGACGCGGTGGAGGCTGCGGTCGTCGATGCGCGGGAGCGGTACGGTCGCATCTTTGTGGCCTATGCCGATTGCGGGACGGGCGGGCTTCTGCAGGCGCGGTGCGCGGCGCTCGGTGTCGAGATGATCGCGGGGCCGCATTGCTACAGCTTTTTCGACGGGAATGAAGCCTTCGCGGCGCGGGGCGATGCGGAAATGCGATGTTTCTTCCTGACGGATTTTCTGGTCCGGCAGTTCGACGCGTTCGTCTGGAAGCCGATGGGGCTCGACCGGCATCCGGAGCTTCGCGACATGCTGTTCGGGAATTACGAGACGCTGGTCTATCTGGCGCAGATCGAGGATGAGGGACTGGACGCGGAGGCGGAGAAGTGCGCTGCGCGGCTGGGCCTCCGGTTTGAGCGGCGCTTCACGGGGTATGGCGATCTGGCGGGGGCGCTGGCGGGGCTGAAGGCGTGATCTCGCGGAAAACGACACGCGTGTCGTTTTCGGTAAGTAATTGGATGCAATGTCGATTTCTGAATCGCGTTAGTGCGGCCTTAACCCTTGTCACACCCGTTGCGGAGCGCGTCTTCGCGACGTCGGAGCCGCCGGTCGACCACGGGCGGGCCGGTGATCGTTCGGCTTACGTTGCCGCGGGGGAGGTTCATGACTTGCTGTCGCGGTCCGGCCGTAGACCTCGGAGGTGAGACTCGCGACGCGTGCACATGACGCGCTTGTTGGACGGCGCATCTTGGATCAGAACTGGAAATCACAGGACGGTGCCAAATCCAGGACTAAAACGGCGATAATTGAGGTCTTTAAATGAAAAACATCGAAATCGAGTTTTGCGAGCGTGTGCCGCCCGGAGACGAACTCGACGGCATCTTGTCGCAATTCTACGAACTCGCCGTCCGACGCATGCGGGACATGGGCTTGGATATCGATCCTGCCGCGCCGCGGAGCGCACTTGCGGAGTTCCGGGCCCATTCGGGCGACTATCTGCCTCCGAAGGGCTGCCTGGCCGTCGCGCGAAGACGCACCGGAGAAATCGTCGGATGCGGTATGATGAAACGCCTCGATCCGCACACGGGCGAATTGAAAAGGGACTTCGTCACCGAAGACGCGCGGGGAAACGGGATCGGAAGAGCGTTGATCGAGGCTCGGGAAAATGCCGCGCGACGCATGGGATTGAAGCGTCTCGTGGCGGATTCGCTGACGCCGAATGTCGAGATGCGATACCTCTATCCGAAGCTCGGTTTCGTTGAATTGGATGAGCCCATGGAAACGACGAGCTACAGAGACCAGCCCATGCTGCGTCCGCACCTGCATTATTTCTTGAAGGAACTCTGAGGGGCCGATCGTCCGCACGGCCGTCGGTGACGCCGTCTCGGATCGGAGCGGTCTGGCGGAGCCGCCGCGTGGCGCGGCGGCTCCGGCGAGGTCAGGAGGCGGCCAGGTAGTCCTGACGGACGAGCCCGTATTTCGCCATCTTCTCGTTCAGGGTCCGGCGCGGCAGGGCGAGTTCGGCCATCACGGCGGAGACGGAGCCCTGGTTGCGGCGGAGCGAATGGTCGATCAGCATCTTCTCGAAGGTGTCGACATGGTCTTTGAGCGGACGTTCCGCGTCGAGGGAGATCACCGGCGCCTCGAAGCCGTCGTCGATCAGCAGCGCGGATATGTTGTTGTCGCCCCGGCGTGACTGGAGCACGGCGCGTTCGGCCAGGTTGATGAGCTGGCGGATGTTGCCGGGCCACGGCGCGGCGACGAGATTTGCCGCGTCGTTGGCGTTGAGCGCGGGCGTCTCGCAGCCGTATTCCTCGGCGAATTCGTTGGTGAAATGCTTGAAGAGCGTGAGCGCGTCCTCGCCGCGCGCGCGCAGCGCCGGCGCCTCGACGACGAGACCGGCGAGGCGGAAATAGAGGTCCTCGCGCATGATGTCGGGCGCGGGCGCGGACGCGCCAAGCCGGCTGGAGATCGCGATGATGCGGACGTTGTGTTCGGCGTCGGTCGCGCCGGTCGGGTCGGTCTTGTTGATCTCCTCGAGCAGGCGGGCCTGCGAGGGGGGCGAGAGGGCGTCGACGCTCTCAAGGCAGAGCGTGCCGCCCTCGGCCTGGAGAAAGAGCGGCTTCTCGGTCCAGTCCGGTCCGCCGAAGAGCGCCTGCTCGAAGCGCTCGTGGCTGGCGGAGGCGCAGTTGAAGGTCACGAGCGGTTTGCCCGCGCGCGGCCCGCAGGCGTGGAGCGCCTTGGCGATCAGGCTCTTGCCGGTGCCGGTCTCGCCATGGATCAGGACGTGGCCGTCGGCCTGGGAGACGTCGAGGATCGTCTCGCGCAGGGCCTCGACGGCGGGGCTGTTGCCCATGAACCGCTTGAGCAGGACCGTGCCGTCGGACAGCTCGCGGCGCAGCGCGCGGGATTCGAGCGTGCGGAGCCGCGCGGCGAGCGCCTTGTGGCACAGCTCGGCGAGAATCTCCGGATCGAAGGGTTTCTCGACGAAATCGAAGGCGCCGATGCGCATCGCCTCGACCGCCATCGGCACGTCGCCGTGCCCGGTCATCAGGATCACGGGCATGCCGGGATCGACGGATTGGAGTTTGCGCAGGAGCGCCATGCCGTCCATGCCCGGCATGCGGATGTCGCTCACGACGACGCCGGGAAAATCGGAGCTCAGCAGTCTGAGCGCCGGTTCGGCCGCCTCGAAGCAGACCGGATCGAGGTCGCTCAGTTTCAGCCATTGCGAGACCGAGGCCCGCATGTCGGCCTCGTCGTCGATGATCGCGACAGTCGGATTGTCAGCCATTGCGTTTCACTCCGCAGCCTGCAGTGTTTCGCCCCTGACGGGCAGGATGAGTTCGAAGACGGCGCCGCCTTCCGGCGCGTTGCGGGCCAAGAGGCGGCCCCCCATCTCGGCGGCGAAGCCTGCCGAGATCGCGAGGCCCAGTCCCAGCCCTTCGCCGGGTTTCTTGGTCGTGTAGAACGGCTCGAACAGTTTGCCGGTGTCCCGGAGGCCGGGACCGTTGTCCTCGACCGACAGGAGAATCATGTCGCCCTGGGCGAGGAGGATCTTGATCCTCGGGTCGTCCACCGCCTTGACGGCGTCAAGCCCGTTCCGGAGCAGGTTCACGAGGATCTGTTCGATCCGGAGCGGATCGGCCTCGACGATGACCGGCTCGGACGGGAGGGTCGTGGCGATGTCGACCTTCATCTTGCCGAGCTGCGGGGCCATCATGGCGAGCGCGGCGCGCACGCTGTCGCGCAGATCGACGCGTTCCAGATCGACGTCGCCTTTGCGGGCATATGATTTCAGCTGGCGGGTGATGCCGCCCATCCGCCCGATCAGGTCGTCGATGCGCTGGAACGAGGTCAGCGCCTCCTCCGGGCGTTTTCGCTGGACCAGAAGGCGCGCGCCGGCGAGATAGGTTTTCATCGCGGCGAGCGGCTGGTTCAGCTCGTGGCTGACGGCGGCGGACATCTGACCCAAGGCGGCGAGTTTCGATGCCTGTTCAAGGCTTTGCTCGGCGTCTTTCAGGTTGCGTTCGATTTTCTGGCGGGTGGCGATCTCGGCGGAGAGGCGGCGGTTCAGCAGGCGCAGTTCGCGCGATTCCGTCTGGATCCGGCGGCTCTCCGCGCGGGTGCGTCGCGAGAGGATGTAGAACGCGCCCGCGGTCAGGAGCGCGAGCGACATGATCATCAGAGCGAGGATGGAATTCACCCGGGCGCGCACGTCCTCGATGGTGGCGAAGAACGAGAGCTTCCAGTTGCGGAAACCGACCGGCACCTCGGCGCTGAGATAGGGCGACCCGTCGATGTAGACGAAGGGGGCCGCTTCGACCCGGTCGCGGGCCGCGCGCAGGACGCGCTCCACCGGGGAGGGGTCAGGGGCTGGCGCCAGCACCTGCGGAAGCGCCGAGCCGCGCCAGGACGGTTCGGAGGCGAGCAGGATCTCGTCCTCGGAGTTGCTGACGGCGACCCGGACGCGCGAGCGGCGCCAGCCTTCCTCGAACAGGCTCAGGTCGACCGTGACGACGATGACGCCGAGGAACTCGCCCTCGACCTCGACCTTGCGCGAATAGTGGAAGGTGCGGTTGCCGTCGGGGAGGTCGACGATGGACAGGACCGTGCCGTCGTCGCCGATGGCCTGGGTGAAATACGGCTTGTCGCCCTCATAGGAGCCGGGTCGGATGTCGCCGCTGGAGGCGGTGACCTTGCCCTCTGAATCGATGAGGAAGATCGACCCGGCGCCGGTATCGGTCCGGAACGTCTCCAGCCGCTCCTCGACGTTGATCGATCGGCCCGCGCCGAGCGCCAGCGTCAGGAACGGGTCGCGCGCCAGCAGAAGCGGGACGACCTGATGCCGCTGCATCGCGCCCTGGATGCTGCCGGCGTAGAGGGTGGCGCGCAGGCGGGCGTCCGGCAGCTGGGCGGCGCTGAAGCTTCGCGTGAGGTAGACCTGACTCGCGAGGATCGCGGCCAGAGTGGCGAGAATGACGGCGGCGATCGCCGACCCCTCGCCAGAAACGGGACGTCATGCGCGCGGCCTGAGGTGACGTGTTTTCCGTCATGGGACGGCAACTTACGCGCCGCGCCGGGCGCGCTCAAGCGCCTTGGACGGTCGCGTTTTCGAGTGCGGCGGCGATTCCGGCGAAAAGCCGCTTGCCGCCGGTGCCGCCATGGACCGCGTCCACGGCGCGTTCCGGATGGGGCATCATGCCAAGGACCCGGCGGTTGGGCGAGAGGATGCCGGCGATGGAATTCATCGATCCGTTGATGTCCTGGACGTAGCGGAAGGCCACGCGGTCCTCGCCTTCGAGCGCGGCGAGGGTGTCCGCGTCGGCGTAATAGTTGCCGTCATGGTGGGCGACGGGAAGGGTGATGGTCTCGGCGGGGGCGTAGTCGCGGGTGAAAGGGCTGGCGGTCGTGGCGATTTCCAGCTCCACCGGCGCGCAGATGAATTTGAGGCGGGCGTTGCGCATGAGCGCGCCGGGCAGGAGGCCCGCTTCGATCAGGACCTGGAATCCGTTGCAGACGCCCAGCACGTGGCCGCCGGCGCGGGCGAAATCGACCACCGCGCGCAGGATCGGCGCGCGGGCCGCGATCGCGCCGCAGCGCAGGTAGTCGCCGAAGGAGAATCCGCCTGGCACGGCGACGAGATCGAGGCCCGCGGGGAGGGAGGCGTCCTTGTGCCAGACCATCGTGACGTCGGCGCCGGCGGCGCGCAGGGCCACGGCCATGTCCCGGTCGCAGTTCGAGCCTGGAAAGACGATGACGCCGGCCCGCAAGGTCACGCGATCTCCACGTCGTAATTCTCGATCACGGTGTTGGCGAGGAGCGCGCGGCACATGGCGTCGACGCGCGCGCGGGCGGCCTCGGGATCGGTGTCGGAGAGCTCGAGCTCGATCACCTTGCCGACCCGAACGCCGCCGACGTCGTCGAAACCGAGCGAGCCGAGCGCGTGCAGGACGGCCGCGCCCTGCGGGTCGAGCACGCCGGGTTTGAGCGTGACATGGACGCGGGCGCGCATCAGTTGACCAGCTTGGGGCCGGTCGCGCGGCCGTTGGTGCGCGGCATGACGCCCAGACGACGGGCCACCTCGGTATAGGCGTCGGCGAGATCGCCGAGATCGTGGCGGAACACGTCCTTGTCGAGCTTGCGGCCGGTCTCGATGTCCCAGAGGCGGCAGCTGTCGGGCGAGATCTCGTCGGCGAGGATCAGGCGCTGGAAATCGCCGTCATAGACGCGGCCGACCTCGATCTTGAAATCGGCCAGACGGATGCCGACGCCGAGGAACATGCCCGAGAGGAAGTCGTTCACGCGCAGGGCCAGCGCGATCATGTCGTCGATGTCCTGCTGGCTCGCCCAGTTGAAGGCGACGACGTGCTCCTCGGTCACGAGCGGATCGCCGAGCGCGTCGTCCTTGTAATAGAATTCGATGATCGGGCGCGGCAGTTGCTGGCCTTCGGGGATGCCGAGGCGTTTGGAGAGCGAGCCCGCGGCATAGTTGCGCACCACGATCTCGATCGGGATCATCTCGACCATGCGGATCAGCTGTTCGCGCATGTTCAGGCGGCGGATGAAATGCGTCGGCACGCCGATCGCGTTCAACCCGGTCATGAAATGCTCCGAGAGCCGGTTGTTCAGGACGCCCTTGCCCTCGATCGTGGCCTTTTTCTCGGCGTTGAAGGCGGTGGCGTCGTCCTTGAAATACTGGATCAGCGTCTCGGGTTCGGGACCCTCGTAGAGGATCTTCGCCTTGCCCTCGTATACCAGCCTGCGTCGGGCCATGCCTGTCTCCGGAAAAACGCGGGAAAAGCGCGCGAAAACACGCCTGCCGCAATGTCGCGGTCTCTATACCCTGCGCCAAAAAGGAGCAAGCATTCTCCTCGGCGACCTTGCCGGCGACGGGTCCGGATGCTTATGTCTGTCCCGGAAAAACTGGCCTTCAAGGAGATCCGACGTGACGACTTTCGACGAGCGCAAGCGCGGTTTCGAGAACAAGTTCGCCCATGACGAGGAAATGCAGTTCAAGGCGATCGCGCGCGGCAACAAGCTGCTCGGCCTGTGGGCGGCCGGTCTGCTGGGCAAGAGCGGCGACGAGGCCAATACCTATGCGATGTCGGTGGTGAAAGCGGATTTCGAGGAGCCCGGCCACGAGGACGTTTACCGCAAGGTCTCGGGCGATCTGGGCGACCGGGCCGACGAGAAGACGATCCGCGCGAAGATCATCGAGGTCATGGCCGAAGCCAAGGTCCAGCTGATGAACGAGCACGGCTGAGGCCGGATTGAGGCGGAAGGGAGATCTTCCGACCAAGATCTGCGCGGCATGCGGCCGCCCGTTCTCTTGGCGTCGGAAGTGGGCGCGGGATTGGGACGACGTGAAGTGGTGTTCGGAGCGGTGCCGCCGTGTCCGGACAGCGCCGGCGTCAGGCGCGGGGAAGCAGCGCCTCGACGGCCCCGGTGACCTGGGCTGACAAAGGCCTGACCTGCGTGCTGAACGACGCGGCGATGGCGCCCTCGCCGTCGAGCAGGATCTTGTGGAAGTTCCACGCGGGCTCGACGCCCTGAGACGCCGCCCAGCGGTAGAACGGGTGCGAGGCGGGGCCGCGAACGTCGAGGAGCCCGGTCATCGGGAAGTCGATGGCGAAGTTCACCTCGCAGAATTCCTTGACCGATTCCGCGTCGGCGAGTTCCTGACGGAAGGTGTTGGACGGCACGCCGAGGACGGTCAGGCCCCGGTCCCGGTAGCGGTCGTACAGTGCCTGGAGCCCGTCATACTGATCGGTGAAGCCGCAGCGCGATGCCGTGTTGACGACGAGGACGGGTCCGCCGCGCAGGCCCGCGAGGTCGATCGTGCCGCCGTCGATGGACGGGAAGGTGAAATCCGCGGCGGACGCCGCCGAAAACGCCGGGGCCGCGAACGGCAGCGCCAGAACTCCGATGAGGATGTCTCTGCGCCGCATCGGGCGTCTCCTTCATGTGAACCGTTTGAATAGTTTAGAGCCGTACTGATTCAGATCAAGGCGTCGCGGGCGGCGGCGGGACAGAACGCGAAAAAACATAGGAGAACACCGATATGTACCGCCTGGCCTCGTTGCTCTATTCGATCATCGGCACCTCGCTCGCCGGCACGTTCATCGTGGTGGTTCTCGTCGCGGGCCTCGGCACGGCCCAGTGGATCATCGGCGCCGCAGCCCTCGGAGCCGTCGCCGGGATGCCGATCGCCTGGCTCGTGGCCCGCGCGATCACCGCGCGCACGGCGGCCGCCCGGGCCTGATCCCGCGTCAGACGAGGTGATCTTTCAGCACCGACCAACGCTCCAGTTTTCCCTCGAACGGCATTGCGGCGTAGGCGGGGCTCGAGGACGGCAGGTCGATGAGCAGAGGGCCGCCGGGGCGAGTCTCGAGCAGTTTTCGCCCGGCCTGCGCCGCTGTTTTGCCGTTGAAGCCTATGGCCCTCAGGTCGGGCAGGGTCGCGACAAGCGCGGCCAGGTCGGCGTGCTCCGGGTCGCGGATCGCGGCGTCAAGGCTGCCGCGCCGGTCTGCCCGCGCGATCACGTCCCAGAGGCCGATGTGGGCGGCGAGCAATGCCGCGAGGCGTTCGCTATAGGGCAGAGCGACTAGATCCCGGCCAGCCAGAGCGCCGGCGAGCCGCCAGAACGCGTTGGCGGGATGGGCGTAGTATTCGGCGCGGCGGAGGGATTCCGCGCCCGGCAGACTGCCTAGGATGAGGACCCGGACGCGCGCGTCCGCGACCGGAGCGAAGTGTGTCGGTCGTTCCAATCAGGCCTCGCCGAACACCCGCGCGAAGATCGTGTCGACGTGTTTGGTGTGATAGGCGAGGTCGAAATTGGTCTCGATCTCGGCCGGGGACAGGGCGGCGGTGACGTCGGGGTCCGCTTTGAGTTCCTCAAGAAAATCAGCGCCCTGCTCCCAGACCTTCATCGCGTTGCGCTGGACCAGGCGGTAGGAGTCCTCGCGGCTGACGCCCTTTTGAGTCAGGGCGAGCAGGACGCGCTGCGAGTGGATCAGACCGCGGAACTTGTTCATGTTCGCGATCATGGTGTCAGGATAGACGACGAGCTTGTCGATGACGCCGGTCAGGCGGTTGAGCGCGAAATCGAGCGTCACGGTGGCGTCCGGGCCGATCATGCGCTCGACGGAGGAATGGCTGATGTCGCGCTCGTGCCAGAGGACGACGTTCTCGAGCGCGGGGGTGACGGCCATCCGCACGATGCGGGCCAGACCGGTGAGGTTCTCGGTGAGGACCGGGTTGCGCTTGTGGGGCATCGCCGACGAGCCCTTCTGGCCGGGCGAGAAGTATTCCTCGACCTCGAGGACCTCGGTGCGCTGGAGGTGGCGGATCTCGGTGGCGATGCGCTCCATCGAGCTCGCGATGACGCCGAGCGTGGCGAAGAACATGGCGTGGCGGTCGCGGGGGATCACCTGGGTCGAGACGGGTTCGACGCGAAGACCCATCTTTTCAGCCACATGCGCCTCGACGCTCGGGTCGATATTGGCGAAGGTTCCGACGGCGCCGGAGATGGCGCAGGTGGCGATCTCGTCGCGGGCGGCGACAAGGCGCGCGCGGCCGCGGTCCATCTCGGCATAGGCCTGGGCCAGTTTCAGGCCGAAGGTGACGGGCTCGGCGTGGATGCCGTGGCTGCGGCCGATGCAGACGGTGTCCTTGTGCTCCAGCGCGCGGCGCTTGAGGGCGGCGAGCAGGGCGTCGAGATCGGCGATCAGGATGTCGGCGGCGCGCGTCAGCTGGACGTTGAGACAGGTGTCGAGGATGTCCGACGAGGTCATGCCCTGGTGGACGAAGCGGGCCTCGTCGCCGATGAACTCGCCCAGATGGGTCAGGAAGGCGATGACGTCGTGTTTCGTGACCGCCTCGATTTCGTCGATGCGGGCGACGTCGAATTCGGCGTCCTTGGCCTTCCAGACGGCTTCGGCCGCGGATTTGGGGATCACGCCGAGCGCGGCCTGGGCGTCGCAGGCATGGGCCTCGATCTCGAACCAGATGCGGAAGCGGGTCTCGGGCGCCCAGATCGCGACCATCTCGGGGCGGGAATAGCGCGGGATCATGGGCTTCGGCCTTTCGCGGTTGAGGAGGGGCGGGGGCCTGATAGACTTGCGCGCTGAATTGCACAAGCGAGGGCGGCATGCGGTTGGACGCCTTCGCGGGCGAATGGCGGGTGGATCGCGTGATCGAGGACGTGCGCGCGGGCCGCGGGGGGCGTTTCGAGGGGCGCGCGTGGTTCACGCCGGACGCCGAGGGGCTCGCGTATCTCGAAGAGGGCGTGCTGACGATGGAGGGGTCGGGTGGCTTCGCGGCGAGCCGGCGGTATCACTGGCGGGACGGCGGGGCGGGGACGATCGAGGTGCGCTTCGCCGACGGGCGGCTGTTTCACCGGTTCTACGCGGACGAGCCGATGCCGGGCGCGAGGCATGAATGCGCGCCGGACCAGTACCGCGTCGGGTACGATTTCCGGGCCTGGCCGCGCTGGATGGCGGATTGGCGGGTGCGGGGGCCGCGCAAGGATTACCGGATCGTGTCGACCTTCACGCGGTCGGGCGACGGCGCGTGACGCGGCGCCGCATGGATGTGGACAGGGGCCGGAAATTGCGCCAAGAAACGAGAGAACGGAACGTATCGAACAGGATCTCAGCATGTCACACGCCGCATCGAACCGCGTCCTCGCCGAAGCCGTCTGGGAGGCCGAAGGGACGGCGCTCTGGGTGAAACGCGCCGCGCTGGTCGCGGGCGGCGTCGCGGCGCTGGCGATCCTGGCCAAGATCGCGGTGCCGGTCTGGCCGTCGCCGGTGCCGGTGACGATGGGCACGTTCGGCGTGCTGGCGATCGGAGCGGCGTACGGTCCGCGCCTCGGTTTGGCGACGATCATGGCGTATCTGTTTGTCGGGATGCTTGGCTGGGACGTGTTCGCGGGCTCCTCGGCCGAGGCGAACGGTCTGACCTACATGATGGGCGGGACGGGCGGATATCTGATCGGTTACGCGCTGGCGGTTCTGGCGCTCGGATTTGCGGCGCGGCGCGGGCTGGACCGGAGCGTCGGCGGCATGGCGGCCGCGATGCTGGCCGGAACGGCGCTGATCTACGTGCCGGGCGTGCTCTGGCTGGGGGTTCTCTACGGGTTCGACGCGCCGATCCTGGCCTGGGGGCTGACGCCCTTCCTGGTTGGAGACGCGCTCAAGCTGGCGCTGGCCGCGCTGGTGGTGCCGGGGCTCTGGAAGCTGGTTGGCCGCGCGCGCGGTTGACCTCGGGCGTCGTCCGGGGACTTCGGTGAAATCGTGGCGGCTTGACGTCCGCCTGGCCGGATCGGGCATGTGATGCCGGCCCGCCGCGAATTCACCACCATGTGTCCGATGAACTGTCATCCGACGCTGTGCGGCATGAAGGTGAGTGTGGAGGACGGCGGGGCGATCTCCATCAGCGGCGACGAGAGCAATCCTGACAGCCTCGGGTTTCTGTGCATGCGCGGCAAGGCGGCGCATGAGATCGTCGGCAACGACCGCAGGTTGCTCCGCCCGCTGGTCCGTACGGCGCGCGGCGCGGCGGGCTTCACGGAGACCGGCTGGGACGACGCGCTCGACCTGATCGCGGCGCGCATGCGCGAGGTCGAGCGCGAGGCTGTCGGTTTCTGGCAGGGGCATGGAAACTTCGCCAATGATTACGCGCTCGGGCTCAAACGGTCCCAGATGGAGCGGTTCGCCAACCTCTACGGCTGCCAGTACTGGAACTCGGCGATGGTCTGCTGGGGGTTGGGGGCGTTCGGCCTCGGTCTGACCGGGGCCGTCGAGACTTCCAGCAAGGAGGATCTGGGCGCGCATTCCGACCTGGTGATCCTGTGGGGCGCGAACACGGTCAGCCAGGCCCACACGCTGCGGCACGTGGAGATCGCCAAGCGGCGGGGCGCGCGGATCGTGGCGATCGATGTCCGCAGGACGGAGGCCTGCGCGCTGGCCGACGAGGTGATCCTGGTCAGGCCGGGTACCGACGCGGCGCTGGCGCTCGCCATGATGCGGGTGATCGTCACGGACGGGTCCTGGGACCGGGAATTCGTCGCGCATCACACATTCGGGTTCGAGGATCTGCGGCGGCATCTGGAGCCGATGAGCCCCGATTGGGCCGAGGCGCGGACGGGCGTGCCGGCCGCAGCGGATCGTGGCGCTCGCGCGCGACTATGCCGCGACGCGGCGCGCGATGATCGTGATCGGCGGGTCGTCCCTCCACAAAGGCGGCAACACATGGGAGGCGGCGCGCGCGATCTCGTGCCTGCCGGCTCTGACGGGGAGTTTCGGGGTGCCGGGCGGCGGGATCGGTCCGCGTCACGGTGGACGCGGTCACGGCGCGGGCTTCGCCGATCTGTCGGCGGCGGAGCGCCGCCTGCCCGGAAGATATGTCCCGAACCAGATGGAGGCGATCATCGAGGCGCTGGAAACCGGCGCGGTCAAGGTGCTGGTCCTGATCGGCTCGAACATCCTGTCGTCGTTTCCCGATACCAACCGGATGCGGGCGGCGCTCGCCCGCGCCGAGATGGTGGTCGCCTATGACATCTTTCCGAACCAGACGATCCGCGAATTGGCCGACGTCGTTCTGCCCGGGACGATCTGGCTGGAGGAGATCGGCGGCAAAGCGACCAACTCGCACATCCATCTGTGCGAGCGCGTTCTGCCGGCGGCGGGAGAGGCGCGGCCCGGATACGAGATCTACAAGGGTCTCGCGGAGAGGCTCGGCGTTGACGATGTCTATCCCTGGCCGGATCAGGAGGCGGCGATGGACGCGGCCCTCGATCACCCCGCGACCGGTCACGCCACGGTGGAAGACGCTGCGGGCGAACGGAGGGCGCGTGCCGCTGGACGTGTCGGACGTCGCCTATCCGACGCTCCGTTTCGCCACGCCATCCGGCAGGATCGAGTTCCGGTCGGACCGCGCCGCCGCGATGGGGCTTTCGCCCTTGCCGACCGCCGACGACTCCGATGACGGCGCGGACGGGCTCGCTGCTGGCGCACGGACGCACATTCGCCCATTTTCATTCTTTCTACGATCACGGCCGCGCGCTGCCGACGCTCGCGGCACGCGAGGATGCCGCCGATCTGTGGATGGCTCCCGCCGACGCCGAGGCGAGAGGGATCGCCGACGGCGGCGCGATCGAATTGTCGAACGCGCGCGGGTCGTTCACGGCGAGGGCGAAGGTCACGCCGCGCATGCCTTCGGGAACGGTCTGGATCCGCGACGGCTGGCCTGATCTCAACGCGCTGACGGAATCGGCGGCCGTCCTGCCTCATGCCGCCCTCGACGCGTTCGCGTTCTCGGTCGGTCAGAGCCGGTTCGGCGCGCGCGTCGAGGTCCGGCCGGTCGAACGAGGGTCCGCGTAGCACGCGCGCATCACATGTGTGCCTGTCTGTACGGCCGTCAGAGCTTGCGGATGCGCAGGCGGGTGATGCGGTTGTTCTGACGCTCCAGCACCTCGAAGCGGAAGCCGTGGAAGCTGAAGACCTGGCCCTCGTTGGGGATGGCCTGGGCCTCGTGGATCACGAGACCCGCGACGGTGTTGGCCTCCTCGTCGGGGAGGGTCCAGTCGCAGTCGCGGTTGATGTCGCGGATGGTGACCATGCCCTCCGCCTCGACGGAACCGTCCGGCTTGATCTCGATTCCGCTCGATTTCTCGGTGTCGTGCTCGTCGGAGATGTCGCCGACGATCTCCTCGATGATGTCCTCGAGCGTGATCAGGCCCTGGAGCGCGCCGTATTCGTCGACGACGAGCGCGAAATGCGAATGCCTGCGCAGGAACTCGCGCAGCTGCTCGTCGAGCGGCGTGGTCTCGGGGACGAAATACGGCGTCATCGCGACGTCCATGATGTCGAAGCTGTCGAGGTTGTCGAAGCTGGCGTCGGTCTCGCGCATGAAGCGGTGCACGGCGCGCGAGAGGTCCTTGGCGTGGATCACGCCGACGATGTTCTCCGGCTCGCCGCGATAGAGCGGTATGCGGGTGTAGGGCGAGTTGATCGCCTCGGTGAGAATCTCGCCCGGCGACAGATCGGCGTCGATCATCGCGATGTCGCGGCGGTGCATCATGACCTCTTCGACCTGGCGTTGACCGAGATCGAGCGCGCCGAGCAACCGGTCGCGGTCGGCCTTCTCCACCGCGCCCTCGTAATGGTGGAGCGCGATCGCGCCGGCGATCTCCTCCTGGGCGGCGAGGAAATTGGCCTGCGGGTCGGTCTCGACGCCGACGAGGCGCAGGATGAAGCGGACGAGGGCGCGCACGACGTTGACGACGGGCGCGAGCATGAAGACGACGGCCTTGATGAAGCCCGAGACGCGCGAGGCCATGCCCTCGGCGTTGGTGATGGCGTAGGTTTTGGGCATCACTTCCGAGAAGATCAGCACGAGCGCGGTCATCACGAGGGTGGCCGCCGCGACGCCGCCGTCGCCCAGCAGCGTGGTGAAGAGCATGGTCGCCAGCGCGGTGGCCAGGATGTTGACGAGGTTGTTGCCGAGCAGGATCGCGCCGATCAGCCGCTCCTTGTCCTCGGTGAGATGGAGCGCGCGCGCGGCGCCCTTGTCGCCCTTCTCGGCCTGGGCGTGGAGCTTGCCGCGCTTTGCGGTGGTCAGCGCGGTCTCGGAGCCCGAGAACAGCCCGGACAGGACCAGGAGCACGAGGATCGCGCCTCCGGTCCCCAGGATCGTGATCAGGGCGGTGGCGTCGGTCGCGGTATCCATCGGTCGGTCAGTCCTCGTTTTCCGTCAGTTCGGTCCGCTCCGCGCGATCCTCGGCCAGCGGGTGGCGTTGCAGGACGAGTTCGCGCAGACGGACGTCCAGCACATGGGTGTATATCTCGGTCGTGGCAATGCTGGCATGGCCCAGAAGCGTCTGGATCACGCGAAGATCGGCGCCGTTGGCCAGAAGATGCGTGGCGAAGGCGTGGCGCAGGGTGTGCGGCGAGACGGCGGCGGGGTCGATGCCGGCCGTGATGGCGAGTTTCTTGACCAGAAGGAAGAAGCCCTCGCGGGTCATGTGGCCGCGCCGGCCGCGCGCCGGAAAGAGGAAGGGCGACGAATGTTTGCCGGCCTTGCGCGCGGCGTCATCGTTGCGGTCGCGGATGACGAGCCAGGCGGCGAGCGCGGTGCGGGCGGGAGCGGAGAGCGGCGCCATGCGTTCGCGGCCGCCCTTGCCGCGCACGAGGATCATGCGCGGGTCCCCGCGAACGGCCGCGACGGGAAGCGAGACGAGTTCGGAAACGCGCAGGCCCGTGGCGTAGAGGATCTGCATGAGGCAGGTGTCGCGGGCGCGGTCGTCGGGGCTGGCGCCGGCGGTTTCGGCGGCGTCGAGAAGCGCGTCGACCTGGGCCTCGGTCAGGCTGCCGGGCAGGGCGCGGCGGCGTCTGGGGCCCTTGATCTGGGCCGCCGGATCGTCCTCGCGCCAGCCTTCGAGGAAAGCGAAGCGGTAGAGCTGGCGGATGGCCGAGAGGCGGCGGGCGCGGGTCGCGTCGGCCATGCCGCGATCGCTCTGGTCGAGCAGATAGGCCTCGATCTCGGGGCGTCCGGCGGTCGCGACGTCGCGGGCGCGCCCCGCGAGGAATTCGGCGAAGTCGCGCAGATCGCGGTCGTAGGAGAGGATCGTGTTGTCGGCCGCGTCCCGCTCCGCCCGGATCGCCTCAAGATAGCGGGCGGTCCAATGCCGCGCGTCCATCGCCGGTCAGGTCCCGTCCGGAAGGAGCAGGGTCTGGAGCGCGATGCGGCGGGCGGATTCGATCTGGCCGGCGGCCTTCAGGGTGTGGAGCGCCGCGCGGAACGCCGCCGGATCGGCGGGGCCGCGCGCGGGCAGGAGGTCGAGCGCCTCGATCAGCGCCGCGCCCTGGCGGCCGGAGTCGAGCGTGGCGCGCAGGCGCACCTCGCGGGTGTCGCCGGGAGCGCGGGTCTGGAGGCCCTCGAGCGCGGCGCGGGTCAGATCGTCGTAGCCTTCGAGCGGCGCGTTGCCCGCTCCGGCGATGGCGAGAAGGGCGCGTGAGCGCGGGTCGGCCGGATCGGTGAAGAGCCTGGCGGCGTCGGGATCATCCGCGAGAAGCAGCAGTTCGAACGCGGTCGCACGGGCCGCCGCGGACAGGGCGCCCGGGTCGAGCGTCGCCAAGCGTGGGGACGAATCGGAGGCGAAGGCGACCCTCAGGCCGCGCGCGCTCAGCGCCCTGTCGGCGGCGATGAGAGCGGCGCCGATGCCGGCGGGATCGCCCGCGTCGAGCGCCGCGTCGAGGTTCTGGACGGCCGCCGCGCGGTCCCATGCGCCGCCGGACGCGGCGGGTTCACCGGCGCGGTAGGCCTCGAAAAGAACGGGTGGATCGACGGCGTCGGCGAGGATCAGCCGTTCGGCGGCGTCGATCCGGACCCGCATCGGCGCGTGCACGTCAAGATCGGCGTGGAGAAAGGCGAGCGGCAGCGCTCCGGAGGGACGTGGAAGTCCCACGGCCTCGCGCAGGAGGAAATCGAGCGGAGTCAAAGGATCCGGGATCGCCGGATCCGGCTCGCCCTCGAAAAGATCGGGGTCGAGGAACCGCGCGAGAAGGCGCTCCTGGTCGGGCGGTATCGACCCGACGCCTTCGCCCAGGGTCAGCGTGATCTCGGCGGCGTTCCAGTCTCCGCCGCGCGCGAGGCAGAAGACCCGCGCGGGCAGCGTGGGCGAGAGCGACGGGTTCTGCCGCAGCGCCTCGCAGGGCGGCTCGGCCCGGCCGAGCAGGAGACCCGTGTCGAACCAGCGGCGGAAAAGATCGGGCGTGTTCGGGTCGGAGATGTCGAGCAGCGCGGAGGCCTCTTCGAGCGCTCCCATCCCGAGCAGCCGGTCGATGCGGGCGATCAGCAGCGCCGCGTCGCCGTCCGAGCCGGGAGGCGCGTCGGCCTCGGCCAGGAGCAGCCGGTGAAACAGCGCGCGGGCATCGGGCGCGGCGCGCGGCCGGTGCGCGAGGATCAGCGACGTGGCCTCGGAGGCCGAGGTCGGCCCCCACAGATCGCGCGCGAAGCCGCTGTCGGACGGCGGGAGAAGTCCGGTCGCGTCGCGCCGGATCCCGTCGAGGGACGTCACCGTGATCGTGTCGGAGCCGGAAGCGGCGCCGGGGCCGGAAACCGGATCCGTTCCGTCGGGCCGCGCGGGCGGCGGCGCCGCGCTCATGTCGATGCTCTGCGAGAGCCACGGGATCGCACTCAGCGGTTCGGCCGCGAGGGCCGGAAACGCCGATGCCGCCCAGACGGCCGAAACGGCCACGACCAGGCGCCCGTTCATCCGGTTTCGACCGGCAGCACGATCTCGCGGGTCGGAGCGGGCAGGTCGGAAAACACGGCGTATCCGACGAGACCGAGTCCCGCGATCACGACGAGATAGAGGATCGCCCTGAGAACGATGCGCATTTCGGAACCTGCTCCATGCCGGCTTGACCGCCGTGTCTTGTCCTGTTCAGTCTCGGCACGTTCGCCAAAGACAGTTACCAAGAGCTTAGCGCGACGGGGGGGAATTGGCAATCGCGGGATGTGATGCAAACGGCGGGGCGTCGATCTCCGGGCTTCGACTCGCGCGGCCGGTGGCGCTGGTGGGGCTGATGGGCGCGGGCAAGACCAGCGTCGGGCGACGGCTCGCGGAGCTCGTCTCGGCCCCGTTCGTGGATTCGGACGCCGAGATCGTGGTCGCGGCCGGGATGACCATCCCCGAGATCTTCGCGACCTACGGCGAGCCGGAATTCCGCGATGGCGAGAGGCGGGTGATCGCGCGGCTACTGGCCGGGCCGCCCTGCGTTCTCGCGACCGGAGGCGGGGCCTTCATCGAGGAGCGGACGCGTGGCGACATCCTCGAATTGGCGACGTCCGTGTGGTTGCGCGCCGATCTGGACGTGCTGTGGGACCGCGTGCGGGACCGGCCAGGGCGGCCTCTGCTCGACGCGCCGGATCCCAAAGCGGTGCTGGCGGATCTGGACCGGGCCCGTTCGCCGTTCTACGGGCTGGCCGACGTGACCGTGGACAGCCGGCGGGGCGTAAGCCACGTCGCGATGGCGCGCGAGATCGTCGCGGCCCTTCGGGCGCGGGACGCGGAGCGGGTGGACCTCGCGCCGACTTTGAAGGAGATCGCGTGACGCCGGAATTCGAGACGGTACGGGTGGCGCTTCCCGGGCGGGACTACGACATCCGCATAGGGCCGGGGCTCTTGAGGGAAGCCGGGGCGCATGTCGCGCCGCTGCTGCGACGGCCCAAGGTCGCGATCATCACGGAGGAGCGGGTCGCGGGGCTCCATCTCGACACGTTGGAGGCGGGGCTCGCTGCGGCGGGCATCGCGGCCGAGGCGCTGATCCTGCCGCCGGGCGAGGGTACGAAATGCTGGGCGGAGCTTGAGCGCTGCGTCGAGTGGCTGATCTCTCGCGAGGTCGGGCGCGGCGACATGGTGGTCGCCTTCGGAGGCGGCGTGATCGGCGACCTCGCGGGATTCGCCGCCGCGATCCTGCGACGTGGCGTGCGGTTCGTGCAGATCCCGACGTCGCTGCTTGCCCAGGTCGACAGCTCGGTGGGCGGCAAGACGGGGATCAATTCACCGCTCGGCAAGAATTTGATCGGCGCGTTTCACCAGCCTTCTTTGGTACTTGCGGATATTTCTTTACTTGGAACGCTTTCGGAGCGCGACCTTCTGGCCGGGTACGGCGAAGTGGTGAAATACGGCCTGCTTGGCGACGAGGCGTTTTTCGACTGGCTGGAGACCGGCGGACCGGACCTCGCGCGCGGCGATGGCGCGGCGCGGATCCGGGCGGTGCGGCGGTCCTGCGAGATGAAGGCCGGGATCGTGGAGCGTGACGAGACCGAGCAGGGCGAACGCGCGCATCTCAATCTCGGGCATACGTTCGGACACGCGCTGGAGGCGGCGACCGGGTATTCCGAACGGCTCCTGCACGGTGAGGGGGTGGCGATCGGTTGCCTGCTGGCGTTCCAGACGAGCGCGGCGCTCGGGCTCTGTTCACAGGAAACGCCGAGCCGGATCGGGGCGCATTTCGAGGCGATGGGGCTGAAACGATCGCTTCGCGACATATCCGGCGACCTGCCGGACGCGGACGGGCTGATCCGACTGATGGCGCAGGACAAGAAGGTGCAGGACGGCAATCTCGTCTTCGTTCTGGCGCGCGGCATCGGCGAGGCGTTCGTCGCGCGGGACGTCGATGCCGGCGTCGTGCGGCGCGTTCTGGACGACGCTCTGACGGATCGAAGGTCTTGAGACGGATTCGATGCAGATTCGCCACATCCGCTGATTTAATCAACTCTCGGTGGCGGATCGCGCGGTTTTCTCAGCTTCGGTCTTAGACTTTCTTAACCGTGCCACCTAAGACTTTACCTCAAGTTGAACCCGATTCCCGAGGGACCCGAAATGGCCAAAGCAAGCACGAACATCGCCGTCGGCCTCATGATCGGAGCCGTCTCTTTCGCCGGCCCGGCCGCCGCGCAGGATGCCGGCGCCGCCGCGCCGTTGGCGCAGCCGGACGCGGTGTCGGGCGGAGTTCTGCCAACCTTCGGCCAGAGGGAAACGCCCGCCGAGACCGCGGGGATCTCGGATGCCGCGCCTGCCGCTGCCGGGATTTCTGGCGGCCGGCGGCGCGTTCGACGCGCAGGATCCGGACCTGGTCATCACCATCGGAGGCGGCGTGTCCGTCAGCCCGGCCTATTTCGGTTCTGACGAGTACGAGACCGGCGGCTATGGCATCGGGCGGATCGACTTTCTGCGGTTTCCCAACGGGTTCGAATACGGATCCGGCAGGGCGGTCGGCTTCCGCGAAGGCTTGGGCCTGCGTGGATCGGTGCGTTACATCTCGCATCGGAATTCGAGCAACTATGAGGACCTGTCCGGCCTGGACAACGTGCCGTGGGCTTTCGAGGCGGGGTTAGGTCTCGGCTACGAGCAGCGGAACTACCGGGTTTTCGGGGATGTGCGCTATGGCGTGATCGGCACCAACGCGTGGGTCGGGGATCTCGGCGCCGACGCGATCGCCTATCCGATCGAGGGACTGACGGTGACGTTGGGACCGCGTCTCGGGTTCGGGTCGAACCGCTTCGCGGACACGTATTTCGGCGTCGACGCGGGGGAGGCCTCGGCCTCCACCTCGGGTCTCACGGAGTTTGACGCGGAGGGCGGGCTTCTGTCGGGCGGCGTGCTGCTGGACGTGCGGTATCTCTTCAACGAGCGCTGGGGTCTCGAGGGATCGGCGTCGTGGGAGCGGCTCCTGAACGACGCTGCCGATTCTCCGATCACCGAACTGGGTCGGCGGACCAGTACGAGGTCCGCTTCGGGCTCACCCGCCGGATCAGCCTCGACTTCTGATCGGTCGGCTTCGGGTCGGTCGACGTCCGATCAGTCGGCGGCGCGCTCGGCGCGCTGACGGGCGAGGCCGCTGTCCTGGTCAGAGACGCCCAGCAGGTTGCTGACCAGCCGCAGAAAGGTGCGCTCGTTCGCGTCGATGCCTTCGAGGATCGCCACGCGCCAGAGCGCCTCGACCACATCTGTCCGCTCCTCGTAGGGCACCGCGTCCTTGACGATGCGGGTGAAGCGCACTGTGTCGGGCGCCGATTTCTCCTGAACCTCGGCCTCGGACATGATCCCTTCGATCGTCGGCGCGTCGACGTCGTAATGGGACGCCAGGAACCGTTCGATCTGAAGCCGCTCGGCGCCGGAATAGGTGCCGTCGGAGCGGGCGAGGCGCACCATGAGCGCGGCCATCGCGAGGCGCGCGTCATCGGGTCTGGCGGGCTCGGTTCCGGCGTTGAGAAGCCGTTCGAACAGACCTGCGATCATGCGGGATCTCCTTTTGTCTGAACGCCGCTCAGACGAGGCGCGACTGTTCCAGAGCGGCGCGCACGAAATCGGCGAAAAGCGGATGTGGCGCGAAGGGTTTCGATTTCAATTCGGGATGGAACTGCACGCCGATATACCATGGGTGGTCCGGGATCTCGACGATCTCGGGAAGCCGTCCGTCGGGCGAGACGCCGGAGAATCGAAGCCCGTGCTCTTCGAGTTTCTCGCGGTAGGCGATGTCGACCTCGTAGCGGTGGCGATGGCGTTCCGAGATGGCGCAGGTGCCGTAGATCTCCGCCGCCTGGCTCCCTTCGGTCAGGACCGCGTCATAGGCGCCGAGCCGCATGGTGCCGCCCTTGGCGTCGGTGGCGCTGCGCTTGATCGTGCGGTTGCCCTCCACCCATTCCTTGAGGTGATAGACGACCGGAGTGAAACGGCGGCCGCCGGTCTCGTGGTCGAATTCCTCGGAGCCCGCGTCCTTGAGGCCGGCCAGGCTGCGCGAGGCTTCGATCACCGCCATCTGCATGCCCAGACAGATGCCGAGATAGGGCACCTTGCGCTCGCGCGCGAAACGGGCGGCGTGGATCTTGCCCTCGGTGCCGCGCTCGCCGAAGCCGCCGGGGACGATGATGGCGTTGAAGCCTTCGAGAAGGGGGGCGATGCGGTCGGGGTCCTCGAAAAGCTCGGCGTCGATCCATTCGGCGCGGACCTTGACGCGGTTGGCTATGCCGCCGTGGGTCAGGGCCTCGGCGATGGATTTGTAGGCGTCCTCGAGCTGGGTGTATTTGCCGACAATGGCGACGCGGACCTCGCCCTCGGGATTGTGGATGCGGTCGACCACGTCCTCCCAGACGGCAAGGTTCGGCTTCGGCGCGGGCGAAATGCCGAACGCGTCGAGCACCGCCTGGTCCATGCCGGCCGCGTGATAGGCCAGCGGAGCCTCGTAAATCGAGCGCAGATCCGAAGCCTCGATCACCGAATCCAGCCGCACGTTGCAGAAGAGCGCGAGCTTGTCGCGTTCCTTCTGCGGGATCGGGTGTTCTGATCGGCATACGAGTACGTCCGGCGCGATGCCGATGGAGCGGAGCTCCTTGACCGAATGCTGGGTCGGTTTGGTTTTGAGCTCGCCCGAGGCCGTGACGTAGGGCAGGAGGGTCAGATGCATGTAGATGCACTGGCCGCGCGGCTTGTCCTGGCCGAACTGACGGATCGCCTCGAAGAAGGGCAGGCCCTCGATGTCGCCGACTGTGCCGCCGATCTCGCAGAGCATGAAATCGACCTCGTCCTCACCGATGAGGAGGAAGTCTTTGATCTCGTTGGTGACGTGCGGAATGACCTGGATGGTCTTGCCGAGATAGTCGCCGCGGCGTTCCTTCTCCAGCACGTTGGAATAGATCCGGCCCGAGGACACGGAATCCGTGCCGCGCGCCGCGACACCGGTGAACCGCTCGTAATGGCCGAGATCGAGGTCGGTCTCGGCGCCGTCATCGGTGACGAAGACCTCGCCGTGCTCGAAGGGCGACATCGTGCCGGGATCGACGTTGAGGTAGGGGTCGAGCTTGCGCAGGCGGACCGAGTAGCCGCGGGCCTGGAGCAGCGCGCCGAGGGCCGCCGAGGCGAGGCCCTTGCCAAGCGACGACACGACGCCGCCTGTTATGAATACGTACCGCGCCATGTCGTTGCGTCCCCGCGTTCTGCCCGAGTCGATGTGTGGGAGAAACGAACTTCCACGGGATTCAATCCATACGGGTGTTTGGCGACCGCCACAAGTCGCACCGTATCAATATGGTGTGGTCTGTCGCCGTTGGGCAACAAACCTTCGAGCCGCGCAGGCCGGCCTTTTACTGGGCCGGCGGAGGCGTCGTCGGCGAGTCGGACGGGATCGGCGGCAGAAGGTCGCCGTCCAGCGCCGGCGGCAGGGCGGGGTCCACGGAGGGCGCCCCGGTCGAGACCCCGTCGATCACCGAGCTCGCCATGTTGTCGCGCGCCGCCAGAACCGTCAGCGTCAGGCTCGTGATCACGAAAGCGATGCCGAGCGCCCAGGTCAGTTTCGAGAGTGCCGTCGCCGCGGCCCGACCTGACATGGCGCCACCGCCCCCGCCGCCGATGCCGAGCCCGCCGCCCTCGGAGCGCTGGAGCAGCACCACGAGAATGAGGCCCAGCGCCAGCAAAAGGTGGATGGTCAGGACGACGTTTTCCATGTCTCGGTCCGGTATCGTTTGATCAGCGGGCGGTCTAAAGGCTGACCTGTGCATTGTCGATGGAAAAACAAGCTGCCAAGCGGGGCGGGCGGCGCCGATCCGGTGATGCTCGGGTGACGATGCCCAGGCGTGATCCCGCTCACGCCCGGCGCGACGCGGATCGGGTCTTCTTCACGGCGAGGATCGCGCCGATGATGGCGAAGTTGCGGGGAGTAGTGCGATGGAGGTCGGTCTGACCGGTTTGAGCGAACGGGAGACGGCGTCGAGGTCCGGTGGGCACGACTGGCCGGAGGTGGCGGCGCTTCGGCAGTTCCGGCTCTTCTCGGGATTGCCGCAAGATGATCTGGACCGGATTCGCGCGACCATGCGCGTCCGCGTCGCGCGGGCGGGGCAGGAGATCGTCGGTCAGGAGATCGACGACACGCGGGACGTGTATTTCCTGATCTCAGGCCAGGCGCGGGTGTCACTCCTGTCTCCCGACGGCGAGGTGGTCCGTCTGGCGGAATTCCAGCCGGGAGAGGTGTTCGGTGACCTGGCCGCGATCGACGGCGTCGCCCGGTCGGCGGCCGTGGAGGTGGTCAGCGCCTGCCGTTACGCCGTGATGAGCCGCGAGGCGTTTCTCGAGCTGGTGACCGGCACCCCGGAGATGGCGCTCCGGATGTTGCGGGTCGTGTCCTCGCGCATCCGGCTGCAGAACGAGCGATATTTCGAGAAGACCGCGCTGCAGCTGCCGGGCAGGGTGGCCAAGGAGCTTCTGCGCCGCGTTCGGCGGGAGGGCGCGGTCGAGGTGCTGTCTCCGCGACCGTCCCCGACGGAACTCGCCCGCCTGATCGGCGCGCGGCGCGAATCCGTCTCACGCGAGATCACGCGGCTGGTGCGCACAGGCGTGCTGCGCCGGACCGGCGAGGGACTTGTCGTGCTTGACCGGCGTGCCCTGATCGAAACCGCGACCGAGGCGCAGCCCGACGATTGAGGGCACTCCCGAGCCGGTCTTGCCACGACAGAAGAGACGGCAAGGCCGAAGTGGAGTCCGCACGGTCGCGTGACGGGATCCGGGCTCCGATGTGGCTGATGCATGAGATAGGGCGGCCTTTGCCGCCATCAGGAGCGCGCGGGACTTTTTTTTCGGTGGCGCGCCTCTCGGCGCGTCACGACTGCTCTCCAGGAGAACTTGTCAGTATGAAAGCCGGTAAGGTGGTCCCCGGTGACCTGAACCGTGATCCTTTTCCGAACAGAGGCATTCCGATTCCGTTCGGCGACCGTCCGAGCGTCGTAAAGGGCCCTGGAAAATCAGGGCAGAGACGTCAGGAATCCAGCCAGGTCCGCTCGAGTTGGATTTCGAAGGTCGGGTGCATTCCGAGCTCGCGCACGTCCTCCGTCATGTGCCGGAACGTCGAGCGCCAATAAGGCTGCACCAGGATGCCGGATTCCTGGAGTGTGCGCTGGACGTCGCGCATGATCTCCCGGCGCTTGTCGGGGTCGGGAATGGCCAGCGCGCGGTCGAGCAGGGCGTCGAAGTCCGGATCGCTGAAGCCGGTCTCGTTCCAGGCCTCGCCGCTGCGATAGGCGAGCGCCAGCACTTGGACGCCGAGCGGGCGCATGTTCCATTCCGTGGATGAGAAAGGGTAGGCGGTCCAGTTGTTCCAGAAGGTGTCGCCAGGCACGACCCTGCGTTTGACCGTCATGCCCGCATCGCGCAACTGGGCCGCGACCGCGTCGCAGGTGTTGCGGTTGATGTCGTCGTCGAGCGAGATCAGTTCGAGTTCGGTATCGATATGTCCCGCGTCCGCCATCAGCGCCGCCGCGCGCCCCGCGTCTCGCGCGATCGGAGGAAGTTCGGCGTATTCCGGGTGCATGGGGCCCACATGGTGGTTCTCGGCGGTGCGGCCGAGGCCCTGATAGCCGAGGTCGAGCACCGTCTCGTTGTCGACCGCCAACTGGATCGCGTTGCGGACCTGCTTCACGTCGAAGGGCGGCCGGGTGACGTTCATCCGGACGCAGACCGTATTCGCGGTGACGGCCTCGGCTTTGCGCAGACCGAGCGCGTCAAAGGTCTCGATATGGCTCGGCTGGGTCTCGTAGGCGGTGTGGATCTCGCGGTTCCTGAAGGCCGCGACGGTGGCCGACGGGTCGGTCCCGTAGTCGATGTATTCGATGCCGTCGAGAAGGACCGGTCCGGAGATCGCGTCCCCCCACCATGCGGCGCCATCATCCCGCCTCGCATACGTGGCGCGGACGCCGACTTCGCTGCCGATGAGTTTCCATGGACCCGTGCCGACGGGATTCGCGGTAAGATCGCCGCCTTCCTCCTCGAACCTGCGATGGACGATGAGGGCCGGATAATCGACGAATGCCGGAATGATCGTGATGTCGGGGAAGGGCAGGTTGAGCCGGATCGTGTTGTCATCGACCTTTTCGATCGCTCCGTCGATGGCTCCGAATATCTCGCGGTTCCGTTCCTCCTCGACGACCGTGCCATCCTCCGTCATGACATCGACGACGAAGGTTCCCATGCCCTTCGTCTCGACGAGCGACGCCATGCGCGCGGCCATGGAATTGTTCGGCACATGGCCTTCGCACCAGCGCATCAGATTGAACATGACGTCGTCGGCATTGAAATCGTCGCCGTTGCTCCACTTCACGCCCTGACGGAGATTGAGCGTGTAGGCCGTCGCGTCGTCATTGACGTCCCAGCTTTCGAGAAGCCAGGGCTCGAAGGTGAAATCGGCGGTATAGCGGACCAGAGGTTCGAGAAAGGGGCGCGCAAGGTTGCCTTTCTGAGACCAGTCGAAAGCGCGCGGATCGTCCATGCGCATGACGGCTTGCGCGATCCTGATGGTGCCTCCAGGTCTGCCCTGGGCTTCTGCGCGGTCAGGCAGCGTCGCGCCCATCAGGGCGTAGGCTGCCGGCGTCGTCACGCCGAGCGCGGTGGCGATGGCGAGGAATTCCCGGCGCGCCATGCGACCAGCGCGGACTTCGGCCGCGTAGAGCATTGCTTTGGTGTGGACGGGCTGACCGTCGATCGTGTCCATTGGACCGCGATTCTCCTTGTCGCGCCTTAAACTTGAAGCGCTTCATTCCAGGATGAATCCACGCCCGGGTCAATCGTTGATACGGAGAGGGCGCGACACCGTCGGTCACATCTTAAGTCGGATAATGATGATTATGTTATATACGGATTCCGATACCTCGGAATGCCCGGCGTGAGACCGGTTCTGATCGCGGGCCCGACCGCCGGCGGAAAATCCGGTCTGGCATTGCGGATCGCGGAGCGTGACGGCGGTCGCGTGATCAACGCGGACGCGCTTCAGGTCTATGCGTGCTGGCGGGTCCTCACCGCCCGGCCTTCACCCGAGGAAAATAAACGCGCTCCACATTCGCTTTACGGGCACGTGTCATGCGACGCGCGGTATTCCGTCGGGCATTGGCTCCGGGACGTGCGCCGTGAGATCGAGACCGCGCGGCGCCGCGGCGAGCGCCCCGTGATCGTCGGCGGCACGGGCCTCTATTTCTCGGCGCTGACGCGCGGTCTGTCGGAAATCCCGGAGGTTCCGGCCGAGGTTCGCGCACGGGCGGATGAGATGCTCCGGTCCGACGGGCTTGCGGCGATGCTCGCAAGCCTCGCTCGGCTTGATCCGGTCACGCATGGACGCATCGACACGGCCAATCCGGCGCGGGTCCAGAGGGCATGGGAGGTGGTGACGGCGACCGGACGTGGCCTCGCGGCTTGGCACGCGACGGCCGGCGAGCCTGTTCTTCGCATCGACGAGTGTCTTCCGATCATCTTGGATGTAAAAAAAGATATATTAAACAGTCGGATAGGAAAACGTTTTTCAACAATGATCGAATATGGGGCTCTTGAGGAGTGCCGAGCGAACCTGGTCGCGGAGCGCGACGCCTCGCTGCCGTCGATGCGGGCGATCGGGGCCGCGGAACTTGGCGCGCATCTGCGTGGCGAGGTGTCGCTCGATGCAGCCATCGAGGCGGCCTGCGTCGCGACGCGTCAGTATGCGAAGCGCCAGCGCACCTGGTTCCGGAACCGGATGGCTGAGTGGACCCGTATCGATCCGGACGATGGCGATCCGCTCGCGGCGATCCCGGTCAGCTGATCTGCGGGATCGCCAGATAGCGGTTGCGGTCGCGCTCGGTCCAATGGACGTGCATCTCGTAGCCGTCTTCGGTCTGCGTCTCGGACGTCACCAGCTTGCGATCGAAAAGCCAGGCGCGACGACGGCCGTCCGCGAACGCGAGCGTGAGGGTCTCGTCGGTGGCGGGTTCCTCAAGTCTCGTTTCGACCGCGCGCAGGAGGGTATCGACCCCCTGCCCTGACAGCGCCGAAATCGCATAGGCGTCCGGCGCGCGACCTGCGACCTGCAGGAGCGCGTCGCGGTCCTCCGCGTGCAGCAGGTCGATCTTGTTCCAGACTTCGATGATGCGGTCGCGCGCCTCGTCGTTGACGCCGAGCTGGCCGAGGATCGATTTGACGTTCTCGGCCTGGATCGAGCTTTCGGGATGGGCGATGTCGCGGACGTGCAGGATGAGATCGGCGTCCAGAACCTCCTCCAAAGTGGCGCGGAAGGCCGCGACGAGCTGGGTCGGCAGATCGGAGATGAAGCCGACGGTGTCCGACAGGATCACCCGGCGGCCGTCCGGCAGGTCGACGGCGCGCATCGTCGGGTCGAGCGTGGCGAAGAGCATGTCCTTGGCGAGGACCGACGCGCCGGTCAGGTTGTTGAACAGCGTCGATTTTCCGGCATTGGTATATCCGACGAGCGCCACGATGGGATAGGGTACGCGCTTGCGTGCGGCGCGGTGCTGGCCGCGCGTTCTGACCACCTTTTCAAGCGCCTGCTTGATCCGGACGATCCGTTCGTTGAGTGCCCGACGATCGGCCTCGATCTGGGTTTCGCCGGGGCCGCCGAGGAACCCGACGCCGCCGCGCTGGCGTTCCAGATGGGTCCAGCTGCGGACCAGACGGGACTTCTGATAGTTCAGATGGGCAAGCTCGACCTGGAGCACGCCCTCGCGCGTCCGCGCCCGGTCTCCGAAAATCTCGAGGATCAGGCCCGTGCGGTCGAGCACCTTGGCGTTCCAAGCCTTCTCCAGATTGCGCTGCTGAACCGGGGACAGCGTGCCGTCGACGATGACGAGGCCGGCCTCGTGCTCTTTGACCAGCGCGTTCAGTTCCTCGAGCTTGCCGGTGCCGAAAAGCGTCGCGGCGCGGGACTTCGGCACCGGCACGACCAGTCCGGCGCGCACGTCGAGATCGAGCGCCGCCGCGAGACTGGAAGCCTCCGCCAAAGCGTCATTGGGGTCGCGCGCGCCACCGCGCGACCGGACGGGATGCAGAACCAGCGTGCGCATGGGAGCGTCGGAGATCAGGTTTCCTCGGGCTCGTAGAGCGTGATCGGCTGGGACGGCATGACCGTGGAGATCGCATGCTTGTAGACCAGCTGCGACTGGCCGTCACGGCGCAGGAGCACGCAGAAGTTGTCGAACCACGTGATGATGCCCTGCAGCTTCACGCCGTTCATGAGGAAAATCGTCACGGGAACTTTGGCCTTGCGGACATTGTTGAGGAATGCGTCCTGCAAATTCTGTTTGTCACCAGCCATTTTTCGTCCAGCCTTTTTGTTTTGGGGGGCTTCGTTGAGTCCCCGTTTCGGTCTTGATATCAGTATGGTCGGCCAAGGTGGTCATTTCCAGTGCGGCGCCGGTCTTTTTTCCGGCCTGTATCCGAAGGGCCGCCCGGAGCGGCCGAAAATCAGCGCCGCCAGAACGTCGGATTGAAGAGCGCGAAGATGACGAGCGCCTCCATGCGTCCCACGATCATCGCGAAACACAGGATCAAGCGCGCGGATTCGTCGAGCGCGGCATAGCCGAGGCCGTCCCCGAGCGTGCGGATCGCGGGACCGGTGGTCGTGAGACCCGCGACCGCGAGCGTCAGGCTGCGCTCGAAGCTGAGGCCGGTCGCCGACAGCGCGATCATCACGAGACCCAGCGTCACGATAAAGAGCGCGAGAAAAATGAACGCGATCTGCGATCCGCCCGGGGAGATGAGATTCGATCCCTTTCCATAGCGCGGGACGCTGCTGGGATGTACGAGGACGTCCAGTTCCCGGATGCCGTGCCGGTACAGCGCGTAGAGCCGCAGCAGCTTCACGCCGCCCGCCGTCGTCGCGATCCCGCCCCCCATCACCGCGAGCCCGAGCAGGATCGTGCCGGGCGACGGCAGGTTCGACCAGAGCTGCATGGTGAGCCAGTCACGGCTCTCGAACCCGGTCGTGGTAAGAAACGAGAGCGTCGTGAAAAGGCTGCCCCAGATGGCCTGGAGGGCCGCGGTGATGTTGTCCTGGCGTTCGATCTCGGTGGCGCCGATGAAACTGCGCAGGAACAGGAGCGTGGTCACCGCGAGCGTCGCGATCAGCATCAGTTGCACTTCCGGATCGGACAGTCCGGGCCGCTCGCCCCGCCGCGGCCGGAAACTCATCGTCCGGTGCGACACCGCCAGCAGGAGAAACGCGAACAGCGCCATCTCGCCCAGCCGTCCCGACTGGCCGCCCGCGAGGCCCCCGACCGGCGAGATGCCGCTGGTGGCGATCACCGCCATCGCGTGGCAGATCGCGACGAAGGGCCGGTCGCCCGCGAAGATCAGCAGAAGCCCGAGAATTCCGGTGAACCCGACATAGGCCGGCAGGATCAGCCGCGCGGATTGCAGGACCCGTTGGCTGGCGTCATCGCCGGCGGATCCTCGCCGTGCCGCCATGCCGCCGCGCGCGGTCTGCCGGATCTCGAAACCGCCGAGGTTGAGCGGCGCCAGGATCGCGAAGGCGGTGACCAGCGTCATGAACCCGCCGATCCAGCCCACGAGCGAACGCCACAGATGGACCGGGTCGCTCAGGAGGCGCGGCTGGTCGAACAACGTCGCGCCTGTCGTGGTGAGGCATGACAGCATTTCGAAATAGCCGCCCTGCCAGCCGAGGCCCGGTATGATGGATACCATCGGCGCCGCGAGCACGACCGGCATCAGGATATAGGTGAGCAGAAGCGTCGCGAGATGGTAGCGCGCGGGCCTGCGCTCGCTGCGGTTCATCGTCGCGATGCCGAGGATCACCGCGAGCACCGCGAAAGCCAGCCCGTGCAGCAGGAAGACCCGCGCGACGCGCCATTCGGCCGTCTGCGCCGCGAGGATCGCCGGGACCAGCATCAGCGTCGATGCGATCAGAAGCAGGATCGCGGAAGCCGGAAAGTCTCGGACGCGCCCCATGCTCAGAAGAAGTCCAGGCCCACCTGGAAGAGCCGCTCGACATCGGCCACGTCGTCGCGCATGGCGAAGATCGTCAGCACGTCGCCCTCCTCGATGCGGGTGTCGCCTTTGGGGACGATGATCTTCTCGCCCCGCTGGATCAGACCGATGAGCGAGGCCTGCGGCAGATCGGCCTCGCGCACGGTCTGCCCCGCGATCAGCGAGGTGCCGAGGACCTGGGCCTCGATCGCCTCGGCCTCGGCGTCGCCGATGGAGTAGACGGCGCGGATCCGGCCGTGCCGGACGTAGCGCAGGATCGACGAGACGGTGACGGCGCGCGGGTTCACGTAGGCGTCGATGCCCATCGGCGCGATGAGCCCGATCAGGGAGGAATCGTTGACGAGGGCCACGACGAGCCTGGCTCCCTCGGTCTTGGCGCGGACGCAGGCGAGGATGTTGGTCTTGTCGTCGTCGGTGAGTGCCAGCACCGCGTCCATGCGCTGGACGTTGGCCTCTTCGAGCAGGTCGATGTCGAGGCCGTCCCCGTGGAGAACCACGGTCCGTTTGAGCCCGTCGGCGGCCGCTTCGGCGCGGGCCCGATCTCGCTCGATGATCTTGAGACGGACGCGGCGGCCCTCGGCCTCGAGCGATTTCGCGACATGAAGCCCGATGTTGCCGGCGCCGACGATCAGCGCGTGCTCGACCTTCATCTCGGTCTTGCCGAACACCTCCATGACGCGCGGCACGTCCTCGGTCGCCGAGAAGAGGTAGATCTGGTCCTCGCCGTAAAGCTGGTCCGTCGGGTCCGGCACGAACAGGCGCTCGCCACGCCGGACGCCGACCACCACCACCCGCAGGGTCGAGAACAGTTCGGAAAGCTGCCTCAGCGGCGTGTTGAGCACCGCGCAGTGCCCATCGAGGGCGAGACCGATCAACTGGCTTTTGCCGTCCTGGAAGCTTTCGATGTCGAAGGCGGCAGGGGCGGCGATGCGCTGCATGACGGCCTCGGCAACGGCGTATTCCGGCGAGATCACCACATCGATGGGCAGATGCTCGCGGCGGTAGAGGTCGGAATAGATCGCGTCGAGATAGGACCGCGCCCGCAGCCGCGCGATCTTGCGCGGGACTGAAAAGATCGAATGCGCGACCTGGCAGACGACCATGTTGACCTCGTCCGACTGCGTCGCGGCGATCACCATGTCGGCGTCGCGCGCGCCCGCGCGCTCGAGCACGTCCGGATGCGAGGCGAACCCGGTGATGCCGTTCACGTCATAGGCTTCGGTCAGCCGTTGGATGAGGTTGGGGTTGCTGTCGACCACGGTGATCGAGTTCGCCCCCTCCTCGCGCGCGAGATGGCGCGCGATCTGGCCGCCCACCTGCCCTGCCCCGCAGATGATGATCTTCATGAGGTTTTCCCGTTATCCCGCGTTCCGCGCCGCGCTCAGACGTGCTGCTCGGCCTCCTCGGCGCGGGCGAGGCGCCCGGCGGAGATCACGTTCAGCGACTTGAGCTTGCGATGCAAGGCGGAGCGCTCCATACCGACGAAATTCGCCGTCCGCGAGATGTTTCCGCCGAACCGGTTGATCTGGGCCACGAGATATTCGCGCTCGAACATCTCGCGCGCCTCGCGCAGCGCGAGGCCCGCGAAGCTCGCCGCCAGAAGACCGCCCGGGGCCGCGCCGTTTCCGGTCGCCTCCGCCATGAGCTCCTCGGGCTCGACCGCGCCGGTGTCGGGCCCCATTATCAGTGCGCGCTCAAGAATGTTGCGCAATTGGCGCACGTTTCCGGGCCAGCGCATGGTCTGAAGCTGCGCCTCGGCCTCGGGCGTCAGCGCGCGAAGGGGCAGACCCGCGCGATGATTGAGTTCGGTCAGGAAATGCCGCGCCATCTCCGGGATGTCCTCGCGCCGGTCCTCCAGATCGGGAACCATGACGGGGACCACGTTCAGGCGATGGAACAGCTCGCTTCGGAACCGTCCGGCGGCGGCTTCGGCCGCGAGGTCGCGCGTGGTGCCGGAGATCACGCGCACGTCGACGCGCACGATGTCGGTGCCGCCCACGCGCTGGAACGCCTGGTCCACCAGAACGCGCAGTATCTTCGATTGGGTGCCCGGCGGCATGTCGGCCACCTCGTCGAAATAGAGCACTCCGGAATGGGCGCGCTCGAACAGGCCGGGCTCGACGCCACGATCGGAACTTTCGCGGCCGAAGAGCACCTCCTCCATCTGGTCGGCGCCGATCGAGGCGGATGTGACGACGAGGAACGGCCCGTCGGCGCGGTCGGAATGCGCATGGATGTAGCGCGCGGCGACCTCCTTTCCGGCCCCGGCCGGGCCGGTCAGCATGACGCGGGAATTGGAGCGCGCGACCTTGTCGAGCTGGCTCTGCATCTTGCGGAACGACGGGCTCGATCCGACCATCGCCTGCGTCTCGATGTCGCGGCCCTTCAGCGCCGCGTTCTCGCGACGAAGCCGGGACGTCTCGAGCGCGCGACCCACGACCACCATCAACTGGTCGATGTTGAACGGTTTTTCGATGAAATCGTAGGCGCCCTGTTTGATCGCGGCCACCGCGATCTCGATGTTGCCGTGACCGGAGATGATGACGACCGGGATCGCGGGATTGTCGCGGCGCACCTGCTTGAGGATGTCGATGCCGTCGAGGCGGCTGTCCTTGAGCCAGATGTCGAGGATGATCAGGTCCGGCGGCGTGCGATTGATCTCCGCCAGCGTCGCGTCGCTGTCGGCCGCCATCCGGACCCCGTGGCCCTCGTCCGTGAGAATGTCCGCGACCAGAGCGCGGATGTCCGGCTCATCGTCCACAACAAGAATGTCCGTCATCACATGCTCTCTCTCAGTTTTTTGCTTATTTTACCGCGTTCGTCCGTCTCGCCCCCGGAGCGCGCGGGCGCCGCCTGGGACAGGGTGATCCGCGCCCGGGCGCCGGGTCGGGCGCCCTCGCCGAATGGCGGCGCCGGGGTCAGCTCCAGAGTGCCGCCATGCTCCTCGATGATCTTCTTGACGATCGGCAGGCCGAGACCGGTGCCCTTGGCGCGGTGCGTCACGTAGGGCTCGAACAGACGGCTCGGCTGTTCCGGCAGCCCGGAGCCGTTGTCCTGGATGTCGATCACAAGCTCTTCTCCGTCACCGGTCAGCGAGATGCGAATCTCGCCTGGCGGGCCGTCGGACTTTTCAATGCGGTCATCAATCGCTTCCGAGGCGTTCTTGAGCAGGTTGGTCAGCGCCTGACTCATCATCGTGGCGTCAAGCTGCGCCAGAACCGCGTGGTCGGGCACGTCGGTGACATAGCGGATATCCGGCCGCGCGGTCTCCTGGAGCAGCACGCTGTCCGACAGAAGTCGCACGAAATCGAGCGGCTTGCGCTCCGGCGCGGGCATCCGCGCGAATTTGGAGAACTCGTCGACGATCCGTCGCAGATCTCCGGTCTGGCGCACGATCACGTCGGCGTATTGCTCCAGCGAGGCGCGCTGGTCGCCGACCAGGGGGCCGAACTTCCGACGCAAGCGCTCGGCCGAGAGCTGGATCGGCGTCAGCGGGTTCTTGACCTCGTGAGCTATGCGCCGCGCGACGTCGCCCCAGGCGGCCATGCGCTGCGCCACGACCAGATCGGTCACGTCGTCGAACGAGACGACGTATCCCTCGACCGCACCGTCGCCCGACTGGCGCGCGGCGATCCGCACCAGAAGGTCGCGCTCGCGCGAATTGCGCCAGAGTTTCACCTCGGCCTGCGTGATGCTGGAGGCCCGCGCGTCGAGCGTCTGCATCATCTCGGCGAATTCCGGCGTCGCGTCCTGGAGGCGCGTGCCGACGGCCCCCTCGCGGTCGAGCGCCAGCAGACCGGCGGCCGCCGCGTTCATCATCTCGATCCGACCCTCGCCGTCGAGGCCGATGACGCCGGCGGTGACGCCCGAAAGGACCGAATCGAACAGACGGCGCCGGCGTTCGGTCTGCTCGTTGACCGCGATCAGATCGTCGCGCTGGTTTTTCACCTGTCGGGTCATCTCGTTGAACGTGCGGCCCAGAAGTGCAATCTCGTCGTCGCCCTCCTCCTCGCGCACCCGCACGTCGAGATCGCCGGAGCCTACCCTTTCGGCGGCGCTGGCGAGGTTCCCGACCGGCCGCGACAGCTTCTCGGCGAACCACAAGCCCGCCCACATCGCCGCGAGAATCACCGCCAGCGCGAAGCCGAGATAAATCAGCGCGAATTCGAAGAGCAGCCGGCCGCGTTCGGATTCGAGCTGCTGGTAGAGCGTCACGGTCTCCTTGGTCTCGTCGAGCAGCCCGAGGATCTCGCCGTCGACCTCGCGGCTGACGTAGAGGAACCGGTCCGCGAAGGCGTCGAGCCGCATGAGGGCGCGAAACTCGTTGTTCTCGCGATCCTCGATCACCACGATGCCGCCGCCGCGCGCTTCGGCGATGGCCTCCGGACCGGGCGGGACGAACTCGAAGAGGTAGCTTCGCTCACCCCGCGCGCGCAGCATCCCGTCCGCGTCGATGACGAAGGCGCGCGGCAGGGCGCGCTGCATCTGGACCTGCGCGCGCGTCAGAAGCTCCCGCAGCTGTCCGCCGCTCAGCAGCGTGTAGCGGCGTTTCTGGTCATTAAGGAAAGCGGCCAGCGTCGCGGCGTCGGCCTGGAGCGTCACCCGGTGCTCGTCCTCGTAGGCCTGCGCCGCCTCGAGCGAGTTCGAAACCACGTTGCGAACCCGGTCGGAGAACCAGCCCTCCAAACCGAAATTGAGTGTTATCGCGGCGAAGATCGCCACGAGCACCGTCGGGATCAGCGCGCCGAGCGTGAAAAACCGCACGAGCCGCATGTGGAGCCGCGAACCGGCGGAGCGTCTTCGTCGCGCCGCGACCATCTCGGCGACGCGCCGCGCGACCAGACCCGCCACCAGCATGACGTAGAAGAAATCGAGGAAGAGCACGGTCCGGAGCGTCGAGCCGTCACCCAGCGTCTCCATGCCGCCAAGTGCGGCGAAGGTCGCGATCGCCAGCAGCGGCCCGGCGATCAGCATCGCCCACAGGCCCGCCAAGCGGAGCCTGCGGTTCACGCGCCACCCGGACAGGATCCGGCCGGCATTGTTCAAGGCGTGAGAGGGCATTCGATTGCGCCGCTTTGTCCAGCCTGCTCGACTGTTGCCCTCTTACATCATTTTCTTGCCACGTGTCACTCTAATGTCGAGATCGCGGATCTTCTTTCTGAGCGTGTTCCGGTTGATGCCCAATAGCTCCGCCGTGCGGACCTGGTTTCCGCGCGTGGCCGAGAGTGAAAGCGCGATAAGCGGCAGCTCCATCTCTTTGAGAATGCGATCATAAAGCCCATCGGGCGGCAAACCGTCGCCATGCAGGTCAAAATACCGGCGCAGATGCGCCTCGATGGCGTGGGCCAGCCGTTGCGGCTGCGCCTCGCCGGTCGGACCGGCGGAACTCGGCCGTGCCGCGACCTCCTGGGTGACGACGGCGCCCGAGATCACGTCATCGGTGCAGAGCACGCAGAGACGCCGCACGAGATTCTCCAGCTCGCGGACGTTGCCCGACCATTCCTGCTTTCGCAGAAGGTCGAGCCCGTCCTTGGAGAACGACCGGCGCGGCAATCCCTCGGCCTCGGCCTTGCGCAGGAAGGCGCGGGCGAGGTCCGGCACGTCGTCAAGACGCTCGCGCAGCGGCGGCAGGCGGATCGGCACCACGTTGAGGCGGTAGAACAGATCCTCGCGGAACCGGCCCTCGTTGATCAGCTCGCGCAGATCCTGATGGGTCGCGGCGACGATGCGCACGTTCGCGGTCTGCGCCTCGCGGCCGCCCACGCGCGTGAATTCGCCCTCCTGAAGCACCCGGAGCAGTCGCGTCTGTGCGTCGAGCGGCATGTCCCCGACCTCGTCGAGGAACAGAGTGCCGCCCTTGGCCTGCTCGAACTTGCCCGGCATCGTCCGGTCGGCGCCGGTGAAGGCGCCCTTCTCGTGGCCGAACAGTTCCAACTCGATCAGATCGCGCGGGATGGCCGCCATGTTGACCGCCACGAACGGACCGTTCTTGCGCAGACCGAAATTGTGCAGCGCCTTTGCGACCAGCTCCTTGCCCGTGCCGCTCTCGCCCGAGATCATCACGCCCAGATCGGTGTTCATCAGCCGGGCCAGGATGCGGTAGACCTCCTGCATCGCGGGGCTCCGGCCGATCAGCGGCAGGTTCTCCTCGCGGGCGGGCTCTCCCTCATCTGCGACCGGCGCCTTGCGGGCCTTCTGGCGCAGCGCCTTGGCGACCTGAGCGAGCACTTCCTTGAGGTCAAACGGTTTCGGCAGATAATCGTAGGCGTCCGCCTCGGCCGCGCGGATCGCGGTCATCACCGTATTCTGCGCGCTCATCACGATGACGGGCAGATCGGGACGCTTTTTGCGGATCGCCGGCAGAAGATCGAGCGCGTCGCCGTCAGGCATCATGACGTCGGTGACGACCACGTCGCCCTCGCCCTCCTCGATCCATCGCCAGAGCGTCGAGGTGGTGCCGGTCGCCCGCACCCTGCATCCCGCGCGGGTCAGCGCTTGGGCGAGCACAGTGCGGATCGTCCTGTCGTCATCGGCGACGAGAACCGTGCCTTCCATTCTCAGACGTCTCCATTCTTTTCATCTTCGCGCCAGACCGGCAGGCGCACCTCGAACCGGGTGCGGCCCGGCCTGCTGTCGCACTCGATCACGCCGCCATGATCCGAGATGATCTTGGAAACCAGCGACAGACCGAGGCCGGTGCCGTTCACCTTGGTGCTGACGAAGGGGTCGAAAATGTCGCGCATCATGTTTTCGGGAACGCCGGGGCCGTTGTCGGTGACGGTGACGAGGAGCGGCAGGCTCTCGGCCTTGCCGCCGGGCCGAAGCATCTTGACGCCGGGCCGGAACGCGCTCCCGAGCGCGATCACGCCGCCGACCTTGGGCGCCGCCTCGGCGGCGTTCTTGAGCAGGTTCTGGAACACCTGGAGAAGCTGATCGGGATCGCCGGCCGTCGGCGGCAGCGAGGGATCGTAATCCTCATTGAACCGGGCATGGGACGCGAAGCCGACCTGAGCCGCTCGGCGGGCGCGATCGAGAACGTCATGGATGTTGACGGGACTGCGCTGCGCGGGACGCAGGTCGCCGAACTGCTCCACGCGGTCGACGAGATTGCCGATGCGCTTGGTCTCCGCGCGGATGAGGCCGGTCAGCTCGCGGTCGCTGTCGCCGAGGCCCATCTCCAGAAGCTGCGCCGCCCCGGAAATGCCGGCGAGCGGATTGCGGATCTCATGGGCCAGCATCGCCGCCATGCCGGTGACGGAACGCGCGGCGGAGCGGTGGCTGAGGCTCCGGTCCATCTTCTCGGCCATCCCCTGGGGATGCATCAGGACGAGGATGTCGCCGTCCGTGTCCTGGACCGGGGCCGCGTGAAGATTCTGCAGGTCATGCCGGCCTTCCGACCAGCTCACGGTCACGTTGAACTGCGCGACCGAGACGCCGCTGCGGCGGGCCTGGCGCACGACTTCGAGCGCGATGCTGTCCTCTCCCAGAAACCGCGCGAGCGGCTTGCCGCGCAGTTGGCGCAGCGACACGCCGGCGAAGCTCTCGGCCGCCGGATTGGCCATCAGAATCGAATCGTCCGGCCCTACGACGATCGCCGGATAGGGGATGGCGCTCCAGAGCGCTTCCAGCCGGGCGGCGATCATGCGGCGATCCGCCGGGACGTCACGCCGAGACCCGGCAACTCACCGCGAAGCGACCGCACGACCTCCGCAGGATCTCCCATTCGGATGACCCGCGCCCGTAGCGTCTCGGCTCCGGCGATCCGGTCGAGATACCAGCCCAGATGCTTGCGCGCGACGCGCGGCCCCAGATCGCGTCCGTAGAAACACCAGCATGGATTCGTAGTGCTCGGTGATGATCTCCGCGAGATCGGCGCCCCCAGGCGGTTCCGGCGACCGGTCCCCGCGCGACGCGGCCGCGATCTCGGCCAGGACCCACGGACGGCCCCGCGCCCCGCGTCCGACCATGACGCCCGCGGCGCCCGATCTGCGCAGCGCCTCCCGCGCTTGAGCCGGCCCGGTCACGTCGCCGTTGGCGATCACCGGCACGTCGACCGCGCGCACCACGTCGCCGATGGCATCCCAATCCGCCGATCCGGTGTAGAACTGGCATCGCGTCCGGCCATGCACGGTGAACATCGCGACACCCGCCGATTCCGCCCGAACCGCGATCTCCGCCGCGTTCAGCGTGGCCGCGTCCCAGCCCAGCCGCATCTTGACCGTAACCGGCACGTCGACGGCCTCCGCGACCGCTTCGATCAGACGCAGCGCATGATCCGGTTCGCGCATCAGCGCCGACCCGGACCAGCCGTTGGTGACTTTTTTCGCCGGACAGCCGAGATTCAGGTCGATGATCCGAGCCCCCTCGCCTTCCAGAAGACGCGCCGCCTCGGCCGTGATACCCGGATCGCGCCCGGCCAGCTGGACCGACGTGTGACCGTCGCCGAGACCCAGCGCCGCCTTGGCGCGGGCGTCGGGTTTGCTGTCCAGAAGTTCGGCGCTCGCGATCATTTCCGACACCACCAGCCCGGCGCCCATGCGCGCGGCAAGCGTCCGGAACGGCGCATCGGTGATTCCGGCCATGGGCGCCAGAAAAACAGGCGTCTCGATCCGGATGCTTCCAAGAGTGACAGGCATGTGCTTAAACCGTGTGCGCCGCAAGCCGGTCTTACCGCACCTGCGAGGGGGCTGACAAGGTCCGGCACGCCATTGTGACGCCCGGACGTTCGAGCGTATAAACCGCCACCTTTCGTATCGGGGGCGCAATGCGGATCGCAGCACTGATCGTCGCGGCCGGGCGCGGCACGCGTCTGGGCGGCGACGCGCCCAAACAATACCAGGAGATCGATGGCCGCAGCGTCCTGCGACGCTCGATCGAGGCGCTTCTGGCGCATCCGGGCGTCACGTTCGTTCTGACGGTCATTCACGCGGAGGACGCCGCTCTCTACGCCGCGTCGGCGGCCGGGCTTGCCGCAGACCGCGTCCTTCCACCCGTGACTGGAGCGTCCACCCGCAGCGGTTCGGTGCGGCGCGGCCTGGAGGCCCTCGAAACGCACGGAATTGACGCGGTGCTGATCCACGACGCGGCGCGCCCGTTTCTCCCTTTCGATGTCACCGAACGCGTGATCGCGGCGCTCGCGGACGGCGCCGACGCGGTCTGCCCCGGCATCCCGGTCGTCGACGCTCTCTGGCGGGCGGAGGACGGCGAGGCCGACGCGCCCGTCGACCGGACCGGTCTCTGGCGGGCGCAGACCCCGCAGGGCTTCGCCTTTGCCGCGATCCTGGCCGCGCACCGGGCGACCGAGGCGGATCTCGCCGACGACGTGGCGGCGGCCCACGCGGCCGGCCTGTCCGTCCGTATGGTCCACGGCGCGCGGGAGAACTACAAGATCACCACGCCCGAGGATCTGGAGCGGGCGCGGCGCGAAACCGGAGGACACATGGACATCCGCACTGGCAACGGCTTCGACGTCCACGCGTTCGGCGATGGTGACCATGTCACGCTCTGCGGCGTGCCTCTCCCCTTCGAACGCGGCCTCTCGGGCCATTCCGACGCCGATGTCGGCATGCACGCCCTGACCGACGCCATCTTCGGCGCGCTTGGAGAAGGCGACATCGGCCAGTGGTTTCCGCCGTCGGATCCGCAATGGAAGGGCGCCGCGTCCGAGATTTTTCTTCGCAAGGCGATGGAGCGCGCCGCCGCGCGCGGTTTCTCCGCGACCCATCTCGACTGCACGCTGATCTGCGAGGCTCCGAAGATCGGACCGCATGCGGCGACGATGCGCGCGCGCCTCGCCGAGATCACCGGCATCGCCGAGGACCGGATCAGCGTGAAGGCCACCACCTCCGAGCGGCTGGGCTTCACCGGCCGGGGCGAAGGCATCGCGGCGCTCGCCACCGCGACGCTGGTGCGGGCATGACCCGGCTCATCGCGACATTCTGTTATGTCGGCCTGATCCGTCCCGCACCGGGCACGTGGGGATCGCTTGCCGCCCTGCCCTTGGCTTGGCTCCTGCACTGGGTCGGCGGCTTCCCCCTCCTTCTGGTCGCCTCGGTGGCGGTCTTCGCGCTCGGATACTGGGCCACCAAGGTCGAGACGGCGGCCGGCGGCGATCCGGACCCCTCCGAGATCGTCATCGACGAGGTGGTCGGCCAATGGATCGCCCTCTTCCCGCTCTCCGCCGGCCTCTGGTTCGCCGGAGCCGCGCCGCACGTCTTCCCATGGCCGGGCTGGGTCGGCGGTTTCCTCCTCTTCCGGCTCTTCGACATCTGGAAGCCCTGGCCGGTTTCATGGGCCGACGGGTTGCACGGGCCGATGGGCGTCATGCTCGACGACGTGCTCGCCGGCATCATGGCCGCGATCTGCGTCGCGGCGGCGGCGGCCTTCGCGCACGGGGTGCTGATGTGATCGCCGAGGCGCGCGCCCGCGCGGTGCTGGAGGCGGCGCGTGGCAAGAGATGGATGGTGACGGCGGCCGAAAGCTGCACCGGCGGCATGGTCTCCGCCGCTCTGACCGACATCGCCGGATCGTCGGACGTGTTCGACCGCGGGTTCGTCACCTATTCCTATCCGTCCAAAACCGCGCTGCTCGGCGTACCCGAGACGATGCTGGCCGAGAACGGCGCGGTGTCGGAACCCGTCGCCCGCGCGATGGCCTTGGGCGCGCTGGACGCGTCAGGCGCCGATCTCGCGGTCGCGATCACCGGCGTGGCCGGACCCGGCGGGTCCGAAACCAAGCCGGAAGGCCTCGTCTGGTTCGCCGTGGCGACGCGGGCGGGCGTCCGCTCCGAAAAACGCGCGTTCGGGCCGCTTGGCCGCGAGATCGTTCGGCTCCGAAGCGTCGAGACCGCGCTCGACCTCATGCTTCAGGAAATGGCCGGGCCGTAAAGCGCCTCGGCGCGCCGTTCAAACGCGCTCACGATCCGCTGCATCGCCTCGTTGAAAACCAGACCGATGAGCTTCTGCAGGATCGCAGAGCGGAATTCGAAATCGACGAAAAAATCCACCTCGCAGGCGGTCTCGCCTTTCGGGACGAATTCCCAATGGTTGCGCAGGTATTTGAACGGACCGTCGAGGTATTCCACGTCGATGATCCGGGCCTCGGGTCGCAGCATCACTCGGCTGACGAAACGCTCGCGGAACACCTTGAACGAGATCACCAGATCGGCGTCGATCACCTCGCCGCCGCCGTCCGGCAACGGATCGCGCGTGCGGATGCGCGCCGCCGCGCACCACGGCAGGAATTCCGGATACTTGTCCACATCCGCGATCAGATCGAACATCTGCTCGGCACTGTAGGGCATCGTGCGTTTTTCGGCGTGGGTGGGCATGGGCGGTCGCGGGTCTCCTCGGGGCGATTGTCGCGGCGGGACAATGACAATAGGATGAGGTCGCATTCAAGGCATTAACGGCCCCTTTCTGGTGGAAAGACCTCCCATGACATCGCGAAACTACGTCATCGACGAGATGATCTCGGCCAAATCCATCGCGGCGCGGGTCGAGGCTCTGGCACGGGAGATCTCGGATCATTTCGCGGGGACGGACAAACTGGTCGTCGTCGGCCTGCTGCGCGGATCGTTCATTTTCATCGCCGATCTGGTGCGCGAGATCGACCTGCCGGTGGAGGTCGATTTCCTTGAAGTGTCGTCCTACGGAAACTCGACGCGGTCGAGTCGGGAGGTCCGGATTCTCAAAGACTTGCGCGGCGAGATTGAGGGCCGCGACGTGCTTGTGGTCGAGGACATCGTCGATACCGGGCACACGCTCAAGCGGGTGCTCGAGATCCTCAAGACGCGCCGGCCGGCGCGGCTCGAGGTCTGCGCCCTGCTCGACAAGCCGTCGCGTCGCGAGGTGGACGTCAAGGCGACCTGGACCGGGTTCGAGATCCCGGACGAGTTCGTGGTCGGTTACGGGATCGACTACGCGCAGCGCGACCGCAACCTGCCGCATATCGGGTCGGTGCGGTTCGTGGAGTGAGGTCCGAGGCGGCCGGTTCAGATCCCGGCGCTCCATCGGGGACGGGAAGGATTCCGGACTTTCGCAGGGCAAGGCGCTGACAAGGCGCCGGTTTCGCGGGCTGGAATCCGGCTGGAAAGTGGCTGGGGAAACTGGCTTGCCAAATGGCTTGCCTCCCGAATGGGTCGTGACCGCCGCCAAGGGCATATTCGGCGGTGACGACAGCGGAGCGTTGATCCCCTCTTCAGGCTTTGAGCGGGATGGCCGCGTCGCGCAGCTGGCGATTGATGTCGGCCTGGTGGTCCGCATAGGCCGCTATCACGGTTTCGCGCAGCCAGGTGTTGGCGGGGTCCGACGCGTTGCGGGCCGACCAGGCGAAGCGCATCGGGAAATCCTTCGGGGCGGCGACCGGCTCCAGCACCTGCAGGTCATAGCGCTTCCACATCTCCGCCATAACGAAGCTCGGCTGGGTCGCGATGAAATCGGTCGCGGCGAGCATGGCGCCGAGGATTGCGAAGTCATGCACCTTGCCGCCCAGGGTTCTCGGCCGGTTGAGGAGCCGGTGTTCCTTTTCGATCGGCGTTCCTCCCGTGTCCTCGACGGCGACCTGAAGATAGCGGAACCGCGATGCCGTGTCGGCGCTCCAATCCGCGGCGGCCGGATGGCCCTCGCGCACGAAGCTGAAGAAGGTGATCGGCTCCAGAGCGACCACTTCGATCCCGTCGACCAGATGGGCGGGCCCGCCGACATGCAGGAGATCGATCAGGCCGTCCACGAGGTCGTTCTGATTGCTCGTCTTGATCCTGACCCAGTCCAACATGACGTTCGGCGCCGCCGCCCGCACCGCCGCGGTGGTCCTGGCCATGAAGGCCGGCGCCGTGTGCAGCGCGACCCGGAACACGCGGTCGCTGGTCGCGGGATCGAAGGGTTCCTGCGGTTCCAGCGCGCGCCGCAGACCGCGCAGAACCGGTCCGAGCTCATTGGACAGCACCAGGGCCTTCGGGGTCGGTTGCATCTTTCCACCGACGCGCACGAACAGCGGATCGCCGAACTGCGTGCGCAGACGGCCGAGCGCGTGGCTGACGGCCGAGGGTGTCAGCGCAAGCCGATCCGCCGCCGCCGCGACACTGCCCTCCTCGATCAGCGCCTCGAAGGTCGCGAGCAGGTTCAGGTCGATCTTGTGTAACTGAATTTCGCTCATGCGGATCTGAAAACGTTTCGCTGGACCGAGATGACCACGTCACGGATATTGAAAGCAAGTCCAACGAAACGCGACGCCACCGCAGCAACCGTACTTCAAGACGCCGACTGAGGTTCCGCTTTTTATTTGGACGAACCTGAGACCGCATTGCCCGATCGACGGGCAATTCAAATGATACAGATGTGAATATCATTCCGGACGGGCACGTCCGAGCGGATCGCCTGCCCGACCCGACGGGGAAGGTGCGTCCCGCGACAACCGAGAGGAGAGACCGATGACCGTGATCGAAAAAACACCCGCAGCCGAGCACCATCTGAGCGGCGAGGCCAATGGACGCATCTGGGGCCTGCGCGCCGGCGACTGGTCGAGGATCCAGGAGGGGCAATGCGCCCCCGCCTACCACGCGGTCTTCGACAAGGCCGTGGTCGGGTCGGAAACCCGCGTGCTCGACGCCGGGTGCGGGGCCGGCATGGCGCTGCGGCTGGCCGCCGATCTCGGCGCCGCCGTCTCCGGCATCGACGCGTCGGCGGCGTTGCTCAAGGTCGCGCGGGGCCGTCTTCCCGATATCACGCTGGCGCATGGCGACCTGGAGGAACTGCCGTTCGAGGACGACGCCTTCGACGTCGTCACCGGCTTCAATTCCTTTCAATACGCGGCCGATCCCGTCACCGCCCTTCGGGAGGCGCGCCGCGTCACCCGGCCTGGCGGAAAGGTGTTCATCATGACCTGGGGACACCCCGCCGGCATGGAGGCCGCGGCGCTCGTCGCCGCGCTCAAGCCGCTGCTGCCGCCCCCGCCTCCGGGCGCGGCCGGTCCCTTCGCCCTGTCGGAACCCGGCAAATTGGAGGAGCTTGCGGCGAAGGCCGGCTTGACGGCGCTGGAGGTCTTCGATGTCGAGAGCCCGTGGAGCTATCCGGACCTCGCGACGGCGCTCAAGGGACTCGGCTCTTCGGGCGTCGCGGTCAAGGCCGCCGAACTCCGCGGCCAGGAGGCCCTCGACGCGGCGCACGTGGCGGCGCTCGCCCCGTTCCGTCAGTCCGATGGCGGCTACCGGATCGGCGCGACCTTCCGGGTGCTGATGGCCGGCGTCGCGGCGTAGATTCCACTTTGGCGATTGCGGTCCGATGGTTTAACATCGGATCGCCATCACCGCGGGCGGACATATTTCAGAAGACCATAGAGATCGGAGAGCATCATGCCCCAGATATTGCAGGCCGCAGCCATAGCTGTCGCCACGCTCGGCACGGGCGCCGCGACGATGGCGGTGATGAACGAGGACATCCCGGATCTCGCCATTCCGGAGGGGGACTGGTCCGCAGGCAGCGCGCTCGATGGCCGGACGTTCGACATCATCGGGACGGACCTCGGGAGCGGCGCGGTTCTCGAGGACGAGATCATCTTCCGGGACGGAACCTTCCAATCGGTGGATTGTCAGGAATACTGCGATTTCGGCTGGTCCGCCTATGAGACGAAGATGATCGGCGACGTCATCCATTTCACGGCGCGCACGATCTGCCCGGACGCCCCCCACACGGTGGTCTGGTACGGCACCGTCGACGGCGACGAGATCGCGGTCGACGTCACCTGGACCACCCGGCGCTGGTACTGGACCAACCAGATCGAGATCGCGGCGAAGGGCACGTCCGTTCCGGCCGTCGACCAGAGCGTCTCGGGCTGAGGCCGGTTGAGTGACCCCGACCGGCCTTGGTGCGGCCGGGGTCGTCCTTCGCATCGCGACCCTCGTCGCCGTCCTGGTGGTCGCCACCTGGGGCGCGCATCTCATACGCGACGCCCTGGACCTCCAGATCAGGCCCGACAACGAACAGCAGGTCCATCGCGCCATCATGTTCGGTCTGGTCGCCTATGTCGGGCTGCTCGCTCTGCCGTTCGTGCCGGGCGCCGAGATCGGGATCGCGATGCTGGCCGCCTTCGGGGCCGCGATCGCGCCGCTGATCTACGTGGCCACGGTCACCTCGATGACGCTGGCCTACACGATCGGGCGTTTTCTGCCGATCGGCGCGCTGGAGCGGCTGCTGTCCTTCCTGCGGTTGCGGCGCGCGGCCGACCTCGTGGCCCGCGCGGCGCCCCTGTCGCGCGAGGAGCGGCTGGCGATGCTGCTCGACGGTCAGCCGAAACGCGCGCTGAGCTTCGGGTTGCGCTATCGCTATGTCGCTCTGGCGCTGGCGGTAAACACCCCGGGCAATTCAATCATCGGTGGCGGCGGCGGCATCATGATGATGGCGGGTCTGAGCGGCATCTTCTCGCCGGTCGCGACGTTCGTGACCGTCGCGCTGGCGGTTTCCCCGGTGCCGTTGGCCGTGATCTTTCTCGGGCTGCGGATCTGACGGGTCCGCCGGGGCTGCGGATGGTCAGGCCCGGACCCGACGCCCTGGCCGCCGGCGTCAGGCGAACTTCGCGACTTCCGTCTCGATGCCGCCGACGATCTCGCGCAGGAGATCCGCGTCCTCGCATTCGCCCATGATGCGCACGAGCGGCTCGGTGCCGGATTTGCGGATCACGAGGCGGCCCGACCCGTTCATGCGGGCCTCACCGGCGGCGATGGCGGCGATGACGCTGTCCTGTTCGAGGGGGGCGGCGCCCTTGCGGTAGCGGACGTTCTGGAGGAGTTGCGGGAACGGGGTGAAGACCTGGGCCAGTTCGCTCGCGCGTTTGCCGGTCTCGACCATCGCCGAGAGGAACTGCAGCCCCGCGATCAGACCGTCGCCGGTCGTGACGTAATCGGTCATCACGATGTGGCCGGATTGTTCGCCGCCGAGATTGTAGCCGCCGTCGCGCATCGCCTCGACCACGTAGCGGTCGCCGACGGCGGTGCGCAGGAGGCTGAGTCCCCTGCCCTGCAGATGCCGCTCGAGGCCCAGATTGGACATCACCGTCGCGACGAGCGTGCCTTTGAGCAGGCGTCCCTCGGCGGCCCAGCGTTCGGCGATGAGCGCCATGAACTGGTCGCCGTCGGCCACCACGCCCTTCTCGTCGATGATCATCACCCGGTCGGCGTCGCCGTCGAGGCTGATGCCGAGATCGGCGCGGTGGGTCTTGACCGCCTCGACGGCCGCCGCGGTGCTGGTCGATCCGCAACCCTTGTTGATGTTGAAGCCGTCCGGCTCGACGCCGACCTTGATGACTTCGGCGCCGAGTTCCCAGAGCACGTCCGGCGCCGTCCGGTAGGCGGCGCCGTTCGCGCAGTCGACCACCACCCGCAGGCCGTCGAGTCTGCGGCCGCGCGGAAAGGTCGTCTTGGCGAACTCCATGTAGCGGCCGCGGCCGTCGTCGATGCGGGTGGCGCGGCCGATTTTCGACGGCTCGGCCAGATCCGGAGCGCCTTCCAGAAGCGCCTCGATCGCCTCCTCAACGTCGTCCGAAAGCTTGAAGCCGTCGGGACCGAAAAACTTGATGCCGTTGTCCTCGAAGGGATTGTGCGAGGCCGAGATCATCACGCCCAGATCGGCGCGCATCGAACGGGTGAGAAATCCGACCGCCGGCGTCGGGACCGGGCCGACGAGAAACACGTTCATACCGGCCGACATGAGGCCCGCGGTCAGCGCGTATTCGATCATGTAGCCGGACCGCCGCGTGTCCTTGCCGATCACCACGCGGTGCGCGTGGTCGCCGTTGGTGAAATGCCGCGCCGCCGCCTGGCCGAGACGCATCGCGGTCTCGGCGGTCATCGGATCGGAATTGGCACGGCCACGAACGCCGTCAGTGCCGAAGAATTTTCTCGCCATGATCACACTCTCAAGAAAGCGGGCCCGGACCGGCCCGTACGCCGTTCAATGCCGACCAGAGCGCGACCGCCTGTCGCGTCTCCGATACGTCGTGCACGCGTATCACCTGAACGCCCTGACGCAAACCCTCCAGCGCGACGGCGATCGACCCGGGTCCGCGGTCGGCGGCGTCGGCAACGCCCGCGACCGTTCCGATGAACCGTTTGCGCGACGCCCCGAGGAGAAGCGCGCAGCCGAGGCCGTGGAAGATCGACAAGCCCCTGATCAGATCGAGATTGTGCTCGACCGTTTTGCCGAATCCGATCCCCGGATCGACGATGATCCGCGCGCGCGCGATCCCCGCAGCCTCCGCCGCCGCCACGCGGCCCTCCAGAAAGGCGTAGACGTCGAGAAGCACGTCATCGTAGCGCGGCGCCGCCTGCATCGTCCGCGGATCGCCCTGCGCATGCATGAGGCAGACCGGACCGTCGCATTCGGCGGCGAAGGCAAGACTGTCCGGATCCCAGGTCAGCGCGGACACGTCGTTGAAGATGTCCGCGCCCGCGTCGAAGGCCGCCCGCGCCACCTCCGCCTTGCGGGTGTCGATCGAGACGGGGACGGTCAGGCCGGCCGCCCGCAGGGCCGCGATGACCGGCACGACGCGCGCGACCTCCGCCGCCGTCGGAACGGGCTCCGCCCCCGGCCGGGTCGATTCGCCGCCAATGTCGAGAATGTCCGCCCCCGCCGCGACGAGGCTCAGACCCCGCGCGACGGCGGCCTCAAGCTCGTGGTGGCGGCCGCCGTCCGAAAAGCTGTCGGGCGTGACGTTGAGGACGCCCATGATGCGGGGGCGATCAAGGGTGAGGCCGACCAGCGCGGGGCGGCCCAGGCTCAGATCGTCCCGGATGGCCGGCGGCAAGACCTCCGCCGGAATGAGACGTGTTCCGGATTGACGATGCTCGGCCAATGTATCGAACCAAAGCGGCCCGCCGGCGAGATCTAGAGCCGCATCGGGCCTTGGAACCCCGCTTTGCGGCAACGGCCGGAACCGGGTCGCGGTCATGCCTTCGCGGCGGACAGCAGCGTGGCGACGATACCCGGCAGTTCCCTGAAATCGTCGAACGCCGCGTCATGCGGAATGCCTGAGACCGGCCCGTGGCGATATCCTTCGGTGTAGAGCGCGAAGGGAACGCCCGCCGCGACCGCCGTCGCCGCATCGGTTTCGCTGTCGCCGACATAGACGACCGGGCCCGGCGGGAGCTGATCGGCGGCGTGCCGAAGCATGCGCGGATCGGGCTTGAGCACGTCGAGGCTGTCACCGCCGGTGAACGCCGTGACCGGAGGCATCAGGTCGAGCGCGCGCAGGATGGCGAGCGCCGGCGCGTTCGGCTTCTGCGTGCAGACGCCCAGTCCATGTCCCTGCGCCTCGAATTGCCGCAACGTCGCGGCGACATCGGGATAGAGCGTGGTGCCCGCGACCGGTTCCGCCTCGTAGATGCTGCGGAAGCGTGCCACCTGCGTGCTCCAGGCCTCCGCCCGGCACGCCGCCGGACGTCTCGAGAACGCGCTCGACGAGCCGGGCCGCGCCGTGTCCCACGAACCCGACGCAGGTCTCGACCGGCAGAGGCGCCCGACCGAGTTCGTCGAGCAGCGCGTTGGCCGCGGCCGCCAGCGTCGGCGCGGAGTGAACCAGCGTTCCGTCAAGGTCGAAGATGATGCGCGCGGTCAAATCTGAATCCACCTGATATCGCCGCCCGTGGCCCGCATCCGCCTCATGCGTCACCCGCGCGCGCGAGGGCCTCGAGATCGGCGGGAGACCCCAGACCGGTCGCTTCGATCGCGCGTGGAACCGGACGCTCCGCGAGGCAGAGGCGTTCCGCGCCGATCTCGGCCGCGAGCCATGCGGCGAGCCCGACCGGATCTCCGGCATCCGCGTCGGGCGTCTCGACCGCGTCCATCACCATCTTGCCGGGCGCCCAGACGGGATGGCGGCCGTGCTTGAGCGCCCAATCGATCTCGGTCCGGGAAGCGACCACCTCGAAACGCGGATCACGATCGGCCAGACGCCACGCGTCCTGCTCCATCGCAAGCAGACCGATGCGCCGGCCGGGCGACGTCGTGGCGCGCGGGTGAACCTCGGAGGGCTCGACGCAGACGATGGACGGCAGATCGAGACGCGCGATCGCGTCGAGCCAGCCGGACCCGGCCAAAGCGGTCTGCGGCAGGTAGACGACCCAAGGCAGCCGCCGGTCAGCCTCCGGGCCGTTTCGGGCGACCGGGCGAAGTCTCGGCGCCGCGTCGGTGACGCGCGCGCGCACGATCTCGACGCCAAGAGTGCCGGGAATGCGGTCGAGCTTCTCGATTCGCACGAAAACCCGCAGCGCGCGCGGGTCGGACAGGCAACGCCGCGCCACACGCTCCGCCAGCGTCTCAAGAAGGTTAATCCTCTCGGCGGCCAGTTCGGCTTCGACCGCCTCCGTGATCGTGTCGTACGAGATCACCTTGTCGACGTCGTCGTCCTGGGCGGCGGTGTGGTGCGATACCTCCAGCACGATGTTGAAACGGATGCGCTGCGCGACCCCGCGCTCCGACGTGAAAGCGCCGATTTCCACGGTTCTGGTGTAGTCGCGCACGGAGATCCTGTCGGGAAGGCTCCCGACGGAAGTGGCGGCCGCCCGCTCATGCGGCATGCCGAAGGCCATCGATGTCTCGTCCATGGGTCCCCGCCCCGCTACCATCGAACTGATACCTTCACCGGCCTCCGCCCGCAACATCCGGGCCGACCGCCGTTAACCCAACCGCGCGACAGAGAGCCGATCCGGCCTGCGCGTTAAGTCCATCCCAACCCTCCCGATCAAGGATCGTGCGAAAGGGAAACGCGCCGGCCTGGGGTCGGCAACGCGACCGTTTCCATCACAGCAGCTGGAGGGGACGCCATGCGCGACACGACAAAAATGATTTTCGCAACGACCGTCATTCTGATGGCGATCATGTCATGGGGCGGCGCGAACGCGGCCGACGTGCCGAGCCGGCTGAACCAGCCGCTCACGGGCAAGATCGACCAGAGGCTTTTCGACGAGGCGGTGCTGATCTATTCCAACGCCGTGCGCAAAGCGAACGGACGGGCGCCGTTCACGCGGGACCCGGCGCTCTCGAAGGCCGCCGCCGACCACGCCCGCAACATGGCGCGCCTCAGAACCCATGCGCACGAGTTGCCCGTGCGGGGCCAGAAACACCTCAAACAGCGGATGCAGCGCGTCTCCGTGGACTTCCGTCTCGCGGCCGAGAACATCGCGATGGACAAGGTCTATCGGCTTCTGGGCCGGCCGATCGCGATGGGATACAGCGGTTGCAACTTCACCTACGGCGACACCAAGACGCCGGTGCCGCTCCACACCTATGCGAGCCTCGCGAAACAGGTCGTGGAGCGTTGGTACAAATCACCCGGCCACAAGAAGAACCTGCTCAACCCGAAATTCCGCCGGATCGGGAGCGGGGTCGGTATCGACCCGAACGGACCGGCCTGCGGAGATTTCTATCTCGCGCAGAACTTCGCCGACTGACGCGTGCGCCTCAGCGCTGGGCGACGCGGGTGCCGTTGCGGAAAAACAGATGCGCGCCGATCGCCGCCGTGCGCGTCATCTGCCGCGACCAGCGCGGACTGACATACGTGGCGTGAAAGTGCGTGGCGCCCGAGGTGACGACGCGCTCGCGGCCGGAGAGCATCAGCGCGGCCAGCTTTTCGGAGCGGTCCCGCGCGACGCCGGACGCCATCACGTCGGCCCTGCCGTCGCAGGCGTAGGAGAACTGGCAGGCCCTGCCCGCCGTGCCGACACCCTGATTGGTCACGGCGCAGACGGAATTCGGAAAGCGCCTGTCGTCGACGCGGTTGAGGATCACTTCGGCGACCGCGATCTGGCCTTCGAGAGGCTCGCCGCGCGATTCGAAATAGATCGCCGTCGCGAGACAGCGCCATTGCTCGTCGCCCTTGGCGGCGGGAAGGCCGTCCAGCACCGAGCGGCTCAGACGCGCCGGGGCGCCCCTTGACGCGACGGTGACGCCTCCCGAGCGGGGTTCGGGCCGTGCGGCGCTCGCGAAGGACTTGATGCGCGACACCGTCGCACGGTCCGAGAGCGAACTCTCGGGCCCGACGACCGCCGCGATCCGGGCGTCCCGGCTCTCGGGACGCGCCTCGGCGGATGCGGGGGCCGCGATGGGCGCGGTCATGAAGGCGCCGGCGAGGAGGGCCGAGCACAGAATTTGCGGGAAACGATTGCCGAAGCCGGCCTCACGGTGTCGAGTCATGTAATTTCCGTCAGTTAGCCGGTCGTCTGAAAGTGGTGCGGAAGCCGGGTTTATGAATGAGATGTTAAAGTCGTTTCGCAGAGCGGCGCGAACGGAGTCCAGCCGACGGAAATTTTCGGCGGATTGCCGCCAATCGCGAAAGAAGCAATCCATCTCGATTCAAGGAGAAGCGCCATCTATTACAATTTGTTGCGGCGAGATTCTTAATGGGCCTGAATCCCGTCGCCGCTCAGCAAGACGCCGTTGCTGAGACTTTCGCCGACTCTCATGGCGCCTCGTCGGACGGGGAAGTTTGCCGAATCGAAGCCGGCCCTTCAGGCGTCCTGCGAAGGCCCGGCCAAAGACCGCGATCCTGCCGAGAGGATCGCCGCCTGCGCCGCCGCGAGCCGGGCGATGGGCACCCGGAACGGCGAGCAGGACACGTAGTCGAACCCCGCCACCCGGCAGAAGCGGATCGCCCCGGGATCGCCGCCGTGTTCGCCGCAGAGACCGAGGATCACGTCCGGATTGCGTGACCGCGCCCGGTTCGCGGCCATCACGAGCAACTCGCCGACGCCTTCGACGTCGAGGGTCCGGAACGGGTCTTCCGTGAAAACGCCCAGCCGCACGTAATCGCGCATGAACTGGCCCGCGTCATCCCGGCTCAGACCATATGTCATCTGCGTCAGGTCGTTCGTGCCGAAGCTCATGAACCCGCAGGAAACGGCGATGTCGCCGGCGCGCAGCGCGGCGCGAGGGGTCTCGACCATCACGCCGATGCTGTAGGTCAGCCGCGCGCCCCGCTCCGTCATCACCGCCTTGGCGACCGCGTCGATCCGCGCCCTCGCGATCTCGACCTCGCGGTTCGCGGAGACAAGCGGGATCATGATTTCCGGCACGACCGGGTCGGTCGCATCCAGGTTCACGTCGATCGCGGCCTCGAAGATAGCGCGGGCCTGCATGTCGTAGATCTCGGGCACCGAGATCCCGAGCCGCACGCCGCGCCGCCCGAGCATCGGATTGGTCTCGGCCAGCGCGGAGGCCTGCTCCATGACCTCGCCGGGATCGCGTCCGATGCCCTTGGCCAGCGCGGTCAATCCCTCGGTCGATTTGGGCAGGAACTCGTGGAGTGGCGGATCGAGCAGCCGGATCGTGACCGGCATGCCCCGCATGATCGCGAACAATTCCCGGAAATCGGCCCGCTGCATCGGCAGAAGCCGGTCGAGGGCGGCGCGCCGCTCCTCCCCGCTCCGGGCGAGGATCATCTCCTGCATGACCGGAATGCGCGCGGGCTCGAAGAACATGTGCTCCGTCCGGCAGAGCCCGAGGCCGTCCGCGCCGAACCGCTTCGCCGCCTCGGCCTCGCCGGGCGTGTCGGCGTTGGCGCGCACCGCCATGTCGCGCTCGGCATCGGCCCAGTCCAGCAGGCGGGCGAGCGCGCCGCCCATCTCGGGCGGCACCGTCGCGGGGCCGCCGACCAGAACCTCGCCGCGTGTGCCGTCCAGCGTCAGGATGTCTCCCGCGACCAGAACCCGTCCGTCCGGAGCGGTCAGGCTGCGGCGCGCGGCATCGAGGCGCAGGTCGCCGGCGCCGACGATGCAGGGCAAACCGATCCCGCGCGCGATGACCGCCGCATGGCTGCTCATGCCGCCACGCAGCGTCAGGACGCCGCTGGCCGCATGCATTCCCCGGATGTCCTCGGGGCTGGTCTCCGGGCGCGCGAGGATGACCGCCTCGCCCTGCGCCGCCGCGCCCTGGGCCTCCAGGGACGTGAAGACGAGACGTCCGGTCGCGGCGCCGGGGCTCGCCGCGAGGCCGGCGCCGAACACGTCACGCGCGGCGGAGGGATCGACCTGCGGATGCAGATGCTCGATCAGCCCGCGCGGCTCCACGCGCAGAAGCGCCTCGCGCCGGTCGATCACGCCGCTTTCCGCCAGGTCGACCGCGATCCGGACGGCGGCGCGGGCGTTGCGCCGGGCGGGCACCGCGTCGATCACGCTGATCCCGTCCGTCGCGCTCAGGACGAAACGGAGCCGGAACGCGTCGCCCAGACCGACGGATGCCGTCTCCACCGCCCGCCGCAGCGCCGCCAGGATGTCGAGCGGCAGGTCGGAAAGCGCCCTCCGGCCTCCTTCGGCGTAGACGCCGCCCTCCATCGCCGGCGCGCCGGATCTTTCCGCGACAAGCTGGATCTCGCCCGTACCGCCCGAGGCGGGCGCGAGCGACTGGACGATCAGGCCGAGGCCCGCGTCACGCGGCGCGCCCTTCGCGTCGCGGAGGATCCGGGCGGTCGGCGCGTTCCAGGCCCGCACCATCGCAAGCGCGGCCGCGTCCAGCCCTTCGGGTCCGCCGGCGGACCCGGTGAGGCCGAGAATGGCCGGCGGTCCGGCCCAGGATCGCGATTGCGGACTGCTGCGCAGGGCGAGCGGCGCATTCGGCAGGGCGATCTCCGGCAGTCGGCCGGTATCCGCGAAGCGTCGGACGCAGTCGAACGACAGGGCCACGCCTGGCGGAACCGGCAGCCCGAGCGCGGTCAGGCGCGCGAGCTTGGCCGCGCGCCTGCCGAAGCGGTCGGCGCCGACGGCGTCGCCGGCCGCCAGATCGATGACGTCTCGGGCGTTCTCGGGCTGGTCCGGACCGGTCTTCATTGCGGCGCAGCATAGACCCGCCGCCCCGCGCGCGCCAACGGAAACCTTCAGCCGCCCTCGACGGCCGAGAAGATCGCGACGCGGTTCATCACGACGCGGATGCGATGGAGCAGGCAGAGCCGGTTGCGCCGGACCATCGGCGCGTCGGCGTTGACCACGGTCGTCTCGAAGAACGCGTCGATCGGCGCGCGAAGGTCGCTGAGCGCGGTCATCGCGGCGGCGAAATCCTCGGCCTCCAGCGCGGGTCCGATCGCGGCTTCGGCGGCGTCGAGGGCGGCGAAGAGCGCCTTCTCCGCATCGGTTTCAGCGAGTCTCGGATGCGGGTCGAGCGAATACTCGACGCCGTCCTTCTTCTCCTCCGCCTCGAGGATGTTCACCGCGCGCTTGTATCCGGCGAGCAGGTTCGCACCCTCCCGCGTGGAGACGAACGCCTGGAGCGCGCGGATGCGGGCGACAAGAAGCACGAGATCGTCCTGACCGCCGAGTTGGAACGCGGCGTCGATCACGTCGTGGCGGATGCCCTCGTCGCGGAGGTGGACCTTGAGGCGGTCTGCGAGGAAGGCAATGAGATCTTGACGCGAGGGAGCGCAGCACAATCGGCACGACGTGCAATGTGAAGCTCGTCCGCACGGGCCTTAAAGCGACGGTCCGCTTCCTCCTAAATCGCATCGTCTATGGCATCTCGATAATCCGCTCTCGGCCGCAGTCATCGCTCAGGTCCCCGCGCGGCGCTAAATCCTGGATCCCAGCGACACGCGCCCATGACTCAACGCCAAGGTGGTCAAAGACAATGGCTCGTCGAGCCGCAGGCGGACACTGAGCCTTGCAAGATGATCCGGATCACCCCGAGCGCCGCCCGCCGCAGCGCGTACGGATCTTTCGAGCCGGTCGGCGTTCGTCCTTAAGTCGAGTTCCAATTCCACATCCCAGTACACCGAGAAGAACCTGACCAAGCTGTCGATCTTGTCCGCCAAGCGCCACCGCCACCGAGACCGGGGCGGTCGGGCACGTCGTCGGACGGGCCGAGCGGCGAATAGTGTTCGGCCGCCGCCGCCGCGACCGCCGGATCCTCGCCGGCCGCGAGGGCGTAGTACTTGCCCATCACGCCCTGAAGCTCGGGGAACTCGTAGACCATCTCGGAGGCGAGGTCGGCCTTGGCGAGGCGGGCGGCGCGTTCGGCCAGGTCGGGGTCGGCGCCGACCGAGGGCGCGATCTCGCGGGCGAGCGCCGCGATGCGGGCGATGCGCTCGCCCTGCGAGCCGAGTTTGTTGTGGAACGTCACCGTATCCAGTTTCGCGGCCATGTCCTCGAGCGGCACGCGCAGATCGTTCTCCCAGAAGAACTTCGCGTCCGACAGGCGCGCGGCCAGAACCCGCGCGTTGCCGGCGAGGATCGTGGCGCCGTCATCGGGCGTCTCGCGGTTGGCGACGACGATGTAGCCGACGATGCGCCCCGTCGCCGGGTCGCGGACCGAGAGGAACTTCTGATGCTCGCGCATCGAGGTCTGGAGCACCTCGGGTGGCAGGTCGAGAAACGCGGCGTCGATGCGGCCCATCAGCGTCACCGGCCATTCGACCAGCCCGGCGATCTCGGCCAGAAGCCGCGCGTCCTCGACGACCTCGAGGCCCTGGGCGAAGGCGAGCTGCGTCGCGTCGTGCCGGATGCGCTCGGCCCGCTCGGCCGGGTCGAGCACGACCTTGGCCTTCAGCAGACGCGCCGCGTAGTCCTCGAACGACGTGACCGCGAACGGCCCGGGCGCCATGAAGCGGTGCCCGCATGTCGTATCGCCCGCCACGATGCCGTCGATCTCGAACGGCACCGTCTCGGCGCCCGTCTCGTCGCTCAGGACGCAAAGAATGGAATGCAGCGGACGCACCCAGCGCAGGCTGCCCGCGCCCCAACGCATGGATTTGGGCCAGGGGAAGCCGCGCACCGCCTCCTCGACCGTCTCGGCCACGATTTCGGCCGCCGGACGTCCCGGCCGGGTGGTGACGGCGAACCAGGTCTCCGCCTTCTTGTCGGCCCTGACTTCCAGCTGGTCTTTCGTCAGACCCGTCGAGCGGAGAAACCCGTCGAGTGCCGCGTCGGGCGCGCCGACGCGCGGCCCCTTGCGTTCCTCGCGCATGTCGGGCGACCGGGCGGTCAGGTCGGACAGCGCCAAGGTCAGACGCCGGGGCGTCGCGAAGGCCGCCGCGTGGCCGTAGGTCAGTCCGCGCCCGACGAGGCCGTCGGTGACGAGGCGGCGCAGATCGTCGGCCGCCTTCGCCTGCATCCGGGCGGGAATCTCCTCGGAAAACAGCTCAAGAAGCAGGTCGGGCATGGGGTGAACTCCGGTCGCGCGCGGGGTCACCGCAAACCGCAAGCGCGCCGCGAGGTCAAGGCCCGATCAGAGCGGGCCGAAGACCGATGACCCCGTGGCGCGGGCCAATTCCTCCAGCGCCTTGCCGGCCAGCACGGAATTGCCCTTGTCGTCGAGACCCGGACACCAGGCTGCTGCGGCGGCGACGCCCGGCAGGATCGCCAGCATCCCGCCCCCGACGCCGCTCTTGGACGGCAAGCCCACCCGGAACGCGAATTCGCCCGAGGCGTCGTACTGTCCGCACATCGTCATCAGCGCGTTGATCCGCCGCGCCCGGTCCGGCGTGACGACGGGATGGGTCGGACAGTCGATGAAGCCCGACGAGGCGAGAAACCGCCCCGCCATCGCCAGCTGGCGGCACGACATCGCGATGGCGCAATGCCCGAAATACACGTCGAGCGTGCGCTCCACGGGGTTGATCATGTTGCCCTCGGCCAGCATGAAATTCGCCAGCGCCCGGTTGCGCGAGCCGGTCCGATCTTCGGATCTGGCCACGCGCGCGTCTATTTCGATCGATCTGTCGTCGGCCAGATGACGGCAGAATTCGAGGATCTCGTCGAGCGCCTCTTTCGCGGGCCGTCCGTCGAGCACGACGTCGGTCACCACGATGGCCCCTGCGTTTATGAAGGGATTTCGTGGCTTTCCGTGCTCGTATTCAAGCTGGACGATGGAATTGAACGGATCGCCCGAAGGCTCCCGGCCGACGCGCGCCCAGAGGTCCGCTCCGGCCTTCTCGAGCGCGAGCGTCAGGGTGAAGACCTTGGAGATGCTCTGGATCGAAAACGGGACGTCGGCGTCTCCCGCCGCGACCGGATCGCCCTCGACCGGCACGACCGCGATCCCGAACTGGTTGATGTCGACGTCGGCCAGCTCGGGGATGTAGTCGGCCTGGGCCCCCCGCTCGGTCTCGGAGGCCATGCGCCGGGCGATGTCGTCGACGATCTCCTGAAGATCGACCTCGACTTTTTTCGCCTTGGGCTTCGCGCGCGGGGACGTCATTTCCAGATCTCGCGATCGATCCCGTCACCGAGGTCGGGGAACGCGTCGACACTGAAACGCGGCTCCTTGCCTTCGCGCCGCTGGCCGAAATAGTCGCGCGTCAGTTTGACCACCGTGCCGGACAGGAGCAACACCGCGACGAGATTGATCACGGCCATCAACCCCATGGCCGCGTCCGCGAAGTTGAAGACCGTGGAAACGCTCTGCATCGCGCCCCAGACGACCATGACGAGGCTCGCGAGTCGCAGAACGATGAGCGAGACCTTGCCGTCGAGGCCGAGGAACGTGACGGCGTTCTCGGCGTAGGAATAGTTGCCGAGGATCGAGGTGAACGCGAAAAAGAAGATCGCGATCGCGATGAACCATGTCCCCGCGACGCCGATATGCGCGTTCATCGCCTGCTGCGTCAGAAGCATTCCCGTCGCGGCGTCCGGACCGCCATTCGGCGTGTAGACGCCCGACAGCAGGATCATCAGAGCCGTCGCCGTGCAGACCAGGATCGTGTCGATGAAGCAGCCGAAGGCCTGCACCAGGCCCTGACTCGACGGATGGTGCGGCTGCGGCGTCGCCACGGCGGCGATGTTCGGCGCCGATCCCATGCCCGCCTCGTTCGAAAAGAGGCCGCGCTTCACACCGTTGAGCAGCGCCGCCGCCATCCCGCCCGCGATGCCGCCGGCCGCCTCGTTCAGGCCGAACGCGCTGGAGACGATGAGCCACAGCGTCGCCGGAACCTCGGTGAGGTTGAGCAGCATCACGATCACGGCCATCAGCAGATAGACGCCGGCCATGATCGGAACGAGCAGTTCCGCGACCTTGGCGATCGACCGTATTCCGCCGAAGATCACCACGGCGGCGAGGACCGCCACCGCGACCCCGATGCCGAGTTTCGGCAGTCCGGTCGCGCCCGAGAACGCCTCCGCGATCGAGTTGGATTGGACCGCAACGAAGACCAGCCCGAACGCGAGGATCAGACAGATCGAGAAGATCGACCCCGCCCACGGCGCGTTCAACCCTCTGGCCATGTAGAAGGCCGGGCCGCCGCGATACTGGCCGTCCTTGGTGGTGGTCTTGTAGAGCTGCGCGAGGGTGCTTTCGGAATAGGCCGTCGCCATCCCGACCAGCGCCACCATCCACATCCAGAAGATCGCGCCGGGCCCGCCGAGGGTCAGAGCCACCGCGACTCCCGCGAGATTGCCGGTGCCGACCCGGGACGCGAGGCTGATCGTCAGCGCCTGGAACGGAGAGATGCCCGCCTTGTCGGCCGTCCGGGACGAGACGATCCCGCGGATCATTTCGCGGAAATGGACGATCTGGATGCCGCGCAGCCGGATGGTGAAGAAAAGTCCCGCTCCGAGCAGGCCGTAGATCAGCAGGTAGTCCCACAGGACGGTATTGATCACACCGATGATCGCGTCCACGAAACACGTCCCCCGTTTCAGTACGGCGCGGTCGCGGGACCGGCCGATCCCTTGGTCGACGCGACCGCGGACGTTCTCCGGCCCGGCGCTCACGACTTCGTTAACGTTTGCACGATGCGGCTCTGCCGATCAACGCGGAATGCGGGCGCCGCGACCCCGCGGGCGCGGTCCGCCGTTTCAATTGACCGGGAGCGAATTTGGTGTGTTAATCGGTCGTCGCGGTCAGGAGCCGCGCGCATGAACCGGAGCCGGAAGGCCCGGAAGCCTTAAAAACAGGAAGGGGGATCCCTGCTCCGTCGGTCCGCGTCACGCGGGTTCGCCGGGTCGTCCGGTCCACCTTCGAACCCCAGGGGAGCTGACGCCAGATGGCCGACAAACTGATTCCGAATTCCGAACCGCTCGAGGAGATCGCCCGCGAGGGCGCCACCCGCAGGGACGTGTTCAAGACGATGGGAGCGACCGCTCTGGGCGCCGCCCTCTTCTCCAGCGCCGGATTCGATCCCGCCCTTGCCCAGGACCTCAACGCCTCGCAGACGCCGCTCCGCGCCGCCTTCTCCAACGCCGGCCTTCAGGCGACGTGGTGCGCGCAGGGCAAGCAGGCCGCCGAAGCGTGGGGCAAGCTGATGAACGTCGACATCACCTGGTTCGACGGCGAGCTTTCGGCCACAAAACAGCGCGCCTCGATCGACAACATGGCCGCCCAGGACTGGGATTTCGTGGCGATCCAGACCTTCGGCATCGGCACGCTCACCGATCCGATCCAGAAGATGATCGACAAGGGAACGCCGGTCATCGCGATGGACACGCTCGTCGCGCCCCCGGGCACCATCGACATCACCACCTTCATCGCTCCGGACAACGTCATGATGGGCGCGGCCGTGACGCAGCAGCTGATGGACGCCATCGGCGGCAAGGGCAACGTGGTGATGACCCAGGGCGCGCTCGGGCATTCCGGCGCCCAGGGTCGGGCCGAGGGATTCAGGCAGATCGTCGCGAACTACCCGGACGTGGTCGTGGTGGACGAGCAGCCCGCCGACTGGGACGTGACCAAGGTGGCGCGGATCTGGGATTCGATCCTGACCCAGAACCCCGAGATCGTCGGCGCCTTCTTCCACAACGACGACATGGCGCTCGCCGCCCACAACGTGATGAAGGCGAAGGGCCGCGAGGGCATCATCATCGGGGGCGTGGACGCGATGCCGCCCGCGGTGAACGCGGTGCTCGACGGGGTGATGCTCACCACCGTGCGGAACCCGTCCTCGCGCATCCACGGCTGGTCGGTCGCGGCGGGCGTCGCGGCGGTCGCGGGCGGCGGCAAGGCGACGGCCGGAATTCCGGAATACATCCTCGCGGACGGTCCGGTCATCACGGCGGAAACGGCGCCCGGCCAGCTCTGGCTCCAGAAGAACTTCCTGATGTGATCGCGCGACGTGCGGTCGAATGAAACGGGCGGGGGCGTCGAGACGCCCCTGCTCGAACTCAAAGGCATATCCAAGCATTTCGGCGGCGTCGCGGCCTTGAGCGACGTCGACTTCACGCTGCGCCGCGGGGAGATCCACGGGCTTGTCGGCGAGAACGGCGCCGGCAAGTCGACGACGATGAAGATCATCGCCGGCGTCCATACGGATTATGCCGGGTCGATGCTGATCGAGGGGCGCGAGGTGCGCCTCAAATCGCCGCGCGACGCGCTCGATCAGGGCGTCGGCATGGTCCATCAGGAGCTGTCGGTGGTCTCGGACCTGACGGTCGCCGAGAACGTGTTTCTCGGCAAGCATCCGCTGACCCCGCTGGGGACGGTCGACTGGAGCCGGATGAATACGGAGGCGCGGAAGCTGATCGCGAGCCTCGGGCTCGAGATCGATCCGCGCACGCGGATGAGCGCCCTGCCCGTCGGGCTCCAGCAGCTCGTGGAGCTGTCCCGCGTCCTGTTTTCAGGAGCGCGCATCCTGATCCTGGACGAGCCGACCTCGGCGCTGTCGCCGCCCGAGGTGGCGCTTCTGTTCGACGTGCTCCGGCGGCTCCGCGCCGAGGGGCGCAGCGTGGTGTTCATCTCCCATTTCCTCGACGACGTGCTGGAGATATCCGACCGCGTGACCGTGTTCCGCAACGGCGAGCGTGTCGCAACCGAGGATGCGGCCGGGCTCGACAAGAACGCGCTCATCCAGCACATGATCGGCCGGGGTTCCGCCGACATGCACATGGGCGAGAGCGCCGATCTCACCGGGGATGATGGTCGACCGATCATCATGTCGGTGAAGGACGGCGTGCTCGGCCGGGCGCTCGACCATTTTTCCATCGACCTGCGCGCGGGCGAGATCACCGGGGTCTACGGGTTCATGGGCTGCGGGCAGATCGAGCTGGCGCGCGCGCTTTTCGGCAAACTGCATCTGAGCGGCGGGTCGATGACGCTTGACGGCAAGCCGGTGCGGTTGGGATCGACGGCGGCGGCGCGGCGCGCGGGGATCGCGTTCCTGCCCGAAAGCCGCCGGATGATGCTGTTCCCGACCGAGCCGGTCTACAAGAACGTCTCCATCTCGATCCTCGACCGGATCTCGCGCGTGATGCTCCGCCCCGGGCGCGAGCGCGAGATCGCGGCCGGCCATGCCAAGGATCTCCAGATCCGTCCGCCACGCACCGACATCGAGCTGGGATCGCTCTCGGGCGGCAACCAGCAGAAGGTCGCGCTCGCCAAATGGCTGACGCATCTGCCCAAGGTGCTGATCCTGTCGGAACCGACGCGCGGCATGGACGTGGGCGCCAAGGAGGACGTGATCCGCATCCTCAAATCGCTGCGCGACCGTGGCGTGGCGATCCTCGTGCTTTCGACCGAGCCCGAGACGATCCTGACGCTGGCGGACCGCGTGACCGTGATGAAAAAGGGCGCGGTCAGCCGAAGCTTCTCATCGGGCCGGATCGAGAAATCCGACCTTCTCGCCGCCGCATGACCGGCCCAATGCACGGAAAGATCCGATCTTGACCCAGGACGACACCCTTCCCCGCCGCGGCGGGTTCCGCGCGTTTTTCGCCGATCAGCTGCGCAACATCGCGCCGGTCTTCACGCTTCTGGTGCTGGTGGTGTTCTTCGGGCTGGCGAGCCCGTCGTTCTTCACCGTGACGAACTTCATGAACATCCTCAGCCAGGTGTCGCTGACGGGGATCATCGCGGTTGGCCTGACCTTCGTGATCCTGACCGCCGAGATCGACCTGTCGGTCGCGGCCATCGCGAACGTCATCGGCATCACGGTCGCCTATTTCACGCTCCAGCCCGATTACGTGAACATGGCGAACATCCCCCTGCCCGGCGTGATCGCGGTCGTGCTCACGTTGGTCAGCGCGGTGGCGTTCGGGTGCCTTACCGCGTTCGGCGTGACGGTGATCGGCATCCCGTCCTTCATCATGACGCTGGCGGTGATGCAGATCGCGAACGGCGTCTCGGCGCTGCTGGTCCGGGGGCAGATCGCCTACAACTACCCCGACATCATCACCCATCTGGGGTCGGGGTCGGTCTTCGGGATCCGCTGGACGATCATCATCCTGATCCTGTTCCTCGCGGTCGGCCATTTCGTGCTGACCTACACGCGGTTCGGGCGCTACGTCTACATGGTCGGCGGCAACCGCGAGGCGGCGGAATATTCCGGGGTGAACGTGAAGGCGATCATCGCCTCGGTGATGATCATCGGGGCGGTGTGTTCGGGCGTCGCGGGGATGCTGGGCGTCGCCTATTTCGGGTCCGCGCAGCAGAACCAGTTCGACGATTACCTTCTCGACGCCATCGCGGCGGTGGTGGTCGGCGGCACGAGCCTGTTCGGCGGGCGCGGCGGGATCGGCAACACCATCGTGGGGCTTCTGGTGCTGGGGGTGCTCAACAACGGGCTCGATCACATCCAGATCGACAGCTTCCTCAAGATCCTGATCCGGGGGCTGATCCTGCTGATGGCGCTGGTCGTCAACGTCTATGCCCAGGTGCTGCGGGAGAAGGGTCCGGCGACGGATTGAGCGCGCCAGAAGCGTGGTCCACGCGTGAACCCTGGCCAAATTGTTGATATCAGGACGGTAACAAAGGTTAACATCGTTAAGGCCACGTTACCGGGGCCTTCGCGGCGCTTCAGGCGACGCCGAGCGTGATCGCGGCGCGTTCCGCCGATGAGAGCGCGCCTTCGAGAAATCCGCCATCTGTCGGGGCCGTCTCGGTCGAAGCGAAGATCAGGCGTCCGTCCCGGAGGCCGTCGAGGTCTCGCGACGGGCCGTAGGCGGGATGGGATGTCAGGGGCGCGCGGTCGGCCGATGTCGCCGTCCAGGACGCCTCGGCCCAATCCTCGAGCCAGACCGCGCGCGGCTCGGCCGCCTCGGGACCGAACAATCGGGTCAACTGTGCGATCGCGGCGGCTTTGAGCGTGTCGGAGCGACCCGCGCGGGCATCGGGCGGAACGCCGACGAAGCCGAAAAGCGCGGCGCCGCCGCCCGCCGGATCACAGGCGTCATGGATCTCGACGAGCGGGCCGCGACGGCTCATCGCGTCGCCCGACAGCCCGGCCTCGCGCCAGAACGCCGAGCCGTAGACGGCGACGACCTTGGCCTGGCCCGCCATCCAGGTGGGAACGCGGCGCAGCGCTTCCATGGCGCCTGGTGGCAGGGTCGGATCAAAGACAAGGCCGGCGGCGATGCGCGGCGGCAGGGCGAGAACCACGCGGGCGGCCTCGATCGTGGTCCCGTCCGAGAGATCGGCCGTGAAACGGGCGCCGTCGTCGCGCAGGGCGGTGATGGCGACGCCGCTGCGCAACCTTTCGGGGTCGAGCGACGCGGCCAAGGCGTCGGAAAGCGTGGACATGCCACCATGAAGCCGGAGCGATCCCGCCATCGGCGAGCCGCCGCCGCGCGAAACGGCGCCGTCCGCCTCCTCGAACAGCAGATCGCCGGTCGCGTGCTGCTCGAAGACCGGGATCAGGAAGCGCCGCGCGAGCGCCGCCATGCGCGCCTGACCGGGCCAGAACCAGGACGGGCCGAGATCGAAGGTCGCGCGCCCGAGACGCGCCGATTTGATGCGTCCCCCGAACCGGTCGCGCGCCTCGACGAGGCGGTATTCGGCGCGGGCCCGCTGGAGCCTGTCCGCCAGCGCGAGGCCGGCGAGACCGCCGCCGATGATGAGGATCTCCGTCCGCAAGGATTTCAGGGCGCGGGCGCGCGGACGTCAGCCAAGTGGCCGGTCTTGGTCCAGACGCGCGCGCCCTGCGGTCCGGCGATGGCGTCGAGCCGCGCGCCGGGCGGCAGGCGCAGCCAGGAAAGCGCGTGGAGGTCGTCGCCGGATTCCCCGAAGCCGCCCGCGAGCACGAGGAATTCGCCGCCGCCGGGCAGGTCGCGCGTGACGCGCGCGGCCGGCTCCCATGTCTCGATCCGGACGGTTTCGCGCGCATCCTCGAAAAGGCTCGCGGCGGTCACGCCGGGGCCGTCCGGCATCGCGGGCGCGTCGTCCATCGAAATCCGGACATGCGTGCGGTCGTCCGGATCGAACTGCCAGAGCTTCACGAAAATGACGCAGCCGTCCTCGGCGCCGGGCGTGTGGCTGGAGGTCGGCGGGTTCCGGACGTACGTCCCGGTCGGATAGTCGCCATGCTCGTCCTGGAAGGTGCCGTCGAGGACGATGAATTCCTCGCCGCCGCCGTGGGTGTGAGCGGAGAAACGAGAGTTCGGCGCGTAGCGCACGATGCTGGTGGCGCGGGCGACCTCGTCGCCGATCCGGTCGAGCATCCGGCGGTCGACGCCCGGCATCGGAGAGGGGATCCAGTCGAGACCGCCCGCGTTGACGAGCGCGCGGGCGGTGAAATCGGCGTTGATGTCCATCGGGTCGGTCCGTTCGTGGATGCGTCGCCGGGTGTCTAGCGGCGCGGCCGGCGAAACGCCATCGCGGTTTCCGCCTCCCCCGCCGATCGGACGCGGGAGGCGGGAACGGCTCCTATTGCGGAAGGACCTCCACCGAGGGACGTGGCGTTTCGGCCGCCTCGGCCGGCAGGATCGGCAGGGTGACCTGCGACGCCTGACCGGTCAGGCTGTCGAGGAACGCCACGATCTTGCCGGTCTCGTCGTCGTTTCCGGTCCGGTTCGACCCGGAGCACGTCCGGCGACGGATCGCGCGAATTTTCGACGTGTGGCGCTCCGGCGCGCGTGGTAACCGGACGGGATGAAACAGCTTCCCTCCCCCGATGAGATCCTCGCCTGGCTGCGGGACAACCCGACGCTGACAAACAAGCGCGACATCGCGCGTGCCTTCGGCATCAAGGGCCAGGCCAAGGTCGAGCTGAAACGGATGCTCGCCGAGATGGCGGACGACGGGCGTATCGAGAAGAAACGCCGGAGAGCGCGTCCGGCCGGAGATCTTCCGCAAGTGCTGGTGCTGCGGGTGACGGGGCCGGATTCCGAGGGCGATCTCTGGGCGGAACCGGCGGAATGGGACGGCGGGGACGCGGCGCCCCGGGTGCTGGTGCTCACGCGCAAGGACGATCCGGCGCTGGGCGCCGGCGATCGGCTGCTGGGACGTCTGACGCCGCTGGACACGCCCGACGCGCCGCTGGCGGCGCGGGTGATCCGGCGGATCGGGATGGGGCCCAAACGGATCCTCGGCATCTATCACGAGGGCGAGGGCGGCGGGCGGATCGCCGCGATCGACAAGAAGACCGACCGGGACTGGCAGGTGGCCGCCGGCGACCGGGCGGGCGCGCGCGAGGGCGAGCTGGTCGAGGCCGAGCAGATCGGCGGGCCCCGGACCTACGGGCTGCCGAAGGCGAAGATCATCGCGCGGCTGGGCGATCCGACGGCGCCAAAATCCGTGTCGCTGATCGCGATCCACGAGCATGGCATTCCCGGACGCGTTTCCGCAGGATGTCGTCGCGGCGGCCGAGGCGGCGGAACCGGCGGCTCTGGGCAAGCGCGAGGATCTGCGCGCCCTGCCCCTGATCACCATCGATCCGTCGGACGCCCGCGATCATGACGACGCGATCGCGGCGGCGCCCGACGACGATCCGGGCAATCCGGGCGGGCACGTGGTCTGGGTCGCGATCGCGGACGTGGCGCATTACGTGCGTCCGGGATCGGCGCTCGACCGCGAGGCGCGCAAGCGGGGGAACTCGACGTATTTTCCCGACCGGGTGGTGCCGATGCTGCCCGACGCGCTGTCGGGGGATCTGTGCTCGCTGCACGAGGGCGTGGACCGGGCCTGTCGTCGCGGTGCGGCTGGTGCTGGACGCGGACGGGCATGTGAAGGCGCATCGCTTCGTGCGCGGGCTGATGCGTTCGGCGGCGTCGTTGAGCTACGAACAGGCGCAGGCGGCGGCGGACGGCGCGCCGGACGCCGCGACGGCGCCGCTTATGGAGAGCGTGATCGCGCCGCTCTGGGCGGCGTGGCGGGCGGCGCACGGGGCGCGGACCAAGCGCGCGCCGCTCAATCTCGATCTGCCGGAGCGGCGGATCGTGCTGGCCGAGGACGGCACGGTGGAGTTTGTCGCGTTCCGGCAGAGGTTCGACGCGCACCGGGTGGTGGAGGATTTCATGATCCTCGCCAACGTCGCGGCGGCGGAGGCGGTCGAGGCGAAACGACTGCGGCTGCTCTACCGGGTGCATGAGGAGCCGAGCCCCGAGAAGCTCGACGCGCTGCGCGAGGTGGTGGAGAGCGTGGGGCTGTCGCTCGCCAAGGGTCAGGTGCTGAAGACGGCGCAGCTCAACCGGCTGCTTGACGGGGTGGCCGGCACGGAACATGCCGAGATGGTCAACGTGAGCGTGCTCAGGGCGATGACGCAGGCCTATTACGCGCCGGAAAATCTCGGGCATTTCGGGCTGAACCTCGCGCGGTACGGGCATTTCACCTCGCCGATCCGGCGCTATGCCGACCTGATCGTGCACCGGGCGCTGATCCGGGCGCACAAATGGGGCGATGACGGGCTGACGCGCGAGGAGGAGGACAACCTCGTCGAGACCGGCGAGCACATCTCGATGACCGAGCGGCGCTCGATGATGGCGGAGCGGGACACCAACGACCGGTATCTGGCGGCGTATCTGTCCGACCGGGTGGGGTCGGAATTCGACGGCGTGGTCGCCGGGATCGCGCGGTTCGGGCTGTTCGTGAAGCTCGACGAGACCCATGCGGACGGGCTGGTGCCGATCTCGTCGCTGGGCAACGAGTATTTCCGCCACGACCCGGACGCGCAGACCCTGACGGGGGAAAAGTCGCGTCGCGTCATCGGCCTCGGGCAACGGGTGACGGTCCGGCTTCAGGAGGCGGTGCCGGTCACCGGCGGGTTGCTGTTCGAGCTCCTCTCGGTGGACGGGCGCAACATGCCGACGTCGCGGCGGACGGGATCGGGTGGCGCGCCGAGGCGCAAGCTGTCGCAACGGCGGATCAAACGGTCCAAGGAGCGCAAGCGGGACGAGCGCGGACGCTAGCGTTTCGCGGCGGAACCGTGGGAATGTCGCGGGAATCGGCTGATTGCGGTATGCTGACAGGACCGGGGCTCAAGTCCGGTCATCCGAAAGCCTCGGAACGGACGCCTGCACCTCAAGGGCTGAAAACAGAGGATCTTCAATGAATTACGTCGATGGATTCGTGGCCGCCGTGAAGAACGCGAAACGCGAGGAGTATCGCGCCTTCGCCGAGAAAAGCGTGCCGATGTTCAAGGAGTATGGCGCGCTGAAGGTCGTGGAGACCTGGGCCGACGACGTGCCGGAAGGCGAGGTCACGTCCTTCACGATGGCGGTGAAGCGGGAGGCGGACGAGAGCGTCGTGTTCTCATGGATCACCTGGCCGTCGAAGGAGGCGCGCGACACGGCCTGGGCGAAGATCATGGAGGACGACCGGATGCAGGGCGAGATGCCCTTCGACGGCAAACGCCTGATCCACGGCGGATTTCAGGTGATCGTGGACGGCTGAGCCGGAGCCGCCAGGCCGCGCGGTGCGGCCTGGCGGCCGAACTCAGTTCCGGTTGCCCGTGCCGTCGCGCGACTGGTCCTGGTCCTGGTCCGGGTCGTCGGCGTGCTCCATGTCCTGGTCGCGATCGCGATCCTGGTCCTGATCGGGCTCTCCGTCTCCATCCTCGTCCTGAAGGCGGTCCTGATCCCGGTCCCGATCCTGAAGCGGCGTGAGTTCGTCCGACAGGAGTTCTCCGGTGCGGGAATCGTAGACCAGTTCGCGCTGCTGGCTGGCGCTTCGGGCCTCTATCCGCACGCGGTTGGCCTCGCGCGTCGTCTCGACGACGGTGAAGCCCTGCGCCTCAAGCGTCTGGATGACGGGCGCTATCCCTCCTTGTGAAAACGCGGCCGACGCGGCAAGCAGAAGCGCCGCGGCTGTGATCGGCAGATGTCTCGACATTCAATTTCCCCCTTGGTCCGAGCCGACATCTTGTCGGCGAACCGGGCATTGATGACAGCTTGGCGCGGCTGCCACCTTGATTCAGATCAGCTCTATTGAATATTTTCCCGCACCGCCCCCGAAAACGGAGGCGGCGTCGGGGGTCTTGGGAGTTCAGGCCGCCGCGACGGCGCGCCTGGTCATCACCTTGACCAGATGGGCGCGGTACTCGGACGATCCGTGCATGTCGCCGATCATCCCGTCGGCGTCCGGCGCGTCGAGCGCGTCGACGGCATCGGCGGAGAAATCGGACGACAGAGCGGCCTCGGCCTCGGACCAGCGGAACACGCCGGATTCCGAGGCTCCGGTGACGGCGACCCGAACGCCGTCGGCGAATTTCGCGACGAAAACGCCGACGAGCGCGAAGCGGGACGCGGGCTGGATGAACTTCTCGTAGCGCGCGGCCTGCGGCACCGGGAACTTCACCTCCGTGACGATCTCGCCCTCGTTGAGATCGGTGGTGAACATGCCCTGGAAATAGTCATCCGCCGCGATCCGGCGATTGTTGGTGACGATCACCGCGTTCGAGGCGAGCGCCGCCGCCGGGTAACAGGCGGAAGGATCGTTGTTGGCGAGGCTGCCGCCGAGCGTGCCGCGGTTTCGCACGGCGGGATCGCCGATGCGGCCGGCGAGCGAGGCGAGCGCGGGGTAGGATTTCGCGGCGTCGCGGGCGACGACGGCGTGGACGGTGCCGCCACCGATGCAGACGCGGTTCTCGTCGTCGACGCAGACGCCCTTCATCTCGGCGATGCCGGTCAGGCTGACCAGAGCCGAGGGGCTGGCCAGGCGCTGCTTGAGCGTCGGGATCAGGGTCTGGCCGCCGCCAAGGGCCTGGGCCTCGTCCTTGGCCAAAGCCGCGACGGCCGCGTCGATGCTGGTCGGTTTGACGAAATCGAAAGCGTACATGGTGTCTCTCCTATTCGGCGGCGATGGCGGCCCAGACGCGGGACGGCGTCAGGGGCATGTCGATATGGGCGATCTTGTGGCCGCCGGAGTTGAGCGCGTCGAGAACCGCGTTGACCACGGCCGGCGGCGAGCCGATGGCGCCCGCCTCGCCGCAGCCTTTGACGCCGAGCGGGTTGTGCTCGCAGCGCGTGACGCAGCTGTGGTCGACGGTGAACATCGGAAAGTCGCCGGCGCGCGGCATGGCGTAATCCATGTAGGAGCCGCTGAGAAGCTGACCCGCGTCATCGTAGACGGTGTGCTCCATCAGCGCCTGGCCGATGCCTTGGGCGACACCGCCGTGCTGCTGACCCGCGACGATCATCGGGTTGATCACCACGCCGAAATCGTCCGCGGCCCAGAATCCCTCGACCGTGACCACGCCCGTCTCGGGATCGACCTCGACCTCGCAACCATAGGCGCCTGCCGGGTATACGAAGTTGGACGGATCGTAGAAGGCGGTTTCCTCAAGCCCCGGCTCAAGGCTCTCGGCGGGGTAGTTGTGCGGGACATAGGCGGCGAGCGCGACCTCGGCCCAGGCCAGCGACCTGTCGGTTCCGGTGACGGTGAACTTGCCGTTCTCCAGAACGATGTCCTCGGTGGACGCCTCCATCAGATGCGCCGCGAACTTCTTGGCCTTGTCGATGATCTTGTCGGTCGCCTTGGCGATGGCCGAGCCGCCGACCGCCGCCGAGCGCGAGCCGTAGGTGCCCATGCCGAAGGGGATTTTCGACGTGTCGCCGTGGACGATCTCGATCAGCTTCTCGTCGATGCCGAGCTGGTCCGCGACGATCTGGGCGAAGGCGGTCTCGTGCCCCTGGCCGTGACTGTGGGTGCCGGTGAAAACCGAGATGCCGCCGGTCGGATTGACCCGGACGGTCGCGCTCTCGTAGAGGCCGGCGCGGGCGCCGAGCGCGCCGATGAGCTGCGAGGGAGCGAGGCCGGACGCCTCGACCCAGGTGGCGAAACCGAAGCCGCGCGTCTTGCCGCGCGCTTCGGATTCGCGACGTCGGGCGGAGAAGCCCGCGTGGTCGGAGATCTCCAGAAGCTTGTCGAGCGTGGCGTGGTAGTTGCCCGAATCGTAGACCACGGCGAGCGGGGTCTGGTACGGGAACTCCTCGGGCTTGATGAAGTTCTTGCGCCGGATCTCTGCCTGGTCGATGCCCATCTCGCGGGCCGCCTGATCGACGACGCGTTCCAGCTGGTACGTGCCCTCAGGCCGGCCGGCGCCGCGATAGGCGTCGACGGGAACCGTATTGGTGAAGACGCCTTTGACGTTCACGTAAGCCAGCGGCGTGCGGTACGGGCCGCCTGCGGCCGGTCCGTGCAGATAGGTCGGCGTGACCGTCGCGAAGAGCCGCAGATACGCGCCGAGATTGGCGTAGGTCTCGGTGCGGAACGCGAGGAACATGCCGTCCGCGTCCAGCGCCAGCTGGATTTTCGTGACGTGGTCCCTGCCCTGCGCGTCGGTCACGAAGGCTTCCGAGCGGGTCGAGGTCCACTTGACCGGACGGCCGAGAAGCTGCGCCGCGCGGGTGACGAACGCCTCCTCTCCGTAATGGTAGATCTTCGAGCCGAAGGCGCCGCCGACGTCCGGAGCGATCACCCGCAGCTTGGTCTCGGGTATGTTGAGCACGAAGGCGCCCATCATCAGGCGGATGACATGCGGGTTCTGGCTGGTGGTCCAGAGGGTGTACTCATCGGTGCCGGAATCGAATTCGGCAACTGCGCAGCGCGGCTCCATCGGGTTGGCGACGCAGCGGTTGTTGACGAGCTCGAGCGTGGTCACGTGGTGGGCGGTCTCGAAGGCGGCGTCGACTTTCGCCTTGTTGTCCTCGATGAAGCCCCAGTCGAAGCAGACGTTCGAGTTCAGGTCCTCATGGACCTTCGGGGCGCCCTCGGCCACGGCCGTCTTCATGTCCAGAACGGCGGGCAGCTCCTCGATATCGAAGGTGATCGCCTCGGCGGCGTCCTCGGCCTGCTCCAGCGTCTCGGCGACGATCGCGGCGATCGCCTCGCCGACATGGCGGACGATGCCCTCGGCGAGGATCGGATGGCGGGGTTCCTGCTGCGCCGTGCCGTCGCGGCTCGTCACGTTCCAGGCCGTCGGCAGGGAGCCCGCATCCTTGAAATCGTCGCCGGTGAAGACGCGCAGCACGCCGGGCATCGCGGCGGCGGCGGCCGTGTCGAGACTGCGGATCTTTCCATGCGCCACGTCCGAGCGCAGGAAATGCACGTGGGCCTGGCCGGGGCGGTTGATGTCGTCGGTATAACGCCCCTTGCCGGTGAGGAAGCGCACGTCCTCGCGCCGTTTGGGGCTCGCGCCTATTCCGCTGTCTTTGGGCATCCGGATGTCTCCCTGAAAATACTGTCGCGCGGGTTGGCCCGCGTCGGCTTGCGGCGCTCGCGCTATTCGGCCGCGACGGGCTTCGCGCCCATCTCGGCCGCGGCGGCGAGGATGGATTTGACGATGTTGTGGTATCCGGTGCAGCGGCAGATGTTGCCGTCGAGATACTCGCGGATCTCGTGCTCGGTCGGGTCGGGGTTGTCCTTGAGGAGCGCCGCCGCCGACATCACCATGCCGGGCGTGCAGAAGCCGCATTGCAGGCCGTGATTGTCCTGGAACGCCTGCTGGATCACCGAGAGCGAACCGTCGGCGTTCGCCATCGCCTCGATGGTTTTCACCTTGGCGCCTTCAAGGTCGGCCACGAAAACCGTGCAGGCCTTGACCGCCTCGCCGTCGATATGGACCACGCAGGCGCCGCATTGCGACGTGTCGCACCCGACATGGGTGCCGGTCAGACGCAGGGTCTCGCGCAGATAGTCGACGAGCAGGGTCCGGCCCTCGACGTCGGCGGAGACCGGTTTGCCGTTCACGGCGAGTGAGACGCTGGTCATGTGTTTCTCCCATCAAGACTTTTCTTGGCCGACCGTCGAATCCGGCAGCTTCATTCACGGACCGATGATGGTGTGGAAAGCGGCGTGTTCCAAGCCCCTTTTTGTCAGGCGGGACGGCAGCGACGAAAGCCGACGCGTCACTCGAACGCGGAGCGATCAGTGCGTCAGACGGATCGATAGACTCGGACAGCGCGACCGTGATCGGGCATGTTGCGATGTCATGATCCTAGGGTCTCTCGGTGCAGGCGGCCGACCGTCTCCGACGATGCTCGATATCTCCTCGTCGGTGAAGTCGCGATCGGCGCGCGCGAAGCTCGCCGATACTCCCGCCGATTTGGACGCGACCACAGACATGGTTACTCCGTTCATGAGGCCGAAATCCTTGGCCATGCTCGAGGACGCCGTCCGTGTCGATGGCCTCCAGATCGGACCATCTGTGCGTATCCAACGTTCTGAAGCCCCCATCGCACGACCGGGTCGTGCAGCACGCAGTCCGTTCGGATGAGTACCGGTCCATCCAGCGCTTGCGCGTAGGTCTGGAAAAGAAACGCTCGGCGTCGTGAATTGAACGTGCAAGGCGATCGCGAAGCCTGCCGGGCTCCGGCGGTCGAGATCATGGAGCAGCGCAGCGATACTCGCTTTTGTGTCCATTCTAGCCTCCCTAGCTCGCGACACGGTTGCACGATGAGGCATATCGGCATTAACCTCGTCACGAAGCAGACACTAGAGTCTTGATCGGCTTATACGTGAAAGCCTGGATTTTCCGAAGGAAAGAACGACGCAATATGAATGGCTGTGGCGACTCCCGATGAATTGGAGGCCTTGGCACCGGCCGGCTTTTTCGTCGCGATTCGTATCGGGTTCGCCTTTCCGATGGTTGAGAGAATCAACCTTCCGCCGACTGGATCAGGGAATACACGGCAGGCGGCCTGATCGTTCATGATCCGTCATGACATGGGCCTATCGCAATAGCGGATCATCCCGCTGGAGCGAGATCGGGATCGAAGACTACTCAGGGTGTTCTGGAATTGGCCAGGAACCATGGACTTTACTATCGGCGCTGTAGCGAGTTGCATCGGATCGACGGTGATGCGAGCCAGAGAAGCTTCGGGTTCTTCTGTCGGTCCGATCGCGAGTATTCAGACGATGAACTTTCTCTGACTTTACGCGACGCCTGTTCTTCGAGGCACAATGCTCATATGCGACCAACCAATCTGACCGCGGCCGAGATCGAGACCCTTGGGTCTGGTCAAAAACGGCCTCCTCCTGAAGGAGATTGCCGCGACTTCTTGGGGTTTCGGAAAGCGCAATTAAACAGAGGCTGAAGAACGCGCGACCGAAGCTGAACGCCAAGACTGGACTCTCAAGCCGCCGCGTCGCGCGACGATGCTTGGCATGATCTGACATTTCGGGCTGACAGCGCGACGCCTCGCCTTCAACTTGTCACATCGCAGAACGACTATTAACAAAGGGTGATTCCCGGATTAGCTGTCCACTCCACAGTCGGAGAGCGAGCCATGAACATCATAACCTTTTCCTTTCTCGACCAGCATCGCCACGGAACGGCCTTCCACGAGTACCTGAGCCTGCGAAAGATCGTTCTTCGTCGATGCACTGAATTGGGACATCCCTCATAATGACGATGTCGAAATGGACCAGTATGACAATCCTTGCGCCCACTATTCTCTCGTGATGAGCAAAGGGCGTGTCGTCGGCGGATGCGCGGGCAATGCCCACGACATCCGCTTGGGGGCAGCACACCTACATGCTGCGTGACGCGTTGCGCGGCGTCTTGGCCAGATACCTCCGAGGTCATGCCGACGGACATGGAGACTCGGCAGTCTGGGAATGCACGCGACTCTCGTCATCTCGAATGACGTGCGTGCCAGTCCGAGCGTGTCGGACTGTCTCGTCGACTGATCGTCGAGGGCTTGGTCGAGATCGCGCTCCGGAATGGCGGGTCCGAGCTTGTGGGTCTGACACGGCTCTCCATTGCGCTCTGCGGGCTCTTCGGCAGTCGGTTTCGCGGCAAGTCGGTTGGGTGAGCCCTATCGCAACGAAACGGACGGGCGCTCCTATGCCGTACTGCAGATGCCTGCGCACTCGGCGATTTCCGCTTCTGCACCTGTATCGCGGCGGAATGACGGTCGACAAAGCCGATACCTGTACAAAAGGACAGCACTGGCGTCTCTATACAATTGGACAGGTTATCTTTTTGCGACCTTCGGACAAGATGACTTCCGTTGAAGGCGAGCCGGGAGTCGATCTCAGAATGGAAATAGACGCGAGGAAAGTCGACGCGCATGTCGGCGGCAGGGTCCGGGAGCGTCGCGAGGCGCTCGGCATCAGCCAGGGCAGCATCGCCCGGCAGCTGGGCCTGACGTTCAGTCAGGTCCAGAAATACGAGAAGGGCGCCAACCGCATCGGCGCGGGTCGGCTTTTCATGCTCTCCCAGGCGCTCGGCGTGCCGATCCAGTACTTCTTCGACGGACTCGTCGCCGAGCCGCCGGTACTGATCTCCGACAATCCCGATGTCGGTGGCGACAGCCGCGAGCTCTCCGAACTCGGCGCGGCCTACCGCTCCATCGAGGACGACGCGACCCGCAGGTCGGTGCTCGACCTGATCAGGTCGATCCCGCAACCGCCATCTCCCGCGTCGCGGCCGCGTCTCGTGTCAGGGAGCTGAGCGACCGCGCTCAGCCCTTGACCATCGGATCGGTCAGCTTCGCGTGCTCCTGGAGCGCGAAGCGGTCGGTCATGCCGGCGATGTAGTCGGCGACGACGCGGGCGCGGTCCGTCTCCCCGAGCGTGCCGCAGGCGTTCCAGCCGTCGGGCATCAACTCGGGCGCCTCCATGAACGAGGTGAAAAGCTCGTTGACCACCCGCTTGGCCTTGCGCCGCATCCGCTGGACCGTCCAGTGACGGTACATCCGGTGGTAGAGGAACGTCCGGATCTTCCGCAGCTCCGCGAAAGTGGCGTCGGAGAACCGGATCAGCGGCAGGCCGAGCGCGCGGACCTCCCCGGCCGTCCGCGGGTCATGCTCGGCGATGCGCGCGCGGCTGGTGGCGAGCACGTCCTCGACGAGCAGCCCGAAAAACCGCCGCAGCGCCTCATGCTCGCGCCGGGCCGGATCGAGATCCGGCCACCGGGCGTCCACCGCCGCGATGCAGGCCCCGATCAGCGGCAGTTCGCGCAGATCCTCGATGGTGAAGAGCCCGGCGCGCAGGCCGTCGGCGAGATCGTGGTTGTTGTAGGCGATGTCGTCCGAGATCGCCGCGATCTGGGCCTCGGCGCTGGCGTAGGTGTCGAGCTCCAGATCGTATTCGGCGTTATGCTCGGCGAGGGCGTAGGGGATCGGCGCCGTGACCGGGCCATTGTGCTTCGCGATGCCCTCGAGCGCCTCCCAGGTCAGGTTCAGTCCGTCGAACTCGGCGTAATGCGCCTCTAGACGGGTTACGATCGTGAGCGCCTGGGCGTTGTGGTCGAAGCCGCCATGCGGCTCCATCAGCGCCTCGAGCGCGTCCTCGCCGGTATGGCCGAACGGCGGATGCCCGAGATCGTGCGCCAGCGCGATGGCCTCGGCCAGCTCCTCGTTGAGCCCGAGCGTGCGCGCGAGCGTCCGGGCGACCTGGGCCACCTCGATCGAGTGGGTCAGACGCGTGCGGTAATAATCGCCCTCGTGCTCGACGAACACCTGCGTCTTGTGTTTGAGGCGCCGGAAAGCCGACGAATGGATGATGCGGTCGCGGTCGCGCTGGTAGCACGACCGGTGGCGCGAATCCTCCTCCGCGAAGCGGCGGCCGCGGCTCATTTCGGGCAAGGTGGCGAAGGGGGCGGTCATCACGGGCGGGCCTTGTCTCGCGGCGGCGCCGCGCTTAATTCATTCACGTCTAGCGTTTATGGAACGGGGCCGAAAGATGCAGCTTGAAATCCCCCCCCGCGTGACCGACCGCGCCTTCGAGCGCCTCTCCGAGATCAGCGCCGGCGCCGGCGGCAAGGCGCTCCGGGTGGCCGTCGAGGGCGGCGGCTGTTCGGGATTCCAGTACGAGATCACGCTCGAAGAGGTGGCGGCGGAGGACGATCTGGTTCTGGAGAAGGACGGCGAGCGGGTCCTGATCGACCCGGTGAGCCTGCCGTTTCTCGCGAACGCCGAGATCGATTTCTCCGACGAGCTGATCGGCGCGAAATTCGTGATCAACAACCCCAACGCCTCGTCGTCCTGCGGCTGCGGAACCAGCTTCTCGATGTAGAGGCGGCGCGTCGTCGCGCATTTGGCCGCTCCGGGCCGGCCTGAGCCGTCGATCGACAGGTATTTGAGCGCTACTGGCATGGGCGGCGCAAGGCTCTCCATCGATGATATCTGCATGGGGCATTCCTCGCTCGCCCATCTCGCGAAACTGCCCGTCGACGAGATCAAGATCGACCGCGTCTTCATCCGGTCCGCCATCCGGTGCGCCACGAACGCGCGGATCTGCCGCGACGTGATCGAGTTGGCGCACGGGCTCGGAGCGAAGGTGACGGCCGAAGGCGTCAAGACGGTCGGTGAGGCGGACTGGCTTCGGGACATCGGCTGCGACCCGCTTCAGGGCTTCCTGTTCGACAGGCCGGCGCCGAGCGCGGATTTCGAACCCTGGCTCAGGCCCGGCGCGAACGGCCGCGCGATGCAGGAAGCGGGGCGTCTTGCCGGCTGGACGTGATCGCGGCCGCCCCGAGACGGACGGTCATGTCAGTCGGGAGCCCTCGGGCACCGGGGCGCCACGCAGGGACGCGTCCGCGTCCATGACCGCCCTGCCCGGCCGCTGAAGACGAAGGATCCGGATCGCGCCGTTTCCGCAGGCGACCCTGAGCGCGTCATCAAGCGTCTCGCCGGGCCGGCCCGAGCCTTCGGCGAGCGCCGAGACGAGCAGTTTCACCCGTTCGCCGCCCATCTCGCACCAGGCTCCGGGAAACGGCGACAGGCCGCGGATGTGGCGGTCGACCTCGGCCGCGGGGCGGGTCCAGTCGATGCGGGCCTCCGCCTTGTCGATCTTGGCGGCATAGGTGATCCCGGTTTCGGGCTGCGGTATCGGCGCGAGCGTGTCGAGACGGGCGAGCGCCTCGACGATCAGCCGCCCGCCAAGCGCCGCGAGCGCGTCATGCAGCGTTCCGGCGGTGTCCGACGGCCCGATCGGGATCGCCTCGCGCAGCAGGACCGGGCCGGTGTCGAGGCCGGCCTCCATCCCCATCACGCAGATGCCGGTCTCCGCGTCTCCCGCCATGATCGCGCGCTGGATCGGCGCCGCGCCACGCCAGCGCGGCAGAAGCGAGGCGTGGATGTTGAGACAGCCGCGCGCCGGCGCGTCGAGCACCGCCCGCGGCAGGATGAGGCCGTAGGCGACCACGACCGCGACGTCGGCGCGGAGGGCCTTGAAGGTCATCGACGTCGGCGGGGTCGCGAAAGTTTTTCGGGCTCCGGACCGTCAGTCCGAGCGTCTCGGCGCGCGACTGGACCGGGCTCGGGCGGGGCTTCTGGCCGCGTCCCGCCGGGCGCGGGGGTTGGGTGTAGACGGCCGCGATCTCGTGACCCGCCTCGATCAGCGCGTCGAGCGCCGCCACCGAGAAATCGGGCGTGCCCATGAAAACGATCCGCATGGGCCCCCCTTCGGCGGCGGTCAGGCGCGCGCCATCTCTTTTTTCAGCTTCTTCATCTTGGACGTGATCATCGTGCGCTTCACCGGGCTGAGATAGTCGATGAAGAGCTTGCCGGCCAGATGGTCCATCTCGTGCTGGACGCAGGTGGCGGCCCGCGCGTCGAAACGGTGCTCGCGGACGGCGTTCTCGAGATCGGTCCAGCGCAGCGTCACCTCGACGGGGCGCGTCACGTCGGCGTAGATCTCGGGGATCGAGAGGCAGCCCTCCTCGCTCGGAGCCTCCTCCTCGGAGAGCCACAGGATCTGCGGATCGACCATCACCAGCGGATCCGGCGTGCCCTCCTTGGCCGAGCAGTCCATCACGAAAACGCGCCTCATCACGCCGACCTGCACGGCGGCGAGGCCGATGCCGGGCGCGTCGTACATGGTCTCGAGCATGTCCGCGCCGAGCTTGCGGATCTCGTCGTCGACCGTGCCGACCGGTTCCGCTTCCTTGCGGAGGCGGGGATCGGGATGGATCAGGATGGGTCGGATCGTCATGGCGGCCAGATAAGTCACGGCGGGCGGCTTGACAAGACGGGGTCCCGGCTCCACGCCGAGCCGGACATCAGACCGGAGATTTGCATGTTCGACTTCGACGAGATCATCGACCGCCGCGGCACCCATGCGGAGAAGTGGGACGAGATGGGACGGCTCTGCGGCGTGACGGAGGCCGACGGCATCCCGATGTGGGTCGCGGACATGGATTTCCGCGCGCCGCCCGCGGTGAACGCGGTGATCGCCGAGGCCGCGCGGCATGGCGTGCACGGCTATTTCGGCGACGATGCGGAGTATCGGGACGCAATCGCCGGTTGGATGGATCGTCGCCACGGCTGGACGGTCGCACCGGGCGAGATCGCCACCACGAACGGCGTCGTCGCCGGGTTCGCGATCAGCCTCCGGGCCTTCACGGAGCCGGGCGACGGGGTGATCCTGTTCACGCCCGTCTACCACGCCTTCGCGCGCATGGTGAAAGCCAACGGGCGCGAGGTCGTCGAGTCGCCGCTGGTCGAGCGTGACGGGCGGTACGGGATGGATCTCGAGGCTCTGGCCGACGGGCTGACCGGGCGCGAGAGCATGCTGGTCCTCTGCTCGCCGCACAATCCGGGCGGACGGATCTGGACGGTGGCGGAGCTTCGCGCCGTGGCGGAGTTCTGCGCGACGCATGATCTGATCCTGGTGAGCGACGAGATCCACCACGACATCGTCTTTCCGGGGCACAGGCACGTGCCGATGCCCGTCGCGGCGCCGGAATGCATCGACCGGCTGGTGATGCTGACGGCGGCGAGCAAGGTCTTCAACATCGCCGGCGCCCTGACCGGAAACGCGATCATTCCCGACCCCGCGCTTCGGGAGCGGTTCAACGCGGCGCACGCGGCGACGGGCAAGACGGTCAACCGGATCGGCGTGCTGATGGTGACGGCCGCGTATGCCCACGGCGACGCCTGGGTCGACGCGCTCTGCGCCTATCTCGCGCGCAACGCGGCGGTCCTCGAGGAGGGCGTCGCCGGCATTCCGGGCGTGCGGATGTCGCCGATGCAGGCCACGTATCTGGCCTGGGTCGATTTCTCGGGCACGGGCATGGAGCCCGAGGAGATCGCGCGCCGGGTCCGGGAGGACGCGCGGATCGCAGTGCTTGCCGGGCCGATTTTCGGATCCGGCGGAGAGACGTTCCTGCGGATCAATCTCGGGACGCGAAGGGCGCTGGTCGAGGAGGCGGTCGGGCGGCTTCAGGGGGCGTTCTCGGACCTGCAATAGGCGCGGGCAGCACCTGAAGCGCGCGTGAAAACATGGATCGGGTCACGCGTGGCGGAATCGGTAACCGACTGATCTGACCGGGCAATCCGAATCGCGTTAACTCCGTGGAAACCAGTGCCACGTCGCTCGACGAAGGCTCGACCGCGTTCGGGCGTCACACGGTCGCGTTTCGCCGTTCCGGGTCGGGAATGACCTCGGTCACCGCGCCGGTGCGGGTGAACATCGTCTCCCGGTTCAGCCGGACGATGATGACCGCGAACCAGCACGAAGAAAACCGTGTCGCAAGGCTGCGCGTCGGGCCAGATCGGATCGATGAGCTGGAAGTGGAACGGCGCCGGCAGGAGAATGCTGCCGCGCGACGCGTTGAAGAGCGGCGTGACGATCACGGCGAGCGCGACGTTGCCGATGAGGAAGGGCGTGAAACTCCAATCCGCTCTGCACGGCGCCGTCACTCCGACTTCACCAGCCCCGAGAACCCCGCCACCGCCAGCAGGCTCAGCGCCCAGCCGACAGCGATGTGAAACCACAGATACCCGCGCGCGCCCCATCCCGGCCATTCCTTGCGATCGTCCGGGATCCAGTATTCCTGCATCTCCAGCGACACGATCGGAAGCAGCGTGTCCGCCGAATAGATCCACCGGTTGAACCGCGGATAGCTCGCGCCCCGGTCGGTCAGCAGGTAGCATTCCGCCTGCGCCGCCTCTCCCTCGGCCGCGCACCCGATCCATTCCTCGGATCGCAGCACCACCTCCTTGTTCGGCTTCAGCGCCCCCCGCGCCTCCGCGACGCCGAACACGCCCACGCCGACCAGCCAGAAGCAGAGCAGCCAGTAGAACGCCCAGAGCGGCTGTCGCCCGTAGCGCACCGTCACGCCGAGCAGCCGGTCCCAGAACCCGAACCAGATCTTCCCCGCAAGCCCCTCGCGCGCCCGCCGCGCCGCCCGCTGCCGCCGCTCCTTCTCGATCAGGACGGCGCGCGCGTCTTCGCCATGACCCGCCTTCCGCAGAACCGCCGCAAGCTGCTCGTAGGGCTGAGGATAGAAATCCGCCGGGTCTCCCGGCCTGAACTGCTTCGCCACGAACGACAGCCAGTCCTCAGCCGGCACGTTCACCGCGTCTCCGACCAGCCCGTCATACTCAAACCGGTTCAGCCACGTCTTCACTGGCGACCCCAGCGCGCGGCGACCGCCGTCGACGACCCGCGCATAGGCGCCCGACAGCACCAGTTCGCCGCCGGGCCGCTCCGTCGCCGGCAGGTAGAATACGCCGCCGATCCGCGCTCCGCGCAGGTCGAGGTCGATCGCGCCACCGTCAAATACGGGGTTCCATCGGCAATCGAGGTTGTTTCCGATCCGCGCCGATCGAAGGGAAACGGCGGCGTTGATCCGACAATCGTCGAGACGGACGTCGCCGCCCGTTTCAAGACGTTCCGCGTCGATGGAGAGCGGCTGGTCCGCGTCAGGTCCGCGGACGACGTGAAACGTCGCTTCGTCACAGCTCAGGTTTCCGGCGATGACCGCCCCCTGCAGCCGGACGGTTCCCGAGACCGCGACCTTGCGCAGCGAAATGCTGCCGCCGATCCGGACGCGGTCGGCACGAAGCGCACGTCCCTCGTCGCTTTTCCAACGGTCCCCGACGCCGACCGCCGTTGCGGTCAGGATCGCTCCGTCGCAGTTGAGGTTTCCTCCCAGCGTCGCGCCCTGCAGCCGGATCGTTCCGTCGGCTTCGACATCCTCCAGATAGACGCTGCCACGCGTCTCGAGACGATCCGCGTCCAGACCGGGCATCCGGCTTCCCGTCAGGTAGAGCGCCGACATCTCCGCAAGCCGCAGTGTCGGCATGGCCCCGAAGACGCAGTTCCGCAACGCGAGACCGGGGAGATCTCGACACCCTTCCAGCGAGAGAACGCCCGTCACCCAAGCGCCCCGGATCCGCAACCCCAACTCGCCGAGGCGGCGGCCGCGATCATCCCCGAGCAGCAGGATCCGGATCAGCTCGGCTCTGATCCGGCGCGCGTCCTCGGATCTTCCGGGTCTCTCTCCATCTCCGAGCGTGACCGTCTCGCCAGCGTCGAGTTCCCGGAGCACTTTCCACTCGGCGTCGGACAGATCGCCCAGCTCGCTGATCCCGCGCGGTATTCCCGCCATCGCCGCTCCCCCGCCCGCGCCCGGCACGGCGCATCGGAGGTCACGTTAACCCCGACTTTCCGTAGAGTTAACGAAAATCTGAATTGCTATTTACTACAGGATCTTAGCCAAAACGACACGCGTGTCGCGGGCGTGACTCCCCGCGCGCCCTCATCCGTCTCCGAACAGATCCGCCGTCCCCGGCGGTTTCGGCGCGTCGAGGCCAAGATGCGTCCAGGCCTTCGCGGCGAGCATCCGGCCGCGCGGGGTGCGCTGGATCAGGCCCTGCTGAAGCAGGAACGGCTCGATCACCTCCTCGATCCCGTCGCGCGCCTCCGAGAGCGCCGCGCTGATCGTCTCGACCCCCGCCGGCCCGCCGCCGTAATTCTCCGCGAGCAGCCGCAGATATCGCCGGTCCGCGCCGTCGAGCCCCAGATCGTCGACCCCCAGCCGGGTCAGCGCCATGTCCGCGATCGCGCGCGTCACCTTGCCGTCGCCGTCGACGATGGCGAAATCCACCACGCGGCGCAGCAGCCGCCCGGCGATCCGGGGCGTGCCCCGCGCGCGGCGCGCGATCTCCAGCGCCCCGTCCGGCGTCGCGTCGGCCTTGAGCAACCGCGCGGCCCGCGTCACGATCTGCACGAGCTCGTCCACCTCGTAGAATTCCAGCCGGGTCGGGATCCCGAACCGGTCGCGCAGCGGCGTGGTCAGAAGCCCCAGCCGCGTCGTGGCGCCGACCAGCGTGAAGGGCTGAAGCTCGATCCGCACCGTCCGCGCCGCCGGCCCCTCGCCGATGACCAGATCCAGCATGAAATCCTCGAGCGCGGGATAGAGGATCTCCTCCACCGCCGGGCTCATCCGGTGGATCTCGTCGATGAACAGCACGTCGCGCGCGTCGAGATTGGTCAGGATCGCCGCCAGATCCCCCGCCCGCGCCAGCACCGGCCCCGACGTCATGCGGAAGTTCACACCCAGCTCGCGCGCCATGATCTGCGCCAGCGTGGTCTTGCCCAGGCCCGGCGGCCCGTGGAACAGCGTGTGGTCCATCGCCTGCCCCCGCCGCCGCGCGCTCTCGATGAAGACGCTCAGGTTCGCCCGCGCCTCGCGCTGCCCGACGAACTCGGCCAGCGTCTGCGGCCGCAGCGCCCGGTCGGCATCCTCCGGCAGAGCCTCGGCGCGCAAGGCGGGATCGGGCTGGGTCATCCCCTCACCCCTTCGGCGCCATCGCGCGCAACGCCGCGCGGATCAGCGCCGACGAGTCCAGCTCCGAATTCTCCGCCGCCGCCCGCGCCACCGCCGCCGCCGCCTCGCCATGGACGTAGCCGAGGTTGACCAAGGCCGACAGAGCGTCGGACTGCGCCTCGGCCCCCGCCATGCCCGACGTGGCCGCCGCCGGATCCGGCGCCACCGCGACCGTCTCGATCACCGCGCCGTCCTCCGCGGCCATCGCAGGCCGCGCGCCCTCAGCCCCCATCGCCATCACTGACGGCGCTTTCGCCTGCAATTCCAGGATCACCCGCTGCGCGATCTTGGGCCCCACGCCCGGCGCCCGCCGGATCGCCGCCGCGTCACCCAGCGACACCGCCCGCGCCACGCCGTCGACCCCGAGCGCGCCCAGCATCGCCAGCGCCGCCTTCGCCCCCACGCCCTGGACCGAGACGAGCAGCCGGTGCCATTCCCGTTCCGCCAGCGTCAGGAATCCGAAAAGCTGCATCAGGTCCTCTCGCACCAGCAGCTCGGTATAGACCGCCACCACGCCCCCCGGCCGGGGCAGCGCCGCCAGCGTCCGCTCCGAGCAATGCACGATGTACCCGACCCCGCCCACGTCGATCAGCGCGTGATCCGCGGCGCGGTAATCCAGCCGCCCGGTCAGCTTGCCGATCACGTCCGCGCCTCCGCCTGGGCCACGGCCGCCTCCAGCCGCCCCGCGAACCGCGCGTGGTGCGCATGGCACAGCGCGATGGCCAGCGCGTCCGACGCGTCGGGCCCGGCGATCTCGATCCCCGGAAGCTGCATCCGCACCATATGCTCGACCTGTTGTTTCGCCGCATGGCCGACGCCCACGACGACCTTCTTGACCGCGTTCGGCGCGTATTCCGCCACCCTCAGCCCCGCCTGCGCAGGCGCGAGCAGCGCGATGCCGCGCGCCTGGCCGAGCTTCAGCGTCCCGGCCGCGTCCTTGTTCACGAAGGTCTGCTCCACCGCCGCCGTGTCGGGCAGGTATCGCCGCAGCACCTCGACAAGCTGCGCATGCAGGCTGCACAGACGCGACGCCAGATCGTCGCCCTCCGACGCGCAGATCCCGTTCGCCACGTGGCCCACCCGGCTTCCATCGATGTCGACGATGCCCCAGCCGGTGCGCCGAAGCCCCGGATCGATCCCGATCACGCGCATGTTCCGTCCCGTTTCCTGCCTCGCCCGCAGCACTAGCACGGAACCGGAACATCCGCCAGGCTTTCCGTCCGTCGCCGCCGATCCCGCTTGCGCCCCGATGGTTACCAAACCGTTTACTCACATGCGTTTAGGGCATGGCTGACATGCGAAAACGGCGATTGTGCGGTGCAGCGTTCCCGCCTATGTGCGACTGGCAACGGGAGGCGGAATAGGCCGCCTCCTTTCAAGGATCGCCTATCATGTCCGTTTATGAAACCAACCGCAACGTGCCGCTCGGCGCCGTCACCACGTTCCGCCTGATCTCGTCGGTCGAACGCCTGATCGAGAACGTCTCGAAATGGCGCAGCGCCCGCGCGACCGCGACCGCGTTGTCCGAGCTCTCCAACGCGCAGCTCGCCGATATCGGCGTGCTCCGGGGCGAGATCGACGACGTCGCCGACCGGCTGGTGCGTCGCCGCTGAGGCCGACCGTCTACGATACGGTCTGAAACGCTCGAACGGCGGGGAAGCGCGGCTTTCCCGCCGTTTCGATTCGCGCCAGCGTTCCCGTCACCCGCGCCGCAGGACGCTCGTCGTCCATTCGCCGACCCGGACGGAATCGATGCGGGCGTAGCCGCAGCCGCGATAGACCGCCAACACGCCGGGGGTCTGGCGTGTCAGAACCCCGGACAGGATCGCGATCCCGCCGCGCGGCTGATGCGCCGCCATGTCGCGCGCCAGACGGCGGAGCGGACGCGCCAGAATGTTGGCGAAGACCAGATCGAACGGCCCTGCGCCATGCAGCACGGGATGGTTGAACCCGGCCGACGTGACGCAGACGATCCGCGACGCGAGCCCGTTGGCCGCCACGTTCTCCCGCGCGGTTCCGGTCGCCACCGGATCGATGTCGCCGGCGACGGCGCGCGCCTTGCGCCAGACCGAGGTCGCCGCCATCGCGAGCACTCCGGTTCCGCCGCCGATATCCGCCACGCGCCGGGCCACGAGCCCCTCGCGCACCAGCCGGTCGAGCGCCACGAGACAGCTTTGCGTCGTCGCGTGATGTCCCGTGCCGAAGGCCTGCGCCGCCTCGATCTCGAGGCCGATGCGGTTGGGCGGAATGACGTCGCGGTCATGCCCGCCGAAGACCACGAAGCGGCCCGCCGCGACGGGGGTCAGCTCGGCGCGGACCTGCGCCACCCAGTCGCGGTCGTCCACCTTCGCGACCTCGAAATCCGGAGCGCCGTGCAGACGCGCGAGCAGCGCGAGCCCCGCCACGTCGGGCCGACCGTCGAAATGCCCGCCCACGTCCCAGAGCCCGGACCCGTCGTCATGGTCGTGAACCTCCGTCACCAGCGGCGACAGCGCCTCGAGCGCCTCGCTCAGAGCGTCGGCGGCGGCGCGGCCCTTGATGGCGGTGGTGGCATGATAGAGCGGCATCGCGGACCTCGGCGGCTGAAAGCCCGCGCTTAGGCGGGGCGCGCGGGGGCGTCAAGCCGGGGGATCGCCCGCGGCTTCACTCGGCCGGAAGCTTCGCGCCGGGCGGCGGCGGTTGCGCCGCCCGGGCCCGGACCGGCGGCGCCAGGGTCTGGACGAAACGCCAGCCGACCAAGGCCGCCGCGCCGCCCACGACCACCCCGGCCAGCGCCTGTCCGTAGACGACGCCCGCGGCGCCGAGCGGCAATGACAGCGCCCAGGCCAGCGGCAGCATGAAGAACGCGTCGCGCGACCAGTTGAACATCGTCGACCAGAGCGGGCGTCCAAGCGTGTTGAACGCCGCGTTCGCCACGAAGAGCGCGCCGGTGAAGATGAACCCGCCGGCGGCGAGCCCGACGAAGGCCGCCACGACCTCCGCGCCTTCGGGGCCGAGGTTGAAGACCTCCACCACGAGATCGCGCGCGAGGAACAGCGCGCCCCAGGCCAGCACCGTATAGACCGCGCAGAACACCACGGCGTCGCGGTAGACGCCACGCACGCGCGGCATCAGCCCGGCGCCGTAATTCTGGCCCAGAATGCCGCCGATGGCCCCCGACAGCGCGAACACCCCGCCGAAGGCGAGCACCGTCATGCGCGTCACCACCGCCCAGCCCGCAACCGCCCCGTCGCCGAACCCCGCGACCAGCGCGGTCAGGATCGCGTTGCCGAACGGCGTCGACATCTGCGTCAGCGTCGCCGGGGCCGCGATGGCGAGGAACGGCCGCGCGACCCCCGCGAGCTGTTCGCCGGTGACCGCGCCCAGCATGTCATGCGGCCGGACCATGAAGTACACCACGATCCCGGCGAGACAGACCCGCGCGATCACCATGGCGATGGCGGCGCCGTCGATGCCGAGGCCGAGCGTGAAGATCATGATCGGATCGAGGACCATCGCCACGAGGCCCGCGCCGATGGTCACCGACATCGCGCGCCAGGCGTCGCCGAGCGCGCGCAGCACGCCGCCGCCCACCATCCCCAGCGCCATCAGCGGCGCGGACGGCAGCGTGATCCACAGGAACCGCGCCGCCACGTCCTGCGTCTCGCCCTGCGCACCGGCCAGCGACAGGAGCGGCCGGAGCCAAAGAAGGACCGCCGCCACGACGACGACCTGCACGACCATCGAGATGATCACCGACGATGTCGCCTGGCGGCGCGCCTGCCCGTGGTTCCCCTCGCCGATGGAGCGGCTGACAAGCGCGCTCGTGGCGATGGCCAGGCCGATGCCCGAGCCGATGATGAAGAACTGGATCGTCCATGCGAAGCCGAGTGCCGCCATCAGCGTCTCGTCGCGAAGCTGCGACACCCAGAAGAGCGTCGCCGCGTCGATCAGGAACATGAACATCAGGCCCGTCGCCGCGGTCAGCGTCATCGTCACCACGTGACCCATCGTGGAGCCTTCGGTGAACTTGCCGCGCCTGGGCCCGTCGCGGTCGGCCGGCGCCGCGCTCAACTGGCGAGCACGTTCTTGAACGACCAGGGGTCGCTCTCGTCGATGTCCTCGGCGAATTGCGGCCAGCGCGTCGAGATCGGCGTCCAGTCGGTATAATGCGCCTCGACGGGCCCGAGATAGGGCCGCTGGATCTCAAGACAGCGCGCGTGATCCATCTCGTCGGTCTCGACGATCCCGGCGCGCGGATTCTCCAGCGCCCAGACCATGCCGGCGATCACGGCGGAGCTCACCTGGAGACCGGTGGCGTTCTGGAACGGCGCCAGGCGCCGCGTCTCCTCGATCGAGAGCCGCGAACCGTACCAGAGCGCGTTCCTGGCGTGACCGTAGACCAGCACGCCCAGATCGTCGGTCCCGGTCAGGATCTCGTTCTCGTCGAGGATGTTGAACGTGTCCTGAACCTTGCCGCTCCCCAGCGTCTCATGCAGGCTCAGCACCGCCTGATCGCAGGGATGATAGGCGTAGTGGCAGGTCGGCCGGTATTCCGGCGCGTCGCCCGTGCCGATGGTGTAATAGTCCGAGATCGACACCGCCTCGTTATGCGTGACCAGAAACCCGTATTGCGGCCCCGCCGCCGGCGTCCAGGTGTGCACCTTGGTCAGGATCCCCGGCGTGTCGAGAAAGATCGCCGCCTTGCAGCCCCGCGCCTGACGTCGCGCGTTCGGCGGAAACCACGTCTCGTGCGAGCCCCAGCCAAGCTCCGCCGGCTGGAAGCTCTCGGCGATGAAGCCCTCGACCGACCAGGTGTTCACGAACGTTCCGATCGGCTTCTTCTGGACGCCGGCCTGGGTGTCGCGCTCGGCGATGTGCACGCCCTTGACGCCGAGATCGCGCATGAGCGCCGCCCAGCCCTCGCGCGATCCCGGCGCCCCGGCATCGCCGCCGGCATCCTGCGCGATCCGCAGCAGCGCCTCCTTGAGAAGCCACGACACCATTCCGGGATTCGCCCCGCAGCACGACACCGCCGTCGGACCACCGGGATTCGCCCGCTTCTCGGCCCGCACCGTCTCGCGCAGCGCGTAATTCGTCCGGTCCGCCGCATCCGCGTCGAGGTCGAAGTAAAATCCCGGCCACGGCTCCACCACCGTGTCGATATAAAGCACGCCCATCTCGCGGCAGGCCCGCATCATGTCGAGCGATCCGACATCGACCGACAGGTTCACGCAGAAGCCCGGCCCCCCGTCGAAGATCCCCGCAAGCACCTCACGGTAATTCTCCCGCGTCAGCGCCACGCGGTGATGCGTCACGCCGCGCTGCTCCAGAAACACGTCATGCGCGTCCGACGGATCGATCACGTGGATCCGGTGCGCGTCATATCGGAAATGCCGCTCGATCAGCGGCAGCGTCCCGCGCCCGATCGAACCGAAGCCGACGATCACGACGCTGCCCTCGATCGTTCCGTGGATGGGGTATGTCCGCGCCAAAACCTGCCTCCTTCTCGTCCGCGACCCGCCCTATACGCCAATCCGTCGGCCTGCGCCATGCGGCCTGCCGCATGATCCATGCGGCCCGCCCGTTGACTTCCCCGCCGGTCGCGCTTCAATCGGCCGCATGAGCGCCCTTCCCCGCATCCTCGTCCTCGCCACCGGCGGCACCATCGCCGGCGTGGCCTCCGCGCGCGGCGCCACCGGCTACGACGCCGGCGCGCGCGCGGGCGCCGACCTCATGGCCGCCGTGCCCGGTCTCGACGCGGTCGCCACCATCCATGTCGAGCAGATCGCCTCGGTCGGTTCGCAGGACATGACGGACGTGATCCAGATCGCGCTCGCCCGCCGCCTCCGCGCCGCCTTCGCCGAGGGCGGGGCCGACGGCGCGGTCGTCATCCACGGCACCGACACGATGGAGGAGACGGCGTTCCTGCTCGACCTCACCCTCGACATCGACGCGCCCGTCGTCCTTACCGGCGCCATGCGCCCCGCCACCGCGCTCTCCGCCGACGGCCCCGCCAACCTCCGCGACGCCGTGACGATCGCCGCCAGCCGGGCGGCGCGCGGGCGCGGCGTCCTGATCGCGATGAACGGCACGGTCCACGCCGCCCGCTTCGTGACCAAGACCGACACGACCGACGTCGGCGCCTTCAGATCCCCGCTCACCGGACCGGTCGGCCATGTCGACGCCGCGCGTCCGCGCTTCACCGCGCCGCCGCGCGGCCCGCGCGCCGCCCTGCCGCTGCCCGCAGCGCCCCTGCCCCGCGTCGACATCGTCACCGCCCATGCCGGCATGGACGGCGCGCTGATCGAGGCGTCGATCGCCGCCGGCGCGCGCGGCATCGTGCTCGCCGGCGTCGGCGGCGGCAACGCGGCGCGCGCGGCCCTCGACGCGCTCTCCCGCGCCGCCGCCTCCGGCATCGTCGCCATCCGCTCGACGCGCATCGCCTCCGGCCATGTCGGCCGCGACGTCGAGGTCGACGACGACGCCCTCGGCCTCGTCGCGTCTCTCGACCTCGGCCCGCCCAAGGCCCGCATCCTCGCGCAACTCCTGATCGCCGCCGGCATCACCGACGCCGCCGAAGTCCAGGCCGCGTTCGAACCCGCCCCCTGAAACGCGAAAAGCCCGGATCTCTCCGGGCCTTCCAACAGAACTCGGCGAAACCGGATCAGTTCTTGGCGTAGAACTCGACCACCAGGTTCGGCTCCATCATCACCGGATAGGGCACGTCCGACAGGGCCGGGGCGCGCACGAACTCGGCCGTCAGCTTGGAATGGTCGACGACGAGGTAATCCGGCAGGTCCCGCTCCGGGCTGCTGATCGCCTCGAGCACCAGCGCCATCTGCCGCGACTTCTCGCGGACCTGGACGACGTCGCCCTCCTTGACCTGATAGGACGGGATGTTCACGCGCTTGCCGTTCACCGTCACGTGGCCGTGGTTCACGAACTGGCGCGCCGCGAACACCGTCGGCACGAATTTCGCGCGGTAGACCACCGCGTCGAGACGGCGCTCGAGCAGGCCGATCAGGTTCTCCGACGTGTCGCCCTTGACCCGGTCGGCCTCGGCGTAGATGCGGCGGAACTGCTTCTCGGTCAGATCGCCGTAATAGCCCTTGAGCTTCTGCTTGGCGCGCAGCTGCGTGCCGAAATCGCTCAGCTTCTGCTTGCGGCGCTGGCCGTGCTGGCCGGGGCCGTATTCACGCTTGTTCACCGGGGATTTCGGACGGCCCCAGATGTTCTCGCCCATGCGGCGGTCGATCTTGTATTTGGCGGAGGTTCTCTTGGTCACGTGGTCTGTTCCATCATCTCAAAATCAAAGGCGCTCATCCTTTGCCGGGAATCATTCCCCGACCGACAGGCTTCCCCTTGCGGGGTCCGCGAAACGCCAGACGAGCCCGCCGCCCCAATCGGACGCCAAGCCGCGCCCTTCTAGCGATGCGCCCGCCGCTGTCAATGGCCGCCACTGCCGAGCGAACAAAGGACATCGCACGACCGCGGGCGAGCGAGAATCGCACGCCCTTGGGGGGCGGTCGTGCGATGTCCGGGCAAGAAGCCCGAACCGAAAATCCGGCGCTGGTCCGACCCGAACCACCACTCGCAAAACGAATATTGATAAACCTGAACAATTCGGTATATTTAAGCCGTTGTGGGGATTTGCGCCGGGGGGCGTGAAAATGCGGGGACATCTGCGACAGGCCGGACTGACAGGGGCACTCCCCCTCGTCCTGCTGTGCGCGCTCACCCTGCTCCTCGCGCTCGCCCCCCGCGCCGACGCCGCGATGGTCCTCAAGGACCCCGCCGCGCCAATCAATTCAATCTGTTCCGCCACCGGCCCGCTCGTCGACGGCGGCTGCCTGCTCGACGCGCCCGCCCCGGCCAAGGGCTTCGCCCTCACCGATCTCGACCTGATCGGACGTGGCGGCGACCTTCTGGCCGGCACGGCGTCCTCGGCGCTCGCGGGCGGCCGAATCGATCACGCCCGTGCCGCTGCCCGCCGCCGCCTGGCTGCTCGCCATGGGCATCGGCGGCCTCGGCCTGATGGGCAGGCGGCGGCGCGAGGCGCTGCCCGGCTTTGCGCGGCGAGGACGGCGTCGAGCCGCTCGCCGCGACCTTGAGGAATTCCGCCCGGACGGAGGCCGCCGATCATCGGCGCGCCCCGGTCCGGCTGGATGGCTTCCGGCGTCTCATCGACGCGTTCCGCGATTCCTGCCTCAATGCGACGCGCCCCCACGCGTTCGCGCCGGGGCGGTCGAGTCCGCGCCGCCCCAATGGCGGCGCCGGAACGCTCTGGGCCGCCACGGCCGAACGCGGACCGCCCGAAGGCGACGCGACCACGCGCGTCGGCGGCGTCATTCCCGCGCCGGCCGACGCGCCCGCGTTTTCCGGCCATCTCAATTCAACGCGCCCGCAAGGCTGGATCTCCGGCCTTCCCGCGCGTTTTTTTCGTGCGCTCGACGCGGCGCTGCCCGGACCGGCCCTCGTGCCGGTGCGGGTCTCGGCGCGTCCGGCATCCGACAACACCAAGAACGGGTCGAACCCGCATCTCACCCCGCGTCCATCGCTGCTTGTGAGGGAAACAGGCTTCGGGCGCGGATTTATGTCCATGTAAGTACTAAAGGGAGCACTCCTGTGGAGTGCGCCCCTCGGATTGGACAGATGGGGCGGTTCGCGATTGACCGGGGCCGGGCTTTCTGAGGAAGAAGGCCTATGCCAAGACACCGCAGCCATAGCATCGACTTCAAGCGTCAGGTCGTTGCCGAATACCACGCCGGGGAGACGCTGCATGCGCTCGGCCGACGCCATGACCTGTCTCGCAACCTGATCCGGATCTGGGTTGAGAAGGCGGAGGCCGGCTCGCTCGACCAGGACATGGCGTCGGCCGAGTTGCTGACCGAATACGAGGCTCGGATCGCCGCGCTCGAGAGGCTGGTTGGCCGACAGGCGCTGGAGATCGAGTTTCAAAAGGGGCTCTGAAAAACGCGACCGCACCGAAAAGCGCGACTACATCCGCGATCACCGGCCCCCCGGCCTCTCCATCGAACGGGGGTGCGCACTGATGGGACTGCCGCGCTCCACCTATTACGCCGCGCCGGAAGGCAGACCGTCCGACTTGGAGACCGTCGCCCAGATCCGGGCGATCACCGACGAGTTCGAGAGCTACGGCTATCG
>CAVORV010000017.1:0-35642 GCA_963698685.1 uncultured Alphaproteobacteria bacterium
GCCCCCCTGGACCAGAGGGCGATGTTCATGACATTCCAGATGGCCGAAGGGATCAACCTTCAGGTGGCATCGGCTCTCGGAATCGTCGGCGTGACGTCTGACGTGAAAAGCCTGATCCAGGGCCTTGGACGGATCGACCGGATCGACAGCCCGCATTCCCGCATTCACTACTACACCTTCGATCTTCCCGGTCTCGTCCTGTCGTCGGACCACACCGCCCGCGCCCGTGTCGAGAACATCGCGCTTCTTTCAGGGGTCGGGGCGGATGACCTGCCGTCCGAGATCGTGGAATTCGCCGCCGGCGATCTGACCGATCTCGTGCTCGATCAGATCGGAAAACCTCGCATCCTGCGTCCCGGCAACTACTTCGACCTTGTCGAGGCGCTCCGGCGCTCCGTGCCTCAGGATGTTCTCGAGCGCATCCGGATTGCGGAGCCGCGGGGACTTTGGGGGGCCGATCTCTGTCTCCTGGCTTCGCTTGAACCCGCCCTCATCCTGCTCCTTGGCGGTCGCACGGGCGGACCGGCGGACCCGACCGTGCTTCCCCCTCGCCTTCTCGCGGTGCGCGACGTGGACGGACGGGCTGAAATCATCGGTGATCAGGCCGAAGCCGCGCGCCTTCTGAATGCCGCCTTCACCGAAACGAAGCGTCGGGGCCTGCAGAATCATCGTCCGGGCGTCGCCGGAATGTCCGCCACGCTCGGCCGGCTCGCCGCGACCCTTTCGCACCTGACGCATTGGGATGTCCGTCCGGCGCGGACCGTGTCTCTTCTCGCATCCCTTGCGGGCTTCCTCAAAGAGGGCTCCTCCCTCGATGAAGGAAAGGGACTTTTCGGAGAGTTCACGTTGCCGGCCCTGGAAAAACTCGCCGAGGCATGGGCGAACGAGCTCGACGTCTTTTGGATCGAGGCGAAGGAAGCGGTCAGTCAGAGAAGCGCCAGCGGGGGGGAAATTCCCGATTACATCGGCATGGACTCGATCTTTGGCGCCTTTTCCAGGCAACCCGCAGAGGTTCGTACAGCCGTGAGGACCAGAATGGCGGGCTTGTCGGAGCGATGTCGCGCGCTGTCGGAAGGTCAGCCGATCGACATTCTGAGCCGGGTGGCCGTCATGTTCGAGGCGAATCCGTAGATCTGCGGATCGGCACTCGATTGGAGCACTTTCTCGTCTTCTTCTCAGAATCTTAGATAGCAATACAAGGCGCAAGATGCCGGGACCCGAATCGGCCGTGCCGAACGTCACGACGTTCATCAACGTCCATTCGTCCAAACCTGGCTTGCGCGGGTACTGTCGCGGAAATCGCCTTTAACCTGTCTCCCAGCGGGTGCGAGAGAGATCTGGTCGCGGAGAATCTGACCTGAGCAATTAAGGATCCCGCAACCCGATGCAGACACCCGAGGACGAGGACATACCCGCAAACGATGATGCGACGGTGTTCCTATGCCACTATACCGGCTACCCTGATTCTCGGGAAGAACTCAAAGCAAGAATTGGCGGGCGCGTTGACGCTTCGTGAACATATGCAAGAGGTCCTCGGCGGATGGCATCGCCACGTGCCCGAGGCATGGCAAGATGTCTTCGACGGGATCTTGCCTGACCTCGCGGTCCCCGAACTCGACGTCTTTCACGACGCTGTCAGGTATCCCGCGTATCCCGGATTTCGGCAAAATGACGCGCCGCATGAGGAGCATCATCTGTTTCGTGCATTCGACGGTCTTTGTCCGGAGCGGGTCCGCGTCGTCGTGCTCGGACAGGATCCCTATCCGGATGCGGCACAGGCAACCGGGCGCGCTTTCGAGGATGGTGCATGGAGGGACGGAATACCGGAGAATTTGGCCAAGAGCCTGAAGCCTCTGATTGTCGCCGCCTACGCAACACGGTTCAACCGCTTGAACCTCCTTCGGGCCGGCGGCTGGCAGGAACTCAATCAGATCGAGGGATTCGTTCTCCCTGAAATCGCGGGCTACTTCAACTCGCTCTCGCGGCAAGGCGTCCTGTTCGTGAATGCGGCATGGAGCCGGACGCAAGAGGATCACAAAGCAGCGCACCAAGCCCTCTGGCAACCTGTGACGGATCGCCTTATCGAAAGGCTGGCCAAAGCGGATCGGCCCGTGGTGTTCCTGCTACTGGGCGTTGGAGCGAAAAAAGCATTCTGCGGGAGGGATTGGATCTTTCGGCAAACTGCAATCGTGCAGAGCAATCACCCAAATATGGGTTATGATAAAGTGGGTGGAACTATCTTATCGCGCGTAAACGACGCGCTTCGCAACTTGGGCGCCGATGAGATCAATTGGTGGCCCGACCAAGGCGGCGACACTGGCGACGCCTGAAAGCGGAGGCGAAAGCCTCCTTCTGAACCGGGGCGGGCACATCGTCGAGCATAGCTTGTTAATGACGCGCTCGGGTGGCTCCGGGATTCCGACCCCGAGGTGCGACGAGCCGAGGCTGCGGATTTTTCCATAGCGGTCACGGACCATTATTGCCCCTTCGGGGCGGAGAGCGGCACCGTGATCGATCTGGGGACGCCATTCTGCGGAACCGCCGGCTCCTCAAGCGCGGGCCGACGGCACCCGCCAATCTCGACGCCCGTCGGTGCGCCCCCGCGACCACGGGCGCTTCAACCTTGGTATCACGTCGCTTCCCGTTACCCCGCGTGTCAATTCGCATCCAAACGTGACCCCTGTTTCGCGTTGAATAACGTCCCCCTGACCGGCTGCCATGCTGACTTTGAGAGGGGCCTGATCGGACCCCTTTGCAGCACGATGATCAGAATGGGAATGTCGAGGGTCTGGAACGGAGTGAGGGCGTAGCCCGACCGGAGTTTCAGACCCTCGACATTGGCGCCCGTGCGGGCGCCTGTCTGTTGATTGCGGTGGGTCGGTTCAGCTGCGGTTCTTGAAGCGCCAGCTGTCGTTGCCGGTTTCGATAATGTCGCAATGATGCGTGAGGCGGTCCAGCATGGCCGTGGTCATCTTGGCGTCGCCAAAAACCTGCGGCCAATCGGCGAATGCGAGATTGGTGGTGATCAGCAGCGAGGTGTGTTCGTAGAGCTTGCTGATGAGATGGAAGAGCAACTGACCGCCGGATTGGCTGAAGGGCAGATATCCAAGCTCGTCGATGACGACGAGATCGTAGCGCAGCAGCTTCTCCGCCAGTCGCCCGCTTTTGCCGACCGCCTTTTCCTGTTCCAGCTGATTGACCAGATCGACGAGATTGTAGAAGCGCCCCCTGGCGCGCGCGCGGATGACCGCCGAGGCGATGGCGACGCACAGATGGGTTTTCCCGGTGCCGGTTCCGCCAATGAAAATCGCGTTGCGTCTGGCGTCGAGGAAAGCGCCGTTGGCCATCTCGCGCATCTGGCCTTCATCAACGGGAGTGCCGGCGAAGGTGAAGCTGTCGATGTCCTTGAGAACCGGGAATTTAGCGCTGCTGATCCGGTAGACGATCGACCTGGCGTGCCGGTGGTTGCGCTCGGCGCGCAGGAGACTGGCCAGCAAGGGATAGATCTCGTCACGGCGCACCAGCCCCTTGCCGGCGATCTCGTCGAAACTGGCCCGCATGCCATGAAGCTTGAGGTCCCCCATGGCCTCGAGGATCTCGTGGCGTTCCATCACGCAACCTTCCTGATGCTGTCGTAGCGGCCGCAATCGGCCAGCGGCGGGGCTTTGAGCGCCAAGGCATCGGGCGTGATGATGCTGGGTGGCTGTGGCGGCTGAAGCTGCCGGGCCAGGATGGCGAGGATCACGTCGCCATTGTGTATTCCAGCTTCCAGAGCCTCGGCGCACGCGGCTTCGACGGCATCCAGTCCATGGTCGAGAACGCCGCTCAGCACTTTGACGAATTGACGATCGCCGTCGTCGTGCCGCTTCAGCCCGGCACGGACTTGCGCCAGATATGGCGGCAGATCCCACTCCTTGAACGGTGCTCCGTTGCGCAGCGCGCCCGGCTTCTTCAGCAGGACCGGCAGATAATGCCAGGGATCGTAGACGATCTGATCGCGCCGGAACTGACGCGGATGATCCGCGACAATCCGGTCTTCGAACAGCACGACGACACGGCCCGCATATGTGCGCACCAGAACCGTTTGTCCCGCCGCCCTGGCATCGACGCTGTAGCGGTTGTGATCGGCCATGATCAGGCAGGTGGTGCTGGCCCGGACGGCCTTCTCGACGAATCCGTCGAAGGGCGCCCGCATCGCCATCAATGCGGGCCGCTCCTCCTGAAAGACTTCCCAGACCGTCTTGTCCTTGAACTCCGGATGACGCGTACGCTTCGCGTAGGCAATGCACTGATCTTCCAGCCAGGCGTTCAACTCATCGAGGCTCGTCACCCTCGGCTTGGGCCGGAACATCTGGTCGCGCAGATTGCCAACCTGGTTCTCGACCTGCCCTTTCTCCCAGCCCGAGGCCGGTGAACAGGCCACCGGCTCGACCAGATGGTGCGAGCACATCTGCAAAAACCGGCGGTTGTATTGGCGGGCCTTGCCCACGAAGATCGCCTCCACAGCGGTCTTCATGTTGTCGTAGATGCCCCGCCGGCAGACGCCGCCATAGAAGGCGAACGCCTTGTCGTGAGCGTCGAAGACGAGTTCCTGCGTCTCCCGGAAATACACACGAACGAACGGCATCCGGCTGTGCGACAGCCGCATATGGGCCGCTTTCACCATCAGAGGCAGTCCTTGCAGCGTGATCGCCTCGTGGCTCCAGTCGAACTGGTAGGCTTCGCCCGGCGAAAAGCTCATCGGCACATACACTTTGGCCGGCGTTCGCGAGCGCTTGTCACGCCATGCCCTGGCAAAGCGATGGACGCTGTCGTGGGCACCCTCGTAGCCGCGGCCGCGCAGCTCCTCGAAAAGCCGCTGCGTCGAACGCCGCTCCCGCTTGGGAAGCGCCGACTCGGCCTCCAGCAACCCGGTCAAGTCATCCACCCAGGCTCCCAGCTTCGGCGCCGGTTGGACGTCGCGTTCATATTTGAACTCGGTCTCATCGCCACGGACAACCTTGCGCACCGTCGCCCGCGAAACCCCAAGCTCCCGGGCAATCGTCTTGATGCCCTTCTGCCGGTCGTGAAAAGCCCGCCGTATCTGTCCTATCGTATCCACACCAATCATTCCCCGTTGAGCCCTTCCAACCGGCCGGCAACGGCCAAAAGAAAGGGACTATGTCAAAGCTCAACAGGGGTCAGGATTGGACGCGAAAATCCCCGCCGAGGGGGTCGTTATTGCAGGCAATTTTACACCTGATGTCCGGGACGACATCGTGACCGACACGCCGCAGGTGCTGCTGCAGCACCATCTCAGGAAGCTCAAGCTGCCGACCTTCCAGAGCGAGCATGCCAAGCTGGCCCGCCAATGCGCAACCGAGGGTAAAGACCATGTCCAATATCTGCTCCGGCTCTGCGAACTCGAACTGATCGAGCGGGAACGGCGGATGATCGAACGACGGATCAAGGCCGCCAGGTTCCCCGCCACCAAGAGCCTCGACAGCTTCGACTTCAAGGCGATCCCGTCGCTCAACAAGGCGTTGACGATGGAACTCGCCCGCTGCGAGTTCGTCGATCGCCGCGAGAACGTCATCGCCTTGGGGCCGAGCGGCACCGGAAAGACCCATGTCACCCTGGGCCTTGGCCTGGCTGCTTGCCAGAAGGGCCTGAAGGTCCGCTTCACGACCGCCGCCGCTCTGGTTCACGAGTTGATCGAGGCGGTCGATGACCGCCGCCTGCAGCGTCTGCAGAAGACCCTCGCCAGCCAGGACCTTCTCCTCATCGACGAGCTCGGCTTCGTTCCGCTCTCCAAGACCGGGGCCGAACTCCTGTTCGAGATCATCTCTCAGCGCTACGAGCGCGGCTCGATCATCATCACCTCGAACCTGCCCTTCGATGAGTGGACCGAGGTCTTCGGATCAGAGCGTCTCACCGGCGCCATTCTCGATCGCCTGACCCACCACGTTCATATCCTCGAGATGAACGGCGAGAGCTTCCGGCTGCGACAGAGCCGCAAGGACAAGGCCTGATCAATCAACGATGGATGCGGAGAAGGACTGGCCTTCGGCCAGTGCGCCTTGTCGCGCGTCAGCCACGTGATGGGCGCACGCGCCAAGGCGCGAGCCAGCCCGAACCAATGGCCCACTATTCCGCCGGGGCGTGGACCCTTTTTGAACCGGGATTGACACCCCGTCCATTGCCGGCAGGCGAATGCCCGCATTCGCCGAGAGGGACATATCATGTCCATGCCGCCACCCGTCGCGACCCATCGAGGGCCAGTACCCGGGCGCGTCGGGACGCGGACCTGATCCCTGAGATCAGACGGGTCTGGGAGGAGAACTTCCGGGTCTACGGGGTCCGGAAGGTCTGGCGCCAGCTCCGTCGGGAGGGCTTCGATATCGCCCGCTGTACGGTCGAGCGGCTCATGAGGATGCCGGGCCTTCAGGGTGTTATCCGCGGTCGCGCCCGACGAACGGCGATCCCGGACCCGGCGCTGCCTTGCCCGCCGGATCGTGTGAACCGGCAGTTCCGGGCACCCGCGCCGAACCGGCTCAGCCCTTTCGGCGATGCGGGCATCGCCTGTCGGGTAACAGGTCAGCGATTTCACCTATGTGAGCACTTGGCAGGGCTTCGCCTACGTCGCGTTCGTCATCGACACCTTCGCCGACCGCATCGTCGGCTGGCGGGTATCGAAGTCCCGACGAACCAATTCGTCCTCGACGCGCTCGAGCAGGCCCTGCACGAGAGAAGGCCGCGCGGTGATGCGGGACTGGTTGCCCATTCGGATCGCGGGTCGCAATACTTGGCGCTGCGCTACACCGGGCGGCTGGCCGACGCAGGGATCGAGCCGTCCGTCGGATCGGTGGGAGATTCGTACGACAATGCCCTCGCGGAGACGATCATCGGTCTGTTCAAGGCCGAGGTCATTCACCGCCGCCCGTCCTGGAGGACCATCGATGCCGTCGAATGGGAGACCCTCCGTCGGGTCGATTGGTTCAATCACCGACGCCTCCTCGGCCCCATCGGCCACATCCCGCCCGCCGAGGCCGAAAGGGACTTCCTTGAAACCGCAAAAGGCCTCAACATGGCCGCCTGAGACCAACTAAATCGCCTCCGGTGAAACCGGGGCGGTTCAGTCTCTCGAGGACATGGCATGGGAGAACGGCGCATTCACCGAGGCGTTGCTTGAGGCGCTGGGCCGCGCCGACTACGACCATGACGGGCTGATCGGTGTCAGCGACCTGTCTCACTACCTCAACGAGCGCGTTCCCGCCCTGACCGGTGGCGCGCAACGCCCTGAGGCCGAGACCAAAGGCTCCGACATCCGGATCTGCGCTGCGGCGCTGTGAGCGGATGCGGATGATGGCCCACCGGGAGATCCGCGTCGCCCCCGACGCCCCCGGCCGCGAACTGCTAATGGCCGAGATGCGGGCGTTCGAATACCTGCCCGACGGCCGCTTCCGGCGCATGGAGGCCCGGGCAGGCCAGCATGATGATGCGGTGATGGCGGTGGCGTTAGGTGCCTATCTGGCTCAAAGGATGCGATATCAGCAGCCGTCTGAAGTCACGGGGTCATGTCATGAACGCAGCTGCGAGGGCGAGCACCAATGAAACCAAGAACCCTGAATGTCGGCTTAGAGGACCTTGGGTTAACCGTAACGAACGGTGGCTCGGAGCCCGAAGCGGCCGTATTGAAATCTCGGCCTTCGCTCATGCGGCAAGAAGATCGCTTGGCTGATCCGAGAGTCGCGCTGCAAGTCAACTTTGATTGCGGCCAATCGTTATGGCCTCAACGAGGTTACGGGAATGTCGATAGCTTTCTGGCCATCGACGCTCTGAACTCTGCCGTCAGCGACTATCATGAACGGCTCATAGCCAAGCCATCCGATAGTTCGGCCATCGGCCAATACGGCGACCCGGTCGCCCAGACCGATCGACCATTCGCCTTTAAGATATGCCTCGTTGGGGTGAACCAGGCGGTCCGCTGAACCGTTCGAACCGACTTGGACTTGAGCGTTCGGGCCGAAATGAAGCGCGACGCCGGACGTGACCCTGATCCACGCGACCGGCGTCTCGGGAAGCGTCATCGTGTCGAGGGCGATCTCGTTCGCGACCGTCGAGATGAGACGGTGCGGATGAATGGCGTTGTGGATGCTCGCGACCCGTTTCGTTTCCGATCGGACCTCGAGCAACCCCGAACCCAAGTCGCCACGCATCATCACCGCGGGCGTGCTGCCCATACCCATTCGCCCGTCGAAAGAGCATGCCAAGAACCCCGCATCCATGTCGGGGCAGGTCGCGATCACCTGATCGACGGCCGATTGCGGGTCCGCTCCCGCCTTCATCTCGCGCAGGACGTGGACGTTCAGCGCGACGCCGTCCAACATGCGCGTCTGGGGCATCCTGTGGCCCGTCACGATTCCGACGCCGGGTTCCGCGGCGATGAAGTCCGACAAGGGATCAGGTCTGTTGGGCCCGCTGGAAATCAGACCCGCGACATGGGCCACGGCGATTTCATCGGGAACGTGGCCATTGAAGAGAGTCCCGGCGCCGCCTGTCTGGGTGGAGGCACGCACGAGGCTCCCGTCGCCTTTGATCGCCGCGAAGCTCACGAAGCCACCGATCGCGCCGCGCCCCACGCATTCCACAGCCTTCAGAGCCGCGATCACGCCACGACCGGCACCGGCTCCGAACGCCGCGATCCCGATCGTCATGCGGCGACCCAGTGCCCGGGGGAGGCCTCGGCGAGGTCGAGCCTCGGGAACTCGCCGGGCACAGGCGCGCGCAGGCCGCGCCGCCGCGTGGGGTCCGGTACGGGCGCCGCTTCGATCAGCGCACGCGTGTAGGGGTGACGTGGCTCGGTCCAGACCGCCTCTATCGGGCCGAGTTCGAGGATTCGGCCCTGTCGCATCACGGCGACCCGGTCCGCGATCTGCCGGACCACGGCCAAATCGTGCGAGATGAATAGCATCGTCAATCCTTCTTCCAGTTTCAGTTCAGCGAGCAGGTCGAGGATCTGCGCCTGGATCGAGACATCCAGCGCCGAGGTCGGCTCGTCGGCGATGATCAGTTCCGGTCCGCCCGCCAGGGCGCGCGCGATCGCGATGCGCTGCCTCTGCCCGCCGGAGAATTCATGGGGATAGCGCGTGGCCATCTCGGCGGTCAGGCCGACACGCTCCAGCAACGCGGCGACCCGCGTCTCGCGGTCCGCCTTCGGGAGGTCCGTCTGGATCCGGATCGGCTCGGCGATGGTGGAGCCGATGCGGTGTCGTGGATCGAGCGACGCGTAGGGATCCTGAAAGATCATCTGTATCCTGCGTCGCACGGCGCGAAGGGTCTTGCCCTCCATGGCCAGTAGGTCGAGTTCGCCCAGACGAATCTCGCCCTCATCGGCGTCGGTCAGGCGGGAAAGCACCCGCCCGAGCGTGGATTTACCCGATCCGCTTTCACCGACCAGCGCAAGCGTCTCGCCCTGCCGGATATCCAGTGACACGTCGTCCAGCGCGCGGGTCGCCGGGCCTTTGACGAACAGACCCGCGCGTGCGTGGAACGTTTTCGAGACACCTCGCGCCGAAAGTACCGTGTCGCCGCCGATCTGGCGCGCCGAGACCCCGGGCGCGTCGAGACGCGGCACCGCCTCGAGAAGCGCGCGGGTATATGGCTCCGACGGTGCCGCGAAGAGCCGTGCGACCGGGCTCGCCTCGACGGCGCGCCCGGCCCGCATGACCAGCACGTCGTCCGCCGTCTCCGCCACCACCGCCATGTCGTGCGTGATCAGGATCAGGCCGATCCGCGTGTCGTTGACGATATCGCGCAACAGATCGAGGATCTGCGCCTGGACCGTCACGTCGAGGGCCGTCGTCGGCTCGTCCGCGATCAGGACTTCGGGCTCCAGCAGCATCATCATCGCGATCATTACCCTCTGGCGCATGCCTCCCGACAACTCGTGCGGGTATTGCGTCATCCGAAGGCCAGGAGCCGGGATGCCGACCCGATCGAGCATCGCGACCGCACGCTCGGAGGCCGACCGCGGATCGATCCGCCCTCGAACGACCATCGCTTCGGTCAGCTGCGTCCCGATCGTGAGGACCGGGGTCAGGGCCGTCATCGGCTCCTGGAAGATCAGGCCGATCCCGGTTCCGCGCGGCGGTATGGCGCCCTTGGCCAACAGGTTCGCTCCACGGAACCACGCCTCCCCGGACACGACGGTCTTTGGCGGGAGAAGACCCATCAGGGCCTTGGCGGTCATGCTCTTGCCGGATCCGCTTTCCCCGACGATTGACAGGATCCGCCCGTGATCGAGTTCGAAGTCGATGCCGTCGACCAACGCCGGGCCCCGCCCATCGGCACCAAGCCTGACCGACAGGTTCCTGACCGAAAGAAGAGCCGCGCTCACCTGCGTTCCACCGGATCGATGCTGGTGCGCAACCCGTCACCCAGCAGATTGAAGCCGAGTACGGTGATGGCGATCGCGAGGCCCGGGATGGTCATGAGCCACGGCGCCCGGTTGATGTAGTCGCGCGAGCCGGCGAGCATGTAGCCCCATTCCGATGTCGGCGGCTGCGCGCCCAGACCGAGGAAGCTGAGCCCGGCGGCAGCAAGGATCGCCGTCGATACGCCGAGGGTCGCCACGACGATCATGGTCGGCAGGACATTCGGAAGAAGGTGTACGAACACGAGCCGCGCGGGACCCGCGCCTGCCGCGACGCTCGCCTCGAAGTAGGGCTTCGAAGTCTCGACCAGCGCAGCCGAGTAGCAGGTCCGCGCATAAAAAGGTATTCCGGCGACGCCGACGGCGATCACCGCGTTCTGCAGGCTTGGCCCCAGGACGGCGACGAAGCTGAGGGCGATCAGCGTCTCGGTGAACGAGAACAGCACGTCGGTGCCGCGCATCAGGACCGCCTCGATCCAACCGCGCCGGAACGCGGCGACCATGCCCACGAGCATCCCGACGGTCAGCGATATCCCGACCGCGACGGCGCCGACCAGCAAGGTGATTCGGCTGCCGTGGAGGATGCGGGAAAACATGTCCCTGCCGAACTCGTCGGTGCCGAGCAGGAACTCGCCGCCCGGAGGCAGGAACCTGCCGCCCGTGCCCATCTTCGACGGGTCGTAGGGTGCGACGACGTCTGCGAAGGCGGCGCAAAAGATCAGCGTCAGCACGATCGCGAGGCCGACGACGCCGTTCGGCGAGCGCAGCATCCGCCGCCAGAAACCCGGCGATGCCGACCGGCTGCGCATGTCGGTTGCCATCGTCATGTCACGACCGCCGGATCCGGGGATCGAGCACGGCGTAGAGCGCGTCGATCGAAATGGCGACCACCACGACGACGATGGAGAATGTCAGGATGAAACCCTGGATCACCGGATAGTCCCGCTGGAAAATGGCCTCGACAGCCATGCGCCCGACGCCGTTCCAGGAGAAGATGTTCTCGACCACGATGGCGCCGCCCATCATGAAGGCGAACTGAAGCCCCATCATCGTGACGACGGGCAGAAGACCGGCGCGCAGCACGTGCCTGCGCAGTACCAAGGACTTGGGCAGCCCCTTGGCGTAGGCGGTCTGGACGAAATCCTGTTGCATCACGTCGATCATCGAGGATCGCGTCAGCCGCGCGAAGATCGCCGCGTTCGACAGACCGAGGGTCATGGCCGGGAGGATCAGGTTCAGGGGGCCGTTGCCGCTCACCGGCAGCCAGCCGAGTTCCAGCGCGAACAAGAACAGCAGCATCAGACCGAGCCAGAAATGCGGCATGGAGATCCCGCCGATGGCGAGGATCATAAGCCCTGTGTCGATCAGGCTGCCCTCCCGGTAGGCCGCCAGAAAGCCGATCGGCACTCCGATCAAGATGGCGATGAGCATCGCGGCGCAGGCCAGCACCAGCGTGTTGGGCAGGCGTTCCAGGATCACGTCGAGCACCGGCTGGCCGCCACGGATGGTGTTTCCGAGATCGCCCTGAAAGAGGCGCTCCATGAACATCAGATACTGGACCGGTATCGACCGGTCGAGCCCGAGCGAGCGACGCACCTCTTCGATCTGTTCCGGCGTGGTGCCCTGACTCTGGGCGTACATGATCTGAACCGGATCGCCCGGAACCGCATGGATCAGCAGGGTCACGAGAACGGTGGTCACCCAGATGGTCAGGGCGCCCGTCGCGATCCGCGTTCCGAGAAAACGCCACATGTCATGACCTCGATAAGTCCGTGCACCGCCCGCGATCGCGCGGGCGGTGCGGGAGCGTCAGCCTTCGATCTTCACGTCGCTGAAGATCGGATAGACGAAGGGCGCGACCTTGAAGCCCTCGACTTCCGGCCGGACGGCGAACACCCATTCCCAGCCGGGCGTGTAAAGCGGCACGTGGATGGCGTTCTCAAGAAGGTACTTGAAGGCCTCCTGCACCTTCGCCTTTCGCGCCTCGGGGTCGGTCAGAACGCGGGTTTCGGCGAGGATGGCGTCCAGTTCGGGCGAGGTGTAGCCGCGATAGGCGCCCGGCGTGTGCCACAGGGCATGCAGGATGTCCGGGTCGTACCAGGACCAGGTCATCATATCCATGCTTCCGGTATCGCCTTCCGTCGTCTCGTTCTCCTGGCGGACGCGCGCGTTGAGGGAGCCGATGTCCATGATCTCGATCGAGGCGTCGATGCCCACTTCGGCCAACTGCGCCTGGAAGACTTCGGCCAGTTTCTGGCGGTTGCCGCCCGTCCAGACAAGAAGCGCGGTCTCCAGCGGGTTGTCCACGCCGTAGCCGAGTTCGGCCAGAAGCGCTTTGGACTTCTCCGGGTCGTAGGCCGGTCGGTACTGGGCGCAGAAATCCTGATCGTTGCCGAAGACGCCGCGGGAGACGGGGCAGTTCTCCGGAATGGACAGGTCGCCGTAGATCAGATTGATCGCGGACGCGGCGTCGGTGGCGTGTGCGACGGCCAGACGCGCGCGCCTGTCGTTGAACGGCGGACGGTGGACGGCGAATTCCCAGAAGACGTTCTGCCCCGTGTTCTCCGCCACGACGATGTCCAGATCGCCGCTGTCCAGTATCGACGGCACGTCGTCGAAAGGCGGTTCGGCCACGTGCACCTCGCCGGTCATCAGCGCGGCGAACCGCGCCTGCGGCTCAGGCACGACACTGATGATCAGCCCGTCCTCGTAGGGCGCGCCTGGATTGTCGGCCAACTTGCCGAAATTCGTGTAGTCCGGGTTCTTCTCCAGAACGATCCGGTCGCCCTTTGTCCACGAGACCAGCTTCCACGGACCCGATCCGATCGCGGTGGTGGTGCCGAAACCGTCGCCGTTGGTGTCGCAGATGATCGACGAGAAGCTGTCGGCCAGAAAGGGGATCAACGCCACGAAGGGCGTTTCCAACGTCAGCTTGATGGTCAGCGGATCGATGACCTCGGCGCCCGTGATCGGCCCCCAGCTGCCCTTGGTGACGCTGGGAGTGGCCTCGTCGAAGGCCGCGTCGATGGTGTATTTGACGTCGTTGGCGTCCAGCGGCGTGCCGTCATGGCACATCACGCCGTCCTCAAGCGTGAAGGTGTATTCGGTGCCCGCCTCGTTCGAAGTCCAGGACTTGGCCACATGCGGCACGGGATTGCCGTCGGCGTCCGTCGCGAGCAGCGTGTCGTAGATCAGGCTCCAGACCTGGAGCGACAGCGTGCTGGTCGCGCGGTGCGGATCCAGGGAATCGATGTCTCCGTAGCGCGCCCAGACGATGTCGGCCGAATGGGCGGGCGCGGCGAGTGCAGCTGAGATTGCGAGCGCCGCCGCTGCGGCGCGCGATGGGAATTGCCTTCCAGTCATGTGTTTCTCCTGAATTTCGGGTCGACAGGCGTTTCTTGGATCATGACGCGAGCGGGATGGCGAACATGACCCCGCCGCCGGGTGAAAGCCCCGTCTTCGAACTCACCGAGGCGGTTTCGGTGACGGTCCGCCCTCTCGTCGAAACGTTAAGGAGCAGGTCAATCTGCGTCAAAAAGAAAGCAGTTTGTCGCTCAATAATTTCAGAATTGATGGCTTTCACAGTCAATCCGTCATCCTGCGAAGCGGATTGGACTCGTTCACATCAACCAAGGTCTCCCCATTCGGAGTGGATGTTGTCTATGTACCGAAGCCGTTCGACCGCATTCTGTCCGATCCGGTCGGCCACGGCCATGCAGAGATAGGTGATCACCGAGACCGGCGCCGCCAGAGAATCGAAGAACGAAAGCCCATTCGTTCGGCAACGCAGCGTGACGTCGGCGAGGTCGAGGCCGCCGGCATTGGCCTGGTCGGTCACCGAGACCGAATGGGCGCCCGCGAGCTTCGCCGACTGTAGGATGGACCGGAGCGTCTTGCCGCGCCGGCCCATGGAAAGAGCCAACAATGAATCGGTCGACCTGATCGAGGCGAACTCCTCGGGCACCGAAAACCCGCCGATCGGAATCATCCGGATGTCGGCCTTTACCTTTATCAGTTGGGCCCGGGCGAAGTGGGCCAACGGATAGTTGTCGCCGAACCCGACCACCCAGATCTTCTCGGCGCGGGCGAGGCTCAGCACGGCCGTGCTCAGGTCGTCGCTGCGGATGGCTTCGACGGTGCGGATCAGGTTCTGGACGTCAGAGGCGAGATGGTCGGCGAGATCGCCGCGCCCGGTCCGCTTCCGGATCGGTTCCGAAAAGACCCTCTTGCGATATCCGGCATCGGTGTCGCCGACACGGGCCATCCGTTGAGCGGTCTTGAAACTGGGGAAGCCCAGCCGCTTGAAGAAGCGGGCCGTTGTCGCCTTGGAGACTCCCGCCTGACCGGAGATCTGCTCGGCGGTGTGGAGAGCGAGGCTGTCCGGATTCTCGAGAAAGTGATCCGCAAGGAGCCGTTCAGCCCGCGTCAGTTCATCGAAACCCTCGAGTATCCGTTCAGAAAGTCTCGCCGCTTCCATGGCCTCGACCTCTCAAAACTGATGACAATCGCGGCTCCATGAAACAAAGTCTGCACATCGGTGTAAACATGGAAATCCCATGACCTTCTCCATCCTCGTGCGCGACCCGATCAGCGGGGCCCTCGGCGGCGCGTCGGCGACGGGGAACCTCGGCGTCGGCGGTTGGGTCCTGCGGGGCGATCCGCTCGCGGGCATCTCCGCCTCGCAGGGCAAGACGCCCAGCACCCTCTGGGGCGACGACGTCCTGACCGCCATGCGCGAAGGTCTGGACGCCGAAACGGCCGTTGCACGCGTTGTCGGCGCTGATGCGGGACGGGCGGCGCGGCAGCTTTTCGTCCTCGATCACACGGGAGCGGGCGCGGCGTTTAGCGGCGACGGCAACGTTCCTGCCACGTCGCATCTTGTCACGGAGAACCGTGTCGTCGGCGGCAACATGCTCGCGAACGCGTCCGTCGTCGCCGCCTGTCTTTCGGGTTTCACGGAAGGAGAGGGCCCGATCGCCAGACGCCTTCTGCGGGCACTGCAATCCGGCGCATCGGCAGGAGGTGATGTTCGCGGAATTATGTCGGCGGCCATCTTGGTCGTCTCCACAAGCGAGCCGCCGATCAGCTGGAGGATCGACCACAGCGCAAGCCCGCTGACGGATCTCGGCCGACTGATCGCTCTCGGCGAAGAGGATGGCTACGAGAGGTGGAGAAAGACATTGCCTACGAACGATTGGCCGGATCGCTAGAACGCTCCAACGCCTTGAAGCCAAAGCAGGCGCTTCAGGCCTCGGCGCGTAGGAGTAGTCGACCCTTTGCTCGGCGCGGTGGATCGTGCTGCATCTGCGTGGGTCCGGTTGGTCCGCAACTCAGTCATAGGCGTCGGAAATGTTGCTTTGAGGACGACGAGTGGCCGCTTTTGCTGCTGCGGTGCGGAGCGCATTTCCGGTCAGCGAAGTGGGTGACTTTGCTGCGTCTGCACAGGCGAGAACCGCATCTCGTCGGCTTAGCGGACCTTTCGGTCATTCGTTGTGGGTGCCCCAACTGGCGCGAACGGCCCATGGACGAAGCCGTTCGCGCGGCAATGGCGCTTGTGGCTGACGGGTTGAACAACTTCTTATGGAATCGCATTTTGCGATCTGACTGACCTGCCTGACGATTGGCGTCTTCTCAATCATCAGACAGGAGGCTTCCATGACAGACGAGAGAACGATGCCGCTGCGCGAGCGTATGATCGAAGACATGCGCATATGCGGGATGGGTGAGAAAGTCCAAAAGGCCCAAATGCGAGCGATCAAGGATGTTGCCGTATCGGGCGAGCGCCCGAGCGCGCGCGAGGCAAGCGCTCCGCTCTGCAGTCAGTCCTCCGTGGAGACCTCAGCGGCGATCCGGCCGCCGCACAACGCGATCAGCGTGCATCTCGGCAGCGCCGTCCAGCCTGATTCCGTCAGCGGCACGCTCGCGACATAGATCGCATCCGTGTCGTCATGCGGCGCTACGGCGCGCATCCCCGGCACCGAAAGCTCCCGGCGCCGAGCGTAGCTGAGGCCGGGAGGACGGGGCTCGCTGAATCGCCCGCCGCCGTCGTCCCAGTGTCGCTGATGCGCATGCGCGAACAGCGCCTCGCCGTCGGAATAAAGGAAATTTAAGGTGCCAAGCCGCGCCAGTTCGCGCGCCGTGTCGACCACCACGGCGACACGCCGGGAAAGCGGTGGCGGCCCGTCGGACTGAAGCCACAACGGGGCCAGCCGCTCAAGCAGGACGCAGAAGGCATGCTCGGAATCGGTTTCTCCAACGGGTTGAAACCGCTTGGAGGTGAGCTTAACCTGGTCCGAGACGCCGTCCAGACCGCCATTGTGCGCGAAGAGATGCATCTGCCCGCCCAGTTCGCGGATGAACGGATGGGTGTTCGCGAAGCTCGGCCCGCCCGCCGAGGCATATCGGACGTGGGCCATGATGCAGGTGCTGTCGAGCGGCTGCTCTTCGATGAACCTGACGAAGGGGCTGTCGCTCGCCGGCTCGGGCTCCTTGATCAGCAGCGCGTCGCGGCCCTCATGGTAGGCGATGCCCCAGCCGGACTTGTTGGGATGCAGCAGCCCGCCATGCTCGGCGAAGGCGTGCAGAGAGTACCGCACGCGGACCGGCCTTGAACTCGACACTCCGAAGAGCTCGCACATCGCATGCTCCCTATCCGGCTGCTGGCGAGGCATCCTGCCGAGCGGCGGGTCCGCAATCAAGCGGCGACATGATCCGGGCCGACCTGCCCGCATGCAGCGCCAGCCGCCCACAGTCTCGCAATGGTGCCGATGGACGGCCAGCTCGACGGTCACAGTGTGGTTACCAGATGTGTTGATGATTGTGCTGCAAGGTCGGTGGAACGGTCGCCTGGCGGACGTCGGCTCCAAGCCCGATGCGGCCAAATAGGCAATGCGCCAATCGCCCGGATTCAAGCTGAAGGCGCCAGGCGCGCGGCATTCCATTCGGGCAGCATTGCAGGGAAACGCTGGCTGCGGCAACGTGGGGAGTATGCGCACCCGTACAGGAGAGAGCCCATGTTGAAGATCACCGATGACACCGTCCACGACGCGCTCATCGTGGAGCCGACGGACAAGTTGACCCGCACCGACTTCGAGGCGCTGACCGATGTGTTCAACGCGATCGTCAATGAGACGGATCGGATTCCGAATCTGGTGGTCCTCGCGCCGTCCTTTCCCGGCTGGGCGGATTTCGCGGCGCTGGTCGAGCATCTTCAGTTCATCCGGGCGCACCAGAAACTCGTCGGCAAGATCGCGCTGGTCTCGGATGCGAAGATTCTGGAGATAGGGCCGAAGATCGCGCGGCACTTCGCATCGGCGACGATCCGTCGGTTCCCGGCGGACGATCTGAAGGCGGCGCTTGACTGGTCGGCGGAGAGCCAGCCGGAACCGAGCCATGTGGTGGTCATGGAGGGCCTGCCTGACGGAGTGATCGGTATTTCGGTGCGCGGCGTGATCAGCGCGACCGATTATGCCGAGACCATCGCGCCGGCAATCGACGCGGCGGCGAAAGCGGGCGGCGGAATACGGCTGGTGTACCAGATCGGCCCGGAGTTCGAGGCCTATACGCCGGGCGCCGTGTGGAGCGACGCGCGCGTCGGCCTGATGCATCTGAGCGATTTCGAGCGGATCGCTGTGGTGTCGGACATCGATTGGATCCGCCACGGGGTGCGGGCCTTCGCGCCGCTGATCCCGGGCGACGTGCATGTTTTCGGGAACGACGAGTTGGAGTCCGCGAAGGTCTGGGCGGCGGGCTGAAACCAGACGTTCTAGGGCGCGTGTCACCGCGACCGGCGGAGCGTGGCTGAAATCATTTTATAGAAGTGTTAACGGCACTCCGGGACGTGCGGAAGTGGTCAATTTCGGAGGGCGCGGTTGGCTGTTCGCCGACGGAAAGCTTGTCCGGATTCTGTTGAAAACTCCACTGCCAGAAAAACGGCTCGCATTTTTGGAACACCGTTCTCACGAGAGCGACTTCTACAAGCCACGTTTCCAAAAGGACCAATCAGCGGGATGAGGTCCCGCTGAGTTCGCCTCTTTCGGTAAGCCGCCGAGTTTCCCAGCAGAATCCGCCCGACTTGGCGATGCAGGGTAAGCGCAACGCCGATCCCATCCTGCCATTGCTGAACTGATCCGGCATTCTGCGCGCATTTGCGTGGCGGAGGTGTTGGCGACCTTCTGCTCGTATTGCTGCGACGGGAGCTTCGGCGGCGGATGGTGGATCGCGCGCCTCGGCATGTCGCCGGTGAGGCCCGGGCCGTGGTCTATGGGGCTGCCTGCCACGTCGAGAAGCCGACCGACCACCGCGTCGCCCACCGGCATCGTGATCGGCGCGCCGGTGTCGGCGACCTCCGTCCCGCAGGCCAGTCCCGCCATCTCCTGGGTCGCGACGCAGCGGACCGTGTGGCGGTCGAGATTGTGCTGCATCTCGAGCGTCAGGCGGCGCGGCTCGGACCACAGGATGTCGAGCGCCGTGTTGATCGGCGCAGCATCCCGTCGAAGCGGACAATGATCACGGAGCCTGAGACCTGCGAGACGGTACCGCGGAGCCGCTCGCTCACGTCCTGACGTGCGGGGGCCTGCGACATGGGATCAATGCGCCATCAGGACCGGAACGCGCGCTTGCCGAATGACATGCTTGGTCACGCCCCCGAGCAGCGCCTCGCGGTAGCGCGCCCGGCCGTAGCCTCCTATGACGACGAGATCCGCATCAGCGGACTCCGCCGCCTGAAGGAGCATTCCACCGATACTTTCGAAGCCGCGCGCGACGGTCTCGGCCTCTGCCGCAACGGCATGCCACCCGAGGTGAGTGATGACCTCGGACATGTCCGGCGCATCGCCGCCCATCTGTTCCTCGACATGCAGGATGCTCGCGGTGGCCGATTCACCGGCCAGGTCCAGCCAGGCGGAGACCGCCCTCGCGCAGCCACTGGAGCTGTCCCAGGCTATGAGCGCGCGCCGTAGTGGCAGGATTTCGCATCCGGCTGGAACGAAAAGAACGGGCCGCCCGGATCGCAGCAGCGTGACCTCGAGCAGGTTCTCGAATAGAGGGCTGTAGCGCGCTGGCGATGCGGTGAAGAGCGACAGGTCGGCACTCCGCGCGACGGCCGGGATCACCTCGTTGGGCTCGCCCTTCAGCGTCCGCCAGCTTGCGGTCGCCGCGCGAACCCTCTCTGGACGGCGGGCTTTCGGGATCCCCGCCTTTCGGCAAGAGGCGCCGAAGCTGCGCCGGAAGCGATCCGCATCGGTCTTTCCGCGCGCATCCATGCGTGCGCGCATCTCTTGCATCGCCACATCCCGGCTCGACGGTGCGAGGCCGAGATAGATGAATGTCTCGTCGGGATCGGGCCGTACGAACACGGCTTCGAGATGGGCCTCGAGGGTCTGCGCCAAAGAGAGGCCGGCCGAGAATTCCAACCGTTCCCCGGCGCGGCTGTCCACAGGCATCATGATCGCCCGGATGGTCAAGGCTCAGTGCCCAACCGGCAAGTTTGGCAACGGCATCATGTCTCCTTATGCCAGCGTTCCATCTTCGCGGCCAAGGTTAAGGTCATGGCAGGCGTAAGCCTTGATCCTCGTCAATGTTGCGCGGGCGTCGGTTCCGGCCGTCCTTATGGCAAAAAGAGGTAATCCAGAGCCCTCAGGCCAATAATGATTGCAGCCCAGATGAATACGCCGCGGAACAGGCGTGTTCGTGAACTGAGAACCTTGGGATGGCCAAATAGATAAAGTCCGAGCCCGATCAGTGCGCTTGAAAGAAGTATATGCAGGAGTGTATCGTCCATGACGTGGCTCGGATGTCCTTTCTGATATTTTGGCGTCGGCTGTTTTTTTTCAGGTACAGGATTCTGCGAAGGTTTGCTGAACTGCCGCCACCCCGACGGCCGCGGAGTCCGGATTGTGTTGAAAAACTCCGATTCGGGAAAGATGCCTCGGAATTTCGGAACGCGGTTCTCAAACGCGGTTCTCAAGAGAGGGGTTCCTGCAAACCACGTCTCCAGAATGGCCAATCTGCGGGAGAGAATTCCCCAAAGTCGCTCAGTGGCGGCCATCCACCCAGTTTTTCAACAGAATCTCCGCAACTGAGACATCAAACGGACCCGCGGCGAACGACCGGTGACGATTGGAGCCGTTCGAGCAGGCATGAACGGCGGCTCTCGGGAAGACGCAGGCGCCGCGTCGCGTCTGAGTCGCCGACGCTTTACTCGACACGACGGATGATGCTGCATCTGCGTGGGTCCGGTTTGTCTAAGGTTTGTGGCTGCTGGATGCTCGCCATCCAGCGGCGATAAACCTGACAAGGAGGAAAGCGCGGGCGGATTTCGGTTCTATGGGGATTGTGGCTTAGATCTCGGGCGGTCGATGCCCTGAACTGCGGGCCGCATGAGTTTGAGCATCGCAGGCCCGTCCATCTTCACGCACCGATGACGCGGATCGATGCATGTTTTGGCCGTCATGGACCTGTCGTGGCGCAGATTTCGGGCGAATGGCCGCGCTGACAGGGCCGACGTCTCTGGATTGCGGGGCCGGGTGTGACGGATGGATCATGCGGCGTCCTCCCATGGCGGCGCGCGGGATTTTGGCGTTTGGCCGCGGGTGAAGGTTTCGATGACGCGCATCGCCTCTCCGCATTCGGGGCATGTCTGGCGCGGGTCCCGCTCGTCGGGATCGAAGCGCCTCTCCTCACCGGTCGTCTGATCCGGCCGTGGCTCCGTATCGATCAGACGCCTGATCTTCTGGATCCTGTCGCGGCGTATCCCGTTGGCGAGGAAGCCGGTGTGGCGGATGCGGTGGAAGCCGGATGGCAGTACATGAACGAGGAACCGGCGGATGAACTCGGTCACGAGCAGGCGCATGGGGCAGAGTTGGGTGGAAACGGAAACCGCCGGGTGTGATTTGGGTGACGGCCGGCTGAACCGGCGCCTCGGGACAATGCTCGAGGCCCTCGGGGAGCGGCCTGGGAAGTCGCTGCCGACGGCGTTTCAGGACTGGTCGAACACCAAGGCCGCCTACCGCTTCTTTTCAAACGGAAATGTCAGCGAAGACAAGATCCTCGAGGGCCATTTCGCCGCCTCGGCCCTGCGCATCCGGGCAACCGACGGTCCCATCCTGATCCTGCAGGACACTACGGAATTCTCCTTCAAGCGCTCGGCTCCAGAGAAGATCGGGTTCACGAAGGTGTCGACCGGGCGCAAGTTGAAGGACGGTCGTTACCAGAAGCATGCGGCCTGCGGGCTCCTGATGCATGCCAGCCTCGCGATCACGCCGGAGGGGCTGCCGCCCGGCCTGACGGCGGCCAAGTTCCGGTCGCGCGCCAAGTTCAAAGGGACCGCCGCGCTCAAGCGCAAGATCAATCCGACCCGGGTGCCGATCGAGCAGAAAGAAAGCATACGCTGGCTCGACAATCTGCGCCTGTCCACCGAGCCGGCAGGCGTGCCGGAACGTTGCGTGCATGTCGGCGACCGGGAAAGCGACATCTGCGAACTCTACTGCCTGGCCGAGGAACTCGGAACGAGGTTCCTGGTCCGCAGCTGCGTCGACCGCCTTGCGGAGGATGGCGGCACGACCATTGCCAAGGTGATGGCGCAGGTGCAGTCCAGCGGCACCCACGAGGTCCGGTTCCGCGACGTACAGGGCAAAGACCATCGTGCCGTGCCATCGGTCCGGCACGCCACGATGACCGTCCGGCCGCCGATCGGAAAGCAGCGGAAATACCGGCATCAGGACCTCCAGATCATCCATGCCGAGGAACTCGACCCGCCGGAGGGCCGGGCTCCCGTCATCTGGAAACTGATCACGAACCTGCCGGTGGCGACGCACGCGGACGCCGTGCGCAAGCTCGGATGGTACGCCCTGCGCTGGAAGATCGAGACTTTTTTCAGAACCCTGAAGACCGGCAGCCGGATCGAGGAGCTGCGTCTCGCCACGGCCGATCGCCTGGCCAACCGCATTGCGCTTTGCTGCGTCGTCGCCTGGCGGGTGACATGGCTGACGATGCTCAGCCGCGAGACTGCGGGAGCCGAACCTGCTGCGGTCTTCACGGACGCCGAGCGCCACCTGCTCGAACAGGCGACGCCGGAAAGAAAACGCCAGACATCGCGAGATCTCGCCTTCCATGTCAGGGCGGTCGCGCGGCTCGGAGGCTACCTTGATCGTGCATCCGACGCTCCACCGGGGACGACCGTCATATGGCGAGGCTTCTCCCGCCTCGCCGACCTCGTCGAAGGAGCGCGCATCGCAACGCCGCAGGAAACTTATGGCTAACTGCAAGCCGACGAGTAGGTCAGTTCGCAGGAAGGGCTGTAGAGCTCGAACGCGATCCCGAACGGATCCTCGACATAGTCCATCCGGTACGGTTTCTCGCCCGGATAATGGTACCTGATCGGCATCCGCTGCTTGCCGCCGGCCGCCACGATCCTGCCCACCAGATCCTCAAGATCCGGATCCTGTATGCAGAAGTGGAACGTGCCGTTCCGGCGGAAATCGATGTTGACCTCGGGCGAGCAGTTGCCATCGAATTCGAAGATCTCGATGCCCACCCTGTCCGCCGTCGCGAGGTGCGCGTAGCGGGGTTTCTTCCATTGAGGGCCAAAGACATCCGTGCGCATCGTACCGATATCGCTATCGTCCTCCGTCACTTCGGTGGGCGGCATGATGATGTAGAACCCGAGTACCTCGGAATAGAATTTCACTGCGGCGTCCACATCCGGAACGGACAGACCGATATGGGAAAAAGTGCTCGGATATCTGGACATCGGGACTCCGTTCAATCTGTGATTGACCGGGCCGAACAGTGTCGGATGCCACCATCAAGGGATGCCGGTTCTATCCGGCGGAGCCGAAACTCCACCGGCCGTGCCGGACGGCGGCTGCCCGCCCCACCGCAAGTCGGAATCAGCGGTAAAAGATGTTCCCGCCGAACGCGCCGACCTTCGGCCGCGTGTTGAACCAGCCCGGCTCCATCGACGCCGCGTGGAAGAAAAGCGCTCCCTGCGTGATGTCCGAAGCGCCGGAAAGAACCTGGCGTGCGAGCTCGAGCGCCCTCTCACGGTCGCTCGGGTTCGCCAGAACGTCCGGCCGTCCGTCGCATTTGTACGAGAACTGGCACTTGTCCGCGATCACGCCGCAGACGGAATCGGGAAACTTCGGACTGTTCGCGCGGTTCAGAACCACGTGCGCCACGGCTTTCTGGCCCTTGTCCGACGTGCCGCGCGCCTCGAAATAGACCGCCTCGGCGAGACAGGCGATGTCGTCGGTGTTGGCGCGGCTCGCCTTGGTCGCGGGTCCGGAAACCTCCGGCTGCCCCATCGGGTCGGGCGAGGGAGTCTGTGCGCAATTGGCGAGGACGAGAAGGGCGGACAGGCAGGCGGTGACGCGAACTGAGGTGCGCAAACTGATGACTCCGGATGATTATACAAAGCCGCCGTTACACGAACGCCGCCATTCCGCCTAGCCTCGCGCTCAACCTGCGGCGGATTCCCGCCGATTCTTCCGGCCTGCGCCGCCGGTTGACATCCCCCCGCCCGCGCGCTGAGCATGCGCGCCGCAGGCGTTGGAGGACACATGGCGGCCGGATCGAAAAAAGTCGTCATCGCGGCCCTGATCGGCAACGCCCTGATCGCCGTGACCAAGTTTTTCGCCGCCGCGATGACCGGCTCGTCGGCGATGTTCTCCGAGGCGATCCATTCGGTCGTCGACACCGGCAACCAGGGCCTGCTGCTCTACGGCATGAGGCGCGCCGACCGGCCGGCCGACGCCGCGCATCCCTTCGGTTACGGCAAGGAGCTCTATTTCTGGGCCTTCGTGGTCGCGATGATGCTCTTCGCGCTGGGCTCCGGCATCTCGCTCTACGAGGGCGTGAACAAGGTCCTGAACCCGCATCCGCTCCAGAACGTCGGCTGGAACTACGCCGTGCTCGGTCTCGCCTTCTGCTTCGAGGCCGTGGCGCTCAGTATCGCGCTCAAGGAATTCAACGCCGTGCGCGGCCGCATCCCCTGGCTCCGCGCGATCCGCCAGTCAAAGGATCCGGCGCTGTTCACCGTCGTGTTCGAGGATTCCGCCGCGCTCATGGGCCTGACGGCCGCCTTCATCGGCGTGTTCTGCGCCGACGTGTTCGGCATCGTCTGGGCCGACGGCGCGGCCTCGATCGTGATCGGCATCATCCTCGGCCTCGCCGCGATCACGCTGGCCATCGAGACCAAGGGCCTGCTGATCGGCGAGGCGGCGGACGACCATCTGGTCGAGGACATCATCGGCGTCGCCGGCAAGGCGCATTTCGTCGACGCGGTCAACGAGGCCCGCACCATCCATTTCGGCCCGATGGACGTGCTGGTGAACCTCAGCGTCGACGCGCGGAACGCGCTCAGCGCCGGCGAGGTCGAGACCGGCATCACCGCGCTGGAGGCGTTGATCAAGTCGCGCCATCCCGAGATCACGCGGGTGTTCATCGAGATCCAGGCCGCCCGCGACAGCGACGATCCGGTGCCCGACGCGGGCGACGCGCCGCTCACCGTCTGAGCGGCGCGCGCCCTTGCGCCGCCTCGGCCCGCGCGTATAAGTCGCCCGGTCCAAATCCCGCGTCCCGAGGAAGTCCCATGCACGCCTATCGCAGCCACACCTGCGCCGATCTGCGGATCGGCGATGTCGGCCATACCGTCCGCCTCTCGGGCTGGGTGCACCGGGTGCGCGACCATGGCGGCGTGCTCTTCATCGACCTGCGCGACCATCACGGCATGACCCAGGTCCTGGCCGACAGCGACAGTCCGGCCTTCGCCGAGGTGGAAAAGGCCCGCTCCGAATGGGTCATCCGCATCGACGGCGTGGTCAAGGCGCGCGACGAGGGCCTCGTGAACCCGAAAATCCCGACCGGCGAGGTCGAGGTCTTCATCACTGATCTCGAGGTTCTCGGCACCGCCGACGAACTGCCGATGCCGGTCTTCGGCGACGTGGACTACCCCGAGGAGACCCGCCTCAAATACCGCTTCCTCGACCTGCGACGGCAGGCCCTGCACGACAACATCATGCTCCGTTCGGGCGTGATCCGATCCCTGCGCAACCGGATGGAGGGGCAGGGCTTCACCGAGTTTCAGACCCCGATCCTGACCGCGTCCTCGCCCGAGGGCGCGCGCGACTTCCTCGTCCCGTCCCGCCTGCATCCCGGCAAGTTCTACGCGCTGCCCCAAGCCCCGCAGCAGTTCAAACAGCTGATAATGGTCGCGGGCTTCGACCGCTATTTTCAGATCGCGCCCTGCTTCCGGGACGAGGACCCGCGCGCCGACCGCTCGCCCGGCGAGTTCTACCAGCTCGACATGGAGATGAGCTTCGCGACGCAGGAGGATGTCTTCCAGGCCATAGAGCCGGTCATGCGCGGCGTCTTCGAGGAGTTCGGCGGCGGCCGACCGGTCACGCCGGAGTTCCCGCGCATCGCCTATCGCGACTCGATGCTCTGGTACGGCTCCGACAAACCCGATCTGCGCAACCCGATCAAAATGCAGGTGGTCTCCGAGCACTTCGCCGGCTCCGGCTTCAAGATCTTCGCCTCGCTGCTGGAGACCCCCGGCAACGAGGTCCGCGCCATCCCCGCGCCCGGCGGAGGATCGCGCAAGTTCTGCGACCGGATGAACGCCTTCGCCCAAGGCGAGGGCCTGCCGGGCATGGGCTACATCTTCTGGCGCAAGGCCGAGGACGGTGGCATGGAGGCCGCTGGCCCCCTCGCCAAGAACATCGGCCCCGAGCGCACCGAGGCGATCCGGGTCCAACTCGGACTCGGCGAGGGCGACGCCGCGTTTTTCCTCGGCGGCAAGTCCTCCGCCTTCCAGGCCGTCGCGGGCAAGGCGCGCGACGTGATCGGCCGTGAGCTCGGCCTGACCGCTGAGGGGCGCTTCGATTTCTGCTGGATCGTCGATTTCCCGATGTACGAGCGCGACGAGGAGACCGGCGCGCTGGATTTCAGCCACAACCCGTTCTCCATGCCCCAAGGCGGGCTCGAGGCGCTGGAGACGCTGCCGCCGCTCGACGTGCTCGGCTACCAGTACGACATCGTCTGCAACGGCGTCGAGCTCTCGTCCGGCGCCGTGCGGAACCACAAGCCCGAGATCATGTACAAGGCCTTCGAGATCGTCGGCCATGACAAGGCGTTTGTGGACGAGAACTTCGGCGGCATGCTTTCGGCCTTCCGCTACGGCGCGCCGCCCCATGCCGGCATCGCGCCCGGCATCGACCGCATGGTGATGCTGCTGGCCGACGCCGAGAACATCCGCGAGGTCATCATGTTCCCGATGAACCAGCGCGCCGAGGACCTGATGATGGGCGCCCCCGCCGCGCCTACGAACGAGCAGCTCCGCGAGTTGGGCCTGCGATTGAGTCCGAAGACCTGAGGCCGCGTGCCGGTGTCCGGAAGAACGGGAGCGACCATGGGACTCCGCCTGGACTTTCCGCCGCTTCTGGTGGCCTTGGTCCTGACGGCCGTCGTCGGGTGTACCCGCCCACCGGATCTGGTCGGCGTCGACAACCCGGAGTTCCCGGCGCGCGCGGTCGCGGACATCACCAAGCACCGCATCTTCATCACCACGACGCGCCAGGCGGCCGAAGTGCAGGCCGCGTTCTTCTCCGGCCAGCGCGCCCCCGAACTCGGTCTCGCATCGGTCGACGTGACCGTGCCGCCGAACCACGTCACGGGGCAGCTCGAACGCCCTTCGCGCCTGCCGCCCGACCCGCGCGTCGAATTCTCGGTCGTCGATCCGGTCGTCTACCGCGACGATGACAGCTTCATCGCCGAGATCAACCGCGAGCTGGCCACCCGTCCGCCGGGCGACCGCAATCTGCTGGTTTTCGTCCATGGCTTCAACAACACCACCAGCGACGCGATCCTCAGGCTGACGCAGTTCGTGAACGATTCGGGCTATACCGGCGTGCCCGTGCTCTTCACCTGGGCCTCCGCGGCGAGCGCCACGCGCTACGTCTACGACCTCAACAGCGCGCTCGTCGCCCGCGTCCAGCTCAAGGACATGGCCGACATCCTGGTCCGGACGCGGGCGGAGGACGTCGACATCTTCGCCCATTCGATGGGCGCCTTCCTGACCATGGAAGGTCTCGTGGACGCGCAGCAGGCCGGCCGTCTGGGCAAGCGCGGCTCCATAAACCAGATCATGCTCGCCTCGCCGGACATCGACATCGACCTGTTCCGCAGCCAGCTCTCGTTGTTGCCGCCGGAGGTCCTCGCCAAGATGTTCATACTCGTCTCCGACAACGACCGCGCTCTGATGGTGTCGCGACGGTTGGCGGGCGGCGTGCCAAGGGTCGGCGCCGCCAACACGGCGGAACTCGAGGATCTCGGGGTGACCGTCATCGATCTGTCGGAGATCGACGATTCCAGCTCCGGCAGCCATTCCAAGTTCGCGGGCTCGCCGGAAGTGGTCCGGCTCATCGGCAAGGGGCTCAACACGACAGGGGGCTTGGACAGCAAGTCCACGCCGGGACTCGACGAGATCCTGGCCGGCGTCCCCATCCGCATCGTGCGGAACTGAGCGCGCGCGGCGAGGATCCGATCATGCGACCGTCCGCCACGCGCAAGTCCGACCGGCCTACCTCGCCGAGCGCCCGGGCGGAGCGCGGCGAATGACGGGCGACGCCCCCCCGGCGCTCTGGCGCACGACGGTTCCGGTTTTCCTGTCCGCGCTCGACCGGATCTCGCAGATTCTCGACAAGACCGAGGCTCTCCCGGATCCGGCCGCCGCACTCGCCCTGCCGCCCGCCGACGGCATGCTCCCGGCCGGCCAGCAGATCGCCACTGCCGTGCAGTTCATGCTGCGCATCGCCTTCCCGCTGGCCGGACGCCGCGTCCCGGAACCCCGCGCGGGCCTCGACATCGCCGGTTTGCGGGCGCGCGTGCGTGAGACCCGGATGCTGCTCGGCTCGCTCTCGCCGCGCGAATTCGAGGGCGCGGAGGCGCGCCCCATTCGCGCCCAGGCCGGTTTCGCGGAGATCGACCTGCCCGGCGAGGCGTTCCTCCACCGCTTCGGCCTGCCCAACCTGCATTTCCATCAGGCGATGGCCCATGCGGCGCTGAAACGGGCGGGCGTTCCGCTCGGCAAAGCGGATTTCGACGGGTTGCATGATTACCCGGAAGGCTTCTCTTTCGGATGAGCCCATGCGGAGCCGCCGCCGCGTCGCTTCGGACTTGAGTCCGGTCCCTCAGACCGGCTCCGGCAGGCCGAGCCAGCCGGGCAGGGCCGCGATGTCGGCCAGCACCGCGTCGGCATGCGGCTCCAGGTCCTCGGCCGTCGCGAGGCCGGTCAGGACCCCCACGGTCGCCATGCCGGCCGCGCGGCCCGCCACGAGATCGTGCGTGCTGTCGCCGATCATCACGGTGCGCGCGGGCTCGGCGCCGGTGGCGTCGCAGAACGCGCGCAGCATGCCGGGGCCGGGTTTTCCGCCGTAGCCGCTGTCGTAGCCCGCGATGAAGTCGAAAGCCTCGACGATGCCCGCGCGCTCAAGATGGGTGCGTGCCGGAGCCTCGCCGTCATTTGTCGCGATCCCGAGCGCATACCCTTCGGCGCGCAGCCGGCCGAGGAGCGGGACAAGCGCCGTCGCCTCCACCTGCGGCGCGTGCGACGACGTCTCGAGGATGCGCGCCCGCAGTTCGGCCTCCGCCAGGTCCGGCAGCGCCGCGTGGATGATCGCGACCAGGACGTCGACCGTCTCGGCGATCACCGGGCTCGACCGGTGGAACGTGCGGGCGGCGAAATCGTATCCCATCGCGTCGGCCAGGACGTCGCGCCGCACCGGATCGCCCGCGGCCAGCTCCTGGATGAAGCCCGCGCTCCAGGCGCCCCAGGTCGCGTGGAAATCGAAAAGCGTGCCGTCCTTGTCGAAGACCAGCGCCGTGTAGTCCCTGCGCACGCGCGCCTCCCGCATCGATCGCCCCGCCAGGCCGGGACGCCGCTGTCTAGAACCGGAGGCGCCGCGGGGTCCAGCGCGAATGCGCGGGGCTCAGGTCCAGTTCATCGTCCCGCCGCCCGGAAGCGCCGCGCGCGCCTGCGCGACCCGTTCGGGCGGAATGCCCGCCTCGGCCGCGAAGGCCAGAACCGTCTCGTCGCCCGCCATCACGTGGTCAAGCACGAACCCGAGGAATTCCGGATCGTCGGCGCGCGCGCGCAGATCCTGCGGCCCGGCGCCGGTCGCGGCCATGAACGATCCGAGAACATCCGGTTCGCCCGCCATCCAGATCAGGGCGTCTCGGGCGGTGTCGGCGGCGGCGTCAGGGCTCATGTCGGAAGGCCTCCGGGCAATCGTTAAACCATTCGTTAACACGTTTCCGCCTATGAACCACGGATGTCCCCCGGTCAACCGAGCGGGATGCCGAGCGGGAGGAACCCAATGTCAGGTCGAGTGCTCGTTGTCGACGACGTCGCGACCAACCGCCTGCTCCTGCGCGCCAAGCTGTCATCGGCCTATTACGACGTCGTCGTCGCCGAGAATGGCACGCAGGCGCTGGAAATGGCCCGTTCCGAACAGCCCGACATGATCATGCTCGACGTGATGATGCCCGACATGGACGGATTCGCCGTCTGCGAGATCCTCAAGGCCGACGAGGAGACCGCGCACATCCCCGTGATCATGGTGACCGCGCTCGACACACCCGAGGAGCGCATCCGCGGCCTTGAGGCGGGCGCCGACGACTTCCTGTCCAAACCTTTCAACGACCTCGCGCTCTTCGCGCGCGTGCGCAACCTCATGCGCATGAAAATGATGTTCGACGAGCTGCGCCTGCGCGACCTGACCTCGCGCGAGCTCGGCCTCGCCGATCTGATCACCGAACAGGACGTCGACATCGAAGGCGGCGGTCCGATCCTCATCGCGCCCCCGAGCGTCGAGGCCGGCGCCGATTGGGCCGACCGCCTCGGCGACCGGATGCGGATCGCCACGATCATCACCTCGTCGGAGCGCGAAGCGCTCAATCTCGCGCGGCTCGAACTGCCCGACGTCTTCGTGGTCCACCAGCGTCTGATGGAAGGTGGCGACGGGCTGCGGCTCGTCTCGGCCCTGCGCGCGCGTCCCGAGACCCGCCAGTCCGCCGTGATCCTCGTCGTCGACGAGGGCGATGTGAAAACCGCCGCCAAGGGCCTCGATCTGGGCGCGTCCGACTACATCGAATCACCGTTCGACGTGAACGAGCTGATCGCGCGGATGCGCTCGCAGCTCCGCCGGAAACGCTATTCCGACCAGCTTCGGACCAATGTGCGCAACGGCCTCAAGATGGCCGTGATCGACCCGCTGACCGGCATCTACAACCGCCGCTACGCGGCCCAGCACATGCTGCGCGTCATGGAGCGCGCCCGCGAGACGGACGGCGTCTACGCGGTGATGATGATGGACCTCGACCGGTTCAAGACCATCAACGACCGCTTCGGCCACGACGCCGGCGACGCGGTGCTCCGCGAATTCACGCGCCGCCTCCAGGAGAACATCCGCGGCGTCGATCTCGTCGCGCGTTTCGGCGGCGAGGAGTTCTTCGTCGCCATGCCCGACGTGGATCAGAAGGCCGCCTCCCAGGCCGCCGAGCGCATCCGCACCGCGATAGAGAGCGCGCCGTTCACCATCCCGGGTCAGTCCGAGCCGGTCCACGTGACCGTCAGCGTCGGCGCGGCGATCGCCACGTCCGCCGACACCGACGCCGAGGCGATCATCAAACGCGCCGATTGCGCGCTCTACGAGGCCAAGGAGACCGGCCGCAACCGCGTGAGTTTCGCCCGCGCGGCCTGAGCCTCAGTCGCGCCGACGGGTCTCGCGCAGCGCCTCGGCATAGGCGGCGCGGTCCTCCGCGGACATCCGCCCGATCTGGACCATGAGCAGCCGCGCGCCGCGCGACGCTAGATCGTCCGCGAGCGCGCCCTCCCGCTCCAGGATGGCGAGCACCGCCTCCGGATCGAACGGCTCGGCGACCAGCGCCTCGGCAAGCGCGCCGCGCTGCGCCCGGAGCGCCTCGCGCGGGCCGGACCAGTCCCCGCGCGACGCCCGCAGCGCCCGCCTCAGATCGTGATCGTACGGCGGGGGCAGGGCGCGGGCATACTGCGCGAGCGCGGGCCCGGTCACGTGATCGGGCCGCGGTCCTTTGAGAAACGCGCCTGCCGCGAGGCCGACAACGGCGAGGTTGAACCCCACCGAGGCGACGAGCGCCCATGTCATCCAGCGGCGGGCCTTTGGGGGTGACGCGTCCATGCCGTCAGATCTCCGCCGCCGCGAGGTCGAAAAACGCCGCGATCGGATCCTCCACGGCGATGCCCGCATCCCCGGACCAGACCAGCGCCGTGGCCGTCTCCGAAAGATCCGACAGCCCGATCCAGACCCCCGCGACCGCGCAGGCCACGAGCGCGGTCGCGCCGCGCCAGCCGCCGAAGCCCGCGCGCAGGCTTTCCAGCATGCCCGCGCGACGCGCCGCCCGGCGCGGCATCGCGGCGAGGCGCACGTCATCCGCATCCGCCATGATCCGCGCCATCAGCACCGACGGCGCCTCCGTCTCCGCATCCCGCCGCCGCGCCTCCGCGAAGAACGGCGCAAGGTCCGCGTCGTTCTCCCGGTCCGATCTAGTCCGCGTCATAGCCCAGTTCCTCCCTGCGCGGCGCCAGCCTTGCGGCCAGCGCCCGTTTTCCGCGTCCGAGCAGGCTCTCGACGGCCTCGACGCTCACGCCCATGATCTCCGCGACCTCCGGATTGGACCGCTCCTCGATGTGCCGCAGCACCACCGCGAGGCGCTGCCGGTCCGGCAATTCGGCGAGCGCCGCATCGAGCGCCGCCGCCCGGTCCCGCGCGGCCAGGCCTTCCAGCGCGCCGGGCGACGCGTCGGCCGTGTCAGGCGCCTCGCCGCCGCCGCTGGTCTCGCGCCGCTTGCGAAGCCGGTCGATGCAGAGATTGCTCGCCACCCGGTGAAGCCAGGTGCCGAGCGCCGCCTCTCCCGTTCGCCAGTCCGGCGCCATCCTCCACATCCGCAGCATGGTTTCCTGCGTCACGTCCTCCGCCTCCGCATTGTCACGCAGCATCCGCCGCGCCAGCGCCAGAACCCGCGGCGCATGGCGCTCCGCCAGTTCCCGCGCGGCGGCGCCGTCGCCCGACGCGAATCGGGCGAGAAGCGCGTCATCTCGGTGCCGGGCGTCGGCGTCCAGGGGCATGCTCATTCCGTGCAGTATGGACGCCGACGCCCGCGACGTCAGCAGGGGGTTTCATCGGCCCTTGCCGGTCACTCGTGCCGGCGGCCCTTGCCGTCCCGGCCTTCGCCGTCGCCGCGACCCATGCGGTGTCCGGATTCGGTCTCCGCGAGCGAGATCGCTCCGTCGCCGTCGCGGTCCATGCGGACCAGCGTCCGCTCGACCATGCGGTCCGCAAGCGTCGCGGCCGCGATGCTCCCGTCCTCGGCGCCCATGCGCTCGAGCATCCGGTCCGCCTGACGGCCGGCCCGATCGCCCGCGAACATGCCGCGCAGTCCCTCGGGCCGCTCGGGCATCGACACGAGGATCTCCTCGCGGGTGATCGTCCCGTCGCCGTCCGTGTCGACGAGCGTGATACGCGCCATCGCCGTTGCGTTCAGCTCCGCGCGGGTGACGCTGCCGTCCGCATCCGCGTCGATCGTCGCGAAGTCGAAGCCGTCGCGACCTCCGAAGCCGTCCGCCCGGCCGCCATGCGCCGAAGCCGCCGACGCCGCGCCCGTCGCGATCAGCAGCGCGACCAGTATTCCGAAACGAGTGTCCATTCTTTGTCTCCGTATTCCATTCGCCAGCTTTCATCGGCTGGAATACCTGGTCAAACGCGCCGCGCGCCGCATTCCGTCGCGCCGACGGTCACACCCGCGTGAGGCCGCTTCTGGCGGTTCCGGCCGCGCGGGACTATTCTGGTCGGCGAATACGAAAGGAATCACGAGATGTCCGAGTCCGAACGCGACACCCGCGCCTCCCTGCTGCGCGGATGGGGCCAGCGCTGCCCGGCCTGCGGCACGGGTCGCATGATGGACGGCTACCTGACCGTCAGCGACACCTGCGCCAATTGCGGAACCGAGCTGCACCATCACCGCGCCGATGACGGTCCGGCCTGGGCCACCATCCTGATCACCGGTCACATCATGGCCCCGCTCATGCTGCTGGTTTTCGAGCTGTGGCGCCCCGAGGGCTGGAAAATGGCGATCGGCTTCTCGATCGTCTTCGTGGCGATGTCGCTCTGGATGCTGCCGCGCCTCAAGGGCGCCTTCGTGGGCCTGCAATGGGCCAAGCGGATGCACGGCTTCGGCGAGGAACCGGGGTTGGCCACGCGGCCTTGACCCCGCCAGTCCGGGATGCGGCCACGATCATCCTGATCCGCCGCGACGGCCGCGATGCCCGGATCCTGATGGGCCGCCGGGGTGCCCGCGCCGCCTTCATGCCGGACCGGTTCGTGTTTCCAGGCGGGGCCGTCGATCCGGACGATTCGCGCGTCGACGCGCCTGCTGCCGATCTTGAGACCGCCCGCGATCTCCGGATCGACACGACCGCCCGGACCGCCCGCGCGCTGCCCCTCTCCGCGATCCGCGAACTGCGCGAGGAGACCGGCCTGACGCTGGGCCGTCCCGATCCGGACGCGCCCGCCCGCGCCGCCGAGGCGCCGGTCGCCTGGCGCGACTTCCTCTCCGCCGGTCTCGCGCCCCGTACCGACGCGCTGCGCCTCATCTTCCGCGCGGTGACGCCCGCCGGTCGACCCCGCCGCTTCGACGCGCGCTTCTTCACCGCCGACGCCGAAGGCCTCACCGGCGATCCCGGACGATTTCGCCCGCGCGGACGCCGAGCTGTCCGATCTGCGCTGGTTCGACTTCGCCGAGGCGCGCGCCCTGAAGCTGCCGTTCATCACCGGCATCGTCCTCGCCGAACTCGCGGCCCGGCTGGCCGCGCCGGAGGTCCCGCGCGGCATCCCCTATTTCCGCCACGACGCCCAGGGCTCTCATTTCCGCATGCTCTGACGCTTGACAGCCGTAGCGGACCGGGTAGAAGAGCGCTCTGGAATTCAGCCCGCCCCGCGCGGGCACGCCGCATGTTCGCGGGCCGACGCGAGGAAGGAACCAAAACATGGCCAAGCCGACCACCATCAAGATCCGGTTGAACTCGACCGCCGATACCGGGCATTTCTACGTCACGAAAAAGAACTCGCGCACGATGACCGAAAAGATGGTCGTCAACAAATACGACCCCGTCGCGCGCAAGCACGTCCCTTACAAGGAAGGCAAGATCAAGTGATCTTCGCCTGACCGCGACGCTTCCGCGTCGCGGACTTCGAAAGCCCGTCGCTCGCGAGAGCCGCGGGCTTTTTCGTGCCCGGTCGTTCGGATCGGCGGAAAAAGCGCCCGCACAGGTTCCATGCGCGATCCGATCCGGAAAACGCCTGAAACCACGGCCTTGATGCCGAAAACGCGCCGCCGCCCTCAGACGTCCAGATCCTCGACGAAGCGCGCGTTCTCCTGAATGTACTGGAAGCGCATCTCCGGCCGCTTGCCCATCAGCCGCTCGACCAGGTCACCGGTCTCGCCCTCGTCGGCGTTGATCGTCACCTTGATGAGCGTCCGCGTCGCCCGGCTCATCGTGGTTTCTTTGAGCTGCGCCGGCATCATCTCGCCCAGACCCTTGAAGCGCGAGACCTCCACCTTGCCGCGCCCGCCCAGGCCGCTCTCCATCAGCGCGTCCTTCTCGGCGTCGGTCCCCACATAGACCGACTTCGATCCCTGGATCAGCCGATAGAGCGGGGGCGCCGCCAGATAGAGATGTCCGCCATCGATCAGCGGCCGCATCTGCGTGAAGAAGAACGTCATCAGCAGCGCCGCGATATGCGCCCCGTCCACGTCGGCGTCCGTCATGATGATGATCTTCTCGTAGCGCAGATCATCGACGCTGAACTGGCTCCCGGTCCGGACCCCCATCGCCTGACAGAGGTCCGCAAGCTCCTGATTCGCCATCATCTTCGATGACGCGGCCCCCAGAACGTTCAGGATCTTGCCGCGCAATGGCAGCACGGCCTGCGTCTTCCTGTCCCGCGCCTGCTTGGCCGATCCGCCCGCGCTGTCGCCCTCGACCAGGAACAGCTCCGACCCGTCCTTCGCGGCCCCCGAGCAATCCGACAGCTTGCCGGGCAGGCGCAGCTTCTTGACGGCCGTCTTGCGGCTCGTCTCCTTCTCCGCGCGCCGTTTCAGCCGCTCCTCGGCCTTGAGCACGAGGTAATCCATG
>CAVORV010000018.1:0-333180 GCA_963698685.1 uncultured Alphaproteobacteria bacterium
GACCGTGTCGCGGATCGTGCGGGTGGCGACATGGGTGTACTGCGCGGTGGTGGTGAGCTTGGCGTGGCCGAGCAGCACCTGGATGACGCGCACGTCAGTATTGGCCTCGAGCAGATGGGTCGCGAAGCTGTGGCGCAGCGTGTGCAGCGTCGCTGGCTTGGCGATGCCCGCCATCGCCTTCGCCGACGTGAAGGCGCGATTCAGTTGGCGCGGCGAGATCGGACTGATTTTGGGTTTGCCCGGGAACAACCGAACCCTCCGGCCGGGCCTCGCGCCAGTAGTCGCGCAGCAGCGCCAGCAACCCCGGCGACGGCATGACCTTGCGATCCTTGCCGCCTTTGCCCTGGTCGACGTGGATCAGCATACGGTCGCTGTCGATGTCGCCGATCTTGAGGTTGCAGACCTCGGCCGCACGGAGCCCGGCGCCGTAGGAGATGCTGCGAGCGCGGCGCGGTACTTCAGCCCCGGTCCCGGCGCGGCCATCAGGAGGTCGGAAACCTCCTCGACGCTGAAGACGACGGGCAGCTTCCGAGGTTGGGTGCGAAACTGCATGAAGCGCTTCATGTCCTCGCGCCCACAGGTCATGCCGAAAAAGAACCGCAGCGCCACGATGCGGGCGTTGAAGGTCGAGGGCGTCACGCCCGTGTCGGTCATGTGGAGCTGGTAGGCGCGTAGCTCCTCCGGCGTGGCGGTGTCCGGCGATCGCTTCAGAAACGCGGCGAAATCCATGATCGCGCGGATGTGCGCCTGCTGAGCCTTCGCGCCCATGCCCCTGATGCGCATGTCTTCAATCATCCGCTCGCGTAGCGGCGTGGTCCTCTCCTCCGTCATGGGAACCTCCTGTCTGACGATTGGGAACACCCCCATCGTCAGCCCAGGCGGCCTCATCAGTGAAGAACGACCCTCAAATCAAAAGCGAAACGCAAGCCACGAGCGCCAATGCCGCGCGAGCGGCTTCGTCCTCGGGCCGATCGCGTCGGTTCAAGCCTACCCGGGATCGCATCGACCAAGGACCGCCGTGCCGCAATCACCGAACCACGTCTTTCATCAACCGCCATTCTCCTTGATTTGATGATTTCCAAATCGATCCAAACGGTTCGGCGCGCACGTCGCGCTGCGCATCGGCTGGACCGACTTGAACATGTCGGTCTTGTGACATACCGGAAGTCTGATCCATGAAAGACAGATGAAGCCATGCCGTCTCCTCAGAGTTTGTGGTCCGCTGTTCCGCGTCGGGAGGCTTTCCTCGTTCCGGCGCTCTTGGTCCTTGTGCTGGCGCTGCCGGCGCTCCTCGTCGCCGGTGACATCACCCTTGCCGCAGGGGTGCGGTGGGGCGCGTCCGCCGCGCTGATGACGGCGTTCGTTCTGTCGCTGGCGGGCCGGGGGCGGGTGGTGCGGCTGGGCCTCGCGGGCCTCGTCACGCTGTTCGTGCTGGCCAACATGGCGCTTGCCCTGTCCTTCATCACGCAAGGAAAGCCCTTCAACGACGCGTTCTTCGCGCATCTTGACCGCACGACGCTGGAGATGGCGTGGCGGACGGACGGGCTCAGGCTCGCGGCGATGGCGGTCTACGTGCTGGCGGTGCCAGTCGTGATCTACGCGCTGACGGCCCGACCCTCGGCGCTCGGTGGCCGGATCGGGCCGGTGCGCCTGTTCCAGAACCTCGCGGTGCTGCTACTGAGCCTGGTTCTGAGCTACCCGATCGCCGCTTTCGCCGACTACCGCAGCATGAAGGCCGAAACGTCGGCGCGGCTTTTGGAGGAGATCGAGCGGGTGCGGGCGGAGCCGCGACGCGCCGCCGCGGCCATGGGCGAGCGGCGGAACCTGGTGATCGTCTACCTCGAGAGCGTGGAGGACACGTTCTTCGACACGACGCTTTTCCCCGGGCTGGTGCCGAACCTGACCGCGCTCCGCGAGGAGGAGGGGGTGTGGTTCAGCGAGATGCGGCAGTATCCGGGGACCGGCTGGACCATCGCGGCGATCGTGGCGAGTCAATGCGGCGTGCCGCTCCTGAGCGAGATGTGGGGGAACGACATCTTCGAGAATGTCGACAACCCCTTCGCGCAGGTCACATGCCTTGGCGAGTATCTTGGGGAGGCGGGCTATAAGACGGCCTTTGTGGGTGGGGCAACGCTCCGGTTCGCAGGCAAAGGGACGTTCCTCAAGGACAATGGCTACGACATCCGCTTGGGGCTCGACGAGTTGCCGAACACGGGCGCGCATAAGTGGGGGCTCTACGACAACGACACCTTCGCGCATGCCAAGGCGCTCTTCGACGGGCTCGCCGTCGGCGAGGCGCCGTTCCTCCTTTCGGTCCTGACCCTCGATACGCACTTCCCGGACGGCATGCCGTCGCCCGGCTGCAAGCCATATGCTGATGACGCGCTCCCGATGCTCGATGCTGTGCACTGCGCGGACCAGCTCGTGGCGGATTTCGTGGCGCATGTGCGGAGCTCAGGCGTGGGGGAGAACACGGTGATCGCGATCCTCTCGGACCACCTCTTCATGGAGGGCGAGGTGAAGGACATGCTCGACAAGGGCGTACGTAATCCATTCTTTTTCGTGCTCGACCCGGGCCGGGCGGCAAGGAAGAGAGAAGGAGTCTACACACATTTCGACGTGGCCCCCACGCTTCTGGAAGCCGCAGGCATGCCTCGTGCGTGGTTCCCCTTCGGCCAGTCGCTCCTGTCGCACGAGGAGGGGCTGGCGGTGGAGCGGCGGCTTACGCAAATGGACTTCGAGCCCTTCACGGTTGAGGCTCTGAGAAAGTAAGGGTTGGAGAGCGAGTTCCCCGGGGTCAATCGGCATTGAATCGCGCATTCCACACCGGCACCCGGGATTGGCCCCTGAAGCTGATCCGGCCCGGCACCGCGCAGTACCCATGTAAGGGAGTGGCGGTGGGCCAGCGGGGGCGCCTCCCGCTCAAGGCGCCAGGCCGGATCAGCTTGGGCGATCTGTTTGCCGCGTCAGCGAATGACGCGATTTCAATCCGGCGGCTATGGGCTCGAAGCGGTCCATGGAGCGGCCCACCGCACTGCCGAACACATGTTCGATTTTGCCGCCTGCTGAATGTCCGCTTCCTAAGCAGGGACCCAACGAACTCCTCAACCACACAGCCGGGCGGCTCACCTATCCGCTTTCCGCCCACGCATTGAACTCGTCCGAGGACTTACTTCTGAAGGGGAAAATCCATCCATCCGGCAATTTGGTCATTGCCTCGTTGCGCGTTCTTTTCCATTGAGGCCGCCGTCAGGCCCTGAATCACCCACGGGACGCGTGACATCCACGAGAACATCTCGTCCAACTCGCTCCACGTGAAAACGCGTTTTTGGCCGCCCAGATCGACACTGAGATGCGCCTCGGGGTCGTGCGGGAAATACCTCGCGTTAATCCCGACGAGTCCATGGCACACGAGATTTCTGATCCTGCACGATTCGTTCAGATGGTCGGCCACGCGACGGCAGAGTAGCACCTGTGGTTCTCGACCTTCGTCGTTTCTCAATACGAGCTTCGACCACAGGTCGATTGACCTCGAAATCCCATGTGCCGACTTCGGCCGTTCCCCTTCGCGGCCTACGTCACGGACCGCCTGTCCGAAGGCTCCCTCTCGCTGATTGCCCTGCAACCATCTGCCGGGCAACGGGACGCCCGAGCAGATCGCAGGACGGCTGCGGCTCGGGATCGAGCCCGGCCTGTGCGCGGTCTGCACGGAGACGATCTACGGCTGGATCTACCGCGCCGGCCAGACCACTGTCACGGTCTTATCTTCGTGTCCACGGAACCGGCAGCAGCTCGTTTCCGGCCGGCCACCCGAAGACCAATCTTCGCTCCAGAGCCGAAGTTTTGGAGGGTGAGTTATGACGAGAGAGCAGTACGAGGAGATCGTTCGGGCTGAAGCCGAGAAGATCGAGGCGAGCCGGGATCGCATGCGCTGCGCGTATTGGGACCGACTTGAAACGATCGAGGGCGTAGAGCCGCCGGAAGTCGAGGGGATCGATCCGGAATTTACCGGTCATCTCTCCGGAGATGAGGAAATCGCGGAGGAAGTGACCGACCGTGCCGAAGTGAGCGGTGAAGAGTGGGGTTGGGTGCTGGGATACTACATGTAAGTCTAAGCTCTGCTTCGCGCACTACGCCGCGAAGCAGAGTGCATCGTAAACTCACAAATCTGGGCGGCCTGAAGAGTGGATCTCGTTTGCTGCCTTTCCGCTATCGGGTCCAAGGCTGTCGGAATCGAGCGAGCCGAAGCCTTCGTCGATGAAGAGCGTGCCTGCGAGCACGCCGCGGGTTCCCATGCCGGAGAGCGCGAGAGCGAGCGCGAGGGAGACGAGGATCCTCCGCGACCAGGAGCAGCGCCTCGGCCTCGGGCGTGCGCTCCGGGCGGGTCCAGGGCTCCCACTCGGTCACGTCGTCGCCGCAGACCGCCTTCGGCATCCACTCCGTGCGCTCGGTCGTCCCTTGGACGATGAGCGCGTCGCACCGCGACAGCAGCGCCGCGACGTCCCGCGCGACCGCATCCGACAGGGCGGCGCTCTCCGAGAGCCGGCGGGCGAGCGCATCGGGATCGGGGAAATCTTCCCGCCGCAGCGGATCGCAGTCGGCAGAGACGAGCGCGCGGGCGGCGACGCGGCCGGCGCGCAGGGCTTCGGCGGCCGCCACGAGGGCGCCTGTCCGGTCGGTTTCGGTATGCATGGGATGGTCTCCTTCACGGAACGACGGCCCCAGATGACGCGTCAAGCGCCCGCGCCTCCGGCGCGGGCGGTCCGGTCAGGCCGCGTCGCGGGTCCCGGCCGGAGCGCGATCGTCGTCGTCGGCCGCGGACCCGTCTTCCGCCGCGACGATCCGGACGAGCAGACCGCCGAGCGCCGTCCTCAGACCGGCGGTCCGGCAGCGGATGTCGAGGTCCTCCGAGGCGAGAGCTTCCAGGACGTCGGAAACGGGCCAGGCTGACGGCGGCATCCCGGGGTCGAGCACGATGTCGCGAAACGCGTGTCCGAGGGCGAGGCCATGTTCGCCACCGGCGAGACGCAGGGCTTCGATCAGGCGCGCGCCGGACCGGACAAGAAAGGCCTGGGCCTCACCGCGCACCGCGCGCTCGCCGGCGTCGGCCCGCTCCGGGTGAGTGAGAGAGAATGAAGGGCACCTCGAAAAATGTAGCGATCTTTTCGGCTTTCGGTAGAATCGCGGGCGTTGGCGGCATGATCGGGGTTTTCTGATGGGTCAGATGGGCTTTTACGATCTGGCGAACCGCTACGCCGGTCTGGACGCGAAGGCGGATCCGCTGGTGAAGCTCAACGCGATGGTGCCTTGGGATGACTACCTGTCTCGGCTTGATGCTGTCTGGCGGCGGCCGCCGGAGGAGCGGAAATCCAGGGCGGGGCGCAAGCCGTGGGATACGGTGGTGATGTTCAAGGCGATCGTGTTGTGCGAACTCTACAACCTTTCGGATGAGCAGTTCGAGTACCAGCTGCGCGATCGGTTGTCGTTCATGCGTTTCCTGGGCCTTGGCCTCGAGGATCCCGCGCCCGACGCCACGACGGTCTGGCTCTACCGCGAGCAGCTGGTCCGGGCCGGGTTGGTCGATGAGCTTTTCGACGCGTTCGACGCACACCTGAAGGCACAGGGGTGGCTGGCGATGGGCGGGCAGATGATCGACGCCTCGATCGTGCCGGCACCCAGGCAGCGCAACACGCGCGATGAGAACGCCGCGATCAAGGCGGGCGAGACGCCCGAGGGCTGGGACGACAACCCGGCCAGGTCCCGCCAGAAGGACACCGACGCCCGCTGGACCAAGAAGCACGGCAAGTCGCACTACGGCTACAAGAACCACGTCAACGTGGACCGGCGGCACAAGCTGATCCGGCGCTACAAGGTCACCGACGCATCGGTCCACGACAGCCAGGCTCTCGACGACCTGCTCGACGACGACAACACCGCCTCCGACGTCCGGGCGGACAGCGCCTGCCGGTCGGCCGAGATCGAAGGGAAGCTGGAGGAGCGGGGTCTCAAGAGCCGGATCCACCGCAAGGCCCATCGCAACCGTCCGCTCACCAAACGCGAGCAGCAGGGCAATCGAACGCGGTCGAAGGTCCGCGCCCGGGTTGAGCACGTGTTCGGCGCGCAGACCAACGACATGGGCGGCACGCTGCTGCGCTGTATCGGCATCGCACGCGCCAGGGCGCGGATCGGGCTCAAGAACCTCGCCTACAACATGCGCCGGGTGATCCAACTGGACGCTCTCGCCGCTGCCCGCGCCCCGACATGAGCGCGAGGCTTGGAGGACACGTGCGTCCGGAGAGCGGCTGAACAACCAAAAAGGAAACTTCAACGCCGTCGAGCGGCCCCCAATCGGGGCTGTCACGCGGTCAAAGCTACTCTCTACTGCTGAGAGGCGCCCAACAGCGTCATTGATCGAGGTGCCCTGAAACGTGCATGTCGAACCCTGTCGCAGGACGGCCGGTCTTGATCCGTCAAGAAAGGGGGCGGCGCGGCGCGTGTCGGCCCTACCGGGATGAAGATTGGCCCAAATGCGGACGGCGAAGAAAATCGCGAAAAAAATCCGTTCCGAGCTGCGGGACAATCTGGAATCGGGACGCGGGCCTACCACGCCGCCTTTTCGAGGTCGGCCCTAAGGCGCCATTCGCTGTGAATAGGCGTCGAACAGTGACCCTCCCGGTTGGAGAGGCAATCCACTGATATTGCAGGTCGGATCCCGATTGTGGCGGGGTCCCAACCGGCGCTCTGCGGGACCCCGTTGGAAGTTAAATAACTCTCTTCTTTCGAATGGGTTGCTCGGTGTTCTGGGAGGACCCTGTTTCAGTGCTTGTTCACAGGCTGGGGACGACGGCCGACGCGTCGAACCCGTTCTCGGCCAAGCTGAACGCCGCACCCTGGACGGCGAAGACCGTGGCAGAGGGCGGCACCGGCGATCTCTTCTACACCATGAACAAGGAGGATGCGGGCGATGACCTCTGCTTCACACTCCAGACCAACTTTGTCACCAAGGCGCTGGTGGGCTTGTTCGGCTCCGACCGCTTCCGCCTCGCGGTCTCCGCCGACGGCAGCACCTTCTTCGATGGGCTCAGCGTCGACAACGCCACCGGCATCGTCGATCAGCCCCGTCTGCCGCGGTTCAAGGCTTGGACCAACTACGACAACTACGTCGGCGTCGGCACCTGGACGAAGATCGGCCTCAACAATACCGACTATAATGACCAAGGGGCTTTCGACGCCGCGAACAACCACTTTGTGGCCCCCGCAGACGGCACCTACCTCCTCGGCGCGACGCTGCTCTACAAGATCAACGCCATCGCAACGGCCCGCATGCGCAGGCGGCTCGTCCTGAACGGCACGACCGAAATCCGCGGCTCCCTCGGCGAAATCTCCGCCACCCACGTCTCGCTCGCCACCGCCATCTGGCTGCAGACCATGGTGCCGCTCATCGTCGGCGACACCGTCGAGCTGCAGGGGTATTTCCGGGTCGCGGACGGGTATTTCGCCGCTGATCACACGTCCTTCTGGGGCTGCAAGATCGGCTGAGTTCGGCCGCAGGGCGGCATGTGTCAGGGATGCGGTCGGGCTCATGCGGACGGAGATGAAATGGCACCCTTGATATCCATATGTCGAACTGATGACATTAATATAATTAGATTGCAATGCTTGTGGATTGAGGCGGTATCGGTAGACTGTTTCAAAGCAGCAGGAGCTCGAATCATGGAAAAAAATCTTCTGTCCGTATCTCTTGCCACTGCGGCCATCGCTTGCGCGTTGGTCGCGCCTCTGCCTGCGGTCGCGCAGCAGGCGGAGACGCCTGAGGCCGCAGATTCCACTTCGGTCGAAAGCGAGACGGACCGGGGAAGCCGTGTCGGAATCACCGCCGAGATGGCGGAGGCCAGTTGGACCTCGCCGGGAGGCGAGCCGGTGACGGTCACGCGTGATCAGACTTCTGGAGCTACGCTGACGGGTGACTGGGCTCTGACCGGCCATGACTGTCCACCCTTCTGCATCCAGCCGATGAGCCCCGCTCCGGGCGTCACGACGGTGGGTGAACTGGAGCTCATCGAGGCGATGAAGGCCGGAGATACGATCCTCGTCGATGGTCGCACGCCTGACTGGTTCGCCGGTGGCACCATTCCAGGTGCAATCAACGTTCCTTTCACGCAGGCGGTCGAGCGCTTGGCCGAGCTTGGCTGCGAGCCCGATTTCGACGGGAAGTTCGACTGCGCGGATGCCAGCAACGTGATCCTGTTCTGCAACGGCATCTGGTGCGGCCAGTCGCCGGCCGCCATCCGGGCGATGGTCGGGGCGGGCTATCCTGTCGACCGGATCCACTATTATCGCGGCGGAATGCTGGCGTGGCGTCTTCTCGGTCTGACTGTCGCGGGCGGAAAGTGATGGCGCGCCCCGGAGTTTGGCGGAGCGGCGGCGCCCGCAACACCAGATACAGGGTCCGGCCGTCTTGGTGCGAGCGTGGCACCGCGGGAACATGGCGTCAGTTCTAAGCCGCCGGCTCCGGGGAGGGCGTCACTCGACCGAGATGTCTACGATCCTGCTCAGCAACTCGTCCACAGGCTTCATGCCTTCGCCTTCATGCATCCGGTGGCCCACGACGATCTTGCCCGGCTCGGCCGCGGCCTCATAGACGAATATGCCGTAGGGGCAGTACTGGATGTTGGCGATGTCGGCCTCCATCGCTTGGCGCGAGACGATCGCCGAGCAGAAATTGTATGTGTCCGCCGCGAGGTAGAGGTCCTTGGAGCCGCCGACATCGCCCTTGGTGCGGGCGAGCATCTCGCCGACGTGGTTGATGCTGTCGATCACGAGACCTTCGTTGGTGATCGCCTGCTCCACGGCGAAGGCGACATCGTCGAAGTCGCCCTCCACCGTCTTGGTGTAGGCGCTCGCGGCACCGTCCGATTGCTGCGCGAAGGTCGCGCCTGACATCATCAATGTGCCGATCAGTGTTGCTCGGGTAGCGATGCTCATGGTTCGGATCATATCGGTCCTCCGTCCTCGGTTGGATTTCAATTCACGGGAGTGTTCGTCTGCCGCCCCGCGGGCGCAGGCGGCGTCCATCCGGCCTCGGCCAACATCCGATCGAGAAGCACCCAGAAGAACTCGTCGCCCGCGTACCCTTCGATGCGCGAGACCTCGGTCCCATCGTCGGTCAGCACGAAGGTGGGGCTGAAGACCGGCGGGCGCCCGGTCAGCGTCGTGCCCTCGGGGAGCGGAGCTTCGACGTCAAGCCGGCGAAGCGGAGCCGCCGCGCCTTCAATCGTGCGCGGGTATGCCGGGGCGATCTGCTCGTTCCAGAGCCTGCAGTATGCGCAGCCTTCGCGCTCGAACATCAGGAGCTCGAGACGCCCTGCCAGCGCCGCGCCGGCAGGCAGCGACAAGGCGACGGCGACCGCGCCGACGAGGAGGAGGCGCAGCCGTTCGCCGAGTCGGGTCGCCTTGCCGCATCGGGGCATCGATCGCACCTCGTTGACCTCTCATTCAAACTATCGCATTTCTGTGCTCCGGTCGCAAGCCCGCGCGGAGCGCGGCGGTCGCGTCCGGAGCGCGGGCGATGACCAGCGTGGAGCAAGCGAGGGAGCGCGATGCCCGAAATCACTCATGGCGGCGCCTTCATCGCGGGCCTCCTGTCTTTCTTCACGCCCTGCATCCTGCCGATGGTGCCGTTCTACCTGTGCTACCTCGCCGGCATGTCGATGGGCGAGCTGCGCGCAGAAGGCGGGCTGCGGGCCCGGGCGCGGCTTCGTCTCGTGTCCGGCGCGATCGCCTTCGCGCTCGGCGTCACCACGATATTCGTTTTGCTGGGTATGGGCGCGACGGCGCTGGGATCGGTCTTTTCTAGCTGGAAAACCGAACTGAGCTATGTCGCGGCAGCGATCCTGCTTCTGTTCGGCCTGCACTTCCTGGGTGTAGTCCGCGTGCCGTTCCTGAATCGCGAGGCGCGCGTCGACAGCAGTGCCGCACCATCGACGCTGCTCGGCGCGTGGATCATGGGCCTCGCGTTCGGTTTCGGCTGGACGCCCTGCGCGGGACCGGCGCTGGCTGCGATCCTGTTCGTGGCCTCCGGCTTGGGGGACGCCTCGCGCGGCGGGCTGCTGCTTCTGATCTTCGGCCTCGGAATGACGCTCCCGTTCGTGGCGGCGGCATTCTTCGCCGAGCCGTTCCTTCTGTGGTTGGATCGGCACAGGGCCGTGGTGGCGGTGGTGGAGAAGGGGATGGGCGTCATGCTGATTCTGTTCGCGATCCTGATCGCGACCGACAGCGTCAGCCGAATCGCCGAAGCGATGCTCGACAGCTTCGACTGGAGCGCGACGACGCGCTGAACGAGGGGGTGTTCCGGCAGGCAGATCAATGATTTTCACCGCCTTGCCGTCGTCAGGAAAAAAAGCCAGCCGCTTCGCCGGAGAAGTGTTGCAACGTGTATGAATATTTGCAAAGATGCATAAAACAGAATTGGGAGGCATGCGTGTCCAGACCTGCTCATCCGCGCCCGTGGCCTGCGGCATCTCTCGCGACCATCGTCTCGGCCGTCGTGGCGACGGCCTCTATTGCCGCCGAGCCGCCGGCGCCGTCCGCAGTCGAGTTCGACATCGGTTCTGTCCCGCAGGCGCTGACGGAACAGCCGGGAGACGTCGATCAGGGCAAGATCATCATGTCCACCAACGCGCTGGGGAACTGCGTCGCCTGCCACCAGATCAGCGCGATGCCGGATGTGGATTTCCAGGGCAACGTCGGCCCGTCGCTGGACGGCGTCGCGGAACGCTATGACGAAGCGCACCTGCGGGGCCTCGTCATCGACGCCAAGCGGACCTTCGACGGAACGATCATGCCGGCGTTCTACAAGAACGAAGGTTATGTCAGGGCCGGAGACGGCTACACCGGAAAGGCGCCCGAGGGGACTATTCCCCCCATTCTGGATGCGCAGCAGGTGGAAGACGTGGTCGCCTATCTGCTGACCCTGAAATGGTGACGGCGCTTGTGCGCCACCGAACCGAGGAGGAATGATCACATGGAACTGACCCGACGAGACGCCCTGATCCTGAGCGCGGGCGCGATGGCAGGCTTGGCATTCGCCGGTCCAGGGCTTGCGCAGACGGCGACGCCGGCAGGCAAGACCGTTGAGGAATGGATCGCCGAGTTCACTGGAGGCGCGGAGGCGACCGAAGGCGGCCTCGACCTCAACGCCCCCGAGATCGCCGAGAACGGAAACACGGTGCCGATCGCGGTATCCGCGGAAGGCGCGTCCGAGATCCTCATCCTGGCGACCGGCAACCCGACACCCGGCGTCGCGATCGTGAAATTCGGTCCGGCCGCCGGCTCGCGCCAGCTTTCGACCCGCATCCGTCTGGCGTCCACGCAGGACGTCGTGGCCGTCGCCAAGATGGAGGATGGCAGCTTCCGGCAGGCGAAATCCAACGTGAAAGTCACGATCGGCGGCTGCGGCGGCTGAGCCGGTAGATCCGCTTCAACGACCCGCATTCAGGAGAACGACATGGCCAAGAACGTCAAACCCCGGGTGAAGGTGCCCAAGAGCGCCAGTGCCGGCGACACGATCACCATCAAGACCCTCATCAGCCATCCGATGGAGTCGGGTCAACGCAAGGATGCCGACGGCAACATCATCCCTCGCGCGATCATCAATCGCTTCGTCGTCGATTTTGCCGGCCAGAACGTCGTTGACGTTCAGATGGAGCCGGCGATCTCGACCAACCCGTATTTCGAGTTCGACGCGAAGATCGACCAAGCGGGTGAATTCACCTTCACCTGGTATGACGACGACGGCTCTGTCTACGAGGAAAAACAGAGCATCGAAGTCTCCTGATGGAACGCGGAGCGTCGCTGACGGCGACGCCCGCACGCGATCGGGATCGACAGACTGACAAACCGGGAGAAACCGCATGACCAGCAGACTCGTCGCATCAGCGTTCGCCATGGCGCTCGCCTCGGCAGCTTCCGTAGCGATCGCCGACCCTGCTGAAGAGACCGAGATCGTCATCAACGACGGGGAACTGGTGTTGCCCGCCCGCGCGCCCGCGCCGGACCTTCTTGAGGGCGCGCTTGACGAGGTCCTGTCGGGCTGGCTGTTCCGGGACGAGGACACCCGCGCGATGCAGATGGACGACTTCGAGAACCCCGCGTTGGTCTTCGTCGATCAGGGGCTTGAAGCATGGGACGCGGTGGAGGGGTCCGAAGGCAAATCCTGCGCCTCCTGTCACGGTGACATGTCGGAGAGCATGAAGGGCGTGCGCGCCCACATGCCCAAGATGAACGAGGCAGGGGACGATCTGTGGTCGATGGAGAATTTCATCAACGACTGCCGCGTCAATCGCATGGGTGCGGAGGAGTGGGGCTGGAACAGCCGTGAGATGAAGAACATGACCTCGGCCATCTCGTTGCAGTCCCGCGGGGAGCCGGTCTCGGTCGCGATCGACGGCCCGGCCTCCGACTGGTGGCAGAAGGGCAAGGACATATACTACACGCGCTATGGCCAGCTTGAGATGGGCTGCTACAACTGCCACGAGGAGAACGCGGGGAACATGATCCGCGCCGATCACCTCTCGCAGGGTCAGATAAACGGCTTTCCGACCTACCGGCTGAAAGACGCCGGCATGGTGTCGATCCACCAGCGTTTTGTCGGCTGCGTCCGGGACACGCGCGCCGAGACGTTCAAGCCGGGCTCGCCCGAATTCCGCGCGCTCGAGCTTTATGTCGCGTCGCGCGGAACGGGTCTTCCCGTCGAGGGCGTGGCGGTCCGCCCCTGACGGGCGTTTAGTGAACTGCTGGATCTCCGGCCGTTCATTCTCCGGCCCGGACCCCGCATCATCCACCCGCACCATTGCGGCGCGGCGTGAGGAGGTATGAGCATGATCACCAAGCGCGAGTTTCTGCAGGCGGCGCTCGCCACCTCGGCACTGTGGGGCACTTCCGGATACGGTCGATGGGGCCGGCTGGCGGCGCAGCAGAGCCTGAGCCAAGACAAACTGCTCGAATTCGATGACTTCGGCAACGTCACGCTGATCCACATCACCGACATCCACGCTCAGCTCAAGCCGGTCTGGTTCCGCGAGCCCGAGGTGAACATCGGCGTCGGTGACGCGAAGGGGCGTCCGCCCCATGTCACTGGCAGTGACTTCCTGCAGATGTTCGACATCCCGCCGGGCAGCCCCGACGCCTATGCTCTGACCTGCGAGGATTTCGTCGCCTTGGCCGAAACATACGGCCGGATGGGTGGAATGGACCGGGTCGCCACCGTGGTCAAATCGATCCGCGCGGCGCGTCCGGACTCGATCCTGCTCGATGGCGGCGACACGTGGCACGGCTCGATGACCTCGCTGAAGACGCGCGGGCAGGACATGGTCAACGTGATGAACGCGCTCGGCGTGGACGCGATGACCAGCCATTGGGAATGGACCTACGGTAGCGAGCGCGTGAAGGAGATCGTGGATGGCCTGCCGTTCCCGTTCCTCGGGGCGAATATTTTCGACGTCGAATGGGACGAGCCCGCGTTCGAGCCCTACAAGATCTTCGAAAAGGGCGGGGTCCGGATCGGCGTTATCGGACAGGCCTTCCCCTACATGCCGATCGCGAACCCGAAATGGATGTTCCCCGAATACAGCTTCGGCATCCGTGAGGAGCGCATGCAGGAGGTCGTGGACGAGTTGCGTGACGAGGGCGTCGATGCGGTCGTCTGTCTTTCGCACAACGGCTTTGACGTCGATTACAAGATGGCGGGCCGGGTCCAGGGCATCGACGTAATTCTGTCCGGCCACACCCACGACGCCATACCGGAACCGGTGCTTGTCGGCGAAACCATAATCATCGCGTCGGGCTCGAACGGCAAGTTCGTCAGCCGGCTCGATCTCGACGTTCGGGACGGTCGGATGCTCGGCTTCCGCCACAAGCTGATCCCGGTCTTTTCGGACGTGATCGAGCCCGACGCCGAGATGGCCGCTCTGATCGACAAGGAGCGCGAGCCCTTCAAGGCCGACCTCGAGGAGGTCGTTGGCAAGACGGAGAGCCTGCTCTTCCGGCGCGGCAATTTCAACGGAAGCTGGGATGATCTGATCTGCGACGCCATGCGTGCCGAGCGCGACACTCAGATCGCGCTGTCCCCGGGCGTTCGCTGGGGACCGTCGCTGATCCCCGGCGACGACATCCGGCGCGAGGACATTCACAACGCGACATCGATGACATATGGCGAATGCTATCGGACCGAAATGACGGGCGAGACGCTCAAGACCGTCATGGAAGACGTCGCCGACAACATCTTCAACCCGGACCCCTACTATCAGCAGGGTGGCGACATGGTCCGGGTGGGCGGCATCGCCTATGCGATCGATCTTTCGAAAGGGATGGGTGAGCGCATCTCGGATCTGACCCTGACGGACACTGGCGAGGCCATCGATCCGGCGAAGTCCTACACTGTCGCCGGCTGGGCCAGTGTGAACGAGGGAACAGAGGGTCCACAGATCTGGGATGTCGTCGAGAGCTATATACGCAAGACCGGAACCGTGAATCTCGAGCCCCGCAGCACCGTCACCGTGAGCGGGCTATGAGCCACGCGCCGTCATTCTCCATTCAACCCAATCACGAGGTTCGACATGACCGACAGCCCTGACGGACGCGCCGCGCCAAGGGACGCCGGCCGCCGGCGCTTCCTGACCAAGAGCTTGGCCACGGGCGGCGCTCTGGCGACGGCAACCCTCGTTCCGGCCCGAGCCATCTCGCAGGCCGCGCCCGATCCGCTGATCACCGAGGTGCAGCCATGGGCGGCTTATCTCGGCGACGGCGTCGACGCCTATCCCTACGGAATGCCGATCGAGTTCGAGAGCGACGTGATCCGGCGCAACGTGCCGTGGCTGACGGCGGAGACGGCGTCGTCCATCAACTTCACGCCGCTCCATCAGCTGGACGGGATCATCACCCCGAACGGCGTCTGCTTCGAGCGCCACCACGCCGGGTCGATCGAACTGGCCAAGCAAGATTACCGGCTGATGATCAACGGGCTGGTCGATCAGCCGCTGGTCTTCAGCTATTCCGACCTTGAGCGTTTTCCGCGCGAGAACCGGGTCTATTTCCTCGAATGCGCGGCGAACACCGGCATGGAATGGGCGGGGCCGCAGCTCAACGGCGCGCAGTTCACCCACGGCATGATCCACAACGTCCTCTACACGGGCGTCATGCTCAAGGACCTGCTGGCCGAAGCCGGGGTCAGGACCGAGGGCAAATGGCTGCTAGCCGAAGGCGCCGACGCGTCGGCCATGACCCGTTCGATCCCGATGGAAAAGGCGCTGGACGACTGCATGGTCGCCTTCAAGATGAACGGCGAGGCCTTGCGCAAGGAGCAGGGCTATCCGGCGCGTCTGGTCGTTCCCGGCTGGGAAGGCAACATGTGGGTCAAGTGGCTCCGCCGCTTGGAAGTCGGCGACCAGCCTTGGGAGCAGCGGGAGGAGACCTCCAAATACACCGACACGCTTGAGGACGGCAGGTCGCGCAAATGGACCTGGGTGATGGACGCGAAATCGGTCATCACGTCGCCCAGCCCGCAGGCGCCGATCCGTCACGGCAAAGGACCTCTGGTGATCAGCGGTGTCGCTTGGTCGGGCCGGGGCAGCGTGGCGGAGGTCCATGTCACCACCGACGGCGGCGTGAACTGGAACCAGGCGCGGCTTTCGGGTCCGTCTCTCGACAAGTCGATGCACCGATTCTACTACGAGATCGACTGGGACGGACAGCCGATGCTGCTGCAGTCGCGCGCGGTCGATTCAACCGGCTACACCCAGCCGACGAAGGACGCGCTGCGCAAGTTCCGCGGGCTGAACTCGATATATCACAACAACGGGATTCAGACCTGGGCGATCAACTCCGACGGGGAGGCTGAGAATGTCGAGATTTCCTGAGCTGGTCCTTGGAACCGCGCTTGCCATCACCCTGACAGGCGGCGCTTTCGCGCAGGATGCGGACGCGGCTGGCATGGTGCTGGCGCTCGGTCGCGCGGCGCTGCCTGAAGAGGTTGCCGCTTGGGACATAGACGTCCGGCCCGACGGGCTGGGACTGCCCGAAGGGCAGGGCAACGTCGAGGATGGCGAAGTGCTGTTCTCCGACACTTGCGCCGCGTGCCATGGCGAGTTCGCCGAGGGCGTGGACCGTTGGCCGATGCTCGCCGGCGGTCTCGGAACGCTCGCCGATGAGGACCCCGTCAAAACCCTCGGTTCGTACTGGCCGTATCTTTCGACCAGTTTCGACTACATCCGCCGCGCCATGCCCTTCGGCAACGCGCAGTCCCTGACAAGCGATGATATTTACGCCATCACGGCCTACGTGCTGAACATGAACGATCTCGTGGATGAAGATTTCGTCCTGTCGAAGGACAGTTTTCTGACGGTCGAGATGCCGAATGCCGATGGGTTCCTCGTGGACGATCGCGACGAGGTGGAGTTGCCCGAGTTCACGCAGGCGCCCTGCATGGAGAACTGCAAGGACGTGGCGCCCGAGATCACGCGGCATGCCTCTGTCCTCGACGTCACGCCGGAGACGCCCGATGGCGGTGCCGAGGCCCCACCGCCGATGCAGTGAGGTCGCTGTGATAGTGGAAGCGGCGCGGCCGGTGCCGCGCCGTCCTTTTTCGATCAGTTGGAGACCACAAGCATGATCGTGACTCGTCGCCTCGTTCTCGCCGGATCGGCGGCGCTGGGACTGGGGGCGATCCTGCCGCTGACCGCGCGCCGCGCATGGGCCGTCACGACCTTCAAGACGGACGGTTTCCAGGTGGACAGCGTCTCGGACGGCCATCTGGAGTTCACGCCCGAGTTCGCCTACGCGGCCTTTCCGGAGGCGGAGCGCGACGAACTGATCGCGCGGTTCGATCTGTCCACGGACGTGGTCAGGAGCCCGCTGAACGTGACGCTGCTGCGCCAAGGTGATCGGACGATCCTGTTCGATGTCGGCTCCGGCCCCGATTTCGTGCCGACGGCCGGCCTTCTCGGGGAGGCGCTGGCATCGATCGGCGTCGAGCGCGATGACGTCACCGACGTGATCTTCACCCATGGGCATCCCGACCACCTCTGGGGGTTGCTGGACGAGTTCGACGAACCGGCTTTCGCCAATGCGCGGCTTGCCATGGGTCAGACCGAGTTCGACTACTGGACCGACCCCGCCACCGTCGAGACGATCGGTGAGGAACGCCTTTCCTTCGCGGCGGGCGCTATGCGCCGTCTGACCGCCGTCGCCGACCGTGTCGAGACGTTCGCCGATGGCGCCGAGGTCGCGCCGGGCGTCCGCGCGGTCGCGACGCCCGGTCACACTCCCGGACACATGTCCTTCATGATCGGCGATCCGGAGACGGGGCTGTTCGTCCTCGGGGACGCGGTCACGACGGTTGTCGGCATCGCCAATCCCGAAATGCCGGCCGGGACCGACCATGATCCCGAATTGGCGGCGCTGACGCGCGCCGCGCTGCTGGGGCGGTTGGCGGACGAGGGCTGGACCCTGATCGGCTATCATCTGCCCGGCGGCGGAATCGGCCATATCGAACGTGCGGGCGGGACGTTCGCCTTCGTTCAGGAGACCTGAGATGCGTGTGCCGCTTACTCTTGCTATGACGTTGCTGGCAGGTGCCGCGTTCGCCGACGACACGCCCGACAAGTATCCCGGTTCGGTCCTCTATGCCAAACCAGTCGAGGTGGCCCCCGGCGTCTACAGCGCCATAGGCGCGACGCAACCGCCGACCTACGAGAACGCCGGCCACAACAACAACCTGTCCTTCATCGTGACCACGGATGGCGTGGTGGTGGTCAACGGCGGCGCGTCTTGGAAACTGGCCGAGGCGCTGGATCGCGAGATCGCCGAAGTGACCGATCAGCCGGTCAAGCTGGTCATCAACGAGAACGGTCAGGGCCACTCGATGCTGGGCAACAGCTACTGGGCCGCGCGGAACGTGCCGATCCTGGCGCAGATCGACGCCGCCGCCGAGTTCGCCGAGAGCGAGGGCCCAAGGGGTCTGGAAGCGCTGAAATCCTACGCCCGCGAGAACGCCGAAGGCACCGGGATCGTCGCGCCGACGGAGACGTTCACCGACCGCAGCGATATTCGGATGGGCGACACCCGGATCGAGGTGCTGCATCTCGGCCCCGCGCATTCTCCGGGCGATACCCAGGTCTGGCTGCCCGACCAAAAGGTGCTGATCGCAGGGGACATCGCCTTTTCCGAACGTATGCCGCCCATCTTCGAGGGCACCTGCACCAGCTGCTGGATCGAGACTTTCGAGGCCATGCTCGAACCGCTCGGGGCCGAGATCATCGTTCCCGGCCACGGGTCGCCCACGGATCTCGAGACCGTGCGCCATGGCACCACGGATTATCTGAAGGATCTCCGCGAGAAGATCGGCGCGCACATAGAAAGCGGCGGCGATCTGGCCGACGCCTATTACGTCGATCAGTCGCGGTGGGAATACATGGACACCTTCGAGGAACTGGCGACCAAGAACGCCGGCGTAGTGTTCGCCGAAATGGAGTTCGAGTGAGGGCCTTTGCCGATCAGCGCACGCCTTCGCGGCGCTGATCGACCAGCCAGTCGGTCGCCACGCCGCCCACCCACATCGAGACCAGCGCGACCCAGGCGGTGAGCGCGAAGATCGAGCTGCCACTGACCCCATTGCCGATCGAGCAACCGCCCGCGAGCATGCCTCCGAACCCCATCATGACGGCTCCCATCATCGCGCGCCTGGTCTGGCCCGCGCTTTCGAAGGTCTGGAACCGCAACTCGCCCACGATGGTCGCCGCGAGGAACGATCCGATGAAAACGCCCGGGATCAGGCCGATGTCGAAGCTCCAGTTCTCGAACGGCTCGAGCATCGCCATCAGCGTGTTGGCGGACGGACCTGTGAACGTGACGGCAGTCACGGAGATCGGCTCGAAGGCGACAAGAGACAGGCTGTAGCTCAGGAAATAGGCGATCGCGACGGTGACCCCAACGCCCGCGCCGAAGATCAGGATGCCGGGCGAAATACGGTTCCGCCGCGCGAGGTAAAGTGCGAGCACGGCGGCCGCGATTCCCAGCGCGAGCCCCGACCAGTCCGGCAGGCGCAGCACCCTCATGACCTCGAGGTTGCGGCCGTCCGGGGTCGTCCAGAGCGCAGCCAATTGGCTCCGCGCGCCGCTCAGCCAGCCGTGCAGCGCCATCTGGGCGGTGACCGCGAAGACAAGCCCAGAAAGGATTGATCGCAGGTTGCCTGTCGCGGCCAGCACCAGCAGGCGTCCGGGACAGCCGCGCGAGAAGACCATGCCGGCACCGAAGATGAGGCCGCCGATCACGGCCCCGCTGAGGCTGCCCGTCACCGCCATCATTCGGGCTTCCTCGGGCGCGAACCAGCCATTCAAGCGTGCGGTCTGCACCCAGACGATAGCGGAGGAGAACGTCAGCAGCCAGACGGCCATGCGCGGCCCCAATCGCCCGCGGGCGAACTCGACCGTCGCGGCGCGAAGGCAGAAGGCGGAACGCTGCGCCGCGGCTCCAAAAAGGATGCCGACGGAAAGCCCCGCGAGGGCCAAAGCGGGATAGTCGCCCACCCGGTCGGTCAGGATCGTCAGGTCCATTTCGCGCCTCCCTCCACACGGTCCGGCGAATGTCCCGCGCAAGTTGGAACGCGGTCATGCGCGGGGCGTCAAGACCGGGAGATTCCGGTTACGGGATCCCAGTCCCCGGGTCAGTTTGACGGCCGCGCGCGCGAGAAACGTGCGATGTCAATTCGTACAAAACTGCGATTTGACGCCGTCTCGCCGACTGCTGAGCGCGTGGATGGCGGGCATGATGTCCACTTCGCGGACGTCAAGGACGCACATAGGCGTAGCCGCTTTCCTGAAGTTCGATCAAACGGACGACGCCGGAGGGCACGTCCGTTGCCTTGCTCAATAGCGGAATCGATTGCCCCGACTTTTTCTCCATTCCTGCCAGCGTGTTGCCGCACGCGGAGAAAGTAATGTCATCGAGTTCCATCGACATCAACGAAATCCGGTCGGCAACGGGGCTGTCTCCCGCCACAAGCATGTTAAGCCCGGGGCCGTAGACCACCAATTCGATCACCGCCGTATCGCCATGAGCGGCATCGTACTCGCTGACATTCTTAGCATTGTTCAAAGCCATGTTGGCCGGCGAGCGGCGCAAGCGCCGCGGTTCCCGCAAAAAGCAGTATCTTGATGTTCATCTTCCATCCTCCAGATATTCGGGCCCAATGATATCAGTCTTTCTGCACATGTCGCCAGTTTTCTGGTTGCCGACCGTGCGGCCAATTCGGGCTCGCGGGACCTGAGATGAGGTGCCGGCATTCGATGCAGGTCTCGACAATTCGCCATGTTGCTGTCCCGACCGAGCAGCGTTGTGGCCGTCCTTTCGTCACTTGAGACGTCGGGCCATTCGCCGGAAAGGAAAAATGTCGCGATGAGCATGAAGTAGGGCTTTTGAAGGCGGCACTCTCAGAGGAACGAGACTGGAAACGCCCGATGCGGAACTGGAGGAGCTGATGCGCATCTGTGTCGCGCGCGGACTCGACGACAGTCTCGCCCGGAAGGTCGCGATCCAGCTGAACCGCCCCGGTTTCACCGGAGGCAATTTAGTTGGTCTCAGGCGGCCATGTTGAGGCCTTTTGCGGTTTCAAGGAAGTCCCTTTCGGCCTCGGCGGGCGGGATGTGGCCGATGGGGCCGAGGAGGCGTCGGTGATTGAACCAATCGACCCGACGGAGGGTCTCCCATTCGACGGCATCGATGGTCCTCCAGGACGGGCGGCGGTGAATGACCTCGGCCTTGAACAGACCGATGATCGTCTCCGCGAGGGCATTGTCGTACGAATCTCCCACCGATCCGACGGACGGCTCGATCCCTGCGTCGGCCAGCCGCCCGGTGTAGCGCAGCGCCAGGTATTGCGACCCGCGATCCGAATGGGCGACCAGTCCCGCATCACCGCGCGGCCTTCTCTCGTGCAGGGCCTGCTCGAGCGCGTCGAGGACGAATTGGGTCTGCCGGGACTTCGATACCCGCCAGCCGACGATGCGGTCGGCGAAGGTGTCGATGACGAACGCGACGTAGGCGAAGCCCTGCCAAGTGCTCACATAGGTGAAATCGCTGACCTGTTACCCGACAGGCGATGCCCGCATCGCCGAAAGGGCTGAGCCGGTTCGGCGCGGGTGCCCGGAACTGCCGGTTCACACGATCCGGCGGGCAAGGCAGCGCCGGGTCCGGGATCGCCGTTCGTCGGGCGCGACCGCGGATAACACCCTGAAGGCCCGGCATCCTCATGAGCCGCTCGACCGTACAGCGGGCGATATCGAAGCCCTCCCGACGGAGCTGGCGCCAGACCTTCCGGACCCCGTAGACCCGGAAGTTCTCCTCCCAGACCCGTCTGATCTCAGGGATCAGGTCCGCGTCCCGACGCGCCCGGGTACTGGCCCTCGATGGGTCGCGACGGGTGGCGGCATGGACATGATATGTCCCTCTCGGCGAATGCGGGCATTCGCCTGCCGGCAATGGACGGGGCGATCGGCAGAACCCTGCAGATCGGCTCGACCCCATGGACGGCGCGATGATCATCGATGAACGCGATCATCTCCTGAACGGGCGGTCGAGCTCCGCCTGAGCGAAATATGCCGATGCCTTCCTGAGGATCTCGTTGGCTTGCCGGAGCTCGCGGTTCTCCCGCTCCAACGCCTTGATCCGATCCCGCTCTTCGCGCGTCATGCCGTCTCGGGTCCCGTCATCGACTTCAGCCCCGATCACCCAGCGACGCAGGCTCTCCCGGCTGCACCCGATCTTCGGCGCAATCGCCCGGATCGCAGCCGCCCGGTCCGCATGGCCTCCTTCATTCGCCAGCACCATCCGAACGGCCCGCTCGCGGGTCTCAGGCAGGTACCGGTTCGCTCTCGTGTCTTTTTCCATAGGCTCCATCCATACTCACTCTGGAGCCTCCGATAAAACCGGGGCGGTTCACACGAGCCGCCCCGCCAGCCTTCATGGTGCGGCTCTGCGCCAAGACCTCGCGCGCGGGCGGCGTCTCGGCGGCGAAGGCAGTCTTCCGGACCGGGAACCGCTCACCCCACTGGCGCGCTGGACCAAGGTCGACATGGATGAACCCCGAGCGGGGGTAGAAGCCGAAGCCGAGGAACCCGACCTCCCGCGCCGCGGCCTCGAACGCCACCGGGTCGTGGTTCGCCATGGCGATGTCGAACGCAGCGCCCTCCATATGCTTCGAGCGGGTCGCGCCGCCCACGGCGCGATTGTGCGAAGAGTGCATCCCGATGGTGTGGAGACCATGCCCAACTCTGCCCGTTTGCATGCCGCCCTCCCGTTTGATCTCGATCAGCGAAGACGCGGGCGAATTGAACGATGGTGCGGCCAATTCCGAAAATGACCGTCTCGAGAGGATTCGCTCATGTCTTCAATCGCGATCAGACCGCAGTCGAGCCTCCCCTCCTACGCGCTCATGTTCTTCGCCTTGCTCACCTTCGGCATCACATGGACCGTGATCGGCGGCTACATCTACTTCCCGGAACGGGCTGCCGCGACCTTTGGCGAGATCAGCGGCAGCCATCCCCTCTACTTCCTTGCCACCTGGGCGCCCGGCATCGCTGGCATCCTTCTTGTGCTGGCTTTCGGCAGATTGCGGGGCCTGCGCGCCTTCTTCTCGCGCCTCTTCTACTGGCGCTGCGCCCCGGTCTGGTGGGCTTTCATCCTGATCGGCATCCCGGTCGTCTTCATGGTCGGGTCGCTGATCAAGGGCGGGCCGCTGCTTGCGCCGCTGCCACCCGAAGGCGTGGGCGCCATGGTCGCGCTCATGTTCATGATGCTGTTTCTCGGGCCGATGGAGGAATTCGGTTGGCGCGGCGTCGCGCAGCCGCTTCTGCAGCGCCATGTGGCACCTTTCTGGGCCGGGGCAATCATTGGGGCGGCCTGGGGCGTCTGGCACCTGCCCGCCTTCTATCTGGCGGGTGTCGTCTACGAGAACTGGTCCTTCCTGCCCTTCTTCATCGGCAACGTCACCCTTGCGATCCTCGTGACGCCGATCTTCAACGCGTCGCGCGGCAGCCTGGCTTTGCCGATGCTGTTCCACTGGCAGCTGATCATCCCGTTCTGGCCCGACGCGCAGCCTTGGGACACCCGCATCCTGGTGGTGGTGGCCGTGGTCGTGGTCTGGCTGAACCGCAAGACGATGTTCAGCCGTGACGGCGCGGTGACGGAGGTCATTCCGGGCGAGGCGCGGCCATGAAAGGCAAGCGTGTTGCAATCGCCCTCGCCGCATCCCTCGCGCTGGCCGGGCCGGCACTCGCCGAAACGCCGCAAGCCCGGCTACAGGATCTGCTCGACAGCTTCCGGCAGGACTACGGCTTTCCCGGCGCGACGGCCGCCATGGCGCTTGCCGACGGCAGCGTCGTCATGGCGGCGACGGGTGTTGCCGACGACGAGACCGGCACGCCGATGGCATCCGACAGCCGGATGCTGGCCGCCAGCATCGGGAAAAGCTTCGTTGCGATGACGGCGTTGTCGCTGGAAAGCGATGGCGCCCTGTCCCGGTCCGATCTCGTGTCCTGGCACCTTGGCGACCGCGACTGGTTCACGAGACTGCCGAACCATGAGACGATGACGGTGGCCGATCTGCTGCACCACACGTCGGGCCTCCCGGACCACGTCCACCTCGAGACATTCCAGTCCGAGATGGCGGCGAGGATGGCCAGGGGCAGCGCTGCGTTCACGCCGGAGGAGGCCATCGCCTTCGTCCTCGACACGGATCCGTTGTTTCCCGCCGGCGAGGCATGGGCCTATTCCGACACGGGATATCTGCTGCTCGGCCTCGTGATCGAACACGCCGGCGGGGCGGCGTATTACGACCTCGTGGCGGAGCGTTTCCTGATGCCTCTCGGCCTGACGGCCACGACCCCCTCGGATACGCCCATTCTGCCCAGTCTGGCAGCGGGGTATGTGGGAGAGGACAACCCCTTCGGTCTGCCGACACGGACCACGGACGACGCGGGCCGCCTGCTCTGGGATCCGGCGATGGAATGGACGGGGGGCGGGCTTGTCTCCACCTCCCGCGATCTGGCGGTCTGGGGGCATGCGCTTTTCGGCGGCACGGCCATGGCGGAGCCCTATCTCGACCGGTTGCTCGATGGCGTCCCCGTCTCGCCCGATGCACCGGGCATTCTTTATGGCGCCGGTGTTGCGATCTATGGCGACACACCACGCGGCCCGGTCTACGGCCACGGTGGTTGGATTCCGGGATATGTCTCGAGCCTGCGCCATTATGCCGATCACGGCGTGACGGTGGCCTTCCAGATCAACACCGATATCGGAATCGTGGACGACAGCACCGATCTGGTGCCGGCGCTGGAAGCCGCGCTCGCGGATCTGGCAATCGGCCGAGACAGCGGAGCGGTTCAGCCATGAGGGCCGATCGCAAAGCCTCTACAGGGTCCCGCTTGCAGGGTTCCGGCGTGGCTGGTCCCGGCTTCAGGCTCACAAGGGAGTAGCCATGCGGCTCATGGGACGGCGCAGGTTTGTGTTCGCGCTCGCCGGTGTCGCCTTGGTCGCGCTGGGCATCAGAGGCGCAACCCGGCACCCCGCGCCCACACTCATCACCTTCGCTTGCCAGTGAGCCACCCGGATGACCGAAAGGATCCTCGTCACCTATGCAACCCGCACCGGCTCGACCGCCGAGGTCGCCAGCGCCATCGCCGATCAACTCTGCAAAGCCGGCCTTTCGGCCGAGACACGACCCGTGACCGAGGTGACAAGCCTCGAGGGGTATTCCGGAGCCGTCCTCGGCAGCGCGGTGCGTTACGCGTCCTGGCTGCCAGAGATGACCGACTTCGTTTCTGCAAACCGCGACGCGCTGTCCGCCATGCCGGTCGCCTTCTTCACCATGCACATGCTCGCGCTTGGCGACGATCCCGCCGCCGTGGCCGAGCGCGCGAAATACACCGCGAAGGCGCGTGATATGATCACGCCCATCGACGAGGCCTTTTTCGAAGGCATGATAGACCCCGCGCGCCTCTCCTTCCTCGACCGCCTCGCCGTACGCCTCGTGAAATCCCCGGTCGGCGACAGGCGAGACTGGGAAAGGATCGCCGCCTGGACAGACAGGCTGGCGCCTCAGTTTGCGCCGGAACCGACATGACGACGCGGCGCACCCTACTTCTGGGCCTGGGCGGGCTGGCACTGGGCGGTGGCGGCTATACCGCGGGCGCTTTCCACGAGGCGCGCAAGCAGGCCGGCAGCAGGCTGTTCGGGCAAGGAACCGTGATCGAGACAGGCGCGGGGCCGCTGGAATACGCGGTCGCCGGGGACGGCCCGCCCCTGATGATGATCCATGGAACCGGCGGCGGGTTCGACCAGGGGCTCCTCTTCGCGTCCGGGCTGTGCCGAAGCGGCTTCCGCATCATCGCGCCCTCGCGCTTCGGCTACCTCGGCAGCGCCTTTCCCGACGACGCCTCGCCAGTGCACCAAGCCGACACGCTGGTCACGTTGCTCGACCATCTGGGCATCGACCGACTGCCCGTCGCAGGGGGCTCGGCCGGGGCGCTGACGGCGGCCGAGTTTGCCCTGCGCCATCCCGACCGGTGTTCGCATCTTGTCCTGATCGTCCCGGCGGCGAACCTGACGGATCGCGACCCGGTGGAGTTCACGGCACTGCAGCGGCTTGCCGTGGGCGCCGTGCTCAGGTCGGATTTCGCGTTCTGGTCGCTGTCGCGTCTTGCGCCCGATCAGATGATCCGCACCCTGCTGGCGACCGATCCGGCCCTGCTGGAACGAGTGCCCGAGGCGGAACGCCTGCGGGCCCACGCGATCCTCGACCAGATTTTCCCGATCAGCCGCAAGGTCGACGGCCTGCGAATCGACGGCTTCTGGGCTGGAACGCCCTCACCAACAGCATACGAGCGGATCGCCGTGCCAACACTGATCCTGTCTTGCGAGGATGACCTCTTCGGCACCGCGGACACCGCGCGCCTGCTGGCCGACCGCATCCCCGATGCACGGCTGATCCTTTACCCAGACGGCGGTCACATCTGGCTGGGCCATGACGACGCCCTGACCCGAGAGATCGCCGATTTCGTGAGCCAGACGGGGCGGTCCTGACCCCGCAAGGAGAGACAAGATGCCCTGTACCCGTGTCAGACTGAACGCCTTCGGCGGCCCCGAAAACCTCGTGCTGGAGACGGTCGCGGACCTGCCCGAGCCCAGAGCGGGCGAGGTGCGCATCCGCGTCTTGGTGACCAGCGCCGCCTTCACCGACGTGATGATCCGCAAGGGCATGTACCCGGATGTGAAGGACAAGCCACCCTTTACACCGGGCTACGACATGGTGGGGATCGTCGACGCGACCGGCCCGGGTGCCGCGCGGTTCACGCCGGGCGACCGGGTGGCGGACCTGACCACCATCGGCGCCTATGCCGAATACATCTGCCTGCCCGAGGATCGGCTGACGACGGTGCCCGAGGGCGTGTCGGATGTCGATGCGCTCGGCATGATCCTGTCCGCCGTGACGCCTTACCAGATGCTGACCCGCGTGGCGAAGATGCAGGCGGGCCAGAGCCTGCTCATCCACGGCGCAGGCGGGGCTGTCGGCACCGCCATGCTGCAACTGGCGCGCGACGCCGGGATCACGGCCTTCGGCACCGATGTTGCGAGCAAGCACGATCTGATCCGCAGCCTTGGCGCGACGCCCATCGACGCGGATGCGCCGGAGGCGACCCTTCTGGAGGCGACGGGCGGCGGCGTCGACGCCGTCTTCGACCCGCTGGGCGGCGACAGTCTCGCGCGTTCGCTCCATGCGCTGAAGCCCGGCGGCATGCTGGTGGCCTTCGGCTTCCAGAACGAGGTGCTGGGGCGCGGCGGCTCGATCCCGATGGATTTCGTGAAGCTGAAGCTCTGGGACTGGCTGCCCAACGGCCACGCGACCGCGTTCTATTCCATCGGTGCGATGCGGCGGAAACACCCCGACTGGTTCCGCGACGACCTGGCGACGCTTTTCGAGATGCTCGCGGCGGGACGCATCGACCCCGTGGTTGCCGAGGTGCTACCGCTGGCCGAGGTTCGGCGGGCGCATGAGCGGGTGGAAGCGGGCGAGGTTGCGGGAAAACTCGTCTTGAGGGTGACGGAGCGATGAGGAACATGTTCAAGGGACTTCTTCCGCTCGCCCTGACCTTCGGGGTCGCGGCAGAGGCACAGGCACAGGCGCAATCCGAAACACTTCTGACCGATGTGACCATCGTTGATGTGGCCGGGGGAACGCTCGCCCCGGGCCAATCCGTCCTGATCCGTGACGGTCTGATCGTGGAGGTTGGCGCAGATGTCACGTCGGCTTCGGCGACCCGCCTCGACGGCGGGGGCGGCTATCTCATCCCGGGGCTCTGGGACAGCCATGTGCACATCTTCTCCTCGGCGTCCGAACCCGATACGGCGCTGCCGCTCTACCTCATCAACGGCGTCACCGGCATTCGCGACATGGGCGCGCTCTGGCCCATCGCCGAGCAGCAGGCGTTGCAGCAACGGATCGAGGCGGGCGAGGTTCTGGGCCCCCGGCTTATCCTCGCAGGGGCATGGGTCGACGCGAGCCCCGGATCGTGGCCCGGCATGTTCCTCGCTGACACGCCGGACGAGGCACGGGGCGTCGTGGACCAGATTGCCGCAGAAGGCTGGGCCGCCGTCAAGGCCTACTCGATGCTGGATGAAGCGACCTATCTCGCGCTGGCCGAGGCGGCCCACGACGCTGGGCTGCCCGTCGTCGGGCACATTCCCGAACGGGTCGCGCTTGGGACCGCCATCGATGCCGGGCAAGACGGGATGGAACATTTCGGGCGGGTCGCCATGGCCTGCTCGACCGCCGAAGAGGCCATGCTGGAGAGCTTGCGCGCCGCCATGGCCGAGGGCGCCGGGCAGGCCCGCGTCTTCGGGATCATGGCGGCGCGCAACCGGATTATCCTTGAGACATGGGACGAAACCTTGTGCGACGCGATGCTGGCGCGAATGGCCGACACGCGCATGCATGTCAGCCCGACGCTGGTCGTGGCGGATTTCTACACCGGCAACTGGCCCGCGCCCGACACGCCCCGGATGCGCATCGTCCCGGCCGAGGTGCGCGCGGCCTGGGGCGGTCCCGATTTCCGGCTGGAGGCGATGACGGACGAGGTCCGCGCGCTGGCCGAGGACAGCATCGCGCTCGACAGGCGGACCTTCCTCATGGCGCACCGGGCGGGCGTGCCGATCCTGGCCTCCACCGATGCCTCCTTCGCCAATCCCTACCTGTTCCATGGCTTCTCGCTGCTGGACGAACTAGACCTTTACGTGGCCATCGGCCTCACCCCGCGCGAGGCGCTCCACACCGCGACCGTCGCCCCGGCGCGTTTCTTCGGGCTGGCCGATCAGGACGGCACCATCGCGCCCGGACGGCGGGCGGACCTCGTGCTGCTCGATGTCAACCCGCTGGAGGGCCTCTCGACGCTGCGCGAGCCGCAAATGGTCATCGCCGGCGGACGGGTGCTGGATCGTGCGATGCTGGACGATCTTGAAACCATGCTTCTGGACCGCGGACACTAGGCATGGGCTCTGCTGGGAAAGGCGCGCCTCCATGGCATCACGCACCAAACGCCGGTCTCTCACCAACAGGGTCGGCAAGGCCATGATGGTGGCAGGTCTGATCCTTCTGACCAGCCTCGCCCTGGGCCTTGCCTGGCTTGTCGCCATCAGCCCCGGCCGACCGGACCCGCTGCGCGATGCGATGGGCGACGTGATCCCCGGCAGCCTGTCCGAGCGTGTCGCAGTCGAGATCGGCGGCATCCCGCAAGGCATGATCATCCAGAGCGTCGACCCCGCGAACCCGGTACTCCTGTTCCTCCATGGTGGTCCCGGCATGACCGAGGTCTTCATGGAACTGGACTATCCGACGGGGCTGGAGCGCCATTTCACGATGGTCTGGTGGGAACAGCGCGGGGCGGGCATGTCCTTCGCGCCCGATATTCCGCCCGAGACGATGACCATGGAGCAGATGATCGCCGACACGATCGAAGTGGCGGATTACCTGCGCGACCGCTTCGATCAGGACCGTATCCTGCTGCTGGGTCATTCCTGGGGCAGCTACCTCGGCATCCAGGTCGCCGCCGCGGCACCCGATCGGTTCCGTGCCTATGTCGGCATGGCCCAGATCGTCCATCAGCTACGCTCCGAAGTGATGGCGCATGCCTACCTGCTCGACACCTACCGCGCGCGCGGCGACACGGCCATGGTCGGCAGGCTGGAGGCCGCGCCGGTCAGCATGGAGGCGGGCACGTCGCCGGAATGGATGCGGCTGCGCGATGCCGCGATGCATCGGGCGGGCGTCGGCCATACCCGCGACATGGACTCCGTGATCACGGGCATCTTCCTGCCGGTCTGGCGGGTACGGGCCTATACGCTGATGGACAAGATCAACGTCTGGCGCGGCAAGATCTCGTCGCGGCCGTTCTTTTGGGAGGACCTGCTGCGGGACGATCTGAGCACACGGCTGACCGACTTCGGCATTCCCATTTACTTCTTCGTCGGTCGCCATGACCTGACGGCCAATCCCGGACTCTCCCGTGCCTATTTCGATGCGATCGAGGCGCCGGTGAAGGGGTTTTACGTCTTCGAGAACTCCGCTCACAGCCCGCTCTTCGAGGAACCCGGGCGGGCCACGGAAATCCTGTTGAACGATGTGCTTCCGGGGGTTCCATGACGGAAACCGCGCGACAAGGCTCGACACGCTTTCTGGGCGGTTGCGGCGTGCTCGCGGCAGCCGCCTTCGCGCTAGCCGACGGCTTGGGGATTGCGCTGACCCCCGACTATTCGGCCTCGTCGGACGCGATCAGCGAACTGGTCGAACGCGGCGCAGCGGCCAAGCACGTCGTGGATCCTGTCCTGCTGCTCTATCACGCGCTGGTCATCCCGTTTGCCGTCGGCCTCCACCGGGTGATCTATCCCGACACGGCCATGCCAGTCGGACCCTTCATGCTGGGCCTCGCGGGTCTCGCGGGCGTGATCCTCACGCTGTTCTTTCCCTGCGACCCCGGGTGCGAGCCGTTCGTATCGCTGCGCGGCACGCTCCACATCTTCGTCGCGATCCCGATGGGTCTCTCGATCCTGATTGCGATCTGGCTGGTCGGCGGCGCCATGCGCGCTTCACCACAATGGCATCGCTCCGCAGGCTATTCCCGGGCGACCGCCGTAGTGGGTGCAGGGTGGCGGCCGTGACCATCGTGCTGGCGGAAACCGATCAGGTTGGCCTGTTCGAGCGGCTGCTGACCTGGTCGTATCTTCAATGGTACATCGCGATTGGACTGACCATTGCCCAGGGGCGCATGACAGGACAGGCAAAGGCCGGATGACCCCGGTTGCCCGGCTCCGCGACGCGGCCCTGACCGTGATGGCCATGCTCGCCCTAATTGCATCCGCCGTCGCGGCGCAGGACGGCGCATCCTCCTTGAGGACCCGCTTGTCGGAAACGGCATCGGCCCGGATCGAGTCCGATGGCGTCGCCGGGGCCGTCATTGTGCTCCTGCGCAACGGCGAGGCGGTGTGGACCGGTGCGTTCGGCATGGCCGATCCCGAACGCGGCATCCCCATGACGGAAGATGCCCTGTTCCGCGTCGAGTCCCTGTCCAAGCCCCTCACCGCCTGGGGCGCGATGCGCCTAGCCGAGACCGGGCGGCTCGGCCTTGACGCGCCCATCGACGTTTGTCTGGCGCACTGGCGCTTGCCCGAAGGCGCGGATCTGATCACCCCCCGCGCGCTCCTGAGCCACAGCGCCGGTATCGGCCTCGGCGACTACGCCGCGCGCTTCCCGCCCGAGGGGCCGAGGCCCGGCCTTCCCGAACACATCGGGCAGGACTTCACCCTGATCGCCACCGCGGGGGCCGGGTTTTCCTATTCGGATACCGGATACAACCTGCTGGAACTCGTGATCGAGGACTGCACGGGCGAGGATTTCGCCGCGCTCATGGCGCGCGAGGTGCTATCGCCCCTCGGCATGGCGCGGGCGAGCTTCGACTGGACCGGCGCGGACATGCCCGTGGGCCACGACCTGCGGGGCCGGCCCGTTGCAGCTTATGTCTACCCGGGACGTGCCTCGGGCGGGCTGCATGCCACCGCCGCCGACATCGCGCGTTTCGCCATCGCCGGGATGGCGGGCGCGGAGCAATCCGTGCTCTCGCCCGACGGCGTGGCTGCTCTTCACGGGCCTCGGGTCGCGGTCGGCGGACTGTTCGGCTTCGCCGCCCAGGGCTACGGGCTGGGACATTTCACCGAGACGCTGTCGGACGGGCGCGCCGCGGTCTGGCACGGCGGACAGGGCTACGGCTGGATGAGCCACCTGCATCTCGTGCCCGAGACCGGCGATGGCATCGTGATCCTGTCGAACAGCCAGCGGGCCTGGCCGCTCTTCTCGGCGATCCTGCGGGACTGGTCGGGAAGCCTCGGTGTGGCACCGGTCCGCATGGCGCGCGTGCTCTGGGCCGAGGCGGCGGCGCTTATCGGCATCGCCCTCGGCCTCCTCGTCGGGGCGCTCGGTATCTGGATCGCGTCACGGCGCGGAAGGCGCCCCCGGTTTGCGCGGCTCACGGCGGGCGGGATAGCTGCCGCCCTGATCCTTTGGCCGCTCTGGGCGGTGTCGCAAGATTACCTGTTCCTGTTCTCTATTCTGCCCGGCCTCTGGCCTTGGCTCGGCGCGGCCTCGGGGCTGGCGGGGCTTGGCCTTTCCGCGCTGACCCTCGCACCGGAGCGGCGGCGATGACCTTCCTGCGTCTTGCTCCTCTCGTCCTGATCGCGGCCGTTGCCTCAGGACTGATCTGGAAGACCATGCCGGCCGGCACCGCGCCCGTCGCCGGCCCCGACCCGATCGCCGAGCTGATCCCGGCGGAAATCGGCGGCACGACCCAGTGGCTCCTCATTCGGGGGGCCGACCGGAGCGCACCCATCCTGCTGTGGCTCCATGGCGGGCCAGGCTCGGCCCAGATGCCGATCCACGGGCTGACGGCCGACCTGGAGCGCGATTTCGTCGTCGTGCACTGGGACCAGCGCGGGGCGGGCAAGTCGAACCCGCCCGGTTTCGACACGGAAACCATGACGCTCGAGCGGTTCCTACTAGACGCGCGGCAGGTCACCGCGCTGGTGCGCGTGCGCCTGGGCGAGCAGCCGGTGATCGTGCTCGGCCATTCCTGGGGCACGATGCTTGGCGCGCGGCTGGTGGCGCGCTGGCCCGAGGATTACGCTGGCTACATCGGGGTCGGCCAGCAGGTGGACACGCTGCGCGGCGCGGCGCTGACGCTCGTCTGGCTGCGCGAGGTTGCCCCCTCCGATCTCACGGGCATGGACGCGCAGGCCTTCCGCGATCACGACCTTTACGTCCGTCTCATGCAGGAGGTCGAAGCCCATGGCGGCGGCATGAATGCTTCGCTCGCCAACCTGCTGCCGCGTGCGCTCGCTGCACCGGAATACCGGCTGGCGGACTACCGGCGCTGGCTCGACGGTGCGACCCGTGGCAGCGGGCCGATGTGGGAAGAGTATTTCTCGCGCGACCTGATCGCCGAGGTGCCGCGCATGCCGGTGCCGATGGTGCTGATCGCGGGCGCGCGAGACTGGAACACACCGGTCCCGCTGGTGCAGGAGTGGCTCGCCGTGGTCGAGGCTCCGCAGGGCAAGCGGATGGAGGTGTTCGAGGGATCGGGTCACGCACCGTTCCTGACCGAGACCGATCGCTTCGTGGAGACGGTGCGCGGGTTCGCGGCCGGGATCGCGGTGCGCCCCGAATGACCCAGGCATGGCTCACGATCTTCGGAGTCTCGCTGACACTTTTGGCCGCGGCTACGAGCTTCGGCATACTCCTCGTCCCCGAACGCTGGGGCAGGCTGGAGGCCTGGGCCTATGGCGGCGCCAGGCGACCGTGGCCAGTATGGGGTCTGGCGGCGCTGTTGCTCGCATTCTGGGGCTTTCGGGCACGCGCCGCAGGTCGACATAGGTACCGGGCACGCTGCGTGCGCCTTCGGGCGTCGCCGAAATGTCCGCCACGCTCGGCAGCCTCGCCGCGACCCTTTCGCACCTGACGCATTGGGATGTCCGCCCGGCGCGGACCGTGTCTCTCCTCGCATCCCTTTCGGGCTTCCTCACGGAGGGATCTTCCCTCGATGAAGGACAAGGACTGTTCGGAGAGTTCACGCTGCCGGCCCTGGAAAAACTCGCCGAGGCATGGGCGCACGAGCTCGACGTCTTCTGGATCGAGGCGAAGGAAGCGGTCAGTCACAAAAGCGCCAGCGGAGGGGAAATTCCTGATTACATCGGCATGGACTCGATCTTTGGCGCCTTCTCCACCCAGCCCGCGGAGGTTCGTACAGCCGTGAGGACCAGAATGGCGGGCTTGTCGGAGCGATGTCGCGCGCTGTCGGAAGGTCAGCCGATCGACATTCTGAGCCGTGTGGCCGTCATGTTCGAGGCGAATCCGTAGGTCCGTTGCATCGGCACTCGACGCACTTGCGCGCCTTCTTTCGGATTTATATTCTCAAGAAAAACATGCTGATGCGCCTCAGGGGCGCTCTCAGTCGCTCCCAAGGCACTCCTCGGCTTGGAGGAGCAAGGTGGCGGTTCCGGAGTGGCGTGCGCGCGCAGAGCGTTCGAATTTGGCGGTCAGGCTAGGCCCAGTCAGCCCTATGGCGAGCGTCAGGCAACCCCGTTAAACACGCTTCATGGACCTTCTCGACCGCCTCCGCTTTTTCGGCCCGGCCGACGGCATTGCCCTCGTCCTGCTCGCTCTGGCTTGGCTGGTCATCGACTGGCTCATTGAGCGCCCGAACGCCAAACGCCTCTCCGTCACCGTCCTGATGGCCGACTACCGGCGCGAATGGATGAAGCAGTTCCCGACCCGCGACCCTCGCATCTTCGACGCGACCATCCTCGGCAGCCTGCGCGAAGGCACCTCCTTCTTCGCCTCCGCCTGCCTGATCGCCTTGGGCGGCGGCCTCGCCCTGATCGGCAATACCGAGCGGCTGCTGGGCGTGGCGGAGGATTTCTCGCTCGACGCCCCGGTGGTGATCTGGGAGGCGAAAATCCTCCTGATCCTCGCCTTCCTAGCCAACGGTTTCCTCAAGTTCATGTGGGCCAACCGGCTTTTCGGCTACTGCGCCGTGGTGATGGCCTCGGCCCCCAACGACGAAAGCGCGCTTGCCTACGGCCGGGCCGCAAAAGCCGCCGAGATCAACATCCGCGCCGCCAGAAGCTTCAACCGGGGTCTGCGGGCAATGTATTTCGCGCTGGCCGCGATGGCTTGGCTGCTGGGCCCCGTCGCCCTGATCCTCGCCACCGCGCTGACGCTGCTGGTCCTGTGGCGGCGTGAATTCGCCTCGCACTCGCGCACGCTCCTTTTGGAAGGCAGAACGCCATGAATCCCCTCCTCGCTCCGGCGCGGCTCACGGCCCCGGCTCTCGCCGAGGGCGGTTCTGTCGCGAATATTGTCGCGCGATGAAATTGCTCGTGTCGTTGGACACCAATTGACTATCGGCCGGGCGTCTGAGCTTCGAGAAATGTCGGCTCAGGGAGGGCCCTTCGTATTGGTCGGAGCCGAGACCGATGCTAACGGCTGTTTCCATGAGCCATCGAAGCTTCTGGCCCGCATTCCCTGTAAAGTGACGATCGCGATGCTCGTGGCCCGCCCCTCGAACCGCCGCCGAATTCGACTCAATTTCGTCGCCTCGCCGGGAGAACCTTTCGAGCGGTAGGTCCAGACAAGTCCGTCTGCATTCCCGAGAAGGACCTGCGACATAGACGTGCGCGCGAACTCGGATACGGATCCGAAGCCTGCATTCGGGGGGCAAACGCCGTTGACGCCTGAAACGCAATACGTCCTTGGCGGTTGCGAGCGCACGCCTTCGACCAGATCGGATCGAAAGGTCATTCGGACCGACAATACGTCGATCGAAAACCTGCTGTCCGCTCCTTCCGCCTTCGCGGAAAGCTCACTTCCCTCCACCGTCGATTCCGGTCCCGCCGCGGGTCAGGTAGTAGGCGCCCAGGATCGGCAGGAAGGTGACGATCACCACGACCATGGCGACGACGTTGGTGACGGGCCGCTGGCGCGGCCGCACGAGCTCTTCCAGCATCCAGATCGGCAGAGTTTGCTGCTGACCCGCCGTGAAGGTGGTCACGATCACCTCGTCGAACGACAGCGCGAAGGCGAGCATGCCCCCGGCGAGAAGCGCCGTGGCGATGTTGGGCAGCACGACATGGCGGAAGGTCTGGAACCCGGTCGCGCCAAGATCCGCCGAGGCTTCGAGCATCGACCCGGAAATGCGGCGGAACCGGGCGACCGAATTGTTGTATACCACGACGATGCAGAAGGTCGCGTGGCCCAGAACGATGGTCAGGGTCGAGAACGGGATCTCGGCCAGATTGAAGGCCGACCGCAGCGCGATCCCGGTGATGATGCCCGGCAGCGCGATCGGCAGGATCACCAGCAGTGTCACCGCCTCGCGCCCCGTGAAGGCAGCACGGCTGACCGCCGCCGCGGCGAGCGTGCCGAGTATCAGCGCGATGCAGGTGGAGACCGCCGCGACCTTGAGCGACAGCGCCATCGCCTGCCACACGTCGAGCCGGTTCCACGTCACGCCGATCCATTGAAGGGTGAGGCCCGGCGGCGGCCATTGATAGGTCTTGTCCTCGGTCGTGAAGGCGTAGACGAAGATCAGCAGGATCGGCAGGTGCAGGAAGAGCAGCCCGCCGAACGCGGCGATTTTCAGACCGAGGGGCGCGCGGTCAGAGCGCATCGAACGCCCCCTTTCGCTTGGCCATCCATAGATAGATCGCCATGATGACGATCGGCACGACCGCGAAGGCCGCCGCCAGGGGGATGTTCCCCGCGGTGCCTTGGTGCTGATAAACCGCTTGCCCGATGAACCGGCGCGAAGATCCCACGATCTGTGGAATAATGTAATCCCCGAGTGTGAGCGAGAAGGTGAAGATCGAACCCGCGATGAGGCCAGGCATTGCGAGGGGCAGGATCACGTTGCGGAAGGTCTGGCTCGGGCTGGCGCCAAGGTCCCCCGAGGCTTCGAGAAGATTCTTCGGCACGCGTTCCAGCGAGGCCTGAAGCGGCAGGATCATGAACGGCAGCCACACGTAGAGAAAGACGAGGAAGGTCCCGATATAGCTGACCGAAAGCGAGTTGCCTCCGATCACCGGAATGGCGAGGACCGCGTTGAGCATCGCCGAGGCGCCGATGCCGTCCACCGCCCAGTTGAGGATCCCCTCCTTGGCGAGGATCAGCTTCCACGCGTAGACCTTCACGAGATAGCTCGACCAGAGCGGCAGCATCACCGCAAGATAGAGGAACGCTTTCATCCGCCCGCGGGCGTACCGGGCCGCGTAATACGCGATGGGAAACGCGATGATCGCGGAGGCCAGCGTGACCGCAGCCGCCATCAGCACAGTGCGCAGGATGATGTCGAAATTCGACGGCCGGAGCAGTTCGGCGTAGGTCTTGAGCGTGAACGTGTGGTCTATCCGTCCCGAGAACTCATCGATCGAAAAGAAGCTCTGCACCAGCAGGGCGGCCAATGAGCCGATATAGATGATGCCGAGCCACGCGAGGGGCAGCGCCAGCAGCAGGGCGAGAAACACCACCGGACGCCGCCAGAGAAGGTCGGATAGGCGGCTCGCGAGGCCCCGCGCGGTGGGATTGGCGCTCACGCCAGCGCCGGTGTCCGCCGCCGAGCTCATTCCCCGTCCATCAGGTGCACGGCCGCGTCGGGCCAGGAGAGGCCGACCATCGCGCCCTGTTCCGGCAGGGGCAGGCTGGCGGGGACCGCGGCGCTTATCCCGCCTTCCGGCAGGGTCAGCATGACCCGGTTGACCGCGCCCAGATAGCGCACGCTCCGCACCTCGCCCGTGATCCGCCCCATCCCCTCGGGCACGATCCCGATGGCTTCGGGTCGCAGGCTCGACCAGAGGTGGGCGCCACCCGCGCGGGCCGAGAGATCGGGCGAGAGCACGTTGGCCGATCCGACGAAATCCGCGACGAAGCGGGTGCGCGGCCGTTCATAGATGTCCTGCGGCGTGCCCTCCTGAACGATCCTGCCCTCGTTGAACACGGCCACGCGGTCGGCCATCGACAGGGCTTCCCCCTGATCGTGGGTCACGAAAATGAATGTGATGCCGAGGCTTTGCTGAAGGGATTTCAGCTCGTCCTGCATCGTCTCGCGCAACTTGAGGTCGAGCGCCCCGAGCGGCTCATCCAGCAGCAGCACTCGCGGCCGGTTCACCAAGGCGCGCGCCAACGCCACCCGCTGGCGTTGGCCGCCCGAGAGCGCCGCCGGTTTCCGGTCGCCGTAGCCGTCAAGTTTGACCAGCGCCAGCATCTCGTCGACCGCCGCCTCGCGGGTGCTCCGGTCGACGCCAGCCATCTTCGGCCCGTAGGCCACGTTGTCACGCACCGTCAGATGCGGGAACAGCGCGTAATCCTGGAACACGGTGTTCACCGGACGGCGGTTTGGCGGGGTCGCTTCCGAATTCAAGCCGAAGATCCGGACGTGACCGGCGCTCGGCCGCTCGAAGCCGGAGATCAGGCGCAAGCAGGTCGTCTTGCCGGAACCTGACGGGCCGAGCATCGCGAAGAACCGTCCCTCGGCCACGGAGAGTGACACATCATCGACGGCACGCACCGACCCGAAGTGGCGGGAAACGCGTTCGAACTCGATGGCGGCCTTCATGGATGGCCACAAACATTCCCGGCGGCTGCGGCGCCGCCGGATCGGTTGGAGTGAAGGCTCAACGGATCACCGTCCGCCGATCACGCCGATGTAGTCGCTGACCCAGCGATAGTAGGGCACGCATTCACCCTGGCTCTCGCACTGTGTGACCGGGGTGGTCCAGAATCGGATCTTCTCGAAGTCGTCCATCCCATTCGTGGTGCAGCCCTCGGCGGTCTGCATGCCGCGTCCGTCCGTGCAGGCCTCCGGCACGGCCGGGTTCGCGCCGAACCAGACCGAAAGGTCAGACATCAGGTTCGAGGTCAGCGTGTGCTCGATCCACATGTAGGCGCAGTTCGGATGCGGCGCGTCGACGTGCATCATTGTCGTGTCGGCCCAGCCGGTGGCCCCTTCAACCGGGATGACCGAGGCGACCGGCTGATCCTCGCCCGCAAGCAGGTTGACCTGGAAGGGCCATGACCCTGAGGCGACCACGCCCTCGTTCTTGAAGTCGTCGATCTGGATGAAGGCGTCGTGCCAATAGCGGCCGACCAGCTTGCGCTGCTCGCGCAGAAGATCGAGCGCCACGTCGTACTGTTCCTGGTTCAGCTCGTAGGGAGATACGATACCGAGCTCGGGCTGATGATACATCAGATACTGCGCGGCGTCGGCGATGTGGATCGGGCCGTCATAGGCCTGCACGCGCCCCGAATTCGTCTCGCCGTCCGGCAGCATGGTCTCTTCGAAGACGATGCTCCAAGAGGTCGGAGCCGCGTCCCCGAAAACCTCGGTGTTGTACATGAGCACGTTCGGGCCCCACATGTACGGCACGCCGTAATGCACGCCGTCGACCACGTACCACGGCGCGTCCTTGAGCCTGTCGTCCACCGCCGACCAGGACGGCACGAGGTCCAGATTGATCGGCTGCACCCGGTCGCCGGCGATCAGCCGCAACGAGGCGTCGCCCGACGCGGTGACGAGGTCGAAGCCGCCCTCGTTCATCAGCGCCACCATCTCGTCCGAGGTGTTGGCTGTCTTGACGTTGACCGTGCAGCCTGTGGCTTCCTCGAACCCGGTGACCCAGTCGAACTCGGCCATCGTCTCGCCGCGTTCGATGTAGCCGGGCCAGGCGACGATATCGAGGCGGCCCTCGCCGGCGCCGAGTACGGTCATCTGCGCGACAACGGGCTGTGCCGCCAAGAGCGCCGCCATCGCCGTGGTTCCAAGACTTCTCGCGTATCTCATTTGCATTCTCCCCGATAAATATGCATCCCGTCGGCCTTCAAGGCACGAGACCGCCATCGGTCGGCCATGCTCTGAATCCGGTCTACCGTTGCCACATCCACCGTGCCGACTTCCCGGGATTTCGCAATTGCAAATTTCGAAATGCCACTGTCATCCATCAGAAAACATCAAGAGCCGATCGTGCATGGCACTCATCCGCCTCCACGACGCACCCTTCAGCCACCTGTCGGCAAGCTGAGCTGAACCGCCCCCTCCATCGGACGCGGTCCGATGCAAGAACTTGCACCCACAGCTCTGTCAGTCGGCGATGACGTCACAAGCGATATGAGCCGAAATCGGTCTCAAACTCCGTTCTAACATCATGCGGACAGGTGCTCGAAACGGTGCGCCACCACCTCGGCGCCTGGATCGACATGACCATGCACATGGCCGGCATTGATCTGAGTGGCCTTGCCGCCATTTGCCGTTGTCAGTGTGGCCGTGTGATTGGCACCCTCGCGGGTGGCGCGGGTCTCTGCATTAGGGTCCTTCCTCGGGTGCGGTGAGGGCGGGCAAGAGCACCTTGATCGTCGTGCGATCATCCGGTTTGGCGCCGCCGACCTCCCGCTCCGCTCAGATCCGGCCATCAACTCCAACGTATCGGGAGCCCACCCGACAACCGTCGCCCGGCCCCGGTCAATCGGAAGCCGCTTGATCTGTCCAATCCGAGGGGCGCGCTCCATGCCGGGGTGAGTTTTTGTAGCGCTCTGCCACTGGAAGGCCGGACCGCAAGGGAGTAGGGGAAAGACCGTGCAGGCGTTCCTGGACTGGTCCGAGGAGGCCTCCTCGGACGCGGGGCAGGACCTTCATGCTCGACCGGAACCGGACGCTACTCCTTGCGCTCGTCACGGCCATCGTCGGCGCGCACACGTATTCCCGGACGGATCCAGGAGAGGATGGTGATCTCCACGTCGATGTTCACGACCAGGGCTGCGGCACCATCGTCGAGGCCGTGTGGTCGCGCCTCGATGTGTTCGTGGTGCGCTCCACTGCAAAGCGGGCCGCTGTCTGGTCGCCGCCACCAGCGCCGATCTTGCGGATCATTTGGACCGCATCTCCGTGATGTTCCTGACGCGATGACCGAAGAGGTGGCGTCGGCGTCGGGGCCCGGCGCAGACGCTCCGCGGGTAGGATTGGCCGGTCTATCCACCATTGCGACATCGTCGAGAAGCAGGCTGCCAAGCTCCTGTAAGACGCCGGGCTCACCAAAGGCGGCGCTACGTGGTGCTGGGTTTGGGACGTCAATAGACCGGCGTCGGGATGCCCTCATGGCGTGCCTTGATCTGGAGGGCCACGAACTTCGAATAGAACCGCGAGAGTGCGAGATTGCCGCCGTGGAACCAGAGCCCGTCCTGTGCCGTCGGCTTCCACATGTTGCGCAGTTCGCCCAGCCACGGGCCGGGATCGCCTTGGACGCCGGAGCCGAGCCCCCAGCACGGACCGACACGGTCTGCGGTCTCGCGGTCGACGATGCCGGCAACCGCCTCGTTCATCGACCGGTACCCGGTGCAGGCGATGATGACGTCCGCCTCGACCTCGCGCCCCGAGGTCAGACGCGCGCCCTCCGGCGTCAGGCGCTCGATCCCGGCACCGGCGATGACCGGGATCTCGCCGTCGGCGATCAGCTTGGAGGCCCCGACGTCGATGTAATAGCCCGACGCGGTCCTCAGCGCGCGTGACATCAGCCCGGACCCGTCCTCCCCGAAATCGAAGTCGAAACCCGCCGCGCCGAGCCGGCGGTAGAATTCGGAATCCTCCTCGCGGATCGTCGCGTAGACGCCCTTCTGCTTCTCGCAGAACATCCTGAAGGGCGTCGCCGCCGCCAGCATGTCAGCCTTTTCCGTCGTGAGCCCGGCCTCGGCCGCCGCCTCCGAATAGGTGTTGAACCCGTGCCGCATGAGGGTTTCCGAGCGTACGACGATCGACGGCCTGCGCTGGAGTATTGTGACTTCGGCGCCGGACTCCCACAGATCGGCCGCGACGTCATGGGCAGAGCTGCCCGCGCCGATCACCAGCGCGCGCTTTCCCCTGAAATCCATCCCGGAGCGGTAATGCGCGGAGTGCAGGATCTTACCCTCAAACGTGTCCTGACCGGGGAAGTCCGGTTCACGCGGCGGTCCGTAGGCTCCTGTGCAGAAGACTAGCTGCTTTGGGGCGACCGTGACCTCCGCGCCATCGCGACGGATGCGCGCCGTCCATAGGCCGGTGTCGGGATCCCTCCGCGCCGTCTCGCAGATGGCGGAGGTCCAGACGTCAAGCTCGAAGATCAGTGCGTAGGCCTCGAGCCAGTCGCCGATCTTGTCCTTCGGGCAGAAGACCGGCCACGTCTCGGGGAAGGGCAGGTAAGGAAGATGGTCGTACCAGACGGGGTCGTGCAGGACGAGGCTGCGGTAGCGGTTGCGCCAGCTGTCGCCGACGCGCGGGTTGCGCTCGACGACCAGAGTCGGGACGCCGAGCTGCTTCAGCCGGGCGGCGAGCGCCACGCCGCCTTGGCCCGCGCCAATGATCAGAACCTCGGGCTGTTCCTCGACCCCGAGCCCCGCCGCCGTCTGCGCGCGGCGTTCAGACCAGGTCTCGCGGTCGCGCGCGGCCTTGTGCTCAAGCCCCATTGGCCGCCGGCGACCTTTCGGTTCTTCGTGGCCCTTGATGTCGTCCATCGCCGTCAAGAGCATGTGGCAGAGCCCGTCCCGGATCGTGACGCGACCTTTGCACCACGCGGCCTTGGTCTCGAAGTCGATCCACGCTGCCGTCCCGTCCTCGGTCGCCTCGGCCGGCCCCTCCCGCCTCCAGACGCATGGCCCGGTCTGGGCGACGCAGGCAGCGAGCATGTCGGCTATCGCATCGCGCCCCTCCATCGTCCGGATGTTCCAGGTGAAGCTCAGAAGATCGCGCCAATACCCGTCCACCTCGAAAAGCGCCACGATCGCCGCCGCGTCTCCGTCGCGAAGCGCGGCGTCGAAGCGCGCGAGCCAATCGTCGATCGCGACGTCCATATCCGTGCCGGGGGTCACCGCGCGGCTCCGGGCTGTCGCACGGCGGTCGCGCCGATCGCGCGCGGGCGATAGGCCCCGGGTCGGCAGCCGTTCCTGGCATGCTGTGCCACCTTCAAGAGCATCCGCCAAATTCCGATGAAAAAGTGGATCAATATTCGCAGGGAGCCTGGTCCGGTCAAGCAATTCTTGACAATGATGCGGGCGGCTCACACGCTTGCGAAAGGAACCCGCGCGCGCAATTTTCCGGGGGGAGGGGGTGGCTCACCGATGGGGGACGAAAGGACGCGGCCGAAACTCGTCGTCCGCGATGCGGGCAAGCGGTACGGGGACACAGTCGCGCTCCGCGGCTGCTCGTTCGACATTCCTGCCTCGACGGTCGTCTCGATCGTCGGCCCGTCAGGATGTGGCAAGACGACGTTGCTTTGGTCCATGTCCGGCCTGCATCATCTGACCGACGGCGAGGTGCTCTTGGACGGCACGCCGATCACCGCGCCGCGACCGGAGATCGGGCTGGTCTTCCAGGACGCCAACCTGCTGCCGTGGCGCAACCTGATCGACAACATCCTCTTCCCGTTCGAGATCAAACGTCGCGAACCCGACCGGGAGTGGATCGACCACCTGCTGGACAGGGTCCAGCTCAAGGGCTTCGAAAAGAGCTTTCCCAACGAGCTTTCGGGCGGCATGCAGCAGCGGGTTTCCATCGTGCGCGCGCTCTCGCTCCGGCCGTCGGTCCTGCTGATGGACGAGCCCTTCGGCGCGCTCGACGCCTTCACGCGCGAGGAGATGAACCGTCTCGTCGAGGAGATATGGATGGAGACGCGCACCACCATCGTGTTCATCACCCATTCCATCGAGGAGGCGCTGTTCCTGTCGGATCGCGTGGTCGTGCTCACGCCTCGTCCAGGACGCGTTCGCAACGAATACGCCGTCCCCTTCGCACGGCCGCGCACCATGGAGATCATGGCCGGCAAGGAGGCCTACGATCTGACCTACCGGATCAAGGCGGACATCTACGCGCGGGACGAAGGCGTCCCGCAGGCGGCGGAATAGCCGATGGACGAACGCGTGGCGGGAACCGGATCGGCGGTCGGCAAAGGTGCGAAGTCCCTGACCTCCTTCGCCGCGGGCGCGCGCACGCGGCTCGAGATCCTCGCCATCATCGCCACGGCGGTCGTGGTCGTGGGCGGCATCGAACTCTGGCTCCGGTATTTCGAGGTGCCGCTCTACATCATGCCGCCGCCTTCCGCGATCGTCGTGGCGCTGATCAAGGACTTCCCGCTAATCCTCCCGCATCTGGGCCACACGCTCGTCGTACTGCTCTCGGGTTTCGCGATCGGCGCGGGGATCGGGATGTTTCTGGCCGCCGTCATCACGCAGTTCCCCTTCGCGGAGAAGATCATCGCGCCCTACGTCCTGATCCTCGTCACGACTCCGATGCTGGCGCTGGTGCCGCTCCTGATCCTGCGCTTCGGCTTTGGCTACGAGCCCCGGATCATCGCGGTGGCGCTCGCCGCGGGTCCGATGGTGATGATCAACTCAGCCACCGGGTTCCGCCGCGTCGACGCCCAGAAGATCGCTCTCGCGCGCTCCTACGGCGCCAGCACGTTTCAGATCTTCTGGAAAGTGCGGGCGCCGATGGCGCTTCCAATGATTCTGGTGGGTCTGATGATCGGCGCGATCTTCGGGCTTCTGACGGCCGTCGGCGCCGAGATGGTGGGCGGCGGCTTCGGTCTGGGGAACCGCCTGACGACCTATTCCTCGATGATCCAGATGCCGCAGTTCTTCGGGGTCGTGCTGATCCTCTCGACGCTCGGCATCCTGATCTACGTGATCTTCTTCCTGATCGGCCGGAAATGGGCGAGCTGGGAGACGTGACGCTACTTTGCGCGATCGGAAAACAACAACAGGGGAACTGAACCATGCGTTTCAACACTCAACCGGGGCTGACCCGGAGACGCCTGCTCCAAGTTACGGCGGGCGGCCTGATCGTTTCGGGGGCGGGCGTGCCGCGCGCCTTCGCCGAGCCCTATGACGGGCCGTTCACCTGGATCTCGCCACGCGGCACGCTCGAGGTGCTGGACGATTACGCCTACTGGATCGGCAGCAAGATGGGCTATTTCGACGGCCTCGACGTCGAGATGCAGCCCGGACCCTCCGATGGCACCGCCACGGTCAAGTTCGTCGCCGTCGGCCAGGCTGACATGGGCTTTCCGAGCCCGGGCGTCTTCTCTTTCGGCATTCAGAACGGGATGGACCTCAGATCGGTCTTCCACATGGGCGCCCTCGACACGTTCAGCCTCGCATTCCGCAAGGGCGAGGGACCGAGCAACCTCAAGGAACTCGAAGGCAAGACCATTCTGCTCGGCTCGGCAGCTTGGCAGCCAATCGTCGATCCGATGCTCGCGGCCCAGGGCGTCGACATCACGAAGATCACCTATCTCGAAGCCGGCTGGCCGACCTGGGGCACGGCGCTTGCGGCGGGGCAGGGCGACGCGGCGCTCGCTTGGGAGGGGCTTCGCGCGGAATGGATCTCGACCGGGCTCGAATTCGAGTACTGGCTCGGCGTCCAGAACTCGCCGCTGCCCGCGAACACCTTCGTGGTGCGGGGCTCGGACGTCGACGATCCCGACCGCAAGGCCTTCCTCGAGAAGTACCTGCGTGGCTGGGCGATGGGGCTCGAATTCGCCGAGCACAACCCGGCGGCCGCAGTCCAGGCCGTCTTCGAGCAATTCCCGACGCTTGCCTCCAACCTCGGCCCTGAACTCGGTCTGATGTCGATCATCCAGCAAATGAACGTGTTCCGCGGCGAAATGGCGGTGCGCGAGGGCTGGGGCTGGCACGACATGGCGAGCTGGCAGCAGTTCTTCGATCTGTCGGCGGAGGTCGGCCAGAACGCGACGCCGATCGACGCGGCGGCGGTCTGCACCAACGCGCTGATCCCGGCGGCGAACGATTTCGACCACGACAAGGTCAAGGCGGACGCCGCGGCGGCCGAAGTCGACGCGGATCTCGCCGCGGTCGATGTCGAGGCCCTGCGCGCGTCCATGTTCGACCAGTCGATCTGATCCGTGAACCGGGCGGCGGACCGCGCCGCCCGGATGACAACTCAAAAAAGGAAAGGGTCCGATGGGTGATCCTGTACGCATTCTCGTGGTGGGGCTCGGGAACATGGGCGCGTCCCATGCCAGCGCCTATCACCGACTGGACGGGTTCGAGATCGTCGGCCTCTGTTCGCGGTCGATTAAATCGAAGGACATCCCGGACGAGCTTTCGGGATATCCGCTTTTCGAGGACTACGAGACGGCGATCGCCGAGCTCAAACCGGACGCCGTGTCGATCAACACATGGCCGAACACCCATGCGGATTTCGCGATCAGGGCGATGGATGCGGGCGCCCACGTCTTCATGGAGAAGCCGATCGGGACGACCAACGCGGAGGCCGAGGCCGTCGTGGCCAAGGCGCGCGAGACGGATCGCAAACTGGTGCTGGGCTACATCCTCCGGGTGCATCCGTCCTGGATCAAATTCGTCGAACTGGGCAAGACCCTCGGCAAGCCTCTGGTCATGCGCCTCAACCTCAACCAGCAATCCTCCGGCGACGCGTGGATGTGGCACAAGAACCTGATCGACAGTCTGATCCCCATTGTCGATTGTGGTGTGCACTACGTCGACGTCATGTGCCAGCTGACCGGCGCGAAGCCAGTCCGGGTGCACGGGATCGGGGCGTCACTCTGGGCAGAGGCCGACAAGCAGAATTACGGCCATCTCCATGTCACCTTCGACGACGGCTCGGTCGGCTGGTACGAGGCGGGCTGGGGACCGATGATGTCGGAGACCGCGTTTTTCGTGAAGGACATCGTCGGGCCGAAGGGGTCCGTCTCATTGGTCCCGAACGACGAGGCGCGTCAGGACGCAGGCAAGCTCTCGGACAGCGCCGACATCGACAAGCACACCAAGACCGACGCGATCCGTCTCCACCACGCGGAGGTCGGACCGGACAAGCACTTCGTCAAACCCGACGAACTGATGTCGATGGACGACGAGCCTGGCCACCAGGAACTCTGCGATCGCGAGCAGGAGTTCTTCCTCAAGGCGATCCGCGAGAACCTGGACCTCTCCGAATCCATGGACGCCGCCGTCAGCTCGCTGAGGATCGTCCTCGCGGCGGAACAGAGCATCAATGAGGAGCGCGCGATCAGGCTCGATTGAACGCAGGCCTACCTTGGAAAGGTGACCTCCATCCGGTAAGCGCGCCGCTCGCCGGGGCCCAATGCGACGTTCGCCGTTCCGTCGCTTTCGAGGCCGCTGGTGCGAGGTTCCACCGAGAACACGCCGATATTGGCGCGCAGGTCTCTCCAGAGCTGGAGGTGGGTGAGCGTCTCCGTCGCGAACCCGAACTCCACCCGGGGCGCCCCGTCGTCCGGTCCGGCGACGACGACCCGCGCCTCGGATGCCGCGCAGGGCCAGGACCGCGCCGGCCCGGTCGCCGGTTCGGGGGCGGCGATCGGTCCGACGAGGTCAGCGCCGTCCAGCGACAGGGTCACGCCGTCGCGCACCACCGGCCAGCCGAGATTGAAGTGATAGAGCATCTCGTTGCGCTGGACGGAACAGGAGATGTTTTCGACGGTGTCGCGGATGCGCAGCACCCGCCCGCCGATCGGCGCCTCGATCCGCCGGCGCAGGCGGAACGCGTCGCCGCCATAGGCGGCCTCGACGACCTCGCCCTCCGCGTAGAGGACCGGCTCGGGCGCGTCCCAGTCCTCGCCATGAGCGGTGACGCGGGCCGGGGTGTAGGGCAGCCGCCCATGCAGCGGATGGCCGTCGCGCGGCTGGCCGAAATGGGCCATGCCGCAGGTCACGAGGAAGCCGGAGAAGCCCCGGTTGAAGCCGCGGCCGTTCTCGCTCTCGGCGTCCAGAAGCCCCGGCGCAGGAAAACCGCCGGCCGGCTGCCAGGCGATCTGGACGCCGCCGACCCAGAGCGGGCCGATGTCCATCGACCGGTCGGAGAGGACCCAGAAGTCGAGCCCGCCGCCGGTCGAGAAGGCAAGCTGTGAATAGTCGTCGAACGGAGACCCTCCCGCTTGGAGAGGCAATCTACTGATATTGCAGTCCAGATCCCGATTGTGGCGGGGCCCCAATCGGCGCTGCGCGGGACCCGGTTGGAAATCGATTAACTCTCATCTTTTGAATGGGTTGATCAGCGTTCTGGAAGGGCCCCGTTTCAGTGCTTGTTCACACCATGGTTCCCTCCGGTCAATGAATTGGAGAGTTCATTCTGCTCCCGCAGCGACCGCTCTCCAGCCCCCATGGCATCTTCAACCAGGAGCGCCACCTGTACTCACGTCAGAATTTCAAGCTCAACTGCGCCGCCGCTCTCGCCTAGTGGCGCCAAGTCGGTGCGGCATAAGAGACGGCGATCCTGCCCTTGTAGAAACCGGTTGTCATCGGTCTGACAGCCCCGGCTGTGATGTACCTCGCGAAGAGCTTTGGCACCGCTTCCCCGTTAGAGCTGTCCCCGTCGGAACGCGCTCCGCATCCGCGAGAACACGTCGACGCCCATCTGGTTCAGCACGTCGATGATGTCGATCGGAACCCAGTTCTCGCGGATCAGACCCTCGTGGTGAAGGTAGAAATCCATCACCCGCATCCTGATCAGACGCCCGGTCGGTCCCGTCCCGAGAAAGCCGCCGCCGAGGTGGTCGGCGCGCACGCTCGGCCAGCCGCCGGTCACGGAATACTTGCCGTCACCGATACGGATGTAATGCCCGCCGAGACCGGGGTCGGTGATCTGCATGCCGCCCTTGCGGTTGGGAAAGGCGATGCGGAACGGCAGCTGGTGGTAGTCCACGAACCCCTGGAGCCCGCGGGTGGTCCCGATTCCGGAAGGTCCGTACCACATCATTTTCGGGTGCCAGTGCCGCTTCTGCGGCATGTTCAGCAGACCCGCGCGCCCCAGATCGCCGTTGTCGTCGTAATCGCCGAGCGTCCTGTGCATGGCGAGCGTCTGCGCGAGGCTGGCCAGGCCCTCTTCCGGATCGGTGGCGTGCAGCACGATCCCGTCGCCGGTGATCGGCCCGGGCCACATGCCCTCGGTCCCGAGACTTGGCGCGATCGGCCAGAAGCCAGCCTGACGGATTACGTCGAGCACGTCCCACAGACAGGTGCTGAGCACGATCCGGCTGTCCTCGACCTGGTGCACCTCGCCGTAGCGGATGAACACCGGCCGGCCCGTCGCCGGGATCGTCAGCCAGTCGCGCCGGAACGTGCCGCAGTAGTTTCCGACCGCCGCGACGTAGTCCCGGCCCTCCCAGGACCCGCCGACGAAGATCGAATCGCGCCGTTCCAGATCGGGAAACGATTCGATCAGCGGTGACCACACGTTTTCGGCGATTTCGTCCAAGCTTTCCGCATCGTTCATCGGGTGCGAGCCACGCCAGCGCGCACCGGGCGCATAAAGCGCGACAATTCTTTCCGCAAGCTCGCCCGACGATGTTTCCGCGAGCCTGTTCAGAGAGTTGAGGAGATGGGCTCGCTGCTCCAGCGCTGCCGTAACGGTCATGTTCGATCCCTCGAAAACCACGTCTGCATACGCTTGCAAAAAACATTTGCCAAGCGCCGTGATAAACGGTTAACGATTTGCAAGCGTATGCAACGGGGGATGGCCAGTGGCGGAAATCCGGCTCGAAAACGTATCGAAGCGGTGGGGCGCCTTCGTCGGCGTCGACGATTTCAACCTCACCATAGCCGACCGCGAGTTCCTCGTCCTGCTCGGCCCGTCCGGATGCGGCAAGACCACCACCATGCGGATGATCGCGGGGCTCGAGGACGCGAGCGGCGGGCGGATCCACATCGGAGACCGGCTCGTCAACGATCTCGACCCCAAGGACCGCGACGTGGCGATGGTCTTTCAGTCCTACGGCCTCTACCCTAACATGAACGTCTACGAGAACATCCGCTTCCCGCTGAAGGTCCGGAAGGTTCCCGCCGGCGAGCATGACGAACGCGTGCGTCGGGCCTCCGCGATGGTCGAGCTCGACGACTTCCTGCATCGCAAGCCGGCCGAACTCTCCGGCGGCCAGCGCCAGCGCGTGGCCCTCGCCCGCGCCATCGTGCGCGAACCGACGGTCTTCCTGATGGACGAGCCGCTGTCGAACCTCGACGCCAAGCTGCGCGTCTCGACCCGCGCCCAGATCAAGAACCTCCAGCACGAGTTGAAGACCACTACGATCTACGTCACCCACGACCAGATCGAGGCCATGACCCTCGCCGACCGCGTGGTGGTCATGAACAAGGGCGTCGTCCAGCAGGTCGGCACGCCCACCGACATCTACGACAATCCCGCCAACACCTTCGTCGCCTCGTTCATTGGAACGCCGGCGATGAACCTGATGGAGGGCGCGATCTCCGACGGGGTCTTCACCGGCAAGAACGTCCGCATCGCGGGGCTCGGCGCGCCGGACGGTCCCGCGACGGTCGGCTTCCGCGCCGAAGACGCGTGCTTGACCGAAGCCGGCTCCGGCCAGATCGAGGTGCCGATCTACACGCTCGAGTTGCTCGGCGACGCCACGATGATCACCGTCCGCGCCGGCGGCGCCCTGGTCTCGGTCAAGTCGGGCAAGGAGTTCAGGGACGAGATCGGCAACCCCGTCGCCATCTCGATCCCGCCGGAGATCTGCCACCTGTTCGACACGGAAACGGGCGCGCGGATCGGGGCCTGGCGGGGGCGCGCGATCGCGCGATGACCGGAAACGACGGAAACCGCGCGGACCGAAGCCGCGCCGCCATGGAAAAACAGGGAGACTGACATGAATTTCAGACCGATCGCCCTTGCGGGCATGATGTCGCTCATGGGCTCCGGCGCATGGGCTGCCTGCGCCTTCGAGAACACCGTGCCGCTCAGCTCGATGTCCGCGGGCTTCGAGGCGTGGAAGGCCGTGACCGACGCCATGGCGGAATGCGGCAATTTCGAGGCCGCGCTGGACCAGGAGTTCCGCGAGAAGCAACCCGCCGCCTTCGAGGCCGACCCGGCCCTCTACCAGATCGGCGGCGTCGCCAATTCCACCATCGTCACGCTTCTGGACGACAATACCATCCGTCCCCTCGACGATCTGGTCGCCGAATTCGGCCAGAACCTGACCCCTAACCAGCTTATCACCATCGACGGCCAGGTCATGGCGATCGCCATGATGGTCAACACCCAGCACCTGATGTACCGCGAGGACGTTCTGGCCGACCTCGGCATCGCCCCGCCCACGACCTACGACGAGGTCCTCGCAGCCGCCGCCGCGATCCGCGAGGCGGGCGTGATGGATTACCCGCTCGGCGCCACGATGATGACCGGCTGGAACCTCGGCATGGAATTCATCAACATGTATCTCGGCAACGGCGGCGAGTTCTTCGACGCCGACAACAACGCCACCATCAACAATCCGGCCGGCATCGCCTCGCTCGAGACGCTCAAGGCGATGACCGAGTTCATGGACCCTGAATACCTCGTCTCCGACAGCACCTACGTCCAGCAGCAGTTCCAGCAGGGCAAGATCGCCATGGCGAACCTCTGGGCCTCGCGCGCCGGCGCCATGAACGACCCGGCGGAAAGCCAGGTCGTGAACAAGGTCGTGATGGCGGCGGCGCCCATGGGCTCCACCCGTCCGGCCACCACTGTCTGGTGGGACGGCGTGGTGATCGCCAGGAACATCTCCGACGAGCAGGCCGAGGCCGCGTTCAAGGTCGTGCTCGAAGGTCTCGACGAGGAGATGGTTAAAGCCAACAACGACGCCGCGGTCTGGCTCGTCCCCGGCTTCGAGCCCGGCCCGCTGGCCGTCGGCGCGATCGAGACGCTCAACGCCGGCGCCGTGCCGTTCCCGGCCAGCGCCAAGATGGGCCTGCTCCACACCGCCATCGGAAACGGCGTCTCCGATTACCTGATCGGCGCCAAGGACGCGGAGACCACGCTCGCCGACATCGAGGCGGCCTACGCCACCTCCGCCAAAGAGTCGGGCCTGATCCGGTGATCCGCGCGGCGGGCCGTCCCCTCCCGGCGGCCCGCCACATCCCGAGGGCGGACAGAGGAGTCTGCAGATGAAATTCCGGACATTCGCGGCCTTTGTCGGCCCCTCGCTCCTGCTGATGTTCCTCTTCATCGCCCTGCCGCTGGCCAGCGTATTTCTGCAGAGCTTCCAGCTCACCCAGCAGAAATTCGAGACGGTCGAGGTCGAGACCTGCACGCCGGGCTTTCCGACCGCCAATTGCGTCACCGAGGCCAGGACCCAGCCGATCTTCGGCGAGGACGGCCGGCCTCTGACCGAGACCACCTGGGTCGGACTTCAGAGCTACCGCAACGTGCTCGAGATGGAGCGCGTCCGCGACGCGCTCTCCAACGTGAACTTCTCGCAGTGGATGACCATCGACTTCTGGAAGGCGCTGCGCTTCACGCTGACCTTCACCCTCATCACCCTGCCGCTCGTCCTCGGAATGGGCCTGCTGATCGCGCTCGTCATCAACCAGGCCTCCAAGTCCGTGCGCGGCCCGGTGATCTTCGTCTCGCTCCTGCCGATGATAATCACGCCGGTCATCGGCGCGCTCTCGATCCGCTGGCTCTTCATCGGCGACGGCATCTTGACCTCGCTGCTCGAGCAATGGCTCGACCGCGACATCGCGATGTTCGCCCAGGCCTGGACGATCGAGCTGATGATGATGCTCTACCGCGTCTGGCACGTGGCTCCCTTCGCCGCGATCATCTTCTACGCGGGTCTCCAGACCGTGAACCAGGACACCTTGGAAAGCGCCGTGATCGATGGGGCCAGCACATGGGAGCGTCTTCGCTACGTGATCGTGCCGCATCTGATGCCGCTGATCGTGTTCGTCACGCTGATCCACCTGATGGACAGCTACCGGGTCTTCGAGGAGATCGTCGGCTTCTCGTCCCAGGCCCACGTGATCTCGCTGCAATGGCTGACCTACGATTTCCTCACGCCCGACGACGCGGGCAACCGCTCCATCAGCCGCGCCTCCGCCTCGGCCATGCTCACGATGATCGGCATCGTGATCCTGCTGATCCCCGTGCTGCGCCGGACCTGGCGCGACCACAAAGGAAGCTGATGATGACTTCCCGCGCCCTCCGCCCGTCCCTCGGCCTGCGACTCTCGTCCCAGACATTCCTCGTCGTCTGGTGCGTCGTCGCCGCCTTTCCGATCGTCTGGATCGCGGTGATGAGCTTCAAGGCGCCCGTCGACGCCTTCGCCGACAGCCCGTGGCAGGTGCTCGTCGGACCCGAGACCCGGGCGGCCGGCATGGGCCTCTCGCTGCTCGAGATCGTCGCGGGCCTCGCGCTGATCGTCTTCACGCTGCGCTTCGCCACCGGCCGGCTCGGGGCGCTCGTGGCCGCCTGGTCGCCGCCCGGCCGGACGTGGCTCGGCTGGACAATCGGCATCCTCGCGACCGTGATCCTCTTCCTCGTCGCGTTCTTCGGCGTGCTTCCCGCGATCATGGGGCCGATCAACGCCGTGACCGGCCCGCTCGGCCGCGACATCATCGGCTTCACCACCGAGCACTATGAGACCGTCTGGCTCGAGCGCGGCTTTCTCAACAACTTCAAGAACTCTCTGATCGTCACTTCGGGCGTCGTTCTCGTTTCGCTGACCGTGGGCACGCTGGCGGGCTACGGTCTCGCCCGCTCGGGCTCGACGCTCGCCTTCTGGATCCTCATCGTCGCCCTGATCTTCCGCGCCCTTCCGCATTCGGTCCTGGTCGCGGGCTATCTGCCGTTCTTCATCAACTCTGCCGAGTTCCTCCGGCCGATCCTCGGCGAGAACGCGCCGACGCTTTACGGCAAACCCTGGGCGACCATCGCCGTGCTGGTCTCGATCAACCAGCCTTTCACGATCTGGATGCTGCGCTCGTTCTTCCAGAACATCCCGGCCGAACTCGACGAGGCCGCCCGCGTCGACGGCTGCTCGCATTTCCAGGCGTTCCGCCGCGTCATCATGCCGGTGATGTGGCCGGGCGTGATCACCACCGGGCTGTTCAGCTTCCTGCTCGGCTATAACGACTTCCTCGTGACATCGCTGCTTCTCGACGCTCAGAACCAGACGATGGTCCCGGCCATCGCGGGGATGTTCAACCGCGAGACCACGACGACCGACCAGGTCGTCGCCGTCGCCGCGGCGGTGTCGATCACCGCTCCGCTCCTCATCCTCGTACTGGTCTTCCAGCGCCAGATCGTCAGCGGCCTGACCGCCGGGGCGGTGAAGGGGTGAGCCGCTCCAGCCTCCAGGTGATCCGCGACATGGAAGCGGCGCTCGCGGCCAATTCCGACGACATGGCCGCCCATTTCCACGAGGATTTCCGCTGGATGGGCAACGCGGGCTGCGGCGTCAAACGCGGGCTCGACGCGTTCCGCCGTGACTGGCAGCTGCCGTTCCGCGCCGCCTTCACCGAGCGCGATTACCGCACCGAGCGCTTTGTCGAGGAAGGAGAGTGGGTGTCCTGCTTCGGCAGCATCGAGGCGACCCATTCCGGCCGCTTCATGGGCGTCGAGGCCAGCGGCAAGCGCGTGACCATTCCCTACATGGATTTCTGGCACGTGCGCGACGGCCGCATCGCCGACAACTGGGTCTCGGTCGATTTCGCGAGCGTTCTGGCGCAACTCGGCGTCGACGTCTTCGACGGCGAAGGCTGGGAGGCCTTCGACCGGGGCGAGCGCGTGCCGCCCGTCCCGGAACAAGAGCAGGTGGATTGAATGCCCGAATACCTCAAATCCGGCAAACCGCAGTCGGAACGCTCCGAGGACGACGCCAAAGTCCGCGCCACCGTCGAAGCCACGCTCGCCGACATCGAAGCGCGCGGCGACGCGGCCCTGCGCGATCTGAGCGCCAAATTCGACGACTACTCGCCGGACAGCTTCCGCCTCTCCCCGGCAGAGATCGACGCGCTCATCGCCCGCGTCCCGGCGCACGATCTCGAGGACATCGAATTCGCGCAGACCCAGATCCGCGACTTCGCCAAGGCCCAGCGAGACTCGATGCTCGACATCGAGGTCGAGACCCTGCCCGGCGTGATCCTCGGCCACCGCAACATCCCCGTGCAATCGGTCGGCTGCTACGTCCCCGCCGGCAAGTTCCCCATGGTCGCCTCCGCCCACATGTCGGTCGCCACCGCCTCCGTCGCGGGCGTCCCGCGCATCATCGCCTGCACCCCGCCGTTCAAGGGCGAGCCCAACCCCGCCGTCATCGCCGCCATGCATCTCGGCGGCGCGCACGAGATATACGTCCTTGGCGGCATCCAGGCGGTCGGCGCGATGGCGCTCGGCACAGAGACGATAGATCCCGTCGACATGCTCGTCGGCCCAGGCAACGCCTTCGTGGCCGAAGCCAAACGCCAACTCTACGGCCGCGTCGGCATCGACCTCTTCGCCGGCCCCACCGAGACCATGGTCATCGCCGACGACACCGTGGACGGCGAGCTCTGCGCCACCGACCTGCTCGGCCAGGCCGAGCACGGCTACAACTCGCCCGCCGTGCTCGTCACCAACTCGCGCCGCCTCGCGGAAGACACCATGGCCGAGATCGACCGCCTGCTGAAGATCCTGCCCACGGCGGACACCGCCGGCGTCTCATGGGCCGATTACGGCGAGATCATCCTCTGCACCGACCACGACGAGATGCTCCGCGTCGCCAACGACATCGCCTCCGAGCACGTCCAGGTCATGACCGACCGCGACGACTGGTACCTCGGACACATGCATTCCTACGGTGCCCTGTTTCTGGGGCCGCGCACCAATGTCGCGAACGGTGACAAGGTGATCGGCACCAACCACACGCTGCCCACGAAAAAGGCCGGCCGCTACACCGGCGGGCTCTGGGTGGGAAAGTTCCTCAAGACCCACAGCTACCAGCGCATCACCACCGACGCCGCCGCGGCCGAGATCGGCGCGCGCTGCTCGCGGCTCTGCCTGCTCGAGGGCTTCGTCGGCCACGCCGAACAGGCCAACCTCCGCGTCCGCCGCTACGGCGGCGTGAACGTGCCCTACGGCGAAGCGGCCCCCTGATCCCATGGACCGCCCCGTGACCAGCTCACCACTGCCCCGCACGCCGTCCTTCCGCCTCGACGGCCGCCGCGCGCTCGTCGCCGGCGCCTCCTCGGGCATCGGGCTCGCCGCCGCGGCGGCCCTGGCCGAGGCCGGCGCCCATGTCACGCTGGCCGCCCGTCGCGCCGACATCCTCGTGGACCTCGCTGAGCAATTCGCCGCACGCGGCTGGTCCGCCGAGGCGCTGCCGCTCGACATCGCCGACCTTGACGCGACCAAGAGCGCGCTCGCCGACCGTCAACCCTTCGAGGTCCTCGTCAACGCCGCCGGCCTTGCCCGGCATGGCCCCGCACTCGACACGACCGCTGACGACTTCGACGCGGTGATAAACGTCAATCTGCGCGCCGCGTTCTTCCTCGCCCGCGAGGTCGCGCGCACCATGCCGCGTGGCGGCACCGTCATCACGATCTCGAGCCAGATGGGCCATGTCGGCGGACCTGAGCGCGCCGTCTACTGCGCCTCCAAACACGCGGTCGAAGGCATGACCAAGGCGATGGCCGTCGAATGGGGCGGACGCGGGATCCGCGTCAACACGATCTGCCCGACCTTCATCCGCACCGCCCTCACCGAAAAGACCTTCGCCGACCCCCACCGGCTCGCCTGGATCGAGAGCAAAATCAAGCTCGGCCGCGTCGGCGAGGTCGAGGACATCATGGGCGCCACGGTTTTCCTCGCCTCCGACGCGGCGGCGCTGATCACCGGGACCGCGCTGATGGTCGACGGCGGCTGGACCGCCGAATGAACCGTCCCGCCGCAACCTCCCTCGACGTCGCCAAGGCGGCCGGCGTCAGCCAGTCCGCCGTCAGCCGGGTCTTCACCCCCGGCGCCTCGGTGTCCGCGCGGATGGCCGAGAAGGTGCGCAAAGCCGCGCGCGATCTCGGCTATCGCCCCAACATCCTCGCCCGCTCGCTCATCACCGGCCGCAGCCGCATCATCGGCTTGGTGGTCGCCTATCTCGAGAACCAGTTCTACCCCGACGCGGTCGAGAAGCTCTCCAACGCCCTCCAGGCCCGCGGCTACCACCTGCTGATCTTCACCGCCAACGCCAATGACGGCCCGGTAGACAGGGTGCTCGAGGAGATCCTCGACTACCAGGTCGACGGCATCATCATGGCCTCGGCTTCCATGTCGAACCGGCTCGCCAAACGCTGCGAGGACGCGGGTCTTCCCGTCGTGCTCTTCAACCGTGCTCAGGACGACTGGAGCCTCTCCTACGTGACCTCCGACAACCGCGCCGGCGGGCGGCGCGTCGCCGAACACCTCGTCGCCTGCGGTCATACCCGCATCGCCCACATCGCCGGCTGGGAAGGATCCTCGACAGGTCGCGACCGGGCCGACGGCTTCGGTCTCGGTCTGGCGGCGGCCGGGCTCCGTGCCACTCATGTGATCGACGGCATGTACAACCGCGACGCCGCGTCCCAAGCCGCGCGCGACATCTTCTCCGGCCCGGACCGCCCCGACGCGGTCTTCGTCGGCAACGACCACATGGCCTTCGCGGTCATGGACACCCTGCGCTTCGAGCTTGGCCTCCGCGTGCCGGACGACGTCGCCGTCGTGGGCTATGACGACGTGCCGCTCGCCTCCTGGCCCTCCTACGACCTCACCACCCTGCGCCAGCCTTCGCGCCGCATGGTCGACGCGACCGTCTCCACTCTGATGGCGCGGATCGAGGACGGCGACCCCGACCCGCGCCAGATCCGCATCGACGGGCCGCTGATCGTCCGCGGCTCGACCCGCAAACCGCAAGGAACCCCATGAAAGGCTTCGACCCGCGCTGGAAGGATCTCCCCGACTACATCCTCGGCATCACGAAGGAGATCTGGGAGGACCGCCGGATCCAAACGCTGCAGGAGTATTACGGACCCGACCTTCCGGTCCGCACGCCGGCCTCCGTCACCATCGGAAACCGCAACGTCATCGGCGCGACCATGGCGACTCTCGCCGAGTTTCCCGACCGTCAGCTCCTCGGCGAGGACGTGATCTGGTCCGGCGACGAGGATGCGGGGTTCCTCTCGTCGCACCGCCTGCTCTCGACCGCCACCCACGCTCATGACGGCGTTTACGGCCGCGCGACCGGCACGAAACTCACCTACCGGATCATCGCCGATTGCGCCGCCAGGGACAACGCGATCTACGACGAATGGCTGATCCGCGACCAGGGCGCCATCGTCCGCCAGCTCGGTCACGACACGCGCGACTACGCCCGCGACCTGATCGCACGCGAGGGCGGGCCGGAGACCTGCGTCCGGCCGATGACGCCCGAGACCGACGCGCCTGCGGTCTATACAGGAACCGGCAACGACAACGAATGGGGGCGGCGATACGCCGACCACCTTACCCGCATCATGGTCGGCGAACTGGCTGTGATACCTTCCGCCTATGACCGCGCCGTGCAATCCGAATACCCCGGCGGCGTCACCGGCCACGGATGGGACGCCGCCGACCGGTTCTGGCTCGGCTTGCGCGCGGCCTTTCCCTCGGCCGAATTCACCATCCATCACCGCATCGGCCGCGACGACCCGCTGATGCCGCCGCGCGCCGCCCTGCGCTGGTCGCTGCACGGAAAACACGATGGCTGGGGCGCCTTCGGCGCGCCCACCGGTGCCATGATCTACGTGCTCGGCCTCAGCCACGCCGAGTTCGGCCCATGGGGTCTGCGCCGCGAATTCACCCTCTATGACGAGACCGCGATCTGGAAACAGATCCTTCTCGCGACGGGTGCGGCATGAGCGCGCCCGCTGAAACCTTCCGCCCGCCGTTCGCGCCGAGTAGCGCTCGACCCTCCCCGTCACGCGGGACGCGTGCTTTCAGCACGACGGAGGGCGCTTCACGCCCACCCGGGGTCGGGCGCCGACCTCCACTCGAAGAATACTCGTTCGAAGGTACCACCCCATGACCCTCACCCCCGCCGAAATGGAATCCCGCATCGTACGCTACGGCGAACTGCGCCCCTGCAAGACCGCCTTCATCGACGCACACACTCCCGGCTCCGATCAGAAAGAGAACTTCACCATCATCGGTGGCGGCGTGTCGGAATCCGCGGACCAGCACGTCCACATCAAGGAGACGCCGGGTTTCAACATCGGCGCCGCCGGACAGCCGCCGAAGTGCCGCAACTCGCTGCACGTCCATTCGACGGCGGAGGCGTTCTTCGTGCTCAAAGGCCGCTGGCGGTTCTTCTGGGGCAGACGGGGCGACGCGGGTGAGGTGGTAATGGAGGAGGGCGACATCTTCAACATCCCCACCGGCATCTTCCGCGGCTTCGAGAACATCGGCACCGATTACGGCATGATCATGGCCATCCTCGGCGGCGACGACGCCGGCGGCGGCGTCACCTGGGCGCCCCAGGTCATCGAGGACGCCCGCGACCATGGCCTGATCCTGAGCGAGAACGGAAAGCTCTATGACACCAAAAAAGGCCAGTCTCTGCCCAAGGGCATGAAGCCCATGCCCGTCCTGTCCGAAGACCTGCTGGCCCGCATCCCGGAACCGGCCCCCGCCGAAGTCATCCCCAAATACGTCGCGCGCTACCACGACATGCTCGCGATGGCCGCCGCAAGACCCGCGCCTGTCATCGGCCCCGACGCCATGCTCAGGGACCGCCCCGGCTTCGAGGTCGATCTCATAACCCGAGGCTCGATCCCCGAAGACGGCTACATCACCGATCGCCATGAGATTCTGATGCCGATGCGCGGCCATTGGCGCGTCGACTGGGACGGCGGCACGCAAGTCCTCAATCCCGGCGACACCTGCGCCGTCCCGCCCGGCCTGAGCCGCGCTTTGAAGCCTTCCATGTCCGGCGAGGCGAGCATGTTCCGCATCCGCGACACCGATGATCCCGCAGGCCCGACATGGGTCGGATGAGCCCGGCTTGACCTTTGGCGGATCGCCGGAAACGTAACTACGGATAAACTACGAGAAACCTACGGGAATCCTGCAGGCCATGCCAAAGATCAACGTGACCCATGTCGGTTCTCTTCCCCGCAGCCAGAGGGTGGTCGACCACCTTTTCGCCCGGGAGCGCGGAGAATCCTTCGACCAGGCCGAGTTCGACGCCTGCATGACGGAAGCGGTCTCGGAAACCGTTCGAAAACAAGTGGATGCCGGCGTCGACATCGTCTCCGACGGCGAGACCTCCAAGATCTCCTACGCCACCTACGTCAAGGATCGATATGAGGGCTTCGCGGGCGACAGCCCCCGCAACGCCCCCGCCGACTTGAAGCTGTTCCCCAAGTATCTGGAAAGACTTGCGAACGATGGCGGCACCCCAAAATACGCCCGACCGATGTGCGTCGGAGAGGTCCGCTCGAAGGGCCACGGCGAACTGGAGAGAGACATAGTCAACCTCAAGGCCGCGATGGCCGAGCACGGCGTCTCCCGCGGCTTCGTCAACGCCGCAAGTCCGGGCGTCATCTCATTGTTCCTGCGAAACGATTTCTATCCCACCCGCGACGCCTACCTCTCGGCCCTCGCCGACGTGATGAAGGCGGAATACGAGACCATCGTCGCCGCCGGCCTAGACCTCCAGCTCGATTGCCCCGACCTCGCCCTCTCCCGCCACATGCTGTTCACCGACCTGACCGACGAGGAGTTCGTGAAGGTCGCCCGATCTCACGTCGAAGCCCTGAACCACGCTCTTCGGAACGTGCCAGCTGAGCGCGTCCGTATTCACATATGCTGGGGCAACTACGAGGGCCCGCATGTCTGCGACATCGGCATGGACCGGATCTTCTCCACCCTCATGTCCGCCAAAGCCCGTTACGTCCTCTTCGAGACCTCCAACCCGCGCCATGCCCATGAATGGACCGTGTTCCGCGACCGCCGCGCCGAGATTCCCGATGAAAAGATCCTCGTGCCCGGCGTCGTCGACACCACCACGAATTTCGTGGAGCATCCGCAGCTGGTCGCACAGCGTCTTTCGCGTTTCATTGACATCGTCGGTTCTGACCGCGTTGTCGCCAGTTCTGACTGCGGCTTCGGCACGTTTGCCGGATTCGGCGCGGTCGATCCGGACATCGCATACGCCAAGCTCCTAGCGCTCAGCGAGGGCGCGGCAATCGCCTCATGACGCTTCCGCTCGTCCTCATTCCTGGAATGATGTGCGACGCCCGCCTGTTCGCCCCTCAGATCGCCTCCCTGTCGGCGCGTCGCGCGGTCCACGTCGCACCTATTTCGGAATACGAATCCGTAGAAGATCTCGCCGCCGCCATCCTAATCCACGCACCGCTGCGCTTCGCGCTCGCCGGCCTCTCCATGGGAGGCATCGTGGCGATGCAGATGATCGCGCAGGCCCCGGCAAGGGTCGCCCGCCTCGCCCTGCTCGACACCAATTCTCGCGCGGAAACACCCCGGATCGCCGAGCGGCGCCAGCCCCAGATCGACCGCGTGCGGGCTGGCGGCCTCGTCGAAGTGATGCGCGACGAGATGAAGCCGAACTACCTGGCGGACGGTCCAAAAAACAAATCCGTGCTTCGCCTGTGCATGGAAATGGCGCTGGCGCTCGGCCCGGAAGTCTTCATACGCCAGTCGATCGCTCTCCGGGATCGCCCCGATCACCGGAAGACCCTTAGATCGGTCAGGGTCCCGACCCTCATCCTCTGCGGAGCCGAGGATCGCCTCTGCCCCGTGGAGCGGCACGAACTGATGCATAGCCTCGTCCCGATGTCCACGCTCGCGATCATCGACGGTGCAGGACACCTGCCAACTCTCGAGCGGCCTGAAACTACGACCGCAGCCTTGCGTCGCTGGCTGGAGTGATAGTCGACGCCGTTCTTCTGGACCTGCTCCGCTGGGTGAACCCGCCGATGGTGTGAATCCCGAGGCTCAGTTTTCTCACCGGCATGCTGGCGCGGTTGCCGTGGCGTCTGATCGCGGGCACGTTGGCATTGTCGACGGGAACGGCCGCCGGAGCCGATTTCGCGATCGCGATCGCGAACGTGCTCCGGGCTGTCGGCGAGGTGGCGATCGGATCGCTCGACGTGAAGACTGCCGGAGACGCGTTCTGGTCGGTCACGGTCTACAATGCCGACGGCTACCTGGAAGCGAACGACCTTGGCGTGAACAGCTACAACAACGTGAGCGCCACACCCAATGACGATGGCTCCTACACGCTGCAGTTCGGCGGGTGCGAGGATGGCCGGATCAATTGCATCCCCACCACGCCCGATTGGAACTATTCCATCCGCTTATATGAGCCGCGCGCGGAAATCCTAGACGGCAGCTGGACTTTCCCCGACTTCCAGTCGGCGGACTGATCCACTGCCGGGTTAGGGCTCGCAGCGGCGCCCGAACCAAAAAAGGCACTTCGACCACTGAGCCGTCTTGCAACGCGACATCTGGTTTCCAAGTAGCCTGAACATCGGCTTCCAACGTCGTTGAGTGAATTGCTCGCGCCTGCAGCAAAGGTCGGCTCCCCGCCCCTTCTGCCGCCGCCGCGATCGGCCCAAACCTGCCCTTCACGGCATGCATCGATGCTGCGCCGCGGCTTTCCAAAGCTGCCTTCAAGCGGCGTGTAGCGATCCGACAGGTTCGCGATGTGGGCGAGTTCACCCTGCGTCACGTCCATGAGCGTATGTGGCGGCCCGCCGATCTCGGGGGTGAGTTCAATCGTTAAGCGCAACACCGAGGGCGGATGATGTATCCGTCTGTCTGGAAACGGAGAACGGTGTTGCCATGTCAGGATATTCCCATCTCACGGCCGAGGAGAGAGACCGGATCGCCGGTCTGAAGGCCGACGGTCTGTCGCTCGGTGCGATCGCCCGGGCGCTCGGCCGGGCGGCTTCGACCATCTCGCGCGAGCTGCGGCGCAACGCGCTCGACAGCGGCGTTTACCGGCCGCACGTGGCCGACGGGGCGTACATGCTGCGCCGCCAGCGCGCGGCGGTGCATGAGACGGATGCGAAGCTCGTCGCCCATGTCACGGATCGCCTAGCCGAAGGCTGGACGCCGGAGCAGACCGCCGGACGGCTGCGGCTCGGGATCGAGCCCGGCCTGCGCGCCGTTTGCGCGGAGACGATCTACGGCTGGATCTACCGCGCCGGCCAGAAGACGGAACGGCTCTGGCGCTTCCTGACCCGCCGCCATGCCCGTCGAAGGACGCGCCACGGCCGGACGTCCCGCGACACGATCGCGGAGAAGACTCATATTTCTCAGCGATCTGACGACGCCGACGCCCGAGAAGTGGCGGGCCATTGGCCTTTCGGCGATGCGGGCATCGCCTGCCGGCTTGCAGGAGGCCGACCTCGTGATCTGCAAACGATCCCGCCCGGTGCTGGTGCTGCATGAGCGCAAGACCCGGATCACGCTGATGACGCGCCTGGCCGGCAAGACCGCCGCCGAGACCATCGCCGCGATGACGGCCGCCTTCCGGCGGCTCGACCCGAGGATGCGCGGTTCGGTCACGTTCGGCAATGACACCTGCTTCGCCCGCCACATGCTGCTGCGCGGCATGCTCTCGGCCACGACGTATTTCTGCGACGCCTATGCGAGCTGGCAGAAGGGCGGGGTCGAGAACGCCAACGGGCGGATCAGACGATGGCTGCCCCGAGGCACCGATCTCGATGAGATCAGCGAAGCCGACATCCAGGAGATCGCCATGACCATCAATCCTCTGCCTGGCAGAGGTTTGATGGAAACCTCGAGAAGGTCACCCCGCGCAAATGCCTCGGATACCGATCCCCGGTCGAGGCGTTCCTGTTGGAGATTGGCAGGGACGTCGAAATCAGGTTTGCTTGAACCGTTGCGCTTTGCGCTAGAATCCACCGGGTATGTTCGCGGATCCCTGCAAGTGCGCGGCTGCTCAAGACAAGCACATCTGACTTGGACCGGACGATGCCTGCGTCAGACGGTCGCTCTCGCGACGTCGTGAGGTGAAGTCGAGCCGTTGGACCATACATCGCCAGTCGAAAAAAAAGGAAAGGAAGTCTTCATGCGACGCACGCTTATGGCAGCAACTCTTATACTTACGGCGGGAGCCCCGGTCTTTGCCGACGTCATCGAAGTGGAAATGCTGAACCGCAGCGACGACGGTGAGCGCATGGTGTTCAGCCAGGAGTTGATCCGCGCCGAGGTCGGCGACACCATCCGCTTCGTGCCGACCGACAAATCACACAACGCCCAGTCCGTCAGCGACGCTCTGCCCGAAGGCCAGGAGCCGTTCCGCGGCGGCGTCAACCAGGAGGTCGAGTTTGTGGTGACCGAAACCGGACTGACGGCGGTGGTGTGCCTGCCGCATCAGGCGATGGGGATGGTCGCGCTTGTCGTCGTCGGAAATGACCTCAGCAACGCCGAGCAGGTGCTCGAAGCGCGCATTCCCGGCAAGGGCGGCGACAAAATCGCGGCGCTGGTCGAAGAAGCGCGCGCCACCGTTCCGGTCGAAGCGGACGTCGAAGCACCCAACAGCTGATCCTCCATTGCCGGAGCGGGCGGTTCCAGCCCGTTGCAAGCAGAGAACCGCGCTCCGCACCGCTCTCAGGTGCGGGGCGCAGACCGTCGAAGCGGCCCCCATCCATTCGTACCCGAGACGGCATCACCTCCCCATGGAGCCTCCCGCAATGCGTTTGACGCTTCCAGTCAGCACAGCCGTTCTTGTGACCCTGCTGAGCCCATCAGCCTTGGCGCACGTGAACTGGTTTGTCGAGCCCGGCGCCGCGACGCTCCCGAATTACGGCATGACCGATCCGGTCTTCCTGTTGTGGTGCGCAGTCGCTTTGTCCATGGTGACGATCTCGGTCTGGCTGGACGGAAAGCTGCCGACGCCGCGTATCGTTCAATCGAAGCTCCGGCACGATTTCATCGAAATCCTGCGCGTCTTCACGGGCATGAGCTTTCTGCTGACGGCCTATGAGGGCGCCCTCGTCGCTCCGCACAAGGTGGCGGACGACGCGTTCGGGCTTGTTCTCGTCGTCACGCAGGCGGTCATCGGCATCATGCTGATCGCCAACCGATGGATCAGGACCGCCGCGATCCTGATGCTCGTTCTCCACTGCGGGGTCGCCGCGAAGTTCGGAATCCTGCCGGCTCTCGAATACGCCATCATCATCGGGATCGCGTTCTTTCTGCTTCTCAACTCCATCGAGGATGAAGCGCGTCGCGACCTGCTCAAGCCGTATTCGGTAGATGTGCTGCGGATCTGGACGGGGATCTCGCTTGTCGCGCTGGCGTTCGGTGAGAAGCTGGCGCCCTCGGCATTGGGACAGGTCTTCGTCACCCAGTATCAGTGGAACTTCATGCAGGCGCTCGGCTTCACCTTCTTCGACGATCAGCTGTTCGTCCTGTCGGCAGGGATGGTCGAAGCCGTGATCGGCGTCGTTCTGATCCTCGGCACGACGGTAAGACTCGCCGTGCTGGCTTTGTCCATCATGATGGCGATTTCAAACATCATCTTCATCCTCCAAGGCGACAACGAGGCAGCGCTCGTCGAGTTCGTCGGGCACATGCCGATCATCGGCGTGGCGCTTCTTTTGCTCTTGCTGGGTTACGGGCAGAGACTCAGGATCACGGATGCCTTTTCGTCTCCGCGCTCTAGTTCGGGACTTGGTCGAGTGCCAGTCGCCGGGCGTGAATACCGAACCTGACAAGCCTTGGCGAATTTCCCTGAAACGAACGCCAAAGGACCACGTCGATGAGCAAATCCGATCGCCGCGAGAATGCACCGGCCCCCAGTGCACTGGATCGACGCAGCCCTTCCGTGCCAAGCGTGGATCGCCCCTGGGACGATATTGAAGAGCATTCGCGCCGATTGACCGCCCGCCACGGCGACCGCGCGGTCCACAGGGCGTATCACAGCCTCTACGAAGACATGCTCAATTGAGCGCGCCTCTCCTGATAATGGGCGCGACCTCCGGGATCGGCGCGCTCGCCGTCGAAGAGGCCGTCGGTCGCGGATTGCCCGTGCGCGCGTTCGCGCGAGGGGCGGACAGCCTTGAGAAGTCCGATCTGATCGAACCCTTCGCCGGGGATGCGCGGTCGGCCGAGGACGTGTCGTCCGCTCTCGCCGGAGCCCGCGCGGTCATCTACGCTCTGGGCATCAAGGAGCGGCTGGCGATGCTGTGGGAAGAAGAGACGCTCTTCTCCGAAAGCACGCGCGTCCTGTTGGACGCGATGAAAGCCCAAAACATCATGCGCCTCGTGGCGGTCACGGGTTTCGGCGCGGGACGCTCCCGCAGCGCCATGAGTTCGATCGAGCGTCTGGGTCACCGCACCATCCTTGGAAAGCCCTATGCCGACAAGGACCGGCAGGAGGCGCTGATCACCGACAGCGATCTGGACTGGACCATCGTGCGCCCCGTCATCCTGACCAAGAGGCCCAAGACTGGGCGGGTGCGGATTCTGCGCGATCCTTCGACCTGGCGGAATGGTCTGGTTTCCCGCGCCGACGTGGCGAGTTAACTGATCGACGCCGTGGAGAACGACCTCGACATACGGGCGGATGTCGTGCTCGCCCTCTGACCCGCCAGCCCCGACACGGACCGCGCCACGTCGCGCCACGTTACCCGCGCCAAGGAATGCTTGGACGCCGATAGGACATCGAGACATGCGGAGGACTGAAACTGGCGAGGGCGCGCTTTGGATCGACCGCCAAGGCTCGGGCGGGCGCGGGAGCGGAACCGATGCGACGGCGTTTCTCGATGGCTCTTGCCCGCTCGGCACCGCCGAGACCTCGCACCATGCATCGCGCAGAGCCGGAGAACCGCGGAAGACGGGGAAAACGGAATGAAAGGGGCGTCGCTACCGGCGCATCTGTACAAAGCAGGCGCGATGCCGTCGCTCGGCGAATGACCCGGTGGAGCAAGGACGGTCGCCGGGGACACGCGGTCGCAGCGTATTGATGCGCAAGGAGGGCGCGCCACATCCTCGTCTCAAAGATCGGAAGATGCGGCAGACTCATGCAGGATTTCATCGCCACCCGCGCGGCAGGATTGGCCTCGATGCAGGACTTCGTCCCTGCAATGGGGCGGCGCTACGCCAACGGGCGCAATCATGACCACGGTCCGGGAAAGCACAAAGCCGTGTCGGGCCTGTCGCCCTATATCCGACGCAGGCTCGTCAGCGAGCAGGAAGTCGTCGCGGCGGCACTTGCCGCCCATGGCCCGGAGGCTGCAGAAAAATTCGTCGAGGAGGTGTTCTGGCGTGGCTACTTCAAGGGCTGGCTGGAACAGCGTCCGAAGGTCTGGGAATCCTATGTTCAGGGGCTGCGGGCCGATCTCGCCGCGCTCGACCGAGACGGCCGCCTGCGCCTCGATGTGGAGAGAGCCAAGGCGGGGGGCACGGGGCTTGTCTGCTTCGACGCCTGGGTCGAAGAACTCGTGAAAACCGGCTATCTGCACAATCACGCGCGGATGTGGTTCGCGTCGATCTGGATCTTCACCCTCGGCCTGCCATGGCGGCTTGGTGCGGATTTTTTCTATCGCCATCTGCTCGACGGCGATGCGGCGTCCAACACACTGGGCTGGCGCTGGGTCGCGGGACTGCATACGCGCGGCAAGCCCTATCGTGCGAAGGCGTGGAACATCGCCAGCTACACAGGTGGGCGCTTCACGCCGCTCGAGAGCGATCTCGCGGAAGTCGTGCAGGGGCTGGAAGTGACGGAGCCGGATGGCCTGCCCCCCGCATCGCCCCTGCGCCCGGTGACGCCCCCGCAGTCGGGCAGGTCCACCGCCCTGCTGATCACCGACGAGGACTGCCTGATCGAGGAGTTCGATCTTGGCGACCTCGATATCCGTGCGGCCGCCACGCTCGGCTCAAGCCTCCTGCGTTCGCCCCTGCCGGTGGCGGAAGCGGTCGCCCTTGTAGAGGACGCGGCCCTTGCCGACGCCGCGGCCCGTGCTGGCGTTACGCCGGTGCGGCTGCGTGCCGATCGTCCCGAGACGCTGGCCCGATGGGCGTCCGAGGCCGCAGTCGAGCAGATCGTCACGCCATACATCACACGCGGGCCTATGCATGACTGGGTGACCGAGGCCGCTTCCGCGCTTGCCACGCGCGGCATCACTCTGTGTGAGTGGCGCCGCAACTGGGACAGCGCGATCTGGCCCCACGCCACCGCGGGGTTCTTCAAGGTCAAGCGGCAGATACCCCGCATCCTGAGCCAGATGGAGCTGGCATGAACGACGTAGCGGTGCGATGATCGACGACCCCCGGATTGCCCGCGTGATCGCGCTGGTCCGCGCGGCCTTGCGTCCCCCGCCGGGTGCCGGGCGCATCGCTTTGGCACTTGCCCTCGGAGCGATCTGTCACACGCTCTTCGCCGCGGGCGTGCTGGCGATGATCGTCGCCATGTTCTTCGGCTTGAGCGAGAGCCTCGGCGCCGTGCCCTGGCCCTGGGCGGCGCTGGCGAATTTCGCCCTGATCATTCAGTTCCCGCTGGTCCACTCGCTTCTCTTGACCGGGCGTGGCGGGCGCTGGCTGGCCCGGATGATCCCCGGACCGCACGGGCCGACGCTAGCCACGACCACCTATGCGATCATCGCCTCGGCCCAGCTTCTGGCGCTGTTCGCGCTCTGGACGCCGTCGGGCATCGTCTGGTGGCGGGCCGAGGGTGCGGTGTTCCAGGTGATCTGCGCGGCCTATGGTGCAAGCTGGCTTCTACTGATCAAGGCCAGCTTTGACGCGGGGGCCGAGGTGCAGTCGGGGGCCCTCGGCTGGATGTCGCTGATGGCGCGCATCCGTCCGGTCTTTCCCGACATGCCGACCGCCGGCTTGTTCCGCCTTGTCCGCCAGCCGATCTATGTCGCCTTCGCGCTGACGCTCTGGACGGTTCCGGTCTGGACTCCGGACCAGCTGGTGCTCGCCGTCAGCTGCACCGCCTATTGCCTGCTCGCGCCTCGTCTGAAGGAAAAGCGGTTCGCCGCGCGCTACGGCGACCGGTTCCATCGCTACCGCGCGACCGTCCCCTATGCCGTGCCGCGACTGGCCTCCGCCAAGGACCACCCCCATGCGCAATGACCTGACGATCTACGACCGGGTGGCTGACCATTGGTGGTCGGACGAGGTGCGGTGGGTTCGCACCCTCAGGAACCTCGTGCCGGGGCGGCTGAAATGGTTCGACCGTCACATCGACTGGCGGGGAAAGGACGTGCTCGATCTGGGCTGCGCCGGGGGCTTCATGGCCGAGGCGGTGGCGGTGCGGGGTGCGAACGTCACGGGGATCGATCCTGCCGCCGACGCGGTCGAGGCCGCACGCCGCCATGCCGACGCCGGGGGCCTCGGCGTCGTCTATGACGTCGGGGTGGGCGAGGCGCTGCCCTACGACGCCTCCGCCTTCGACGCCGTGGTGTGCGTCGACGTGCTGGAACACGTCGCCGATCTCCAAAAGGTGCTTGCCGAGGTCGCCCGCGTCCTGCGTCCAGGCGGGCTGTTCCTGTTCGACACGATCAATCGCAACACGTTCGCGCGCTTCGTCACGATCACCCTGGCCGAGGACGTGCTTCGCCTCCTGCCGCGCGGCACGCACGATCCCGCGATGTTCATCAAGCCCCGCGAGCTTCGCGACGCGATGCAGCGCGCGGGTCTCGTTCCGGGACCGACGACCGGGCTCGGCCCGCGCGGCGTCGACCGGCGGCTCGACCTGACCTTCGGGCCGCTGCCGGTGACGGCGATCCTCTACATGGGTCTGGCCCGCAAGCCGGCCGTCGCAAGCGGAGATCCCGCATGCGCCGAGTTGCAGCGTGGCGATCAGATTGGCCAAGGCGAATGGTCCGTTGCATGAGCGACGGCCGCGATTTCAATTCGACCACTTCGGGCTCCCTGCCGTCATCTGACCAATTCTGTCGGGAACAGCGGTGTACTCCCACGTTGAACGACCGGGTTGCGGACAAGGACTAAGCCGCTCTCGCGGCAGGGCGCTTGCTGCGATTGTTTGGCGCTGATCTGATCGCGGCGCTTTTCGGACCGGGCTCTTCGGCCTGACGATTGGGTCCTTCTCAATCGTCAGACAGGAGGTTCCCATGGAGGAGAAGACCACGCCGCTGCGCGCGCGGATGATCGACGACATGCGTATTCGCGGGATGGGCGAGAAAGCCCGGAAGGCCCATATCCGGGCGATCAAGGATTTCGCCGGGTTCTTGGGGCGCTCGCCGGACACGGCGACGCCCGAGGACCTTCGCGCCTATCAGCTTCACATGACCGAGGCCGGCGTCACGCCGCCGACCTTCAACGCCCGCATCATGGCGCTGCGGTTCCTTTTCGGCACGACGTGCGGGAAGGAGGAGATGCACAAGCACATGCGGTTCCGGCGCCAGCCGCGGAGACTGCCCGTCGTGCTGAGCGTCCAGGACGTGTCCGAGGTACTGGCCGCCGCTCCGGGGCCCGGGCTCAAGTACCGGGCCGCCCTCAGCATCTCGTATGGGGCCGGCCTGCGCGCATCGGAGGTCTGCATGCTCAAGGTGTGCGACATCGACAGCGACCGGATGCTGATCCATGTCGAGCAAGGCAAGGGGCGCAAGGACCGCAAGGTCATGCTGTCGCCCGGGCTTCTGGAGCTGTTGCGCGCCTATTGGCGTGAGGCCCGCCCCGCAGGCTGGCTTTTTCCCGGCAAGCCTCGGATAAGTCCGATCTCACCGCGTCAGTTGAGCCGGGCTTTCCTGACCGCCAAGCAGTTGGCGGGCCTCGCCGGACCGTCCACCCTGCATACGCTCCGCCACAGCTTCGCGACCCACCTTCTGGAGGCGAACACGGATGTGCGGGTGATCCAGGTTCTGCTGGGCCATGCCAGGGTGACGACGACCCAGCAATACGCCCATGTCGCGACACGTATGATCCGCGACACGGTCAGCCCGTTCGAGGCGCTGTCCCGCTTCGGGGAACGTGACGAAGGGCCGAGACCTGGGCCGGAGTAGTTCCGCCGGGGGGTGGTCCGGCCGAGGCTGGAGGTCGCCGACATCTTCCGCGCCCACGGTCCCGCATGGCGGCGGGCCAACGCGGGGCATGTCGGCCGGCCTCAACTCAGGGTGATGTCAGCCATCGAGGCCTGCCGCACCGAGGTGCTCGGCGGGCATGTCGCCGCGTGCTCGAAGTGCGGTCATCAGCACGTCGCCTACAACTCTTGCAAGAACCGGCACTGCCCCAAGTGCCAAGGCCCTGCGGCGCGCGACTGGATGGCGGCGCGGGCGGAAGATCTGTTGCCGGTGGAGTATTTCCACGTGGTCTTCACCCTGCCGGCGGAGGTCGCCAGGATCGCCCATTGGAACAAGCGCGAGGTCTACGGGCTGCTGTTCCGCGCCTCGGCCGAGACCGTGACGACCATCGCCGCCGATCCCCGCCGCCTCGGGGTCCGCATCGGTATGACGAGCGTCCTGCATACCTGGGGCTCCGCGCTGACCCACCATCCGCACGTCCACATGATCGTGCCGGGCGGGGGCCTGTCGTCGGGCGACACCCTGTGGGTGCCCTGTCGCCCCGGGTTCTTTCTCCCGGTCCGGGTTCTGTCCCGGCTGTTCAGACGATTGTTCCTGGAAGGGCTGTCGGCGCTGCACGGCACAGGCAAGCTGGCGTTCTTCGGCGACCTCGAGGGCCTGGCGGATGCCGAGGCTTTCGCCGCCTGGCTTGCGCCACTGCGCAAGTCGGAATGGGTGGTGTGCGCCAAACCGCCCTTCGGCGGCCCCGAAGCGGTGCTGGCCTATCTGAGCCGCTACACCCACCGGGTCGCGATCTCGAACAACCGCTTGATCAGCGCGGACGCCGAGACCGTCGCGTTCCGCTGGAAGGACTACCGCATCAAGTCCGGTGACCGCCAAAAAGTCATGCGTCTGGCGACGCGCGAGTTCATCCGCCGCTTCCTGATCCACGTCCTGCCGGACGGCTTCCACCGTATCCGTCACTACGGCTTGCTCGCCAGTGCCGGCCGCAAGCGCAACGTCGAGACGATCCGCAAGCTGCTCGGCGCCGCGCCGCCCGCATCAACCGAAGCGACAGACACCGATCCGGCCCCGCACCTCACCCTCAGGGAGCCATGCCCCGATTGCGGCGGCGCGATGCGCATCATCGAAACCTTCCGGCGCGGCGAGCGCCCCCTGACCCGCGCCCCACCCCGAAAGGCCGCCGCATGATGACAGGGCCATCCCCTTCGACAACCCCGATCCGGATCAACCCCCCGTTCCGGAAACAGGGACGCCGTGCGACGGTCAGTCTCCACAGCCGAAACGGCGCCAACGCAGCGTCCCCGTTGACCGTCCGCCGACTATGGAAGCCCTCCGCGAACCGCGGGAAAGAGCCCGAACGCCGCCTTGCGACGCGGCGCTTCGACAATGCCAACAAGAACGCCGTGCCGCTTTCCCCATAAGGCACGGCCAGACCCCCGCGGCTTCCTCCTTGTCAGGTTTTCCAACGCGGGCCGCCACCACGCAGGCCGCCGTCGTCACGCCGCGGCCCGCATCGAAAAACCTCCAACTTTCCGGTCCTTCGCAGGGTCAGCTTCAACCGACGCGAACGGCCCCGAGCGGACTTTCACCAACGCCCAGACCGCCTCTCGAAACCAGTCATTCATCGCGGACGCCACATGGTGGCGCACGCGAGGTTCGCTCTGCGGAGATACTGTTGAAAAAGTCCGTTGCTTGGCGTTCGGGGCTTTGATTCACTCGTTCTGAGAGTGGAGGGCATCGCGATGATGGGGCCAAGGCAAGTCGCGCAGGGCGCGCTGTTTTACGAGTTCTCGATTGAAGGATTCGTGCCTCTGGATCACCCGGTGCGCGGTATCGACCGGTTCCTCGATCTGTCTCATGTGCGGCCGCTGCTGGCACCTTTCTACAGCTCTGGCGGCCGCCCGTCGATCGATCCCGAACTGATGATCCGCATGTTGCTGCTGGGCTATTGCATGGGCATCCGGTCCGAGCGGCGGCTCTGCGAAGAGGTCCATGTCAATCTGGCGTATCGGTGGTTTTGCAGGCTCGATCTGACCGATGCGGTGCCCGATCATTCGACATTCTCCAAGAACCGCCACGGCCGCTTTCGCGAGAGCGGGCTGTTCCGGCATCTGTTCGAGACCGTCCTGCAACGCTGCATGGATGAAGGTTTGGTCGGCGGTCACAGCTTCGGCGTCGATGCCAGCCTGATCCCGGCGAATGCCAATCAGACACGCGGCGTCGACAGCAAGGAAGGCCTGCCGCCGGACCTCACGTCCCGCGCCGTGGACGAATATCTTGAAACACTCGACGGTGAGCTTGCGAACGCCTTCGGCGCAGCAACCGACGCCATTCCCAAATACGTCTCGCCGGTGGACCCGGCCGCGCGCTGGACGGGTGCCGATGGCGGTGCCGCCTACTTTGCCTATTCCACCAATTATCTGGTGGATCTGGACAATGCCGTCATCGTGGATGTCGAACCCACAGCTCCGATCCGGCCAGCGGAGGCGCGTGCCGCGCGGGACATGATCGACCGGGTGCAGGCACGGTTCGGCATCAAACCTGGCAAGCTGGTCGGCGATACAGGCTACGGATCGGCCGAGATGCTGGGATGGCTGGTCGAGGACCGCAAGATCGCACCTCACATCCCGGTCTGGGACAAATCGAAACGCACCGACGGCACCTTCTCGCGGGAGGACTTCGCCTACGATACGACCGCCGACAGGTATACGTGCCCTGCCGGAAATACGCTCGAGACGTCCCGCCGTAAATTCTCGAAGCCGCGCCCCACGAATGTCAGCAAGGATGGCTTGATCCGCTACAGGGCGCGCAAACAGGATTGCGAAACCTGCCACCTGAAAGCGCAATGCTGTCCGACCCAACCTGCGAGGAAAGTGCTCCGATCCGTTCACGAAGCAGCAAGAGACATCGCCCGCGACATCCGCAAAACCGACGCCTACATGACCTCGTTCATGCAAAGGCGAAAGGTCGAGATGCTGTTTGCCCATCTGAAGCGATACATCGGACTGCGAATGATGCGACTGCGTGGACCCAAAGGCGCAACAGAGCAATTCCAGCTCGCAGCAACCGCCCAGAACCTCCGCAAACTGGCCAAGTTGGTGCCCGTGCCAGCCCCCGCATGAGCGGGACTGGCAATCGGCTCGCTTTGGATGCTGGTCAGAACGCTTCGATTGCCGACTTTTTTCAACAGTATCCGGACCTTCCCGTCGCTCACCGCGGCAACGCCAGTGGCCGCATTCGATTTCTATCAGACCGTCGTGCTTTGCTCCGCTCGCCCATCACCGCCGGTCGGCGGGCGTCTTGGCCGAATGTCCGAAAGACGTTTCATACATCATCGACGAGAAGCACGTGCACAAATCCGGGGCCATGCGCTCCACGGACGTAGCTTCCCTCAATGTCGGTCGTCCCGCTGGGGCCTGTGATGAGGATCGCATTGCGAGGCGAGGTTTCGGGCCCACCGACCAAGGCGGCGTAATCCTCCAGATGGGAAAGTATGGTGGCCGTGCGCAGGACCGCGATGTGATGCAATGGCAGGAATGCTAGCAAAATCGGCGTCTCTTTGCCGGAATGAATGACAAGCGTGCCGCTCTCGGCGATACCGTAGCGTGCGAACCCCAGGGCGGCAGGCTCATCCGGTGCCACGGCGGCATGCGTTCGGACCTCTCCCCAGTCCAGATCGCGGAAAACCTCGGCGGGCTCGACGGCGATCTCGGCTGACAGCCCTTTGCTGTCCAGATAACGCCCGACGGCCACGGGAACCTCGTCGATGCTCCCGATCCGGTCCAGCGTGGTCCCAAGAGCCTCGGACTTTTCGCAGAACGCAGCGACCAGTGTCGCAGCGACTAGGGGCGGGCGGATCGTCTCGAGCTTAGCCAAGAGCACTGCGGCCTCGGCGGCGATCGCAGCAGGGTCGTTCGGGCTCCCGCCAAGACCCGCACGCACGGCCGACAGGATGCTGTCGCGCGCACTCATCTTCGATCCTCCGGTCGCGTGCCGCCCTGGGCCTTGTAGCGCTCCATGAAGGTGCTCCCAGTGGGACTGGGAAGGTCGCGGTGCTGGGTCCAGCCGCCGGCGAACGGCAGCGATCCGATCCACCCGTTGCGACCCAGAAGACGCAGTGCGCGCACGCCGATCCCGCTCGCCACGCGATAGAGGCGGGGCCGACGGGCGAGGCTCGCCCAGGCCCCGACGCCTGCACGCATCGTCGCTCCCTCCAGCCCCTCGCGCCAGCTTCGGCTCCGCCAGGCACGCAGCAGCGTTGGCAGCGGGATCTCGACGGGGCAGACCTCGGCGCAGCGGCCGTTCATGGTGCAGGCTAAGGGCAGGTCACGGGACGGCGCCAGCCCGTCGAGCACTGGCGTCAGCACGGCGCCCATCGGGCCGGGATAGGTGCCGCCATAGGCGTGGCCGCCGATCTGACGATAGACGACGCAGTGGTTCATGCAGGCGCCGCATCGGATGCAGCGCAGCATATCGCGGAACTCGTCGGCGATCATGTCCGAGCGTCCGTTGTCCACCAGGACGATGTGCATCTCCTCGGGGCCGTCGGCGTCGCCTGCCCGCTTCGGGCCGCAGTGAAACGTGGTGTACTGGGTCAGCTCCCCCCCGGTGGCGGAGCGCACCAGAAGCCGGAGCAGCGCCATGGCGTGCGACGTGCTCGGGACCAGCTTTTCGATGCCCGCGGTCACGATATGGACGCGCGGAGGTGTCGTTGTCAGTTCGGCGTTGCCCTCGTTGGTGACGGTGCAGGTCGCACCCGTGTCCGCGATCAGGAAGTTGGCGCCGGAAATGCCGACATCTGCGCTCAGGAACTTCTCGCGCAGCACACGGCGGGCGCTCTGGACCATAGAGGCCGCATCGTCATCGGCTGGGGGTGGCTTGTGATTGGCGTTGAAGAGTTCCGCCACCTGTTCGCGGGTGCGGTGCATCGCCGGCCAGACGATATGCGAGGGATGCTCACCGGCCAGCTGGATGATGTGTTCGGCAAGGTCGGTCTCGACCCGCTCGATCCCGGCCGAGCCGAGCGCGTCGGGCAGGCCGATCTCTTCTCCCAACATGGATTTCGAGCGCGTGACTCGTTTCGCACCGGCCTCTCGGCACAGGCGGATGACGATGTCGCAGGCCTCAGTGTCGGTGGCGGCCCAGTGGACCTTGGCGCCCGACGCGGTGGCGTTGCGTTCGAACGTCTCGAGGTAGTGGTCGAGATTGGCGATCACATGGTCCTTGATCGCCCTGCCGCGGGACCGCGCCGCGTCGTATTCGGGAAAATTGGCCAGCGCTGCCGCGCGCTTGCGCTCGGCGGTGCCGGTGGTGCGGTCGATCGCGATCTTCAAAGTGGCGTCGGCGAGTGCGGCATCGCTGCGGGCCTTGAAGCCGGGCCCTGCGGCGGCGGTCATGGCTTTTCTCCGATGGCCGGTCCGTCGCCGCCGCCGGCGAGGATCTCGATGGTGTGGAAACAGCGCACCTTCGATCCGCGCCGGTTGAGCTTGCCCGCCATGTTCATCAGACACCCGAGGTCGCCGGCGAGCAGTATGTCGGCCCCGCTCCGTTCAACGGCGTCCGCCTTCTCGCCGACAATGGCGTTCGAGATCGCCGGATACTTGACGCAGAAGGTGCCGCCGAAGCCGCAACAGACGTTGTTGCCTTCGAGCGGACGCATCTCGAGACCATCGACGGCTGCCAGAAGCTGGCGGGGCTGGTCGTGGATGCCAAGCTCCCGCAGGCCTGCGCAGCTGTCGTGATAGGCGGCGCTGGCCTCCAGCCGCAGGCCGTCCGGGACATATCTGCGGATATCGACCAGAAAGCTCGTGATCTCGTGCGTCTTTTCCGCAAGGCGGGCTGCTCGTGGCCCCCATTCGCCATCCGACGCGAGCAGGGCGGGATAGCCGTGCCGGATCGTTCCGGCGCAGGAACCCGAGGGCACGATCAGATAGTCGAACGGCTCGAACGCCGCGATCACCTGCCGGGCCACAGATGCCGTGTTCGCGTCGTCCCCGCTGTTGTAGGCGGGCTGGCCGCAGCATGTCTGCTGCGTTGGCACCTCGACGTCGCACCCGGCATCTTCGAGGAGCCGGATGGCGGCAAAGCCGATCTCGGGCCGCATCGCATCGACCAGGCAGGTGACGAAAAGGCCGACGCGGGGGCGGGATGCCTCTGTCATGAACGCGCCGCATGCTCGCGTTTCGCCGTGCCGCCCGCCTGGCCGCCGCTCATCGCCATGACGCCCAGCACGCCGGCCGCCCAGACAATCGCCGCGATCCACCAAAGATTGAACCCGCCGGCAATCAGAGCCGTGGCGATCAGACCGCCCTGCACGACATAGTAGCCTAACGGGATCAGAACCTTGCGTATGATCTCACCCTCACGGTCCACAAGGCCGACCGTGGCGGACGCCGCGACGACATTGTGGACGCAGATCATGTTGCCTGCAGCGCCGCCGACCGCCTGTGCGGCGACGACGATCGCTGCGCCCGCCGATCCCAGTCCGATCTGCTCCGCCGTCGAGAACTGGAACAGCGAAAACATCATGTTCGAGATAGTATTCGACCCGGCGATGAACGCACCCATCGCCCCGATCAGCGGCGCGAAGAGCGGCCAGGCCTCTCCGGTGGCCGCCGACATGCCCTCGGCCAAGACGATCGGCATGCTGGCGAGGCGCTCCGATGCAGAGTTCAGGAATACCTGCACCATCGGCACCGCGAGCAGAAGTGCCGGGGCGGCGGCTATCATGGTGGATCCCGACGATTTCAGCGCACGCCCGTAATCCTTCGCAGACATCTTGTGCAAAAAGAAGGTGAAGAGCGAGGCGAGGATCAGAACGGTGCCCGGCAGGTAGAGGACCTGAACTTTCGAAGTGATGCCCGACCCGAACAGATCCTCAAAGGCGATTGTGGTCGCGGGCGAGGTCAGCCAAGCCTTCACCGGCGCAATGGTCCGGGTAAGGACAAGCAGCACGACCACGAAGACATAGGGTGCCCAGGCCTTCAACAGTGCCATGTTCGGTGAATCGCGGTGGTGATCCTCCAGGTCGTCGAGTTTGCCGACCCAGCCCGGATCCCATTTGTCGCGGGCGGGAAAATCGAATGTTTCCTTCGGGATCAGGAAGCCGCGCTGGGTCGCCGGAATAACAATCAACAGTCCGATGATCCCACCGACCAGCGACGGGAATTCCGGGCCGAGAAGAGAGGCGATCAGATAATAGGGCACCGTGAACGCGAGGCCCGCGAAAAGCGCGAATTTCCAGATCGCGAAGCCCTCGGTGAACGATCGTTTCGCACCGAAGAACCGGGTCAACATTCCAACCAGAATAAGCGGGATCAGGAAGCCGATCAGGCCGTGGATCATCGCCACCTTGGTCGCAATGCCAAGCAGATACTCGAAGAAAGGCATGGGCGCGATCATCGTGTCGACAAGCTCTTGCCCCGACAGACCGGTCTGCACGCCGACCAGGATCGGGGTGCCCACGGCACCGAAGGAAACCGGCGTGCTCTGGATGATAAGGGTCACCATGACCGCTGCCATCGCCGGGAAACCGATCGCCACCAGCAAGGGCGCCGCGATTGCCGCCGGGGTGCCGAAGCCCGACGCCCCCTCGATCAGCGAGCCAAAGAGCCAGGCGATGATGATCGCCTGCACGCGGCGGTCGGGCGAGATGCGGGTGAATCCACTGCGGATCGACCGGATGCCGCCGCTTTCCTCAAGCGTGTAGAGCATCATGATCGCACCGAAGACGATGTAGAGCAGGCTGGTGGCAGTGACCACGCCGTTGACCGTGGCGCCCAGCACCTTGGCGGGCTCCGTACCCCAGACCAGGAGCGCGGTGAGCGCCGTGACAACATAGGCGACGAGCATCGAGAATTTGGCGGAGCGGGCGAGCACGACGAGGAGTATGAACACCGTCGCGATCGGCAAGAGCGCCAGCAGAAATATGACGAACCCAGGCATTTCTTCTCCCTTTGCAGGCGACGACAGGAACGCCCGGTCGATTTCAGCTATCATGCGTCGGCGCACCGAAATAGATCAGCGCCAGTGCGCGCACTTCGAGGTTTACCCGATCCAGAGGTCTGTTGGTCGGGTTGATCCAGCGGCAAAATCGGCCAACGCCGCTGTCGCTGTGTAGAATTGGCCGTCATTGCGCTCGGTCAGGTATTCCGCACCTTGGTCGTCGGGCAGGCCCCCCATCGCATGTTCGAGAGCGAGGGAGCGTTGGCATCCTTTTCCGCGCTCTCATGCATCCAACGTAACAGATCTGTCCGGTGCCTGTTAGAAGTGTTTTCAGCCATACCGGTCGTTCAGGGCTCGATCCGGACTTTCGCCGCGGACGCCGGGCGCGATGCTGAATGCTGAATCGCCGACGCGGTATCGGCGCTAAGGTTGGCAGGGGTGGACGGAGGATCCATCATGCCTGTTGCAAACCTTCCGGCCATCCGCCCGTGCCGACCTGCGTGGAACAAGGGGCGGATCGTCGGACAGAAGCGCGGCTCTTCCGCCTCCGGGTCGAGTCGATCGGGCTGGAGCCGAGCGACTACGATACGCATTCGATGGGGCCCTCAAGAGCATGATCTATCTGATACAGGCTTGCAGCCCCCAGAACTACTTGAAACTGCCATTTGATTTCGAACTAGGCGTTCGCCGGACAGCGACGATTGGGCAACAACGGCTCGAAGCGGACCACCGTATTGCCAAACAGTTGTTCGTGGCGTGCCGGACCGATGGCACGGCACGATGGTCATTGCCCTGTACGTCGCGGAACCGGACCTCGTGGGTGCCGCTGGACTGCACCTGCGCCATCACCTTGGCAATGGTCGTGCCGCCATCCTCCGCAAGGCGGTCGACGCAGCTGCGGACCAGGAACCTCGTTCCGAGTTCCTCGGCCAGGCAGTAGAGTTCGCAGATGTCGCTTTCCCGGTCGCCGACATGCACGCAACGTTCCGGCACGCCTGCCGGCTCGGTGGACAGGCGCAGATTGTCGAGCCAGCGTATGCTTTCTTTCTGCTCGATCGGCACCCGGGTCGGATTGATCTTGCGCTTGAGCGCGGCGGTCCCTTTGAACTTGGCGCGCGACCGGAACTTGGCCGCCGTCAGGCCGAGCGGCAGCCCCTCCGGCGTGATCGCGAGGCTGGCATGCATCAGGAGCCCGCAGACCGCATGCTTCTGGTAACGACCGTCCTTCAACTTGCGCCCGGTCGACACCTTCGTGAACCCGATCTTCTCTGGAGCCGAGCGCTTGAAGGAGAATTCCGTAGTGTCCTGCAGGATCAGGATGGGACCGTCGGTTGCCCGGATGCGCAGGGCCGAGGCGGCGAAATGGCCCTCGAGGATCTTGTCTTCGCTGACATTTCCGTTTGAAAAGAAGCGGTAGGCGGCCTTGGTGTTCGACCAGTCCTGAAACGCCGTCGGCAGCGACTTCCCAGGCCGCTCCCCGAGGGCCTCGAGCATTGTCCCGAGGCGCCGGTTCAGCCGGCCGTCACCCAAATCACACCCGGCGGTTTCCGTTTCCACCCAACCCTGTCCCATGCCTGCACCTCAATCATTCGGTGCAACCTGACGAATCATGAATGCTTGTTTCCGGGCAAGGCCAAGTCTGGTCGGTGATTCAATTCGCCACACGACTTATGGGTAACTGCAAGCCGACCAACTGCATCGGCACGAGGACCACGGCCGCAGCGCCCAGGATCATGTGCGAGAAGATGGCAATGTTCGTGAAGGTCCCATCGGGCGTGTAGATATAGGTCTCCTCGGACAGATCGATGCCCATCCCGCGAAGTCCGAAGCGCAGGGAGTAGGACGCAAAGCTGAGCACGGACACGGCCAGAAGGGCGATGCCCAGATATTTTGCCATCTTGGCGAGGCTCGCCCGTAACTGCATCACGCCTGCCTCCGGACTGGCTGCAAGGTACACCGTACCCTACGCCCGTCCCGCGCGACAGGATCAAACCCGGGACCATGGAGACGGATAGGCCTGCTTTGCCCACCCCCCGCGAAACCATCCTCACCGCGCTGCACGCGCGGCTCTCGGCGCTGCCCGCCACAGCTCTGCGGGGTGAAGTCGTGCCCGAACGCGTTCCGACCGCTGGCCTGCTGATCCTGCGCGACGGCGAGCCGGGGGAGCCGGCAGTCACAATGTCGCCCCTACGCTACCACTACCAGCACCGCGCCGAGATCGAGGCGGTCGTGCAGGGTGCCGACCGTGACGCCGCCTTCGACACGCTGACTGCCAGCATCGGCGCGGCCCTCGCCGCCGACCGCACGCTGGGTGGGCTTTGCGACTGGATCGAGGCAGAAGCGCCGCGCCCGGTGGACCTGCCGGTCGAGGGCGCGGCCAGCCTGAAGGCGGCCGTGATCCCGGTGATCCTGCACTATTCCATGGCCGACGCGCTAAGCTGTTTCGCCCAAAAGGCGCTGGCCCTGCGAGACTTCCAGAAGTGGCTTATCCGATTCCAGATTGCAGGCAGACAAAAACAAAGAAGCAAAAACGAAGATCGCGATCCTGAACAAATTGGCCCCCATCAAAAAAGACTCGCCAACGTGGTCGAATGTACGGCAGTTCAACCAGCAGCCATCGCGTTTCAGGCTCTGGCGCTTTTACCCGACATTCCCTTGGCGGCCTCGACCGCAAAATCGCCTGACGAGGCCACGCGATCAAGCCTTGCTTGCCCGGAGCCGTGTCTTCGGCTGCGGATGATCGAACCGGATATCATTGGTGCAAAGGCATTGTGCATAAGAAGAATCCCCGCAAATGCGCCAAATCCAAGGCAGTTGGTGGATGCTTACATGTTTCGGGCCATCGTGGAATGTGCCCGCGGACATGCGCAGAAACCGGAGACGGCTTTCGCCCACTCCCTATCCGTCGCGTCGCTTGGATGACTACCCCTCGTGGACTGCCCCCATCGAGTGGTCCGGTTGAATTGTTAGTGCATGGTCGGTCTCCGGTCCATTGGGATGAAGCTTTCCGGAGCCGGCGGCCGGTATCCGAGGGCGCTGCGCGGCCTGACCGTGTTGTAGTGGCGGTGCCACTGTTCGATCAGGATCCGGGCCTCGCGGAGCGAGAAGAATATCTCGCTGTTGAGAAGCTCGTCGCGGAACCGGGTGAGAACGGTCCGCTCTCCACCGCGAAATTCATCGTATCGGAACGGGAAACGGAACGGGCCGCCCTGAGGCGGCCCGTCATTTCTGATAAGTCGTTGATTTCCTTGGAGCGGGCGATGAGATTCGAACTCACGACCCTAACCTTGGCAAGGTTATGCTCTACCCCTGAGCTACGCCCGCGTCCATGAAAGGCTCTATACAGGGAGTGCCCTGAACATGACAAGAGGCAAACGCGCCCGTGCGGGCGCGCGGATGTCACGCTTGTACTGCCGACCCGGAACCGTGTAGCGCCGAAGTCGCGGCGCTCCGGTCTGGCCGGCGGCGGCGCGTCGCGAAGCCGACCCGAAGGATGGCAGGATGCAGAGCAGGCGCGACCTGCGGACGGGATCCATGCCGGGGCATTTCCACGCGCTCGCGGTTCCCGCCGCATCGGCATGGTGTTCGCGACGCTCTACAACGTCGTCGATGTCCACTTCGCGGGCCTGCTGTCGACGGGCGAGCAGGCGGGGCTCGCGATCACGTTTCAGGTCTTCTTCATCCTCGTGGCGTTCGGCGTCGGGCTCGGAAGCGCGATGGGGGCGCTTATCGGGAACGCGCTCGGCTCCGACGATCTCGACGCCGCCAAGCGCACCGGAGGCCAGGGTCTCGCATATGGCGCGTTGGTTTCGGCCGCTCTTGGCATCGTCGGCATCCGGGGCAGTCCCGCGCTTCTGGCCGTCATCTCGGAGCCGGGCCCGGCCCGTGACGCGGCGAACGCCTACATGAACCTGATCCTGTTCGCGACCGGGCCGTTCCTGCTCGGCTTCACGGCGAACGGGATCCTCAGCGCGCTGGGTGACACGGACTCGATGAAACGCGCGCAGATCGCCGCGTTCTTCGCCAACGTCACGCTCAATCCGCTCTTCATCTTCGGCATTCCGGGCGTGATGGAGGGGCTCGGGTTTGACGGCATCGCGCTTTCGACCGTCGTGAGCCAGACCGGCGTGATGGCCTGCCTCCTCCTGCAGGTCTCGCGGTCGTCGATGATGGCGCACGAGGCGCCGGCGCAATGGCGGCCGCGGATCGTGGATTTCCGGGAGTTCACCGGTCAGGCGCTGCCCTCGACCTTCGCCATGATGATCTTGATCCTGCTGCCGGGGTTGGGCCTGACCGGCGCGCCGCTCCCCATCGCGGCCCAGCGCTACGGCGCGCGGGATTTCGACCGGACGCGCGAGGCCCTGTGGTTCTGTCTCAAGGCCGGCTCACTGATGATGGTCGCCGGCGCCGTGCTCCTCCGGGTGATGGCCCGGCCCATGATGGGTCTCTTTACCGACGATCCGGAAGTGATCGTGCTTGGCGCGGACTACCTCCATGTCGACGGGTTCATCCTGCCGGTCTACCTCGCGCTCTTCGCGCTCAATTCGCTGCTCCAGGCGCTGAAGCGGCCTGGCGTGACGGTCTGGATCGGGCTCTATCGTCAGGGCTTCGCGGTGGCGTTCTTCACCTGGCTCCTTGTCGCGCTTGCGGCGAAGCAGTGGATTTCGCGACCGTTGATGGGCGGATTGCTCCCCGGTGGCTCCGAACCTGCGCCGGGCCGGGCGGAGTGACCCCGGCTCAGTCGCTGAACGCGGCGTCGGCCAACCGGACCAGATCGGCGAACACGCCGCCCGCGCCCACGACCACCCGGCCGCCGTCGCGGATCATGGCATCCGCGTCCTGCGCCTCGATCATGCCGCCCGCCTCCGCCACCAGAAGTTGCCCCGCGAGGCAATCCCACGCGTTCATGTGCGATTCCGCGTAGCCGAGCAGCCGTCCGCTCGACACGTAGGCGAGCGAGAGCGCGCCCGACGCGTTGCGCAGGAACACACCGCCCTCCGCCAAAAGCCCGTCGATGAGCCGGGCCACGTCCTCCGCCCGCGTCCGACCCGAGAACCCGACGCCCACCGATCCGTCCGTCAGCCGCGCGTCCGGCGCGCAGCGGATCGGCTGATCGTCGAGAAACGCGCCACCACCCTCGCGCGCGTGATGGGTCTCGTCGTGGACCGGATCGTGGATGATCCCGACCCGCGTCTGCCCGCCTCGGACGCAGGCCAGCACCACGGTCCAGGCCGGGATGCCGCGCACGAAATTGGCGGTGCCGTCGATGGGGTCGATCACCCATGTCCAGCCGCTCTTCCCTTCGACCGGCGCGTGTTCCTCGCCGACGATGGAATCGTCGGGAAACGCCTTGGACAAGGCCGCGCGGACGGCCAACTCGACCTCGCGGTCCGCTTCCGAGACCAGATCCTGATGGCCCTTCTTTTCGATGGCGAGCGATCCGAACGACTTGAAATGCCGCAAGGCGAGGGCTCCCGCATCACGCGCGATGGCGATTCCGGTCTCATGGCGTCGATTCAGCGCGTCATCCATCTTCTCGTCCTGAAAAATGCCGTCTTCAAAGCGGCGCGTCGGGGTCGGTAAACCGCCCGAGCCGCGTGGCCGCGACCCGGGCGAAGGATCGGATCAGCGCCGTTCGGCGTGCGCCGGCGAGCGGCGTCGTCTCTGGCAGACGCGCGATCTCGGCGTCGTAGGCGTCGGCGAGGATAACGCCCGCATCGTCCGGAAGGATTTCAACGGGGAAGTCCGCATCGACCGCGAAGAAAAACCGGTCGCTCCATTCGAGGTAGCCGGTCCACTTGCGGTCGGATGTGAAATCGGCGCGGCTCGATTTGCACTCCACGATCCAGATCTCGCCTTTGGGTCCCATCGCGATCACGTCGACCCGCAGACCCCGCACCGGCACGAACTCGGTGACGGTCGCGAAGCCGAGCGCGCGCATGTGGCGGCAAACGCCCCTCGCGATCAGAACGCCAGGCGCCGGGACGATGTCGGCGATCAGGGTCATTCACCGACATTCGCAGGCGCCGCCGGGGCGGGTCAAGCGGTCGCGTCAGAGGGTCTCCTCGACGAACCCCTCGATCTTGGCGTTGTTCATCGACAGGCGGTAGTTCGACACCATGATCGGCGCCGAGAGAGCGTCCGCCAGCGGCTCGGCCAGCGAGTACGGTCCGCCCGTGGCGTAACCCCGGATGCCGATGATGCCGAGCGCGCCGAGACAGATCTCGTTGAGAAGCCGCGAGCAGACGACCTTGACCCGGTTGATGCGCGCGGCGGGTCCGAACTCCATGCCGCCGGCCCCGCCTTTCTCATATTCGCCGATGGCGTCGCGGATGATCGCGTTCATCGCGTAGTGGCGGTCCACGAGCCGCGTCAACTCGTGGCGCACCACCGGCGTGACCTCGCCGTCATCCGACATCTCGCGCGTGACGAAGAGCTTGGCGCGGTCGAGCGCCGTGGCGGCGATCCCCGACCAGAGCGCCGCCCAGAAGATCTGGATCGACGGGGTCATCGTGGCGCGCGCGATGGCGGGGAAATGGTCGTCGAGGATCGCCGCCTCGGGAAAACGGGCCGTCAGGGCCCAGGGCTTGTTGAGGATGCCGCGCATCCCCATGAACTGCGCCTCGCGCGTGGCGCTGAATTCGGTGTCGGACGCCTCCGCCGCGATCAGGACCTGACGCTTGCGACCCTTGGCGTCCATCCTGTTCGCCGAGACGAGGATCGCGTCGGCGTGGTCGATATACGAGATGTTCGGGCTTTCCTTCGACACGGTGAGCACGCCCGGAGCGTCCGTCGCCTCGACGGTGCAGATCGAGCCGAAGATGTCGCCGCCAACGCCTTTTTCCGACGTGCCCGACGCGATGAGCATCGCATCCCTGACCATGCGCCGCTGGAAGTCCTCGAAAAACGGCCCGCTTCCATGTCGGACCACGCTGAGCGCCTGGCTCATGTGCATCGCGTAGATCAGACCCGCCGACCCCGAATGCCGCGCGATCTCGAAGGTGATCCGCGCCACGTCACCCACGCCCAACCCAGGCCCGCCGAACGTCTCCGGCACCACCACCGACAGAAGCCCGTCGGCCCGCATCCGCGCCAGAATCGCGTCGGCGAAGGCCTTCTCGCCACCCGGCGATGGACGCGCGCCGCAACGTTCCGCAAGCGTCCGCGCCAGCTCGACATGCGTCTCCGCGCCCGTCTTCGTCATCGTACACGTCCTTTCATCCGACACGTCAGAGATCGATCCCGAACGCCGCCGCGATCAGCCGCACCGACTGGAAGACCGGCTCGCGGCCGTGGAGCAGCGTGAACGCGCCGCCCAGCGTCACATACGCCATTGTCAGCGCCCATCCGGCGACCCCGCCGGCGCGCGTCTTGAAGAACTTGATCCTGCGCTTCATCGCGAAGCGCTGCCAGACCAGGATGCCCGCCATTCCCAGACCGTGCCAGAGACCCCAGGCGATCCAGTGCGGGCTCGCGGCATGCCAGAGCCCCATCACGACGAAGGTGGCGATCACGGCGACATAGGGGTTCCGCGTCAGCCCGATCATCGACATGTAGATGTAGGTCCGGCACCAGTTCGCGAGCGTCATGTGCCAGCGCTGCCAAAACCCCTGCAGGCTCGTCGCGAGGAACGGATAGTTGAAGTTCTCCATGATCCGCAGCCCGAACAGTCGCGAGGATCCGATGGCGATGTCCGAATAAGCCGAGAAATCAAGATAGACGTAGAGCAGCGTCAGCGCCAGAAACGCCCAGATCACGCCCGGACTGACGGTGTCGAGCGCGCCGAGCAGTTCGACGACGCCACCGCCGGAGACCCTCTGTTGCGCCTCCAGCACCAGGACGCCGACGAAGAACTTCTTGACCAGCCCCTGCGTGATCCGCAGCCCGCCTTCGACCACGAACTTGCCTTCGAACCGCGCCGTCTCGCGTTCCGCCAGGAAATGCTCGAAACGCTCGATCGGCCCTGCGGTGAAGATCGGCGCCAGAAACAACCATGAGACGAAATCGCCCGCGTCGTGCGGCGGGAAGTTCCCGCGCTTCGTCTCGATGGCGTAGTGCAGAAGCTTGAAGCTGAAATAGCTGACCCCAAGCGGCACCGCGACGTCGAGGAATCCGCCCTGTCCGCCCATCACCAGCGCCATCGCAGGCAGATATTTCGACCAGACGAAATAGCCGAAGACCAGCCACGCGGGCCATGTCGACCGCCCCGCCCGGACCAGTAACGCGGGCATCCGGTCCGGATCGAGGCGCGGTCCGGCGAAGACCAACGCGGCCAGGACGACCATGACGAGAAGGTCGCCGCGACTCCAGATCGAGAGAAGCGCGAGGCTTCCGAGCCCCAGCGCCCATGACCGCCACGCCGAAGGAAGGTTCCAATAGATCACCGGCGCGCACGCGAGAAACAGCCACCATGGCGCCGTGTGGATCATGGCAGATCAGAAGCCTTGGTATTTGAACGGCGAGATGTCTCCGGCGAGCGACGCCAGTTCGAACAGCGCCGGCAGAAGCAGCAGCCCGAGCACCACGCCTTGGGCGATCCTGCCAGCCAGCCGGGCCTTCGAGATCCGCGCGCGGTCCTGTCCGCTCATCTGGGCGGTTCCGTCAAGCGGGCCGCGTAGGACGCGAACCGGTCCGCGAACGCCGCCCGCACCCGGTCCTGCGGAGGTCCGGACCTGACATGGAGGTCGTCATGATACTCGGCCGCGCCCAGCCGCGCGTCGGACATGACCGGCCAATACTGCGCGCCGATCCGCGCGGCGAACGCCGCGAACTCGGTCTGGCCGGAGACGTCCAGCGCGGCGAGCCCCTCGGCCTCCAGCAATGCCGGTGAAAGCCGCTCCTCGATCAGCACGAGACTGACGCCCGGGATCTGCGCAAGCCGGGCGGCGAGACGGGCATGAAGCTCGAAAAAGTAATCGCGGTTCCGCGGTCCCTCCAGAAGCCGGGCGGTCAGCGTCTCGCGGGCGCGGTCCGCGTCCGCGACGACATCGCCGCTGTCGTAGGCCGCGACCTGTCTGCGCGCCGGCCGCGCGAGCGCGAGGCGGGCCAACGCCTCCGTGGCGTTGACCAGAACGAACCGGTAATTGTCGAGCAGGTAGCTGCCGTATCGCGGTCGCGGCGTGGCGCCGATCCGTTCCATCTCGGAATCCACCTGGTCCGAGCGAAGCCCGATCCGGCCCTGCGCCTCCATGTCGATCAGTCGCTCGGGGGTCCAGGCCAACCGCTGGATGCCCATACCGAGCGCCACGACGACCGGTGGCGCGCCTTGCGGACGGTCCGCGAGCGCGGTCTCGAGCAGGGCGATCTGGTCGAACGGGCTCTGGAGCGGCGTGACCAGCATGTGGGTCTCCCACGGCCCGCCCGGCGCGCCCGCCAGCGCCGCGTCGACCTCGCGCGGTTCCCCGAACGCCTGCGCGAGGGTCGATGGTCCAAGCACGAGGAGCAGCGGCCGGTCGGTGACCTCCGCGCCGAGCCTGAGCGCGTCAACCGTCACGAACCCCTCGGCGTCCCGCGCCGAGCGTGGAAGATAGTCGCCGAGCGGTCCCGCCAGCGTGCGGGGCGAGAAGTACAGGAACGCGCCCGCAACCGACACCGCGAAGGCCGCGACGAGGATCATCGCGGCCATGCGCGACGGCTCGGAGAACCCCGTCCAGAACTCGCCGAGCGCGATCCGCCAGGCCGGTGGCGGGATCGGGGGCGCGGAACCGCGTCCGCGTGCGGCGGCCCCGCTCATGCCGCGACTTCGCCGCACGCCTGCCGCTCAAGCGCGGGATAATCCACCTTGCCGCTCGGCAGGCGCGGCAGCCGGTCCAGCACGACCCAGTCGCGCGGCTGCATGTACGGGCTCATCACCGCCCGCGCATGGCGTTTGAGCGCCTTGAGATCCGACGTCGCCTCATTAAGCACGACGAAAGCCACGATCATGTCCCCCAGCGTGTCGTTCGCGCGCGCCGCGACCGCCACCTCGGTCAGAAGGCCGCTTTCAAGAAGCAGCGCCTCGATCTCGTCCGGGGCGACCCGCACGCCCATCGACTTCATCTGACGGTCCCGCCGCCCGTGGACGTAGAGCAACCCCTCGCCATCCACGCGTCCCAGATCACCGGTGAAAACGACGGTCGGCGCAGTGACCCCTCCATGGGTCCAAAGCGGGTCGGGGCGCAGCGTCGCGGCGGTCCGCTCCGGCTCGCCCCAGTAGCCGAGAAACGCGCCCGCGCCGCGATGGACGATCTCGCCCTCCTCGTCCGCGACGCAGCGGGTTCCGTCCGGCCGCATGACGGCGATGTCGACGCCCGGAAGCGCGAAACCCACCGACGCGGGATGCGCCCGCGCCAGCGACGGCGGCAGACAGGCGGAGCGATACGTCTCAGTCAGGCCATAGTTCAGCGCGATCTCGGCGTCCGGAAACGTACCGACAAGCGCGCTCCAGACAGGCTCCGGTACCTTCGACCCGGTACTCGTGATCAGGCGGATGGAGCCGCGATCCGTCCGCTTGATCGGCGACATGCCGGCCAGAAGATCGGCGAACAGCGCCGGCACGCCCGCGAGCACCGTCGGCCGGTGCGGAGCCATCGCCTCACAGAGACCGAACGCGTCACGCCGCTCCGGCAGGACGAGCGGCACCCCGCGAAAAAATGTCGAGAGAAGCTGCCCCCAGCCATAGTCGAACGCGAACGGCACGCCGCAGAGAATCGAATCACCGCGTCCGTAGCCCATCAGATCCGCCACCCGGTCCGCGCCGTCGATCAGCGTCGCGGCACTCTGGGTAACGCCCTTCGGCGGCCCCGACGATCCGGACGTGAACAGAATCGAGGCGGGTTCCGCCCCCGATTGGCGCGGCGCCGGCGGCGGCGGACCGCCCTCATCCGTCCTGTCCGTCCAAAGGACCTGCGCATCGACGTCCGGCACTGACCGGTCCGGATCGACAAGAACCGACGCGGCGCCCGTCAGGCGGGCCGCATGGGCGAGATGCCTGTCTGGCGCCTCCGCATGGACCAGCACCGGGATCGCCCCAAGCCGCCAGATCCCGAGGATCGCGGCGGCCGGCGCGGCGCCGTTGGCGGCCGAAACCACGACGCGTCCGCCCGGCGCCACGTCGAGCCGCGCGGCCCAGTGGAGCCCCGCGCGGCGCAGATCATTGAAAGACATGCGCCGGGAGCCCTGAATCAGCGCGGTCGCGCCGCACCGCGCGGCGGCGATCCGCTCGAACCTGTTCCAGGCCTGGATCGACATGTCCGGTGCTCCCTAGTCTCGGGGCCGCATCTGACCGCGCATGCGGGCGGCGAGAGTGAATTGCCGCACGGCGTCTTCGCGTCCTGGTTGCGCGGGCGTTTTCGGAACCTTGTAGCCGTGGCGCTCCAGCAGGGGTGCGAGGATCGGGATGATCCGGGCGGCCGCGGCCCGCGGCAGCCGCTTGCGCCAGCCGTCCTTGACCGGCGCGACAAGGCCCGACGTCTCGTGAATGCGGAAATCTCCCAGACCGATCTTGCGCTCGCCGGTGAACGCGGCGTCGATCACCGCGCGCGGCGGCGTCGGGCGGCCCATGAACGCGAAAAGGTCCGTCAGCACCGTCACGGGATCGGTGAGAAGATCCTCGTACCGCAACCGGTGACACTCGGCGGAATTGCGATCGACGAAGGCGTCGAGCGCCTCCGTCCGGTCCGCCAGCGCCCGGGCCAGCCCTTCGTGCGGATCGTTGACCCCGCGTGTCAGGGCGAAAAGTTCGGGCAGTTGCGCGCCCATGGTGGCCGCGAGGTCCATGTTCGACGCGATCACGTCGAGCGGATTGCGCATCAGAATGACGAACCGCGCGTGCCCCGCGAGGAACGGCTCCAGCGTCTCCAGATGGAAGACGTCGGTTCCGGTCTTTTCCGCCCAGGCCGGCTTCCCCGCCGCGATCCGCTCGTGCCAGCCGAACAGCAGCGCGCGCAGCGGTCCCATGACCTCCTCGGGCTCGAAGCCGGCGAAGGCGAGGCCGGACAGCACGCCGATGGGCGGCCCCTCCACCGCCGACTGCTCCGCCAGAAACCGCGCGGCAGAGGAGAACATGAAGGTTTCAGGCGGGCTGGAGATCTCCGGATGCGCGTCGATCAGCCTTGAGAGCAGCGTCGTGCCCGAGCGTGGAAAGCCCAGGATCAGATGCCGGTCCGTCGCGCCGTTCATTCGGCGGCCGCCGCACCGGTCGACACGGCCGGGCGCGTGTCCGTCGCGTCCCGCACTACGCCGCCTTCGATCACCGCCTCGCGCGGTTCGGGGTGCGAGATGAACCGTGTGGGCGACGCCGTCAATCCATAGGCGCCCGACGCCGCGATCGACAGGATGTCGCCGGGCCGGACCTCGGGAAGTTCCACGTCGAGCGCGAGCCGGTCGATCGTGGTGCAGAGCGGTCCGACCAGCGTCCAAATCCCCGGCGCGCCCTTCGGATTGGTCAGGTTCGCGAAAACCCAGTTGCGACGGATCACCGATCCCATCATGCCGCATGCCGCCAGATGGGCGTTGAACCCCGCGTCACAGGCGCGGATTTCCGAACCGCGGGACCGCTTGCCCGAGATCACGCCGGTCAGCAGCCAGCCCGCGAGTCCCGTGAGCCAGCGTCCCATCTCGAGATTGCAGCGGGCCTGCGCGAACGCAGGTTCCGCCAGCAGCCCGTCGATTATCGGATCGACCAGCGCGGGCAGGGCGCCATGATCCAACTCCGCTTCGCCCGGCAGATACGGGATGCCGAAGCCCGATCCGAAGACGAGCCGTTTCGGGCGGATCCCGCAATGGGCCTGAGCCGCCCGGAAGATCTCGGCGAAGATCCCGAAATTGGCGGCGATGGCCTCAGGGTCGCGACAATTCGTGCCGGAATAGATGTGGAACCCGATCAGGTCGAGACCCGGAGTCGTCATGATCGCGTCAAGCGCGGGGAACATGTCCTCCTCGTCGACGCCGAACTGGCTCGGGGTTCCGGCCATCGACGCCCCGAAGCCGCGCGGCACGCGGGCGGGATTGATCCGCAGGAGCACGGCCTGACGTCGCCCCGCCATCGACGCGAATGCTCCGGCCTGTCGGGCCTCGTCGAGATTTTCCACGACGAGTTCGCCCACGCCACTCTCGACGGCGCTGCGGATCTCCCCGGAGCGTTTGGCGGGACCCGAGAAGGTGATCTGCCCGGCCGGCATTCCGGCGGCGAGCGCCCGCTCGACCTCGTGCCAGGACGACGCGTCAAAGGTCGAGAGCCTCGGCGCGATCGAGGCCAGAAGCGCCGGATTCGGATTGGCCTTGATCGCGTAGCTGATGCCGAAGCGGGATCCGAACAGATCCTCAAGCGTGTCGATGCGTAGATGGACCGCGTCGAGATCGTAGACGTAGAGCGGGGTTCCGAACGCTTCCGCCGCGTGGAGCAGCGGGCCCGGGCTCATTGCACGGCGCGTCGCGAATAGTCGAGAATGCGCGCGATGCTGTCCATGTTGTCGAGGTTCACGTCAGCCGGGTTGATCCGGAAGCCGCCCGCCTTCTCAAGAAAAGTCATCAGTGTCACGAGCGCGAAACTGTCGATGATCCCGCTGCTGAAGATCCGCGTTTCGGGTTCGATCCCGTCGATATCGACGCCGAGATCTTCCTCGAAAAACTCGAGCAGCATATCCGTCGAAATCATGTGACAAAGGTCCCCGCACGTTCTCGTGATCGCATCGGGACTATCGTGCGCCGACGGCGAGTGCGTCAACCTCCAACCAAGTGAATTCGAACGTAAAACGTTTCGCTCATGCCGCCATTCGCGCCACTGAATACCGATCCCGCATCCGTTTCGCCCTAAGGTGGCAGGGGTGCGCCCTCGATAAATCAGAGGGGGTTGATCGTGATCTGCGGGTTCAGGCCCCGCGTTGTGAACTGATCCGAAGTTAGCGAGCATCCCGCGAAGCGTGGGCTCCGCCCGTCAGAGGCGGAGCCGGATGGTGTCAGACGTCCCGGTTCTTGTAGGGCGCCCAGAGCTTCTTGTTGGTGAAGTAGAGAAGGATCGTCAGGATGCCGAGAAACAGCACCGCCGTCAGGCCAGCCTGTTTCCGGGCCATCATCTTCGGTTCGGCAGTCCACATCAGAAACGCCGCCACGTCCTTGGCGACCTGCTCCTGAGTGGCCTCGGTGCCGTCGGCATATTCCACGTCGTCGCCGTAAAGAATCGGAGCCATGGCCATGTAGCCGCCGAAGGCCTCGTTCTCGTACAGGATGACGCCCGCCTCCTCCTTCTCCTCGCCGGTATAGCCAAGAAGCATGGAGGTGATGTACTCGGCGCCACCCATTCCGCGAACGAGCTGGTTGATGCCGGTTCCGTACGGACCGTGGAAACCCGCCCGCGCCTTGGCCATCAGGCTGAGGTCGGGTGCGTTCGACAGCGCGGAATGCGGGAAATAGTCCGTCGGTGTGGACGTGCGCCAATCGTCCAGCGCCGGGTCGAACGTCTCGAACTGGGCTGCGTACGCGCGCATCTGATCTTCGGACAGGGACGGGCCGCCAGGCTGGGCAAGCGACCGGTAGGGCACGAACTTCATTCCGTGGCAGGCCGAGCAGATCTCGGTGTAGACCTGAAGGCCCCGCTGCAACTGCGCCTGGTCGTAGGTCCCGAACGGGCCCTCGAACGAGAAGGCGTAGTCGTGGACGTGACCGCCGCCCCCCGCCGCGAATGCCGCGCCGGAACCGAGGCCGATCGAGATCAGGCCGGCGAGGATTGTCTTCTTGAACATGTTTTTTCTCCTCGGACCGGTCATTCGGCCGGCTTGAGCGACGCGCCGCCATGCGCTCCGTCGCCGTAATGCGCGTTGAAGTCGGCCTCGATGGTCTCCGGCGGCGACAATGGTTTCTCGATCACCCCGAGCAGCGGCAGGATCACCAGAAAGAACGCGAACCAATAGAGTGTCGCGAGCTGGCTTATGATCACGTAGGGCTGCTCCGCGGGCATCGCGCCGCACCACATCAGGACGAAAAAGTCCACGACGAGAATCCAGAACCAGATCTTGAACATCGGGCGGTAGCGGCCCGACCGCACGCGGCTCGTGTCGAGCCACGGCACCAGGAACAGCACGATGATCGAGCCGAACATCGCGATCACGCCGCCGAGCTTGGCGTCGATGAAAAGGATGTCGAACGTGATCGCGCGCAGCATCGCGTAGAACGGCAGGAAGTACCATTCGGGAACGATATGCGCGGGCGTGGCGAGCGCGTTTGCCTCGATGTAGTTGTCCGGATGACCGAGATAGTTCGGCATGAACCCCACGACCGCCGCGAAGATCGCGAGGATCAGCATCAGCGCGAAGAGATCCTTGATCACGAAATAGGGCCAGAACGGCAGGGTGTCCGCCTGCGCCTCGCGCTTGGACGTGCGCCGCACTTCCACGCCGGTCGGGTTGTTGTTGCCCGTGGTGTGGAACGCCCAGATGTGGACCGCGACGAGGGCGGCGATCACGAACGGGAGAAGGTAATGCAGCGAGAAGAACCGGTTGAGGGTGGCGTTGTCCACCGCAGGTCCGCCGAGCAGCCATGTCTGAAGGCTCTCGCCGACGAAGGGGATCGCGCCGAACAGCCCGGTGATGACCGTGGCGCCCCAGAACGACATCTGACCCCAAGGCAGGACGTAGCCCATGAACGCGGTCGCCATCATCAGGAGGAAGATCAGCATGCCGATGATCCACGTGATCTCGCGCGGCGCCTTGTACGAGCCGTAGAACAATCCGCGGAAGATGTGCAGATAGACCGCGATGAAGAACAGCGACGCGCCGTTGGAATGGATGTACCGGAAGGCCCAACCGGCGTTCACGTTGCGCATGATGTGCTCGACCGAGCGGAACGCGTTGTCGACATGCGGGGTGTAATGCATCGCCAGGATGATGCCGGTGATGATCTGCATCACGAGACAGACCGTCAGCACGATGCCCCAGATCCACATCCAGTTGAGGTTGCGGGGCGTCGGGATCGTCAGCGTCGAATGTGCAAGACCGAGGATCGGAAGCCGGCTCTCGACCCATTTCTCGCCGCTGGACTTGGGCTCGTAAGAATCGTGGGGAATGCCACTCATGTCAGTACTCCTCCTCAGCCGAGCTGGATGACGGTGTCGGAAACGAAGCTCGCCACCGGTATGTGCAGGTTCTCGGGCGCCGGGCCTTTGCGGATGCGTCCGGCAGTATCATAGTGCGATCCGTGGCACGGACAAAACCAGCCGCCGAAATCGCCGGCATCACCCAGCGGAACGCATCCCAGATGGGTGCAGACGCCGATCATGACCAGCCACTCCTCCATGCCTTCCATCGCGCGGTTCGCGTCAGTGGCGGGGGCATCCTCGGCGATATTGGGGTTCCGGGCGACCTGATCGGGCAGGGCGGACACCTCTTCGGCCTGCGCCGCCGCGATCTCGTCCTCGGTCCGGCGCCGGATGAACACCGGCTTGCCGAGGAATTTCACCGTCAGCTGGCTTCCGGGTTCAAGACCCGCCACGTCGACCTGGATCGACGAAAGTGCCTGGACGTCGGCGCTCGGGTTCATCTGGTTGATCATGGGCCACACGGCCGCGCCGGCTGCGATGGCTCCGGCGGCGCCGGTCGCGACATAGAGGAAATCCCGGCGGTTGCCGCCCGTCTCCGTCTCTTCAATACTTGCCACGCCTGTCACTCCTTGTCTCCGCCCGATCCGCGGGCGCCAATGAAACGACGGCCGGAATCCGGTTCCGGCGCGTTTGGAGGGTGATCTAGTCCCATATTCCATGATGGTCCAGCGGACTTTGCGCCGCAGGCGGGCCGCCCGGACCACCCGATACCCGGATTCGATCAACGCGATGCGCGGATTCCTTCGAGCCGCACCGTCGACGGCATCGCCCACCCGCGCTAGGCTCCGAGATGGAGCTTCCGGCCAGTGGGGATTCGATGCTCAAAGCCCGACCGATCAAGATCGCCAAGGTCCGCGTGCCCGTGAAGCGCGCCAAGACGCTCGACCCGGCCAAAGCCGACGCGATCGCCGAGGACATGCTCGAGAACGGCCAGACCGTCCCGATCCAGGTCCGCGAGGACGGCGACGGCTACGTCCTCATCGAGGGCCTTCACCGGCTCGAGGCCCGAAAGGCGCTCGGCGACGCGGAGATCGACGCCTATCTGGTCCAGGCCCGCAAGCACTGATCCGTCATGGCCGCAGGGACGTCTCCCGAAAGCCTGCTGCGCCGCATCGTCGACGCACGTTCGGCGCCCGCCGCGCTGTTCGTCTTCGCGTTCCTCGAAGGCGCCGTGCTGCCCGTCCCGATCGAGGCCGTGATCGCGCCTTACATGCAGATGCGCCGCGACAGGATATGGCGGATCGCCGCCACCGCGCTCGCGGGCTTTTTCGTATCGGCGATCGCCGGATACGCGATCGGCGCGCTGTTCCTCGATACGCTCGGGGCCGAGATCATCGCGACGATGGGCTGGCGGGAGCAGTTCGCCGAGGTCGAAGTCTTCCTCGGCGAATACGGTTTGTGGGCCATGATCGGCCTTGCCGTGACGCCGCTGCCGACCCAGGTCGCGATGATCGCGGCGGGCGCGTTCGGCCTCCCGCTCGACCAGTTCGCGCTCGCCATCCTTCTCGGGCGCGGCGGCCGCGTTTTCGGCGTCGCGCTCCTCGTCCGGATCTGGGGCGATCGGGTCGTCGGTTGGTTCACCCGACGCAAGTGACGCGTTCGTCCGCGCGGCTCACTCCCGGTGATACGGGCTTCCGGCCAGGATCGACGCCGCGCGGTACAGCTGTTCGGCCAGCATCACGCGGACCAGCCGGTGCGGCCAGACCATGCACCCGAATGAAAGCAGAAGATCAGCGCGCTCGCGCAGTGACGGATCCAGCCCGTCCGCGCCGCCGATCAGAAACGCGGCCTCCCGAACGCCGGTCCCCGCCTGGCGTTCCAGCGTCTCCGCGAAGTCCGGAGAGGTCATCGCGCGGCCTCGCTCGTCCAGCGCCACGACCCATGCGCCTTTGGGGATCGCCGCCGAAAGAAGCGCCGCTTCCGACGCCATTCCATCACCCTTCCGGTCGTCGATCTCCGCCACCCGCGCGGGTCCCAGACCCAAGGCGCGACCGTTGCGCCCGAAGCGCTGTAGGTAATCGTCTACCAGCGCCGCTTCCGGCCGGGAGCGCAGCCGCCCGACCGCCGCGACGGTCACCCGCAAGGGCTCAGACCGTGTCCGCCGCCTTCGGCGCGGCGCCGCCGGCCGGCAGCCACATCTTCTCGAGCTGGTAGAACTCGCGCACTTCAGGCCGGAACAGATGCACGATCACGTCGCCCGCGTCGATCAGCACCCAGTCGCCCAGATCCTTGCCCTCCGTCCGGCAGATCATCCCGCTTTCCCGCTTGAGCGTGTCGGCCAGATGCTCCGCCATCGCGCCAACCTGACGCGACGATCGGCCCGACGCCACGACCATGTGGTCGGCCATCTGAGACTTTCCAGCGAGGGGAATGGTCACGACATCCTCGGCCTTGTCGTCCTCGAGCGAGGCCAGGATGGTTTTCAGCAGCGCGTCGCCGCCTGATATCCCCGCCTTGTGCGCCTTCGCGCGCGACGGGGGGCTGGCGGAAACCGCCAAGGTGTGTTCGGTCAGGTCTCATTCCTCCGCGATACGCGCCGCATCTGCCCGGCGCTGGCACTCATAAACTACCAAATGGGGGCGATCCGCTCAAGGTTCCAGAGGCGCGGGGCGCGCAAGGAAATATGAACTATTCTTCGGGTCTCGCGGCACGCTCCGCCGCACCCCCGAAACAAAGAGAAAACGGCCCGCTTTCGCAGGCCGCTTTCGAATTCCTCCCCAGACTTGGGCCATTGCCCTCGGAAACGTCTGCGCGGGCGAAAGAGGCGTCGGTCCGGTGGACCGTGTCGTTCTCTCCTCCGTCCCGACCCCCGAAGATCGGCTGGCGAACGTTAATCAGGTCCTGCCTCCGAAATCAACGAATTTCGTACGTTTACGGGTAGTTTGCATGCGGCGACCGCGACCATTGCGCGCGGACGGCGCTTGCCCTAAATCCGCCCGACCTGTCCCGAGCCTCCGGAGCGCCCCATGCGTCTGACCCGCTATTTCCTGCCCGTGCTCAAGGAGACCCCGGCAGAGGCCCAGATCGCGAGCCATCGCCTGATGCTGCGCGCCGGCATGATCCGCCAAGCCAGCGCGGGGATCTATTCGTGGCTTCCCATGGGCTTCAAGGTCCTGCGCAACATCGAGCGCATCGTGCACGAGGAACAGGCCCGCGCCGGCCACATCGCCATGCTGATGCCCACGATCCAGTCCGCAGACCTCTGGCGCGAGAGCGGCCGCTACGACGTCTACGGCGAGGAGATGCTGCGCATCACCGACCGCCACAAGCGCGACATGCTCTACGGCCCGACCAACGAGGAGCTGATCACCGACATCTTCCGCGGGTCGGTGTCGTCCTACAAGGATCTGCCGCTCACGCTCTATCACATCCAGTGGAAGTTCCGCGACGAGGTCCGTCCGCGTTTCGGCGTCATGCGCGGACGCGAGTTCCTGATGAAGGACGGCTACAACTTCGACCTGACCAAGGAAGACGCGCTCCACGCCTACAACCGCCACATGGTCAGCTACATCCGCACCTACGAGCGCATGGGCCTCAAGGCGATCCCGATGCGCGCCGACAGCGGCCCGATCGGCGGCGACAACACGCATGAGTTTCTGGTGCTCGCCCCCACCGGCGAGAGCGGCGTTTTCTACGATCGCGCCGTGACCGACCTGACCCTGGGCGACCAGACCATCGACTACGCCGACCGCGAAGCCGTCGCCGCGATCTGCGCCGAATGGACCGCGCCCTACGCGCGCACCGACGAGACCCACGACGCGGACGCCTTCGCGGCGATCCCCGAGGACCGCCGCGTCGAGGGCCGCGGCATCGAGGTCGGCCAGATCTTCTACTTCGGCACCAAGTATTCCGATCCGCTCAAGGCCCAGGTGGTGGACGCCAACGGCGAGCGCGTCGCGGTCCATATGGGATCGCACGGCATCGGCGTCAGCCGCCTCGTCGGCGCCATCATCGAGGCGAGCCACGACGACAAGGGCATCGTCTGGCCCGAGGGCGTCACGCCCTTCCACGCCGGCATCGTCAACCTCAAACAGGGCGACGCCGAAGCCGACGCGGCCTGCGACGCCCTCTACGCCGGCCTGACGGCGCTCGGCCTCGACCCGCTCTACGACGACCGCGACGAGCGGGCAGGGGCCAAATTCGCCACGATGGACCTGATCGGCCTGCCCTGGCGGATCACCGTCGGGCCGCGCGGCCTGAAAAACGGCGTGGTCGAGCTCACCAGCCGGCGCACCGGCGAAAGCGAAGAGATGCCCCCCGAGGCGGCCGTGGCGCGGGTGGCGGAGGTTTACGCGGCGCTGTCCTGAACCCTCTTGGAGATCGGAGAATGACCAAAAGACTTCTGGCCGAATTCATCGGCACGTTCTGGCTCGTGTTCGGCGGCTGCGGAAGCGCCGTGCTCGCCGCGGGCTATCCCGATGTCGGGATCGGCTGGCTCGGCGTCGCGTTCGCCTTCGGCCTGACCGTGCTCACAATGGCCTACGCGGTGGGCGGGGTTTCGGGTGGACATTTCAACCCGGCGGTCTCGCTCGGCCTGATGGTCGCCGGCCGCTTCGAGGCCCGTGACCTTCTGCCCTACTGGGGCGCGCAGGTCGCGGGTTCGGTCGTGGCGGCCGCCACGCTGTTCGTGATCGTCTCCGGCCAGGCGGACTTCGCCGGCGTCGGGGGCTTCGCCTCCAACGGCTACGGCGCAGCATCGCCGGGCGGCTTCAGCCTGACATCGGCTCTCGTCATCGAGATCGTGCTCACCGCCGGCTTCCTGATCGTGATCCTCGGAGCGACGGGTCCGAAAGGCGTTCCAGCCATGGCCCCGATCGCGATCGGGCTCGCCCTGACGCTGATCCACCTGATCTCGATCCCCGTGACCAACACCTCGGTCAATCCGGCGCGCTCGACCGGCGTGGCGCTGTTCGCGGACGGCCCGGCCCTGTCGCAGCTCTGGCTGTTCTGGGTCGCGCCGATGATCGGCGCTGCGCTTGGCGCTCTCGTCTACAAGCTTCTCGCCGACCGCGAGGACAACTTCCCGAGCGCCGCGCCCATCTGAGTCCGACGAGGCGCGCCGGCAGACATTCTGCCGGCGCGCGGCTTGCGTCCGACCGGAAGGACGCCTAAACGGCGGGCCCGGCCCCGGCCATGACGTTGCCGTAGCCGCGATCCGACGGACCACCCGACATGCCCCGACACTTCCTCAAGGACGCGCTCACTCTGGGGCTGCTCTCGGCCGTCGGTCCCTTCGCGATCGACATGTATCTTCCCGCGATGCCGACCATCGCCGCGGATCTCGATGCCTCCACAGCCGCGACGCAGGCGACGCTGCTGGCGTTCTTCGGAGCATTCGGCCTCTCCCAGATCGTGTACGGTCCCGTCTCCGACATGCTCGGCCGACGGCCGCCGCTTTTCTTCGGCCTCGGTCTCTTCACCGCGGCGACCGTCGGCTGCATGCTCGCACCCTCGATCGGCTGGCTGATCGCCGCGCGCGTCGTCCAGGGACTCGGGGCGGCCTCGGTCATGGTGATCCCGCGCGCGATCATCCGCGACCGTTACACAGGCATCGAAGCCACCCGAATGATGGCGCTCGTCATGCTCGTGCTCAGCGTCGGGCCGATGCTCGCGCCGTTGATCGGCAGCCTTCTGATGATTCCGTTCGGCTGGCGCGCCGTCTTCGCGGCTGTCGCGATGGTGGCCGTCGCCGCGCTCGTCTTGGTCTGGAGAACCCTCCCCGAGACCCACGCTCCGGAAGCCCGCGTCCCAATCCGGATCACGGCCATGCTCTCGGGTTTCGGCATCTTGCTGCGGGATCGCCAGTTCATGGCGCTGACGCTCATCGGCGGGCTGGGAATGTCGAGCTTCTTCGCCTTCCTCGCCAGCTCCTCATTCATCTATATCGACCATTTCGGGCTCACCCCGACCGAATACAGCCTCGCTTTCTCGTTCAACGCGGTCGGCTTTTTCGCCGCGACCCAGTTGGCCGCGACGCTCGGCGCGCGCTTCGGCATCCCCGCCGTGATCCGCGGCGCGCTGATCGGCTACGCGACCGGCGCCGCCGTCCTGACGGTCACGACGCTTGCGGGTCTGGACGATCTGGCGGCCCTCATGGCGATGCTCTTCATCACGTTCGCGTTTCTCGGCCTCGTCATTCCGACCGCGATGATCCTCGCGCTCGAGGAGCACGGCCCGATCGCCGGCATGGCCTCGGCTCTCGGTGGCACGATCCAGATGGTGCTGGGCGCCTGCGCAATTGCAGTGTCGAGCGCCTTATTCGACGGGACGTCCCGGCCGATGGTCCTGATCATCGCGGGCTGCGCCGTCGGCGCGCTGCTCCTCTCGCGCGTCATCCGTCCGGCCCGCCCGGAGCCTGCGCCGGCGGCGCGGGGTCCCGCCGCTTGACCTTCGACATCCGGCGCCGGATGGTCCGCGCGCTCTCCGAAGACTGGAAATCCCGTTGTCAGCCACGCCTCCGCCCTTCGCCGCCTTCGAATGGCAGATCGCCTGGCGATACCTGCGCGCCCGCCGGCGCGAGGGCGGCATCTCGGTCATCGCATGGTACGCGCTGATCGGCGTGATGCTCGGCGTGGCGACGCTCATCGTGGTCCAGTCCGTGATGATCGGCTTCCGCGAGGAATTCACCGACCGGATTCTCGGAGCGAACGCCCATCTCACCGTCTACAATCAAATGCGGCTCGACGAATTCGATCAGCCGTCAAAGCTGATCTTCGACTATGAGGACATGGCGGAGCGGGTCGCCGCCGTTTCGGGCGTCACCTCCGCCGCGCCGATGATCCGGGGGCAGGTGATGGCGTCCGGAGCTTCGGGACGCGCGGCTGGCGTCGAGGTTCTCGGCATCCGCACCGAGGACCTGATGCGCGTGCCTCTGGTGGCCGATCCCGACACGCTCGAAGGCGACATCGCGCGGCTCGACGAGGGCATCGCCATCGGCACCGGCGTGGCGCGCGAGCTTGGCGTCGGCGTCGGCGACGTGATCTCGCTCATATCGCCGCAGGGAATGGACACGCCCTTCGGCACCCAGCCGCGCATCAACGATTACGAGATCGTCTACATCTTCGGGGTCGGGCGATTCGACATCGACAAGACCCGCGTCTACATGCCGTTCACCGAGGCACAGGGCTACTTCAACCGTGAAGGCGCCGCTGACGAGATCGAGGTCTTCGTCTCCGAGCCCGACGCGGTCGAGGATCTGCGCGCCCCGATCCTCGCGGCCGCCGGCGAGCGCGGCCTGATCTGGACGTGGCGCGAGGCCTCCGGCGCCTTTCTCCAGGCCCTCGACGTCGAACGCCGCGTGATGTTCATCATCCTCAGCCTCGTCGTGCTGATCGCCGCGCTCAACATCATCTCCGGCCTTGTGATGCTGGTCAAGAACAAGGGCCGCGACATCGGCATTCTGCGCACCATGGGCCTGACCCAGGGCTCCATCATGCGGATCTTCTTCATCTGCGGCTCGCTGATCGGCGTCGCGGGCACGATGCTCGGCGTGATCCTCGGCTGCCTCTTCGCCTACTTCATCCAGGACATCCAGCATCTGGTCGACTGGTTCGCCGGCGGCTCGGTCTGGAATCCCGAGATCCGCTATCTCACCGAGATCCCCTCGCGGCTGCGCCCCGGCGACGTTCTCGCGGTCATGGCGATGGCGCTCGGCCTGTCGTTCCTCATCACCCTGATCCCCGCGCGCAACGCGGCGCGCCTGAACCCGGTCGAGGCGCTGCGCTATGAGTGACGTGCTCGTGCTCGACGCCGTCGGCAAGGTCTACGCCGCCGACGGCCCCGCCCCGGTCACCGTGCTCGACGGCGCCTCCCTCGCGCTCGCCGCCGGCGAGATCGTGGCGCTTGTCGCCCCCTCGGGCGCCGGCAAATCGACGCTTCTCCACATCGCCGGCCTGCTCGATACCCCGACCTCGGGCGCCATCCGCCTCGCCGGCGCCGATACCGGCGGCCTCGACGACCGCGCCCGCACCCGCATCCGCCGCGATACCGTCGGCTTCATCTACCAGTTCCACCACCTGCTGCCGGAATTCAGCGCGCTGGAAAACGTCACCCTCCCGCAGCGCGCGGCGGGCGTCCCGCTCATCACCGCCGAGACCCGCGCCCGAGACCTCCTCTCCGAAGTCGGCCTCGCCCACCGCCTCGACCACCGCCCCGCGGAGCTCTCGGGCGGCGAACAGCAGCGCGTCGCCTTCGCCCGCGCGCTCGCCAACGCGCCGAAGCTGCTTCTGGCTGACGAGCCGACCGGAAATCTCGACCCCGAGACCTCGGATCACGTCTTCGGCGTGCTGACCGGCCTCGTGCGCGCCACCGGCCTCACCGCGCTCATCGCGACACACAACATGGACCTCGCCGCGCGCATGGACCACGTGCTGCGTCTGCGCGACGGCCACATCGAACCCGCCTGAATTCAGCCGCAGACCGCCCTGATCGCGGCCCAATCCGCCGGCCCGACCACGGCCGCCGCCAAAGGGTCGCCCGCCGATCCGGCCGGCGCCGGGATCCCCGCGGCGCGCAGGCTCTCGGCGAAGGCCGCGCTCCCCATCCCCGCCGCCTCGATCCGCGCCATCGCGAGCGGCGCGCGATCCGCCGGCGGAACCGCATCGAGCGCCTCCGCCGCCGCACGCGCCAGCACGGGCCCGCCCACGTCCCCCGAGAACACCTGCCGAAGCTGTCCCAATGGCCCCGCCACGCCCATCAGCGCCTCGACCCCGCCATCCGGTCCCGGCGCCGGCCAGGCCAGCGCGATCCATCCCGCGACTTCCTCCGGCCCCGTCGCCGTCTCGATGACCTTCCGGTCGAGCAGGATCGTCCCGCCCGGCAGAAGAGCGACGGGCGCCGTCCCCAGTCCGATCACCCGGATTTTGATGTCGGAGGCCGGCAGAACCCGCGCCGCCAGATCTTCCAGCGCCCGGATCCCGTCCGGCGCCGCGCAGAGCGCCCCCCGCGATCCCATGATGTCGAGCAGCATCCTGTCGCCGTATTCCGCCGCCCGTTCCGGAGGCGCCATCCGCACCGCCTGGCCGCGCAGCAGGCCCGGACCGACCGATGCCAAGGCCGCGATCAGCGCGATCAGCGCCAGAGCGGTCCAGACCCGCCCGATCCGGCGCGCCGGCGCGGCAGACCGATGCGGTCCGGGCGCGCGCGACACCGCCGCGATCGCTTCGATCATGTCACCGTCCCGGATCGTCAGTGTCTCGTACGCGTCAGGCGTCGTGGCATAGACCGTTCCCTCCGGTCTCTCCGCGAGTACCCGCATCCCCGCCAGCGCCCAATGCCCCAGAGGCCGCTCCTCAAGATCGCTCAGCGTCAGCGTCGCGTTCCCGAACGACACGATCACCTCACGCGGGACGGCGTCCGCCCCCTCGCGCCAGAGGCCCGTCGCCTCAAGTCTCTGATACCGATCGAGCGCCGTCATGCTGCCGCCCGGACCTCCCGCAGACGCATCCTCGCCGGCTGTCTAGCCCCCGCCGCTTGGCTTGTCACCCGGAGCTCGGACGAGGGAGACGCCCGCCGGGGGCAGCGGACGACTGGCGGCCCGTTGGCCGGATTGTTTTTTCCCATTCCTGTTGGCATGGGCCCGTGGACTGCCCGATAGGAATTCATGCCAATATGAAGACCGAAGGGTCACGTCCCGGCCCGGCTTCGCACGGATGTCAGGCCGCGTCGGCCTCCGCCTCTGCCGCTCCGAACCGGCCGTAGAACGTCTCACCGTCCGTCGCCAGCGCGCGCAGCACCTGCGGCACGTCGAACCGTTCCCCGTGCTCCACCGCCAGCCGGTCGCAGATCTCCGTCGCGCGGCCCGCGCCAAGGATGTCGAGCCACGAGAACGGCCCGCCCGACCACGGCATGAAGCCCCAGCCGAGGATCGCGCCCACGTCGCCTTCGCGGATGTCGGTCAACACGCCCTGCTCGAACGCCCGCACCGCCTCGAGCGTCTGGATCATCGCGAGCCGATGCTGCACGTCGATCAGGTCCGGCTGCTCCCCGCTCACCGGCCAATGCGCGGCGAGCTCCGGCCACAGACCCTGCCGTTTGCCCTTCTCGTCGTACTCGTAGAACCCGGCCTTGGTCTTGCGCCCCAGCCGCCCCAGCTCGGCCAGCTTGAAGATCACGTCGTCCGACGGGCTTTCGGGATAATCGTCGCCCATCGCCGCCTTGGTCGCCCTGGCGATCTTCACGCCGAGATCGATCGAGGTCTCGTCGACCAGCTGGAGCGGCCCGAGCGGAAATCCGAGCTGCTTCGCCGCGTTCTCGATCAACGCCGGTTCCACCCCCTCGGCCACCATCCGCACGCCCTCGTTGATGTACGGAATGATGCAGCGGTTTGCGTAGAAGAACCGCGCGTCGTTCACCACGATCGGCGTCTTGCGGATCTGCCGCACGAAGTCGAGCGCCTTGGCCACCGCCCGGTCGCCGGTCTTCCTCGCCCCGGATGATCTCGACCAGCATCATCCTGTGCACCGGCGAGAAGAAATGGATGCCGACGAAATTCTCCGGCCGCCCGCTCGCCTCCGCCAGCCCGCTGATCGGCAGCGTCGAGGTGTTGGTCGCGAAGATCGCGTCCTCCCCCAGCACCGCCTCGGCCTTCTTCGTGGTCTCCGCCTTGACGCCCGCGTCCTCGAATACCGCCTCGATCACCAGATCGCATCCCGCCAGCGCCGCGTAATCCGGCGTCGCCGTGATCCGCCCCAGAACCTCCGCCTTCTTCTCCGGCGTGGTCTTGCGCCGCTTCACGCCCTCGTCGAGGATATCCTCCGCATGGGCGCGTCCCTTGTCCGCGGCCTCCTGATCGCGGTCGATCAGCACCACGTCGATCCCCGCCATCGCCGCGACATAGGCGATCCCCGCGCCCATCATCCCCGCGCCGATCACGCCCACTTTCTTCACACTCTCGTCGCCCACGTCCGGCCGCACGGCGCCCTTCTCCAGCGCGCCCTTATTGATGAACAGCGACCGGATCATCGCCGCCGAGGACGGGTTCATCAGCACGTTGGTGAACCACCGCGCCTCGATGCGGAGCGCCGTGTCGAAATCGACCAGCGCGCCCTCGTAGATCGCCGACAGCATCGCCTTGGGTGCCGGATACGCGCCCTGCGTCTTTCCATGCACCATCGCCGGCGCGCCGACGAAGGTCATGTATCCCGACGGATGATACGGCGCGCCGCCCGGCATCCGGTAGCCCTTCGCGTCCCACGGCTTCACGATGTCAGCGTCCGTCGCCGAGAGCACCCATGCCTTCGCCGCCGACAGCAGCTCGTCGGCCGGCACGACCTCATCGATCAGCCCGGCGGCCTTCGCCTTCTTGGGGTCGTTGAGCTTGCCCTCCAGCAGGAACGGCGCCGCCGCCATCACGCCCATCTTGCGCACCAGCCGCGTCGTTCCGCCCATACCCGGAAAGATCCCGACCATGATCTCCGGCAGGCCGATCTTGGCCTTGGGATTGTCCGCCGCGAAGATCCGGTGGCACGCCAGCGGGATCTCCAGCCCGATCCCCAGCGCCGTGCCGGGCAGGGCCGCCGCCACCGGCTTGCCGCCCTTGTTGGTCTTCGGATCCATCCCGGCGCGCTCCAGCCTGCGCAGGATCCCGTGCATCCGCATCAGCCCGTCCATCAGACCCTGCGCCGGCTGATCTCCCGCGTCCTCCTTCATCTTCGCGATGATGTTGAGGTCCATGCCGCCCGCGAAATCCGCTTTGCCGGAGGTCAGCACGATCCCCTTGACCGCGTCGTCCGCCAGCGCGGCGTCGACGCAGGCGTCGAGCTCGGCGATGCCCTCCATGTTCAGCACGTTCATCGACTTGCCCGGCAGGTCCCAGGTGATGGTCGCCACGCCGTCCGCGTCGGTCTCGCTGGTGAAGATGCTCATCTCTCGTCTCCGTCCGCAGGTGGATAGGGGCTGCCGTCATGGCGCGTGAACGTCGCCGCGCCTTCGGCAAGCTCGACTCTCAGATCATCGTCCGGATAGGTCGCGATCTCGCGCGGCGCTTTCGTTCCCACGACAAGAAACCGCGCCTCGCTCTTGGTATGATTGATGAAATGATGTCCGTCCTCGACGCCCGCCGGAAACGCCGCGCAGTCTCCCGGCCGCATCACCACCGGCCCCGCATCCTGCACCAGCGTCACCTCGCCCTCCGTCACCATGACGAACTCGTCCTCGTGCGCGTGCCAGTGCCGCATCGAGGATTTCGCGCCCGGCTCCAGGATCACGATGTTGACCCCGAACTGCGTCAGCCCGCCCGCCTCGCCCAGCCGGATCGACGACCGCCCCGCCACCCGCGCGTCGTAGGGCGCGGGATAGATAGAGCCGGTCTTGCGCGGTGCCGCGTCGATGTCGATCACGCCCATCACACCCTCTCGATGATCGTGGCCGCGCCCATTCCGCTCGCCACGCAGAGCGTCGCCAGCGCCGTGCCCTTGCCCGACCGTTCAAGCTCGTCGAGCGCGGCGCCGAGGATCATCGCCCCGGTCGCCCCCAGCGGATGCCCCATCGCGATCGCGCCGCCATTGACGTTGACCCGGTCCGCATCCACCCCGAACGCCTGCATGAAGCGCAGCACCACCGCCGCGAAGGCCTCGTTCACCTCGAACAGATCGATGTCGGAGATGCTCATCCCGCTCTCCGTCAGGATCTTCTCCGTCACCGGCACCGGTCCGGTCAGCATGATCGTCGGGTCCGTCCCGATCTTCGCCGTCGCCCGGATGCGCGCGCGCGGCGTCAACCCGTGCTTCTCGCCGAAGGCCTTCGATCCGATCAGCAGCCCCGCCGCCCCGTCCACGATCCCGCTCGAATTTCCGGCGTGATGCACGTGTTTGATCTTCTCCAGATGCGGATATTTCAGCAGCGCCACCGCGTCGAAGCCCGGCATCGTCTCGCCCATGTCCTTGAACGCCGGCTTGAGCGCGCCCAGGCTCTGCATGTCCGTCTCGGGTCGCAGATACTCGTCACGCTCCAGGATCGTGACGCCGTTCATGTCCCGTACCGGAACGACGGATTTCGAGAAATTCCCGTCCGACCAAGCCTTTGCCGCGCGTTTCTGAGATTCCACCGCAAGCGCGTCCACGTCGTCGCGGCTGAACCCGTATTCCGTCGCGATGATGTCCGCCGAGATGCCCTGCGGCACGAAATACGCCTTGAGCGCCAGCGACGGATCGACCGCGATCGCCGCCCCGTCCGACCCCATCGGCACCCGGCTCATCATCTCGACGCCGCCCGCGACGTACCCCGACCCGGCCCCCGCCGAAACCTGGTTGGCGGCGAGGTTCACCGCCTCGAGTCCGCTGGCGCAGAACCGGTTGATCGACAGCCCCGGCACCCGCTCGCCCAGATCCGAGGCCAGCACCGCAGACCGCGCGAGGCAGCCGCCCTGTTCCATCACCTGCGTCGCGTTGCCCCAGATCACGTCCTCGACGGCGTTCTCCGGCAGGCCGCTGCGCTCCTTGAGCGCGTTCAGCGTCACCGCCGACAGCCGCAGCGCCGTCACCTCATAAAGGCTCCCGTCCTTGCGCCCCTTGCCGCGCGGGGTGCGGATCGCGTCGTAGATGTAGGCTTCGGTCATGTGCGTGTCCTTGAATTCGTCCGGCCGGTCTCAGGCCGCGTCCGGCAGCGGATGCCCCGGCATCAGATCATAGGGATGCTTCCAGCCCGGCAGGGCGGCGATGGCGCCGCGCCAACGGTTCACCTCCGGGTATTCGGCCATGTCGACCCCGTACTCCGTCTCGAAGTAGAGATACCCCACGCAGCTCAGATCCGCGATGGTCATCGCGTCGCCCACGATCCAGTCCCGGCCCTTCAGATGTCCGTCGAGCACCCCGAGCGACGCCCGCGCCCGTCCCATCAGGAACGCGATGACGTCGGGGTTGCGCTTCTCCTCCGCCAGGAAGTTCATCATGAACCGCGCCGCCCCGATGTAGCTGTTGAGCTTGTGGTTGTCCCACAGCGTCCAACGCAGGATCTCGCGGCGCTCCGTCTCATCCTTCCAGCCGTATTTCCCGAGCGTCCCGGCCAGATAGTCGAGGATCACCCCCGACTGGCTCAGCCGAAGATCGCCGTGCTCCAGAACCGGAACCTCGCCCATCTCGTTCATCGCCCGGTATTCGGGCGTGCGCGCCGCTCCGTTGAAAAAGTCGACGAAAACCGGCTCCCAGTCGGCGCCCGCCAGTTCAAGCATCAGCGCGTTCCGATACGCGTTGCCCGACTGGGCGAAGCAGTGAAGACGGTATTCGCTCATATGGTCTCTCCCTGGTCCCGGACGCGGGACGGTCGGTGTCGCCGGTCCGCCTCGACGTTGGTAACACAGGTTTCCGGAAGGTTAATGCGATTCTGATCAGTCAATCATATCAAGCGCTTGTCGAAAACGACACGCGTGTCACGAATCCGCGGGTGACGCTCAGAAATCCTCCGCCGCCAAGGCCATGACCGGCACCGCTCCGCTCTCGATCCGCGCCAGGTGCATCTTCGTCGCCGGAAGCTGCCGCGCCATGTAGTAGCGTCCGGTCGCGAGTTTCGCCTTGTGGAACTCCTCCGACCCTTCCAGCGCGGCCTTGGCCATCCGCGCCCACATGTACCCCAGGCACACATGCCCGAAGAGGTGCAGGAAATCCGTCGACCCGGCCAGCGCCGCGTTCGGATCCTTCATCCCGTTCTGCATGAAGAACATCGCCGCAGCCTGGAGGTCCTTCGACGCCGCCTTCAGCGGATCGAGGAAGTCGGCCTTCAGGCCCTCGTTCCCGTCGTTCTCCTTGATGAAGGTCTTCACCAAGTCGAAAAACGCCATGACCGGCTTGCCGCCCTCGGCACCGAGCTTGCGGCCCACCAGATCCAGCGCCTGGACCCCGTTCGCGCCCTCGTAGATCATCGCGATCCGCGCGTCCCGGACGAACTGGCTGACGCCCCATTCCTCGATGTATCCATGCCCGCCCAGCATCTGCTGCGCCTGCACCGTGCAATCGAAACCCTTGTCGGTCAGGAACCCCTTCACAACCGGCGTCAGCAGCGACACCAGCCCCAACGCCTCCTTGTCGTCCGACCGGTGCCCCGCGTCGATCAGCGTCGCGGCCCACAGAGCGAAGGCCCGGCCGCCCTCGACGAAGCTCTTCTGATCCATCAGCGCGCGGCGCACGTCCGGATGCACGATCAGCGGATCGGCCGGCCCGTCCGGATTGGCCGCCTCGCCGATCGCGCGCCCCTGAAGCCGGTCTCGCGCGTAATCCGCCGCCACCTGATACGCCGCCGCCGCCTGGCCGAGCCCCTGGAGGCCGACGCCCACCCGCGCCTCGTTCATCATCGTGAACATCGCGCGCAGCCCCTTGTGCGCCTCGCCCACCAGGTACCCTTCCGCGCCGTCGTAATTCATCACGCAGGTCGCGTTGCCATGGATGCCCATCTTCTCTTCGAGCTTGCCGCAGGACAGATCGTTGCGATCGCCCAGGCTCCCGTCCTCGTTCACGAGGAACTTCGGCACGATGAAGAGGCTGATCCCCTTCACGCCGTCCGGCCCGCCGGGGATCTTCGCCAGCACCAGATGGATGATGTTCTCCGCCATGTCGTGCTCGCCGGCCGAGATGAAGATTTTCTGCCCGGTGATCCGATAGGCCCCGTCGTCCCCCGGCTCCGCCTTGGTCCGCAGCAGCCCCAGATCCGTGCCGCAATGCGGTTCCGTCAGGTTCATCGTTCCGGTCCACTCGCCCGAGACGAGTTTCGGCAGCCATTTGGCCTTCTGCTCCTCCGACCCGTGGACATGGATCGCCGAATACGCCCCGTGCGTCAGCCCCCAATACATGTTCAGCGCCATGTTCGACGCGACCTGCATCTCGCCGGTCGCCGCGTTCATCACGTAGGGCAGACCTTGGCCGCCGAACTCCTCGGCGCAGTCGAGCCCCATCCAGCCGCCCTCGCGCACCGTGTCGAACGCCGCCTTGAACCCGTCCGGCGTCCGCACGACGCCGTTCTCCAGCCGGCAGCCTTGCGTGTCCCCGACCGCGTTGAGCGGCGCGAGCACGTCGCGTGCGATCTTGCCCGCCTCCTCGAGAATCGCCGCCGTGAAGTCCCGGTCGAGATCGGCGTAACCCGGCGTCGCCTGGGTCTCGATCTTCAGGACGTCGTGCAGAACGAAATCCATGTCGCGCAGCGGCGGAGTATAAGCGGCCATGTCGGTATTCCTCGACTTCTATCCGGTGGAGCGGCTGACGCCGCGTTCCGCGAGAACCTTCTCGCCCCATTCGAGCTGTTTCGTCAGATCGGCGATCGCGCCGTCGAGTTCCGCCCGCTGGGCCTGCATCGCGCGCAGGCGTTCCTGGCCCAACTCGTAAGTCCGCGCGATCTGCGTCACCTGCTGGTCGCCGATGGCGTAAAGGTCGAGAAGCTGGCGGATGTCCTCGAGGCTGAACCCGAACCGCTTGCCCTGCAGGATCAGCCGCAGCCGCGCCCGGCAGGCCCGGGTGAACAGCCGCCGCGTGCCTTCGCGTTTCGGAAACAGCAGTTCCTTGGCTTCGTAGAAGCGCAACGTGCGCGGTGTCACGTCGAATTCCGCGCACATCCGCCCGATGGTGTAGAGGTCGTCGTTCAAGGGTCCGTCCAAGCTGTTCTCGATGTCGTCGGGAAGATGTCGGGCGCAGAGCTTCGTTTCAAGATAAAAACTGACGTTAACGTCAATTTGACGCAACGTCAGGTATCCACGATATGCCTTAAGGCATTTTTAACAAACGAAAGTGTTTTAAAACATAGGCTTAGCGAAGGTCCACGCGTGGACCATGCTCCATGGTCTCTCGGGATCACCCTTTCTGTTTGAATCCCGCCGTCGCTTGTGGCCACTTCTGCGACTGAAAGCCGAGGATGTCATGGACGCCGAACAGCAGACCCGGATCGCCCGCCAGTTCATCCAGGCGATTCCCCACAGCCGCGATCTCGGAATGGAAATGGTCGAGATCGGACCCGGCTGGGCCCTGATGGCCCTTAACTACGACGCGCGTTTCATCGGCGATCCCGAGACCGGCGTCCTTCACGGCGGGGTCGTGACCGCGCTTCTCGACACCTGCGGCGGAGCGAGCGTCATGGCGCATCCGGCGGCCCCCGGCGGGACCGTCACCATCGATCTGAGGATCGACTACATGCGCGCGGCCGAACCCGGAAAGCGGCTCTTCGCCCGCGCCGAATGCTATCGGATCACCCGGTCCGTCGCCTTTGTGCGGGGGGTGGCGTTCACGGGGTCGGTGGACGAGCCTGTCGCCACCGCCCACGGCGCCTTCACGGTCGAGACGGGCGGCATCTGATGGCCCGTCGACCTCCCGAACCCGTCCAGATCGTCAAGCAGCGGCGTGACGCGGCGCTGGCCGGAATGGTCGCGGCCGTTCCGTATATCGGGCACCTCGGCGTGCAATTCGACCGGCGGGGCGACGAGCTGACGGCGGTCCTCTCCTACGACGAACGTCTGATCGGAAACCCGCTTCTCCCCGCGCTGCATGGCGGAGCGATCGGGTCGTTTCTTGAAATCACCGCGATCATGGAATTGGCGTGGGCGCTGGTCTGGGAACGGATGGAGGGCGGCGGCGCGGAGGCGGCGGCGATCGAGGCCGGGAACTTCCCTCCGATGCCCAAGACCATCGACTTCACCGTCGACTATCTGCGCACCGGCCTGCCGCGCGACGCCTACGCCCGCGCCAAAGTGAACCGGATGGGTCGGCGCTACGCGAGCGTCCATGTCGAGGCCTGGCAGGACAACCGGGCGCGGCTTTTCGCGCAGGCGACCGGGCACTTCCTGATGCCGCAGACCGAAGGTGACTGAGGCGCTCACCCGGACCCGCGTCCTCGCCATCGCCATCCCCATCGTCGTCTCGAACGCGACGATCCCGATCCTGGGCGCGGTCGACACCGCCGTGGTGGGCCAGATGGGACTGGCCGCGCCGATCGGGGCGGTGGGCATCGGCGCGGTGATCCTGGCATCGGTCTATTGGATCTTCGGGTTTCTCCGGATGGGCACGACGGGGCTCGCGGCGCAGGCGCTCGGGGCGGGGGACGTGCCCGAGACCGGCGCGCTTCTGATGCGCGGCCTGATGATCGCGGGCGGCTCGGGGCTGGTCCTGATCGCCGGGCAGGTGGCGTTGTTCGCGGGGGCGTTCGCCTTGGCGCCGGCAAGCGTCGAGGTGGAGGGTCTGGCGCGGAGCTATCTCGCGATCCGGGTCTGGGGCGCGCCGGCTGCGATCGCGATCCTGGCGCTCACCGGGTGGCTGATCGCGCTGGAGCGGACGCGGGCGGTGCTCGGGCTCCAGCTTTGGATGAACGGGGTCAACGTGGTGCTGAACCTGTGGTTCGTGCTTGGCCTCGGATGGGGCGTCCAAGGGGTGGCGGCGGCGACGCTGGTGGCGGAGTGGACGGCGCTCGGGCTCGGTCTATGGCTCTGCCGCGCGGCGTTCGCGGGGGATCAGTGGCGGGATTGGGCGAGGGTGTTCGACCCGGCGAGGCTTCGGCGCATGGGAGAGGTCAACGGGAACATCCTGATCCGGTCGGTCCTGCTGCAGACGACCACGATCAGCTTCATGTTTCTGGGGGCGCGGTACGGGGACGTGACGCTGGCGGCGAACCAGGTGCTGCTCCAGTTCCTGGCGGTGACGGCCTACGCGCTGGACGGGTTCGCCTTCGCGGCCGAGGCGCTGGTCGGACAGGCGGCGGGCGGGCGGAACCGGGCGCGGCTGCGGCGGGCGGCGGTGCTGGCGTCGGAGCCGGCGGCGCTCCTGTCGCTGGTCCTGGCGGGAGCGTTCTGGTTCGCGGGGCCTGTTCTGATCGACGTGATGACGACCTCGGAGAGCGTGCGCGACGAGGCGCGGCGGTATCTGCCATGGATGGTCGCGCTGCCGGTGATCAGCGTCGCGTCCTACATGCTTGACGGGATATTCATCGGGGCGACGCGCACGCGGGAGATGCGCGACGCGATGCTGATCTCGACGGCGATATATTTCGCGGCCGTGGCCGCTCTGGCGCCGTTTTGGGGGAACCACGGACTCTGGGCCGCGCTGATGGTGCTGAACGTGGCGCGGGCGGTGACGCTGGGCCTGCGGTATCCGAAGCTGGAAGCGGCGGCGGAGGCGTGACCCGGCACGATGCGACACGCGTGTCGTTTCTGATATGTCATTGATATAAAACACTTATCAGAATCGCGTTAACCCGGTGGTAACCCGTGTCACACGCCCGGTTTCGCCCGTTTCTGGTTGAGCGCGAAGAGGCGCGCGAGGATCTCGTCGTCGGTCAGGGTGCCGGCGCGGAAATCGTCGCCCCAGCCGTAGGCCTCCGCCACGGCGGCGTCGAGCGCGGCGTGGGCGTGGTCGAGCCAGGCGGGGCGGGCGTTGTAGAGATTGGTCAGGGTGCGCTTTTTCAGGATCGCCGCGGCCGCGTCGTCGACGGGCAGGAGGCGGTCGGGGTAGCCGGGCACGACCTCCGGCTCGCGGCGGACCAGATCGGGCGGGTTCAGCCAGGCCTCGCGCTTGGCGTTCAGATCGGCGGCGGCCTCGGCGATGGCGATGGCGCGCGGATCGGCGGCGTAGTCGGCGGCGGGGATGTCGGGGGTCAGGCCCTCGGGGAAGGGGAAGGTCTCGAAGGTGGTGGAGGGGGTGTAGCGGGGCCGGTCCTCCAGCGAGGTGCCCATGCGCAGCGACCAGAGTTCGTGGAAGCGGGAATGCAGGATGCCGAAGGTGGTGTCGTCGTCGCGGGCGATGGCGATGATCTGACAGTCGGGCAGAATAGCCTTGTCCAACCAAGCAAACAGCCGATGCTTCGCAACCCTTGGTGTCACGATATAGCGCTCGCATTGAGCCAGAGCCTCCCACATTTCCGGTCTGGGCCGTTCATGGCCGCCACCAATTTCTTGGCGTATCCGCGCGCCTGACGGGCCAGCCGTGCCGGAGCGACGGTGAGTTTCGCATACTCGAAAGGCGCTTCGTAAAGCGCGGCGTCGGGTTCGGACATGACAACTCCGAAATCAACAATCCATTTGTCCGGCCGATCGTCGCGTGACGTCCATGCCGTTCATCCAAGGGCGGAGTACGTCGGCGTTCGACTTGCCATTCGGATTGAGCGGCAAGCGCAGCCACTCACGTGCCAGATCGCCGGACACGTCGAAGGCGCCGCCTTTGGTGTCACCCATGAAAGCGACGCCCCGGTTCTGATCGAGGCGTGCGGCCAACGTCAGGTCAACAGTGTCGGTCAGATCGGCGGTTGCGGTCAGGTCGGTGTGGATCTTCATCGACGTTCACGCCGTCGAGACGCGCAGGCCCGTCGCTCGATCGGCCCAGTCCAAGCAGACCAGCGAGACCCGGACGGCGGCGCCTTCGACGGTCCAATCCTCGTCGGCCCATGCTTCGAAGATGCGGCCCTCCGCGACGATGCGTTTGAAGACGTCGCGCGTTGGCGCCGCCTCGAATGGAGTTGGTGGAGACCAGCCCGGCGCGCCTGAGCGCGCCTTGCTGCTTCATGCCTCGGACTCCTTGGCGAACCAGTACATGACCAGATCGGCGCGGCTCGGACAGTGCCAGCTTGTACGCTTTGCGAGAGCGCCTCGACGTAGGTCTTCGCCGAGGTCGCCGCGCATGCGCTTGCCGCCCAGAAACGGCGGGTTGCCGATCACCACGTCGGCGTCGGGCCAGTCGGCTCGGGTGCCGTCCGGGTTGAGGATGGCGTCGCGGCATTCGATGGTGTCGAGCGGGCGCAGGATCGGGTCTCGGCCGGCGTCGAAGCCGTTGAGGCGCATCCACTGGATCTCGCCGATCCAGACCGAGACGCGGGCGAGTTCGGCGGCGTAGGGGTTGAGTTCGATGCCGCGCACGGCCTCGGGGCCGACCTCGGGGAAGGAGCGCCCGAGGCCGAGGGCCTCGGCGTCGAGATTGGCGCGGTGCTCGATGTCCTTGAGCGCGCGGAGCGCGAGGTAGAGGAAATTGCCGGAGCCGCAGGCCGGGTCGAGCACGCGGAAGTTCTTGAGCCGTTCGAGGAAGGCGGTGCGCAGATCGGCGGCGCGGTTGTGGGCGCGGGTGGCGGCGGCGCGGGTTTTGTCGGCGGTCTCGCGGGCCAGTTCGGCCTCGATCGCGGCCTTGGTCCCGGCCCATTCCGCGAGCAGGGGGTCGATGATGACCGGGGTGACGATCTTCATGATCTTGTCGCGGTCGGTGTAATGGGCGCCGAGCTGGCTGCGTTTGGCGGGGTCGAGGCCGCGTTCGAACAGGGTGCCGAGGATGGCGGGGTCGATCTGGGACCAGTCGAGTTTGGCGGCCGCGAGCAGGGTGTCGATGTCGGGTTTTTCGAGCGGCAGGGCGGTGTCGTCGTCGAAGAGGCCGCCGTTGAACCAGGCCACGCTCTCGAAGCCGACGCGGCCGCCGGAGCGCATGGCGGCGAAGAGCGAGGCCGCGTTGGGGGCGAAGTCGGCGGGGGCGGTGCGGGACGCTTCGAGCATCTTCTGGAAGAGCTTGTTCGGGAGCAGGTTCACGTCCTCGGCGAACATGCAGAACACGAGGCGGTTGACGAAATGCGCGACGGTCTCGGGCGCGTGGCCATTGTCGCGCAGGCGCTGGGCGAGGGCGGAGAATTTGGCGGCGGCGTCCTCGGTCAGCGCGTCGCGGGTTTTGGTCGGTTTGAGGCGGTCGGGGTCGGTGAAGGCGGCGAGCAGCGTGTCGCGGTGCGAGGCGTCGCGCAGGTCGTCGAGCGTGATGGTGTGGGTCTGCTGGACGGTGTTGGTCCAGTTGGTGCGGATGATGATGCGGTCCATGTCGGACACGATCAGGAGCGGCGGGTTCTCGAGCGCGACGGAATAGTTGAGGAGTTGACGGTTGGCGGCGTCGAGGTCTGCGTGCTTTCCCTTTTATTCCCAGCCGAAGCAGCCCTTGCGCCAGACGTCGGCCCAGCCTTTGCCGCCGGTGGTCTTGGAGCGCGCCTTTTTCGAAGGTGAACCAGTCGCCTTTGGGGTCTGCGGCGACGGGGGCGTCGAGGCCGATGAGCGCGCAGAGGTCGTTGAAGTGCGATTGCGAGGCTGAGCGTTCCTTGAGGGTGACGCCGTGCCAGCGGGCGATGAAGGTGTCGGGGTCAGGGTTCGGATCCTCCGGTGGGTGCGGGGGGATTCTTGCTGTGTGCGGAGGCGTGTTGCAAGCGGTGGTGGAATGCGGGGAGGGCGGCACCCGGCCCTGGGGGGGCGAAGCGCCCTCGTCGTGCTGAAAGCACGCGTTCCGCGTGACGGAAGGGTCGGGCGCCGCCCGGCGGTGCCGCCGGGCGGGGGGTTCTCATGAGGCCGGCGGGGGCATAGATGTTGGCGCGATGGGCGTGGTTGCGTCCGGGAGGGTCGCATGCGACGAGACGCATGTGTTTTCAATCGAAGAGGAGAGCGACATGGGTTTGCGCATCGGAGATACGGTTCCGGATTTCGCCGCGGATACGGACAAGGGGCGGATCGGGAGCTTTCATGACTGGATCGGCGACGACTGGGCGATCCTGTTCTCGCATCCCAAGGATTTCACGCCCGTTTGCACGACCGAGTTCGGCGCGGTGGCGCGGCTGTCGGATGAATGGGCCAAGCGCGGCACGAAGGTGATCGGCATCTCGGTCGACGGGGTGGAGGACCACAAGAAGTGGAAGGGCGACATCGAGAGCTATGCCGGGACCGAGGCCGGTTTTCCGATCATCGCCGACGAGGATCTGGCGGTCGCCAAGGCCTTTGACATGCTGCCGGCCGACGCCTATCTGCCCGACGGGCGGACGCCTGCGGACAGCGCGACGGTGCGGGCGGTATTCATCATATCGCCTGCCAAGAAGCTGATGCTGTCGATGACCTATCCGATGAACGTGGGGCGCAACTTCGCCGAGGTTCTGCGCGCGCTTGACGGGTTGCAGACGGCCAACGGCAAAGGGGTGGCGACGCCGGCGGACTGGCAGGTCGGCGAGGACGTGATCATCCCGACGACGGTGAAGGACGATGCCGCGCGCGAGAAGTTCGGGGCGTTCACGACGGTGTTCCCGTATCTGCGGACGGTGAAGCTGAAGGACTGATCCGCGCGGATCAGAGTTCGGCCTCGAGGCGGTCGGCGACCGTCTCGAGGACCTTGACGCGGGCGAAGCTTTTGTCGTTGGCCTCGATCAGGGTCCAGGGCGCGGCCGGTTTCGAGGTGAGGGCGACCATGTCCTCGACGGCCGCGGCGTAGAGCGGCCATTTGGCGCGGTTGCGCCAGTCGTCATCGGTGATCTTGAAGCGTTTGTGGGGCGTGTCCTGGCGGGCCTCGAAGCGGGCGAGCTGTTCCTCGGGGCTGATCGAGAGCCAGAACTTGTGGACGATCTGGCCGGCGCCGGTCAGCAGATGCTCGAAATCGTTGATCTCCTCGTAGGCGCGGCTCCAGTCGGCGCGGGCGGCGTAGCCTTCGACGCGTTCGACGAGCACGCGGCCGTACCAGCTTCGGTCGAAGATCGCTGTGTTGCCGTGTTCTGGCACGTTCAGCCAGAAGCGCCAGAGCCACGGATGTGCGAGCGCCTCGTTGGTGGGGGCCGCGACCGGGTGGACGTCGCTGCGGATCGGGTCGAGCGCGGCGCGAAGGCGGCGGATGGCGCCGCCCTTGCCGGCGGCGTCGTTGCCCTCGAAAACGCAGGTGAGCGCGCGGCCCTCGAAGGACTTGCGGCGCGTCAGCTCGTAGATCCGCGACTGGGCGGCGCGCAGGCGCTTGCGGTACTTCTTTTTCGACAGGCTCTGGTCGAGATCGAGCGCGCCGAGAATGGAGGGGCCGCGCGAGACGCGGCGCGGAGCGGTCGGCGGGCGGGGGCGGGCGGTCTTGAGTTTGGGCGGTGCGGCGCGCAGGGCGCCCAGCACGAGTTCGCCGACGGCGAGGTCGCGGGCGCGCCGGTCGCCCGCGGGGATCCGGTGCCACGGCGCGTCGGCGGCGCCCGGCGCATGGTCGAGCTCGGCGGCGGCCTCGACGAGGCGGCGGCGTTCCTTTTTGGTGTCGATCTCGCCCCATTCGCGCAGGAGCGGGCGGCGCTCGCCGTCGACGTCGCGCTTGGAGCGGAAGCGGCGGAAGGCCTTGTCCGCCGGCAGGTCGAGCCAGAGTTTGAGCACGCGGACGTTCTCGGCGGCGAGCATCGCCTCGACGCGGTTGACCTGGTCGATGACGTGGAGGAACGCGTCGCGGTCGAGCGCGCCGGTCGCGCGGCGCAGAAGCATGACGTGGTACCACGAGCCGAGCACGAGGCCGATGCGGCCGCGCTCGGGCATGTCGCGCCAGTAGCGCCAGCCGCCGGGGCGACGGCTCTCGTCCGCGTCTTCGATGTCGTAGGCCATCGTGGTGATGCCGCGCGGATCGAGCCATTCGTGCAGGCGGTAGAGCACCTCGCCCTTGCCGGAGCCGTCGGGGCCGTTGATGAGCACGAGCAGGGTTTCGGTCTTGGCCTCGGCCATGTCGAACTGGGCGTCGAGGAGGCGGGCGCGCAGATTGGCCTCGCGTTCCTCGAAGGTCTCCTCGTCGAGCGGAGCGGTGTCGGTCGCATCGGCCATCGGCGTCCCTCCCTGTCGGAGCGGCATGTTCGCCCGAGAGGGCCCCGGTGGCAAGTCCGGCGTCAGGTGACGTCCGCGCCCACGGCCTCGGCGACGGAGCCGAAGCCGTCGCGGGCGAGCAGCGCGTCGAGGCCGCGCACGATTTCGGGCACGAGCGAGAGGCCGCCGTAGACGAGCGCGGTGTAGAGTTGGACGGCCGAGGCGCCGGCGCGGATCTTGGCGTAGGCGGTCTCGGCGCCGTCGACGCCGCCGACACCGATCAGCGGGATGCGGCCTTCGGTCAGGCGGTGGAGCGTGGCGAGCACGGCGGTGGAGCGGGCGAAGAGCGGCGCGCCGGACAGGCCGCCGGTCTCGTCGCGGTGCGGGCTGGTCAGGCCGATCGCGCGACAGGGTGGTGTTGGTGGCGATGATGCCGGCGATGCGGCTGGTGATCGCGGCTTCGGCCACGTCGACGAGCTCGTCGGGGGTGAGGTCGGGCGCGATCTTGAGGAAGATCGGCACGGGTTTCGCGAGGGCGGCGTTGGCGCGCATCACGCCCTGGAGCAGGGCGAGGAGCGCGTCGCGACCCTGGAGGTCGCGCAGGCGTTCGGTGTTGGGAGACGAGACGTTGACGGTGGCGAAATCGACGAAGGGGCCGCAATGGGCGAGGACTTCGGCGAAATCGGCGGCGCGGTCGGCGCTGGTCTTGTTGGCGCCGAGATTGAGGCCGACGACGCCGCCGGGCCGGCGGGCGGCGAGGCGCGCGGCGATGGCCTCCTGGCCGTCGTTGTTGAAACCGAAGCGGTTGATCGCGGCGCGGTCCTCGCTCAGGCGGAAGAGGCGCGGGCGCGGGTTGCCGGGCTGCGGTTTCGGGGTGGCGGCGCCGACCTCGATGAAGCCGAAGCCGGCGCGCAGCAGGGGCGCGAGGGCGGTCGCGTTCTTGTCGAACCCCGCGGCGAGGCCGACCGGGTTGGGCAGGTCGATGCCGGCCAGAGAGGTCGCGAGTCGCGGCGAGGTGATCGGGCCGGGGCGGGGGCCGAGGCCGGCGCGGAGCGCGTCGAGCGCGAGCCCGTGCGCGGTCTCGGGGTCGAGCCGGCGCAGGAGCGGCAGCGCGGCGCGTTCCATCAGGCTCATGGCAGGCCGTCCGCGACGGGGCGCGCCCAGAGCACGTCGGACATCTCGAGGTCGCGGTAGAGATGCGCGAAGAGCGCGCCGCCGCGTGACGGTTCCCAGCGGATCGCGTCGCCCGCCGCATCGGCGTCGACCGCGAGAAGCTGGAGATCGGTCTCGCCGGCGAAGTGCTTGGAGAGCGTGACGGCGAGCTGGTCGGCGGTGGAGAAATGAACGTAGCCGTCGGCGACGTCGACGGGCGCGCCGGACGTGCGGCCGCGCGCCTGAAGTTCGGCCCATTCGGCGGCGCGGAAGACCTTGTAGATCAGCATCGGATTTCCTTGGACGAGGCGGGAAGCGGGGTCAACCGTTGGGCGTCATGGCCTTGCGCGCCTCGCTCCGGCGAAGGCCGAGCGCGCGTTCGCGCCAGATGATGAAGAGGCCGGCGGCGACGACGAGCGACGCGCCGACCAGCATCGTGAATGTCGGAACCTCGGCGAAAACCAGGTAGCCGAGGATCAGCGACAGGACCATCGAGACGTATTCGAAGGGCGCGATCACGCCGGTTTCGGCGTGACGGTAGCTTTCGGTCAGGAGGATCTGACCGACGCCGCCCATCAGACCGACGCCGATCAGCAGCGTGGCATCGAACGGCGTGGGCACGACCCAGCCGAAGGGGATGGTCAGCAGGGAAAGAACCGTCGCGGTCAGTGAGAAATAGAAGACGATGGCGGCGGTCTGTTCGGTCGAGACGAGCTTGCGGATGAAGACCTGGGCCAGCGCCGCGAACACGGCCGCGATGAGCGCGGCCATGGCGCCGATGGTCTGGACCTTGGAGGCCGCATCGACCGACATCACCGTCAGACGCGGCGAGAGGACGATGAGCACGCCGATCAGCCCGACGATGACGGCGGTCATGCGAAAGACGCGGACGGTTTCGCCGAGGAACATCGCCGCGAAGATCACGGTCAGAAGCGGGGCGGCGTAGCCGAGCGCCGTGACCTCGGGCAGCGGCAGGAGGCCAAGCGCGATGAAGCCCATGATCATGGCCGAGGTGCCCACGAGACCGCGCCAGACGTGGCCCATCGGGTTTTCGGTGTCGAGACCGTGACGGAGGTTTCCGGTCCAGACCATCCAGGCGACGATCACCGGCATGGCGAAGAACGAGCGGAAAAACACCGCCTCGCCGGCCGGGATCCGGGGCGCCACGTATTTCACGCAGACGGCCATCAGGGTGAAGACCGTGACCGACAGGATCTTGAGGCCGATGCCGCGCAGCGGGTTGGGGGAGGGATGCGCGGTCACGGGGCCGCCCCGGGCGTGGTCCGGCCGTCTAGATGATCGGAACGAACGGGACGCAGCCGGCGCAGACGAGCGCCGCGAGGAGGAAGGCGGCGGCGCGGAGTCTCGAGGTCATTGGATGTCTTTCGGAACGAAGGGAAAGCCGTGTGCGGCACGTCCCATTTTCACGCCGCCGTCTCCGGCGCAAGGCCCTCGGCGGCCACGGTCAGACGGTCGTGGTCCTCGGAAAGCGCGAGAGCGCGGGCGGCGTGGCGGAGCGCCTTTCCGGAGGACTTGGCGGCGGCATCGGCGTAACCCGGATGGCCGAGACGGGCGAGGGCGTTGAATGACCGCTGGAGCCGCAGGCCGACCTCGACGTTCGGCGCGGCGTCGCGCAGGAGCGGCGCGAACGCGTCCTCGAAAAGGTCGTCGGGGGTCAGGCCCGGCGCGATCACGCGGTCGAACGTGATGTCGGCCGGGTCGTGTCTCGCGCGCTCCCGCGCCCAGGCGGTCAGAAGCCGCTGCTGCGCCGCGACGATGGCGATGGCGGTGCCGGGGTCGTTGACGCCGGGCGAGAGCGCGCGCGAGCCGATCTCGGCCATGACCTGGAGGCAGTAGCGCGGGTCCTCCTCGAGCGAGCGTTCGCGGCCCGTCGTGAACGCGTCGCGGATGGCGTCGGCGTCGGCCTCGCTCGCCTCCCACGAGGTGCGGGCGAGCGGGCGGATGATGTCGGTCATCGAGCCGGGCGGGCATTCGACCTCGATCACGCCGCCGGCGGCCTCGGCGATCTCCTGGAGCGCGGCCATGTCGAGATGGCGGACGTAGTCGGCCTCGTTCGCGGCGATGGTCCAGTTGAGCGGCGGTGCGTCGTCCGGCGCGACGCCGCCCATGCGCGGCGACGCGGCCCGGTCGCGCAGCACGCGCTCGGCGCGGTTTTCGACCTTGGCGATGATGTCGCCGAGCCGGATCATGTTGGCGAGGTGGTCGAGCCAGCCGAAGAGCGTGGTGATGACCAGAGTGATGACCACGCCGGCGGCGAGCAGCATCACCGCCTCGCCGGCGTGGCTGTAATAGCCGAAGCTCTGCGCGAAGAGGCCGACGATCGAAAAGACGAAGGCGCCGAGGAAGGTCGAGAGCACGCGCTGCGAGAAGGGATCGTCGATGAGGACGCGGGTGGCGCGCGGCGTGGCGAGGCTGGCCGCCGCGCCGAAGGCCTGGACCATGGTGCCGAGCGAGAACGTCGCGACGACGAGCATGGAGGAGGCGAGGATCTCGAGGATCCCGCGCGCGGTGCCCTCGGCGATGCTTTCGGTCAGCGCCTCCGGCACGATGGGCGCGACCCAGGTGGCGAGGAGCGCGGCGAGAAGCGCGAGCAGGCCGTAGAGGCTGACGCGGAACCAGAAGCGGCTGGTGATCTGCTCGCGGATCCAGGCGAGGCGGCTGGTCACGCGGTCTCGCGGAGGCGCGCCGTGTCGTGCGTCATGCGATGTGGCCCTCTGATTTCGCCCAGGCGTGGGTGGCGTCGAGCGCGGCCTCGAAGGGCGCGAACAGCTCGTCGATCTCGGCCTCGGAGATGATCATCGGCGGGCAGAGCGCCATGGTGTCGCCGAGGGCGCGGCCGATGACGCCACGCGCGAGCAGCTCGTCCGCGAGACGCGGGCCGACCTTGCCGGGCGTGGCGAAGCCCTTGGGCGAGCGGTCGGGCGCGAGCTCGAAGGCGCCGAGCAGGCCCAGATGGCGGCCCTCGCCGACGAGCGGATGCGCGGCGAGGCGGTCGATATGGGCGGCGAAGCGGGGGGCGACGGCGCGGACATGGCCGGGGATGTCGTCGCGTTCGTAGATGTCGAGCGCGCGGATGCCGACGGCGGCGGCGACCGGGTGGCCGCCATAGGTGAAGCCGTGGCCGAACGTGCCGATCTCGGCGGCGTGGGTCTCGACGGTCTCGGCGATGTCGGCGTTCACCGCGACGGCCGAAAGGGGCAGGAAGCCGCCGGTGAGCTGCTTGGCCATGGAGATGGTGTCGGGCTCGTAGCCGAGCGCCTGGGAGCCGAACCATTGGCCGGTGCGCCCGAAGCCGCAGATCACCTCGTCGGCGATCATCAGGATGTCGTGGCGACGGCAGATTTCGGCGATGGCGGGGAAGTAGCCTTCGGGCGGGATGATGACGCCGCCGGCGCCCATGACGGGCTCGGCGATGAAGGCCGCGACGGTGTCCGGCCCTTCGCGGAGGATCATGTCCTCCAGCGATCGCGCGAGGCGGGCGGCGTAGTCGGGTTCGCTCTCGCCGGGCTCGGCGCCTTTCCAGTGATGGGGCGTGTCGGTGTGGAGAATGCGGTCGACGGGCAGATCGAAATCGCGGTGGTTGTAGGGCAGGCCGGTCATGGAGCCGGCGACGATGGTGACGCCGTGGTAGCCGCGTATGCGCGAGATTATCTTTTTCTTGTCAGGACGTCCGCGCGCGTTGTTGTAGTACCACGCGAGCTTGACCTGGGTCTCGTTGGCTTCGGAGCCGGAGGATTGGAAGATCACGCGCGACATGCGGCCGGGCGTGAGCGCCTTGATGCGCTCGGCGAGTTCGACGGCGGGTTCGTGGCTCTTGCCGCCGAAGAGGTGGTAGTAGGGGAGCTTCTCCATCTGGATGCGGGCGGCCTCGGCGAGTTCGGCATTTCCGAAGCCGAGGCCCGCGCACCACAGGCCGGACATCGCCTCGATGAAGGGGCGGCCGGCCTGGTCGAAGACGCGGATGCCCTCGCCGCGCTCGATGGTCTGGACGCCGGTGCGGCGCAGGGCGACCGGGTTGACGTAGGTGTGCAGCAGCGCCTCGGCGTCGCGCGTCTGGGAGTTCGAGAGGGGCTGGTTCATGGGAGATGCGCGTCCGGAGAGGAGAGGTGGCGCGCAGCCTAGGCCCGGCGCTCGGCGCGCGTCAATCCGGCGCGACGGCGCGCACCGCCCGTCGATGGCGAAAATCGTTTGTCGGACGCCCGGCCAGGGTCTAGAATCGCGTCGGCCGATGGAGGTCATGGCCATCAGGGAGGACGGGACATGGACGCGGGAACCGGCGACGATCCGATCACGATCGGCGAGAAAACACATGGCGGAGATCGTCGCCGAGCACAGGGGCTGGTTCCTGTTCGCCGGGGGCGCGCTGATCGTTCTGGGAGTCATCGCGGTGCTGTTTCCTCTGGTCACGGCGATCGCGGCGAAGGTGTTTCTCGGCTGGCTCATCCTGATCGGCGGCGTGGTCGAGATCGTCCACGCGTTCTCGACGAAGCGGTGGAGCGCGTTCTTCTACGAGCTTCTGATGGGAATTCTCTACGTGATCGTCGGCATCTGGCTGGCGTTCTTCCCGTTGAGCGGGATCTTCACGCTGACGCTGATCCTGGCGCTCACGTTCATCCTGCAGGGCGTGGTCCAGGCGATGATGGCCTTCCACATGAAGCCGCATGAGGGCTGGATCTGGATGCTGATCGCGGGTCTGATCGCGATCGCCGCTGGTTTGATGGTCATCAACGAATTGCCGAACAGCGCGACCTGGGCGATCGGGCTGATGGTGGGGATCACGATGATCTCGACCGGGTGGGCGTATCTGATCCTCGCGCTCCAGGCCGGCAAGACCGCCTGAGCCCGCGGAAATTCGCCCCGGCGGGTGCGCCGGGGCTTGCCTCCGAGGGCACGGGGCGGGCATCGTCGCGCCAGCGTCATTTCCTTGGAGGATCACCCATGAAGGCCCGTTCCCTGCTCCGCGCGTCGGCCGCTTTCGCCGCCACCGCCGTGACCGCCCTGCCGGCAGGCGCGTTCACGCTCCACGTTCTGCACATCAATGATTTCCACAGCCGCCTGCAGTCGATCAACGCCAACGATTCGACCTGTTCGGCCGAGGACGAGAGCGCCGGCGAGTGCTTCGGCGGGGCCGCGCGGCTCCATACCGCGATCAACACGCTGCGCGACGAGCTGGTGGCGGCGGGCGAGAACGTCATCGTGGTGGATGCCGGCGACCAGTTCCAGGGCTCGCTGTTCTTCACGACGTTCTCGGGCGGGGCGGAGCTGGAATTCATGAACGGCGTCGGCTTCGACGCGATGGTGGTGGGCAATCACGAATTCGACCTCGGGCCGGAGCCGCTCCTGAAATTCGTCGAGGGCGCGGAGTTTCCGGTGATCTTCGGCAACGCCGACGTGAGCGGCGACAACCGGCTCGCAGCGCTGGACCGCGACAGCGTGATCGTGGAGGTCGGCGGCGAGCGGGTCGGGATCCTCGGGGTCGTGGCGGAAGACACGGCCGAGACCTCGTCGCCGGGGCCGGGCATCAGCTTCGGAAGCGCCGCGGACACGCTGGCGGAGGGGGTCGCCGCGCTGGAAGCGGAGGGCGTCGACAAGGTCATCGCGCTGACCCATGTGGGCGTCCCGAAGGATCTTCAGCTCGCGGGCGCGGTCGCGGGGCTCGACGCCATCATCGGCGGTCATTCGCATACGCTTTTCTCCAATACGGTCGAGGGCACGCGGCCCTATCCCGTCATGGCGCCGGGCGTTGACGGCGCGACGGTGCCGATCGTGCAGGCCGGCGCGTTCTCCAAGTATCTCGGGCATCTGGTTCTCGAATTCGACGATGCGGGCCAGGTGATCTCCGCGACCGGCGACACGATCCTGATGGACGCGAGCGTCGAGCCGGATCCGGACGTGCTGGCGCGCATCGCGGAGATGAGCGGCCCGATCGACGAGCTGATGGCCCGCGAGGTCGCGCTGATCGAGGGCGACATCGACGGCAGCCGCGAGACCTGCCGCGCGCAGGAATGCCAGATGGGCAACCTCGTCGCGGACGCGATACTCGATCGCGTCGCGAGCCAGGGCGTCACCATCGCGATCCAGAACGGCGGCGGTCTGCGCGCCTCGATCGGCGGACCGGAGGTGACCAAGGGCGAGGTGTTGACGGTCCTGCCGTTCCAGAACACGCTCGCCACGTTCAACCTGAGCGGGGCGGGGATCGTCGCGGCGCTGGAGAACGGCTTCAGCCTGGTCGAGGAGGGCGCCGGGCGGTTCCCGCAGGTGGCGGGACTGAAGGTCGTCTGGGACCCGGCGGCCGAGCCGGGCAGCCGCGTCGTGGAAGTCAGCGTGCGGGACGGAGAGGGCTGGGCACCGATCGATCCGGCCGCGACCTACACGGTGGCCAGCAACAACTTCATGCGCAAGGGCGGCGACGGCTACGCCATGTTCAGCGAGCAGGGCGAGAACGCGTATGATTTCGGGCCGAACCTCGAGGACGTGGTCTCGGATTATCTCGCGGCCAATCCGGGCTACGTGCCGTTCATCGACGGGCGGATCACGACGGTCCAGTGATCACGGGCAGCGCAGGTTGCCGAAGCTGTCCTGACGGCATCGCGGGTTCGGCCGGACGGCCGGACCCGAGCGCGTCGCCGGGCGGTCGGCGATGTCGCCGAAGCTGTTGACGCGGCTTTCTGGGATGAGGGTCGGCGCGCGGGCCTCCGGCCGGTCGAGTCCGGGCGGCGGCCGGAACGGCGTCGCGGGGCGCTCGCGGACAGGCGGAGCGCCGAGGCATCCCGCGTTGCCCAGACGGTCGGGGCGGCAGGTGGGCTGAGCCGTCGCGGCGGCGGCGATCAGCAGCGTCAGCGTGGCGACGAGGGCTGTCAATGTCCGGGGCATCAAGGGCGTCCTCCGCGATCCGTCACGTCGACGGAACACGGGCGTCGACCTGACCGACTGTAACACCTCTCAGGCGGCGCGCGCGAATCCGGTCATCATCGTGACGGCCGCGTCGACGTCCTGGGTCGCGGCGATCTCGGCCGCCAGCCGCCCGGCGCCGGCGCGGATCGCGGGGTCGGTGAGCGCGCGCTCGAGGGCGGCGCGGATCGTGGCGGGATCGCGGTCGGTCACGGCGATCCCGGCGCCGACGGCCTCGATCCGACGGGCGTTCTCCGGCTGATCGGCTCCCACGGGCGTCACGACCATCGGAACACCGGCCGCGAGGCCGCCGATGATCGTGCCTGAGCCGCCGTGGCAGATCAGAGCCGCGGCGTGGGGCAGGACGAGATCCTGCGGCGCCCAGGGTTCCAGCCGGACGTTGCCGGGGATATTGCCGAGGGCGTCCACGTCCATCGCCGGGCCGGTTGTCAGAAGCACGCGCACGGGCTGGTCCGCGACGGCGTCCAGCGCCGCGCGGAACGTGGCGCGCGCCCTTTCGGATGCGCCGAGCACCGTGCCGAAGGTCATGTAGACGAAGGGCGCGTCGCCCTCGGGCAGCCAGTCGGGACGCGGCGCGTCGGGCGGCGCCGTCTCGCGCGGCAGGCGGACGCGGATCTGCGGACGGGCTCCGCCGTCGCCGCCGGGTTCCTCCAGCGAGGCGGGGAAGGCCGAGAAGGCGGGAGCGTTCCGGAGCGACGCGCCGTCGTCCGGTGTCAGGCCCTGTTCGGCACGCAGGGCGTCGAAGGGCGCGATGGCGTCCCGGAACGTGTGGCCGTTGCTGACCGAGACGCGGACATGCGGGATGCCGGCCTCGTCCGCGGCGATTGCGGCGGCGTATTCGCCGGCCGAGCGGACGATCAGGTCGGGACGCCAGTCGCGGACGGTTTCGCGGAGCCTCGGAAGGGCCGCGCGGGGGAATGCGCCGACGAAGACTTCGCGCGTCATGAAGCCGGTCATCCTGTGGGGTTCCGGATCGCTCGCCATTATGCGGGCCAGTTCCTCGTCGTCGATTCCGCCGAACGGCGCGGGGGTGAGGCCCGCGGCCTCGATCGCTTCGGTCAACCCCTCGGCGGCCGCGACCCGGACCTCGTGACCGTGCTGTCGGAACACCCGCGCGTAGGGCAGGAGAGGCGTGAGATGGCCGGTTTTCGCGATGGATGTGAGGAGGATGCGCATTGAGTGGCCTATTGTCTGGAATGGGTGCGGTGAAACGGCTTCGAGGGCGAAAAAGCGGTCGGTGGATGATGCAAGCGATCCGTGCGCGCGGCAAGCGCCCTTGCCCGCGACGCGCGGCGGCGGCATTCTCCCGGCCCATGTGCGGACGCTACATGATCACCTCGTCGTTCGAGGCGATGGCGCGCCTGTTCGAGGCGGCGCCGGCCGATCTCGGGGTGGACGCGCCGCGTCCGAACGTGTCGCCGACGCAGAGCGTGCCGGTGGCGGTGTCGCGCGAGGACGGTCGGCTGCTCGTTCCGATGCGGTGGGGGTTCGTGCCGTCCTGGGCCAAGGCGATGAACGACGGGCCGCTCCTGATCAACGCTCGGGCCGAGACGCTGGCGGAGAAACCCGCGTTCCGGGCGGCGGCGCGGGAGCGGCGGTGCCTGATCCCGGCGGACGGGTTCTATGAATGGCAGGGCGAGAAGGGGGCGAAGACGCCCTGGGTGATCCGGCCGGCGGCGGGCGGGATGCTGGCCTTCGCGGGCGTGTGGCAGGACTGGCGGGGGGCCGAGGGGAGCGTGGCGACCTGCGCCATCGTCACCTGTGCCGCGAACGGGGTTCTGGCGCCGATCCATCACCGGATGCCGGTGGTGATCGCGCCGGAGGACTTCGCGCTGTGGCTGGGCGAGGCGGGGCATGGCGCCGCGCGTCTGATGGCGCCCGCGCCGGAGGACGCGCTGGTCGCGGCGGAGGCGGACGAGGCGACGCGGGAGATCTTGAGGCGGCGGCCGGTCTGAGGCGTCAGAAGTCGTGACACCCGGCAAGCGCGCCCGGGATCGCGCGGCTGGAGCCGGAGAGCGAGAGGACGCCCTGGGCCGCGCCGTCGATGCTGATGTCGACGCGGCTGTCGCGGCCGGCCAGGCGCGCGGCGACCGGGTGGGCGGCGAGGTCGATGACATAGGCGCCGTCCAGGCCGTCCTCGCGGCCGGCGGGGGCGGTGATGGCGCCGTCGGAGAACGCGAAGCCGATCTCGAGGTACGACGCGGTCGCGCGGCTCGGCGAGACGCAGGGCGAGGAACGGCGCCCCGGACAGGCAGAAGAGCATGACGTCCCGGATCGCGCCGGGGCCGGTGCTGACGGCCACGGGGTCCGCGCCTTCGGCCGCGCGCAGGCTCCAGCCGCCGGCGGGGTCCTGCGCGGCGGCGGGGCCGCAGATCATGGCGGCCGAGAGCGCCGCTGCGAGGCGGATCGCGGGCGCCCGCATCAGTAGCCCTCGTTCACCTGGAGGGCCGCGAAGGCCATCGCGGCCAGGATCATCGCGATGATCGCCAGCGCGATCTTGATCTTGGAATAGGGCCGCTCGCCCTGGACGGCGCCGGTGCGGCCGTTGATCACGAAGCGGAAGCTGCGGCCGCGGAATTTGTAGGCGGCCATCCAGACGGGGAGCAGGATGTGCTTGAAAGTCAGGCCGCCCACATCGGTCTCGACCTGGGTGATGCGCTGCTGGTCGCCGCCGATGTCGCGGCGGATGTCGTGTTCGATGACGCCGTTCATGATGCGCCGGGCCTCGCCGTAACCTTCCTCGACCGGGATTCCGTAGGCCTCGGCGCGGAAACCCGCGAGGTAGCGCGGCTCGAAGGCGGTGAGCGCGCGGAGATCCCAAGGCGCCAACGCGTCGGTGAAGGTCTTGGGAAGGCTGGCGGAGCCGAGCACGAGCACGTCGTCGAAGTTCCGCGAGACGGCGCCGCGCGCGGCGCTCCAGCGGATGCGGGCGGTCCGCTGCATGACGGTGCGCGAGCCGTGCTTGGACCTGACCCGGACCGGGCGGTTCTCGTAATAGACGGTGCCGCGACTGCCGGAATAGCGCGTGCGGGTCTCGGCGTCGTAGGTCCAGTAGGGGACGTACATGCCCTGCATCCGGCGGCTGGAGCGGGCGTATTTCTTGAGGTCCGAGGGGGCGAACCAGAGGCGGCCGAGCCATTTGTTCATGTTGGCGCGGGCCTCGTCCTCGGTGATGAGGAACGGCAGCTGGGCCTGTGGCTTGAGGTAGCGGTGGAGGCCGGTATCGGCGACCATCGGCGAGGCGCAGAACGGGCATTCGGCGGCGTGGATGTCGGCGTCGAACTCGACCTCGGCGCCGCAGCTGGTGCAGCGGGAGGTGCGGATTTCGGTCACCTCGGTCCGCGATCGCGAAAGCTTCGCGGCGTCGCGCAGGTCGAGCTCGTGGATGCCGTCGCGGGTCGCGGGGATCGGCTCGACATGCCCGCAATGGTCGCATTTCAGGTCGTCGGTGCCGGGCGCGAAGCGCAGATCCGACCCGCAGGACGGGCAGGGGAAACGATGCTCCCCCAGCGACGGCGCCGCCGGGGAATGTGCGGCCCGGGCCATGACGGGATCAGGCGGCGGGCGGGGGCGGGGGCGTCTGCTCGAACACGTCCGAGAGAACGGCGACCTGGCCGGCCTTGGTCCATCCGCCGGATCCGGGGGTCCAGACCAGCGTATCAGGCGTCACGGAGCCCTTTGCGACCATGGCCTGAAGCTCGCTCGACGTGTAGGGGCCGTTCGCCTTGCCGGCCTCCGCGACGTGCCAGCGGGGCTCGCGCACGGGCGGCGGCGGCGGGACGGAGCCAGCGGGGGCGGGACCCCAGGGGCCCATCCGCGCGCCGACCGCCATGCCCAGACCCGCGCCGATGCCCGCACCCATCCCGCCGCCGGCGTCGCCGGGGTTGGCGGCGGCCGTCGTCATCGCCTCGGCCGCGCTGAAATCGGTGTATTTGCGCAGATCGCCGACCGCGCCCATCGAGGTGCGCTTGTCGAGCGCCTTTTCGACCTCGGCCGGGAGCGAGATGTTCTCGATGAAGAAGCTTTCGAGCGTCAGACCGTAGGCCGCGATCATCGGCGCGATCCTCTCGCCGACGAGCTTGCCGAGATCGAGCGTGTTGGCGGCCATGTCGAGCACGGGGATGCCGGAGGACGCGATGATCTGGCTGAAATGGGTGACGATGATGTTGCGGATCTGGAACTCGATCTCGGAGGTGGTGAAATCGCCGTCGGTGCCGACGATCTCGGTGAGGAACCTGCCGGGATCGGTGACGCGCATCGTATAGGTGCCGAAGGCGCGCAGGCGCACCACGCCGAATTCGGGGTCGCGGCACAGAATGGGATTGCGGGTGCCCCATTTGAGATCGGTGAAGACGCGCGTGTTGACGAAATAGATGTCCGACAGGAACGGGCTTTTGAAGCCGTGGTCCCAATGCTGGAGCGTGGTCAGGATCGGCATGTTGTTGGTCTCGAGCTCGTAGAGCCCGGGGCCGAACACGTCCGCCAGCTGGCCCTCGTGGACGAAGACCGCCGCCTGACCTTCGCGGACCGTGAGTTTGGCGCCGTATTTGATCGCGTGGCCCTCGCGCTCGAAACGCCAGACGATGGTGTCCCGGGTGTCGTCGGTCCAGTGGATGACGTCGATGAATTCGCCGCGGAGAAAGTCGAAAATGGACATGGGGGAAGCTCCTGTATCAGTTCATCGCGAAATCGGGGGCCTGCGTCGCGCGCTGGGCCGCGAGCGCGTCGCGGGCGATCGCGGGCAGCAGGGGCCGCGCCTCGGCCGCGCTCATGCCGGGGCGCAGGCGCGGATCGTAGAGCATGCGAAGCAGGATCTCGTCATGCTCGGTCAGCAGCGCGAATTCGAGGCTGTCGTTGAACAAAGATGGCCGGGCGTCGGGGCTGTCGTTGGGCAGGCCCATCGCCTGGGCCATCTCCTCATGGACGCAGGAGAGGCGCGTGAGCGGCGGATGCTCGGCGCGGATCAGGATCATCACGGCGGAATAGACCGAAGGGTTGCCGGGATCGCCGAAGGCGTAGGCGGTGCAGAAGGTGTCGAGCGGCGTGTCGCGCATGGCGTCCATCACCGCGGGCGCGAAATTCGGATAGCGGTCGGCGGCCTGTTCCGCGAAGGCCTCGCGCTCGGCGCTGTTCATGAAGAGGACGAGGTAATTGACGTCGGCCCCCTCGCTCATCCGCATGTCGAGGCCGGTCAGGCGCCCGAGCCTGCGGGTGAAACCGGCCACGTTGGCGCGGTCGCGCGCGCCCTCTTCGGGCGGAACGGAGCCGCTGGTCATCACGCCGACGCGCACGGGGCGGTTCCAGCGGCGCAGGAGCGCGGGCGTCTCGGCGCGCAGGAACCGCCCGCCGACATCGACATATTCGTCGTAGAGCGCGATGCGCTCGAAGTTGCGCACCAGATCGTCGATCGTGAACGGCGCGTCCACGGGCGAGGTCTCACGCCGCATCCGGCCCGACGAGGTCAGATCGCCCTCCACGCCGGCGTAGAATTCGGTCAGCGACCCCGCGGATCCGCCCGACCCGTCGATCTCGCCGCGCGGCTCGGGAGGGTCGGATTCGAGCGCGATCAGCTCCGGCGACCCGCCGGGCATCGCGCATGCCGACAGCGCCAGCGCCGCGGCGAGCGCGACGGCCGGGCGCGGGATGCGCCGGCGGCGCCACGTCTCAAGCATTGCGGCGCGCGCGCCCATCCGGCACCTTTCCCGATCTCAGGCCTGGACGCTGCCGCCGACGTTGTCGCCGAGGCCGGTCTGCTTGGCCTTGGCGGCCGAGAGCGCGTCCTTGAGTTCGCCTTCCATGCGGATCAGGCTCTGTTCGGCCTCGGCGCGTTTGGCCTTGCCCTCGTCGGCGATGCGCAGGCTGTCCTGGATCGTCTCGATCAGGTCGGCGTTGGCCTTCTCGATGGCGGCGATGTCGAAGACGCCGCGCTCCATCTCGGTGCGGATCTCGCGGTTGGCCTGCTTGAGGTTCTCGGAATTCTTGGTCAGCAGGTCGTTGGTGAGGTCGTTGGCGTCGCGCACGACGGACGCGGCCTCGCGCGAGCGGTGGATTGTGACGGCCTGGGCGAGCTGTGTCTCCCAGAGCGGCACGGTGTTGACCAGCGTCGAGTTGATCTTGGTCACGAGGCTCTTGTCGTTCTCCTGGACCAGACGGATCGAGGGAAGCGACTGCATCGTGACCTGGCGCGTCAGTTTGAGGTCGTGCACCCGGCGCTCGAGGTCGTCGCGCGCGCCGCGCAGGTCGCGCAGCTCCTGGGCCACGACGACCTTGCGGTCCTCGGGGGCGGCCTCGACCTCGCGCTCCTTGGCGGGGATGTCGTTGGCGTCGAGATCGGCGATCTTGGACTCGCCCGCCGCGATGTAGAGCGCCAGCTCGTCGTAGAAATCGAGGGTCTTCTCGTAGAGCTTGTCGAGCGATTTGACGTCCTTGAGGAGCGTGTGCTCGTGCTGGAGCAGTTCGCCGGTGACCTTGTCGATCTGTTCCTGGACGGTCTCGTATTTCGCCATGAACTCGGCCATCGGATTGGCCTTGCCCATCAGGCGCTCCCACCACGAGAGTTTGCGGTTGGGATCAAGCTCGCGCACGGAGAATCCGCGCAGGCCCGTCACCATCTCGCGCAGGCTGTCCCCTGCGGGTCCCGCGTCCTTGTTGCGCACCCCGGTCAGCATCTCCTGGCTGATGGTCTGAAGCTCGGCCTGGGCGGCGGAGCCGAAGCGGATGATCGACTGGGTGTTCGAGAGGTCGATCTCGGATTTGCGGCGTTCGATCTCGGCGGTGACGGCCGGGTCGGCGGCGTCGATGACGATCAGCTCGCCCTTGGGTTCGGGCAGGAGCCTCGCGGTCATCTCTTCGATGTCTTTGAGGGCCGCCTCGGCCTGGGCGCGGACTTCTTCAGCCATTCATCTCTCTCCTGTTTCGACGCGTGCGACGAGACCGTCCTGTTGCAGACGCTCGCGCAGAACTTCGATTTCGATGTCGAGATCGCTGCGGTTGTCCGTCAGCAGATCCGTCCGGTGGGTGGTGAAGCTGGTCTCGAGATCCGAAAGAAGCGACTCGTATTCGCGCAGGGTATCCGGATCGCGGGTGCGGCCGTAGAGGTCGGCGAACTTGCGCGTCGCGTCGCGCAGACCGAGCAGGTACACGCTCATGAAGGTCCGGGCGCGGGCGAAGTCGCCCGGATCCTCCTCGACGGTGCGGAAGACCTCGCGGGCCTGCGCGCAGAGCCGTTCGATCCGGCCCTCGATGCGCCGGTCCTTGATGCGCTCGGCGGCGGCGAGGATCTCCCGCACGAGGCCCTCGGCACGGTCGACGGCCTTGGCCACGCGCTCGGTCGCGAACGCGTCGACGCCGTCCATGCCCTTGCGCTTCATCGGATCGATGCCGAACGCCGCCACATGGGCGAGCGAGGCCAGCACGCCGAACGCGAGCGAACCGAACGGCCCTTGGCCCAGCGAGAACATGCCGACGGCCGCGACGCTGAGGCCGGTGAGCGCGGCGGCGAAGAGCTTGCGCGGGATCGCGGGCGGGCGGGCGATGACGCGCGCGTCATAGGCCTCCTCGGCGCGCAGGCCCTCGTTGAGCAGCCAGGCGGAGAAAGTGAGGCCGGCGAAACCGCCGATCTCGGCGAGCATCTCGGTCGGCGAGCCGCGTCCGATGGCGCCCAGCCCGGCGAAAAGCAGAGGCAGCGGCAACAGGAACATGAGACGCGCGCGCAGGTTCACGCGGCGCGCCCGACGGTCGCGGAACGGCGCGGGCTGCGGAGCGCCCGTCGCGCCGGAACCGGTTTTGGACCCGTCGGGCGAGAATTTGCCTCCGTAACGGCGTGCCATCAGAAACCGACCGCGAGGATCGCCGGAGCGCCGATCGCGCCCAGTCCCGTCGCGAGCACGATCGCGCCCAGAACGAGGAAACTGATCATCTGGACCGTCGACTGTTTCATGGGCTCCAAACCGCGCGCGATGATGGGGTGGGAACATAGAGTGCGGGGTGGTTCGTTACCATACCCGATGGCCCGTCCGACGTCGTGAAGCGGCCCGGACGCCGTGGTTTTCGGCGCCTGACTCCGGTGAGGGTCGGGCCGGAAACCGTCTCCCCCGTACATCCCGCTTTGTTTGGCGGGTGATTCGCGGTACTCTGTAGCGTGTCGTCGGCGTCCGAAAGCCCGCAACGCTCAGGTTGCGTGTGCCTACGCGCCAGGCGGCGCTTTCCACGTCCGGGCGTCGTGTCCGGACAGCGCGACCAAAGGGCATACCGGAATGGCTAAAGGCACGGTTAAGTGGTTCAATACCGAAAAGGGCTACGGATTCATCCAGCCTGAAGACGGCGGCAAGGACATCTTCGTCCATATCACCGCCGTCCAGCAGGCGGGCCTGCAGAGCCTGCAGGACGATCAGCCGATAGAATACGAGCTGGTCGACGGGCGCGACGGGCGCAAGAGCGCGGGGGACCTCAAGGTCTGACGCGCGGTTTTCGCGGCACCGCGCGGGATTTCGGCCGGTCGGGACGGTCGGGGCGATCCGACGGGGCGCCCCCCTCGACAGGCCGCTTCACGCCGAGCTGTTCGCGCATGACCTTGGAGCGCACCTCCTCGACCCCGCCGGGAACGAGATCGCCCAGTTGGAACGGTCCGTAGGAGACGCGGATCAGACGGTTGACGGACAGACCGACGGAGTCGAGCGCCCGTCGGATCTCGCGGTTTTTGCCCTCTCGGATGCCCATCGTCAGCCAGGCGTTGGCACCTTGCTGACGGTCGATCGCGACGCTCATCGGCTGGAACCGCTCGCCGTCGACGGTCACGCCCTTGCGGAGAGGATCGAGCATCGCGTCGGTGGGGATACCCTTTGCCCGGACGCGGTATTTGCGGACCCAGCCGGTGGAGGGCAGCTCGAGCCGGCGTTTGAGATCGCCGTCATTCGTCAGGAGCAGCAGGCCCTCGGAATTGAGGTCGAGCCGTCCGATGCTCATCACGCGGGGCAGATCCTCGGGCAGATGCTGGAAGACAGTGTCGCGGCCTTTCTCGTCGCGGTCGGAGGTGACGAGGCCGATGGGCTTGTAGTAGCGCCAGAGACGGATGTGTTCGGCCGCGGCGAGCGGCTTGGCCGTCGACCTCGATCCTGTCCGCGTCGGTGACGTTCAGGGCCGGGCTGTCGATGACGCGTCCGTTGACCCGGACGCGGCCGGCCAGGATCATGGTCTCGGACACGCGCCGCGAGGCCACGCCGGCGCGGGCGAGCCGCTTGGCGATGCGTTCCGATGCGGGGCCGGGGTCCGAGGGTGGCGGCGTCATGCGGTCCATGATCCTTGTCGTATGGCCTGCCGGATAGCAGCGGGGCGTCGCCAAGTCCATCGGCGGCGGTCTTGCGCAGGCGGACCGGGAAAGGGACAAGGTCGCATGACACGCTTCGCGTCCATGATGGAGATCGCCCTCGACGAGGCCCGCGCCGCCGCCGCGCGGGGCGAGACGCCGGTGGGCGCCGTGATCTGCGATCCGGCGACCGGGCGCGTGATCGCGCGCGCGGGCAACCGGACGCGCGAGGCCTGCGACCCGTCCGCCCATGCGGAGATGATCGCGATCCGGGCGGCCTGCGCCGCGCTGGGGAGCGAGCGTCTGCCCGGTCTGGATCTGCACGTGACGCTGGAGCCCTGCGCCATGTGCGCGGCGGCGATCTCGGCGGCGCGGATCGCGCGGCTCTACTACGGCGCGTCGGATCCGAAATCAGGCGGGGTGGAGCAGGGGCCGCGCGTGTTCTCGCATCCGCAGGCGCATCACACGCCCGAGGTCTATGCGGGCATCGCCGAGGCGGAAAGCGCCGCGCTTCTGCGTGAGTTTTTCGCCGCGCGGCGCTGAGACGCATGGAGGCGCCGGCGACGACGGTTCTGCTTCTGGCCTCGGTGGCCGGTCTGTGGGCGCGGCGAGACTTCGGGCTGGCGCTGTTCGCCGGCGCGGTCCTGGCCGGCCTCGCGGAAGGTGTCCTGCTGCCCCTCGGCGCGCTGGCGCTTGGCGCGTTCGCTCTTGGCGCGTGGTTCCACGGCACGGGCCGGGGCGGCTGGCCTCTCTGGGTCGCCCTGTCGTTCGGAGCGGCGGCGCTGTCGCTTCACGTGGTGCCGGGTTTCGAGGGTTGGATCGCGCTCGGGCCGGTCTCCATCGGCGCGGGCGCGCCCTACGAGAAGTGGCTGTCGCTCGACAAGACCGGCGCGGGGCTGCTGCTGATCGGGCTGGCCTTGCCGGGGATCTGGGGGAGTCGAAATTGGCCGGCGATGCTGCGCGGCGCGGCGCCGTTCGCGCTCCTCGCGCCCGCGCTCGTGGCGTCGCTCGGGTTGGCGTCAGGGGCGATCCGGTGGGATTTCACGCCGGTTCCGGTCTTCTTCCGGTGGGCGGCGCTCAACCTCCTGACCACCTGCGTCGCGGAGGAGGCGCTGTTCCGGGGCCTGCTTCAGACGCGGCTCGTCGTCGCCGCGACGGCGCGCGGCCTGTCACCGCATCCGGCGATCCTTGTCGCGTCGCTCGTCTTCGGGCTGGCGCATTTTCCGGGCGGTCCGGGTCTGGTGGCGCTCGCGACGGCGGCCGGGCTCTGCTACGGGTACGCCTATCATCGGACCGGCCGGCTGGAAGCCGCGATCCTTGCCCATTTCGCTCTGAATGCGGCGCATTTTCTGCTTTTCACATACCCTTTTCCCGCCGACGCGCTGGCGGCGCCGGACGTTTCCCTCCCTGTTCCCTTGGCCCCTCGCTGACGGAAGCCGTCCGAACCGGGATGCGGGTTCGGAACCGGCAGGCGGAATTTCGCCGGCCGCTCGACCACGGGTTGAGGGTTTCCTTAACCTCGCCTTAAAGAAATACAGTTTTGAATGTCAGCATTCGAAACGATCTTTGACGAGCAAGCCTGGAGAGTGGCCATGAGAAACGGAACCGGAAACGGCAAAGGCGCGAAGCGCGGCGCGAGCGAAAAACAGACCGAAACGGCGGAGCGGGACGATTCTCCGACGGCCGCCGCCGCCGAAGACAAGGTTGTCGCGGACTCCAACCCGAAATCCACGGGATACACCTCGGCGGATATCGGCGAGCTCCTGTACATGCTTGAGGAGGAGAAGCTCGCGGGCGACCTCTACGAGGCGTTCTACGCCCAGACCGGGGCGAAGGTGTTCAAGAACATCGCGAAGTCGGAGGACGGCCATTTCAACGCGCTGCTGAACCAGGCGGAGAAGATCGGCCTCGATACCGACGCGTTCACGTTTCTGCCTGCGGGCGAATACGTGAACGACGAGATCCAGGATCTGTACGATTCCCTGCTGAAACAGGGAAGCGCGTCGAAAACCGCCGCTCTCGAGGTCGGCGTGCTGATCGAGGAGACCGACATCCTCGACCTCGCGGCCGCGGCCGCCGCGGTCGAGGGCACGGCGCTCGAAAGCGTCTATGAGCGGCTTCTCGCGGGCTCGTCCAACCATCTCGACGCGTTCGAGGCCGTGCTGGGCTGACGTCACCGGTCGCGCCTTCGCCCCGACGGGGCGGAGGCGCGTCAGAGTTCGATCGGCTCCAGCACCTGGGGCTCGACCACGTCCACGCCCGGAAGACCGGTCTTCAACGCCTCGGCGGATTGCGCGAGGAGCGGGAACGTCCGGTAATGGCAGGGGATGACGGTTTTGAAGTCGAAATAGCGTTTCGCGGCCCAGGCGGCCCTGGTCATGTCCATCGTGAAATGCCCGCCGGCGCAGAGAATGCCGATCTCCGGACGGTGCAGCGCCTCGAACACCTCCATGTCGGCCATCACGTCGGTATCGCCGGTGAAATAGATCGTCCGGCCTTCGCCGGCGATCATGAACCCTGCTTCGGCGCCCGCGTAGACGGGACCGTCCGGCCCGGCGACGGACGAGGAATGCGCGGCGTTGACCATCGTCACCGCGACCTCGCCGATGCGGATCGTGCCGCCCTTGTTGAAGCCGACCACGTCGATGCCGTGCGCCGTCTCCCAGTGGCTCATCAGATCGTAAATGCCGGCGACGGGGATGCGCAGCTCCTTCGCCAGCGTCGGTGCGTCGCCCGCATGGTCGCCGTGGCCGTGGCTCACCAGGATGTGCGTCGCGCCGGTGATCGCCTCGGCGCGGCGGTCCGCCGGGAACATCGGATTGCCCGTGAGCCACGGGTCCACCAGAAGAACCTGTCCCGCGATCTCGATCCTGAACCCCGAATGTCCCAACCAGATGATCCGCATGGTGATCCTCCCCTCCGTGCGCCAGCCTCGCGGAGTGGTTCCGCGACTTCGGAAGCGAGTTTCAATGGACCGGTTCGGGGCGGTCAACAGCTATTGCGAGAAGGCCGATCCGGGGTTCCGGTCGGAGCCGGTCAAAGCGCTGACGGATGAGGCGATTCTCGGGGGACTGATCGCCGTTCCGGCGCGCCATGGCCGGTGCGCGATGGCTGGAGCGGGGCAGGCGGCCTTTGCCGCCATGCGGGGCGCGCGGTGCGCGCGGGTCTTTTGGTTTGGCCCGCGCCTGTTGGCGCGTTCCGACTGCTCTCCAGGCAAGCTTGTCAGTATGAAAGCCGGGCCGCCGCCTTGGCCGCGCGTGTCAGTGCAGGTGGCCGTCCACGTCGTAGCGGCCGCCTTCGAGAAGGGGGCCGAACATCTCGGCGACTTCCGGGTGGTCGACCGGTTCGCCGGTCTCGTCGCTCACGAGATTCTGTTCGGAGACGTAGGCCACGTAATACGAGGTCTCGTTCTCGGCGAGCAGATGGTAGAACGGCTGGTCCTTGCGCGGCCGGTTCTCTTCGGGGATCGACTCCCACCATTCGTCGGTGTTCGAGAACGTCGGATCCACGTCGAAGACCACCCCCCTGAAGGGGTGTACCCTGTGCCGCACGACCTGTCCGACCGTGAATTTCGCCGATGCCGTAAGCATTTCCGCAGGCCTGCCTCAATCCTATGCAAGGCATCATATCGCGGGCTTGACACCCTGTCCACATCGCGGGACAGACCGCCATCCGGCGAGTGACGCCTCAGTTAACGGTTCAGATGGGGCTTTTCCTTCAGGTTGTCCAGATCGTGGCCCCGGTCTTCCTGCTGGCGGCGATCGGCTATGTCTGGGTCCGGGGGCTCGGCTGGAACTACGACGTCGAGTTCGTCACGCGTCTGTCGATGACGCTGGCGATCCCCTGTCTGATCTTCATGGCTCTGATGCGCTCGGAGGTCGATCCGGCGGTTCTGCGCGACACGGTGCTGGCCACGATCGTGGCTTACGGGGCTGTGGCGCTCGTCTCATGGGCGCTGGTCGCGCTCGCGGGGTTCGACATGGCGACCTATTGGGCGCCGATGACGTTCGGCAATACCGGCAATATCGGGCTGCCGGTGGCGCTTTTCGCCTTCGGGCAGGCGGGGTTCGATTTCGCCGTGGTGATCTTCGCGGTGATGGCGATCATGAGTTTCACTTTCGGGGTCTGGGTGGTGGCGGGCGGCGGGTCGCCGGTCACGGCGCTCAAGGAACCGCTCGTCTGGGGGGCGGTGCTCGGCATCGTCTTCATGCTCACCGGCTGGACCGTGCCCGACTGGATGGGCAACACGCTCGACATGATCGGCCAGATCGCGATCCCGCTGATGCTCGTGACGCTGGGCGTGGCGATCTCGCGGCTGCAGCCGAGGTCGCTGGGGCGCGCCGTCTGGATGAGCGCGCTCAAGCTGGTGATCTGCGTCAGCGTGCCCTTGGGCGTCGGTCTCTGGTTCGGGCTGCCGCGGCTCGCGCTCGGCGTTCTGGTGCTTCAGGTCGCGACGCCGGTCGCGGTGACGTCCTACATGCTGGCCACGAAATACCGCGCCAAGGCGGACGAGGTCGCGGGGCTGGTCATGGTCTCGACGCTGATCTCGGTCGTGGCGATCCCGGTGATCCTCGCCTTTTTCATCTGACGGCGTGACATGCGGCCGGCTCGGCCCATCTCGCCCCTCATGTATCGGCTGATCTTCCTCGCCTGTCTGGGGTTGTGCGGGCCGCCCGCCGTCGCCGACGAGGCCGCGTGGGCGGCTCTGCGCGCGCCCGGCGCGGTGGCGGTGATGCGGCATGCTCTGGCGCCGGGCACGGGCGATCCGGCGGGGATCGATCTCTCGGACTGCGCGACGCAGCGCAATCTCGACGCCGCCGGCCGCGCCCAGGCCCGCGCCATCGGCGCCGCGTTCCGCGCCCGGGGCGTCGCGTTCGACCGGATCCTGACAAGCGCATGGTGCCGGTGCGCCGAGACCGCGGATCTTCTGGATGCGGGGCCGGTCGAGGTCTTTCCGGCCCTCAACTCGGTCTTCGCCGGACGCTCCGGCCTGACCGCCGCTCAGACGGCCGAGGTGGCGGCCCGCATTGCGGAACGGGACGGCGAGGCGCTTCTGCTCGTGACGCACCAGGTCAACATCAGCGCGCTGACCGGGCGATCCACCGCCTCCGGCGAGGTCCTCGTCCTGATCGACGGCGCGGATGGCGGCTTCGAGATCGCGGGGTCGATCCGCGTCGATCCCTGACAGGCTCCTCGCGGAAAATCCTTCGAATGCCGACGATCCAGCCGGTTACACTTGCATTTCACGGTCTTTTCGGAGAAAGTGAATGTGACGTGCAGCAAGACACGCGGCAGAGCAGCAACAGACAGGCAGACGCATGCGGCACTATGTCCTCATCGCGGCGATCATCGTCCTATCCGCTTGTTCGAGTGACAAGCCCCCGAGCACCGTGGTGGACGCGTGCCGGATGCAGGACGAGCGGCCGCATTGGTTCAAGGCCATGAAGAATACCGAGAAGAAATGGGGCGTGCCCGTGTCGGTCCAGCTTGCCACGATCTCGCGGGAATCGAGCTTCGTCCATGACGCGCGGCCGATGAAGAAGACCGGATGGGGTCCCTTCAAGCGTGAGGTGCCCCGGTCCAGCGCCTACGGGTTCTCGCAGGCCTTGGACGGAACGTGGGACGGCTATCTCAAGGAGACCGGCCGACGCAGCGCCGACCGCACCGATTTCGCCAATTCCTCCGACTTCATCGGCTGGTACATGAGCAAGAACACCCGCGTGAACGGCGTGCCTCTGCATGACGCGTACAACCAGTATCTCGCCTATCACGAGGGCAAGACCGGTTTCGCGCGGGGCAGTTACAACAAGAAGAGCTGGCTGCCGCCAGTCGCCCGCGACGTGCAGGCTTGGGCGATCCGTTATGACCAGCAGCTCCGGTCCTGCGACTGAAGGCTTGCTGACGGATAATCATCGCTGAATACTTCGGTCGTCCGCGAATCGGAAACGGCTGGAGTGTGTGCATGGATCGTCTGTCGGAAATGGAAGCTTTCGTCACGGTGATCGACCAGGGCGGCTTCACCGACGCCGCCAAGAAGCTGGGCCTGTCCAAATCCGCCGTCTCCAAGCACGTCTCGTCGCTCGAAGCCCGGCTCGCCGTGCGTCTGCTCAACCGGACCACGCGGCGGGTCAATCCGACCGAGCTCGGTCTGGCCTATTACGACAAGGCGCGCGCCGTCCTGTCCGACGCGGCCGACGCCGATGACATGGTCACCGCGATGCAATCGGCGCCCAAAGGGTCGCTGCGCGTGTCGGTTCCGGTCACGTTCGGGGTGGGGCACGTCTCGGCGGCGGTGGCCGATTTTCTGAACGAATGGCCGGACGTCGATGTGCATCTCGTGCTCGACGACCGGAACGTCGAACTGGTCGCGGAGGGATTCGATCTCGCGATCCGGATCGGGACGCTGGCGGACAGCTCGCTCAAGGCGCGCAAGCTGACCGAGGCGCGGCGCGTGCTCGCCGCCTCGCCGGATTATCTCGCGCGCGCGGGCACGCCGCGAACGCTGGAGGATCTCACCAGCCACCAGCTTCTGCATTACACCAACCTCGCCACCGGGAATTTCTGGCGATTGACCTCCCCGAGCGGCGAGGAGCGTCAGTTCCGCGTGGGCGGACGCATCACCGCCAACAACGGCGACGCGCTTCTGAAGGCGGCGGAGGCGGGTCTGGGCATCATCAACTCGCCGACGTTCATAACATGCGCCTCCATGGCCGCCGGTCGTCTGGTCGAGGTTCTGCCGGACCGCGCGCCGGACATGCTCGGCATCTGGGCGGTGCACCCCGAGGGACGGTTCACCCAGCCCAAGCTGCGCGCGCTGATCGACTTCCTCGTGGAGCGTTTCAAGGGGATGGGGCCGGACGAGTGGCCCTGAGCGGAGGGCGCGGGATCAGGCGTTCTCGACGATCCGCTCCGCGCCTTCCAGATCGACCGAGACCAGCTGGCTGACGCCCTGTTCGGCCATCGTCACGCCAAACAGCCGGTCCATGCGCGACATCGTCACCGCGTGGTGGGTGATGATCAGGAAGCGGGTATTCGTGCGCTCCGTCATCTCGTCGAGCAGGTCGCAGAACCGGCCCACATTGGCGTCGTCGAGCGGCGCGTCGACCTCGTCGAGCACGCAGATCGGCGAGGGATTGGCGAGGAACACCGCGAAGATCAGGCTCATCGCCGTCAGGGTCTGCTCGCCACCCGACAGGAGCGAGAGCGTGCTCAGCTTCTTGCCCGGCGGCTGGCACATGATCTCGAGGCCCGCCTCGAGCGGGTCGTCGCTCTCGACCAGCACCAGATTGGCCTCGCCGCCGCCGAAGAGGTGCTTGAAGAGCGCGCTGAAATTGACGTTCACCTCCTCGAACGCCGCCAGAAGCCGCGTGCGGCCCTCGCGGTTGAGGTTGGCGATGCCGTGGCGCAGCTTGTTCACCGCCTCCTGGAGGTCCGCGCTTTCGACCGTCAGTCCGTCGAATTCCGCGCGGATCTCCACCGCGTCCTCCTCGGCGCGCAGGTTCACCGACCCCAACCCGTCGCGTGACCGGCGCAGGCGGATCACCTCGGCGTCGATCTCTTGCGCGGTCGGCAGCGCCTCCAGATCGAGCTCCAGGCTCGCCACGAGGTCTGCGGGTTCCCGGTCGGTCTCGGACCGGAGGCGGTCCGTCTCGGCGGCGGCGCGGCTCTCGGCCGCCTCCGCCTGGGCCTCGGCGCGGGCGCGGGCCTCACGGGCCTCGCCCGCCGCGCGTTCCGACGCCCGGGCCGCGGCATCCGCCTCGCGCAGCGCCGTCTCGCCTTCCGCCAGCGCGTCGGCGGCGTTCCGGCGACGCGTCTCGGCCTCGGCCAGCGCGCCGGTCAGTTCGGTTCCGCGCGCCTCCAGCGCCGCAGGCTTGTCGCGGGCCGTCTTGAGCTCTTCCTCGGTCCGCGCGGCGCGGCGATCGAGCGCGTCGAGCCGCTCGCCGGCATTCGCCCGGCGGGCCGTCCAGCCGTCCAGCTCGCGTGTGATTTCCGCCAGCCGCCGCGACCGCGCCGCGTCCGCGCGCTCCAGTTCCTGGGCCTCGGCCCGGCGGGTCAGCATGGTCAGGCGCGCGGCCTCGACGCGCATCCGTTCCGCCTCCACGGCCGCGCGTGCCTCGGCCGGATCGGCGAGGCCCGCGCCCGCGCGCTCGGCCGCCGCGAGTTCCATTTCGGCCTTGGCGATCTCCTCGCGGCGCCGCGCGCGTCCCGCCCGCAACCCCGACAATCTCCCGCCGAGCGATTCCGCCGCCGATTCGGCGCGGGAGAACGCGCGCGCCGCGTCCGCCGCCGCCTGTTCCGCCGCCTTGCGCGCCGCGCGCACGGCGCGTTCCGTTTCAGCCGTCTCCTGCAGTTCCGCCGCCGCCGCGTCCCGGGCCGCCCGCGCCTCGGCCAGACCGGCCTCGGCCGCGTCGCGGGCCGCACCCACCTCCGCCAGCCGGTTGCGCTGACGCAGACGTTCGGCCGCCGCCGACGGAGCCGCGCCCGCCGGAACCGACAGGCCGTCCCAGCGCCAGAGATCGCCCTCGACGCTCACCAGCCGCTGGCCCTGCGCCAGACCCGCCTGCATCCGCGCGCCGTCGCCCCGCGCCACGATACCGACCGACCGCAGCCGCCGCGCCAGAGCCTCCGGTCCCCGCGCGCGAGCGTCCAGCGGCTCCGCGCCCTCCGGCAGCGGCGCCGAACTCTCATAGGCCGGAAGCGCCCGCCACCCGGTGCCGCCCTCGTCGGCCAAAGGCAGGGTCAGGTCATCGGACAGCGCCGCGCCGAGCGCCGCCTCGAAGCCCGGATCCACCTCCACCGCGTCGAGGATCTGCGCGGCGCCGCTGTCGGGGCGCCGCAGCATCCGCTCCAGCCCCGCCGCCTCGGCCGCCAGCGCCTTCGCCGCGCCCTCGGCCTCCGACAGCGTCCCGCGCGTGGCGTCGGCGCGCGCGCGCGCGGCGCCCGACGCTTCCTCGGCGGCGCCGAGCGCCGATTCGGCCTCCGCCGCCGCCGCCGCCGTCGTGTCGGCGCGGGTTTTCGCCTCCTCGACGGACCGGAGCGCCGCGCCATGTTCGCGTTCCGCCGCCTCCAGCGCCGCCTCGGCGTTGCGCAGGGCGCCGGTCAGATCCGCCTCGCGCCGTCGCGCGTCCGCCAGCAGGCGCTGGGCCGCCGCGTGTTCCGCGCTCAGCCGCGCCGCAGCCTCGGCCCGCGCGTCGAAACCCGCCTCGGCGCCCCTGAGCGCCTCCGCCGCCTCGTCCGCCGCCGCCCGGGCCGCCGCGACCGCCTCCGGCGCGCCCGCGCTTTCGGCGTCCAGCTCCGCCCGCTCCGCCGAAAGCCGGCCGGTCATCTCCACCGCGTCGCCGTCCAGCGCCGCCTCGCGTTCGCGGTCCGCTTCGATCTGGCGCAACTGGGCTTGCAGATCGGCGATCTGCCGCGCGACGGCTTCCGCCTCGGCCGTGATCCGGTCCCGCTCGATCGTCAGCTTCTGGAGGATCGCGCCGGCGACCGCGTCCTCCTCGCGCCGCGCCGGCAGGCCTTCCTCGGCCTCCGTGCGCGCGCGTGCCGCCGCCGCCGCTTCCGTCGTCGCGGCGCCCGCCGCGCGTGAGGCCGCATTCAGCCCGGCGGCGGCGGCGGCGCGCTCGGTCTCGGCGTCGCGCCACACGCGGATCAGCAGCAGCGCTTCCGCCCGGCGCAGCGCCTCGGCGACATTGCGGTAGCGCGCCGCCTGCGCCGCCTGACGCGCCAGCGTCGCGAGCTGGCTCTCGAGCGCTTCCAGCACGTCACCCACGCGGCCCAGGTTGGTCTCGGTCGCGCGCAGCTTCAGCTCCGCCTCGTGGCGCCTCTGATAGAGACCGGAGATCCCGGCCGCCTCCTCCAGGATCCGCCGCCGCGCCTTGGGCTTGGCGTTGATCAGCTCCGCGATCTGCCCCTGCCGCACCAACGACGGGGACTGCGACCCGGTCGAGGCGTCCGCGAACAGCATCTGCACGTCGCGCGCCCGCGCCTCGCGCCCGTTCGCCTTGTAGGCGCTGCCGGCGTCGCGGGTGATCCGCCGGATGATCTCCAGCGAATCATCCTCGTTGAACCCGCTCGGCGCCCGCCGCTCGCGGTTGTCGAGCGTCAGCGTCACCTCGGCGTGGTTGCGCGCGGGCCGCGCGCCGGAGCCCGCGAAGATCACGTCCTCCATCCCGTCGCCGCGCATCACGCTCGGCCGGCTCTCGCCCATCACCCAGCGCAGGGCTTCCAGCAGGTTGGACTTGCCGCAGCCGTTCGGCCCGACCACGCCGGTCAGGCCGGGGGCGATGACGAGCTCCGTGGGGTCCACGAAACTCTTGAAGCCCAGAAGACGCAGGCGTGTGAAATGCAACGGGCCGGTCCGATCCGATTTCGGTCAGACAAAATCCGCTTTGCGGGCGCGCGAGTCAATCGCTTTCCCTGGATCGTGCGGCGTCGGGACCCCCGCTCCCAGGATGTCGACACTATGCGGGGCGGGCGTGCGCCAGATGCGCGGCGACCGAAAAGCTCTCGGGAAGCGTCGAGGGCTCTCCCGCGATCAGTGCCGCGACCGCCTCGCCCACGGGAAACGCGGTGGCGAGACCGGTCTTCAAGCCGCCACCCGCGATCAGGACCCGCTCGTGGCCGGGCAGCGCTCCGACCACCGGATCCGGCCGCCCGCCGCGTGGCCGCAGACCGGCCCAGCGTTCGACCACCTCCGCGCCGTCCAGCGCCGGACACAGAGCGCCGGCGCGCGCGATCACGTCGTCCAACAGCCCGTCGGTCGATCCCGCATCCGTCCACGCCCTCTCGCTGGTCGAGCCGACCGCGACGTGGCCGTCGGCATGCGGCACGATATAGATCCCGTCGCTGAACAGCATCGGTCCGTCCAGAACTGATCGTGGAGCGAGCAGAGCCGCCTGACCCTTGACCCCTAGGACCAGTGGCGCGGGCGCGAGGCCGCCTGCCGCGCCCGGCGCGAGAACGACCGCCTCCGCCCGGACGGTCTCACCTGCGGCGCGCAGCCCGCCGCTCCTGACCGCCGACACCTCGACGCCCTCCCGGATATCCACCCCCGACGCCTCCAGCGCGGCGCGTAACGCCGCGAGCGCCCGGCGCGGATCGATGCGGGCCGACAGCGTCTCGACCACCGCGCCGCAGAGCGCCGCCTCGGGCGCGAACCTCCGTTCGGAATCGATGACGTTCCACGAGACCGGACGGGGCCAGAGATGCGTCGACGCCTCGGCCGCCGCCAGCGCCCGCTCCCGCGCGCCCGGCGTCGCGAGCGGGATGAGCCGGCCGATCCGCGCCCAGCCGGGATCGATCCCTCCGACCTCCGCGACCTCGGCCCATCGCGCTTCCGCCGCCATCAGCGCGTCGAGCTGGAACTGCTTCTTGGCGTTCCACGCGGCCGGCGGATGTGGCGACAGCGCGCCGACCACGCCGCCGCTCGCTCCGGCGCCGATCCGGTCGCGCTCGAACACGACGACCCGCATCCCGCGCCGCGCGCAGGCCCAGGCGCAGCTCAGCCCGTAGATCCCCGCTCCCACGACCGCCACGTCCACGTTTGTCCGTTGCCTCCGCCGAACGATACGCCCAAAGGATAGAGCATGGACGGAACCGGAACGCAAAAGGCCGACGTGATCTGGCGGGACGGCGACGTGCCGGTCTCGGTGCTGTTCGACGATCCGTATTTCTCCCGCGCCGACGGTATGGCCGAGACGCGGCACGTGTTTCTCGCCGGGAACGACCTGCCCGAGCGGTTCCGCCCCGGTTTCCACATCGCCGAACTCGGCTTCGGCTGCGGCCTCAACGCGTTGGCGGCCGCCAACGCCTGGAGAACCGCCGGAATGTCGGGAGCGCTCCGATTCACGAGCTTCGAGGCTTGGCCTGTGGACGCCGCCGACATGGCGCGCGCGCTGGCCGGATGGCCCGAACTCGCGCCGCTCGCAGGCCCATTGGTCGCCGCATGGTCCGAAGGCTCCCGCCGGATCGCCCTGCCTGGCCTTGATCTCGACATCATCGAAGGTGACGCCCGCGAGACGCTGCCCGGATGGACCGGCCGCGCCGACGCCTGGTTCCTCGACGGCTTCTCCCCCGCCCGCAATCCCGAACTCTGGGAGCCCGGCCTCCTCGCCCGGGTCGCACGCCACACGAGGCCCGGCGGCACCTTCGCGACCTACAGCGCCGCATCCGCGATTCGCGAGGCCCTTGCCTCCGCAGGCTTCGACGTCACCCGCGCGGTCGGCTTCGGCGCGAAAAAGCACATGAGCCGAGGCGTCCTGCGGGTCTCATGAACCAGAACAATCCCCGCCTCGGGATCACGCTGATGATCCTCGCGATGATCATTTTCGCCATCCAGGACGGCGTGTCCCGGCATCTGGCGGCCAACTACAACGTCATGACCGTGGTGATGATCCGCTACTGGTTCTTCGCCGCTTTCGTCGTGGCGCTTTCGGCCAGCCGCCCGGGCGGCATCGCCCGCGTCGCGCGCACGCGCCAGCCGGGGCTCCAGATCTTCCGGGGCGTGCTGCTCGCGGTCGAGATCGTCGTCACCGTCCTCTCCTTCGTCCTGCTCGGCCTGATCGGCACGCACGCCATCTTCGCGGTCTATCCGCTTCTGGTCGCGGCGCTGGCGGGGCCGATGCTCGGCGAATACGTCGGCTGGCGGCGCGCCGTCGCGATCCTGGTCGGGCTCGTCGGCGTGCTGATCATCCTGCGCCCCGGCTTTCAGGTGTTCGCGCCCGAGGCGCTGATCCCGCTGGGCGCCGCGTTCATGTTCGCGCTCTACGCGCTCCTGACCCGCCGCGCCTCGCGCCTCGACAGCGCCGAGACGAGCTTCTTCTACACCGGCGTCGTCGGCGCGGTGGCGATCACCCTCGTCGCGCCCTTCTGGTGGACGCCGATCACCGGCGCCGCCGACTGGGCCTGGATGGCCGCGCTCTGCGTCAGCGGGGCGCTCGGGCACTACCTTCTGATCAAGACCTACCAGGTCGCCGAGGCCGGCGCCGTCCAGCCCTTCGCCTATTTCCAGCTGGTCTTCGTCACCATCCTCGGCGTCACCCTGTTCGACGAGCGCCCCGACACCTGGACCGTCGCGGGCGCGGGTCTCATCCTCGCCGCCGGTCTCTACACCCTGATCCGCCAGGCGCGGCTCGGAATGACGCCATCGTTACCCGCCGCCGGAAACGTCGAGGCGGTCGAGACCGTACCCCTTGAGAACGACACGGAAAAAGGACGGGACACATGAGACGGATCGCAGGCGCGGCTTTGGCCGCCATCATCGCAGGCACGGCGCCGTCGACGGCTCTCGGCCCCGTCGAGCTTCGGGCCGGACATGGCGGCCCTCGGCTGGGACAACCTGACCTTCCGGGGGCGTATCGCCCGCCTCGTTCAGCGCCCAGGGAACGAACGCTCTTTCCATCGCCGCCGATGCCGGCGTCTCGGTCCTCTGGCGCGCGTTGCCGCGCGACTTCGCGAACGGCGCCACGGCGCGCTGGCGCTGGAAGGTCGACCAGGGCGTGCCCGCCACCGATCTCGCCCGCAAAGGGGCCGACGACCGCGACATCGCGGTCTATTTCCTCTTCGCCGACGATCCGTCGACGCTCGACAACCCGCCCACCAGCCTCACCGGCGCGATGCGCAAGGGTCGCGCGCTCGTCTACGTCTGGGGCGGAAACGCCGCGCCCGGAATCGCGATCGAAAGCCCGCACATGCGCGGTCGCGGCCAGCTGGTCGTCAAACGCCCCGCAGGCGCCGGCGGATGGGAAAACGTGTCCGTGAACCTGCGCGCCGATTTCCGCCAGGTGTTCGGCCGCGAACCCGGCCCGCTCGTGGGCCTCGGGATATCGACCGACAGCGACGACACCGGAACCGCCACGCGCGCGACCCTGAGCGATCTCGTCATCGACTGATGCGGAAACCTTTCGGACCGTCCCGGTCCGAAATGTTTTGAAGACAGGTCCGGCCCGTTGGGTTTCGCGGCAGGCGGCGGCCCTCAGTTCGTCTCGCCGCTCCCGACCCGGTTGATGTCGTCCACCAGCCCGATCGGCGGCGTCACCCCGGCCAGCCGCGCGCGGTAGACGTGCAGCCCCTCCATCACCCGCATCACGTAGTTGCGTGTCTCGGAATACGGAATGTTCTCGATCCACACGATCGGATCGACGTCCGGAAGACGCGGATCGCCAAGCGTCTCGACCCACTGGCTCACCCGTCCGGGCCCGGCATTGTAGGCCGCGATGGCGAGGATGTACGATCCGTTGAACCGCCGGATGTTGTCCGCGAGATACGCCGTGCCGAGGCTGGCGTTGTAGAGCCCGTCTTTCATCAGCCGCGCCGGCTCGTACGCGATGCCGAGCCCGTCCGCCACGTGCCTGGCGGTCGAGGGCAGCAATTGCATCAGCCCCCGCGCGTCCGCATGGCTGGTCACTCCGGGATTGAGCTCCAATTCCTGCCGCGCGATCGACAGCGCGAGCTCCGTCGGGATCGCCCACTCCTCGTCCGCCATCGGATGCAGCGGGTAATACTGCGCCGCGATGACCACGCCGTCGGACGCGGCGTCTTTGGCCATGCGCACCGCGATATGGGTGCGGTCGAGATCGATCGCCATCTGCGCCAGCGCCGCGCGCTCGGCCGCCGGCCGCTCGTCCTGGACATGGCGCAGGAACTGCATGGCGCGCACGTCATCCTCCGCCGCGATCAGCAGCCGTGCGGCCTGGACCACGTCGCTTTCCGTGACCGGTTCCACGCTCCAGTCCGGCGCGGGTTCACCGGCCAGCGTCGGATCCGGAGCGATCTCGCCCCGCACCGCCGCGAGTTGGCCGTAGAAGCTCGTCTGGTGCTTCGCGCCCTCGGCATAGGCCGCCTGCGCACCCTCCGCGTCCCCAGCGCGCTCCAACGCGAGACCGAGCCAGAACCCCGCCCGCCCGAGGCTGATCGGCGACCCGACCACCTCGCCGAAGCGCCGGAAATGCGTCGCGGCCAGCTCCGGGTCCTTCTTGTGGATCAGCGCGATGAAACCGGCGAACCATTCGGCATCGGCGTAATCCGCCCCGCCCGTCCCGTAGCTTCCCGCCGCGATCCGGTAGGCGTCCTCGACCGCCCCGCGCGCCAGCGCCTGGCGCGCGAGATTGGCGCGTCGGTCCATCCATTCATCGGGCCGTCCGAGTTCCTCGGCGCTGCCCGAATGCTCGAGGATCCACGCCTCGGCATCGTCCCAGCGGCTCTTCTTCACCCGGAAGAGATACCGCTCGTACGCCAGCCCGGGATCGCCCTGCAGCGAAGCCGGCACCGCGTCGATCAGCCCCTGAAGCCCGTAGGTGTCGCGCCGCACCGCGATCCGCGCGCGGGCCAGCGCCCTGAGATCGGCGTCGACGAGCGGCATCAGATCCTCCGCCTCGTCCGTCCAGCCGCGCCAGAGCAGCGTGTCCAGCCGGTCGGCCAGAAGCGGATCGACGACCTCGCCCCACCGACTCCGGAACGCCGCGACCTGGGCGGAGGTCAGCGACTGGTCCAACCAGGCCGCCGCGATCACCGCCTCGGCCTCCTCCGCGCGGTCCTGCGCCGACAGCGCGTCGGCCAGACGCAGCGCGCCGGTGCCCGATTGCGGCGCCTCGCCGCCAAAATACGCGATCACCCGCGCGTCGGCCAGGTCCGGCCCCATATGCCGCTCGCCCTGACGGCGCAGCCGCGCCATGCCGGGCCAGTCGGAGTGATCCCGCAGAAAGCTCTCGAATTCCGAAAATCGCCCGACCCCGTCGCGCAGCCGGGTCCAGAGGATCACGCGCTCGGCCACGGGATCGCCCGTCTTCGCCGCGAAGGTCTCCGCCTCGTCCCAACGCCCCATCTCGGCGCGCCCGATCGCCTCGGCCAGCAGCGCGCCCGCCGGAATCGGGGCGGCCTCGGCGGCACCCGCATCCGGCCCGGCGGCCGCGCGCGCCTCGGGCGGAGCGACGGCCTGCGGCTCGGCCTCCTCGGCCATGACCGAAGACGGAGCCGAACCGGCGGCGACGGCCGCGAGGACGAGCATGAGAGCGACGCGCATTTCCATTCTCCGGAGCGTGGTGCGGGAGGGTTAACATACTATGACCGCCGTGCGGCGTCTGCCATGTCCCGCCTTGCGGCCCATCACTTTCGCGTCTAGGACTGCGCCCGATTTCAGGGACCCGTGACGCGGTCCCGACCGGAGGCGCGCGCATGTTCCAGGGCTCCATTCCCGCCATCATCACCCCGTTCCGCGACGGCGCGGTGGACGAGGCGGCGCTCGTCGATCTGGTGAACTGGCACGTCGACGAGGGCAGCCACGGCATCGTCGCGGTGGGCACCACCGGCGAGACGCCCACGCTCAGCCACGCCGAGCACGAGCGCGTCGTCGAGATCGTGGTGAAGACCGCCGCCGGCCGCATACCGGTCATCGCCGGCGCCGGCTCCAACAGCACCGCCGAGGCCACCCGCCTGATGACCTTCGCCAAGAAAGTCGGCGCCGACGCCGCCCTCGTGGTCACGCCCTATTACAACAAGCCGAACCAGCGCGGCCTCATCCACCATTACCGCACCCTCCACGACGCCGTGGACCTGCCGATCATCATCTACAACATCCCCGGCCGCTCGGTCGTCGACATGGCGCCCGCCACGATGGCCGAACTGGCCAAGCTTCCGCGCGTCATCGGCGTCAAGGACGCCACCGGCGACATCGGCCGCGTGTCGGACACCCGCATGGCCTGCGGGCCCGATTTCCTACAGCTCTGCGGGAACGACGACGTCGCCCTCGGTTTCAACGCCCATGGCGGGCGCGGCTGCATCTCGGTGATCGCGAACATCGCGCCGCGCCTGAGCGCCGAATTCCAGAACGCGATGCTGGCGGGCGACTGGGCCAAGGCGCTGGACTACCAGGACCGCCTGATGCCTCTCCACCGCGCCGCTTTCGCCGAGCCCAATCCCGGCCCGACCAAGTTCGCGCTCTCGCTCCTCGGCCGCTGCGCCGAGGAGATGCGCTCGCCGATGGTGCCGGTCGAGGAGCCGACGCGCGAGCGCGTGCGCGCCGCGATGCGGCATGCCGGGCTGCTGAACTGACGATACGAATACTCTTTCGGGCGACGGGATCGGCATGATCCGAACGATCCGCTACCTCTCGCATCCGCAAGTGGCGATCGACCCGGCCAAGGATGTCCGGACCTGGTCGCTCGATGATGTCGGTCGGGCGCGCGTCGAGGCTTTGGCCCGGTCCGGCGCCTTGAAAGGCACGACGTCGGTCGTCAGCAGCGCCGAGACCAAGGCGCTTGAAACCGCCCGACCTCTCGCGGACGCACTTGGCTGCGCGTTGCGGATCCGAGACCCGATGCACGAGAACGACCGCACCGCCACCGGCTTCCTGCCTCCGGATGAGTTCGAACGGGTCGCGGACCGGTTCTTCGCCGATCCCGATGAGAGCGTCCTGGGCTGGGAAACCGCCCGTGCCGCGCAGCGACGGATCGTCGCCGAGGTTGACGCCGCCCTCCGCTCCGTCCCGGATGGCGACGTTCTCTTCGTCGGCCACGGCGGCGTGGGAACGCTGCTCTATTGCCATCTCGCGGATGTGCCGATCAGCCGTGAATACGACCAGGGCGCGGGTGGTGGCGGCTGCTATCTCGAATTCACGATGGATGCGCGCCAGAGGATCGCCGGTTGGCGGCCGATGGAAGATCTCACGGAAAAAGGCGCCGGCCCCAGCTGACCCGTCCGCATCGCGAAGTTGACGCCGGGGCGGAACCAAACCGGAATATCTGGCATAACGCGGGCGCGCCGGTGTTGGCGCGCCCGCGTTTCTCCCGTCAGCCCGAAGCGCGGATCTAGCCGATCCGGCCGCCGTCCTTTTTCGTGATGACGACCACCGACGGTCTCGGCGGCACGCCGTCCGCGAAATCGGGCCAGCGCGTCGAGGGTTCTTCGAAGGTGGAGCCGTCGCCGGGATGCTGGACCGCGACGAACAGCGTCTGGTCGTCATTGACGAACCAGGGCCCGCAAAGCTCCGCCCCGACCGGAACGCGGTAGAAATGCCGCGACGTCCCGCGCAACTCGCCCTCGGTCTCCATCGACCAAAGACCGTCAGCGCGGCCGGTGTCCTCGAGGGAATTGCCGTCGGTCGAGATCCAGAGCCGTCCCGCCGCGTCGATGGCGCAGTTGTCCGGCATCCCGAACCAGCCGTTCTCCGAGGTCTCGGGCGAGAACGTCGCGCCCACCTCGGCGACGGAAGGATCGCCGCATTTCACGAGGATCTCCCAGTCCATCGTGTCCGCGGTGTAATCCTGTCCCGGCGCGACGATCTCGACGATATGGCCGAAGAGGTTCTCGGCGCGCGGGTTCGCCGCATTCTCGTCGCCCGGCTTGCGACGGGAATTGTTGGTGAGCATGACGTAGATGCGGCCATTGTCCGGATGCGGCTCCACGTCCTCGGGCCGGTCCATCGGCGTGGCTTCGAGGAAGTCGGCGGCGCGGCGCGTCTGGACCATCACGTCGCCCTGGTCCTCGAAACCGTTCTCCGCCGTCAGCGGCCCCTCGCCGTGGATCAGCGGCAGCCACTGCATCGTCCCGTCGTCGTTGAAGCGCGCCACCGAAAGCACGCCCCGGTCGAGGATGTCCGGATCCGGGTTCGCCGGGTCGTAGGCGTCCTCGGTCACGAACCGGTAGACGTAGTCGAACCGCTCGTCGTCGCCCATGAACAGCGCGACCCGTCCGTCGGCGTTGACCGCCGGCATGGCCCCCTCGTGCTTGAAACGGCCCATCGAGGTGCGCTTCACCGGGGTCGAGTCCGGATCGGCCGGATTCACCTCGACGATCCATCCGTGCCGGTTGGGCTCGTTCGGCTCCTTGTCGATGTTGAAGCGGTCGTCGAACTTGCCCCAGGCGTACCATTTGCCCGGCACGCCGTAGCGGGCGTTGATGATCGTCGCCGGATCGTCCGATGTTTCGGTGTTGGGGGGCTCCTGCGCGTCGGACCAGAAATAGCCGTGGAAGTTCTCCTCGGCCATCAGCCAGGTGCCCCAGGGCGTGATGCCTCCTGCGCAGTTGTTGAACGTGCCGAGCGCCTCGGTTCCGCCCGGGTCGGCGTTGGTCCGCATCCTGGCGTGACCCGCCGCCGGGCCCGCGACCCGCATCGGCGTCTCGGCCGTGATCCGGCGGTTGTACCGGCTGTCCGGCACGAAGGACCATTTGCCGTTCTCGTCGCGTCGGATCTCGATGATGCTGCCGCCATGGGCGGCCTTCTCGATGTTGACGAGTTCCTCGGTCATTCCGGCGAATTCGGCATCGTCCTGGATGCCGATGCCCGGGAACATCAGCTCCTCGTTGGTGTATTCGTGGTGGTTCACGAGGATCAGACGGTTCGGGTCGTCCGGCGCCTCCGGGTGCGGGACCGTGCCGATGAAGTCCGAATTGTAGCCGAACTGCTGGTTCTGCGCCTCGGCGCTCTGGTTGTTCACGTCGAACTGCGGCGCGCCGGGCAGAACCGGATCGCCCCAGCGGATCAGCACGTCGGCGTCGTAGCCGTCAGCGACCACGTCGGTCTCGCTGACGCCGGCCTCGATCTCCTCGAAGTTGAAACTCGATGCGCCTTCGGCCCGCGCCCGGCCGGCCATGAGGGCCATCGGGCTCACGGTGGCCGCGATGGCGGTGAAGCCGAGCGCGCCCTTCATGATCTCGCGGCGCGCGTATCGCGCTGCGATGACGTCGCCGATGGTCGGCACGCCGGGTTTGTTCACCCCGACATCATCGGCCGCGTCGGCACGTTGCGATCGGTTGACCGGATCGAAGATTGTGAATTTCATATTCTCGCCCTCCATGGAGTCGTCCTGCGGAAGGGGATCCCCCGCTCCGCCAGTATACAGTCTAGTCGCGATGCGACTATCGATCTTTGCCGTCGCGAACGCCGGACGGGACAGTCACGCCCTGCGACAGCGCGCCATGACGACCGTGCCGAGAGGTTAATCCGCGGTTACCCGTTTCGGTCAAGTAATTGATTTGTGACGTTTTTAAGAAGTGGGCACGCGTGGCCACTTTCGCCGGCAGCGCCCTTGCCGGGGTCCGTCACTGGACTTGGGCGCGGCGCTCGCATACATCCCGCGGATCATGGCGCCAAAAAAAGACCCCAACACCAAGACCGTCGCCGAGAACCGGCGCGCGCGGTTCAACTATTTCATCGAGGACGATCTCGAGGCCGGCATCATGCTCGAAGGCTCCGAGGTCAAATCCCTGCGGACCGGCCAGGCGAATATCGCCGAGAGCTACGCCACCGTCGAGCAAGGCGAGCTGTGGCTGATCAACAGCTACATCCCCGCCTACGACCGCGCCAAGACCTTCGGCCATGACGAGCGCCGCCGCCGCAAGCTTCTGGTCAACAAGCGCGAGCTCGCCAAGCTCTGGCAGGGCATCGGCCGCGAGGGCCAGACCCTCGTGCCGCTCAAGCTCTATTTCAACGAGAAGGGCCGCGCCAAACTCCAGCTCGGCATCGCCAAGGGCAAGAAGCAGCAGGACAAGCGCGAGACCGAAAAGGCCCGCGACTGGCAGCGCCAGAAGGCCCGCGTCCTGCGCGACCGGGGCTAGTCGTCTTCCGGCGGCTCCGCGTCCCGCCGGGACAGCAGGAAAGCCCCGACCGCAAGCACGCCCAAACCAAGCAGCCCCGCCCCGCGCAGCTGCGGCAGGAGCGTGATCGCCGCCGTCTCCATCAGACGGCGGTCCTGCATCGCCTCCATCGCCTTTTGTCGTTGCCGCCGCTTGTCCTGCGCCCGGATGACGAGAATCGTCCCGAGGCAGGCGAGCAGGGCCAGGCCCGACATCACGGCCAACGCTTCAAGCAGCCCCAGCCACCCGGCGAGAGCGACGGTCGCCGTCGTCAGGAAAAACACCAGCGCGATCACCGCGAAAAGCGCGAGGAACGCGATCGCGATACCTTGGGCCCGCGCGTTCCGGCTGATCCGCCGGACCCGCGCGGCCCCCATGGCCGCGACCAGCCGGGCCACCCCGAACAGCATCAGCGGCGCAGGATCATGGCCAGCATGAAGCCGATCAGCCCGGCGATCCCGAGTGCCCGGAACGGGCGGTCCCGGGTCTCGGCGGCGATGCGCCCTTCCAGCGATTCGATCTCGGCGGTGAGATCCGCCAGCGCCGCCTCGCCGGTGGCCAGCCCGTCGGAGGCCTTCTTCTGCGCGGTCGACCTGAGCGACGCGACCCGCGCCTTGCCCATCCGCGTGACGATCTCGCCGAGCTCGGAGAGGTCCTTGCGTATCGCGGCCATCTCGTCGCCCATGCTGTCGGCCGTGGCTTCCAGCTTCTCTTCGTCGGCCTTCGTGGTCGTTTTCGTGTTCATGCGATCCCCCGTGGTTTCAGTCATGTCGGTCAACGTGGAACCCTTCGTAGGGTTCCGCTAGGGCTCAGCGTTCAGGCGAAGCGGTTGACGAGGTTCTCCAGCATCTCCTGACGCCCGGAACACGGCGCGGGCTCGATGCCCTGGTCCGCCACGCGCGCCGCGATCTCCTCGAGTCCGACCTCGCCGTCCAGCATCGCCTTGGCTTCCGGCTTCTCCCAGCCCGCATAGCGTTCCGCCAGCGCCGCGTCCATGCCGCCGTCCTCGATCATCGCCGCCGCCGCCAGAAGCGCCCGCGCGCAGGTGTCCATGCCGCCGACATGCGCCGCGATCAGGTCCTGCGGGTCGAGCGATTGCCGCCGCAGCTTGGCGTCGAAGTTGAACCCGCCCGTCGTGAAGCCGCCGCCCTTGAGGATATGATATATCGCGACCGTCATTTCCGGCACGTTGTTCGGGAATTGGTCGGTGTCCCAGCCGGACTGGTAGTCATTGCGGTTGGCGTCGACGCTGCCGAAGATGCCGAGCGCGTTGGCCGTGGCGATCTCGTGCTCGAACGAATGACCCGCGAGAACGGAGTGGCCGACCTCGATATTGACCTTCACCTCGTTCTCGAGCCCCGCCCGTTTCAGCAGGCCGTAGACCGTGGCGACGTCGTAATCGTACTGGTGCTTGGTCGGCTCCTGCGGTTTCGGTTCGATCAGGATCGTGCCCTTGAAGCCGATTTTGTGTTTGTACTCCACGACCATGTTTAGGAACCGGCCCATCTGGTCCAGTTCGCGCCGGATGTCGGTGTTGAGCAGCGTCTCGTAGCCCTCGCGGCCGCCCCAGAGCACGTAGTTCGCGCCGCCGAGCTCGCGGGTGACGTCCATCACCTCCTTCACCTGCGCCGCGGCATACGCGAACACGTCGGGGTCCGGGTTGGTGGCCGCGCCCGCCATGTAGCGGCGGTTGGAGAAGAGGTTGGCGGTGCCCCAGAGCAGCCCGGTGCCGGTCTCCTCGATTTTGCGCGCGAAAATCTCCGCTATGGCGCGCAGATTGCGGTTGCTTTCGGCCAGCGTCGCGCCCTCGGGGGCGACGTCGCGGTCATGGAAGCAGAAGAACGGCACGCCGAGGATCGCGAACATCTCGAAGGCGACCTCGGCCTTCAGTTTCGCGTCGTCGAGGCTTTCGCCGAACCAGGGGCGCTGAAACGTCTGCCCGCCGAACGGATCGCCGCCGGGCCAGCAGAAGCTGTGCCAATAGGCGACGGCGAAGCGCAGATGGTCCTCCATGCGCTTGCCCATGACGATGCGGTCGGCTTCGTAGAAGCGGAAGGCCATCGGGTCGGCGGAGTCCGGGCCTTTGAATTGGATCGGCTCGATGCCTTTGAAAAAGTCGCTCATGTTTCGGCTTCCTTCAGCGCGGGATAGAGGGCGCGGTAGCGGGCATGGCCTTCTGCGTATCGCGAGACGAGATCCCTGTCCGGTTCGATGACCCGCAGGATGTCCGGCTCGGCGCAGATTTCGGCCGGGTCGGCACCCTCCGCCGCGCAGATCGCGAGCCGCGCCGCGCCGAGCGCCGCGCCGAGGTCGCTGTCGGCGGCGATGCGGAGCGGGCGGTCGAGGACGTTTGCGATGATGCGGAGCCAGGTTTCGGATTTCGCGCCGCCGCCGACGGCGAGGGCGGAGTCGAAATCCGTTCCGGCGTGGGCGAGGGCGGTCTGGCAGTCGGCGAAGGCGTAGGCGACGCCCTCCATCACGGCCTGGGCCATGTCGGTGATCCCGTGCGATCGGGAGAGGCCGACGAAAGCGCCGCGCGCGGCGGGGTCGTTGTGCGGGGTGCGTTCGCCGGAGAGGTAGGGGAGGAAGGTGAGATCGGACGGGCCCGCCCGCGCGTCGACCGAGGCGGCGAGGTCGGCAGCCGATTTGCCGGTGATGCCTGCGAGCCATTCGAGGCTGTCGGTGGCCGAGAGGATCACGCCCATCTGGTGCCAGGTGTCCGGGATCGCGTGACAGAAGGCATGGACCGCGCCGTCGGTGTTGGGCGAGAAGGCGGCGTTCGAGACGAAGAGCACGCCGGAGGTGCCGAGCGAGACGAAGGCGCGGCCGGGTTTCACGACGCCGACGCCGCAGGCGGCCGCGGCGTTGTCGCCGGCGCCGCCCGCGACGACGACGTCGCGCGGGGCGCCCCAGCGGTCGGCGAGATCGGGTTTCAGGTGGCCTGAGACGGCGCTGCCTTCGACGAGACGGGGCATCTGCGCCCGCGTCAGTCCGGTGGCGGCGAGCAGGTCGTCGGACCAGTCGCGGGCGGCGACGTCGAGCCAGAGGGTGCCGGCGGCGTCGGACATCTCGGAGACGTGGGCGCCGGTCAGCATCAGCCGGACGTGATCCTTGGGAAGGAGCACCATGGCGATGCGGTCGAACAGCTCCGGCTCGTGGTGGCGCATCCATTGCAGTTTCGGCGCGGTGAAGCCGGGCATGGCGATGTTGCCGGCGATGCGGCGGCTGTCGGGGCAGGCGGCTTCGATCTCGGCGCATTCGGCGCCCGCGCGGCCGTCGTTCCAGAGGATGGCGGGGCGCAGGACGGCGTCGTCCGCGTCGAGGCAGACGGCGCCGTGCATCTGGCCCGACAGGCCGATGCCGCGCAGGGTGTTCGAGGCCATGGGCTTTGGCGAGCGTATCGATCGTGCGCAGGACGCCGGTCCACCAGGCGGCAGGGTCCTGTTCGGACCAGCCGGGATGCGGACGCGAGACGTCGAAATGATGGCTGGCCTGGCCGATCAGGGTCTGGTCCGCGTCGAAGAGCGCCGACTTGACCGAGGAGGTTCCGACGTCGATGCCGAGATATGTCGCGCCCATGAAGTCCCCCAACGGATGCTGCTACACAAGATCAGACGCAGACGGATTGTCAACGTCTCCGCCAGCTCCGAGGTGTGGCAGGCGCGGAGTGCCACGCGTGGCACCTTTGCTATCTTATTGAAAGTACACGGATATTAGAATTCGCGTTAACTGTCTGGAAACCCGCGTCACACCGCGTCGGGCGTCGCCCGGTCGGCATCGCGCGTGACTCGCGGACCGGGCGTTGCTAGACCTCCGTTCTGAACGAAAAGAAACCAACGGGAGAACAAGATGAGCTTCAGGACATTCGCGCTCGCGGCCTCGGTTGATGATCGCGGCGCCGGCCTTCGCGCAGCAGCAGCTTTCGGTCGCGACCGGCGGCACGGGCGGCGTCTATTATCCGATCGGCGGCGGCATCGCCGAGATCATCAACAACCATATCGAAGGCTACAGCGCCGTCGCCGAGGTGACCGGCGCGTCGGTCGAGAACATGGGGCTGATCAGCCGGGGCGACAGCGACATCGGGATCGCCTTGGCCGACACGGTCTATCAGGCCTATACCGGAACCGGCGCGTTCGAGGGACGGCAGCTCGCCGACACCCGCGCGCTCGCGGCGGTCTATCCCAACGCGGTGCAGATCGTGGCGCTGGGCGGGTCGGGGATCACGAGCCTGGCCGACCTCAAAGGCAAGCGCGTCTCGGTCGGCGCGCCCGGTTCGGGCACCGAGGTCAGCGCCGAGACGATCCTGACGGCCAACGGCATCACCTATGACGACATCGACGAGCAGCGGCTGAACTTCAACGAGACGGCCGACGCCCTGCGCGACGGCGACATCGACGCGGGATTCTGGAGCGTCGGCCCGCCGACGAGCTCGATCCTCAACCTCGCCGCGACCGGCGACGTGGTGCTGATCCCGCTGACGCAGGCGGAGATCGACGCGGCGGTGGCCGTGGAGCCGACCTTCGCGCCGTACACGCTCGCGGCCGGTCTCTACGAGGCCGACGCGGCGGCGACGCCGACGATCTCGACGCCGAACGCGTTCGTGGTGAGTTCCGAGATGGACGAGGAACTGGCGTACCAGGTCACCAAGGCGATCTTCGAGAACGTCGAGGAGCTTCGCGCCATCCATCCGGCGGCGAACGACACGACGGTCGAGTTCACGATGGCCGCGACGCCGGTGCCTCTGCATCCGGGCGCGCTGCGGTATTTCGAGGAGATCGGCGCGACGATCCCCGACCGCCTGCGCGAGTGATCGCGGGGCTCGGGCGGTCCGGACCTGTCCGGGCCGCCGCTCTGGCGCTGTGCCTCGGACCCTGCGCGGTCGCGGCCGCCGCGCTGGAGGCGCGCGACGATGCGGGCGCGGTCGTGGTGGCGGTCGCCTTGCCCGCTGACGGACGCTGGTGCCTCGTCTGGAACCATTCGGTGACCGGCGAGGAGGTGCGCGACTGTTTCCGGACGGAGGCGGCCGCGCTGATCCTCGAGCGCAGCCATCAGATCGATTTCTCCTCCGCCGGGCTCGGACATATCCCCGGGCGCGGGACGGTCGTGCCTGATCCGCAGGGCGGGCAATGGATCGAGGGGATCGACGCGGCGATCCCGGGCGGCGCGCTGCCGCTGCGCGTCGGCGCGGCGACGGTGGATCACCGGATCGAGGCGGACGGCGTGGTGACGAGCCTGTCGGCGGTCGCGGCGGGGCGTCGGGTGACGATCCGGGCGGGGGATGCGCCGTGAGCGACGCGCCAAGCATCCGCGAGCGGTTTCTGCCGGGCGTGACGCCGGGGCAGCCGCGGTTCGTCCTGATCCTGATCTCGGTGGTGGCGATCGCGCTGTCGCTGTTCCAGCTCTACGGCGCGGGGGTCCAGCCGCTCGGGCTGTTCTATCAGCGCACGATCCATCTGGGGTTCATCATGACCCTCGTGTTTCTGATGCATCCGCTGTTCGGGCGGGAGCGGCCGCGCGGGGCGGTCGGCTGGGCGGTCGATCTGGTGTTTCTCGCAGGCGCGATCGCGTCGGGCGGTTACATCGCTCTCAATCTCGACGCGATCATCGACCGTGCGGGGTTCTGGAGCCAGACCGACATCGCGATGGGCGTGATCGCGACGATCACGGTGCTGGAGGCGAGCCGGCGGGCGGTGGGTCTGGGCATGACCATCATCGGCGTCCTCGCGGTCATGTACGCGCTGGCGGGGCCGCGCGGCGATCTGGCGGGATGGGGGCAGTGGCTGCCGGGCATCCTGAACCATCGCGGTTATTCCATCGACCGGGTCGTGGGCACGCTGTACCTCGGGCAGGAGGGGATTTTCGGCCTGCCGATGGGGGTGGCCGCGACCTACATCTTCATTTTCGTGCTGTTCGGCGCGTTTCTCGAGGTCACGGGCGCGGGGAAGTTCTTCATCGATCTGGCCTATGCCGCGACCGGGCGTCAGCGGGGCGGGCCGGCCAAGGCGGCGGTGATCGCGAGCGCCGGGATGGGGTCCATCTCGGGCTCGGCCATCGCCAACGTGGTGACGACGGGCGCGTTCACGATCCCGCTGATGAAAAAGCTCGGCTACAAGCCCAAGGAGGCGGGCGGGATCGAGGCCGCGGCGTCGACCGGCGGGCAGATCATGCCGCCGCTGATGGGCGCGGGCGCGTTCCTGATGTCGGAATACACGCAGGTGCCGTATCTGCACATCGTGGCGGTCAGCGTGTTTCCGGCGTTCCTGTATTTCGCGACCGTGTATCTTTTCGTGCACATCGTCGCGGTGAAGCGGGGGATGACCGGGCTGTCGGCCTCCGAGCTGCCGCAGGTGCGCGACGTGATGCGGGAGGGGTGGCACTTCCTGCTGCCGCTCTTCGCGTTGGTCTATCTGCTGGTGGCCGGGTATTCGCCGATGCGGGTGGGGTTCTACGCCATCGCGCTGATGCTCGGGGTGGCGGTGTTGCGGCGGGCGATCGAGATGCTGGTTCTCGATCCCCGCGCGGGGATGCCGGTGACGGGCGCGCGCCTGTCCGCGGCGCTGCGTTCGGGGTGGGAGATCCTGCTCGCGGGGCTCGAGCTCGGCGCGCGCAACGCGGTGGCGGTGTCGATGGCCTGCGCCGTGGCGGGGATCATCGTGGGCGTGGTCGGGCTGACCGGCCTCGGGTTGAAATTCTCCGCGATGATGCTGGCGTTTTCCGGCGGGAATCTGGTGCTGGCGCTGATCCTCGTGCTGCTGGCGAGCCTGGTGCTCGGGATGGGGCTGCCGGTGACGGCGGCCTATATCGTTCTGATCGTGCTGGTGGGGCCGGCGTTGACGCAGGAATTCGGCATCCCGCTCCTGATCGCGCATCTGGTGGTGTTCTGGTACAGCCAGGACAGCAACGTGACGCCGCCGGTGGCGCTGGCCGGGTTCGCCGGCGCGGCCATCGCGGGGTCCAAGCCGATGGAGACGAGTTTCCAAGCGTGGAAGTTCGCCAAGGGGCTGTATCTGATCCCGCTCTTCATGGTGTACAATCCGGAGATCATTCTGGGCGGTCCGCTGCCGCTCGTGATCTTTTCGGGCGTGATCGCGATGCTTGCGCTGGCCGCCTTCGCCTCGGCGTTGGAGGGGTATCTGTTCGCGCCGATGGACCTGATGTCACGGCTGCTCGTGATCCCTGCGACCGTCGCGGTGTTCTGGCCGAGCCTCGCCGTGGAGGCGGCGGGCGCGGCGGTGCTGGCCGCGGTTCTGGGGTGGAACTGGCGGGTCGGTCGTCAGTCGATCCAGCCGCTCTCGCGGTAGAAGGCTTCCGCCGCTTGGTGGAGCGGCGCGGTGAGACCGACAGTCGCCATGTCCTCGCCGGAGACGGGCGCGAGCACCGGATTTAGGCCGCGCAGCGTGTCGAGATCCCCGAGGACGGAGCGGACCAGCGTGTCGATCACGGCGTCGGGCACGTCGTCGCGGGTGACCAGGGTGGCCCCGACGCCGAAGGTCGGCACGTCGCGCGGGACGCCGGGATAGAGGCCTCCGGGGATGACGGCCTCGGCGTAGAACGGATTTTCCGAGATCAGCGCGGTCGGCGCCGGTCCGTCGATGGCGACGAGGACCGTGTCGCAGGCGCCCGCGGCCTCCTGGATCGCGAGTGCGGGGTGGCCGACGACGAGCGCGAAGGCGTCGATGCGGCCGGCGCAGAGCGCGTCGGCGAGCTCGGTCGAGGGCAGTTCCGGAGTTTCGGCGAAGATGTCGGGCGTCCATCCGGCGGCGGCGATCAGGTCGTCGACCATCTGGCGCTGGCCCGATCCGGGCGCGCCGATGGCGACGGCGCGTCCCGCGAGATCGCCGAGCGTGGCGATCCCGGCATCGGCGCGGGCGACGACGGTCAGCGCCTCGGCGTAGAGCGACATCACCGAGCGAAGCAAGGGCCAGGGGCCGGCCTCGGCGAACGGGCCTTCGCCGGTCGCGGCGGCGTGCTGGATGTCGGACTGGACGATGGCGAGGTCGATCTCGCCGGCGCGGAGAGCCTCGATGTTGGCGATCGAGCCTCCGGTGAGGCGGGCCGCGCAGCGGATGCCGTGCTCGGCCCGCGTGCGGTTGATCAGGCGGCAGAGGGCGATGCCGACGGGGAAATAGACGCCGGCGATGCTGCCGGTGCCCATTTCGACGACCTGCGACTCCTGCGCCTGCACGCCGCCGGCGACCGTAAGCGATAGGGCGAGGGCGAGGATCGCGCGGCGGGCGGACATCACAGAACCCCATGACGGGCGTAGACGTCGGCCATTTTCGAGCCCGCCCTGATCTCGTCGCGGGTGACGTTTTCGGCCTCGACCTTTTTCAGGGCGCCGGCGATGGTCGGCTCGATCAGGTCGCCGGGAATGACGACGACGCCGTCGACGTCGCCGAAGACCAGGTCGCCGGGCCTGATCAGGACGCCGGCGCAGGAGATCGGCACGTCGCGCTGCATCATCTTGGAACGGCCGGCGCTGTCGAGCGGGCCGATGCCGCCGTGGAAGACCGGAAAACCGGCCGCCTTGATGGCGCGCACGTCGCGGACGAGGCCGTCGGTGACGAAACCCGTCGCGCCGCGCGCGATGGCGGCGGTGGTCAGAAGCTCGCCCCATGGCGCTATGGTCTCGCTCGGGCCGTCGCAGGCGAAGACCGGCACGTCGCCGGGAAGAAGGTCGTCCATCAGCTCGATCTCGATCTCGTAGGGATTCTCGCCCTCGGCCACCTCGTAGCGCGGCATGAAGAGCCCGGTCCGGACCGGCCCGAAGAGCGTGTCTTCCTCGGACAGGGGCCGGATGAAGGGGCGCATGGCCTGCGCGCGTCGGCCCAGACCGTCGAGCGTGTCCGAGAGGACGGCGGTGTAGAGCTTCGCGCGCAGGACATCGAAGTCGATCTTCATGGCGTGTCGCCTTCCGGGTCGGTGAGGGTCAGTTCGAAGTATCGCTCCAAGGCGTCGTAATCGTCCAGCGCGAAGGCGCCGAAACCCTGCATCCAGGCGAACGCCGCCGCCAGGCCGTCGGGTTCCAGACGGCAGGTTTTTTCGCGACCGGCGCGCTCTTGGCTGACCAGACCCGCGCGGGCGAGAATGGCGATGTGTTTCGAGACTGCCGCGAGTGACATCGGCAGCGGCGCCGCGAGATCGCCGACGTTGCGCGGGCCGTCGAGCAGGCCCGACAGGATCGCGCGCCGGGTGGGATCGGCGAGGGCGGCGAAGATCGGATCGAGGTCGGGTCGGGTCGCCATCCGGAATGATTGCTTCGTGCCGCGCGGAAAAGTCAACCGATCGGTTGAAAGATCGCGCCGGGGCCTCGGTGGTCGAAACCGGCCGCGATTAATTTGACGCGCCGAGTGGCCCGTCAGGCCGGACTCCAAGATTGTCCATTGAAAGCAATGTATTGTCTGAAACGCGCGAAGCCCGCCGTATGCTTGACACGGCCCTCGAAATTCCTTTACCACCGCAGCGCACGACAGACTTGGGCGCGGCGCGTCCGATCCGGACGGGAGTTGCGGGGGCCATGAGCGAGGACCCGTTTTCCGACAGGCTGAAGCAGCTTGAACACCGGTTGAAGGCCGCCGACACCGCCCGCGCCGAGCCTCCTTCGAGGCGGAGCGGATACACGCAGAGCTCGCTCGCCTGGCGCATGGTGACCGAGCTGGTCGCGGGGATGGGTCTGGGCGTCGGAATTGGTTACGGGCTGGACAGCCTGTTCGGAACGATACCGCTGTTCCTGATGCTGTTCGCCATTCTGGGTTTCGCCGCCGGCGTCCGCACGATGATGCGCACCGCCGACGACGTGAAGAACAAACGGTCCGAAGCCGCGCTTCTGCGCGACGCGGACGCCACGAGTGCAAGGTCCCCGGACCGCGACAAGGAGTGAGGACCGCATGGCAGGCGAGGCGCACGAGGGCGGCGGGTTCAACATCCATCCGATGGACCAGTTCGAGCTGAAGCCGCTGTTCGGCGGCGACGCCATCCACTGGTATACGCCCACGAACGCGACGCTGTGGATGCTGCTGACGGTGATCGCCGTCAGCCTGCTGATGGTCGCGGGCGTTCGCGGCCGGGCGCTGATCCCGTCGCGCGCCCAGTCGGCGGCGGAGATGACCTACGGTTTCGTGCGGAAAATGGTCGAGGATGTGGCGGGCAAGGAAGCTCTCCGGTATTTTCCATACATCCTGACGCTGTTTCTGTTCATCCTGTTCGCCAACCTGCTCGGCCTCCTGCCGGCCAGCTTCGCCTCGACCGCGCAATTCGCGGTGACAGGATTTCTGGCGATCGCGGTTTTCGTCACCGTCACGGCGATCGGTTTCTACAAGCACGGACTGGGCTTTCTGAAACTGTTCTGGGTGTCTTCCGCGCCGCTGGTTCTGCGGCCGATCCTCGCGCTGATCGAGGTGATCTCGTACTTCGTCCGCCCGGTCAGCCATTCCATCCGTCTCGGCGGCAACCTGATCGCGGGACACGCGGTGCTCAAGGTGTTCGCCGGTTTCGCGGGGGCGATGGGCCTAGCCTCGATCGCGCCGATTCTGGCGATCGTCGCGATTTACGGTCTCGAACTCTTGGTGATGGTCGTGCAGGCCTACGTGTTCACCATCCTAACATGCGTCTATCTCAACGACGCGCTGCATCCGGGCCATTGACGGCCGGACAACCTCAATCCTGAAATCCACCAGTTCCAAAAGGAGAATACCATGGAAGGCGATATCGCACAGATGGGCCAGTTCATCGGCGCAGGCCTCGCGGCCATCGGATGCGGCGCGGCCGGCATCGGCGTCGGTCACGTCGCGGGGAACTTCCTCGCGGGCGCCCTGCGCAACCCCGCCGCCGCAGGCGAGCAGACCGCGACGCTGTTCATCGGCATCGCGTTCGCCGAGGCGCTGGGCATCTTCGCGTTCCTCGTGGCGCTGCTGCTGATGTTCGCGGTCTGAACCAGATTTGCGCTGGCGGCCTTCGGGTATCCGAGGGCCGCGCGAAACGGACGGAGTGAGACATGGCGGGCGAATCCCTCGGTCATGAGGTTCTGGTCGAAGCCGAGGCGGGCATGCCGCAACTCGATTTCAGCACCTGGCCCAATCTGATCTTCTGGCTGGTGGTTTCGCTGGCCGGGCTCTACTTCATCCTGACGCGGGTGGCTCTGCCGCGCATCGGTACGGTTCTGGCCGAACGCAATGACGCCATATCGAACGACCTCGAACAGGCGGCGCTGTTCAAACGACGCGCCGAGGAGGCCGAGGCTGCCTATGACGCGGCGTTGGCCAAGGCGCGCGAGGAATCCCAGAAGATCGCCGCCGAAACCAAGGCGCAGATCAACAAGGAACTCTCGGTCCTGATGGGCAAGGCCGATGCGGAGATCGCCGCGAAATCGGCCGAATCCGAGAAGCGCATCGGCGAGATCCGCGAAAGCGCCTCGCGGAGCGTCGAGGAGGTGGCCCGCGAGACGGCCGCCGAGATCGTCCGGGCGCTGATGCCGTCGGCGGCGGACGAGGCCGCGCTCGACGCGGCGCTCGCCAACCGTCTGAAAGGCTGACGCCATGGATTTCCTGAACAACACGGACATCGTCGTCGGCATCGGTTTCGTCATCTTCGTCGGGATCCTGCTCTATTTCGGTCTCCCGAAGATGATCTTCGGCGCGCTGGACGAGCGGGCGGTCAAGATCCGGTCGGATCTCGACGAGGCCCGCGCGCTGCGCGAGGAGGCGCAATCGCTGCTCGCGAGCTATGAGCGCAAACAGAAGGATGTCGCGGCTCAGGCCGAGGACATCGTGACCGCCGCCCGCGCGGATGCCGAGCGCGCGGCCGAGGTCGCCAAGGAGGACATCCGCAAGTCGGTGGCGAGACGCCTCCAGACGGCGACCGAGCAGATCGATGCGGCCGAGAAGGCGGCGATCCGCCAGATCAAGGATCGCGCCGTCACGGTGGCGGTCGCTGCGGCCGGGGACGTGATCCGCAGCGGCGTGAAGCCGCAGGACGCGGACGATCTGATCGATTCGGCCATCCGGGAAGTCGGCGCGAAGCTGCACTGAGAAAGGCGCGAATCGCGCGACGTGGAGGCCCGCCGCGCGCGGGCCTTTCTCGTGTCGGGGCCGATCGCACGCGCGGGCCAAGGCTTTCATATGGGCAGATGCCTATCGGGCAGTCCAGGGGCCCCGCCAACAGGCGGGGAAATACCGGCATCCGGCCAACGGGCCGGTCCGCCGGCCTGTTTGACCAGGATCAAGGCTTGTGGGCATCCTGCCTGATCAAAGGGCTTAAATGGAGGAAATGGCATGAGTGGACATGACGCGCGCAGGAAGCAGCTCGAGGACCGCCTGAAGGAACTCGACGCGCGCCTGCATCGGATCGAGGACACTCTCGAGACGCCGGTCACCGAGGATTTCGGGGACGCGGCGATCGAGCGGGAGGAAGAGGAGGTCCTGGAGGATCTGGGCGTCGCCGGGCAGCAGGAGATCCGCATGATCCACGCGGCGCTCAAGCGGATCGAGGACGGGACCTACGGCATCTGCGTGAATTGCGGCGACGATATCGCGGCGGAGCGTCTGGACGTCGTGCCGCACGCGCCCCGGTGCCGGAATTGCGCGGCGTGAACGTCTGATCCCGCGGTCATTCGGCCGCTTCGAGACGCGCCGATTCCCAGGCCAGCATGGCGCGTTTGACACCGAGACCCCAATGATAGCCACCAAGCCCGCCCGCTTTGCGGAGCGCGCGGTGGCAGGGGATCACCCAGCTTATCGGATTGCGTCCGATCGCCGTGCCGACGGCGCGCGCGGCCTTGGGGTGGCCGATCGCCGCGGCGACGTCGGAATAGGTCACGACGTGGCCTGAAGGGATCCGGACCAGCGCTTCCCAGACCTTGATCTGGAACGGCGCGCCGATGAGATGGATCGGCGCGGCGGCGAGATCGCCGTCCGAGCCGAACGCGGCGAGCGCCCAGGGTCGGAGCCGCACCGGGTCCTCGACGAAATCGGCGCGGGGCCAGCGCGAGATCATGTCGGCCATCGCGGGCTCCATGCCGGCGATCTCGGCGAAGCCGATGCCGCAGACGCCTTTGGCGGTTCCCATGACGATGGCCGGTCCGAACGGGCTGTCGAACCAGCCCCAGAAGATCTCCAGACCCGCCCCGCCGCGCGCGTATTCACCGGGGCTCATCGCCTCCCAGCGCAGGAAGAGGTCATGCAGCCGCCCGCCGCCGGACAGGCCGCTGCCATGGGCCGCGTCGAGGACGCTGTGGCGTTCGGCCAAGAGGCGTTTGGCGTGGTCGAGGGCGAGGTATTGCTGAAAGCGTTTGGGGCTGACGCCGGCCCATTGGCTGAAGACCCTCTGGAAATGCGCCGGGGACAGGCCCACTCCGGCCGCGATCTCCTCGAGGGATTGCTGTTCGGGGGCGGCCCCGGCGATGTTGTCGATGGCGCGGGCGATCACGCCGTAATGGTAGGCTGACGCCTCGGACATGCGACGGTTCCTGTTGTCATTTCAGGAGCGAGTGTACGCGCGGCACCGAGCCGCGCCACCCGGATCATGCGCAAATCCCGGAGCCAGCCGGGGACGCTTCGGAAATTAAGTTGGTTAATGGATCAAACTATTTAAAATTGCATGTTTCGATCCTGTAAACATTCCGTTATCATGATGTCGGGAGATGGTGGGGGCGATTTCCAATGTGATCGCTCCGGGGCCGGTTTCGGCTTCGCAGGCCGATCACGGGTATGCTTACGGTAAACGGTTCCTCGCCACCTCCCGCAACGACCAATGGAGGGAGACTTGTTTTGCGACACCAAACCATAAAGATGGCCGCGGCCGCGCTTTGCGCCTGCGCCTCGGTGCCGGGAATCGCCGGCGCGGCGACGATCACGGGCTGGAACACGTCCAACGTGACGATTTCGGACAATACCGCCGGACTATGAGACGGGCTACAGTCTGTGCACGCCGGCGATCCGGCGACCGCGCCAAGCACCGGCCAGATCGCGTTCACGCCGCCGGAAGCCACCAGCCCCGGCATCAAGGTGGTCAATGGCGAATTCACGCTCGGCGGACCGGAAAAGCTGACCACGACCGGCTGCATCATGGCATCCAGCTACGGCGACCTGTGACAGCCCGTTCCAGAGCGGCAAGCGCTTCAAGGAGCATATGACGTCAACGGATCCGATCGATCTGGTTTTCGACGTTGATCCGACGGGACCGCGGTGGCCGGCAGCATCGGCTATCAGGTCTATCAGCGGGTGGTGAACAAGACCGGCGGCGCGTTGGCCGGCGTGACGGTTGAACTCGGCTTCGGTCTCGGCGACACGTTCACGTCTTCGACGGCGGGTGACGGACTGGCGTTCGCGCCGGACTTTTCCGGCCCCGCCCGACCGGGATTTCCCGGTAACCAGCCAGTTTCCGTTCGGACTCTTCGGCGACGCCGACACGAATCCAAATTTCACCCTGGACGGGTTCTTCGCCCCCGAGCGGACCGGATACGAGATGAATTTCGCCGAGGACAAGATCTCGACCGGCGCGTTCTACGGGCCCTATGAGGACCTGTTCGGCTCGTGGATGAGCGAGGAGACCCTGCCGGAGGGCGCTTTCTGGGATTTCGACGACGACGCGACCACCGACGATCTGCTGATGGCTTGGCTGACGCCGAGCGGACGAATGGGAAGTGCGGCGCGACATCAACGAGCGGGCGAAGCGGAAAGCATCGATCCGCTGTCTGTTCGCGATCGCTGGAAGAGGTCAACGCATCTACCTCGGAATCACGTCGGTGGTCGGCCTGATTGACGATTTGGCGAACCTGAACCTGAATTACGGCATCGCGCTGTGGGATGCGGTGGACTTCGACCAGTTCACCATGCGGGTGACGGCGACTCCGTGCACCATCCCGCCGGTCGCGACCGCCTCGGCGTTCTCGCTCGTCTCGGCGGCGCATGCGGATCCGGTGCTTGGCGAGGATTTCTGCGTCCTGCCGCCGGTCGCGCCAGTTCCGCTCCCGGCCGGCCTTCCGCTGATCGTCGCGGCGCTCGCGACGCTCGGCTGGTCGGCGCGTCGGCGCAGGCCGCTCGCGGCCTGACACTCGGTCTCGCGGCCGCGACAGGTCAACCGCGCCTTGCGCGGCTCGGGCCGCCGTGCCAATTCAGGGCATGGCGGCCCAACTCGATTACAATGCGATTTCAGAGATCTTCCGGCGCTTTCACGAAGCGGAGCCGGAGCCTAAGGGCGAGCTCGATCACGTCAATGTCTATACGCTCCTCGTGGCGGTGACGCTGTCGGCGCAGGCGACGGACAAGGGCGTGAACAAGGCGACCGCCGCGCTGTTCCGCGAGGTCGACACGCCGCGGAAGATGCTCGATCTGGGCGAGGAAGGTCTGATCGCGCATATCCGAACCATCGGGCTTTACCGCAACAAGGCGGCGAACGTCATGCGGATGGCGCGCATCCTGGTGGACGAATACGGCGGCGAGGTGCCGTCCTCGCGCGCGGCGCTGACCGGATTGCCGGGGGTCGGGCGCAAGACGGCCAACGTGGTCCTGAACATGTGGTGGCGGATCCCGGCCCAGGCGGTGGACACGCATATTTTCCGGGTCGCGAACCGCACCGGACTCGCGAAGGGCAAGGACGTCGTCGCCGTCGAACGCGCGATCGAGGACCAGGTGCCCGCTCCCTATCAGCTTCACGCCCACCATTGGATGATCCTGCACGGCCGCTACGTCTGCACGGCGCGCAAGCCCGCCTGCGGGGCGTGCCTCATCCGCGACATCTGCGACTTCGAGGAGAAGAACCTTTGAGCAAACCCATTCAGGTCGTCGGGATCGGCAACGCCATCGTCGACGTGATCGCGCCGGTCGAGGATTCGTTTCTGGCGGAGAACGGCGTCGAGAAGGGCATCATGCAGCTGATCGACACCGACCGCGCCGTGACGCTCTATGGCCGGATGGGTCCGGCGCGCGAGATCTCCGGCGGGTCGGCCGCGAACACCATCGCGGGTCTGGCGGCGCTGGGCGCGAGCACGGCCTATGTCGGCAAGGTCAAGGACGACCAGCTCGGCGCGATCTTCGCGCATGACCTGCGCGCGCAGGGCGCCGATTTCGACACGCCGCTGGCGCCGGCCGATCACGCGGCGGCGACGGGACGGTCGATGATCCTGGTGAGCCCCGACGGCGAGCGGTCGATGAACACCTATCTCGGCGTTTCGGAGTTCCTCGGGCCTGATGATATCGACGAGGGCCAGATGGCGGCCGCCGAGTGGATCTTCCTCGAGGGCTACCGCTTCGACGGGCCCGACAGCCACGCGGCCTTCGCCAAGGCGATCCGGGCGGCGAAGGCCGCCGGCGGCAAGGTGGCGATCACGCTCAGCGATCCGTTCTGCGTCGAGCGGCACCGCGACGCGTTCCTGACGATGATCCGGTCGGACGTCGATTTGCTGGTGGCCAACGAGCATGAGCTGAAGTCGCTCTATCTGACCGACGATCTGGACGCGGCGATGACCCGTGCCGAGGCGGATGTCGCGTCGACGGCCTGCACGGTCGGCGCGCGCGGCGCGCACGTGCTGGCCGAGGGCGCGCGGATCCACGTGCCCGCGACGAAAGTGGAGGTGGTGGACGCGACCGGGGCCGGAGATCTCTTCGCGTCGGGGTTCCTTTTCGGCATCACCACGGGGCGCGACTGGACGACCTGCGCGCGGATGGGCTGCGTCGCCGCCGGCGAGGTCATCAGCCATATCGGCGCGCGGCCCGAGGCCGACTTGCGCGCGCTTTTCGCCGAGCACGGTCTGAGCTGATCCGACGCCCAAACCAATCCGGAGGTTCCGATGCCCTACGAATATGACGACCAGAACATCTTCGCCAAGATCCTGCGCGGCGAGATCCCGAACAGGACCGTCGTGGAGACCGAGCACTGTCTTGCGTTCCACGACATCCACCCTCAGGCGCCGGTCCATGTTCTGGTGATCCCCAAGGGCGCCTACGTGAATTTCGACCATTTCGGCGCCGAGGCGACGGCGGCGGAGATCACGGATTTCACGCGGACGCTCGCGAAACTGACGGCCGATCTGGGCGTGGCGCCGGATGGCGGCGGCGGCTACCGGCTGATCGCCAATTCCGGCGAGGCGGCCATCCAGGAGGTGCCGCACATGCACGTGCATATTCTGGGCGGGCGGCCGCTCGGGGCCATTCTCGCGAAGGCGGCTTCCTAGGCCGCCGAACGCCGCGTCAGGCTGACGAACACGTCCTCCAGATGCGGCTCCTCGGTCGCGACGTCGGTGATCGTGACGCCGGCGTCGTGGAGCGCGGCGAGGATCGCGCCGGCCTGGATGCGGCTTTTGCGCCATGTGATCGCGAGCGCGCCGTCTGGGCGGATCTCGCCGGTGACGTCCGTCGGCAGCGATGGCAGAGTCGCCAGCGGGCTTTCGGGCGTGACGACGAGGGTCTTGGCGTCCATGCGGCCGATCAGAGACGCGGTCGGCTCCGAGGCGATCAGCTCGCCGTTGTTGATGATGCCGATATGGCCGCACATCTGCTCGGCCTCTTCGAGGTAGTGGGTGGTCAGGATGATGGTGGTGCCGGCGGCGTTGAGTTCGCGCACGTAGTCCCAGAGCATCTGGCGCAGTTCGATGTCGACGCCCGCGGTGGGCTCGTCGAGCACCAGCACGGGCGGCGCGTGGACCAGCGCCTTGGCGATCAGCAGGCGGCGTTTCATGCCGCCCGAGAGCGTGCGGGCGTAGACGTCGGCCTGGTCGGTCAGACCGACGCGGGAGAGGATCTCGTCGGTGCGGCGCTGACGGCGCGGCACGCCGTAGAGCCCGGCCTGGACGTCGAGCGCGGCGCGCGGCGTGAAGAACGGGTCGATGTTGAGTTCCTGAGGAACCACGCCGATCGCCGCGCGCGACTGGCGCGGGTTGCGGTCCTGGTCGAATCCCCAGATGCGGACGGTCCCGTCGGTCTTGTTGGTCAGGCCCGCCATGATGTTGATCGTGGTGGATTTTCCCGCGCCATTGGGACCGAGAAGCCCGAAGATCGAGCCTTCGGGAATGTCGAGGTCGAGCGATTTCAGCGCTTCTTTGGGCGGGCGGCCGCCCTGGGCGGCGTAGACCTTGCGCAGTCCGCGCAGTTCGATGGCGTTCCTGGTCATTGAGGCTCCGGGGGGCGCGGTCCGGCCCCCATTGCCCGACGGCTAGCATAGCGGTTATGGAAGGGTCAAACCTCCCCAACGCACGGATACCCCTCATGGACAGAGACGCCCCGGAAACCGAGGAAGTCACCCGGACGCACATCGCCTGTGACGGCGGCGGCGGCGCAGGCGGGCATCCGCGCGTCTGGCTCCAGATCGATCCGAAGATCGGTTTCGTGGAATGCGGCTATTGCGACAAGAAGTTCGTGCTCAAAGCAGGGTCTGACGCACGGCATTGAGCGCGCGCGGCAGGCGCGGTCGATCGGCGAAGGGCACGCCGCGCAGCGTCGCGGAGAACGCGAAGCTTATCGCCACCGCGAGCACGCCGCACAGCGCCGAGCCGGTGGGCACGTCGAACACCCGGACGAGGATCGCGATCACCGCCGCATGGACGAGATAGACGTCCATCGACATCTTCCCGAGGTGGCGGCTCCAGCGTGACGCTGGCGTGCGAAAGTGAAGCGCGAGCATCGCCGCCGGAACGCCCAGCACAAGCTGTTGGGCGCCGTGCAGGCCGACGGTGTCGGCGGCGAGCGCCATGGCGACGGCCCCCCCCGCCAGGATCGCGAGGCCCGCCGTCGATCCTCGCAGGATGTAGGCGAGGGCGCCCGCCATCGCCGACGGAACGTAGAGCGCCCAGAGGGCGAAGAATTCGGGCAGGCCGGCGCGCTCCGCGACAAGAAGCGCGAGCGCGGAGAGAAACGCGCCGCCGCACAGGACCAGCGATGCCGCGCCGATGCCGGGCCGGTCGGGGATGAGCGGCGCCGCGCCGATGAGAACGAGCGCGACGACGAAGGCCCAAGGCAGGAACCAGAGCTGGTACTGTGTCGCATCGGGCGGGAGCCAGTCGGCGAAAGCCGCCGGGACCGATTGGTCGGACGTGAGCGCGCCGCCGAGAATCAGCGCGGCGTAGAGCAGGCTCCATGTCAGCCAAGGTCGTAGCAGGCGACGGGCCTTGTTTCGGATCGGAGTGTCCGTCGTCTCCGCCCGGACGGACCGCAACGTGAAGAACGCGAAAAAAAACGCGAAAACGCCGACGGCCGCGACGCTGAACCCGCCCGCCGGGGCCCCGGCGTGAAAGAGCACGATCAGGATCGCGGCGAGCATGCGCAGGTAGTCGACCGTCGCGTTGTAGCCGTCGCCGGGCAGAGCGTCGGTTCCGATCAGTTCGGCGCGCGGGCCGCCGAGACCCATGCCGTGCGGAGCGGGATTAACCATGAAAATGAGCTAGCGCAATTCACCGTCCGGTTGAAGCGCGCGGCGCGAAATGGTTTGGCGTGCGCGGATCATCGCCGGTGGACCGGACGTGGCGGGCGGGCTAGTCATGACGCAGTCTTGAGGGGACCGGCATGGCATTCGGCAAAGGGCATCATCTTCACCTGATCGACGGGTCGGGGTTCATTTTCCGGGCGTATCACGCGTTGCCGCCGCTGACGCGCAAGTCGGACGGGATGCCGGTGGGGGCCGTCGCAGGGTTCTGCAACATGGTCCACAAGATGGTGGAGGATTCCAAAGGGGCCGACGCGCCGACGCATGTGGCGGTGGTGTTCGATCATTCGGCCAAGACATTCCGCAACGACATCTATCCCGAATACAAGGCCCAGAGGCCGGAACCGCCCGAGGATCTGCGGCCTCAATTCGGCCTGATCCGCGAGGCGACGCGGGCGTTCAACCTGCCCTGCATCGAGATGGAGGGCTATGAGGCCGACGACATCATCGCGACCTATGCCGAGCAGGCGCGCGCGGCGGGCGGGCGCGTGACGATCATCAGCTCGGACAAGGATCTGATGCAGATGGTCGGCGGCGGGGTCGAGATGTTCGATATCATGAAAAACCGCCGCATCGGCCCCGACGAGGTCGAGGAGAAGTTCGGCGTGGGCCCGGACCGGGTGATCGACGTGCAGGCGCTCGCGGGGGATTCCGTGGACAACATTCCGGGCGCGCCGGGCATCGGGGTCAAGACGGCGGCGCTTCTGATCCACGAATACGGCGATCTGGAGAATCTTCTGGCGCACGCGGAGGAGATCAAACAGCCCAAACGCCGTCAGACGCTGATCGAGTTCGCCGATCAGATCCGGGTGTCGCGCGAGCTGGTGACGCTCAAGCGTGACACGCCGGTGGAGGATGCGCTCGAGAGCCTTGAGGTGCGCGAGCCGGTGGCGGAGGATCTGTTGGGGTTCCTCAACGCGATGGAGTTCCGGACACTGACGGCGAGGGTCGCGTCGAAGTTCGGGGTCGAGGCGCCCGTCGTCGACCGAGGTCGCCTCCGGCGGGGCGTCGAGCCCCCTCGAAGGCGACGCGGACGGGGCCGCGCGGCCCGCCGGCCCGCCACAGCGCGCGTTTCGGGCGATCGACCGGGCGCTTTACGAGGTCGTGCGCGACCGGGCGGCGCTGGAAGACTGGGTGGACCGCATCCGCGAGGCGGGCGTGGTGGCGGTGGATACCGAGACGACCGGGCTCGACGAGATGCGGGCGGATCTGGTGGGCGTGTCGCTCTGCACCGGCCCGGGGATCGCCTGTTACGTGCCGGTCGGGCATGTGGGCGGCGAGGGCGACCTGTTCAGCGAGACGCGGCGCGCCGAGGGGCAGATGCCGAAGGAGGAGGCGCTGGCCATCCTCAAGCCGGTGCTGGAGGATCCGTCGATCCTCAAGATCGGCCAGAACATGAAATACGACGCGAAGATCCTGGCGCGGAACGGGATCGACGTGGCGCCGATCGACGACACGATGCTGGTCTCCTACGCGCTTCACGCGGGGCTGCACGGCCACGGGATGGATTACCTGTCGGAGCGGTATCTGGGGCATGTGCCGCTGCCGATCAAAGCGCTGATCGGAAGCGGCAAGGCGGTCAAGACCTTCGACCTCGTGCCGATCGAGGACGCGGCGCCTTACGCGGCGGAGGACGCGGAGGTGACCTGGCGGCTCTGGGCGACGCTCAAGCCCCGGCTGCCGTTCGGCCGGGTCACGCGGGTCTACGAGACGCTGGAACGGCCGCTGGTGCCGGTTCTGGCGGCGATGGAGATGCGCGGCGTCAAGGTCGACCGCGAGCATCTGTCGCGGATGTCGGGCGCCTTCGCGCAGAAGATGGCGGCGCTGGAGGAGGAGATCCACGGGCTCGCGGGCGGCAAGTTCAACATCGGAAGCCCCAAGCAGCTCGGCGAGGTGCTGTTCGAGCGGATGTCGATCGCCGGCGGCAAGAAGGGCAAGACCGGGGCCTATGCGACCGGCGCGGACGTTCTGGAGGAGCTGGCGGCGCAGGGGCACGACCTGCCGGCGCGGGTGCTGGACTGGCGGCAGTTGTCGAAGCTGAAATCGACCTACACCGACGCGCTTCAGGAGCACATCCATCCGGAAACCGGGCGGGTGCACACCTCCTATTCGATCTCGGGGGCGGCGACGGGACGGATCGCCTCGACCGATCCGAACCTGCAGAACATCCCGATCCGGACCGAGGAGGGACGGCGCATCCGCGAGGCCTTCATCGCGGACGAGGGCAACGTTCTGGTGTCGCTCGATTACAGCCAGATCGAGCTTCGGATCCTCGCGCATGTCGCGGATATCAAGGCTCTGAAGGAGGCGTTCCGCGACGGGCTCGACATCCATGCGATGACAGCCTCCGAGATGTTCGGAGTGCCGATCGAGGGAATGGACCCGGCGGTGCGGCGGCAGGCCAAGGCGATCAATTTCGGGGTGATCTACGGCATCTCGGCCTTCGGACTGGCCAACAACCTGCGGATCCCGCGCGAGGACGCCAAGCGGTTCATCGACACGTATTTCGAGCGGTTTCCGGGCATCCGCGCCTACATGGACCGGACCGTCGCCTTCGCGAAGGAGAACGGCTACGTCGAGACGCTGTTCGGGCGGCGGATGCATACGCCCGAGATCGGGGCGAAGGGGCCGCGCGCGGGTTTCGCCGGTCGGGCGGCGATCAACGCGCCGATCCAGGGCGCGGCGGCGGACATCATCCGGCGGGCGATGATCCGGGTGCCCGACGCGATCGCGGACCTGCCGGCGCGGATGCTGCTCCAGGTGCATGACGAGCTGCTGTTCGAGGTCGAGGAGGGGGCCGCCGAGGAGACGGTCGCGGCGGTGCGCCGGGTCATGGAGAACGCGGCGCTTCCGGCTGTGGCGCTCGACGTGCCGCTGGTGGTGGATGCGGGGATCGGGCCCAACTGGGCCGCGGCGCATTGAGTTTCGACACGGTGCGACACGCGTGTCGTTTTCGGTATATCTTTGATTCTGAACAGGTTTCAGATTTGCGTTAACCACCTGGAAAGGTGTGTCACGCGGGGGGCGGAACGCCACTTTGAAGCCTTACGGTTCGGGCCTCTTGGCCCGGACATCGCACGACCGCCCCCCAGGGCGTGCGATTCTCGCCCGCCCGCGGTCGGGCGATGTCCTATCGTTGGCGTGTGATTTCTGTCGCCTCCGGCTCCTCGCTCCAGGCTTCGCGGACCCAGTCGACCGGGGGGAGATAATGGCGCAGATACCGTAGCGGCGGGTCCGGGCGGTCGGGGCTGAAGAGGCCGCGCAGATGCTCCGGAGCGGAGCGGGCGGCGTAGTGTTTGCCCCAGCGGCCTTCGATGGCGTGTCCGGGATGCAGGCCGCCGGGGAAGATCACCACCTTGGCTCCGGCGGGCAGGCGGGGTTGCAGCATGTAGTTGAGCGGGAACGGCCGCACGCAGTCCTGGCGGAAATGGCGGACCCAGGGGGCGGGCCAGAACGAGACGCCGCCGGGTGCCGTGCGGGTCACGAAGCGCTGCTCGAAGCGGAATTCGTCGGCGACGGCCTGCGGGTCGGCCATGAAGCGTTCCTTGAGCGGCAGGAGCTTTCCGACCGGGAAGCGGAAAAGCGAGGTCTGTCCGAGTTTCTCGAACGGCGTGGTCTGGTTGCGCGCCATCACCACGCCGTCCGGATCGCCGTGCTCGAAAAATCCGTCGAGATTTCCGGTGATGACCAGATCGAGGTCCATGAACAGGACGGGGCCGGTCAGATCGGCGAGTTCGGCGCTCCAGAGACGGGCCTTGGGCCAGATCCCCTTGGTGCCGGTCGGGAGTTCGACGGGCAGGTCGGGCAGGGGTTCGCAGCGGATCTCGGGGCGCATGCCGGACGCGCTGTCGGTGAAGCAGGTGAGCGTGAAAGGCGGCGTGATGTTGCGCGCGATCATCGCGTACAGGCGGTTGACGTAGGGCGCGCCGTATTTCGTGCCCCAGTTGATGCAGATGATCTGGCGTTTCACCGGGCGGTCAGAAGTCGATCGCGATGCCTTTGCGTTCCCAGTCGCCGTAGCGCACGGGTTCGGGTCCGTCGCGACCGCCCTGTTCGGGGGGCAGGTCGAGGGGGGCGGCGGCCTTGCGGCGCGCCTCGGCCTCGGCAAGCGCGCGGCGGGCGGCGTCCGCGAGGCGCGCCTCTTTCGTCTGGGCCTGGCTGGGCATATATTCTCTCCGCTGCGGTTTCGGGATGATATGGCCCGGGGGGCGCGGGACGCAAGTGAGGGTCGGATGAACTTCTTCAGGACGATGATGCTGCTGGCGGCGATGACCGCGCTCTTCATGGGCGTGGGGTATCTGATCGGCGGCGCGGGCGGCGCGCTGTTCGCGCTGGTGCTCGCGGTGGGCATGAACGTCTACGCCTGGTGGAATTCGGACCGGCTCGTCTTGCGGATGCACAACACCGAGCCGGTGACGCGGGCGAGCGCGCCGGAACTGTACCGGATGGTGGCGCGGCTGGCCGGCAACGCCGGACTTCCCATGCCCTCATTATACCTCATGCGCACGCCGCAGCCGAACGCCTTCGCCACCGGGCGCAACCCCGACAACGCCGCGGTCGCGGTGACGGAGGGATTGCTGCGCGCGCTCGAGCCCGACGAGATCGAGGGGGTGATCGCGCATGAGTTGGCCCATATCAAGAACCGCGACACGCTGACGATGACCGTGGCCGCGACCGTGGCCGGCGCGATCTCGATGCTGGCGCAGTTCGGTCTGTTCACCGGCGGGGCGCAGAACCGGGATCAGGGAGCCTTTGGCGCGATCGGGCTGCTGCTCGCGGTGATTTTCGCGCCGATCGCCGCGGGTCTGGTGCAGATGGCGATCAGCCGGACGCGGGAGTATTCCGCCGACCGCGACGGGGCCGCGATCAGTGGCGATCCGATGGCGCTCGCCCGCGCGCTGCGCAAGATCTCGAACCACGCGGGTGAGATCGAGATGGTCAGCGCCGAACGCAATCCTGCCTCGGCGGCGATGTTCATCATCAATCCGTTGTCGGGCATGCGCATGGACGCGCTGTTCGCGACGCATCCGCGCGTCGAGAACCGGATCGCGGCGCTTCAGGCGATCGCCGCGGAGGCGGGGCCGGGCGTCGTGTCGCGTCGGACCTCCATCCCACCGTCCGGCCGAGGGCTTTGAGCGCCCCCGGTCTGGCGGCCCGGCGGGGCGCGGCCGATCTGGTCGCGGCCGTGCTGGAGCGGCATGAGAGCCTCTCGGACCTGATCGCCGCCGGGAACGGGCCGCTTGCCGGTCTGGAGCCGGGCGAGCGGGCGCGGGCGCAAAGCCTGGCGACGGGCGTTCTGCGCCATCTCGGGCGGATCGACGCGGTTCTGGCCGGGTTCGTGCGCAAGGCGCCGCCGCCGCATGCGATGAACGCGCTGCGGCTCGCGGTGGCGGAGATGCGGCTCGACGGGGTGCCGGACCATGCGGCAGTGGACGGGGCGGTGCGGCTGGCGCGCGGGCATCCGAAGGGGCAGCATGTCGCGGGGCTGGTGAACGCGGTCGCGCGCAAGGTGGCGGTCGGGGGCGTGCCGCTGTGGGAGTCGGCGTCCGAGGCGGGACTTCCCGATTGGCTGGCCGGTCCGGTGGCCGATGCATGGGGTGCTACGGCGCTGGCGGGGGTCGAGGCCGCGCATCTGCGTGAGCCGCCGCTGGACCTGACGCTGAAGAATCCTGCCGAAGCGGCGGCCTGGGCCGAGCGGCTGAGTGCGGAGATCGTGCCGACAGGATCGTTGCGTCTGCGCGAGCGCGGGCGGGTTTCGGGGCTGCCGGGGTTCGAAGAGGGCGCCTGGTGGGTCCAGGACGCGGCGGCGGCGGTTCCGGCGCGGATGCTCGGAGAGGTGGCTGGCCAGCGCGTGCTCGACATCTGCGCGGCGCCCGGGGGCAAGACGTTGCAGTTGGCCGCGGGCGGGGCGGAGGTGACCGCGCTCGACGTCTCGCGGCCGCGGCTCGGGCGGCTGCGCGAGAACCTCGCCCGGACCGGGCTGGCGGCGCGGATCGTCGAGGCGGACGCGCTCGGCTGGACGCCGGGCGAGCCGTTCGACGCGGTTCTGGTGGACGCGCCCTGTTCGGCGACCGGGACGATCCGGCGGCATCCGGATCTGCCGCATGTGCGCGCCGGGCGCGATCTCGGGCCGCTGATGGACTTGCAGGCGATGCTGCTGGCCCGGGCGTGGGCCATGGTGCGGCCGGGCGGGCGGCTGGTCTATTGCACATGCTCGCTGCTGCCGGCGGAGGGCGAGGACCAGGTCGCGCGGTTCGTGGCCGGGACCCCGGACGCGCGGCAGGCGGCGCCCGACGCGGCGGCGCTCGGGCTCGACCCGGCCTGGATCGACGGGGCCGGGGGACTGAGGCTGCGGCCGGATTACTGGCCGGAGCGGGGCGGCATGGACGGGTTCTACGCCGCGCTGATCGAAAAGCGGGCGATCTCCGCGTAAATGCGGTCGGAGCGTGGACGCTTTTTGGCGCGGCTTCCGATACTTTGTGTTCAATGTTCACGTCAAACACTCTAGGGTGCGCGACCGCTTGTATTTTCCAGCACGAAACCGATCCTTCGCATGAGCCGATCCGCCCTGACACTCAAAGCGCTGGCCGCCAGGCTCGCCCGGCCCGGCGCCGCCGCCGGCAACCGGCTCGCGGCGCGCCGCGCGCGGCTGGGGACCCGTCCGAAGGTCGCGGAGACGTTGCCGGAGCCGGTGCTTCTGGGGGATGCGGACAGGGGCGAGGCGCTGGTGGCCGGACGCTGGCCGGTGCCGGGGCGCGAGACGGTCGTGGGCGACGGGTCGATCTGGGACGCCGTGATCACCGATCCGCGGCTGGAGGAGTCCCGGCAATCCTGTCTCTGGCTCGACGATCTGGCGGCGCTCGGCAACCGCGCGGCGCGCCTGCGCGCGCAGGCCTGGGTGCAGGACTGGATCCGGCGCTACGGCCACGGGAGCGGTCCGGGCTGGCGCCCCGAGATCGCCGGACGGCGGGCCAAACGCTGGGCGACGCATGCGGCGATGCTGACGCAGGGGCTCGACAAGACGGCCGCCGACCGGTTCTGGAAGGCGCTCGCGGCGCAGCAGCGGTATCTCTCGACGGGCTGGCCGAAGGCGCCGGAGGGCGTGCCGCGTCTTCGGGCGCTGACCGCGCTGGTCTGGACGGGGATCGTCCTGCCGCATCCGGGGCATGACGCGGCGCTGGGCGACCTCGCCTCGGTGGCGGAGACGATGATCGACGCGGAGGGCGGCGTGGCGAGCCGCGCGCCGGAGGATCTGGCCGAGGCGCTGATCCTGATGATCTGGACCGCGCGGCTGGTCGAGGATGCGGGTCAGACGGTGCCGCCGCCGCTTCTGTCCGCCGTCGCGCGGGCGGTTCCGGTGACGCGCGCGCTGCGGATGGGCGACGGGTCGATGGCGGAGTTCCATGGCGGCGGCGCGGGCTCGGCCGACGCGCTCGACCAGGCGTTGGCGGAGCTGCGTCTGGGCGTGCAGCCAAAGCCGAAACTGCCGATGGGTTTCGCGCGGCTGACGGGCGGACGGACGGCTGTGGTGATGGATGGCGCGGCGCCGCCGGGCGGCGACGCCGCGATCACGGCCCATGCGGGGACGCTCGCCTTCGAGATGAGCGTCGGGCGTCAGCCGCTGATCGTCAATGCCGGCACGGGCGCCGCGTTCGGGCCGGATTGGGCGCGGCTGTCGCGACAGACTGCGGCGCACAGCACGCTGGACGTTGACGGGCGGTCTTCGGCGCGGATCGTCTCGACGGGGCTGGCCGCGCGGACCTTCGGGCCGAGGCTCGAGGACGGGCCGTCGCTCGTTTCGGTCAAACAGGCGCATGACGCCACGGGAATGTGGCTTCTGGCGACCCATGACGGATACGTGGAAAGCCACGGTCTCCTGCATGAGCGGCGGATCTTCGTGGACGCGCGGGGCCTCGAGACGCGGGGCGAGGACATCGTCAGCGTCACCGACGCGCGGGCGCGGGCGCGGTACGACCGGGTCGCGCGGGCGGGCGCCGTCACGGTCGCGGCGCGGTTCCATCTGCATCCGGAGGTGACGGCCGAGCTCGACGGACTGCGCCAGCTCGTGGCTCTGACGCTGCCGGGCGGCGAGGTCTGGGTCTTCCGCGCGGCGGGCGGATTTCTGGAACTCGAGGATTCGGTGCGGTTCGATCCGGCGCGCGGGACGCCGACCCAGACGCGACAGATGGTTGTCCGCGCGGAGGTGGTCGAGTATCTGGGGCAGATCACGTGGTCCTTCGCCCGGACCGCCGAGGCGCCTGCCGGGGAGCCTGGCGCGGCCTGACGTTTTGCGGGACCTTCCGAACATGGAGAAGTCCCGATGTCCGCCGATCTCGTCACCGTCACCCGCGCGCTTCTGTCCGTTTCCGACAAGACGGGGCTGGTCCCGCTGGCGCGCGCGCTCGACGCGCGGGGAGTCGAGCTGATCTCGACGGGCGGGACGGCCAAGGCGCTGCGCGACGCGGGGCTGCCGGTGCGCGACGTGGCGGAGATCACCGAGTTTCCCGAAATGCTCGACGGGCGGGTCAAAACGCTGCACCCCATCGTCCATGCGGGTCTTCTGGCGGTGCGGGACCTGGCCGGGCATCGCGCGTCGATGGAGGAATTCGGGATCGAGGGGATCGATCTGCTGGTCGTCAATCTCTATCCGTTCGAGGAGACCGTGCGGGCGGGCGGTGATTACGCGGCCTGCATCGAGAACATCGACATCGGCGGGCCGGCCATGCTGCGCTCGGCGGCCAAGAATCACCGCTACGTCACGGTCGTGACCGACGTCGCGGATTACGCTCCGCTGCTGGCGGAGCTGGACGCGCATGATGGCGCGACCGGGATGGCTTTCCGCCAAGGGATGGCGCTTGTCGCTTACGGTCGGACGGCGGCCTATGACTCGGCGGTCTCGACGTGGATGGCGGGCGCGCTCGGCGAGGGCGCGCCGCGCAGGCGCACGGTCGCCGGCGACCTGGCGCAGAGCCTTCGCTACGGCGAGAACCCGCATCAGGGCGCCGCGTTCTATCGCGACGGCAGCGACCGTCCCGGCGTTTCGACGGCGCGACAGGTGCAAGGCAAGGCGCTGAGCTACAACAACATCAACGACACCGACGCGGCGTTCGAGCTGGTCGCGGAGTTCGCGCCGGAGGACGGTCCGGCCTGCGCGATCATCAAGCACGCCAATCCCTGCGGCGTGGCGCGTGGCGGGAGCATGGTCGAGGCCTACCGCGCCGCCTACGATTGCGACCGCACGTCCGCCTTCGGCGGGATCGTCGCGCTGAACAGGACGCTGGATCTCGGGACGGCGCGGGCGATCGGCGAGATCTTCACCGAGGTGGTGATCGCGCCGGCGGTGGACGATGACGCGGCGGAGTTCTTCTCGCACAAGAAGAACCTGCGCCTGCTGGTCACCGGCGGGCTCCCCGATCCGGTCGCGCGGGGCCGGACATGGCGTCAGGTGGCGGGCGGATACCTGGTGCAGGATCGCGACGCGGGACGGGTTAACGCGGACGGGTTGCGCGATGTGACGAAACGCGCGCCCGATGCCCGCGAGCTGGCCGATCTGCTGTTCGCCTGGCGGGTGGCCAAGCACGTGAAGTCGAACGCAATCGTCTACGCGAAGGATCAGGCGACGGTCGGCATCGGCGCGGGTCAGATGAGCCGCGTGGACAGCACGCGCATCGCCGCGCGCAAGGCGCAGGACATGGCGGCGGCCCTGGGACTGGACGAGGCGCCGACCCTCGGCTCGGTGGTCGCGTCCGACGCGTTTTTTCCGTTCCCGGACGGTCTGATCGCCGCGGCCGAGGCGGGCGCGACGGCCGTGATCCAGCCCGGCGGATCGGTGCGCGACGACGAGGTGATCGCCGCGGCGGATGCGGCGGGGCTCGCGATGGTCTTCACGGGGATGCGTCACTTCCGCCACTGAGGCGCGCTTGCCGCCCGGGGTCCGCCCCCCTAGAAGGCGCGCGAACCAGGGAGACCGTCCGCGCATGTCCGACCGCCGCTATCCTCTGATCCTGGGCGTCGCCGGTGCGGCCTTCGTTCTCGACCGCGTGAGCAAGCTCTGGATCGTGGAGTGGATGAACCTGCGCGAGGTCCTGTTCATTCCGGTCGTCGATCCGTTCCTGAACCTGACGATGGCGTGGAACCGGGGGGTGAATTTCGGTCTGTTCGCCACGGGCGACACCGGGCGTTGGGTGCTGATCGGGATCGCGCTCGCCATCGTGATCGGATTGCTGGTCTGGGCGCGGGGCGGCATGACGCGGGTCCAGGCGGCGGCCACGGGGCTGATCGTCGGCGGTGCGATCGGCAACGTCTGGGACCGGGTGCAATACGGCGCGGTCGCGGATTTCCTGAACATGAGCTGCTGCGGCATCGACAATCCCTTCGCCTTCAACGTGGCGGACGCCGCGATTTTCGGCGGCGCGTTGACTCTGGCTTTTTTCAGCGGTTCCGGCGACAAGGACGAGGCTCCGCGCGACGGCGCGTGACGCGGCGCGCCGGACGCGCTAGAGGAGGTGCCGGTTCCGGCAGACGAGGTGCAGATGATCCGACCATGCCTTTTGCGCGCCGCGGCCCTGTTGCTGGCGGGCGTCCTGCTCGCCGGGTGCGGCGACGGCGGCCTCGCGGGCGGCTTGCGCCAGGCGGGGGTGGGCGCGACGCCCGACGAGTTCATGGTTTTGCCGACCAAGCCGCTGGAACTGCCGGAAAACCTCGCCGCCCGCCCGCTGCCGCCGCCGACGACGGGCTCCGCCAACCGGGTGGACCAGAATCCGCGCGCCGAGGCGCTTGCCGGCCTGACCGGGCGTCCGGTCGCCGCGACGGCGAACGGCGCCGCGCTCGTGGCGCGCGTCGGGCCCGGCGAGCCGGGCATCCGCCAGACCCTGGCCGTCGAGGACGCCGAGTACCGGAGCCAGAACCGCGGCCTCTTTTTCGAGCGGATGTTCAGCCGCGACCAGGAAGCGCTCACGTACCGCGACATGACGCTGAACGCCGGGGCCGAATTCGAGAGAATGCGGGCGCAGGGCGTGCAAATTCCGCCCGCGCCGCCGACGATGCTCGGCCAATAGCGATCACAGGCGCGTTGCCCCCGGTTGAACGGGGCGGCGGCGACGTTATCCTGCCAATTCGGTCTTGTGAGGAGTTTCGCCCATGCGTCGTCTAGTCGTCATGATCTGCCTGATTGTCGCGCCCGCATTCGCGTTCGCGGCGCCGGACAGCGAGATCAGAACGTTCACGCTGGAGAACGGAATGCAGGGCGTGGTCATCGAAGACCACCGCGCGCCCGTCGTCACCCACATGGTCTGGTACCGGGTGGGCGCCGCCGACGAGCCGCCGGGCCAGTCGGGCATCGCGCATTTCCTCGAACATCTGATGTTCAAGGCGACCGACACGCTCGCCGACGGCGAATTCAGCAGGATCGTCGCGGCCAATGGCGGCGACGACAACGCGTTCACGTCGAGCGACATGACGGCGTATTTCCAGCGGATCGCGCCGGACCGGCTCGATCTGGTGATGGGCATGGAGGCCGACCGGATGGTCAATCTCGATCCCGGCCGGGCCGGCGTGCTGTCCGAGCGCGACGTGGTGATCGAGGAGCGCCGCCAGGTCATCGAGAATTCGCCGGGCGGTCCGTTCAACGAGCGGATGCGGGCGCTGTCCTACGTCAACCATCCGTACGGGCGGCCGGTCATCGGCTGGAAGCACGAGATGATGGAATACGACTACGACATGGCGATGGCTTTCTATCGCGCGCATTACGCGCCGAACAACGCCATCCTGGTGGTGGCCGGCGACGTCGACGCGGCGGAGGTCGAGGCGCTGGCGATCAAGCATTTCGGGCCGATCCCGGCTTCGGACGCGATCAAGCCGCGCGTCCGCCCGCAGGAGCCGCCGCAGATCGAGGCGCGTCGAATGGTGATGGAGGACGCGCGCGTGCGCGAGCCCTACGTCATGCGCCGCTATCCCGCGCCGCAGCGCCGTCCGGGCGACCAGGAGGAGGCGGCGACGCTCACCGTGCTGGCCGAGCTTCTGGGCGGGTCGGGCGTGACCTCGGTGATGTCGCGGACGCTGGAGCTTGAGGAGGGCGTGGCGCTGGGCTCGGGGGCCTGGTATTCCGATACTGGCGTCGATCCGCAGAGTTTCTCGCTCTACGTCGCGCCGAAACCGGGCGTCGATCTGGCCGAGGCCGAGGCCCGGATGGACGCTCTGCTCGCGCGCTTCGTGGCCGAGGGGCCTGACCCGGAGCAGTTGGAACGGGTCAAGACCGGCATCCGCGCCGCCGAGATCTACAAGCTCGACAGCCAGAATTCGCGGGCGCGCGAGGTCGGCTCGGCGCTGATCACCGGCCTGACGGTCGCGGATATCGAAGCCTGGCCCGGTCTGCTTCAGGAGGTCACCGCCGAGGACGTCCAGGCGGCGGCCGCCGCGATCTTCCGGCCGGAGGCGTCCGTCACCGGCTGGCTCAAGGCGCCGGACGTGGAGTTGGTGCAATGACCCGGCATTTCTGCCCGTTTCGCGGCCGCGGCGCTGATCGCGGCGGCTGCGGCGTTTCCCGCCCGCGCGGAGATCGACATCCAGGTCGTCACCTCGCCCGGCGGGATCACCGCCTGGCTCTACGAGGAGCATTCGATCCCGATCCTCGATATCGAAGCCGCCTTCACCGGCGGCGCCGTGATCGATGCCGAAGGCGCCGAGGGCGCGGTCAACCTGATGACCGCGCTGCTGGAGGAAGGTGCCGGCGATCTTGACGCGACCGGCTTCGCGGAGGCAGCCGAGACGCTCGCCGCGAGCTTCGGCTTCGATGCGGGTCAGGACCGGGTCTCGGTCTCCGCGCGGATGCTGACGGAGAATCGCGACGAGAGCCTGGCCCTGCTGCGCTCCGCGCTGGTGGAGCCGCGTTTCGATCCCGAGCCGTTCGCGCGGGTTCAGGGGCAGGTCCTGTCGAGCCTGCGCTCGGACGAGACCGATCCGGACACCTTGGCGTCACGGGCGTTTTACGCCCAGGCGTTCCCCGATCACCCCTATGCCCGGCCGAACGCCGGATCGGCCGAATCTGTCGCGGCGCTCGACGTGGAGGCGATCCGCGAGGCGCACCGCGCGGCGCTCGTGCGCGACCGGCTGATGGTGGCGGTCGTGGGCGACATCACCGCCGCCGAACTCGGGCCGCTTCTCGACGATCTTTTCGGGGATCTGCCGACCGGCGGGCCGGACCTGCCGCCGGTGGCGGAGGCGCGGTCACCCGGCACGCTGCAGGTCGTCGATCTCGACATCCCGCAATCGGTCGTCATGTTCGGCCACGAGGGCATTCCGCGCGACGATCCGGATTTCATTCCGGCCTTCGTCATGGACCACATCCTGGGCGGCGGCGGCTTCGGATCGCGCCTGACCGAGGAGGTGCGGGAGAAGCGTGGTCTGACTTACGGCATTTACACGTATCTCGCGCCCGGCGATTACGGCTGGCTCTATCTCGGGCGCTTCTCGAGCGCGAACGCGCGCGCCGCCGAGGCGATGCGGATCGTGCGCGACGAGTGGGAGCGCATGGCCGAGGAGGGCGTGACCGAGGAGGAGCTTGAGACCGCCAAGCGCTATCTGACCGGCGCCTACGCGCTGCGCTTCGACGGCAATTCGCGGATCGCGGGTCAGCTTCTGGGCCTCCAGACCGCCGGGCTCGGTATCGAGTACGTCAACGAGCGCAATGACCTGATCGAGGCGGTGACCGTCGAGGACATCGCCCGCGTGGCGGAGCGCGTGCTCAATCCCGAGGCGCTGACCTGGGTCGTCGTCGGCCGTCCCGAAGGGGTCGAACCGACCAATTGATCGCTGGCATGGCGGTGGGCCGCCATGCTATACCCAGGGGCATGAACGTCATCAGCCCCAACATAGCGGTCGATCTGCCGCGAATCCGCCAGCTGGACGCTGCGGCGGCGAACCGCATCGCGGCCGGCGAGGTGGTCGAGCGGCCGGCCTCGGCGATCAAGGAACTGGTGGAGAACGCGCTCGACGCGGGCGCGCGCCGGATCTGCATCGATTTCGCCGACGGCGGCAAGACCCTGATCCGCGTGACCGATGACGGCCATGGCATCCCGGCCGACGCGCTGGACCTCGCTTTGTCCCGCCACGCCACCTCCAAGATCGACGGGACGGATCTCACCAACATCCGCTCCTTCGGATTCCGGGGCGAGGCGCTGCCCTCGCTTGGCGCCGTGGGGCGGCTCACGCTCACTTCCCGCGCGACGGGCGCGGCCGAGGCGGCGAGCCTCACGGTCCGGGGCGGCGCGGCCGATCCGGTCCGGCCGGCGGCCTTGGCCCGCGGTACGGTCGTCGAACTGGCGGGACTGTTCTCGGCCACGCCCGCCCGGCTGAAATTCCTGCGCACCGACCGGGCCGAGGCCCAGGCGATCAACGACGTCGTGCGGCGTCTCGCGATGGCCGCGCCCGGAACCGCCTTCACCCTGACGGACGTCAGCGACGCGGACGCGCCGCGTGCGGTGCTGCGCCTCGACGCCGAGCCGGGCGATCTCTTCGACGGGCTGCGCGGGCGCCTTCGCGCGATCCTCGGGCCGGATTTCATCGAGAACGCGCTGGCCGTCGATTTCGAGCGCGATGGCATTCACCTCGGTGGTTACGCGGCGCTTCCGACCTATTCGCGCGGCGCGGCCGTGGCGCAGCATCTCTTCGTGAATGGCCGTCCCGTGCGCGACCGGCTGCTGGTCGGAGCGTTGCGCGCGGCCTATTCCGACGTGTTGGCCCGCGACCGTCATCCCGTCGCGGCGCTGTTCATCACCTGCGCGCCCGATCTGGTCGACGTGAACGTGCATCCCGCCAAGGCGGAGGTCCGGTTCCGCGAGCCGGGTACGGTCCGCGGACTGGTGGTCAGCGCGCTCAAGCGGACGCTGGCCGATGCCGGGCATCGCGGCTCCACGACGACGGGTGTCGGCATGCTCGGCGCGTTCCGTCCGGATGTGGCGCATGCGGCGCGTTCCGGGCGGGCGTGGTTCGCTCGTCTCTGCGGGTTTCATCGAGAGGATGTTCGGCGCCTCCGCATGGTCCGGCCGGGTGGAGGCGCCCGCCAGCCCCGAGGAGGGCGCATCCGCGCCCGACGAGGGGCTCCCCTCCGCCGATCTGCCGCTGGGCGTGGCGCGGGCGCAGGTGCACGAGACCTACGTGATCGCCCAGACCGTCGACGGCGTGGTGATCGTCGATCAGCACGCGGCGCATGAGCGTCTGGTCTATGAGCGCCTGAAGGCGGAGCGGGCGAAGGGGCGCGCGCCGAGCCAGATGCTGCTGATCCCCGAGATCGTCGAGCTCGACGCGGGATCCTGCGCGCGGCTTCTCGATGCGACCGATGATCTCGCCTCGCTCGGCCTCGTGTTCGAGCCGTTCGGCGGAAGCGCGATCTGCCTGCGCGAGACGCCGGCGATCCTCGGCGAGGTCGACGGACGCGCCCTGCTGGCCGACGTCGCCGACGCGCTGGCCGAGGGCGCGGGCGGCGGGCTTGGCGCCCGGATCGACGCGGTGGTCAGCCGGATGTCCTGCCACGGCTCGATCCGCGCCGGCCGACGGATGAGCGGGCCGGAGATGAACGCGCTTCTGCGCGAGATGGAGGCGACGCCGCTCTCGGGGCAGTGCAACCACGGCCGGCCGACCTACGTCGAGCTCAAGCTCGGCGACATCGAGCGGCTTTTCGGGCGGCGATGATCCGGATCGGCGAGGTCGCGATCGCGTTCGACGACCCGCGTCTCTGGGCCGCGTTGGCGGGGCTCGCGTTCTTTCTGATCCTGCTGCGCGCCGTGACCCGGGCGGGGCGCGCGACGGAGCCTCTGGCGCGGCATCTGGCCGATCTCGACGGGGCGGTGCGGGCGCTCAACGACGGCCAGAACCAGCTTCATGGCGGTTTGACCCATGTGGCCGAGGCGCAGGCCGCCGCCCAGGCGCGGATGTCCGAAAGCATGGAGAGCCGTCTGGCGGAGGTCACGCGCGCGCTTGGCGAAAGCGTCGGACAGAGCGCGGTGCGCACGGCGCGGAGCCTCGGCGATCTGCACCAGCGGCTGGAGGCCATCGACCGGGCGCAGAGCAACATCGAGAAGCTGTCGGGCGACGTGCTGGGCCTCCAGGACATCCTGTCGAACAAGCAGACCCGCGGCGCCTTCGGCGAGATCCAGCTGCGCGAGATCGTCCGCCGCGCTTTGCCGCCGGACGCCGCGACGTTCCAGGCGACGCTCTCGAACGGGATGCGGGCCGATTGTCTGATCGACATGCCGCATCCGCCGGGGCCGATCGTGATCGACGCGAAGTTCCCGCTGGAGGCCTATGAGGCGCTGGTGACGGCGACCACGCCCGCGGAGAAAACCGAAGCCGCACGCAAGATGCGGACCTCGGTGCGGACCCATCTGCGCGCCATCGCGGAGAAATACATCATCGCGGGCGAAACCTCCGAGGGCGCGCTGATGTTTCTGCCCTCAGAGGCGGTCTATGCGGAACTGCACGCGAATTTCTCCGACATCGTGCGCGAGGGGTTCGATCTGCGGGTCTGGATCGTGTCGCCCACGACCTGCATGGCGACGCTCCACACGCTGCGCGCCGTGCTCAAGGACGCGCGGATGCGGGCCGAGGCGCATGCGATCCGCCGCGAGCTCGGCCTGCTGCATCGGGATGTCGAGCGGCTCTCGACGCGGGTCGGAAGCCTCGACCGGCACTTCGCGCAGGCGCAGAAGGATGTCGAGGAGATCCGCGTGTCCGCCGACCGGGCCGGCGTCCGCGCGCGTCGGCTGGAGGCCGTGGAGTTCGCCGACGAGGCGGAGCCCGGACCGGTCTCGAACGTGGCCCGGTTGCCGGAGCGCGGCTGACCGGGGTGTTGCGCTGCAACAACGGCAATCCGATCGTTGGGACCGATGCGCTCGGGAGGATGGAAATGCGCCGCGACACGTCCACATAATGGCTGGAAATGGAGAACCCCATGGCGCAGTCGGCACTCGAGGACCATCCAAAACGCTATGCGCTGACCAACGAGCTGCACGCGCGGCCGTTTCCGGAGCTCAAGTCCCCGTGCCGGGCGATCTACGTTGCGATCAAGCAGCCCGAGAACGCGGCCGATCGTGACCGATCGAAGGATTTCGCGCATCTGATCGCTCTTCTGGACCGCCACGGCGCGCCGCATCCGGCTCCGGGAACGAATCACTATTCCGGTCAGCTCGGTCGGGCGTTCCTGAAGTGGGAGATGCATACCGAGTTCGTCACCTACACGTTGTTCGCGGACCTGAATTCCGAGCCGCCGTTCTCCGGCGACATGTTCAAGCTGCTGCCCGGCGACTGGTTGGCGGAGGCGCCGGGCAAGGTCGTGACGTCTTGTCTCGTGCGTGTCGAGACCGCCGAGCCGCAGGACATCGAGGAGCGCATCTCGACCGACCTGCCGACCTGGTTCGTGCCCGAAAGCCTGTCGGTCAGCCGGGTGCTTGACGGTGACGCGGTGGTGGCGGCGGATTTCCGCATCGACGAGAACGGTCATTCGCGTCTCGCCGTGCTGGTGACGCAGGGCATCGGGCGACGCAGGCTCGGCCGGATCGTTCAGCGCCTGCTGGAGATCGAGACCTACAAGGACATGGCGATGCTGACGCTGCCCCAGGCGCGGATGGTGGCATCCGGTGTCGCGCGCCTCGACCGCGAGCTGTCGGAGATCGTCTCTCGCATGGCCGGCGAGAGCGGGCATGAGCCCGAGACGCTGGCGCAGCTTCTGAAGATGTCGGCGGAGATCGAGTTCCTGTCCTCCACCACCGCGTTCCGTTTCGGCGCCGCCGAGGCCTACGCCGCCATCGTCTATCAGCGCATCGAGGTGCTGCGCGAGGAGCGGATCGGCGGGCGGCAGCTTCTGGGCGAGTTCATGATGCGGCGCTTCGATCCGGCGATGCGGACCTGCCGCTCGGCCAAGGAGCGGCTGGCGGAGCTTTCGGGCAGCGCCGCGCGGGCCGCGAACCTGCTGCGCACCCGCGTCGACGTGGCCAACCAGGAGCAGAACACCCAGGTGCTGCGCCAGATGGACGAGCGGGCGGCGCTCCAGCTGCGTCTGCAGGAGACGGTCGAGGGACTGTCGGTCGTCGCGATCAGCTATTACGCCGTCGGTCTGGCCGCCAACGTGTTCGGGCCGCTCGCCGAGCCGTTGGGCTTCGACAAGACGATGCTGATGGCGCTTCTGACGATCCCGGTCGTGCTTCTGGTCTGGGCGATGGTCCGCAGGATACGCTCCCGGATCGCGCGCCGGGATCGCGGCTCCGGCTGACGGCCGCCCGCGCGGCGGGAACCTTCGACCCTCGTGGCGGTTATCGGAAGCAGAAACGTTCCGCCGCAGCAGACGAGGATTCCGCCATGCCCGATACCACATCCGACACGCCCGAGACGAAAACGCGCTCACAGGGGCCCATGACGTGGTCTCTGGCGGCCCTCGCGGTCGTAGGTTGGGCGGCCGCCGGCTGGGTCTGGGTCTCCGGCTCGTCGGAGCGGAACGACCTGGCGACGCAGCTCGAGGACACGCGGAATGTGCAGAGCGATCTGCAGACCCGCCTGTCACAGCAGATCGAAACGTCGGGCGCGTTCGAAGAGGTGACCGCGAGCCTGCGGGAGGCGGAAGCGCGGCTGGAGATCGTGACGGGCGAGATCACGGCGGCGGAAACCGAACTCGCCGACGCGCAGGGGCGGCTGGAAAGCGCGACCGCCGAGCGCGACGCGGCCGCCGCCGAGACGGAGCGGCTGCAGGCGCAGGCCGAACCGCTTGAGGCGACGCTCGCGACCTTCGAGAAGGATGCGGCGGAGGCGGAAAAACGCATCGCCGAGAGCCGCCAGACGCTGACGGACATCGGCGCGCGCATCGAGGAGGCACGCGGGCGAGAGGCGGAGCTTCAGGCGTCGGTCGCGGAGCTGTCGGAAGAGGTCGCGCGCGTGTCCGAGGAGGCGGCGGGCGCGGCGGCCGAGGCGCAGGAAGCCCGCGAAGCCGAAGCGCGGATGCTCGAACAGCTCCGCGCGGCGCAGGAGACCGAACGTCTCGAGGAGGAGCGGGGCTATCTGGAACAGAACGTCACGGCCCTGATATCGCGTCGCGATTCGCTTTCCGAGACGGCGCGGTCCTTGGCGGATCAGCGCGAGCAGCTGGAAGCGATCGTCACGGACCTGTCTGAGAAAGTCTCGGCACGCCAGGAGCGGATCGAGGAGATCGCGACCGTGGTCGCGACGTCCGGCCAACGTGCTGGCGATGAGACGGAGGAGGCTGCCGCCGACGCGGAAGGCGTGGCCATCGACGGATCAGGCAAGCCGGTGGTGGCGGAGATCCACGCCGGGAACGTCGACGCGGGCCTTGATACCGAGGCCGCCGCGATTGGCGAGACGGACGAGCAGCCAGCGGAGGCCGGGGATGGCGGTCAATCCGAGATCGCGGATGCGGGCGTTCAATCCGCGGACGCGGAGATAATCGCAACGGACGGGTCCGACGCGGCGACGCCCACGAACGACACGGGACCGGAAGCCGCGGAGGCGCGGGAGGGCGGAGCCGAAGGCGCGGAGGCTGATCCGCTCGCCGCGATCGAACCGGGCGTCTACAAGGCCGAAATTTTCATGGTCACGTTCTCGGACGACGGCGAGTTCAACATCATCGACACCGCCAAGAACCGTCAGGTTCACGGCGATTACGCATTGGACGCCGACGGGATCCTGACCTTCAACAAGGATCAGGGGGACGAGGGCATGGGTTCCTATCCGATGGCCTGCCCGGTGAGCGCGGAGCGGAACGGCATCCGCGTCGGTGACGACGGCTCGAAATGCGACCTGCTTTCGGGTCTGGTGCTCGTCACCGAGGAGTGACGGCGCAGACCACCCCGCGGCTCAGGGCGCGGGGTCGGCCGTCGGCGTCACATCGGAGCGGTTCGACGGGCGGAACCGGTCGCAGTCCGGATCGATCCGCGTGCGCGGATCCATCGGAGCGCGTGTCCGGAACGCGGCGCGGCCGATCAGATGCGCGCCGATCGGGGCCGTCATGATCATGAAGAGGAACACGAAGAGCGCCTCGAAAAGCTGCAGCCACGTGGTCGCGAGCACCATGATGGCGACGCAGATCAGGGCGAGGCCCAGCGTACCGGCCTTGGTGGCCGCGTGCATGCGCGCGTAGACGTCGTTGAGCGTGACGATTCCGACTCCGGCGACGAGGCAGAAGAACCCGCCCGAGACGAGCAGAATGGCGGCGATGATCTCGCTAGTCATCGGAATCCCCCTGCGTGCGGTCGATGTAATGGGCGAAGGCGACGGTCGCCAGAAACGCGATGAGCGCCAGCGAGATCGCCGCGTACATGTAGGCGTTCACGCCGCTGACCATCCGGAAGACGACGAGAAACACGACCAGAAGCATCGAAACCATGTCGAGCGCCACGACCCTGTCGGCGAGCGTCGGACCGACCAGAAGCCGCCATGTCGCGGCGAGGAGCGCGAGAACCAGACAGAGGACCGTGACGTCGAGCGCCAATGCGAGCCAGCCGGTGAGGTCGGTCTCGATGATCATGAGCGCGTCGCCCGCAGAACGCGCGCCTCGATGCCGTCCCGAACGCCCGCGCGCGTCTCCTCGCCGCTGTCGCCGGCGAAGAGGTCGTGCACCAGAAGGGCGTCTCGGTCCTCGTTCACGTCGACGCTGAGCGTGCCGGGGGTCAGCGAGATGAAATTCGCGACGAGCGTGATCTCGAGATCGGATCTGGCTTTGAGCGGCACGCTGACGAGGCGGGGCTTGGTCCGCTCGCCGGGCAGAAGCACGGCGAGCGCGACCTGGACGCTGGAGGTCAGCAGATCCCACAGGAAGACGATGAAAAGCCAGAGGCCGTAGACGGGTCGCAGGATCAGGCTCATTGCGCCGGTTCCCCCATAACTGCCGCGATGTAGGCCGACGGGTCGAGGATGCCGTCCGCGGCGATGATGGACGCGTCGATGAATGTCTCCGCGTAGATGCCGACATAGACGAGGATCGCCGCGAGGGCCACGATCGGGAGAATGACCGAGGCGGGAAGGCGCTCGGTGATCGCGTAGTCGCCGTCCGGATGCGCCGACCAGAACATCGCGGACCAGACGCGCGCCATCGCGAACAGCGTCAGAAGTCCGACGGCCAGCACCGCGAAGGCGAGGAACCAGCTGCCCGCCTGAAGCGTGGCCTGGGTCAGCATCAGCTTGGCCCAGAACCCCGCGAACGGCGGCACGCCGGCGAGCGAGAGCGCCATGATCAGGAAGACGACGGAGAACCACGGCCGCTGACGCCAGATGCCGCCCGATTTCGAGAATTCCTCGGAGCCCGTCAGGCGCGTCGCCGCGCCCGCGCCGAGGAAAAGGCCGACTTTCACGATGACGTCCTGGAAGAGGTAGAAGAGCGCGGCCGCGATCGCGAGCGGCGTGTGGATCGCGAGGCCGAGAATGATGTAACCGACTGACGAGATGATGCCGTAGTTCAGGACCCGGCGGATGCTCGACTGGCTGAGCGCGCCGAGCGCGCCGACGACCATCGTCAACACCGCGCCCCAGAGCAGGACCGTCTGGATCGGCGTGCCTTCGGAATCATAGACCAGCGTGAAGACCCGGATCAGCGCGTAGACCCCGACCTTGGTCAGAAGCGCCGCGAACACCGCCGAAGTGGTGAAGGACGGCGTGTGATAGGATGCGGGCAGCCAGAAGAACGCCGGGAAGAGCGCCGCCTTGGACCCGAAGGCGAACACCAGGAACGCGGCGGACGCCATGATCGCGGTCTCGCCCTCGCGTCCCGCGACGGCGAAATGCAGATCGGCCATGTTGAGCGCGCCGGTCGCGCCGTAAAGCAGTCCGACGCCTGACAGGAACGCCACGGTCGCGATCAGGTTGAGACCGACGTATTTGATCGCGCCGTCGATCTGCGCCCGGTCGCCGCCGATGACCAGAAGGCCGAAGGACGAGATCAGCATGACCTCGAACCAGACGTACATGTTGAAGAGATCGCCGGTCAGGAACGCGCCGCAGATGCCCGCGAACATCGCCTGGGTGAGCGGATGGTGGCCGTGATGCTCCTCGCGGTCGGTCACGTCGGTGAAGCCGTAGAACGTCACCGCGACCGCGACGATGCCGACCAGAAGGACCATGATCGCCGAGAGCCAGTCCGCGACCAGAGTGATGCCGAACGGCGCGTCCCACCCGCCGGCCTGCGCCGCGACAGGGCCGTTTTGCGCGACTTCGATCATGACCATGATCGCCGCGCCGAGCAGGGCCGCCGATCCGATCAGGACGATGCCGCGCTGCATCTCGGTCGAGCGCCACGCGAGCAGGGCGAGAACCGCCGTGAAAAACGGGATGATGATGGGCCAGAAAAGAAGCACGTCAGTCGGACCCTTCCGCGATCGGCTCGGCCACGCGCATTTCGTCCATCTCGGTGGTGCGCAGCATGTAATACGAGCGGTAGGCGAGCGAGAGCGCGAAGACCAGCAGGCCGAATCCGATGACGATGGCGGTCAGGATCAGCGCCTGGGGCAGCGCGTTCGCGGCGCCCACGACCGTCTTGGCTCCCTCCTCGACCAGAGGCGGCTCGCCGTAGGTCAGGCGGCCCGACGCGAAGATCACGAGGTTCGCCGCGTTCGAGATCATGGTGAGACCGAACAGATAGGGCAGGGTCTTGCCGCTCATCATCAGGTACGAGCCGGCCGCGACCAGGGTGCCCGCGAGGATGGCGAGGATGATTTCCATGTCAGTCCTCCCCTTTGTCCGCTTCGGTCGCGACGACCTGTTCAAGCGCGAAGAGGATGCCGCAGACGCTGCCGAGCACGACGAGATAGACGCCGGCGTCGAAGAGCATGATCGAACCGACCGGCCAGCCCCCCTTGGTACCGTCCTCGGCGATGGTCAGCATCGGCCAGACGCCCTTGAGGAAATAGCCGTATTGCAGCCCGCCCCAGAGCCCCGCGACGAGGCAGCAGCCGAGCCCGAAGGCCGCGATCGATTGCGGGCGGAACCGGAGCGCGCGGCGCGCCGCCGCGAGCCCCTCGGCCTTCTCCATCAGCGCGAAGGCCGTCGCGGCGAGCAGACCGCCGATGAAACCGCCGCCCGGCTCGTTGTGGCCGCGGAAGAACACGAAGACCGACAGGAGCACGATCAGCGGCACGAGGAAGCGGGTCGCGGTGCTGAGGATCACGGAGTTCATTTCGCGGCTCCTCTGCGTCCGGCCAACAGGACCGCGATCGCGGAGACGCCGGCGATCACCACGACGGCGACCTCGCCCATCGTGTCAAGACCGCGGAAGTCCACGAGGATCACGTTGACGATGTTGCGGCCGTAAGCGAGGGGCGCGCTGGTCTTCTCGAAGAACTCGGTCAGCGTGAGGTCGAGCTCGGTCCCGAGCACGGAGAGGAGCGTCAGGGTCACGCCGACGCCCAAGCGCGACCGCGACCGCAGCGTTGCCCGCATGGAACGGCACGGCGCCGCTCGCGGGCAGGCGGACCATCGCGATGGCGAGGAAGATCACGATCAGGATCTCGACGAAGAGCTGCGTCATGGCCACGTCGATGGCGCCATAGAGCACGAAGACCATCGCGATGCCCGCGCCGATGCCCCCCAGCGCGGTGATCGCCGTCAGCCGCGAATCGGTCCGGACGACCACGACTATCGAGGCCATCACGATCACGAGGATCGCCCAGTCCACGAGGTCCAGATCGATCGTGAATTCCGGCCAGCTTGCCCGTCCGAGCGCCAGCGCGCCCCAGATCAGCGCGGCCAGCACGATGAAGGTGTTGCGCAGGTAGCTCGTCATCCGCCCGTTCTGCACCGCGTCGGTCACGCCGGTCGCGATGGACGCGATCCCCGCCAGCGCGAAATCATACCAGCCTTCGGTGCGCGGCACCGACGGTTCGGCCCGGGCCAGCGCGTCGCGGATCGGGTTCAGGAGCAGATAGAGGGCGATGCCGATCGCGAAGGTCGCGAGGCTGAGGATCAGCGCGGTGTTCACGCCGTGCCAGAGCACGAGATGGATCGGCGGCTCCACGCCGCTGACCGCCATGACCATCGGAATGACGAGGCCGTGCTCGATGAAGGCCGGAAACAGACCGAAAAACAGCCCCAGCGCCGCCAGAATGACCGGTCCGAGCCAGAGGCTGATCTCGGGGTCTTTCGGCATGTCCTTGGGGCTGCGACGCGGGCTGAAGAAGAATGGCCGGATCGCGACCATGCCGGCGCAGGCCACCATCAGCGCATTCGCGACGAGCGCCGCGCCGGCGACGAAGGTCGGGCTGATCGGCGAATATTCGGCGGATTTGTAGATGATCTCCTTGCCGATGAAGCCGAAGAACGGCGGGAACCCCGCCATCGACAGCGCCGCGAGCGCGATCACCGTGGCCGTCAGCGGCATCGCGCGGGCGAGGCCTGCCACGGCGGGGTATTCCCGCGAGCCCGCGCCCTTCTCGATCATCCCGACCGAGAGGAAGAGCGCCGCCTTGTAGAAAGCATGGATCAGCAGGAACGTCATCGCGGCCGTCACCGCCATCGGCGTCGAGGCGCCGAGCAGCATGGTCATGGCGCTCAGGCCCATGACGGTGGTGTAGGCCAGCATCAGCTTGAGGTCGGTCTGGCGCATCGCCCAGACCGAGGCGAGGATCATCGTGAACGCGCCGATCGGGATCAGCGTCCAGATCCAGATGTCGGTGCCCGCCAGCGACGGCGACATCCGCGCCATCAGATAGACGCCCGCCTTCACCATCGTGGCGGAATGCAGATAGGCGCTGACCGGCGTGGGCGCCGCCATCGCGTTGGGAAGCCAGAACCAGAACGGCCATTGCGCCGATTTGGTGAAACAGCCGAGAATCACGAGGATGAAGATCGCGACGTACCACGGATGATCCCGGAAAAGGTCGCCCATCGCGTTCATTTCCGACAGCCGGAACGTGCCCGCGATGTTGCCCATCAGCAGGAGCCCCGCGAACAGCGCGAGCCCGCCCATTCCCGTGACCAGCAACGCCTGGAGCGCCGCGGCGCGCGCGCTGGCCTTCTCGTGGTCGAACCCGACCAGAAGCCAGGACGTGATCGTCGTGCCTTCCCAGAAGACGAAGAGCGTGACCGCATCGTCCGCGAGCACCAGACCCAGCATCGAGATCGCGAAGGCCATCAGCATCGCGAGCAGCGATCCGAGCCGCCGGTCGGTGCGGAAATAGGCGGCGGCGTAGAGGAACACCATCGCGCCGATCCCGCAGATCAGGAGCGCGAAAGCGAGGGACAGCCCGTCGAGGCGGAACGCGAATTCGATCCCGAGCGAGGGCGCCCAGGGAATCACCAGCTCCGGCGTCTCGCCGCGTGAGACCGGACCCAGAAACCGCCAGAACCACGCCGTCGCCAGCGCCGCGATCGCGGCCGGGATCAGGCGCCAGGCGCCCGCCGCGTCGTTCGGGCTCGTCTGGGAGGAGGGTTCGGCCAAAAGTATTCGGTCTCTCTTTCGGGGGGCCGGTCTTCGGGCCGCGAGGGGTCCAGATTTGGGCCTGCCGCGTCGATGGCGGGCCGAGCGCCTTTGTTGCGGAGAAGGCCGCCTGAATCAAGCCTTCCATTAACTTTTTGCGACGGCCGCGCCGCGTTTTGCCCATCTTGCGCGCCTGCCCGGCGAGGTCCATCTTCGAGGGATGGACGTCGCGCGGATAAATCCCGGATCTCTACGACGCGCGCTGGCGGCCCCGCCAAGGCGTTCGTCCGATTTCGACCTCGATGCCAAGGCGCCGCCGAAACGCCCGCTGCGTCCGGCTTCGGTCCTGGTGGCGCTCGTCGAGCATGGAACGGGGCTCGGCGTCGTGCTGACGCGCCGCAACGCGCGGCTCAAGCACCATCCGGGCCAGATCGCGTTTCCCGGCGGCAAGCAGGACGCCCGCGACCCCACCCCGCTCGCGGCCGCGCTGCGCGAGGCGCACGAAGAGATCGGTTTGCCGCCGGACCGGGTGGAGATCCTGGGCTCGTTCGACGGCCACGATACGGTGACGGATTTCGCCGTGACGCCGTTCGTCGGTCTGGTGCGCGGCCCCTTCACGCCGGTCATCGACCGATCCGAGGTCGAGGAGGCGTTCGAGGTGCCGCTGGACTATCTGCTCGATCCGGCGAACATGCGGCGCCACGGTCGACGCTGGGGCGGCCGCTGGCGCGAATACTACGCCGTGCCGTACGGGCCCTATTACATCTGGGGCGCGACCGCGCGGATGCTCAAATCTCTCTCCGACCGGATGGGACCGCCATGACACGGATCGACCAGCCCTGGCTGCATGACGACCGCACGGCTTCGGTCTGCGCCGCGCTGACCGGCGCGGGGCACCGCGCGCTTTTCGTCGGCGGCTGCGTGCGCGACGCGCTGCTCGGCCGGGCCGCGTCGGACATCGACATCGCGACCGACGCCGAGCCCGAGACCGTCGTGAGGCTCGCCGAGGCGGCGGGTCTGCGCGCCGTTCCGACCGGCATCGAGCACGGCACGGTGACGCTGATCGCGTACGGGGCGGCCCTACGAGGTGACGACGTTCCGGCGCGACGTCGAGACGGACGGCCGGCGCGCCGTCGTCGCGTTCTCGACGGACATCGCCGAGGACGCGCGGCGGCGGGATTTCACCATGAACGCCCTCTATGCGCGCCCGGACGGCACGGTCGAGGATCCGCTCGGCGGTCTGCCCGACCTGCGCGAGGGTCGCGTGCGCTTCGTGGGCGATCCGGCGGCGCGCATCGCCGAGGACCACCTGCGGATCCTCCGGTTTTTCCGGTTCCACGCATGGTACGGCGATCCGGCGGCCGGGCTCGACCCGGACGGGCTTGCGGCGTGCGCCGAGGGTGGTGACGGACTCGACGCGCTGTCGCGCGAACGGGTCGGGGCGGAGACGACGCGGCTGCTCGCGGCTCCCGACCCCGCGCCCGCGCTGGCCGCGATGGCCGCGTCGGGCATACTCGCGCGCATCCTGCCCGGCGCGGACGCGGGCCCGATCGGGCCGCTGGTCCATCTCGAACTGGCCGGCGACGCCGCGCCGCGCTGGCAACGCAGGCTCGCCGCGCTCGGCTGGCGCGACGCCTGGGCCGATCGCCTGCGCCTGTCCAAAGCGGACCGCCACGCCATGGAGGCCGTGGTCCGCGCCATAGAAGAGGCCGGTCCGCCCGCCGCGACGGCCTTCCGCGAGGGTCCGGACGCGGCTCGCGACGCCGCGCTGATCGTGGCGGCGAGCATAGGCGCGGTCCCGCTCCCCGATCTCGAAGACGAGATCGCACGGGGCGCCGCCGCCGAATTCCCGATCCGCGCCGCCGATCTCGATCTCTCCGGCGAGGACCTCGGCCGCGCGCTGAAGGCCCTCCAGGAGGCCTGGATCCGCTCGGAATTCACCCTCGACGCCCGCGACCTGCGCGCGCTTCTCGATGGTCGAAGCGCCGCCGAGTGATCCGCGCCGCAGGGTCCGCTTGGAAGAACTTTATCGCGTCTATTCAAACACGTGAGGCGCGTCCCGGTTGAGGCGCCCCGTCCGGCGCTTCCGTTCATCCTCCCGCGCCGCGATCTTAATCCGCCATTAGCCCGTCTCCGGTAGGCGTTCCCCGATTTCAGGGAGAACGACATGGGTGACGGTTCGACACAGGCGCATCCGGGATTCGCGGAGCGCTTCCGCGCCGAACTGGCCGTGATGGCCCGCCGCGACGGCGCGCTCTACGCCCTTGCGTTCTGCACGCTGATCGCGGGCTTTCTGATGCAGCCAGTGACCGGTCGTCATCCCGATTGGGACCTCTTCAGCGGCGTGTTTCGCAAGCTTTTCACAATCGGCGGCGCGATCGGCTCGATCATCCTGGCATGGCAGCTGGCCCGGGTCGCGCTGGTCGAGCGCAGCGGCTCGCCGACCTTGGCGATGGGCCGCTGGATCGGCGGCCATTTCGCCGATGGCCGGCTCGCGGCAAACATCGTCCACACGCTGGCCGTGTTCGTCGCTTTCGCCTGCGGCTTTTCCGTTCTGAAGGGCGCGATCGGAGTCGTCACGCCGTTCTCGTGGGACATCGCCTTCGCCGAACTCGACCGCGCGATCCACTTCGGTCAGGCGCCCCACGAATGGCTCCAGCCGATCCTCGACAATCCCCGGCTGCTGTTCTGGATCAACTTCAACTATCACATCTGGTTTTTCCTCAAAATGGCCGCGATCGTCGCCTGCTGCTGCGCGCTCCGCATGCCGGCGCTGCGCCATCAGTACCTGATGAGCTTCATGCTCGTCTGGTTCGTGGGCGGGTTCCTGATCGCGTCGGGCTTCGCCTCGGCCGGCCCGGTCTATTTCGAACGGCTCGGGCTCGGCGGCTACTACGCGTCCCTGATGGCCCAGCTTCACGCCGCCGACGCGATGCATCCCGTCTGGGCGCTGGAGGTGCAGCAGAACCTCTGGGACGGCTTCACCGGCGTGCGTGACGGCGCCGCCGGCGTCTCCGCCTTTCCTTCCATGCACGTCGCGACCGCGACCCTGTTCGTGCTGGCAGCGCGGTGGATCAATCCGTGGCTCTTCGGCGCGAGCATCGTCTTCTGGGCTCTCACCGTGGTCGGCTCGGTCGTTCTCGCCTGGCACTACGCCGTGGACGGCTACGCCGCCACGCTGATCGCCATCGTCGCCTGGCGCATCTCGGGCGCCTATGCGCGCAGGTTCAAATCCGGCGCGCTGGGGCTCGACGCCGCGAGGGCCTGAGCCCGCAGCCCGCGCCACCACGGATCGCAGGCCAGCGCGCGTCGCAGCGGCGTCCGCGTCGTGGCGGGGGCCTGCCGGATGTAGCGTCGCGCCTCGCCGAGGCCGGTCCCGGGCAGGGTCCGCAGATACCCGACGCCCTCCGCCACCGTGAACGCGGCGCCGGTCGTCTCGCGGAAGTTCGGCTCCAGATCGGTCCAGACCGCCGCCGCCCAGCCGCGCGCCGCGCACCATTCGCCGACGGCCGCCACCACCTCCGGCATCCGTCCCGCGCCGCGCCCGCCCGCGTCGGCCCAGCCGATGCGCCCGAGCGGCGCCCGCTCGCGCGCCGCGAGATCGGCGACCGCCTCGGCCACGTCACCGCGCGTCGAGCGGATCGCATGCGTGGCGCAGCCGACGCCGTGCTCCGGATCGAGACAGACCACGAGGCTCATCAGGCGCTTGGGGCTGATCCGGCTGAACTCCATCGGCAGCCGCGGCCCCGCCCGCAGCTTCCAGGGCCCCGCCACTTTCGGCGCCAGATCGTCGAGATCCCAGAGCAGCGAGCCCCAGCCGAGGATCGCGACAGCCCCTCTTTCTCCGAGTGTCTCGTGCGCCCTTTCGTGACGTATACCCATCCTTAAAGCATGGCGGCCCCGCCGTCGGGCGACAATGGATTTCGCACGCGCTTGTCAGGAGCGGTACATGCTGCTGAGATGATCGCGATCGTCGCCATCAGGACGCCACTATGAGATTCACGAGACGAACGCCGAAAATCCGCTTCCTTTGCGCCGCCGAGGACGATGGCGTCATCGCGCCTCCGGTCCACGCGCGCGAGTATCTGCCCGACTGGTTCCGGAGGCTGCCGGCGGTGGATCGTGGCGTGGCGTCCATGAACGACAGCGGCCTGACGATCAAACGCTGCATGCCTTTCCTCGACGCGATGTCGTCCGGCTGGATCCTGCCTCTGGCGGCGACGGTTCGGCTAGAGATCCGCGATGGCGGCCGCGAGGTCGACGCGGGTTGGGATTTCGACCGTCCGATGGTGAGCAATCACGCGCCACATCAGGTCGCCGGCCATCCCTGGGGTGACCGGCCGCCACGAAAGTTCCACAATTACTGGACGATCACGACGGAACCGGGCTGGAGCTGCCTGTTCGTCGATCCGCTCAACAGGCCGAACGGCCTGTTCGAGGTCATGGCCGGCGTGGTCGACACGGACACCTACCGCTCTCTGATCCATTTTCCGTTTTTCGCGACGGGGGAGGACGGCGTGCACATCATCGAGAAGGGGTCGCCATTGGTCCAGGTGATCCCCTTCGAGCGCTCGGCGGTGGCGGCCGAGGCGGACATCCGCGCCGAAAACGCCGTCGAAGCGGCCGAGCGCGAGCGGATCCGGCGAAATACGAAGTCGGTCTCGGGATGGTATCGTACCGAGGCGCGTTCTCGCCGCTGAGCGCCGCCGCGACGCTCAATCCGCGTTCGCGGGCGGCTCCAGATCAATCGTCGTCGTCGTCGTCGTCATCGCTCGAGTTGCTGCTGGAGTTCGAGCTCGAGTTGCTGCTGGAGTTCGAGTTCGAGTTGTCGCTGGAGTTCGAGCTCGAGTTGCTGCTGGAGTTGGAGTTCGAGTTGTCGCTGGAGTTCGAGCTCGAGTTGCTGCTGGAGTTCGAGCTCGAGTTGCTGCTGGAGTTCGAGCTCGAGTTGTCGCTGGAGTTCGAGCTCGAGTTGTCCCTGGAGTTGGAGCTCGAGTTGTCTCTGGAGTTGGAACTCGAGTTGCTGCTGGAGTTGGAGCTCGAATTGTCCCGTGAATTCGAATTTCCGGGTGAACCTCCGCCGCGTCTGTCGTCTCCATCGTCCATGCGATTGCTGCGGAAACGCACGCCTTCTGACGAGGTCGGAGGTGCCGACTTGCCGACGCCGGGACCGATGAGGTTGCCGAGAAACCCCAGAGGTCCGCCGTTCTCCTGGGCTGCGGAGGGTGCGGCCGCTCCGGTCAGGGACACGAGTGCGGCTGTCAAAAACCTTTTGGCGGTCATCGATATGGTTCCTCTGTGTAATCACGTCTCGTCCAAACCCGGACGCCCGTTGGCATGTTCCAGTATACTGCGCTTCGTGTCGACTTTGATCAAGTACTGGATATGCGGCGGATTATTGCCGGGTCAGGGCCACTTCGCCACCGGTGGCAGGCTCATCAGGACCGCCTCCGGGTTGTGGCCGGTCTGGAGGCCGAACTGGGTGCCGCGGTCGTAGACGAGGTTGAACTCGGCGTAGCGGCCGCGTTTGACCAGCTGGATTTCCCGCTCCGCGTCGGTCCAGGGCTTCGCCATGTGCCGCTCCGTCAACGGGACGAAGGCGTCGATGAAGGCGCGGCCGACGTCCTGCGTGAAGGCGAAATCCGCCTCCCAGTCGCCGGTGCACAGATCGTCGTAGAAGATGCCGCCCACGCCGCGCGGCTCGTTCCAGTGTTTGATCATGAAATACTCGTCCGCCCAGCTCTTGAAGCGCGGATAGTATTCCGCGTCATGGGCGTCGCAGGCCCGACGGAGCACGTCGTGGAAAAACGCGGTGTCCTCGGCGTTCTCGATCATCGGGTTGAGATCGGAGCCGCCGCCGAACCACCAGGCCTCCGGCGTCCAGAACATCCGGGTGTTCATGTGCACCGCCGGGGTATGCGGCGAGCGCATGTGGGCGACGAGGCTGATTCCGCTCGCCCAGAAGCGCGGGTCGTCGGCGAGGCCCGGGATGTCGTGGCGCGCGGTCAGGCTCTTCTGCGCCTGCTCGCCCAAGGTGCCGTAGACCGCCGAGGTGTTGACGCCGACCTTCTCGAACACGCGGCCTTCACGCATCACCGACATCAGACCGCCGCCGGCATCCTCCTGGCCGTCGGAGGCGCGGCGCGTCACCTTCCGCTCGAAGCGGCCGGGGGCGAGGTCGGCGAAAGGTCCGGAACCCTGGGCGTCCTCGATCGCCTCGAAGGCGGCGCAGATGTCGTCGCGCAGCGTCTCGAACCAGTCTTTCGCGCGGGCCTTGCGCGTCTCGTCCACGTTCGCGTCGTCCATGCCGTTTCCCTCCCTGCAGGCCGGAACGGCATATCGCCCCGCGCGACACGCTGTCCAGCGGCGATGCCCGGACGCTCCATGCGGGGCGGTGGCGCGGCGAACCTTCGCGGATCTCGAGCGGACGGGGTGACACGCGCGGCGTTTTGCGGTATCCAGACATTCCGCCGCATGAGGAGACGCGCGATGATGGTAATCCGGACGATCAAAACCGCCTGATCCGGTCCCGAACGGGCCGCCAACGGCCCCGCCATCCATCGCCGCCGCATCGCCTCATCTGAAAGCCGTCTCTCATGTTCCGTTTCTTCGAGTCGCTCGTCGACCCATACACGCCGTATTCCGAGACCGACACGCCGCCGGCGAAGCTCTGGCCGTTCCTGATGGCGTATCTCGCGCCGGCGCGGGGCGTGATGATCTGGACCCTGGCGTCGGTTTTCGTCGTGGCGGTCATCGAGGTCGGCCTGATCTGGTACGCGGGGCGGCTCGTGGACGTGCTCGGAGATACGCCACCCTCCGAGATCTGGGCGCGGCATGGGCTGGAGCTCGGGCTCGTCGCGCTCTTCATCCTGTTCCTGCGCCCGGTCTTCCAGACGGTCAGCGCCGCCCTGCTGAACCAGTCGTTGATGCCCAATGTCGGAACCCTCGTCCGCTGGCGGGCCCATCGTCACGTGCTGCGCCAGTCGGTCGGCTGGTTCCAGAACGATTTCGCCGGGCGCGTCGCCAACCGGATGATGCAGACCGCGCCCGCCGTCGGCGAGGCGACGTTCCAGACATTCGACGCGCTGGTCTATTCGGTGATCTATCTGATCGGCGCGCTCTGGCTGCTGTCGGACGTGGACGCGCGGCTGGCGATCCCGCTGATCGTCTGGCTCGGCCTCTACGTCGCGCTCGTGGCCTGGACGATCCCGCGCGTCGGCAGGGCGTCGAAGGACTTCTCCGACGCCCGCTCGGAGATCACCGGGCGGATCGTCGACAGCTACACGAACATCCAGTCGGTCAAGCTGTTCGCCCACACCGCCACCGAGGAGGACTACGCCACCGAGGCGATCGAGCGCGGCCGCAAGACCTTCGCGGCGCAGATGCGGATCATCACGCTGATGGATCTGGGTCTGACGCTGATCAACGGCCTGCTCATCGTGGCGGTGATCGGCTGGGCCATCGTGCTCTGGCGCCAAGGCGTCACCACGGTCGGAACCGTCGCGGCGGCGACGGCGTTGACGCTGCGTCTGAACGCGATGACCGGCTGGATCATGTGGGCGCTGTCGTCGCTTTTCCAGAACATCGGCGTCATCAAAGAGGGGATGGAGACGATCGCGCAGCCCATCGCCCTGACCGACGCGCCCGGCGCGCGCGCGCTCGACGTGCCGCGCGGCGAGATCGCGCTCGACGCGGTCAGCCACCATTACGGGCGCGGCGCGGGCGGGCTCGACCGGATCACGCTCACCATCGCGCCCGGAGAAAAGGTCGGTCTCGTGGGCCGGTCGGGCGCGGGCAAATCGACGCTGGTCAATCTGATGCTGCGGTTCTTCGACACCGAGGGCGGCGCGATCCGCATCGACGGGCAGGACATCCGTTCGGTGAAGCAGGACAGCCTGCGCTCGAAAATCGGCATGGTCACCCAGGATCCGTCGCTGCTGCACCGCTCGGTGCGCGCCAACATCCTCTACGGCCGTCCCGACGCGACCGAGGCCGAGATGATCGAGGCCGCGCGCCGCGCCGAAGCGCATGATTTCATTCTCGATCTCGAGGACATGAAGGGCAATCGCGGCTACGACGCCCAGGTCGGCGAGCGGGGCGTCAAGCTCTCGGGCGGCCAGCGCCAACGCGTGGCGCTCGCGCGGGTCATCCTCAAGGACGCGCCGATCCTCATCCTCGACGAGGCGACCTCGGCGCTCGACAGCGAGATCGAGGCGGCGATCCAGGACACGCTCTACGGCGTCATGGAGGGCAAGACCGTCATCGCCATCGCGCATCGGCTCTCGACCATCGCGCACATGGACCGGATCATCGTGCTCGACGGCGGGCGCGTCGCCGAGCAGGGCGCCCATGCCGAGCTTCTCGCCGCCGACGGGCTATATGCCCGGTTCTGGAACCGGCAATCCGGCGGGTTCATCAACCTGGAGGCCGCCGAATGAAACGCTTCGCCGGTCTGATCGACGCGTTCGCTCATGCCGAGGGTCCGCCCCCGGAGCGGCTGTGGCCGTTCATGCGCTGGGCCCTGCGCGGCGCGTTTCCCGCGATAATCTTCGGATTCGCCATCTCGGTGGCGGTGGGCGCGACCGAGGTGCTGGCCGCGGCCGTCGTCGGCTGGGTGATCGATCTGGCCCAGGCGCAGGGGCCGACGGAGTTCTTCGCGCGGAGCTGGCCGTTCCTCCTCGCGGCGGCGGCGTTCTTTCTGATCCTGCGGCCGGTCCTCATGGGGATGGGCGCCGCGGTCAACGCGCTCACGCTCGGACCCAACCTCTATCCGCTCGTGCTCTCCCGGCTCAACCGGCACACGCTCGGCCAGAGCCTGAGCTTCTTCGACGACGATTTCGCCGGCCGCATCGCCCAGAAGCAGCAGCAGACCTCGCGCGCCATCACCGAGGCGGTCAGCGAGACCGTCAACGTGCTCGGCCTCGCCCTGACGGCCGTGCTTGGCGCGTTCCTGCTGATGGGCGGGATCAACGGCTGGCTCGCCGTGGCGATGCTGGTCTGGGTCTTGGCCTACGCGGTGCTGATCCGCCACTACATGCCGCGCATCCGGTCCGGCTCGGAGGACCGCGCCGCCGCCCGCGCGGTCGTCACCGGCCAGGTCGTCGATACGATCACCAACATCGCGACGGTCAAGCTGTTCAGCCACGGCGATTTCGAGGATCAGGCGGCGCTTCGCGCGCTTGGCGGGTATCGGGGCGCCACCATCCGCTTCGGCGCGACCTCCACCGCCTTCCGGTTCTGGCTGATGGGGCTCGCGGGGACGCTGCCGGTGATGCTCATCGGCGGCGCGCTTCTGCTCTGGACGCGCGGCGAGGCCACCGCCGGCGACATCGCCACGGCGGGTCTGCTCGCGACCCGCATCGCGCAGATGTCCGGCTGGATCAGCATGACCGCGATGGGCATCTTCGCCAATATCGGCGAGGTCGAGGACGGCATCGGCACTCTGAGCCCGGCGCACGCCATCATCGACGCGCCCGAGGCCCATGCGCCGGTGACCGCCCACGGCCGGGTGGATTTCGAGAACGTGCGCTTCGGCTACGGGCGCAGACAGGCGGCGCTCGAGAATTTCGACCTGCACATCGCTCCGGGCGAGCGCGTCGGCCTCGTCGGCCGGTCCGGCGCGGGCAAGACGACCGCCGTTTCGCTTCTGCTCCGGCTCTACGAGGTCGAGGGCGGGCGCATCCTGCTCGACGGCGTCGACATCCGCGAGCTGACCCAGGACGCGCTGCGCTCGCAGATCGGCGTCGTGCGTCAGGAGACCGCGATGTTCAACCGTCCGGCGATGGAGAACATCCGCTACGGCCGGCCCGAAGCGTCCGACGAGGAGGTCTATGAGGCCGCCCGGCGCGCCGAGGCGCACGAGTTCATCCAGGATCTGCGCGACTTCCGCGGCCGCAAGGGCTATGCCGCCCATCTGGGCGAGCGCGGCGTGAAGCTCTCCGGCGGACAGCGCCAGCGCGTCGCGCTCGCCCGCGTCATCCTCAAGAACGCGCCGGTGCTCCTGCTCGACGAGGCGACCTCCGCGCTCGACAGCGAGGTCGAGGCGGCGATCCAGGATTCGCTCGACACGGTGATGGAGGGCAAGACCGTCATCGCCATCGCGCATCGTCTCTCGACCATCGCGCGGATGGACCGCATCGTGGTCCTCGACGGCGGCCGGATCGTCGAACAGGGCACCCATACGGAACTGCTCCGCAAATCGGGCCTCTACGCCGGTTTCTGGAACCGGCAGTCCGGCGGTTTCATCGACCTCGCGGCCGAGTGAGCGAGCGGACGATTGACGCGCGGTGCGGATTTGATACAACATAAATTCATATAGTTTTTTTTGTTGGCGCATGATTCTGCGGCCGAACCACCTTCTCCGGCGATGTAGAGATGACGAGTAAAAGCCCCGCCCCCGATCCGCTGATTTCCTGCGTCATGATATTTCTCAACGGCGAGAAATACATCGGTGCGGCGATCGAGAGCGTGCTCGCGCAATCCCGATCCGACTGGGAACTGATCCTGGTCGACGACGGCACGACCGACGGCGCGACGAGGATTGTGCGCGGGTACTGCGACGCCCACCCCGCCCGAATCCGGCTGATCTCGCATCCCGGCGGCCGGAATCTCGGCATGAGCGCGTCGCGCAACGCCGGCGTGCGGGCGTCGCGCGGACGCTATGTGGCGTTTCTCGATGCCGACGACATCTGGCTGCCCGCGCGTCTCGAGACCCATGTCGCGGAACTCGAGCGGAACCCCGAGGTGGCGATGGCGATGTCGCCGACCGTTTTCTGGAAGAGCTGGAACCGGAAGCTCGCCCCGTGGTGGCGGCCCTGGGCGTGCGAGGACGTGAGTTACTGCGCGGGACTGGCCGACCGGAGCGTCATGCCACCGCCCGACGCGGCAACTCATTTCCTGCAGCGGCGCGGCGGCGGGGTTCCCGGCATCTGCAGCGTGACGATCCGGCGTTCGGCGTTCGAGGCCGTCGGCGGCTGCGATGACACGTTCCGGACCCTCTACGAGGACCAGGTGCTTCTGTTCAAACTGTTCCTCGAGCACCCCGTGATCGCGCTCGACGGCGTACTTGCCCTCTATCGGCAGCATTCCGCGTCGACCTGCGCGTCCGAGGGCGGTCTCGCGGGCGACAAGGGGGCGCGGCCGGTCTTTCTGGCCTGGCTTCAGGCTTGGCTCGGCGCGCGGGGGATTGACGATCCCAAGCTGCGCGACGCGCTCGCGGTGGAAATCGCCCGCGTGGCGAACTGGAAGCGCCCAAGCCCGCTCCGGCGCCTGATCGGCCTTTGGCAGATCGAGAGCCGCCAGGCGGCGATCTGGCTTCTGAGCCCGGGGCGCTACAACCGGCTGCGCGGCCGCTTCGGATTGACGCCGCTGGCCAACGATCTCGAAGCCCTGATCGCGTCCGAGGGCCGAAGCCCGTCGCGGTGATCCCGTCGCGGGCGGGGCGTTGGTTTCTCCGTCGAAACCGGTCATCCTGTCCTCCGCGCCGCCGGCCGACGGCCGACCCGGCGTTCAGGAACGGGGGAGGCCGCGCGTGACAACGAGACCGCGACTTGACCGGGCGCTGGTCGCGGCGGGCCTCGCGCCGAGCCGCTCGCGGGCGCAGGCGCTGATCGCCGAGGGGCACGTCCGGATCGACGGCGTGCCGGTGACGCGGGCGTCTCTCGCAGTGGAACCCGGCGCGACGCTCGAGGTCGTCGGCCCGCCCGATCCGTGGGTGTCGCGCGGCGCGCGCAAGCTCGCGCACGCGCTCGAGGTCTTCGGTCTCGATCCGAAAGACGCCGTGGCGCTCGATCTCGGCGCCTCGACCGGGGGCTTCACCCAGGTCCTGCTGCGTGCCGGCGCGGCGGCGGTCTGGGCCGTCGATGTCGGCCACGGTCAGCTCGATCCGACGCTCCGCGCCGATCCGCGCGTGCGCCTGATCGAAGGCCTCAACGCCCGCGATCTGACCGCCGATCACGTTCCGGCCCCCGACTGGATCACGGCGGACCTCTCGTTCATCTCGCTCGCCAAGGCGCTGCCGCCCGCGCTGGGCCTCGCGCGACCCGGCGCGGTGCTCGTGGCTCTCATCAAGCCGCAATTCGAGGTCGGTCCCGTCTTCGTCGGCAAGGGCGGCATCGTGCGCGACGCCGCCGCGATCGCGCGCGCCCGTGCCGACGTGGCCGAGTTCCTGGCGGCGGAAGGCTGGCGCGTGATCGGCGAGGCTCAAAGCCCGATCACCGGCGGCGACGGCAACGTCGAATACCTGATCGGGGCGGTCAAAGACCCCGCCTGAGCACGCGTCACCTCTCGGCGGCGAGACCTTCGAGGTCGAAGCGCTCGTTGACCATGACGAGGCCCCCCGCCGCGTCGCGGGGCCACTCGGCTTCGGGCCGGTCCCGGTAGAGCTCCACGCCGTTCCCGTCCGGATCGTCGAGATAGAGCGCCTCCGAGACGCCATGATCGGCCCATCCCGTCAGCGCGATTCCCGCCGCGCGCACCCGGCGCAGGGCATCGCCGAGATCGGCGCGGGTCGGGTAAAGGATCGCAACATGATAAAGCCCGGTGTGACCCTTGGGCGGCGGGGTCGCGCCGAGGCTGTCCCAGGTGTTCAGCCCGATATGATGGTGATAGCCGCCCGCCGAGATGAACACGGCGCCGGGTCCGTATCGCGCCGTGACCTCGAAGCCAAGCACCCCGCAATAGAACCCGAGCGCGCGCTCGATGTCCGCGACCCTCAGATGGACGTGCCCGATCCGGGCGCCGGCGGCGATGGGTCTGCTCATGGGGACGCTCCTTGCGGTCGGGTCGATGAGACCCTAGCACCGCCCGGACCGCGCCGATACCGGCGGGGCGGCAACGGACCGTTTCGGAGAAGCCATGCGTGAGATCGTCATCGAACGTCTGGGCCGTCAGGGTGACGGTCTCGCCGGGGACATCCGCGCGCCGTTCACGCTGCCGGAGGAGCGTGTGCGCGGCGAAATCGTCGATGGCGCCATGGCGGCGGCGGAGATCCTCACGCCGTCGCCCGAGCGGATCCCGCCGGTCTGTCCGCATTTCGGCGTCTGCGGCGGCTGCGCGCTCCAGCACGGGTCCGACGCCTTCCTCGCCGACTGGAAAGCCGGAACGATCGCCCGCGCGCTCGCCGCGCACGGACTTTCCGCGCCGATGCTGCCGGTCGCGACGTCGCCCGCGCGATCGCGACGCCGGGCGGTCTTCGCAGGCCGGCGCACGCGCAAGACCGTCACTGTGGGCTTCCACGGCCGCCGCTCGGAAGAGATCATCGACGTGACCGAGTGCCATCTGGTCCGGCCCGAGATCCTTGCCGCGCGACCCGCGCTTGTCGCGCTGGCCGGCATCGCGGCTTCCCGCTCGACGCCGGTGCGGATCGGCGTCACCACCGGCCCCGCCGGTCTCGACATCGACCTGCGCGACGCCAAGCCGGCCGACGCCGAGCTTGCGGCCCGCGCGGCAGGCATCGCGGAGGCGCACGATCTCGCGCGGCTGGCGTGGAACGGCGACGTCGTGGCCCTGCGCCGACAGCCGTTCCATGAGTTCGGCGCCGCCCGCGTCACCCCGCCGCCAGGCGCCTTCCTTCAGGCCACTGTCGAGGGTGAGAAAACGCTGACCGGCTTCGTCCAAGCGGCCATCGGACCGACACGCCGCGTCATCGACCTCTTCTCCGGATGCGGCACGTTCACGCTGCCGCTCGCCGAAGGCGCCGAGGTCCGCGCGGTCGAGAGCGACGCGGCGATGCTCGCCGCGCTTGACGCGGGCTGGCGCGCGGCCGCAGGTCTCCACCGCGTGACGACCGAACGGCGAGACCTGTTTCGCAGGCCCGTGCTCGCGATTGAGCTCGACCGCTTCGACGCGGTCTCGCTCGATCCGCCCCGCGCCGGCGCCGAAGCCCAGACGCGCGAGATCGCGCGCTCCAAGGTCACCCGGGTCTCATATGTTTCATGCGATCCGGCCACCTTCGCGCGCGACGCGGCGATCCTTGTGGCGGCCGGTTTCGCGATCGGGCGCCTGCTGCCCGTGGACCAGTTCCGCTGGTCCGGCCATGTCGAACTCGCGGCCGCGTTCAGCCGCTGAGCCTGGCGTTCAGGTCGGAAACAGGAACACGATGTTGAGCGGCGCGCCCCGGTCCTGCGGACCGAGATCGGGCGAGTCCAACCGGAATCGCAGCCCGCCGACCGTCCATGGCCCCGCCTGCACCAATGCCACGCCGGTGACGCCGAGGCCCCACCGGTTGGTCGACATCCCGTCCGTCGCAGTGGGGAGCAGCCCCGCCGGTCCGGGCGCCCCAGGTGAACTTGGGGACCGGCGCCAGTAACCTTTTCAAGGTGTCAGAGAGACTCATGTCCCAAATCAGCCGGTCGCGACCGGAACCCGAAGACCTCCGGATCAGACGTCATCACCCGTTCAGGGGTTGATTTTGGTGATCTTCGAGCCTTCCAGCGTGACGCCGCCCATCAGACCCTTCTGCCCGAAGACGAAGGCCACGATCGGATCCTGTATCGTATTCGTGCTCACGTCCACGCCCAGACCCTGATCCGCGACGGCGACGCTCGCGTCGGCGCCGAGCTCGAAACCGCGGACCTGGTCCAGTCCCGCCAGCGCCTCCTCGGTCATGAAGAACAGCACCTGCGAATAGGATTGCGCGCCGAGCTGAAACCCGAACGAGGCCGAGGCGAGATTGTAGTAGCCCGTCGTCACGCCGCCCTTGCGCAGCGCGCCTTCGCCGAACTGGCCGCCGATGCCGAAGCCGGCCTTGATGATCTCCGGGAAAACCAGCACGGCGATCGCATCTTCGCCGATCGCTCTCGCGGCGGCGTTTTCGGCCAGCAGCGAATTGAGCGCGATGTCGACCTTGGCGTCGATCTCCGCCGCCGACGCGGCATGGGCCGCCGGCGCCGCGCCCAGTGCGCCCGCCGCAAGAAGCAGCGCCATCGCACCGCCGCGCATCCATTCAATCATGTTCTTCCGTCCTCATGGTGGTCCGACGGTCCGTCCATTTCAGAACCATCACCAACTTTCTAGCAGCCGAGCAAGTCGTCGGGCCAGCACAAACCTTGAATTCCGCGCGCCGATATCGAGATCGAGGTCTCACAACATCTAGATGAAAACGAAGGAGGCGGCCGTTGATCGCCCTTTTCCCCGCGCTCTCGCTCGGCTTGGCTTCGACGGCCGGGCAGGCCTCGGCCGAGATGGTCACGTTCGAGGGGCCCGTCGAGCGGATCATCGACGGCGACATGTTCACGGTCACGACCGACGATCGGGCCGAGCGCGTCTATCTGTCGCGGACCGGCGTCGTCCCCTCAGCGTCGGAGAGCGGCTCACCGTGACCGGCATCGTCGACAGCTTTCCGCGCCGCGAGATCTACGCGACGACAATCACCGCGAGGCCGGAAGCGAGATGACAATCGTCATCGAGTGACGACGCTCAACATGCGGGATCGTCCACGCCGATCCGGCCGCGCTTTCCGCCCGTCTGCCCCCGGTCCATCAGCAGATGGTCGAGCAGCACGCAGGCCAGCATCGCCTCGCCCACCGGCACCGCCCTGATCCCGACGCATGGATCGTGGCGGCCCTTGGTGACGATCTCGGTTTCCTCGCCCGTCACCGTCACCGTCCGGCGCGGCGTCAGGATGGAAGACGTCGGCTTGACCGCGAACCGCGCGACGACGTCCTGACCGGTCGAGATGCCGCCCAGAATCCCGCCCGCATGGTTCGACGAATAGACCGGCCCGTCCGGTCCCATCGTGATCTCGTCCGCGTTCGCCTCGCCGGTCAGGGTCGCGGCCTCCATGCCCGCGCCGATCTCGACGCCCTTGACCGCGTTGATGCTCATCAGCGCCGCCGCGATCTCGGTGTCCAGCTTGGCGTAGACCGGCGCGCCCAGGCCCGCCGGCACGCCGCTCGCCCGCACTTCGATCACCGCGCCGACCGACGATCCCGACTTGCGCAGCCCGTCGAGGTACTCCGCCCAATCCGCGGCCGCCCCCGCGTCCGGGCACCAGAACGGATTGCGCCCGATCTCCGCGTCGTCCCAGGCCGCGGGGTCGATCGCCTTCGGCCCCATCCGCACCATCGCCCCGACGATCCGCAGGTCCGGCACGAGATCGGCCAGCACCTTGCGCGCCACGCCGCCCGCCGCGACCCTTGCGGCCGTCTCGCGCGCGCTTGAACGCCCGCCGCCGCGGTAATCGCGCAGGCCGTATTTCTGATGATAGGTGATGTCCGCATGACCCGGCCGGAATTTGGCCGCGATGTCGCCGTAATCCTTGGACCGCTGGTCCGTGTTTCGGATCATCAACTGGATCGGCGTTCCCGTCGTGCGGCCCTCGAACACGCCCGACAGGATCTCCACCGCATCGGCCTCGCGCCGCTGGGTGGTATACTTGTTCTGACCCGGCTTGCGCGCGTCCATCCAGCCCTGAAGGTCCGTCTCGGCGAGCGCCACGCCCGGCGGGCACCCGTCCACGGTAGCGCCCAGCGCCGGCCCGTGGCTCTCGCCCCAGGTCGTGACGCGGAACAGATGGCCGAAAGTGTTGAAAGACATGGGCGCACTCCTCGCGCGCCTCTCCTAGCGCGGCGCGGCGTCCGTGAAAAGCCGCCGGACGCTCAGTCGTGGCTCGAGAAAACCTCGCCCTCGCCCGGCGCCGTGATCAGCACCACGTCGTAGGGATCGACGCGCCCGCCCATCTCCATCCCCGGCGAGCCGACCGGCATCCCGGGCACGGCGATCCCGACCGCCTCGGGGCGCTCCGCCAGCATCCGCCGCACGTCCGCCGCCGGAACGTGGCCCTCGACGACATAGCCCTCGACCGTCGCGGTGTGGCAGCCCGCATGCGCCGGCGCCACGCCGAGCCGCGCCTTGAGCGCGTCGAGTTCGGCCCAGTCCGCATGCTCGACACGGATCTCGAACCCGTCGGCGGCCATCGCGTCCGCCCATGCCCCGCAGCACCCGCAATCGGGCGATTTGTGAACGACCATTTCCTGTGCCGCCGCCAGACCCGGCAGCATCATCGCCGCGACCAGCGCGCCCCGAATTCCAACCATGCGACATCCTCCCGAAGTGCGAATTCGGCTTCGAGCGTCCGCGTCGAAGGGCTCGAGGTCAAGTCCGCCGCCGCGACACCTGGAACACGATCGCGTTGGCCCGCGTTCTCCATGACACCGCGCAGAGGGAGACCAGCCATGTCCTGCGCCCGTTTCGCCGCGATGATCGCGACCTCCACGATCGTCATGTTCGGCCTGATGTACCTCAACACCTGGGCGCTCGACCATATCTTCTGGAGCTGGACCCGCGCGTGGATGGCGCTGCTGATGGGGGCCGTCATGGCGATCATCATGCTCTCTTCATGCTGGGCATGTATTCGAACCGCGCCGTCAACATCGGCATCTTCGCAGGCTCCGCCCTCGTCTTCGCCCTGTCCCTGTCTCTCGTCCGCAGCCAGACGACGGTCGAGGACGTCGCCTGGATGAAGGCGATGATCCCGCACCATTCCATCGCGATCCTCACATCCGAACGCGCCGGCATCAGCGATCCGCGCGTGCGCGAGCTCGCGGACGGGATCATCGAGGCGCAGCGCCGCGAGATGGCCGAGATGAAGGCGCTGATCGCCGATCTGGAGGACTGACCCCTTGCGCCCGTCCCCGGCGGCGGCCTAGGGTTCAGCCTGCCTCGGGGGGTCCGGCACGCTGTCGGGCTGAGATGCGCATCCGCGCGACCCGTCGAACCTGAACCGGATCATGCCGGCGGAGGGAAGGCGTGATGCGCGACGACACCCGCCCCGCATCCACCCTCTCTTCCGTCGCAGTTGAATGGAGAGAGCGATGAGACCCTTCCTTCCGACCGCGACGGCCCTGTTTCTCGCACCGCTTCTCGCGGGCGCGCAGGACAGGCCCGAGCTCGTCATCTACACCTACGAGAGCTTCGTCAGCGAATGGGGTCCCGGTCCCGCCATCGCCGAGAACTTCGAGGCGGTCTGCGATTGCGACGTGCGTTTCGTCGGCGCGGGCGACGGGGCTTCGCTGCTCTCGCGGCTGCGTCTGGAGGGCGCGCGCAGCCCCGCCGACATCGTGCTCGGCCTCGACACCAACCTCACGGCGGAGGCGACGGACACCGGTCTCTTCCAGCCGCACGGCATCGAGACGCCGGACCTGACCCTCCCCGTCGAATGGTCCGATCCGGTCTTCCTGCCCTACGATTGGGGCTATTTCGCTTTCGTGCACGGCGAGGATCTCGCCGACGTGCCGGCGAATTTCGAGGAGCTGGCGGCCTCCGAGACGACCATCGTCATCCACGATCCGCGCAGCTCCACGCCCGGTCTCGGCCTGCTGATGTGGGTCAAGGCGGCTTACGGCGACCGCGCGCCCGAGATCTGGGCGGGCCTTGCCGACAACATCGTCACCGTCACGCCCGGCTGGTCCGAGGCCTACGGGCTGTTTCTCGCCGGCGAGGTCGACATGGCGCTCGCGTATACGACCTCGCCCGCCTACCACCTGATCGCCGAGGACGACCCGACGAAATCCGCCGCGATGTTCGACGAGGGGCATTACATGCAGATCGAGGTCGCCGCGATGACCGCCTCGACCGACCAGCCGGACCTCGCGCGGCAATTCCTCGACTTCATGCTCACCGACGGCTTCCAGGGCGTGATCCCGACCACCAACTGGATGTATCCCGCCCGCACGCCTGAAGGCGGCCTGCCCGAGGGCTACGCGGCGCTCGCGGTGCCGGAAACGCCGCTCCTCTTCAGCCCCGAGGAGGCGCGCGGCGAGCGCGACGCCGCGCTGGACGAATGGCTGCGCGCGCTCAGCCGCTAGGCGCGCCGGCGCTTCTCGGCGGCGGGCTCGCGCTCGCGCTCGTCGCCGCGCTGACGCTCGGATCGGTCGCGGCGCTCGCGCTCCGCGCCGATCCCGGCCGCGGGCTGGGCGCCGCGGACTGGTCCGCGATCCGGTTCACCCTGACCCAGGCGCTGATCTCCGCCGGTCTCAGCGTGGCGCTCGCCATCCCCGCCGCCCGCGCGCTGGCCCGTCGCCGGTTCCTCGGCAGGACGGCGCTCGTCACCCTGCTCGGGGCGCCATTCCTGCTGCCCGCCATCGTCGCGGTGTTCGGCCTCGTCGCGATCTGGGGCCGCTCGGGCCTCTTCAGCGACGCGCTGGGCCTCGCGGGGCGCGGCCCATTGGACATCTACGGTCTGACGGGCGTGGTACTGGCGCATGTGTTCTTCAACCTGCCGCTCGTCACGCGGCTGATCCTCCAGGGCTGGACGACCATTCCGGCCGAGCAGTTCCGCCTCGCGGCCCAGCTCGGCTTCGCGCCCGGCGACACCTTTCGCCAGATCGAGCTGCCGATGCTGCGCGGGATCGTCCCGGGCGCTTTCGTGCTGGTCTTCCTGCTCTGCATGACCTCTTTCGCCGTCGCGCTCACGCTCGGCGGCGGTCCGCGCGCCACCACCATCGAGCTCGCGATCTACCAGGCCGTGCGTTTCGATTTCGACCTGTCGCGCGCCGCGCTGCTCGCGCTGATCCAGTTCGCCCTCTGCGCCGCGATCACCGCGCTGGCGCTCCGCATGTCCGCCGAGGCCGTCTTCGGTGGCGGCGCGGGCGCGCCGGTCGAGCGTTGGGACGCCGCGCGCCCCGGTCTGCGCGCGACCGACGCCATCATCCTCGTGGCGCTGGCGCTCTTCACCGGCCTGCCGCTCGGGGCCGTCGTCCTCAATGGCGCCGCGGCGATGCTCGCGGGTCTGCCGGACGCCTTCTGGCCCGCCGCCGCCCGCAGCCTCGGCGTAGCGCTCGCCTCGGCCGCTCTCGCGCTCGCGCTCGGCCTGTCGCTCGCCGCGCTGATCGACGGGCTGCGCGCGCGGGGCAGGGGACGCGTCACCGAAGGCTTCGGCCTGATGACGCTTGCCGCCTCGCCCTTCGTGCTCGGCACCGGACTCTTCATCGTCCTCAATCCGGTCGCGAACCCCTTCGCCCTCGCGCTTCCGGTGACGGCGGCCGTCAACGCCGCGATGGCGCTGCCCTTCGTGCTGCGCGCGCTCCTGCCGGCGCTGGGCGACGCGCGGCGGATCGACGGCCGCCTCGCCGACAGCCTCGGCATGGCGGGTTCCGCCCGCTTCCGGCTCGTCACCTGGCCGCGCCTGCGTCGCCCGATGGGCTTCGCCGCCGGTCTGGCCGCCGCGCTCTCGATGGGCGATCTCGGCGTCATCGCGCTCTTCGCGCCGCCCGAGGTCGCGACCCTCCCGCTCCTGATGCAACGCCTGATGGCCGCCTACCGCATGGACGCGGCGGCCGGCGTCGCGCTCGCGCTCGTCCTGATGACCTTCGCGCTCTTCTGGATCTTCGATCGCTGGGGGCGCGCCGATGCTGAGGTTTGAAGCCGTGACGATCGCGCAGGACGACTGGCGCATGAACGCCGATCTCACCCTGCCCGCAGGCTCGTCCACCGCCCTCATCGGACCGTCCGGCGCCGGCAAAAGCACGCTTCTGAACGCTCTCGCGGGGTTCCTCACGCCGGTCTCCGGCCGCATCCTCTGGAACGGCGAGGATATCACGCCTCTGCCGCCCGCCGCGCGTCCCGTCACGCTGCTCTTTCAGGATCACAACCTCTTCGCGCATCTCACGGCGGCGCAGAACGTCGGCCTCGGCCTGCGCCCCGACCTGAAACTCGACACCCGAGGATGGGCGCGCGTGGCGGAAGCGCTCGGATCGGTCGGCCTCGAGGGCCTCGACACCCGCCGCCCCGCGCAGCTGTCCGGCGGTCAGCGCAGCCGCGTCGCCCTCGCCCGCGCCCTTCTGCGCGACCGGCCGATCCTGCTGCTCGACGAGCCGTTCGCGGCACTCGGCCCCGCGCTGCGCGCCGAGATGCTGGACCTCGTCGCCCGCATCCGCGCGGAGCGGGACATGACTTTGATCCTCGTCACGCACGAACCCCGCGACGCGCGGCGCATCACCGACCTGACCGCGCTCGTCGCCGACGGCCGCGTCCACGCGCCCCGCCCCACGGACGCCCTCTTCGACGATCCGCCGCCCGAACTCGCGGCCTATCTCGGGTGAGTCCTCAGCGCGCCAAGTCCTGGCCGAAACCGAGCTGGCGGCGCGCCTCGCGCTGCTGACGCGGCGTCAGCACCCAGGTCACCGCTTTGCGGGCTTCCCCGCGCGCGCGGCCGACCAGGCTTGGAAGCGGCGGCAGCGGCGCGGTGCCGCGCCGGGCCGCGCGCTCGATCTCGACGTCGAGCGCCGCGCCGAGCCTCGCATCCTCGATGCCGAGCGCCTCGATCCGCCGCCGGAGCCAGTCCAGAAAACCGGGTCGCGCCGCGCTGTCGCCCGTCTCCCAGCCGGCCACCGCGCAGGCCGATCCCGAATGTTGGCGGTAAAGGTCGAGAAGCCGCCCGGTGGCCACGATCGGGTGTTCGAGGAAGAATTTGAAGAACAGGATCTGATCCTCGTAGAGGCTCCGGAAAAACGCCTCGTCGCATCCGCCCAGGGCGAGGATCGCCTCTCGCCGCATGGTGACGCAGCAGGGCGGCGGCATCCCCGCGCCGTGGCGCTCCAGAAAATGCGCGGCCACCTCCGGCGGGCGGAGTACGACGTCCGTCGCCAGCCCGAGAACGTTCGGCTCGTCGAGCGTCTGCCACGGCCGCCACCACGCGGCATCGGTCCCGTTCCAGCTCGACCATCGCAGCGTCGGTCCGATCACCAGGTCCGCCTCCGGATGCCGCTCGAACATCGCGACATGCGCCTCAAGCCGCTCGGGGAGCCAGATGTCATCGGCGTCGACAAAGGCCAGATATGCGCCCCGAGCCTCCCGGACGCCGGCGTTGCGTGACGCTCCGGGGCCCAGGTTCCGCCCGCCCGGATGCGAGATGCACCGGATCCTCTCAGGATGCGCCGCGCAGTATCGGCGCGCGATGTCGGCCGCGCCGTCCGTCGTGCCGTCATTGACGAGGATCAGTTCCCAGTTCGACCACGTCTGGGCGAGAACGCTCTCGATCGTGGCGCCGATGAACTTCTCGCCGTTGAGAAAAGGGATCACGCAGGAGACCAGCGGGATCTCGTCCTGCAGTTCGGTCAATTTTCTCTCCGTGCGACGCGTTGCGTAACATGCTTTCCCGGCATGCCCCTGTCAACGGAACAGAGGCACGCCCGGGTCCGCAATCTCGTGCCGCGGACCTAAGGATTGCCTAACGATATCGCCGCGGCACCGCCGCGGCTTGACGCGTCGGGGTCGCGACGATCGGAGAGATCGCACCGCCGCGACGCCCGCGACCTCAGGCCGCGGCCTCGGCGGCCTCGTTGAAAAACAGCGCCTGGCTGATCAGCGCCTTGACCATGTTCTCGTCGAACGGCTTTGTCACCAGAAACGCCGGTTCCGGCCGGTCCCCGGTCAGCAGATGTTCCGGAAACGCCGTGATGAAGATCACCGGCAGCGCGGTGGCGGACAGGATGTCGTTCACCGCGTCGATGCCAGACGAGCCGTCCGCGAGCTGGATGTCCGCGAGCACCATGCCCGGAGGGTCGCGGCGGAACAGCTCCGCCGCTTCGGTCCGCGTCCGCGCGATGCCGGTCACCCGATGGCCGAGCGAGACGACCATCTGTTCGATGTCCATCGCGATCAGCGGCTCGTCCTCGATGATCATGATGTCGGTCGCCACCTGGGCGGAGATCTCCTCGCCCGCGCGCCCCAGAAGCAGGATCGTCTCCTCGTCCGTCACGCCCAGGATCTCGCCGACCTGAGGCACGGTGAACCCCTCGACCGCCTTCAGCAGAAACGCCTGGCGCGCGCGCGGCGAGACCTGCGCGAGATTGCGCGCCGCGCGCTGTTCCCATGCGAAAGGCGAGCTCGGTTCATCGATGCTGATCCGGCGTCCGACGAACGTCTCCGAGAACAGCCGGTACACCGCGATCCGGTCGCCGCTGGCCTGCGGGAAAAGGCTGGTGTCGGCGATCAGGGCTTCGAGCATGGCCGCGACATGGGCATCGCCGGACGTCTGCGACCCGGTCACGGCGCGGGCGTACCGCCTCAGATACGCCAGATGCGGCGCGATGCGGGTGGACAATGTCATGAACTTCTCTCTCCCCTGAGTTCCGCCGCCGAGGCGACGCAGTGCCGGAAACGCGCTTCCCCGCGAAAAGTTCCCGGCGGATGGAACCGGATCGCGGTCCCCGTGTTACTGACCTGCGCGCAGCATGAAAACCGATCGGGAAACCATGAGCCATACTTCGAAAAACGGAAAGCCCCCGGGCGACGGATCGTCCTTGGAAATGCCGCAGGACGAGATAGGGAAGCGCCTGCGGGCGATGTATGCCGAAGTCGAAAACGAGGCGATCCCGCTGGCGCTCATCGAGCTTCTCGAACAGCTCGACGCGGCCGAGGAACGGGACGGGAAATGACCCAGGACATTCCGACATTCAAACAGGCGCTGCTGGCGGCTCTTCCGTCCCTGCGGGCCTTCGCCCTTTCGCTGAGCGGCCGTCCCGACCGCGCCGACGATCTCGTGCAGGAAACCGTGATGAAGGCGTGGGCGAAGCAGGACAGCTTCAAGCTCGGCACGAACATGCAGGCCTGGCTGGTGACGATCCTGCGCAACACGTTCTACAGCCAGATGCGCAAACGCGGCCGCGAAGTCCAGGACACCGAAGGCGCGTTCACCGCGCGTCTCAGCGTGCCGCCGTCGCACGACGGCGTGATGGACATGGCAGATTTCAAACACGCCCTCGCGTCGCTTCCCGACGAACAGCGCGAGGCCCTGCTTCTGGTCGGCGCCTCCGGCTTCTCCTACGAGGAGACCGCCGAGATCTGCGACTGCGCCGTCGGCACGATCAAAAGCCGCGTCAGCCGCGCGCGGACGAAACTTCAGGAAGTGCTACAGATCAGCGGTCCGTCCGATTACGGCACCGACGCGATCAGCCAGCGGGTCGTGTCGCGCTCCTTCGCCGACTGACCCCGGAGGAGACGCGTCACAAAAAAGGGGCGGATGTCATCGACATCCGCCCCATCCTGTCCTCTCCGGAACCACTCCCGCTCAGCGTTTCCCGCGTGATCCGAATCCGATCAACGCTGCGATCAGAAGTCCAAGTCCGAACGCCGCGAGCACCGACTGGAATGGCCGGTCGCTGAGCGCCGACCCGGCCGCTTGCTCCATGCGCACCAGCTCCCGCTTGAGTCGGCGTCCTTCGGAAGGAATACGCCTTCGCGCGGCGCGATATCCGCGTCGGCCCTTGGACCGGGCCTCGTCGCCAAGGTCCTCAAGCCGCGCGCGGAGCCGTTCGATCTCGTCATCGACGTCATCCAGACGGGCGGGAGGGTCGAACGCCTCCAGCAGATCGCGTAACGTTCCCATGTCGACCCTCCTCCATTTCGGTTTCGTGACCCGCGATCACATGCGGGCGGACCACTCGTCAATCTGCCGCTCGGCCTCTTCCTTCGTGACACCGTAGCGGTTCTGGATCTTGCCGGCGAGTTCCCGGCGATCGCCCTTCGCCTCCTGGATGTCATTGTCGGTCAGCTCGCCCCATTGCTGCTGGGCTTTGCCGCTGAGTTCTTTCCATTTGCCTTCGATCTGGTCCCAGTTCATGCGGTCCTCCTCAGGATTTCGACGCGGCGCCATTCGCCGCGCTCCGATCGGTAAACGCCGGACCCGTCGCCGGGTTCCGCCGTGCCGGAACGCGCGCCCGCGCGACGAGGCCCGGCGCGAACGCGCGCGTCCAGATGACCCGCACGACCATCAGGCTCGGGACCGCGATCAGCCCGCCCACCGGACCCCAGAGCCAGAGCCAGAACACGATCGTGACGAACACCGCGAGCGGATTGAGCGTGAGCGTCCGCCCGACCGCCTGCGGCGTGACGAACTGGCTCTCGAGCGTGTTGAGTCCCAGATAGACCAGCGCCGGCAGCAGGATGCCGCCGGTCGTCAGGGAGGTCGCCAGGCCCACGCCGAGCAGGATCACCACCATGAAGATCGGCCCGAGAAAGATCATGAAATTCAGAACGAACGCGAGCGCGCCCCAGAGCATCGGCGACGGCACGCCCAAGAGTTGAAACGCCACCGCCACCGAGACGCCGAGCGCCGCGTTGATCACCGAGATCGTCAGGAGATACCGCGAGATCTCCGTCTGGATGTCGCGCAGCACCCGCGCCACCCGGACGCGCGTTGTGAAGGTCATGCAGGTCCGCAGAATCCCCTCGCGGATCGCGATCCGCGTCATGAGAAAGAAATAGAGCGCCGCCAGAAAGACGATCGTCTGCGACAGGATCGACGGGGCCATCCAGGCGACGTCGGGGATCGCCGGGCCGTCCTCGGCGACCACGACGCTCACCTCGCCACCATTCGAGGTGATTTCGCCCAGCTGCGCGCGAAAGTCCGAAAAAGACGCGATCATCTCGCGCCAGTCGCTCATGTGCATCTGAAGCCGTCGCCAGATCAGCGGCAGCCGCTCGACCCAGAGCCCGACCGGCCCGGCGAGGACGGCCGTCGCCGCCGCCCAGCCGGCCACGAACAGAAGCACGAGCAGGATCGCGCTCAGCCCCTGAGGCAGTCCCAGCGTCTCGAGCCGGATCGCCACCGGGGTCAGCATGAGCCCGACGAAGATCGCGAGCACCACAGGCGCCACGACGGCCTGGCCGAGCCAGAGCGCCGCGATCGTGGCGAGCGCGGCCAGCACGATCACGGCGACCTCCGAGGCGCGCCGCAACATCCCGTCGGGGTCGCCCGCACTCTCCCCGCCGTGCCCCATCGGACTCATGACGCGCCTTTCAGGATATTTCGCACCGGACCTGCGCGTGCGCGAGCATCGCGAAAACCAGCGTTCCGCCCACGACATTACCCGCCAGAACCGGCAGGAAGAACCCGAAAACCGCGTCCACTACGCCCGCGCCGCCGGTCAGGACAAGGTAGGCGGCCTCGGTGGACCCCGCGACCACATGCGTGAAGCCGCCCGCCGCGATCAGCCAGGTGAAGCTCACGATAACCCAGAACGCGTTGCCGCCGCTCGACGGCAGCATCCAGACGAGCGCCGCCACGAGAATGCCGGCGGGAATGCCCCGGGCGAACATCTCGACCGGCGACAGCGACATCATGTGGTGGCTGATTTCGCCGACGGCGCTCAACACGTCCGCCGTGATCGCGGCGCTCATCGCCATGAACCCGGCCGCGATCACCGTTCCGGCGACATTCGCCGCCAGCACGATGCCCCAGAGGCGTGCGACCGCGCGGAAATTCGACCAGGTCGGATGCCGCATCAGGGGAATCACCGTCGTGATCGTGTTCTCCGTGAAAAGTTGAAGCCTCCCGAGGATCACGATCACGAACCCGACCGAATACCCGAGCGTCTCGATGAGCGCCCGCGCGGACGTCTCCGGCAAATGCGCCCGGAATACCGCCATCGAAAGGACGGAAAAGCTGATGATGATCCCCGCCGCGAGCCCGGACCAGACCAGCGACGATGTGGGCCGCTCCAGCTCCTCGGTGCCGTCGCGACGGATGATCTCATAAACGAGACGTGCCGAGAGCCTTTCGGCTCTCAGCACTTCCGCTTCCTCGTCCGGCTCCAGACGTGCGACGTCCTGCTTGACCTCGACGCCGTTCGGGTCGCTCACGCCGTCCGCGCGCGCGGGCCGACGAAGATCCAGATCAGGAATCCGACCAGCGGCAGGATCAGCACGAGCAGGACCCAGAGAACCTTCTTGCCCGTCGAGGCGCCCGACCCGATGATCGAGATGATCGCCCAGATGTCGAGCGCCAGCAGGATCAGTCCGCCGATGCCGGTGATGTTGATGTCCATCAGATGTCTCCCCTTCTGCCTCCGCCTCTCACTCCGCGATGATCGACCGCAGCATCCAGGCGGCCTTCTCGTGAAACGCCGAGCGCGCGGTCGCGAGATCCGCCGTCACGATATCGCCGTTTTTTTCCGAAAGCGTCGCGAGCGCGTGCAGCCTGTGGGCCACCCGTTCGTGATCGGAACAAAGATCCTGGACCATCTCGCCCGCCGTCGGGGCGCCGTCACGGTCCTTGATCACCGATTTGCCGGCCATCGCGTCCAGCCGCATCGGCGTCAGCTGTCCCAGCGCCCGGATGCGTTCCGCGATCACGTCGGCGGCGCCGAACAGATCCTCGTACTGCGTCTCCGTCAGCTTGTGCAGCGAATAGAAGAGGGGGCCCGTAACATTCCAATGGTAGGCGTGGCTCTTGAACATCAGGCGGTACGTGTCGCCCAGAACGTCGGCCAGCCCTTCGGCGACGGCCGTCTCGCTGTCGATGCCCGTCTTGACCTCGTTTTCGCGCGGTTTGATGTCGAGTACGCTTGTCATGTCAGTCTCCTTTCAGTCAGTCTCTCGGCACCTCAACCCCGCATGGCCGGAATGGTTCCGAGCCGCCTCCGCGCCGGTGTTGGAATCTCTTGCGGGATCGAGGGGGAGGGCCTAGATCGAGCCCATGGGGCCACATGGGCCCGTCCGAGCGGGATCGGCCCGCCACATCAATGGAAGCACGTCACGTTATGGAAAATCCGCAAATCGGCGATCTCGTCGTCCTCACGGCCGGCTCGATGCGCATGGCGGTCGAAGCGATCGACGGGGACAACGTCTCCTGCCTCTGGTGCCACGAGGGCAAGATCGGCCGCGACACGTTCAACGCCAAAATGCTGAAGAAATGGGAGTTCCGCGAGGATGACCGCGGGCCGCGCCCCGCGGCCGGCGGCGCCAAGCCGTACCGCGGAGACCGCGAAGGCGGCGGCAAGCCCTACGCCCCGCGCGGCGACGCCCCGCCCCGCGATGACAAACCGCGCGGCAAGCCCGGCTGGGACGGGAAACCGCGCGAGAAGAAGTTCTTCCGCAAGGACGGCTGAAAACCGGGGCGCGCGGCGATCGTGAAACGCGGCGCGCTCAGCCCCAGCCGTTCCACGCGACGCGGGTGGCGCCCGCGTCGCTCCGCCCCAGCACGCGCGTCTCGCCGCCGGGCCAGAGCGTCAGCATGATCGCCAGATCGCCAGACCCGCGTTCCGCTTCCAGACGGAGCCAGGCCAGCGGCGCGTCCCGCGTGGCCTGACCGCCGGCGACCTCGATCATGGCCCTGCGCCCTTGCGGCGCCACGCCGCCGCCGACCGCGCCATGAAACACCACATGCGCGAGGCCGGGCTCCGGGCTGGCGAGACGCCCGGTCAGCCATTCGGTGACGTCGGCCGCCTCGACGATCGGGCCGCCGTCGCGCGCGACCTCGAGCGCTCCGGCCAGCCGGAGCAGCCGTCCCGGCTGATCCGCCGGAACGCGCGACAGCATCCGCATCCGGACCGCCGGACGTGCGAGATCCGGCGGCGCCGCGTCGCATCCGACGCGCTCCGCGATCCGGACAGGCCGCATCGGCGGCGTCGGCCCCGACCAGTCCGGCCGGATGTCGACCTCCGCGTCCGCGACGCCCCAGGGCACCGGCCCGAACCGGTAGCCGAACCGGTCCCACCAAAGCTCGATCCCGGCGCCCGCATCCGTCTGGGACATCGCGAGCGGCAACCCGGTCAGCGCGGCGACGGTGAGAAATCCCGGCGCGAGGGCTCCGCATGTCAGGGGGTCGCAGCGCAGCGGCGTCTGCGCCAGACCGGCCGCGACCGCGCGGGGATGCGCGTTCACCGCTGACGCCACCGCCATCCAGATCTCCGCGTCGCTGACCTCGCCGTCATTCGGCGGAAAGACCGTCGACAGTCCGGCGTCGCGATCCTCCAGCACCAGCCAATGCAACGCCGCGGCGAACCGCTCGGGCAGGGTTTCCGGCCGCCCGTCATCCGGCGAAACGGAAATCCCGGTCAGCGCCGCGTCGCTCCTGGTCGCGATCAGTCGGAACAGCCTCGCGGTGAAGGGCGACCCCGCCCGTTCGAACGCGTCCGCCTGTGCGCTGAAGGCGTCCCGCGCCTTCACCGGAACCGGTCGGCCAGCTTTTGCAGCGCGTTGCGCCGGTCCGGCTCCACAGGCGGCTCCGGCGCGGCCTCCGGAGCCGCCTGCGGCCGCGCCACCTCGGCCTGCGGCTTCGCCGGCGCCGGCGGCCGTCGCAGACCCACCGCGTTCAGGAACCCGGCCCCGTCACCGGCCGCCAAAGCCGGCGCGCCGTCCGCGATCCCGCGCAGCAACGGCTCGATCCAGTCCTCGTCCGCCTTGGCGAAGTCGCCGAGCACGTAATTCGACACCAGCCGCTTGTCGCCGGGATGCCCGATCCCGAGCCGCACGCGCGTGAAATCCGGCCCGACATGCGCGTCGATCGAACGAAGCCCGTTGTGGCCCGCATGGCCGCCGCCGGTCTTGACCCGCACTTTGCCGGGCGCGAGATCGAGCTCGTCATGCAGCACGATCAGATCGCTTGGCGACAGCTTGAAAAACCCCATCGCCGCCTGCACCGAATCGCCCGACAGATTCATGTAGGTCTCGGGTTTGAGCAGCAGGACCTTCTCGGTGCCGAGCCGTCCCTCGCTGACCGACCCTGAGAATTTCGACCGCCACGGTGCGAATCCATGCGCCTCGGCGATCGCCTCCACCGCCATGAATCCGATGTTGTGGCGATTCCGGGCGTATTTCGTCCCCGGATTTCCCAGACCTGCCAGCAGCTTCACGCCCACCCCCCGAACACGCGAACGCGCCGCGGCATATTTTGCCGCGACGCGTTCCGTTTAGCACAACGATCCGGGGAAATCAGTCCTCGGCGGCCTCTTCGGTCTCTTCCGTCTCGGCCTCGTCCTCGTCGTCCTGCGACCGGAGGCTCGACGGCGCCTGGATGTTCGCGATGACGAAGTCGCGGTCGGTGATCGTCGGACGCGCGCCCTTGGGCAGGGTGATGTCCGAGATGTGGATCGTGTCGTTCACTTCCTTGCCGGCCAGATCGACCGTCAGGTGATCGGGTATGTTGCCGGCCGTGACGACCAGCTCGACCTCGTTGCGCACGACCGTCAGAACGCCGCCGCGCTTGAGACCGGGGCATGTCTCGCGGTTGATGAACTCGACCGGGATGAACAGGTTGATCTGGGACTTCTCGCTCAGGCGCAGGAAATCCACATGCGTCGGCAGATCCTTCACCACGTTGCGCTGGACGGCGCGGCAGATGACGCGGTTGTCCTTGCCGTCGACCTTCACGTTCAGCAGCGTCGACAGGAACTTGCCCTGGCGCAGCCGTGTCAGAAGGGTGTTGAAATCCACGTTGATGGTCTGCGGCTCCTGGCCGCCACCATAGATCACTCCGGGGACCATCCCCTCGCGGCGTGCTGTGCGGGCGGCCCCCTTGCCGACCCCTGCGCGCGCCACGGCCTCGAGAACCGGTGTCTCAGCCATTTTGTGCTCCTAAAACTGGCATCACGCGGTCTTCCTCCAAGGGTGCAAGACCGCAAGCGCGCCCTATAGGCGAAGCGCGCCGCGAAGTGAAGCGTCAAATCCGCGTCAGCTCCCGAAGCCGCCAGGGTCCTCCAGCCCTTCGCGTTGGATCGCGCCGGCATAGTCGCGCGGACTGCTGGGATACGCCTGGCGCGGCGGAATGCGATGCCAGATCAGCGCGATGATCACCAGCGCCGAGCCTCCAACCGCGATCCCCTCCGCCAGCATCAGGAAATCGACCTCGCCGTGGAAAGCGATCAGCGGCATCGCGCCCGCCGGCGGATGGGTCACGCGCAGCAATGTCATCAGCATCAGGCCGACCCCGAGCGACACCGCCGTCGCCCAGAGCACGCCCGGAAAAAACGCCGCCGACAAGAACGCCACCGAGCCGCCGATCATATAGCCGCCGAAGAGGTTGATCGGCTGCGCCAGCGGACTGGACGGACGGCCGAAGAGCAGAAGCGTGCTCGCCCCGAACGGCGCGATCAGCACCGGAAGCCCCGTACTGTCGAGAAGCAGCCCGAGCGCCACGATGGCCACGAACGCGCCCAGCCCCTGTTTGAGGTTCAGCCGGAACGGACTGTCCGGCTCGGTCCGCCGAAGAAACGGCCCGAGGGCGGCCGCAAGTCTGCGAAAAGCCATTCTGTGCGGTCCCCGCGTTGCTCCGGCCGTTCTACCCGCCCGCGACACGATGGCAAAGCCTCGACGGCCGCCGCCGCTTGTCTCGCGGGGTCCGGGGCACTACCACTGGGCACAGAGATTTTAAGGAGTCCGCATGCCCGGTCCGCGCGTCGCGCTTTTCATCACCTGCCTTGTGGACATGTTCCGGCCGTCGGTCGGCTTCGCGACGGTCAAGCTCCTGACCGACGCGGGCTGCGACGTCGAGGTTCCGGACGCCCAGACCTGCTGCGGCCAACCGGCTTGGAATTCCGGCGACACCGCCACCGCCCGCGACATCGCCCGCCAGGTGATCGACGCTTTCGAGGGCTACGATCACGTCGTCGTCCCCTCCGGGTCCTGCGGCGCCACCATCGCGAAGGACTATTCCGAAATGTTCGACGCCGACGACCCCTGGCGCGCCCGCGCGGCGGCGCTCGGCGCCAAGACCCACGAGATCACTTCGTTCCTGACCGACGTGCTCGGCGTGAGGTCCGTGCCCGTCGCGGCGCCGGTTTCCGTTACATATCACGACAGCTGCTCGGGCCTGCGCAGCCTCGGCGTCCAAGCCCAGCCCCGCGCGCTCCTCGGCTCGGTCGAAGGACTGGAATTGCGCGAGATGGTGGAAAACAACGTCTGCTGCGGCTTCGGCGGCACCTTCTGCGTCAAATACCCCGACATCTCCAACGTCATGGTCGGCGACAAGACCCGCAACATCGCCGCCACCGGCGCCGATCTGGTCCTCGCCGGCGATCTCGGCTGCCTGATGAACATGGCCGGCAAGGCCAGCCGCGAGGGCCGCGCCTTCAAGGCGCGTCACGTGGTCGAGGTGCTCGCGGGCGATCTCGACACGCCGGCCATCGGAGACCCGGCATGAGCCTCCACGAACCCACCACCCCCGCGTTCAAGGCCAACGCCCGCCGCGCGCTCGACGACGAGAACCTCCAGCTCGCGCTGCGCGGCGGCCGCAACGGCTTCGTCTCCAAACGCGCCGCCGCCCGCGACAAACTCCCCGAATTCGACGACCTGCGCGACCAGGCCCGCGACATCAAGAACCACGTCCTGGCCAACCTCGACCTCTATCTCGAGGAATACGAGAAGAAGGTCATCGAGAGCGGCGGCCACGTCCACTGGGCCGAAACCGCCGAGGACGCCCGCGAACATCACGCTCGACATCTGCCGCAAGGCGGGCGCCAAGACCGTGAACAAGGGCAAGACGATGATCTCCGAGGAATGCGGGATCAACGACTTCCTCGCCGACAACGGCATCAAACCCGTCGAGACCGATCTCGGCGAGTACATCATCCAGCTGCGCGGCGAGGTGCCCGTCCCACATCATCGCCCCGGCCATCCACGTCACCGTCGACCAGGTCCGCGCCGATTTCCGCAAGGCCCACACGCACCTGCCCCCCGATCGTGATCTCACCGAGCTGATTTCGATCCAGCGCGAGGCCCGCGGCGTCCTGCGCGAGAAATACTTCGAGGCCGAGGTCGGCATCACCGGCGCCAACATGCTGATCGCCGAGACCGGCCATTCGGTGATCGTCACCAACGAGGGCAACGGCGACCTCTCCCAATCGCTGCCGCGCGTCCACATCGTCATGGCCTCGCTGGAGAAAATCGTCCCGACGCTCGACGACGCCTCCACCATCCTGCGCGTCCTGGCGCGCAGCGCCACCGGCCAGGAGGCCACAGTCTACAACACCTTCTCCAAAGGCCCGCGCCGGGCCGAAGACCCCGACGGCCCCGAGGAATACCACGTCATCCTGCTCGACAACGGCCGCTCGAACATGCTCGGCACCGAGTTCGAGGAGATGCTCCGCTGCATCCGCTGCGGCGCCTGCATGAACCATTGCCCGGTCTATCAGAGCGTCGGCGGCCACGCCTACGGCTGGGTCTATCCCGGCCCGATGGGCGCCGTGCTGACCCCGAGCCTCATCGGAGTGGAGCAGGGCGGCCAACTCCCCAACGCCTCCACCTTCTGCGGCCGCTGCGCCGAGGTCTGCCCGATGCGCATCCCGCTCCCGAAAATGATGCGAAGCTGGCGCGCGCGCGAATTCGAAAAACGCCTCACACCCTCCGCCGTCCGCCACGGCCTCGGCCTCTGGGCCTGGTTCGCCAAACGCCCGTGGGTCTACCGTCGTGCCACCGCCGTCGGCACCGCCGCGCTCCGGGCCATGAGCGGCTCCAAAGGCCGCATCGCCTCGCTGCCGTTCGCCGGCGGCTGGACCGGCCAACGGGACTTTCCCGCGCCCCAGGGCGGCACCTTCATGGCCCAGTGGAAGGCCGGCAAGCGATGAGCGCCGCCCGAGACCGCATCCTCGCCCGCGTGCGCTCCGCCGCGACGGGCGCGCACCCTCCGCCGACCGGGAGGTCCAGGTCGCCTCGCGCCTCGCCAAACCGCCCTCCGGCCCCGCGCCGCACCAGGCCTCGTCGCGCGGATCGGCGCGCGTGACGCAGTTCATGAACAAACTCGGCGCCGTCGAGGCCACGATCAGCCGGGTTCCCGACCTCTCGCGGCTTCCCGCATCGCTGGCCCACGAACTGCGCAACCGCAACCTGCCCGCCGCCATCCGCACCGGGACCGATCCGATGTTCAAGGGTCTCGACTGGGGCGCCATCGAGCCGAGCGTCGGCCCCGGCCGCATGGAGGAGCCCGCCACCCTCAGCCGCGCCGAATTCGGCCTCGCCGAGCTCGGCACGCTCGTCCTCGCCTCCGGTCCCGACAATCCCGTCACGCTCACCTTCCTCGGCGAGACGCATTTCGTCGTACTGCGCGAATCCGACATCCGCGCCGGTTTCGAGGATTTCTGGGCCTCCTGGCGCGAACGCGGCCTCGACCCGCGCACCATCAACATGGTCACCGGCCCCTCGCGCTCCGCCGATATCGGCCAGACGCTGCAGCTCGGCGCCCACGGCCCGGTCGCGCTCCACGTCTTCCTGCTGGGCGGCGGCAACGGTTGAGACGCCGTTCCCGGCGCCGAACGTCACGCGCAAGAAAGTACGAAGGTCGATGACGGAGGTTGGCCGGTCCGTGCCTGAAAGGGTATCAGGCAGGGATCTTGTTTTAGGATCTGCCTGCACGTTCGCAGCCATGATACCAGACTGGGACCAGGGGTAGTCGAAAGCCGATCCGGGAGAGGAATCAGTGTCAACCTTCCGCTTCGGCGATTTCATCCTGGCGCCGGAAGAGCGCAAGCTGACCCGGGACGGGGTCGAAATGCCTCTCGGCGCCCGAGCTTTCGACATGTTGAGCTTCTTCGTTGCGAACCGTCACCGCATCCTTACCAAGGACGAGATACTCGACGCCGTCTGGCCGGACATCGCGGTCGAAGAAAGCAATCTGACCGTTCAGGTCTCGGCCCTGCGAAAGGCGCTTGGCCCCAAGTCGCTGGCGACGATACCGGGCCGGGGCTACCAGTTCGTGCTTTCCGTTGAGGAGGACACAACCGCCCCGGCGCCGAACACCGAAAAACCCGGGAACACCGCCCCCAGAATCCTTGTGCTTCCGTTCGCCAATACCTCGAACGACCCCGATCAGGAGTACTTCTCCGACGGTATCACCGAAGACGTCATCACCGACCTCACCAAGGTCGCCTCCCTTTCCGTGGTCGCCCGAAACACGGCCTTCACCTTCAAGGGACGCGCCATCGACGTTGCGGAAATCGCCCGGCGCATGAGTCTGACCCATGTGGTCGAGGGCAGCGTGCGCAAGTCCGGCAGTCGAATTCGCATCAACGCCCAACTCGTTGACGGCGCGACCGGGCATCCGATCTGGGCGGATCGCTTCGACCGCGACCTGACCGACATCTTCGATCTCCAGGATGAGATTGCCGAGGCCATCGTCGCCGCACTCAGGATAAGGCTTGTCCCGTCGGAACGCGTGGCGATCCAGTCGCGTCCGACCGACAACTCCGAAGCCTATGAAATCTATCTTCAAGCGCGCTATCACCACACGCGTCTGGACAGGCACAACTTCGCAATCGCCAGCCGCCTCGCTCAGAAGGCGCTTGAAATCGACCCGAATTATGATCTGGCATGGGCACTTCTCGCGATCAGTCAGACCGGGCTTCACGCTCTTTCGGCCTCGGCTGAACATGGCCTCCAAGCGGCTGACCGCGCCCTCGCTCTGAATCCGGATCTGTCTGAGGCTCTTGCGGCCAAGGCCTTCGTCCTCGCCGGTCTTGGTCGCTTCGACGAGGCTTTCGAGCTTCACGAACGCTCGCTTCAACTCGACCCGGATTCTTACGACGTGCGCTTTCACTATGGCCGTTCGTGTTTTCAAACCGGACGGCACGCCGATGCCATTGTGCACTGGGAACGCGCAACCGAACTTTCGGAAGCGGATCTGGCGGCCACTTCCCATCTCGCGATGTGCTACAAGGCGACAGGCCAGCTTGAGAAGGCGCTCAACGCAGCCCGCCGCACACTGGCGCGGGCGGAACGCGCACTGTCCGAGAATTCGTCGGATTCTTACGCATTGATCAGCGGGGTCGGTGCTCTTGCGAAACTGGGCGAAGCCGAACGCGCCAGGCAATGGGCTCTGCGGGTCAAGGCCGTTGATCCCGATGATCCAAGCATCGACTACAACATCGCTTGCGCAATGGCGCTTCTCGGCGAAACGGAGACCGCGCTCGTCACGCTCGAAGCCTGCTTCCCGCGGGTCGACCCCGTCACCTTCTCCGTCTGGATAAGGCAGGATAACGACCTCAACTCCCTGCGCGATCTTCCACGCTTTCAGCGCCTCGTTCGCGAACTCGATGCGCGCGCGGCCGACGCGACGGAGTAGGTGTTCGACCGAGCCCTTCGGGTTCGAGCCCTCGTCGCTTGCAGATCGGTTCCGAACGTTTCCGAAGCTTTCGGATCGATTTGGGCCGCTTCAGGACATGCAGCCTTCCCCCTGCCAGTCTGGTTTCACTGACCAGCCATTCCGGCAAGTTCTTCAGAAGGATGCCCGCCATGACCGATATCTCCACACATCAGCCCTCCCTCGCGTTCGCCTCGTCGCCCACGCGCGGCCTGCGCCTTCCTCTGACACTGCTGAAACATCTCTTCAGGTCGCGCCGCATCTCGAAAATCGACCTCCGCTACGCCAATGAGCATTTTCTAAGAGACATCGGCCTGAGCCGCCGTCATGACGGTCCGCCGTTTCCCCCGCTTGGACGGAATTTCTGATCGGAGCGGCGAGGCGCAGGCAATCAGCCCCGCTGATTCGAAAACGCGCTGCGTGGCGGCCATCTCGGCCGCCATCTGGCAATTTCTCGCAACCAGGCGTTCGCCGCGAAACAGGAAACCGAAAAAAACGGGCTCTCCCCGGCCGTCCGCCGCGCAGATGTGAGCGGCCGGCTCTCCTTTCCGGACGCGCTCTGGATCAGCGAGTTGGCGGGACGGTCGGTTCCGTCCGATATCCGGACCGGATCAACGGAAGAGCCGGCGGCCCGGCCATCCCGCCCCTCCGAAAAGCAAGCCATTTGGCAAGCCTGTTTCCAGCCGCTTTTAAGCCGGATTCCAGCCTTCGACACCGACGCCTTTTCAACAGCTTGCCTCGCCGCCACCCCAACACAAAACGTGATGGCGAAAGTCTCGAATTCATCGCGTTGGCGGCAGGACGCACCGGGTCGGCTCAGCCCTCCTGCCGGAAGACCGCCTCCGGCCCGGTCACGATCACGTCCATCGGGATGTCGAAGGGCTGCGGACGGATGCTCGGCATCATCGCGATGTCAAGTCCGACGCCCACCACCAGAGGTCGTGGGTCCAGACCCGCCAGCGTCCGATCATAGAAACCGCCGCCGTATCCGAGCCGGTAGCACCCCTCATCGTACCCCACCAGCGGCGCCACCACAACGTCCGGAATGACCGGCGGCCCCTCGGCGGGAACGGGGATGTTCCAGACGCCGCGCGTCATCGCGCAGCCGGGCGACCAAGGGCGGAATTCCAGCGGCGCGGCTTTTTTCACCACGACCGGCAGAGCCATCCCGGCACCCGCGCCATGCGCGTCCGCCATCCATCCCCGCAGGTCAAGTTCGCCCCGGAACGGCCAGTAGACGCCGATCGTCATGCCGGGTCGCGGCCGCACCACGCGCCCGAGCGTCGCGGCGACCTCGGCGGCCGCGCGGGCGCGCTCCTCCGCCGGGATCGCCAGCCGCGCCTCGATCAGCCGCGCGCGCATGTCGCGCCGCCACTCCGCCCTCTTGGCGTCATCGAATTCATGCGCGGAACAGGGCGAAGACGCGTATTCTTTCGGTTCTTCGTCGTCGCTCATGAAGCCCTGGACGTGAGCAGGCCGGCCGCTGGAAAGTCATCCCGGGTCAACCCGTCCTGCGTCACGTCGACCAGCACCCGCATGAACGCCCGCGCCGCCCGGCCAATTGACGGCCACGATCCGCAATCTTGGAAAGCCGCATATGAGACGCGCGTGGAATACATGCACCGAACATGCATGTTTGACGGCACGAAACAACTGCACATTGACAGCATTGGTCGGAACTGACGCCCATCCGGCCGGATTCAGGTCGCGTGGGTCTATCGACTCGACGCCTCAAACAACTCCCGCAGCAAAGGCCGACCGGACGTCCCGGGTCAAGGTTCGCGCGCCTGATTGCCGTCTGCTGGGGATCTTTCGGTTCGCATGTTCCTGTCGTCGACGATCTTCTTCGCGGACGTCTGTTCAAACCCGGCCGCCCGGCCATGCAGAGGTTGAACCAACCGTCGCAAAATGAACGCGTCCGATCCGTGAATGCCGACCTTTCCTCGTGCGAGCCGCCCTTGACACGGATCCCGCCACGATCACCCTGATCTGAAGCGTGACGACGGTTTTCACGAGGTTATAATGGTTCAGATCACTGCGTAACATCATATGCTTAGCATAAGCGCCACGCGTGACTGCCCGCGTGTGTTGACGCGCTCCGCCCCGGCTCTTTCCATTCCCCGCCAAGCGTGGGATAGGACGCGGCCAGACGCGATCTTTATCCGGAGGCTCCCATGGAACTGCGCGAGGCCCTGACGTTCGACGACGTGCTGCTGGTTCCGGGCGCGTCCGAGGTCCTGCCCGGCACCGCCGACACGCGGACGCATCTCACGTCGACGATCGCGCTCAACATCCCGCTGATCAGCGCCGCGATGGACACCGTCACCGAGGCGAAGATGGCCATCGCGCTCGCACAGTCCGGCGGCCTCGGCGTCATCCACCGCAACTTCTCCGTCGAGGACCAAGCCGCCGAGGTCCAGCGGGTCAAGCGCTTCGTCTCCGGCGTCGTCTACGCCCCCGTCACCCTGCGCCCCGACCAGACCCTCGCCGACGCCAAGGCCCTTCAGGAGCGCTACCGCGTCACCGGTTTCCCGGTCGTCGACGATACCGGCGTAGTGCTCGGCATCGTCACCAACCGCGACATGCGCTTCGCGAGCGACAATTCCACGCCCGTGAAGGTCATGATGACCTCCGAAAATCTCGCCATGCTGCGCGAGCCCGCAGATCTGGGCGAGGCGAAAAGCCTCATGCAGGCTCGCCGCATCGAGAAGCTGCTGGTCCTCGACAGCGAAGGCCGCCTGACCGGCCTGCTGACCATCAAGGACATCGAACAGGCCGTCCTCAATCCCCTCGCCTGCAAGGACGAGTTCGGCCGCCTGCGCGTCGCCGCCGCCTCGACCGTTGGCGACGCGGGCTTCGAGCGCTCGGCCGCCCTCGTCGAGGCCGGCTGCGACCTCATCGTCATCGACACCGCTCACGGCCATTCCATCTCGGTCGCCCAGGCCGTCGAACGCCTCAAGAAACACGCCCCCGACGCCCAGATCGTCGCCGGCAACGTCGCGACGGCCGACGCCACCCGCGCGCTCATCGACGCCGGCGCCGACGCGGTCAAGGTCGGCATCGGCCCCGGCTCGATCTGCACCACGCGCATCGTCGCCGGCGTCGGCGTCCCACAGATGACCGCCATCGTCGACTGCGCCGCCGAGGCCCGCAAAACCGGCCACGGCGTGATCGCCGACGGCGGCATCAAGTTCTCCGGCGATTTCGCCAAGGCCATCGGCGCCGGCGCCCGCTGCGCGATGATCGGCTCGATCCTCGCCGGCACCGACGAGGCGCCCGGCGAGGTCATCCTCTACCAGGGCCGCAGCTTCAAATCCTACCGCGGCATGGGCAGCATGGCCGCGATGGCCCGCGGCTCCGCCGACCGCTACTTCCAGAAGGAGGCGAGCGCCGAGAAACTCGTGCCCGAGGGCATCGAGGGCCAGGTTCCCTACAAGGGCGCCGTTTCGGCGGTCCTGCACCAGCTCGTCGGCGGCCTGCGCGCCGCGATGGGCTACACCGGCAACGCCACGATCGAGGCAATGACCACCGACTGCGCCTTCGTCCGCATCACCGGCGCCGGACTGCGCGAAAGCCACGTGCACGACGTGCAGATCACTCGCGAAAGCCCGAATTACCGCATCGGCTGAGAGGTTTTCTGTTTTTCCCCGGTTCGGCCGAATGGCCGAACTCAGGAATGCGCGCCCGCCGCCAGCGACCGCACGAAGTCCAGCACCGCCTCGGGCCGCTCGCCGGCACCGAGCCGCTCGACGATGGCCGAGCCTACAACCGCCCCGTCCGCGACCCGCGCGATCCCCGCCGCGCCCTCCGGCGTCCGGATCCCGAACCCCACGCAGACCGGCAGATCGGTCGCCGCCTTGATACGCGCCACCTCCGGCGCGACGGCCTCGGCATTCGCCTGCGCGGCCCCCGTGATTCCGGTGATCGAGACGTAATAGACGAACCCCGACGTGTTGGTCAGCACCTTCGGCAGACGCCGGTCGTCAGTCGTCGGCGTCGCCAGCCGGATGAAATTAAGCCCCGCCGCCTGCGCCGGAAGGCACAGCTCCTCGTCCTCCTCCGGCGGCAGGTCCACCACGATCAGCCCGTCCACGCCCGCCGCCTTGGCGTCCGCCAGAAACTTCTCTACACCACGCGAATAGATCGGGTTGTAATACCCCATCAGCACGATCGGCGTCTCGTCGTCCCCCTCGCGGAACGCCGCGACCATCGCCAGCGTCCGGTCCATGTTCTGCCCGCCCGCCAGCGCCCGTTGACCGGCCAGCTGGATCGCCGGCCCGTCCGCCATCGGATCGGTGAACGGCATCCCCATCTCGATCACGTCGACCCCTGCGCCCGGCAGGCCCCGGATCACCTCCAGCGACGTGTCGTAATCCGGATCGCCCGCCATCACGAACGACACGAACGCCTTGCGTCCCTCGGCCCTCAGCGCCGCGAATTTCCGTTCGATCCGTGTCATGGGGCTCTCCGTCAAATGGCCGCCCTCCATGCGACGCCCGCGCGGGGAAATCAACACCGCCCCGCCTTGACCGCCGCGCGCCCCGCGCCCTACATGCCCGCCGGACGCTCAAGGAGACGCGCAGCATGGGATTCAGGACCGGGATCGTCGGATTGCCCAATGTCGGCAAATCCACGCTTTTCAACGCGCTCACCCGCACCGCCGCCGCCCAGGCCGCGAACTTCCCGTTCTGCACCATCGAACCGAACGTCGGCGAGGTGAACGTGCCCGACGCCCGCCTCGACACCTTGGCCGAGATCGGCAAATCCAAACAGATCATCCCGACCCGCATGACCTTCGTCGACATCGCGGGCCTGGTGAAAGGCGCGTCCAAGGGCGAGGGCCTCGGCAACCAGTTCCTCGCCAACATCCGCGAATGCGACGCCATCGCCCACGTCCTGCGCTGCTTCGAGGACGACGACGTCACCCATGTCGAGGGCCGCGTCGATCCCATCGCCGATGCCGAGACCATCGAGACCGAACTGATGCTCGCCGATCTCGAAAGCGTCGAGAAGCGCCTCGCGGGCCTCGTGCGAAAACTGAAGGGCGGCGACAAGGATGCCGCCGACCAGAACCGCCTGCTTCTCCTCGCCAAGGACGCGTTGGAGGCCGGCCATCCCGCCCGCACCGTCGAGGTCTCGGCCGAGGATGGCAAAATCTGGCGCAACCTTCAGCTCCTGACATCCAAACCCGTGCTCTACGTCTGCAATGTCGACGAGGCCGCCGCCGCCACCGGCAACGCCCACTCGCAGGCCGTGGCGAAAATGGCCGCCGACACCGGCGCGGCCAGCGTCGTCATCTCCGCCGCCATCGAGGAGGAGATCGCCCAGCTCGACGACGCCGAACGCGACGAGTTCCTCGACTCGCTGGACCTTTCGGAATCCGGCCTCGACCGCATCATCACCGCCGGCCACAAGCTGCTCGGCCTCCAGACCTATTTCACCGTCGGCCCCAAAGAGGCCCGCGCCTGGACCATCCCCGAAGGCGCCACCGCCCCCCAGGCCGCCGGCGTGATCCACGGCGATTTCGAGCGCGGCTTCATCCGCGCCGAGACGATCGCCTACGATGATTTCGTCTCCCTCGGCGGCGAACAGCCCGCCAAGGAGGCCGGCAAGATGCGCGCCGAGGGCAAGACCTACCACGTCCGTGACGGCGACGTTCTGCACTTCCTCTTCAACACCTGAGCGACCGTTTGGGGTTCGCCCCTGGTCCGTGATACCCTTTCTCCGATCATCAGGGGGAGGGACCCGACATGCTCCAGACACGCGCCGTCCTGTGGGACCACTCGCTTCGCGACACCGGTCCCGCGACCCGCTCGCGAGGCGAACGCGCCCCTGATCCGGAGATCCAGATCGGCCGCATGGACACCGCCGAGGCGGCCGATCTCGCCCGCGATCCCGAAGTCCTGATGATGACCCCCGTCATGCCGATCACCCTGATAGCGCCTTTCGACGAGCCTGGACCCGCGCCGACGGGCGCCGCGACCTGGGGCGTCTCCGCTGTCGGCGCCGACGCGACCGGGCTGACAGGCGCCGGCGTCAAGGTCGCCGTGCTCGACACCGGCATCGACGCGACCCACCCCGCCTTCGCCGGCATGTCGCTGGTCCAGCGCGATTTCACCGCCACGGGCGACGGCGACGGCAACGGCCACGGCACCCACTGCGCGGGCACGATCTTCGGCTCGGACGTCGACGGCACCCGCATCGGCGTCGCCCCCGGCGTGACCGACGCGCTGATCGGCAAGGTGCTGGCCGATGACGGCTCCGGCAGTTCCGAGATGATCTTCTCCGCCATCTCCTGGGCCGCGGAGGCGGGCGCCGACGTCATCTCCATGTCGCTCGGCTTCGACTTCCCCGGTCTGGTGGAGCGCCTGATCGACGCCGGCTGGCCCGCCGACCTCGCGACCTCCGCGGCGCTCGAAGGCTATCGCGGCAACCTGCGGATGTTCGACGCGCTGATGGATCTCGTCCGCGCCCGCGCCGCCTTCGGCTCCGGCACGCTCGTCATCGCCGCCGCCGGCAACGAGAGCCGCCGGGGCGAGAACCCCGATTTCGAGATCGCCGCCGGCCTGCCCGCCGCCGCGACCGGCGTGATCTCGGTCGCCGCCGCCGGCGAGGACCCCGCCGGCTGGCGCATCGCCGACTTTTCCAACACCTTCGCCACCATCACCGGCCCCGGCGTCAACATCCTCTCCGCCAATGCCGGCGGCGGCCTGCGCGCCCTGCGCGGCACCTCGATGGCCTGCCCGCACGTCGCGGGCGTCGCGGCGCTCCTCTGGGAACAGGTCCGGGGCGAGGCCGTCCCGCGCAATGCCGCCACCGTCGAAGCCCGCCTCCGCTCCCGCGCGAACACCACCGGTTTCGCCCCCGGCACTCAGGTCCCGGACCGGGGCCTCGGCATGGTCAGCGTCGGATCGGGGCAGGGCGCGACGATCTCCTGACCGGTTTCACACGCGTCATGCGATTAAGTCATGGAGCCGTGTTCAATTCCTGTTAACCTTTCCGCGAACGTGGGGTGAACCACGGCAACCGGTGAGGAATACGCATGAGACGCATCGCCCTGAAGACGGCCCTGCTCGCGGCAGCGGCCGCGACGCCCCTGGCGGCGGAGAACCGGATCGACGGTCAATCGCCCGACGCGCCCGAACTGTCGGCCTATGGCGCGCTGCCCGTCGGCGTGCGCCAGATCGAACTGGTGAACAAGGGCCAGATCGACATCAAGGCGATCGATCCCGCCGGCGAGAAGCCCGCCGAGTTCCCGGTTTACGACCGCCCCCTGACGGTCGAGATGTGGTATCCCGCCGCCGCAGGCGCGACGGGCGACACGACGCTCAAGGCCTATCTGCGCGACGGCACGACGGAAGTAAGCCTGATCGGCCGCGCGATGCGCGATGCCGCCCCGGCGGCGACCGCCGACCCTTATCCCCTGGTCCTGCTCAGCCACGGCTATCCCGGCAACCGCTTCCTGATGTCGCATCTGGGAGAGAACCTCGCGTCGAAAGGCTACGTCGTCGCGTCGATCGACCACACCGATTCGACCTACCGCACCCAGGCGGCTTTCGGATCGACGCTCGTGAACCGGCCGCTGGACCAGCTGTTCGTCCTTGACGAAATGGCGCGGATCAACGCCGACGACGCCTCCGATCTCGCCGGCATGATCGACACGGACAACACGGGTCTGATCGGCTATTCGATGGGGGGCTATGGCGCGATCATCACGGCGGGCGGCGGCGTGACCGAGGCTTCCGTCGCCTACCCGTGGGGCGGCCCGCAGGGCACGCTCGGCATCCACCAGGCGGGCAGCGAGACGCACGAGGCGCTTCCAGACCCTCGCATCAAGACCGCCGTGGCGATCGGCCCGTGGGGCATGAACACCGGATTCTGGGATACCGAAGGCCTGGCCGGCATCGAGATCCCGATGCTGTTCATCGCGGGCTCCAACGACACCGTATCGCTCTACGAGGAAGGCGTGCGCGCGATCTGGGAAGGCGCGACGGGCATCGACCGGTCGCTGCTGACATTCGAGGGCGGCAGCCACAACACCGTCGCCCCGATGCCCGCCCCGGAGGAGTCCTTCGCGGCCGGCGTCTCGGGCCACTACACCGACGCGGTGTGGGACACGGTGTTCATGAACAATGTCGGGCAGCATTTCGCGACGGCGTGGCTGGACCTCGAGCTCAAAGGCGACACCGACAAGGCCAGGTATCTCGATCTCTTCGGCATCGGGAGCGACGCGTTCTGGTCCGTAAACGAGGACGGGACATTCAAAGACGACCACACCTATTGGGCCGGGTTCGCTGAAGGCGCCGCCGCCGGGTTGCGCTACGAGACCCTGTCGGCCGCCCCGACGCCGGCCCCGGTCCCGTTGCCGGCGTCGATCTGGCTGCTCGGCGCGGCCCTCGGCGGCCTCGGCGCGCTGCGCGGGAGGGTTCGTCCGAGCGCCTGATCGCGACCCTTTCCCGCAGATCGTTACGAGGTCGCCTGAGCCGTCGACGGCGACCTCGCCATGCTTGTGGTTGTCATTCGGAGCGGGGCCGGTCATTCCAAGCGCCCTGATGTGCCGGATCGGGCAGGGGTGAAATGAGACCGGGAATTCAGACGGCCGTTTTGGCTGCGTTGGGGTTGGCGGGATCGGCATGGCGAGCGTCGGCGAGGCCTCCGGCCCGATGATCGCCTGACGGCGCGGATCGACGGAATCCTGCGCGGCTCGATCGCGCCCGACGCATCATCTGGAGAACGCCCATGCTTCGCCATATCGTCCTGTCGACGTTCAAATCGGAGGCCACCGAAGAGCGGCGCCAAGCTTGGCGCGACGCGCTGCTTGCCATGTGCGAAGCGAGCTCGGAGATCCTCTCGTTCACGCTCGGGGCGAACGTCGGCAGCGGCCCGAATCACCACGACAGCGCGCTGGTCGCCGATTTTCATGACATAAATTCCTTTCGCCGCTATGTCGGCTCCGCGGCCCACAAGGCATACGTCGAAGACCACGCCGGGCATGTCGTTGGCGGGATGGCGGCGACCGAGCATCTCATCCGACCTCTTCGCCGACCTTGATGATCGGCGATTTCAAGCGCCACATGTCCGATCCGACCGCGATTAACCACCCGGGGCAGGCGTACTCCGATCTGCGCGCTTCCGGAGAAATCCTCATCCCTCCCGCCTTCCGTCTTAGTCTCCGGGCGACCGGACCCTCGTCTGATAGGCCCGGAGGCGCGCACGGCGGGTGTGTCACACACCTTTCCACGCGGTTAACGCGATTCTAAAAATCTTTTGAAATCAATTAGATAATAAGATCGACACGCGTGTCGCAGTGCGCGGGTCACACCCCGTTTCGGGCGAAATAGTCGCGCAGGATGCGCCCGTAGATACCCTTGAGCGTCACGATGTCCGCCACCGCGACCCGCTCGTCCACCTTGTGCATCGTGGCGCCGACCAGGCCCACCTCCACCACCGGGCAATGATCCTTGATGAACCGCGCGTCCGACGTGCCACCCGAGGTCGAGAGCTTCGGCTTCACCCCGGTCTCCGCCTCCACCGCCGCCGCGACCAGATCCGTGAACGGCCCCGGCGGCGTCACGAAGCTCTCGCCGGACACCGTGAACCGCGCCGCGATCCCCACGCCGAACTGTTTGGCCGCCCGGTCCGCCTCCTCCTCGATCCAGCGCGACAGCTCGGCCGAATCATGCGCGTCATTGAACCGGATGTTCACCGTCGCGCGCGTCTCCGCCGGAATGACGTTGTTCGCCGGATTGCCGGTATCCACCGTCGTGATCGCCAGCGTCGAGGGATCGAAATGCGTCGTCCCCCCGTCCAGCTTCCGCGCCGCCAGCCGGTCGAGCAGCCGGACCAGCGCGGGCAGGGGGTTCTTCGCCAGATGCGGATAGGCCGCATGCCCCTGCACCCCGTAGGCGCGCAGATAGGCGGTCATCGACCCTCGCCGCCCGATCTTGATCATCTCGCCCATCACTTCGGGACAGGTCGGCTCGCCCACCAGGCAATGGTCCATCCGCTCGCCGTTCTCCGCCATCCAGTCGAGGATCGCCGCAGTCCCGTCCGTCGCGTCGCCCTCCTCGTCGCCGGTGATCGCGATGACCACGCTGCCGTCGGGCGGCGTCTCGCTCACGAAGTCCACCGCCGCCGCGACGAACGCCGCGACACCCGACTTCATGTCCGCCGCGCCCCGCCCGTAGAGCATCCCGCCCGCGATCTCCGCCCCGAAGGGATCATGCTTCCAGGCCGAAACATCACCCGTCGGCACCACGTCCGTATGCCCGTTGAAGCCCAGAACCGGTCCGTTTTTCCCCCAGCGCGCGTAAAGGTTCGCGATACCGTTCCGGTCCGCCCGCTCCGTCCGGAACCCGGCCTCCGCCAGCATCCGTTGGAGCAGTTCGATCGCCCCGCCCTCCGCTGGCGTGACGGACGGACAGCGCACGAGCGCGGCGGTCAGATCGACGGGATCGGTCATGGCGGGTCTCCTTTGATCGATGTCTACTCCGGCCTGCCCGGACCCGGCAACCGGAGGCTACCGGGAGGCGCCGTCCCGCTTCGGCCCCTGCGCCATCACGACCTTGTAGAACCCGTCCTCGTGCAGCCGCTCCCACTGCCGGAACCGCGCCGTCAGCGCCGCCTCGTAGGGAAGCTGCCGGTTCGCCACCATCAGAAGCCGCCCGCCCGGCTTGAGGATCCGCGCCGCCGCCGCGATGAACGCCACGCCAAGCTCGGGCTCCGCAGCGCGCCCCTGATGGAACGGCGGGTTTGAGATCACCGCGTCATACGGCCCCGAACTCCCTGCCAAGCCGCGTCACGTCCGCCCAATGGAACGAGGCGCGCGAATCGACGACATTGATCCGCGCGGCGTCCAGCGCCGAAGCCTCCAACTCGTAAAGGTCGATCGCGGTGATCGCGGGGCAACGCTGCAGCGCCTCCTGCGCCAGCCATCCCCAGCCCGCGCCCAGATCCGCGACACGTCCCTTGAGATGTCCACCCAAAGCCTCGCCAAGCCGCACGCTGCCAGGATCGGGATGCTCCGGCGAGAACATTCCCGGCCCCGTCACGAACCCGGCGGCGTTCTTCGCGGTTTCCCCGCCCGCGGCCCATTCGGCGATCTCGGGCGGCAGGATCTCCGGCCGCGTGAGCCAGAACGACCGTCCATGGGCCTTGGGGAACTGCCCGTCGAGCGGGATGGCTTTCCCGACCTGCCGAGCCAGGCTGTCCACGCCTTCGGTTTTGGCGCCGTCCACGACCAGAATTCCGCCGGGTTCCAGCATCGCGAGGCCGCGCCCGACATTGCCGAGATTCTCGGCCCGCGCCCGGGTCAGGTTGACGACGACCGCCGCGGCCGGCCCCTCGACATGCGATGACACCGGGACGCCCCGTGTCGCGAGATCATCATGGACGGGGCGAAATCCCTGTTCGCAGACGATCCGCTCCGGATCCATTGACACGACGAACTCCGAAAGGGTCGCACGAAGCACGGCGATCTTTCCCGAGTCGGGGAGAACAAGCGCTTCGGAGCGAAGCGCCAGGACAAGGCGGTCGGTTGCGGGCATCGGTCGGACGCGGACGTCCTATTCCCTTTCCATCGTGCATTGCAGCGGATGCTGGTTGCGCCGGGCATAATCCATCACCTGGGTGACTTTCGTCTCGGCGATCTCAAACGAGAACACGCCCACGACCGCGAGACCTTTGCGGTGGACGATCAGCATGATGCTCTGGGCCTGCTCGTGGTCGATGCCGAAAAACCGCTCCAGCACATGAACCACGAATTCCATCGGCGTATAGTCGTCATTCAGCAGCAGCACCTTGTAAAGCGGCGGCCGCTGGGTCTTCGGGCGTGTCCTCGTGGCGACGCCGGTGGCGCCGTCCGGGCTTTCGGGGTCCGATCCTGTCATCTGCAAACCTGGGTCCGATCATGGGCCTTGCGCACTGCAAGGTAATATATTGAACCGGACCAAAGAGAAAAGGGGGCCGAGGCCCCCTTTTCCGATCAACCAAGATACTCGATTTACAGGCTGTAAGACTTCATCGCGTCCGTGGCCGCGTTCATGCGCGCGCCCAGCGGGGCCGTGATCTCTTTGGCGGCCGAGACGTAGATCTCGTTCATCTTGGTCGCCTGGTGCATCCAGCCTTCAAACGCGGTCTGCGCGAAGGCGGTCTGCTTTTCGAAAAGCTCGGTCATGGTCTTGGCCGCGGCCAGATCCTGAGCGGCCGCGACGCCGTCTTCGAAGGACTTCTTCGAGAAAGCGGAGATCTCGGAGCCGATTCCCTCCACGGCCTTTGCGGCGATTTCGGACGACTTGACCATCGCGTCGAGGTTTTCCTGACCGAATGCGGTCATGCCTTCGAGGCTTTTGGAGACCTTGTCGAATTGCTCGGTGACGGTCTTCTGCGTATCGGCGGCCATGGTCTCAACCTTGCTCGTGGCTTCTTTGATCATTTCGGCGACGTCCGCGACATTGGTCTCGGTCTGCTTGGTGGCTGCGGCTTTGGCGGTGCTTGCGCGCGTGGTCATCTGACCCTCCGGTTTAATCATGTTTCGATGGAAGCAGAATTAGTGCCTATGCTGCAGTGCGTCAAGAGTTCATGTTGCAGTGCGTCAAAAAAGTTTTGCGGGCACCGCATCCGGCGCTTCGCAGCCCTTGGATAAAACTGTTTTCGTCCATTCGAACCCGTGCTACGTTAAAGAAAAATAAAGCAGTTCGGCTTAGTGACTGCGTAAACCCTGAGGCGTGGCGCCATCGGCGCCGGAGGCAGTGATGACCCAAACCTTGGTTCGAGGGTGTTTGCTCGCATTCGCGGTGCTTTTTTTCGTACCCGAGGCCAACGCGCAGCAATACGCCGCATATGTGATGGATGCGCGAACTGGAAAAGCGCTCCACTCAAGCAACGCGAACACCAGGGTGCACCCTGCCTCACTCACCAAGATGATGACGCTCTATATCGTTTTCGATCAGGTGAAACGTGGCCGCCTCTCACTGGACCAGAAGATCCCGATTTCCAAGAACGCCGCGTCGGAACCGCCGTCAAAGCTCGGCCTGAAGGCCGGTCAGAGCATCGAACTCCGCTACCTGATTCGGGCGGCCGCGGTGAAATCCGCCAATGACGCCGCCACGGCGATGGGCGAGGCGGTCGCCGGGTCCGAGTCCGCGTTCGCCAATCTGATGAACCAGTACGCGCGCGCGATGGGGATGAGCGGCACGACATTCAAGAACGCACATGGTCTGACCGCGGAAGGTCACATGTCCACAGCACGGGACATGGCGGAACTCGGGCGGCGGCTCTATTTCGACTTCCCGCAATACTACAACCTCTTCAGCCGCAATTCGACGTCCGCCGGGATCAAGACCGTGCGCAACACGAACCGTCGTCTGCTGGACGCATATCCGGGCGCCGACGGCATAAAGACCGGCTATACGCGCGCGGCGGGTTTCGCTCTCGTTTCCTCCGCCCAGCGTGGAAACCGTCGTGTCATCGTCTCGGTCCTTGGCGCGAAATCAAGCGCCAGCCGCAACGCCGAAGTCGCGCGCCTTATGGATCTGGGCTTTCGTGAGATGCCCGCGACGGCAAGGGCGATCCCGCCCGCGCCGCTCAGGGTAGCGACGGCCGATGCCGCGGTGCCGACGGCGAAGCCGTCGCGGGCCGCTCCCGTCGCGATCGCGGTTCTGCCGGAGTCGCGCGGGTCCGCCGCTTCCGCCCGCGCCGTCGCGGCGGCGGCAGGTGGAACGCGGACAGCCGTCGCCAGTTCGCGTCCGCTCCCGCGCGCGATCGGTCTGCATACTCCAATCGCGCGCAGCAACGAGATCATCGCCGCCGCCATCGCCGAGGTGAATTCCGACCTGGAAGTCGCTCAGGCCAGCCGACGGCCCGCAGGCATCCTCGCCCGCATGGGGCGGCCCGAACCCCGCCCGACCGCGTCGGCGGGAGGCGCCGCGGTTTCCGCCGGGTCCGCCTCGACTTTCGCCGTCGCGACGCCGGAGCCGCGACAGCGGTCCGTCGAGGCCGCGATCGTGACGGTCCCGGATCGCGGCGACGCGTCAACGGGCGGCAACGACTGGGGTGTCCAGCTTGGCGCGTTCCGGTCCAAAGGGGATGCGGAGCGTCAGTTGCTGACCACGGCGCTTCAGGACGTGCCTCACCTCAGCGGCGGCCTGCGCCGCGTGGAGGCCGCGTCCGTGCAGGGCGTCACGGTCTACCGCGCGCAGTTCGTGGGTCTGGATCAGCAGGCGGCGCAGCAGGCTTGCCAGAGCATCACCCGGCAGAACGCCACCTGCGAGACGCTCGCGCCCGGCATCTGAGTCCGTTCAGGCGGCGGCTCCGGCCGCTTCCGGGAGATCGAGCGACCGCATAAGGTCGCGGAGTTCCTGTCTGGCGGCTATGTTCGACATGGTCATCGCGGCGGGATCGGTTTCCTTAAGATCGATCAGGGTCAGTCCCGACAGGAACAGTTCCCGGAAGATCACCCGCTCGGAGAAGCCCGGCACCAGACGGAACCCGATGCGGGTCGCGAGCTTTTCAAGCGCGGTGCCGACGCGGCGTTTGTTGCGGGCGTCGAGCGCGGCCATCCGGTTTCGCAGGACGACCCAGTCCATTTGCCTGCGGCCGGTCGCGGCCCGCGCCTGGCGGGCCTGCCAGACCATCTCGGAATAAATCGACGGACCTTTGATGTCGCCCGTTTCGGGATCGAGGCGGGCGAGCAGGTCGAAATCGACCAAGCTGTCGTTCATCGGCGTGATCAGCGTGTCCGCGATGGCGTGGGCCATCCGGGCGAAACCGGTATGCGAACCGGGGCAGTCGATCAGGATCACCTCGCAGTCGGTCGAGAGGTCGGCGATCACCGCGTCGAAGCGGGCCTGGTCTTCGCGTTCCGCCTCCGCCCTGCTGTCGGCGGCGCTGGGGACGGGTTGCGCGCGGCGGGGGGTGGGCAGGTCCATGCGGTGACGGCGGCAATAATCGGCGCGGTTGTCGAGATAGCGGAACAGGCTCTGCTGGCGCAGGTCGAGGTCTATGGCTCCGACGGCGCGGCCTTCCCGGGCGAGCGCGGTGATGACGTGCATTGCCGAGGTGGATTTTCCCGATCCGCCCTTCTCGTTTCCCATGACGATTATGTGGGGCATGCGGGTATCCCGGCAGATCGGACAGAAAAACGGCGCGCCTGCGGGGCGCGCCGTTCGATGATAATCGGTCCGGCCGGGGGCCGAAAGATCAGAAGCCGAGGCCCTCGTACTTCTTCTTGAACTTCGAGACGCGGCCGCCGGTATCCATCAGGCGGGACGTGCCGCCGGTCCAGGCCGGGTGGACCGACGGGTCGATCTCGAGCGTGAGGACCGAGCCCTCCTCGCCATAGGTCGAGCGGCTCATGTAGCTGCTGCCGTCGGTCAGTTTGATCTCGATGTTGTGGTATGCGGGGTGGATGTCGCTTTTCATCGCGGTGCTCCTCAGGCCTTGGCTTCGGCCTTGGGCCGGTAGTTGGTCTTCTCGACGATACGGGCGGATTTGCCGCGCAGGTCGCGCAGGTAGTAGAGCTTGGCCCGGCGGACCTTGCCGCGGCGGACCACGGTGATCTCGGCGATGTTCGGGCTGTGGAGCGGGAATACGCGCTCGACGCCTTCGCCGAACGAGATCTTGCGGACCGTGAAGCTGGCGCCGATGCCGCGGCCGTTGTTGCGGGCGATGCACACGCCCTCGTAGGCCTGAACGCGGCTGCGGGTGCCCTCGGTCACCTTGTAGCCGACGCGGATGGTATCGCCGGGGGCGAAGTCCGGGATGTCTTTGGCCAGGGCCGCGATCTGGTCGGCCTCCAGCTGCTGGATGATGTTCATGTCGTGTCGTCCTTGTCTTTCCCGCCTTTGGCGGCGGTGGTCTGCGCGTCCGAGAGCTCCGCTTCTCCTGCCGGGTGCCGCCTCAAAGCCTGCGCCTCGAAGGCCCGCCAGAGGTCGGGACGACGTTCCTTTGTCAGCCTCTCCGCTTGGGAAGACCGCCATTCGGCGATGCGTCCGTGATGTCCCGACAGGAGCACGTCGGGTATCCTCAGACCTTCCCATTCGGTCGGGCGGGTGTATTGCGGATATTCCAAGAGACCTGACGAGAACAATTCCTCGACCGGCAATTCGGAATTGCCGAGAACGCGGGGTATAAGTCGGACGCAGGCGTCGATCAAGGCCTGTGCGGCGATCTCGCCGCCGGTCATCACGAAATCACCCATAGAGACCTGTTCGACGTCGCGGGCCTCGAAGATGCGGGCGTCGAAGCCCTCGAACCGTCCGCAGACGAGGGTGAGGCCGGGGCCGTCCGCGAAGCGGCGGGCCATCGCCTGGTCGAAGCGGGCGCCGGAGGGGGTGAGGCAGATCGTCGGGCGGTCGGGGCGGGCCGTGGCGTCGATGGCGGCGCCGAGGACATCGGCGCGCAGGACCATGCCGGCGCCGCCTCCGGAGGGGGTGTCGTCGACGCTTCTGTGGCGGTCGGTGGCGAAGTCGCGGAGCTGGGTCGTCTCAAGCCGCCAGAGGTCGTCCTGAAGCGCCCGTCCGGTCAGGGAATGGCCGAGCGGGCCCGGGAACATCTCGGGGTAGAGGGTCAGGATCGAGGCGGTCCAGGGGTGGATTTCAGTCATTTCGGGGTAGTGACCCGTCAAAAGTGTCACGCGTGACACTTTTGTTAAGGTGTTGATTATAGATGGCAATCCAGATCGCGTTAACCCGGTGGAAAGGTGTGTCACACCGGCATTTTCGCGGGTGATCCGCCGGCGCGAACCGACGGCCCGGGAGCGTTGAGCGCCTTCCAGAGGACATCGCGCGTCCGCGGGCGGGCGAGACCCGAGCGCCCTTGGGGGTGGACGTGCGATGTCCGGGCGGTCGGCCTGAACGGACATGGAGAAAACGGGTCGATCCAAATCCAAGACAGGCTCACTCTCGAATGGCGGCGTCTGCGTCGAAAAGCGGGTCGGATCCGGTTTCAACCGTCATCCTCGGGCGGATCGACGATGATCCGGCCCGCGCCGAGATCCACGGTCGGGACGGCGGTCCGAGTGAACGGCACCAGCAGTTCCGCGAGGCCCGGTCTCGAGACTTCGAGGATGTCGCCGGCGCCGTGATCCTGGACCGCCTTGATCGCGCCGATATGGACGCCGCCGGTGTCGTAGACGGCCACGCCGATCAGATCGGCGTGGTAATACTCGTCTTCGTCGGGCGGGGGCATCCGCTCGCGGGCCACATGCAGACGCACGCCCTTGAGCGCGTCGGCGGCCTCCTTCGTCGTGACACCCGACAGGCGCGCGGCGTAGGCGCCGGAGATCGGACGGGTCAGCGCCACGTCGAAGACGCGGCCGTCCTCGGTGACCAGCGGACCGTAATCGGCGATGGATTCCGGAACCGCGCAGAACGATTTGAGCCGCACCTCGCCGCGGACCCCGTAGGCCCCGGCGATGGCGCCGAGGCAGATCAGGTCGGAGCCCGCGACGGACATGGCGGTCTTATTCGGCCGAGGTTTCGGCGGGGGCGTCGGCGGCGGCTTCCGCAGGCGCCTCGACCGGAGCCTCCTCGACCGGAGCGGGCGCGGCGGCGGCCTCGGCGGCTTTGGCGGCCTTGCCTGCCTTGGATTCGGCGCGCGCCACGGCGTTCTTGCCCGGCGTGCCGGTCTTGGGGTTGGCGCGCGTCTTTTTGGAGATCACGCCGGCGGCCTCGAGAAAGCGGCTGACGCGGTCGGTCGGCTGCGCGCCGGTGCCGAGCCAGTACTGCACGCGCTCCATATCCATCTTGATCCGGTTCTCGTCATCCTTGGCGAGTTGCGGATTGTAGGTGCCGAGCTTTTCGATGAAGCGGCCGTCGCGCGCCATGCGGCTGTCGGCGGCGACGATGGAGTAGTGGGGGCGCTTCTTGGACCCGCCGCGGGCGAGCCTGATCTTCATGGCCATGATGTTATCTCCTGTTCATGGTTTGGTGCCGGGCGTCTGCCCGTTTTCGAGATGCTTCTCGTGATGCCTGATCACTTCGGAGATGACGAAGTTCAGGAATTTCTTGGCGAAGGCCGGATCGAGATCGGCGTCCTCGGCCAGACGTTCGAGGCGGGCGATCTGCTCGGCCTCGCGCGCGGGGTCGCTGGGGGGCAGGTCGTGCTCGGCCTTGAGCCGGCCGACGGCCTGGGTGTGCTTGAACCGCTCGGCCAGCGTGTAGATGGCGATGGCGTCGAGCCGGTCGATGCTCTCGCGGTGTCCGCGCAGCAGGGTGGCGGCGCGGGCGACGGGATCAGGAGCGCTCATCGCAGGACCTCCGGGGCGGGATGGCGATACACGAGGCAAGGCGCGTCGTGCGGTTGCGGCGCGTCCGGGTCGTGTCTGGCGCCGAGCCGCTCGGCAAGGCGGATCGACTTCGTGTTCTGCGGCGCGATGTAACTCACGGCGGTCGACCAGCCGAGATCGCCGAAAATCCAGTCGCGCGCCGCGCGAGCGGCTTCGGAGGCGTAGCCGCGGCCCTCGTCATCGGCGCTCCAGATGGTCCAACCGAGTTCCCGCTCCGGCCAGCCTTCGGGGAAATGGGCGCCGACGATGCCGAGCGACCGCCCCTCGTCCTTTCCGGTCACGACGAACCAGCCGAACCCGCGCAGGGTCCAATGTCCGACCATGTGGGCGAAGGAGCGCCAGGCCTCGGCGCGGCACTGCATGCCGCCGGCCATCCGCGCGCGCGTGCTCGCTTTGAAATCCGCCCACGCGTCGAAATCCATCGCGTCCGGCCGGCGCAGGATCAGACGCTCGGTCTCGATATGCCGCGCGTCGATCATCGGAGGGTCTCCGGGGCGGGATGGCGGTAGACGAGGCAGGGATCGTGCTCGGGCCGGACGGCGTCTGGGTCGGGACGGGCGTCCAGCCGCTCGGCGAGGCGGATCGAGCGGACGTTCGCGGGCGCGATGTAGCTGACCAGCGTCGCCAAGCCGGCGATGTCGTAGGCCCAGCCACGGGCTGCGAGCGCGGCCTCGTGAGCGAAGCCTTTGCCCTCGGCCTCGGGGATCAGGGTCCAGCCGAGTTCCGCTTCGGGGTAGTAGTCGGGGTGGAAGAGGCCGGTCTCGCCGAGATAGGCGCCGGTCCCGCGATCCTCGATCGACCAGACGCCATAGCCGCGCAGGGTCCATGCGGCGATGGCAGTCGCGAATTCGCGCCAGGACTGGACGCGGTCGAGCGGGCCGCCCTCGTGCACGGAGCGCTCGGACGCGAAGAACGCGGCGTAGGGCTCGAAATCCGCGAGCCGGGGCGCGCGCAGCGTCAGCCGCTCGGTGGTGAGGACGGGCACGTCGGTCATTTCTTTTTCGTAAGTCCCGCGAGGCCCTGGGGCAGGGTCATGCCCGCCGGCATCTGGGGCATTCCGGCGCCGCCGGGGGGCATCCCGCCGCCTTTGCCGAGAAGGCCACCGAGACCGCCGCGCATCAGACCCTTCATGCCTTTGGCGCCGCCCATCTTTTTCATGACGTCGGACATCTGGCGGTGCTGTTTGAGAAGTTTGTTGAGCTCGGAGACCTCGAGGCCCGATCCGGCGGCGACGCGTTTCTTGCGGCTCGCCTGCATCAGGGCCGGGTTGGCGCGTTCCTTTTTGGTCATGGAGTTGATCAGCGCGATCTGGTGGCGCAGCACGCTGTCGTCGATGCCGGCCTCGTCCATCTGTTTCTGCATTTTGCCCATGCCGGGCATCATGCCCATCATGCCGGACATGCCGCCCATCTTGAGCATCTGGTCGAGTTGGCCCTTGAGGTCGTTCATGTTGAACTGACCCTTCTGGAAGCGCTTCATCATGCGCTCGGCGGCCTCGGCCTCAAGCGTTTCCTGGGCTTTTTCGACGAGCGACACGATGTCGCCCATGCCGAGGATCCGGCCGGCGACGCGTTCGGGGTGGAATTCCTCGAGCGCGTCCATCTTCTCGCCGAGGCCGACGAAGCGGATCGGTTTGCCGGTGACGGCGCGCATCGAGAGCGCCGCGCCGCCGCGGCCGTCGCCGTCCATGCGGGTGAGCACGACCCCCGAGATGCCGATGCGCCCGTCGAAGTTCTCGGCGGTGGCGACCGCGTCCTGGCCGGTGAGCCCGTCCACGACCAGCAGCGTCTCGCGCGGGGAGGTCGCGTCGCGGACCCGCTCGACCTCCGCCATCAGCGCGTCGTCGATGGAGAGCCGGCCGGCGGTGTCGAGCATGACCACGTCGTAGCCGCCGAGCGTGGCCTGCTGTTTGGCCCGCTTGGCGATGGCGACGGCGTCCTGGCCCGGCACGATCGGCAGGGTGTCGACGCCGACCTGGAGGCCGAGGACCGCGAGCTGTTCCATCGCGGCGGGGCGCTGCGTGTCGAGCGAGGCCATCAGCACGCGCTTGCCGTCGCGGTCCTTGAAGCGTTTGGCGAGCTTGGCGGTCGTGGTCGTCTTGCCCGAGCCTTGGAGGCCCACGACGAGGATCGGGGCCGGCGGGTTGTCGATGCGCAGTCCGGGCGTGCCCTCGTCGCCGGCGAGGACGCGGATGAGCTCGTCATGGACGATCTTGACGACCTGCTGGCCGGGGGTGACGGATTTGGTGACGGCCTGGCCTTTGGCCTTTTCGGTGACGGCCTTGATGAAATCGCGGGCGACGGGGAGGGAGACGTCGGCCTCCAGCAGGGCCACGCGGACCTCGCGCAGCGCGGTCGAGACGTCATCGTCGCTGAGCGCGCCCTGTTTGGTGAGCTTGCCGAAGACGCCGGAAAGCCGGTCGGACAGGTTCTCGAACATGGGCCGCGCCTTTCCTCAACGAGGATCGCGCCGGTGGGCGCGACGCGCTGACCGACGGCGATCCTGAGCATTTCAGGACCGGAGAAAACGGAGTCTCCGGAATGGATTGGGCAATTAGGGGATCGCCGGGTCCGCGTCAAGCGCGGGGGCGGCCGGGCTTGCGGCGGGTGGCGGCGGCGGCGTATCACGCCGAAGGCCCGGCAGGGCGCCGTCGGGGCGGAGGATGGGATGATAGCGGGATTTTTCGGCGGAGTCTGGAGGTCGCTTTCGGGCGCGGGGCTGATCATCGGCGCGCTGTTTTTCGCGGCGTCGCTGACGCCGTCGCTGATCCCGCGCGGGCCGGAGCTTCAGGGCGTTCTGGGCGGGGCCACCTTCGCGGCGGGCTACGGGATCGGCGTGTTTCTCGACTGGCTCTGGGGGTATCTGGAGCTGCCGCGCGGGCGGGCGGAGCTGCGGCGGACGATCGTGGGCGTGGCGGCGCTGATCGCCGCGGCGATCGTGGGATATTACCTCTGGCACTCGGCGGAGTGGCAGGATTCGATCCGCCTCGCGATGGGCATGGAGCCGGTGCGCACCGCGCATCCGTTCACGGTCGGGGCGATAGCGGTGGCGGTCGCCGCCGTGCTGCTCGTGCTGGCGCGCCTCGTCGTGGGCTTCGTGGGTTTCGTCGCGAACCGCCCGTCGAAACTGGTCTCGCGGCGGATCGTGCGGCTTGTGGCGGGTCTCGCGGCGGTGGCGTTTCTGGTGTCGCTCGCGAACGGGTTGCTGCTGAGCCGCGCGATCCGGGCGGCGGACGCGTCGTTCGCCGCGCTCGACGCGCTGATCGAGCCCGACACGTCGCGGCCGGTCGATCCGCTGATGACGGGGAGCGAGGCGTCGCTGATCGCGTGGGAGGATCTGGGGCGTCGCGGGCGCGAGTTCGTGTCGACCGCCACCGATGCGGACGAGATCGAGGACATCACCGGGCGCCCCGCCATGCGGCCGATCCGGGTTTTCGCGGGTCTGACCTCGGCGGAGACGCCGGAGGAGCGCGCGCGACTGGCGCTCGACGAGCTGATCCGGGCGGGCGGGTTCGAGCGGTCGGTCCTTATCGTTGCCGCGCCGACGGGCACCGGCTGGATGGATCCGGCGGCGATGGAGCCGCTGGAGATCCTGCACGGTGGCGACGTGGCGACGGTGGCGGTGCAGTATTCGTATCTGAGCAGCTGGATCTCGCTGCTGATCGAGCCGGGCTACGGGGTCGAGGGGGCGCATCAGACGTTCGAGGCGGTCTACCAGTATTGGCGGGAGCTGCCGCCGGAGACCCGGCCGAGGCTGTATCTTTACGGGTTGAGCCTCGGCGCGCACAGTTCCGAGCAGTCGTTCAACCTGCTGCGGATCGCGGGGGAGCCGTTCGACGGGGCGCTCTGGGTCGGGCCGCCCTATTCGACGCCGATGTGGCGCCAGTTGACAGCCGAGCGGAATCCGGGATCGCCGGCCATCGCGCCGGTGATCGGTGACGGCTCGACGGTGCGCTTCGCGACGCAGTACATTCCGCCGGAAGGGGCCGCCGAGTGGGGGCCCCTCCGGATCGCGTATCTGCAATACGCCAGCGATCCGGTGGTGCGGTTCGAATGGGAGTCGTGGATCCACGCGCCTGACTGGTTGAAGGAGCCGCGCGGCCCGGACGTGTCGCCGGACATGCGGTGGTTCCCGGTCGTGACGTTCCTGCAGCTCGCGCTCGACAACGCCATCGCGCTGCACGTGCCGATGGGGTTCGGGCATCTCTATGCGCCGGAGCACCATGTCGACGCGTGGATCGAGGTGACGCAGCCGGAAGGCTGGACCCCGGACGCCGTCGCGGACCTCAAGGCGCTTCTCGCGGCGAGGTGACGCGCGAGGGCTTCAGTGCTTGCCGGCGGGGCGGCCCGGGATCGCGTGTTCCTCGAGCGCTTCGAGCGGCACGGTCTTGAGGGTCGCGCGGTGGGTGCTGGCGAGGATGACGCGGGGGGCGACGCCGGCCTCCCATGCTTCTTTCCAGCGGTCGGCGCAGAGGCACCAGCGGTCGCCGGCGCGCAGGCCCGGGAAGCCGAATTCCGGCCTGGGGGTGGTGAGGTCGTTGCCGCGCGCGCGGCTGAAAGCGAGGAATTCGTCGGTCAGGCGCACGCAGACGGTGTGCCGTCCGCGATCCTGCGGTCCGGTGTTGCAGCAGCCGTCGCGGAAGAAGCCGGTCATCGGATCGAAGGAGCAGGGCTTGAGCGGACCGTCCAGGACGTTGAGGCTTTCGTCGGTGTCGTAGCGCATGCTCACCATCCCGTCATTTCGAGGTATCCGCGGCCCTCGTGCGAGCCTTGGAACCGGATCGGGCCTTCCCAATAGGGGAAAACCGTGCCCATCCAGCTTCGCGCATTGAGGGGTTCGGTGTCCACCGCGAAGCCGAAATCGGGGATCTCGACGCGCCATTCGACCGGCATCATCCGGCCGTCCACCTCGGCCTCGGCCAGCGGTTCGATACGCACCTGGTCGGGCGCGAGCGGCGTGGGCGTGCCGTCGGGGGCGATCCAGGTGCCGGAATAATAGGAGCTTTCGGAGCCGCGCAGGCGGAAGGCCATGACGCGCGCGCCGTCCCCGAGGACGAGGGAGAACCATTCCCAGCCTTCCTGGTCGCCGGCGAGCGGCTGGCTCGACCATTCGCGGTCGAGCCAGGCGGTGCCGGTCACGGCGACCTCGCGGCCGTCGATGTCGAGCGTGCCGTCCACCTCGTAGAACGGCTGGCTGTAATAGTAGGAGGCCTGGCCGGTTTCGGATTTCACGCTGAAGCCGGCCTCGCCCTGGGGCACGAGGGGCATGGGGGTGGCGGCGCGCAGATCGTAGGAGAAGGTCTCGCCCGCCGCGTTGATCCGCAGATCTCCGATGCCGTCGTCGATGCCGGTCATGGCCCAGTCGTCGATCCAGGCCTCGAAGGGTCCGGCCTTGACGCCGGCCTGGCCGATGCCGCCCCGGGCGAAGCGTTCGGCGTAGTGGTGATCGTCTTGCGTGGTCAACGCGGCGTGGCCCATCCAGATGACCGGCGACCCGAAGCTTTCGCCCTCGGGGCCGGGATCGGTCGCCTGGCGGAAGAGGGTCCATTGGATGCCGTACTCTTGGCCGTCATCGCCGTCGAGAATCGCGGTGAGGTACCACCATTCGATGCGGAAGCCCTCATGGGCCTGGTGGTCGCGGGGGAATTCCAGTTCCGCCGGCGCGGTGACGGGCGCGAAGCCGTCGGCCTCGGCTCCGAGACCGGCATAGCTCTGGGCCGAGGCGATGGCGGGCAGAAGCAGGGCGAGGAGGGCCGCCTTAGCGTTCATTGCTGAAACTCCGGAGCAGGGAGACGGGCGAGGCGCGGCGCAGGCGCCAGGCCGGCCAGAGCGCCGCGATGAAGGCGGTAAGGAGCGCGAGGCCGAAAGAGGGTCACCCATTGGCCGGGGAAGAGGAAGACGGGGAGCTTCCAGCCGAAAGCCTGGACGTTGATGATCGCCGTGAGGATCCAGGCGACGGCGAGACCGAGCGGCAGGGCGGCGAGCGCGGTGAGGGCGGCGAGGACCAGCGCCTTGCCGATCTCGATCCGGGCGAGCTGGGCGCGCGTGAGGCCCATCGCCCAAAGCGGGGCGAGTTGCGCGAGACGCAGGTTGGAGAGGGTCAGGAGCGATGTCAGGAGGGCGATGCCGGCGACGGCCAGCGTCAGCGCGTTGAGCGCGAGCGTCACGGTGAAGGTTTTCTCGAAGACCTCGCGGGAGAAGGTCTTGAGCGACGCCTGGTCGATCATGGCGTTTCCTTCGAGCGCGAAGGCGGCGGAGAGGTCGGCCATGAGCGGTTCGACCGCTTCCGGGGCGACGCGCGCGGCCATGCGTCGCCGCTCGGCGTCGGGCCAGCGGGCGTCGAAGGCTTGCAGGTTGACCATCATCTGGCCCGACGGGTTGCCGTAGTCGGAGTAGATCGCGGCGACCTCGAGCGGCCAGGGGCCGGCGGGGGTCGGCACCTCGACGGCGTCGCCCAGGCGCAGATCCATGCGGCGGGCCATCTGTTCGGAGACGAGCGCGGCGCCGCCCGCCGCGACGGCGTCCCAGGCGTCGGGTGCTCGGGCCAGAAGCGGCCAGTTGTCGCGGTAGGTGGCATGGTCGCGGAAGCCGTAGACCTCGACCGGCCAGTCGCGCACGCGGGTCTCGGCGCTGGTGATCGGGAGGATCGCGTCGACCTCGGGCCGGCCTTCGAGCCAGGCGGTGATCGCGCTTGCCTGGGCCTCGTCGGTTCCGGTCACGTAGATCTCCGCGGCGAGGCGCTGGTCGAGCCAGCCGAGGAAGGTCTGGCGGAAGCTGTCGACCATTGTGCCGACGCCTACGTTGACCGCGAGGGCCAGCATCAGGGCCATGAGCGCGAGCGAGAGGCCCGAGAGCTGCTGTCGGGCGTCGGCCCAGAGCCATTGCGGGATTGGGCGGCGCGCGAGGCGCGCGCCGAGGGCGAGGATGGTCGCGAGGATTGCCGGCAGCGCGAGGGCCGCCGCGATCAGGACGCCGCCCATGACGACGAACCCGGCGGCGAGGCCGTTTCCGAAGATCGTGGCGGCGAGCGCCGCCGCGGCGAAGAGGGCCGCACCGGCGATCTGGAATTTCAGGCCGCGTCGCTGGGCGCCGAGCCAGGCCTGGGGCTGGGCGCTGGCCAGAAGCGGCAGGTGGAAGGCGCGCCAGAGCGAGGTTCCGGCGGCGGCGAGCGCGCCGGCGACGCTGATCGCGACGCCGGCCGCCCACCATGAGGCGTCGAGGTTGAGGCTTCCGGCGACACCGGCGCCATAGAGGCCGCGCAGAGTGGCGGCGACGTCCGGCAGGAGGGCGGCGGCGATCGCGTAGCCGGCGAGGACGCCGACGAGACCGGCGATCAGGGCGAGCGCGACGAGTTCGGCGACGAGAACGGCCGTCAGGAGACGGGCGGAGACGCCGACGGCGCGCAGGGTGCGCAGCATCGGTTTGCGCTGTTCGAAGGCGAGGCCGATGGCGGAATAGACGATGAAGAGGCCGACGACGAAGCTGAGGAACCCGAAGGCGGTGAGGTTGAGGTGGAAGCTGTCGGTCAGGCGCTCGAGATCGCCGTCGCGTTCGGGGCCGCGGACCTGGAGGCGCGTGGCGAGGTCCGGGGGCAGGTCGCGGGCTTCGGGCAGGAGCATGCGCGAGACCCGGCCGGGCGCGTCGAGCAGGCGTTCGGCGACGGAGATGTCGACGAGGACGGTGCCCGGCGGAAGGTCCGGCGCGGGTTCGAGCGCGGGAAAGCGGTCGTCGAGCCGGGTGCCGGGGGCCGCGAGCGCGAGATGGGGCGGAGTGAGGAAGTCGGTCAGGCGCTCCGCGCCGTCTCCGATGCGCAGGCCCTGAGCGCCGGGGGGCAGGGTGAGGGGCTCGATGCCGATGACACGGAGGCGGGCGTCGCCGACGCGGACTTCGCCTTCGAGCACGGGCGAGACGGCCCAGCCGGCGCGGCGGAGCGTGACGTAGTCGTCGAGCGCGAAGGGTTGGCCGTCGAGGGCGGTCACGGTGGAGAGCACGCCGCCGCCGAGGACGGCCGCCGCGCGGTCGTAGCTGTCGCGGGCTTGGGCGTTGAGGGCCTGGACGCCGCTCCAGAGCGCGGTGGCGACGGCGAGGCCGATCAGGAGCGTCGCGAGTTCGACCGGCCGGCGGCGCCAGTGGCTGAGCAGCGTGCGCAGGATGAGGAGCGCGGCGCTCACGCGATGCGGCCGGCTCGGAGGACCACGCGGGCATCGAGCATGTCGGCGAGGCGGGGGGAGTGCGTGACCATCAGGAGGGCCGCGCCGGAGCGGGCGACGAGGTCGAGCAGGAGGGACATCACGGCGTCGCCGGTCGTCTCGTCGAGGTTGCCGGTGGGCTCGTCGGCCAGGATGAGGGCGGGGCGGCCGGCGAGCGCGCGGCCGATGGCGACGCGCTGCTGCTGGCCGCCTGAGAGCTGTTCGGGGTAGCGGGCGGTCAGGTCGGCGAGGCCGAGGCGGCCGGTCAGTTCGGCCTGCCAGTCGTGATCGTGGCGACCGGCGAGGCGGGCCTGGAAGGCGAGGTTGGCGGCGATGTCGAGGCTTGGGATCAGGTTGAACTGCTGGAAGACGAGGCCGACCCGTTCGCGGCGAAGGGCTGCGCGCCCGGCATCGTCAAGTGCGGTGACGTCAAGGCCGCCCATGCCGATCGAGCCCGAATCGACCGCGTCGAGTCCGGCGACGAGATGCAGAAGGGTGCTTTTGCCGCTGCCCGATTCGCCGGTCAGGGCGAGGGTGCGGCCCGAGTTGAGCGTGAGAGAGACGTCGCGCAGTACGGGAACGGGGCCGTCGGCGCCCGGATAGGTTTTCGAGACGTGTTCGATCTCAAGCATCGCGTCCTGCCCGCATGTTCGCGACTGCACTTGGCGCGAAGGGCCGGAAAAGCAAAGGGGCCGGACGCCGCGCGGCGTCCGGCCCCCGGCGCGGCGGATCAGCCCAGCATGCGGGCGATCTCGTCCTTGAGCGCCAGGCGCTGTTTGCGCATGTCCGTCATGTGCAGATCGTCGGTCGGTTCCACGTCCGTCTCCGCGCGGTGCACCGCGTCGTTGATCTCGTGGTACTCGTCGAAGAGCTTGCGGAAATGCTGGTCCGAGATCTTGAGCTCGTGGATTCGCTCGACCTTGTCGGGGAACTCCTCGGCGAGCTCGTGCGGCGTATGGGACATGTTTTCCTCCTTGGATGTTCATGGTCAACTTAGCATGCGGCATGGCTGCTTTGTTGATGTGGGTCAAGCCGATCCGCGCCGTGGAGCGGACGGCTTGCGGAATGCGGGCGCGTCGACGTAGATGCGCGCCATGTCGAGGATCATCGTCGCCGCGCTTTACCGGTTCACCCGGTTCGAGGAGCCGGACGCGCTGCGCGCGCCGCTGGCGAAGGTCTGCTGCGCCAACGGGGTGAAGGGCACGCTGCTTCTGGCGCATGAGGGGATCAACGGGACGATCGCGGGCGCGCGCGAGGGCATCGACGCGGCGCTGGGCGCGATCCGGGCGCTGCCTGGCTGCGCCGATCTCGACGTCAAGGAGAGCGTCGCGGACGCGCCGCCTTTCCGCAAATTGAAGGTGCGGCTCAAGGCCGAGATCGTCACGATGGGCGAACCGGACATCGACCCCAACGCGCGGGTCGGCACGCATGTCGAGCCGCGCGACTGGAACGAATTGATCCGGTCGAACTCGGTCGTGGTGATCGACACCCGCAACGCCTACGAGGTCGAGGTCGGCACGTTCAGCGGGGCGGTCGATCCGGGCACGGACAGCTTTCGCGGGTTTCCCGACTGGTGGCGGGCGAACGCGGAGCGGTTCGCGGGCCGGCCTGTGGCGATGTTCTGTACGGGCGGCATCCGCTGCGAGAAGGCGTCGAATTTCCTGCTCGGGGAGGGTGTGGAGGAGGTCTATCACCTCAAGGGCGGCATCCTGAAATACCTGGAGGAGGTGCCTGAAGCGGAGAGTCTGTGGAGTGGCGAATGCTATGTCTTCGACCGGCGCGTGTCGGTCGGGCACAGGCTGGAGCCCGGCGCGTTCACGCTCTGCCACGCCTGCGGTAGACCGGTTCCGCCAGAGGCGATGGACGAGCCGGACTATGAGCGCGGGGTGAGCTGCCCCGCCTGCATCGGAGAATACGACGAGGCGCGCCGAGCCGGGTTCCGTCAGCGCCAGCGACAGATCGACCAGGTGGCCGGGCGTGCCGGTGACGACGTGTGACTTTCGTTCAGTCGAGATCGGACAGGGCGTATTGCGATCATTATTTGAGATATGAGACTCGCATCGGTTGCGTGGCCGCAGCTATTGATCCATCATTTCCAGATCAATTCGTGACTGTGAGGAGCGACTCTCATGGCGGATGCGTCGGACAGGACGCCGATCGGAGCAAACGAGGGCGTCGCGCTTTCAGAGGCCGAGGCGCGGATTCTGGAGGCGGAGATCGCCAAGGTCTCGTCGCCGGAGGACCTGCGCCGTGTCGCGATACCGGCGATCGCCGCGTTCGGCATGCAGTCCGCGAATTACCACTATCTTCCTCCGTTTGGAGGACACGATGGCGACAGGGTCCGCGCCTACAGCAGCACGCATTCGACCGAGGCGCTGACCGGTTATCTCAAACGCGGCATGTTCCGCAGCAACCCGTTCGTCGCGCAGTCCCTTCAGGAGACCCGGCCGTTCACGCGGATCGACCCTGCTCTGATCGATCCCGAGACGGAACGGCGCGCCCGCGCGATCTACGACGAGATGGTCGCGACCCATCCGCATGGCTGGGTCGCGGTTCCGGTCTACGGTCCCGGCGGCCGGGACGGGACGTTTCTTCTGGGCTGCACCGAGGCGAATGCCGACATGCGCGCCTGCGACGAAGTCGCGATCGCCCGGCTCCAGTCGGTCTGTCAGTCGGTCCATCTGAAATTCTGCGCGATGGTCGCGTCGTCCCTCGATCCTCCTCCGAAACTGACGCGTCGGGAACTTGACGTGCTGGGATGGGTCGCGCGCGGCAAAAGCAACAGCGACATCGCCGGAATCCTGCACATCTCGCCGCACGGCGTGGACGCACATCTCCGCCGGATCTATTCCAAGCTCGGGGTATTCGACCGGCTGAGCGCGACGTTGCGCGGGCTGGGCTGCGGGATTCTGTTCTCGACCCGGGTCTGAACCGGGATCAGGCGCGCATGAGCCGGAGCGCGCGGCAGTGGATCTCGGCGGCGCCGATCGCGGTGGATGATCCGATTGGCGTAAGGCCGTTCGAGCGCAGCACGGCCGCGACCGCCGCGATCTCGGACTCGCGTTTCGCGCCCGTGACCATGACTTTGCAGCGTCCGAGATCGCAGGCTTCTCTGAACGCGCGACCGCGCAGCATCATCCGGGTTCCTGAAGCCAGATCGGTCGGCGCCGCCCCGCAGAGGTAGCGGGTCGCGCCGGCGTCCAGCATCGCGTCCAGCGCGTGGAGGTAATCGGTCTGCCACGGCCGTTCGAGATCGTCGCCGTTGAAGTTTCCGCCAAGGAAGAACACGGGACCGGACCAGTCGCAGAACGCGGTCGCCTGCAGAGCAACGCGGTCCATCGGGGCGTCGATGGCCAACTCCGGACAGACGACGATCATCGGTCCGAGATCGAGGCTGGGTGCGGCAGAAAACAACTCATCGATCATGCGTGGCGAATCCCGTTCAACGGGCATGAGCCCGGATTTCTCTCAAACCGTTTCAAACCGGGCTATATCGGATTGCGATCATATCGCCACCTACGCGGTTACGTAGGGTCATATCCGCCCGCTGGCGCTCTTTGCCCTGGGCGGCGGAGATGATAGGCCGGTTGCCGATTGTGATCGGAGCCTGCGATGACCGAATTTCTTTTCCGCGACGATCCCGCATTGCGGGCCTGCGACGCGGCCGTGACCGCCTCGGCGGATGGCGCGGTCGAGCTCGACCGGACGGTGTTCTACGCGGCGTCGGGCGGGCAGCCGGGGGATGCGGGACGCCTGCGTCTTCCCTCTGGCGACGAAATCGCCATCGTCGATACGATCCATCCCGAACGCGACCGGATGCGGATCGCCCATGTCCTCGCCGATGGCGCGACGGCGCCGGAGCCTGGCTCGACGGTCCGCATGGAGCTCGACTGGCCGCGCCGGCACCGGCTGATGCGGATGCACACGGCGTTGCATCTTCTGTCGGTGGCGATGCCGTTCGGGGTCACGGGCGGGTCGATCGGCGAGGACAGGAGCCGGCTCGACTTCGACATGCCGGAACCGCCGGAGAATGTCGCGGCGGTGGAGGCCTGGGTGAACGCGCGGATCGACGATGATCTGCCGGTGACGGCGGAGTGGATCACGGAGGACGAACTCGCGGCCGCGCCGGAGATGGTCAAGACCATGAAGGTGAAGCCACCCGTCGGCCAGGGCCGGGTGCGGCTGATCCGGATCGGGACGGGCGACGGGACCGTCGATCTGCAGCCTTGCGGCGGCACGCATGTGGCGCGGACCGGTGAGATCGGGCGGGTGCGGATCGGCAAGATCGAGAAGAAGGGCCGGGAGAACCGGCGCGTCAATCTGCACTTCGCCGACTGAGCATGCATCTCAACGGACCAATGCCGAACTATCGCCGTCGGGTGGCGGCGGGGACGCTGCGCTCCGATCCGGCGCAGCGGCGCGCGGTGGAGAAGCTCCAGCTTTTGGCGATCCGGTTGCAGGATTACGATCCGGTCAGGCCGAAGCGGATCGGGATCGGGCGATTCGGCTGGGGGCGCGACCGGCTGGAGCAGAAGGTGGTGCCGGGGCTTTATCTTTACGGCGGGGTCGGGCGCGGGAAATCCATGCTGATGGACCTGTTTTTCGAGACCGCGCCGGTGGAGCCGAAACGCCGCGTGCATTTCCACGCGTTCATGCAGGAGGTGCATTCCGCGATCCACGTCGCGCGCAAGGGGGCCGCCGAGGATCCGATCCGGCCCGTCGCGGACGCGATCGCGGACGGGGCGACGCTGCTGTGTTTCGACGAGATGCAGATCACCGACATCACCGACGCGATGCTGGTCGGGCGTCTGTTCGAGCGGCTGTTCGAGCGCGGCGTGGTGGTGGTGACGACGTCGAACCGTCCGCCGGACGAGCTCTACACCGAGGGGCTGAACCGGCATCTGTTCCTGCCGTTCATCGCGCTGATCAAGGAGCGGCTGGACGTGCATGAGCTGGACAGCCACACGGATCACCGGCTGGACCGCCTGGCCGGGGAGCCGGTCTATCACACGCCGCTGGGGCCGGAGGCGCGGGCGGCGCTCGATACGGCTTGGGATCGGTTGGCTCTGGGCAAGGGGGCGCCGCTGGAGATCGACGTGCGGGGGCGCAAGCTGGTGGTGCCGCGGTACCGCGCCGGCGTGGCGCGGGCGGGTTTCGGCGATCTGTGCGCCAAGCCGCTCGGGCCGGCGGATTTTCTGGCGTTGGCCGATGCGGTCGACGTGCTGATCCTCGACGACGTGCCGGTTCTGTCGCGGGCCATGAACAACGAGGCGAAGCGGTTCGTCACGCTGATCGACGCGCTATACGAGGCGAAGGTCCGGCTGATCCTGTCAGCCGCGGCGCCGCCGGACGCGCTCTATCCCGAAGGGGACGGGTCGTTCGAGTTCGCGCGTACGGCGTCGCGGCTGCACGAGATGCAGGCGGCCGATTGGGGCGAGTGAGGCGGTCTCAGCGGAGTTGCGCCAGCAGCGACGCGGTGGCGAAACCGTCGGGCGTCAGGCCTTGGGCGGCCTGGAAGCGGCGGATCGCGGCTTCGGTGTCCGGGCCTATGATGCCGTCGGTCTTGCCGGTGTCGTAGCCGAGCGCGGTCAGGCGTTCCTGCATCTCGATCTTCTCGGAGCGGCTGAGGGCGCGCTCGCCGCGCGGCCAGTCGGCGCGGAAGGGGCCGGAGCCGGCGATGCGGTCGCCGAGATGGCCGACGCCCATCGCGTAGGAGGTGGCGTTGTTGTATTTCTTGATGACGAAGAAATTGTCGTAGACGGCGAAGGCGGGGCCGGTCGCGCCGGCGGGGGTGATCACGGCGGCGGTTCCGTGGTCGGGCAGGGGCGAGCCGTCGATCGCGGTGACGCCGCGCGCGCGCCAGTCGGAGACCGGGCGGCGGTTGGATTGATCGGCGGTGGCGAAGTTGAAGCCGGGCGGCAGGCGGACTTCGACGCCCCAGGGCTGACCGCGTTTCCAGCCGAAGGCGGCGAGGTAGTTGGCGGTGGAGGCGAGCGCGTCGGTGGGGTCGGCGGACCAGACGTCGCTTCGGCCGTCGCCGGTGAAATCGACTGCGTGGTCGAGATAGCTGGTCGGGATGAACTGGGTGTGGCCCATCGCGCCGGCCCAGGAGCCGCGCATGGCGGGGGGCGTCGTGTCGCCGTTCTGGAGGATGCGCAGCGCGGCGATCAGCTCGTCCTCGGCGAAGTCGCGGCGGCGGCCCTCGTATGCGAGGGTGGCGAGGCTCTCGATCACGGGGATGTCGCCCTTGAACGAGCCGTAGTTGGTCTCCATGCCCCAGATCGCGACGACGATCTGGTCGTCGACGCCGAAGCGGGTTTCGATGGCGTCGAGGGTGGGTTGGATCGACGCGCGTTTGGAGCGGCCTGTGGAGATGCGGTCGGCGGAGGCGGCGCCGTCGAGATATTCCCAGAGCGGTTTGGTGAACTCGGCCTGGCGGCCGTCGAGGCGGACGACCTCGAGGTTCTCGGTCACGCCCTGGAACGCGGCGTCGAAGACGTCCGGGCGGATGCCTTCGGAGAGGGCGCGGACGCGGAAATTGGATTTCCACTCGGCGAAGCTGGAGGCCTGGGGGGTCGCGGCGCGGGCCATGGGCGGTGAACTGGCGCCGGGGGCGTTCGCGCCGGCGCCGCAGCCTCCGGTGAGAAGGGCGAGGGTCATCGCCACGGCTGGTACGTATCTCATGGCCTGCCTCATCGTTCGCGTTTTACGCGAGTTTAGCCGGTCGCGTCGGGGATAGAAAGAGCAGTTCCGGCTCCATGTCCAAAGTTGGACGGAGGTCAAATATCTGATATCAAATATAAAAAATCAACGCACCAAATGCGAGACGGCGTTTCAAGTATGGCGGCCCGAGAGAGCCATCGCGGCCGGCTCGCCGGGGCGTCAACCCCGGATCGCGCCTGCCTGACCCATGCGGGCGCGATGCTCGATGCGAAGTGGGGAGTTGAGATGGCCGCTCAATCAAGGGTTCGGCGGAAGCGCGCGAGGGCGACCAGCGCGTAGAGCGCGACGAAGCCGGTCAGCACGATCAGCTCGCGCGAGATGGTCGAGAGGTCGGCGCCTTTGAGCATCACGGCGCGGATGGCGCGGATGAAATGGGTGAGGGGGAAGATCTCGCCGAGCGCCTGCGCCCAGCCGGGCATGCCGCGATAGGGGAACATGAAGCCGGAGATCAGGAGCGAGGGGAGGAAGAAGAAGAAGGTGAGCTGCATCGCCTGCATCTGGGTGCGGGCGAAGCTGGAGATCGCGTAGCCCAGAAGCACGAGAGCGAGGACGAAGATTCCGACGGCGGCCATCAGCACGTCGAGCCGGCCGACGAAGGGCACGTCGAAGAGGAGCCGGGCGGCGGTCAGCACGACGACGACCTGGACGCCGCCGACGGCGAGATAGGGCAGGATCTTGGCGAGCATGACCTCGGAACCGGTGGCGGGCATGGCCAGCAGGTTCTCCATCGTGCCGCGCTCGGTCTCGCGGGTGAGCGCCATCGAGGTCATCATCACCATGGTCATCTGGAGGATGACGCCGAGCAGGCCGGGGACGATGTTGTACTGCGAGATGCCCTCGGGATTGTAGCGGCGGTGGACGACGACCTCGACGTCGGGGCGGGGGCCGGTCGCGGAGACGGAAGGCGTGGCGCCCGAGGCGCGGGCGACGGCGGCGGCCGCGACGGTCTCGAGCACGCCGACGGCGCCGCTGGAGGCGGCGGGATCGGTGGCGTCGGCCTCGACGAGGATCTGCGGGCTGTCGCCGCGCGCGACGCGGGTGGCGAAATCGGAGGGGATGGTGATGACGAAGGCGACCTTGCCCTGCTGCATCAGCGTTTCGGCCTCGGCGGCGCTGTCGGAGACATGGTCGAAGCGGTAGTAGCCGCTGAGTTCCAACGCGGAGACGAGCGCGCGGCTGTAGCGGTCGTGGCTGGCGGTGACGAGGGCGGTGGGCAGGCCCTTGGGGTCGTTGTTGATGGCGAAGCCGAAGAGCAGGAGCTGCATCAGCGGCACGCCGAGCATCATCGCGAAGGTGATGCGGTCGCGGCGCATCTGGATGAACTCCTTGCGCAGGAGCGCGAGAAGCCGGCGGAGGGAGAAGCCGCCGCCGCTCATGCCATGTTGTCCTGAGCGGCGCCCATGTACTGGATGAAGACATCCTCGAGGCTGGTCTCCGCGGGGGAGATCATGAGGTCGGGCGCTGAGGCGTGGTCGGCGAGGGCGCCTTCGATGGCGCCGTGATCGCGCCCGACGACGTGGAGCGACGCGCCGAAGGCGGCGACCTGGTCGACGCGCGGGTCGGCGCGGAGCGCGCGGGCGACGGGGTCGAGGCCGGGGCCGGTCACGACGAAGGTCGTCAGGCCGGACTCCGCGACGACTTCGGCGACGGTGCCGCCGGCGATCAGGCGGCCATAGGCGATGTAGTTGATCCGGTCGCAGCGTTCGGCCTCGTCCATGTAATGGGTCGAGACCAGCACGGTCATGCCGTCGGCGGCGAGGCGGTGGATCTCGTCCCAGAATTCGCGTCGCGCCTTGGGGTCGACGCCGGCGGTGGGCTCGTCAAGCAGGAGGAGTTTCGGAGCGTGCATGATGCAGGCGGCGAGCGCGAGACGCTGTTTCCAGCCGCCGGAGAGTTTGCCCGAGAGCTGGTGCCGGCGCGAGGTGAGGCCGAGGCCCTCGAGCGTGGCGCGCACGGTTCCGCGCGGGTCGGGCAGGCGGTAGAGGCCGGCGACGAGATCGAGGTTCTCCTCGATGGTGAGGTCCTCGTAGAGCGAGAACTTCTGGGTCATGTAGCCGACCTGGTCCTTGATGCGCCGGCTTTCGGTCGCGAGGTCGAAGCCGAGCACCTCGCCCTCGCCCGCATCGAGGCGCAGGAGGCCGCACATCAGGCGGATCGTCGTGGTCTTGCCGGAGCCGTTGGGGCCGAGGAAACCGACGATCTCGCCGCGTTCGACGCGGATCGAGACGTCGTCGACGACCTTGGTGGAGCCGAAGGACTTGCTCAGGTGGCGCACGTCGATGGCGGCTTCGGTCATCGCGGCGCGAGGCTCACGTCGACGATCTGGCCGGGGCGCAAAATGTCCGCGCCCGCGTCGGGCAGGGCCTCGACGCGGTAGACGAGTTTCTGGCGGTTCTCGACCGAGTAGATCACCGGCGGAGTGAATTCGGGCGAATCCGCGACGTGGGAGATCGTCGCGGTGAGGTCGGGCGGACATCCGTCGCAGCGCACGTCGAGCGTGCCGCCGGCGGCGAGGCTCGCGACGTCGGGTTCGCCGACATAGACCACGAGGCGGACGGCGCCGTCGGGGAGGATCGAGAGGATTGGCGCGGAGGGGCCTGCGATTTCGCCCGCGCGATGGAACAGCTCTGAGACGGTTCCGGCGGCGGGTGCGGTGATCGTGCGCCGGTCGAGCCGCCAGGCGGCCTGGGATCGCGCGGCCTCGGCGGCGGCGAGACGGCTTTCGGCGGCCGAGACGACCTGGGCGCGGGCGGGGAGGCGGGCGACGGCGAGGCGGGCCTCGAGTTCGGTCACGTCCGCCGCCGCCATGTCGCGCGCGGCGATGTCGCGGTCGAGCAGGGCCTGGGAGATCACGCCGTCGCCGGCGAGTGTGGACTGCCGTTCGGCGGTTCTTTCGGCCTCGCGCAGGCGGACGCGGGCGGAGGCGAGGGAGGCTTCGGTGACGGCGATCTCTTCCGGGCGGCTGCCTTCGCGCAGGTTGGCGAGTTCGGCCGCGGCCTGGTCGCGGGCGGCAGTGGCTTCGGCGAGTGCTATCTCGGCGTCGGCGCGGTCCTGGCGGGCGAGAAGCTGGCCGGGGATGACGGCGTCGCCCTTGGCCACGTCGACGGTGACAAGTTCGGCGGCGGTGACGGGGGCGATGTTGACGTAGTCGCCTTCGACGTAGCCGACGGCGAGCGCGCCGTCGTCGGCGCAGCCGGAGAGCAGCGAGGCGAGGACCGGGATGGCGCAGAGAAAACCGCTCATGCGACCGGCTCCGCGTCGGCGTCGAGTCGGGCTTGGAGATTGCGGTCGATCGTGGCGGCGATCGCTTCGGCCTCGGGTGGCGTGACTGCGGTCCATTCCATGCGGCGGCGGACGACGGGGCCGGCGAGGTGGAAATAGAGGGTCTGTCCGAGCATGGAGAAGACCGCGAGGCGGACGCCTTCGCTCTCGGATTCGAGGCCGGTGGCGGCGGCCCAGAGGGCGCAGAGGCGGCGGTGGATGCCCTCGAAGGCGCCCTCGTAGATGAGGTCGAGCGCGGGCGAGGGGCGGGCCATCTCGCGCATCACGAAGGCCGCGATCAGGCCGGCCTGCGGGCGAAGAAGCACGAAGAGACACAGGTCGCGGAGCGTCGCGGCCAACGCCGCGCGGGCGGCGTCCGGGTCGGTCGGCGGCGGGGCGGAGGCGCCGGCGACCTCGGCGATCTGGTCGGAGACATGGCGGGCGCAGGCGGTCCGGAGGCCGTCCTTGCCGCCGAAATGGTAGGAGATCGAAGCGACGTTGGTGTCCGCGTCGGCGGCGATGGCGCGGGTCGAGGCGCCGTCGTAGCCGCGTTCGCCGAAAGCGCGGAGGGCGGCGTCGATGATCGCGGCGCGGGTGGCGTCACCGGGTCGGCGGAGGGCGTGCATGGCGGCTCCATAATTCAATCAATCGATTGATTAAAGGATGCGAGGCCGAGTCGCAAGGGGTTCCGGATGCCCCTCCGGCGGGTTCGCGCCTTGTGCGACGCGGCGCTTCGGGTTTGACATCGGAGGCTGTAAAGTGCGGGATCGGCCCAAGCAGGGAGGATTCCATGAAGATCGCAGCCGCCGCCTATCCGATCGAATGGCAGAACCGCTGGAACGAGTATGTCGGCAAGATCCGCGTATGGGTGCGGACGGCCGCCGAGAACGGCGCGGAGCTGCTGGTGTTTCCTGAATTCGCCGCGATGGAGGTCGCCAGCCTCGCGCGGGAGGAGAACGCGAAGGATCTCCAGAAATCCATCGACGCGGTCAGCGCGCGTCAGAAGGACGTGGACGAGCTGCATTCCAGTCTGGCGCGCGAGTTCAAGGTCCACATCTGCGCGGGGTCGGGGCCGGTGCGGCGCGAGGATCGCAGCGCGGTGAACCGCACGCGGCTTTTCGCGCCGGACGGATCGAGCGGATCGCAGGACAAGCTGATCCCCGCGCGGTTCGAGCGCGAATCGTGGGGGATTTCGCCAGGTGGCGCGCCGAAGGTCTTCGAGACGGCGCTGGGGCGAATCGGGATCCTGATCGGGTATGATTGCGAATTCCCGCTGATCGCGCGGTCGATGGCCGAGGCGGGGGCGGAGGTGCTGCTTGTGACGGGCTGCGCGCCGACGATGCAGGGATACTGGCGCGTGCGGGTGAGCGCGATGGCGCGCGCGCTCGAGAACCAGTGCGTGGTGGTGCATTCGACGACTGTGGGCGAGGCTGATTGGCTGGCGGCCGCGCCGAAGAACATGGGCACGGCGGCGATCTATGGCCCGCCGGATACCGGGTTTCCGGAGGACGGGATCATCTCGACGGGCAAGATGAACGGTCCGGGCTGGGTCTACGGCGAGGTGTCGCTCGACGCCGTGCGCCATGTGCGCGAAGCGGGGACGGTGCGCAATTTCAGCCATTGGCCTGAGCAGGACGACCGGCTCGCGCAGGCCGAGAGTGTCAGCCTCGTCGCGGAGCCGGTCGCCTGAGACGTCCGCCGGCGGGTTCTGAGGGACCGGCCGGCGGCGGGCGCGCTCGGGTCAGGGAGCGTCGGAGGCGTTGCCCATCAGGAATTCCATGACGATTTCCGCCTCGTTCTCGTCAAGCCCGGCGCGGGGGAACATCGAGGGCGTGATGCCCTTCCATTGGTTCCGCGTTAAATGCGCGACCTCGCGGGGGCCGTGGCAGACGGTGCAGCGCTCGTAGAAGATCTTCTCGCACGGGGTCGCGTCGGCCAACAGAGAACTCGGTGATGGCGGAGAGGCGGTCGAGACCCAGCAGATCCTCGTCGATTTCGGCGATCCCGTAGTCTTCGATGATCTCGGGCTTTTCGTAGGCCATGTTCGGGCCTTCGGGATCCTCGCATTTCCGCATGCTGCACGACGCGGTGTTGGCGGTGGTCGCCTGGGACAGGCCGGAGGCGCGCCGGGTCGAGGTCAGGAAGTTCACGAGGCCCGAGTTGCAGCGTCCCTTGCCGTCCAGCGACGGCCAGCCCTCCTCGCGGATCGAGACGACGCCCGGCATGATCCCGCCGGACACGACGGCCCCGGCGATGATGGTTCCACGGTCGTTGTAAAGCCCAACCAGATCCCCGTCTTCGATGCCGCGTGCGGCCGCGTCCTCGGCGTTGATCCGGACCGGCTCGCGGCCCTGGATCTTGCAGAGGTCGCGCGGCTTGGCCGACTGGTCCATCTGGCTGTGGAGGCGATACCACGGATCCAGTCGACGCGGACATAGGGCTCCTTGCCGCGCAGTTCCGGTTTGGTGTCGCCGCTTTCCCAATTGTCCAAGTATGACTTGCGGACCATCGGATAGTTGACGCGGGATTTGTCGTACGTGCGGTCGACGACACCGTAGAGCAGCATCTCGGTCGGTTGCGCGTCGAGTTGCGGCACCGTGCTGATGGTGATCAGCTCACCGTCCCGGACGACGGCCTCGAAGGGGCCGAAATGGCTGGCATGAAAGATCCGAGCGGATGTGCTGGTGTCCGGAGCGGCCCGGGCGGTGGAGCCGAGCAGTGGAGCTGGCGCCGAGCGTGGGCGCCCCACCCTGAAGGAACGCGCGCCTTGTCGGTCGAACATCGACCATGTCATCCGCCTCGGCGGATCATCAGCGCACACCTTTCGCGGAACGGCTCGGCGACCGTTGATCGGAGTCAATGACGGATGGACGACGCGGAGCGCCGCTTCCCGCAGCCGCGGAATCCACGCGGGCGGGATCCGCAGCCGCGGGTGATCAGGTCAGCGCCCGCAGGTGTTGACGCCGAGCAGGGTGTAGAGCGGGCAGAAGTTGAAGGCGGCGGTGACGATCGGCACGATGCCGATCCAGCCCCAGGCGCCGATCGTGCCGGTGAGGGCCAGCACGATGAGAAGCGCGCCGACGGCGAAGCGGGCGAGACGGTCGGGGCGGCCCATGTTGTTGGTGAACTGCATTTTTTGATCTCCTGGTTCAGGCTGCGGATGGGTGATGTCTGGCGGTGTCGAGGGTTCGGCGCGCGAGGTCCGGGTCGATGCTTGCGACGGCGTCGTATTGGGTGAGGTGGACCTCGCCGGTCAGTTCGTCCAGGAAATGCGCGCGTTTCAGGCGGTCCATGACAGGGCCTTTGACCTCGGAGAGGTGGAAGGTGATGCCGGCGTCGCGGAGGCGGTGGTTGATCGCCTCGAGGCTTTCGAGCGCGGAGGCGTCGATGCTGTTGACCGCGGGGCAGACGAGGATGACGTGTTTGAGCGGACAGTCGCCGGCGATGGCGTCGCCGATCAGGTCCTCAAGAAACCGGGCGTTGGGGAAATAGAGGCTCTCGTCGACGCGGACCGACAGGATCTCGGGGCTGGTGACGACGGTGTGGCGGTCGACGTTGCGGAAATGCTCGGTGCCGGGGACCTGGCCGACGATGGCGACGTGCGGTTTGGACGTGCGGTAGAGGTGCAGGAAGATCGAGAGGCCGACGCCGGCCACCAGACCCGCCTCGACGCCGACGGTCAGCGTGAGAAGGATCGTCGCGGCCATCGCGATGAAATCCGGGCGGGAATAGTCCCACGTGCGCCGGAGCGCGCCGAGATCGACGAGGGACAGGACGGCGACGACGATTGTCGCCGCCAGCGTCGCTTTGGGCAGGAAGAAGAGCAGCGGGGTCAGGAAGAGCGTCGCGAGCGCGATGCCGATGGCGGTGAAGGCGCCGGCGGCGGGCGTCTCGGCGCCGGCGTCGAAATTGACGACCGAGCGCGAGAAGCCTCCGGTGACCGGGAAGCCGCCGGAGACGGCGGAGCCGACGTTCGAGGCGCCGAGCGCGATCAGTTCCTGGTCGGGATCGATGCGCTGGCGGCGCTTGGCGGCGAGGGTCTGGGCGACGGAGATCGTCTCGACGTAGCCGACGATGGAGATCAGGAGCGCCGGGACCGCGATGGCGATCCAGAGGCCGGGATCGAAGGGCGGGAGCGTCGGCGTGGGCAGGCCGCGCGGGATCTCTCCGACGATGCTGACGCCGCGGGAGTTCAGGGCGAAATGCCAGACGGCGGCCGTGGTCGCGGCGATGGCGACGACCGGGCCGACCTTGGCGAGGATCTCGGCGGTTCGCGGGCCCGCGCCGATCGCGAGAAGCGCCGGTTTCAGGCCGCGGCGGACCCAGAAGAGGAAGACGAGCGTCCCGGCGCCGATGGCGAGCGTGAAGATGTTGGTCTGGCCGAGATGCGTGGCGAGCGAGGCGAGGATCTCGACCAGGGTCTCGCCCTCGGACGGGACGCCGAGGATGTGCTTGAGCTGGCTCGCGGCGATCAGCAGGCCCGAGGCTGTGATGAAGCCGGAGATGACGGGGTGGCTGAGGAAGTTGGCGAGAAAGCCGAGGCGCAGGAAGCCCATGACAAGCAGCATGAGGCCGGACAGGAAGGCGAGCGCGATGGCCGCGCCGAGATATTCGGGCGTTCCGGTCTCGGCGAGCTTGCCCACCGCCGCCGCCGTCATCAGGCTCGCAACGGCCACCGGGCCGACGGCGAGCGCCCGCGAGGTTCCGAAAATGGCGTAGACGACGAGCGGCGCGATGGAGGCGTAAAGCCCGACCTCGGGCGGCAGACCGGCCAGAAGCGCGTAGGCCAGCGATTGCGGGATGAGCATGACCGTGACGATGATCGCGGCGATCAGATCGTTGGCGAGGGTCTGGCCGGAATACTCGGCCCCCCAGGTCAGAATCGGAAAGTAGCGCCGCAACATCGTCTTGGTCCTTCGATCCCTCAGCGGGTCATCATCCAGAGATTCTGGCAGCGGGCGCCGGAGCGGCAATAGGCCAGGATCGGCTTGGGCAGCGCGTCGATCGCGGCCTTGTACTCGGTCAGATTCTCGCCGGTGATCGCGCCCGAGACGACGGGGACGAAGGAGAAGGCGAGGCCGCGCGCCTCGGCTTCGGAGCGGATCACGGCCACGTCGGTCTGGTCAGGGCTTTCGCCGTCGGGGCGGTTGCACATGATGGCGCGAAAGCCGCCGGCCGCGATGTCCGCGACATCGGCCGCGCCGATCTGTGGCGAGACGCTGTAATCCTCGGTGATCCGGGTGATCTGCATCGTGGTCCTGGTCCTTTTGGCCGGAGGAGGTTGGAGCGCGACGCGTATCACGCCGGCCGTCCGCTCGACAGTCGCATCACGTCCTAAGCCGCCGGACCTCACATATCAAGACGAGAATGTATTTTTTTCCACCGGCAGGGCGGTCGTGTTCTTGATCTCCTCCATCGAGAGCGACGAGGTGACGTTGAAGATGCTGACCTCCTTGATGAGCGCGCGGTAGAAGGCGTCGAACGCCTTGGCGTTGGGGACGCGGACCTTGAGGATGTAGTCGATGTCGCCCGCGAGGCGGTGGGCCTCGAGCACCTCGGGGCGCGACCGGACGGCGCGCAGGAACCGTGCGAGCCAGTCGGAATCGTGCTCGGACGTGCGGATGAGCACGAAGAAGCAGCTTTCAAGCCCGAGTTTCTCCGGATCGACCAGCGCGACCTCGCCTTTGATGAGGCCGGAGGCCTTCATTTTGCGGATGCGATTCCACACGGGCGTCTTGGACGCGCCGAGACGCCGGGCGATCTCGTCGAGCGGGACGCCGGAATCCTGCTGCAGGATCGCGAGGATGTTCCGGTCGAGGTCGTCGATGCGGTCCGCCATTCCGGGTCTCCGTTCATTCGGGTGACGCGTTTCCTCGCACGATCCCGGTTTCGGAACAATATCCTTATTTTGGTGAGAGGATTGAGACAATTAGGGATTTTGTCCTATGTTGTGGCTTGGTTTAAGGCGGGATCACGGCGATGCGGGACTTTTCACGGAACGGGACGCACGGGCTGGAGACGGTCGAAGCGGCGCCTTGCGGGCCGGTGCATCTGGTCGGCGCGGGTCCGGGCGATCCGGAGCTTCTGACGCTCAGGGCCGCGCGGCTGATCGCGGAGGCGGACGTTGTGATCCACGACCGGCTGGTCGGCGTCGAGATATTGGCTTTGGCGCGGGACGGCGCCGTTCTGCTCGATGTGGGCAAGACGCCGTATGGCCGGTCGTGGAAGCAGGAGGACATCAACGCGCTGATCGTGAGCCACGCGAGGGCGGGATCCTCGGTCGTACGGCTCAAGGGCGGCGATCCGGTGGTGTTCGGGCGGATGGACGACGAGATCGAGGCGCTGGACGCGGTCGGGATCGGCTGGACGATCGTGCCGGGTGTCACGTCGGCGAGCGCGGGGGCGGCGGCGTTGGGGCAGTCGCTGACGAAACGTGGACGGAACAAGAGCTTTCGGATTCTGACCGCGCACGACGTCGATGGGTTCGCGGAGCACGACTGGCGCGGGCTCGCGCGGCCGGGCGCCACGGCGGCGATCTACATGGGGGTCAAGGCCGCGACGTTCCTGCGCGGACGGCTGCTGATGCACGGCGCCGCGGCGGACACGCCGGTCACGGCCGTCGAGAACGCCAGCCGCGCCGAACAGCGGGTGATCGCGGCGACGCTGATCGATCTGCCCGAGGCGTTGGCGGAGGCCGCGCCGACGGGACCGGTGGTTCTTCTTTTCGGTCTCGCGCCGCGGTCCGCGGCGGGCGAGGCGCTTGGCATCAGGGAGGCGCTGTGATGGCCCGCGCATTCAAACCGCAGATCGCGACCGGAAACGACCTTCTGGAAGGCGACGTCGTCTATTTCACGGCTCACGGCGGCTGGTCGCGGGACATCCGCGACGCCGCGCTGGCGCTCGACGCGGAGGCGGCGGAGGCGATGCTGTCGCGCGCGGCGAAGGATGCCAACGAGATCGTGGGGATCTACCTGGCGGATGCGGCGCTCGACGGGAACGGATGCGCGGCGCCGGCGCATTTCCGCGAGCTGTTCCGGATGCGCGGGCCGTCGAACCATCCCGGACATGGCAAGCAGGCGGAGTTGGCCGATGTATGAGTATACCGAATTCGATCGCGACTTCGTCCGGGCCCGCGTCCGGGAGTTCCGCGGACAGGTCGAGCGGCGCATCTCCGGAGCGCTGACCGAGGACGAGTTCAAGCCTCTGCGGCTGATGAACGGGCTGTACCTGCAGCTTCACGCCTACATGCTGCGGGTGGCGGTGCCGTACGGGACGCTGAACCCGACGCAGATGCGCAAGCTGGCGGACATCGCAGACCGCTGGGACAAGGGCTACGGGCATTTCACGACGCGGCAGAACATCCAGTTCAACTGGCCGAAGCTGCGCGACGTGCCGGACATGCTCGACGCGCTGGCGGATGTCGGGATGCACGCGATCCAGACGAGCGGCAACTGCATCCGCAACGTGACGGCGGACCATTTCGCCGGAGCCGCCGCCGACGAGATCGAGGATCCGCGTCCGACGGCGGAATTGATCCGGCAATGGTCGACGGACCACCCGGAATTCACCTGGCTGCCGCGCAAGTTCAAGGTCGCGATCACCGGATCGCCCAACGACCGCGCGGTGACGAAGGCGCACGATATCGGGCTTCGCATGGTGCGGGGCGCGGATGGCGCGCCGGGCTACGAGGTCATCATCGGCGGCGGTCTGGGCCGCACGCCGATGATCGGCAAGGTGGTGCGGGAGTTCCTGCCCAAGGCGGATCTGCTGCCGTATCTGGAGGCGATCCTTCAGGTCTACAATCTGAGCGGTCGGCGCGACAACAAGTACAAGGCGCGCATCAAGATTTTGGTGCATGAGGAGAGCCTCGAGAGCGTGCGCGCCAAGGTCGAGGCGGCGTTCGAGGAGAACTGCCGGCTGCTGCCGCAGGTGAGCCCCGAGATCGTGGCGGAGATCGAGGCCGCGTTCGCGCCGCCTGCGTTCGAGCCGGCGAGGAGGCGGCGCCGCTGGTCTCGCCCGGGCTGCGGGCCTGGTCGGACACCAACGTGGCGGAGCATCGGCTGAGGCATTACGGCATCGTCACGGTGTCGCTGAAGGCCATTGGCGGCACGCCTGGGGATGCCACGAGCGATCAGATGCGGGTGATGGCCGATCTGGCCGAGGAATACGGCCACGGCGAGCTGCGGGTCAGCCACGAGCAGAACGTCATCCTGCCCCACGTGCCGCGCCGGCATCTCGCGGCGGTTTACGCGCGGCTGCGCGATGCGGGGTTGGCGACAGGGAATGTCGGGCTGATCTCGGACATCATCGCCTGCCCGGGCATGGATTACTGCGCGCTGGCGACCGCGCGGTCGATCCCGGTGGCGCAGGAGATCGCGCGGAGCTTCGAGGACATCGACCGGCAGCGCGACATCGGGCCGCTGAAGATCAAGATCTCGGGCTGCATCAACGCCTGCGGTCATCACCATGTCGGGCATATCGGCATTCTGGGGTTGGACCGGGCGGGAGTGGAGAGCTACCAGATCACGCTCGGCGGCGACGGCACCGAGACGGCGGCGATCGGCGAGCGGGCGGGGCCGGGCTTCGCGTATGACGAGATCGTGCCGGCGGTGGAGCGGCTGATCGAGGCGTATCTCGATCTGCGACTGGAGCCGGGAGAGGCGTTTCTGGCGACGTATCGGCGGCTCGGCGTCGAGCCGTTCAAGGCGGCGCTCTATCCGGCCGAGGAACGTTCCGATGCGGCATGAGCGTGCTGTTGATTTCGCGACCGGGCCGGTCGGCCGGCTCGACGCGCTGCGCCTGACCTGGGGCGAGGCGCGGGCGCAGGACGTGCTGGCGGGCGTGATCGCGGAGTTTCCGGATCAGGTCGCGGTCGTCTCGTCGTTCGGGGCGGACGCGGCGGTCCTGCTGCACATGGTCTCGGAGATCGACCGCGGGACGCCGGTGTTGCTGGTCGACACCCTGATGCTGTTCGAAGAGACGCTGGAATATCAGCGCGAGTTGTCGGCGGCGCTGGGCCTGCACGACGTGCGGCATGTGCGCGCCGATTCGCGGGATCTGCAGGCGCTCGACCCGACCGACGACCTGCACGTGCGGGATCCGGACGCCTGCTGCGTGATCCGCAAGGTGGCGCCGCTGGATCGGGCGCTGCGCCGGTTTCCGGTCTGCGTCTCCGGGCGGAAGCGGTTCCAGTCGTCGAGCCGTGCCGCGCTCGAGACGTTCGAGGCGGACCAGGGGCGGCTGCGGGTCAGCCCGCTGGCCGGCTGGTCGGCGGCGGATCTGGCGGCGTACATGGACGCGCATGATCTGCCCCGCCATCCGCTGGTGGCGAAGGGGTATCCGTCCATCGGCTGCGCGCCCTGCACGAGCCGCGTGGCCGATGGCGAGGACGTCCGGGCCGGCCGCTGGCGCGGGACGGGCAAGGTCGAATGCGGCATCCATTTCACCGACGAGGGCGTCGCGCGGTCGAACGCGGCGGAAGGAGTGACGGCATGAGCGTCATCGTGACGGATCAGGGTTTCATGGCCGATGAATGGACGGCCGGCCAGGTGCTGTGCTTCGAGACGCTCTGGACCGGGCAGGACATTCCCGAGAACCGGCTGGCGGTCGAGTTTCCGAATGACCGCGATCCGGCGGATCTGGCGCCCTGGCTCCACCGGCTCGACATGATCCGGGTCGTGTTTCCGGCGATGGGCGACGGGCGCGGGTTCTCGATCGCGCGCCGGTTGCGGGCCATGGGTTATCGGGGCGTGCTGCGCGCCAAGGGGCCGCTGATCGCCGACCAGGTCCGGGCGGCGCGGCGGGTGGGTTTCGACGAGATCGAACTGCCGGAGGCGGTCGCCGCGCGACAGCCCGAGGCGGTCTGGCGCGGGCAGGACGTGGCGGCGCCGTCGTATCGGGAGCGCCTTTCGGCCTGAGGCCGCTTGAACCGTTTCCATGCCATGATATACGCCGCGCGCGGGGAAGGGCTCCGTCGGCCGACCGGGCGGGATAGCATGGCCAGACTGATCGCGGCGGGCGTTCTCGCACTTGTGGCGTTGTTTCCGGCAACGGGGCGCGCGTGGAATCCGATGTCGCTGTTCGCGCCCTGCGCGGGCGATTGCCGCGTCGCGATCTTCGGCGGAAACTACGTCGAGAATTCGATGGGCCAGGTTCTGGTCACGTCTCCGGAGCTTCCGTTCACGTGGGAGTACATCGGCGACGATCACTTCATCGGCACGTCGATCTCGCGGCGGACGACGACGCTTTGGAACCATGTGGACGTGGAGCCAGAGGTCGGCATGGGCCAGCGGTTCGGCCGGCAGGACGAGACGGAGGTCTGGATCGCGCTCTATGGCCGGTATCACGGGTTTCCGTGGGATGATTACGTGGTTACGACGGTCGCCCTCTCCACCGGGCTGAACTGGGCGAGCGACGTGTCGGACGTCGAGCAGGAGCGCGCCAAGGACGGAGAGGGCAGCCAGATCATGCACTACTTCGCGCCCGAGATCACTTTCGCCCTGCCGAGCGACCCGAACATCCAGCTGCTGTTCCGGTTCCATCACCGGTCCGGCGTTTTCGGCCTCGTCTCCGACGCGTTCGGTGGGGCGCAATACGGCACGGTCGGGTTCCGCATCCGGTTCTGAGGCTTGCGCGCCGCGCGGCGCGGGTCTAGAGGGAGCGCGCCGCGACGCGCGGCGGAAGTCTCCGCCACCTTCCTGAAAAAACGGAACACATCGATGGACAGAACTCTTCTCGGCGGCATGCTCGCCATGGCCGGCATCGTGCTGGCCTCCAACGTTCTCGTGCAGTTCCTGTTCGGAAACTGGCTGACATGGGGCGCCTTCACCTATCCGTTCGCGTTTCTGGTGACGGATCTGATGAACCGGCTGCACGGGCCGGCTGCGGCGCGCAAGGTGGTGGTCGTCGGCTTCGCGATCGGCGTGGCATGCTCGCTGATCGGGTCGCTGATCGAGGGACCGTTCGGGCCGCTGGTCAGTCTGCGGGTGGCGATCGGGTCCGGCGTCGCGTTCCTCGTTGCCCAGATGATCGATGTCGCGATCTTCGACCGTCTGCGCGAGGGCGTGTGGTGGCGGGCGCCGCTGGTCTCGAGCCTGATCGGCGGGGCGGTGGACACGGCGCTGTTCTTCTCGATCGCGTTCTCGGGCGCGCTCACATGGATCGCGCCGGGCGTCGACGTGGCCTGGGCCGGCGAGGCGGTGCCCCTGTTGGGCGTCGGGCCGGTCGCGCCGCTCTGGGTCAGTCTGGCGATTGCCGATTTTTCGGTCAAAACCGCGATCGCGATGCTCGCGCTCGTGCCATTCCGGTCCCTGTCGCGGAAACTCGCGCGAAGCGCCTGAAGAAAACTCTTGCGTTTCGGACGATCGGTGGCACGATCTAGGGCAGTCGAAACAACGAAAGGAGGTGATCCAATGTCTGATGGGATTTTGGAGAGTGTGGCCGGGATGACGCGCGGAGGAGCCGTCTGAGGGGCAGCCCCTTCGGATCTGGACATCGCGCGGGGTTCGACCCACCGGTCAGCCTCCAAACTCATGAACAGAGGGGTCGCACGTCGTGCGGCCCCTCACGCGTTTCCACAGGTGGCACATGCTTCGCATCAACGACCGCATTTCGATCGCGGACTGGGAGCTGAGCGAGAGCTTCGTGCGCTCGTCGGGGCCGGGCGGTCAGAACGTCAACAAGGTCTCGACGGCGGTCGAGTTGCGGTTCGAGGCGGCGCGGTCGCCGAGCCTGCCGGCCGACGCAAAGGCGCGGCTGCGACGGCTGGCGGGGCGGCGCTGGACCAACGAGGGCGCTTTGATCATCACGGCGGACCGGCACCGGACGCAACCGCTCAATCGCGCCGACGCACGGGACCGGCTGCGGGAACTGATACTGAAGGCGCTGGAGAGACCCAAGCCGCGGAGGCCCACACGGCCGACAAAAGGGTCGATCCGCCGGCGTCTCGACGCAAAGACCCGTCACGGGGCGATCAAGGCGGCGCGCGGCGCGGTCGATCCTGACGCCTGACGGGTCAGGGCGGCGGAATGGCAGCGCCGCGCAGAAAGACGAGCGCGATGGCGAGGGCGACGAGGAGGGCCGTGCCGGGGATGACCCAGCGCCACCATGCCGGGCCGGGCCTTGCGGGAAGGTCCGGGGCGCCTGGCCGGTTGGTGGCGCCGCCCGCAGGTCGGGCTTCGGCGGTCGCCTGCGGCGCACGGTCGCCGAGACCTTGCAGGAGACGCCGCTCCGCGAGTTTGCGGGCGAATGCGCCGGGGAGCGCGATCGCGACGCTGCCTGTCTGTTTCGAGAACATCTCAAGGCTTGCGCGGGCATCGAGATCCTGCGCGCGACCGGCATCGGCGATGCCTGCGATGGAGAATTCCATCGCGACGCCGGCGATTTTTCGGGCCTGGGCGCGGCCGATGCCGGCATGACGTTCCAAGGCGGTGGCCAAGGCGGCGAAAGATGACGGGCCGACGAGTTGTCCGCCGCGCGCGAGGCCGTCGCGGGAGACCATTTCAAGCGCCGCGGCATCGGCCACACCGAAAGCCCGGAGGCCGTGGGCGGGTGATCGGCGAACGGCCTCCTCGACCGCCTCGTCATCGGTCATGTCGAGCAGCGTCGCCAGCGTGGCCGGGATGGCGGCGGCGATCACGCGCGCGGATTCTTCCCGGGACAGCCCCGTCATGGCGCCGATGGCCGCCGAGGCCTCGGGCGTCACGTGCTGGAAGATGAGTTTGGTGACGTCCATGTCATGTTCCCCGTTATCTGACCCTGCAACGTTTCCGCTCGGAGGCGGTTCCGTGCGCGGTTGAAAGGCGCGCGGAAACCCGCCAACGTGCCTGCAGAAGGAATGCGGAGAGAGAGCGATGAGAACGCGCGCGGCGGTGGCCTTCGAGGCCGGGAAACCATTGGAGATCATCGAGGTCGAGCTCGAGGGGCCGAAGGCGGGCGAGGTGCTGGTCGAGATCAGGGCGACGGGCATCTGCCACACGGACGAGTTCACCCTGTCGGGCGCGGATCCGGAGGGGCTGTTCCCGGCGATCCTGGGCCATGAGGGCGCGGGCGTGGTGGTGGATGTCGGGCCGGGCGTGACCAGCGTGAAGAAGGGCGACCACGTCATCCCGCTCTACACGCCGGAATGCCGGGAATGTCCGTCATGTCTGAGCCGCAAGACCAACCTCTGCACGGCGATCCGGTCGACGCAGGGCCAGGGTCTGATGCCGGACGGGACGTCGCGGTTCAAAACGCTCGATGGCGATCCGATCCACCATTACATGGGCTGCTCGACGTTCTCGAACTTCACGGTGATGCCGGAGATCGCGGTGGCGAAGGTCCGCGAGGACGCGCCGTTCGACAAGATCTGCTATGTCGGCTGCGGCGTGACGACCGGCGTGGGGGCGGTGATCAACACGGCCAAGGTCGAGATCGGGGCGACGGCGGTGGTGTTCGGGCTCGGCGGGATCGGGCTCAACGTGCTCCAGGGGCTGCGGATGGCCGGCGCGGACATGATCATCGGCGTCGACATCAACAACGACCGCAAGGCATGGGGCGAGCGTTTCGGGATGACGCATTTCGTCAATCCCAAGGAGATCGGCGAGGACATCGTGCCCTACATCGTCAACCTGACGAAGCGGGGCGCGGACCAGATCGGCGGGGCGGATTACACGTTCGACTGCACCGGCAACGTGACGGTGATGCGCCAGGCGCTGGAATGCAGCCACCGGGGCTGGGGCAAGTCGGTGGTGATCGGCGTGGCGCCGGCGGGGGCGGAGATCGCGACGCGGCCGTTCCAGCTGGTGACCGGGCGGACCTGGATGGGCACGGCCTTCGGCGGCGCGCGGGGCCGGACGGACGTGCCCAAGATCGTCGACTGGTACATGGACGGCAAGATCGAGATCGACCCGATGATCACCCATCTGCTGAAGCTCGAGGACATCAACAAGGGCTTCGACCTGATGCACGCCGGGGAGAGCATCCGGTCGGTGGTGGTCTATTGAGGGTGTGAAGCGCGGAAAGCGACACGCGTGTCGTTTTGGGTAAGGCGTTGACCTGAAAGGCGTTTCAGGTTCGTGTTAACCCGGTGGAAAGGTGTGTCACGCGGGGTCTTCGCCGGTGATGGAGCGGCGGATCGCTTCACCATTTTCGATATGGGCGGTCGGGCCGGTGGCACGATAGAGCTCTAGAGCGCCATCGATCGCGGCATGCGCCTGCGAAAAATCGCTACCGGTCCGGCGAGCGATCTCTGCGAGGGCAATCGCCAGATTCGCTTGGGTCATGGCCCAGTCGAGCGGCACGCGGTCGCGAGTGCGTTCCTTGAGGGCGTCGCGGTAGGCGGCGACAGCCTCCTCGAGACGGTTGGTGCCGGTCTCTCGCGCTCCGAGGGTCTGGAGCGCAGCGCCGAGATTATTCTGGGTCGCGGCCCAGCCGAGTGGCACGCGGTCGCGGGTATGCTCCTTGAGGGCGTCGCGATAGGCTGCGACGGCCTCTTCGAGACGGGCGGTTCCCGTCTCGCGCTCTCCGAGGGCTTGGAGCGCGTTGCCGAGGTTCATCTGGGTCACGGCCCATCCGAGCGGTACGCGGTCGCGGGTCCATTCCTCGAGGGCACCGCGATAGGCGGCGACGGCCTCTTCGAGACGTGCGGTGCCGGTCTCGCGGGTACCGAGGGTCGCGAGCGCCACGCCGAGATTGTTCTGGGTCATAGCCCAGTCGAGGGGACGTGCGGTTCGCGGCGCCAGCGGAAGCACGGTGTCGCGGTAGAGTGTGACCGCCTCGCTCAGGGCCGCGTTGTCGCCGAATTCCCGGCCGAGATCACCGAGCGCGGATGCCCGGCGTTCTTCGTAGGTCAAACGTGCTTCGGCCTCCGCTTCAGGCACGACCCGGGCGGCCCTTGCGAAGTGATCGGCGGCGTCGCGGTACCGCAGGCGCAGGCGGGCGAGTTCGCCGCGGTCGGCGCGGGCCTTGGCCTTGACCATATCGGAGTGTCGTTCGATTTCGCCGAGCTTGGCGTCGGCTTCGTCGAAGCGACCCTGTTCGACAAGCGCTTGGGCGGCGTGGCTGAGATCGCGCACGATCAAGTCGGCGGAATTGTCGTATTCGAGCAGGCGGTCCCGCATCGCCTGATATTGTTCCGCCGCGATTCGGAGCAGTCGCGCGATCTGATCCGGGTCGTCCGGCATCTCGCCGTGGCCGAACTCCGCGAGGATGGCTTGCGCGGTCGCGAGAGGCAGGCTTGGCGCCGTTCGGGCGAGCAGTTCCGCCAGCATCGCGGTCTGCCCGTCCTGTTTGGCGTCCAGTGTCGCCAAGCGGTTGAGCAGCAATCCCTGCCGCTTGAGTGACTCGCGCCACAAAATTGGTGTCAGGTCGGTCATGTAGGCCGCGTCGGCGATCACAGTGTTCAGCAGCGGGACGGTGACTTCGCGGAAATAGCGTTCGGCGAGCGGCGTGGCGGAGAAGTCCGGGCCGAGCGATGACGCCTTGATGGCGGCCACCATGCGGTCGCATGCGGCGCGCGGGTCGAGGTCGGCGGCGGCGAGGGCGTCCCGGTCGGCGAGGGCGACGGGCGCGACCTGCCAGAAGATCGCCTCCGCGTCGTCGCGAGCGGGGCCGGGGTGGGTGAAGGCGAGGGCTTCGGTCGCCAGGCGCTCCATTTCGCGGGCGAGGGGGGCGAGACCGGCGTCGCGCAGGGCCGCCTTCAGGCCGTTGCCGTTCTCAATGAGTTCGGCGAGCGCTTCGGCGTATTCGGCCGCGCCGCTCGCGACGGCGATCTTGCGGCCGGCCAGCAGGAGCGCGGCGAAGGTCCAGAAGGTTTCAATCGGCATGCGTGTCCCCCGATCGCGGAGGGTGCTGGTCGGTTATCCCGCTGTCAACGTGCTCCGCCGGGCCGCCTGCGGCCCGGATCGCGCCTGCCCGCCCCACGGCGGGCGCGATTCTCGCTCCCGCCCGGGCAGGCGCGATCCTCGTGTTGTGCGATGCCTTTACGGCGTGTGGTCGGGAGGCTTGGGACAAGGGTGTTGTCGTCAAGGAAAAGCGTGAAAGTTCTTGATCTTTGCGGGGGCCGGTTCCAGCGTCGCGGGCGGAATTTCGGGAGTTTCGACATGATCAGAGAGGCGATCGTGACGCGGATGTCGCGGGGCGTGCGGCGGGGGCTGGGCGCGCTGGAGCGGGAGGTGTCGTTCGCGCGGATGCACCGGGCGGGGGTCGCGAAGGCCAAAGCGCTGCGCGGCGGGGGGCCGCACCGGGTGCAGCTGGGCTCGGGGACGCGGCCGAAGCCGGGCTGGGTCAACGTGGATCTGACCGACGACGCGGATCTGACGCTCGATCTGCGGCGGGCGCTGCCGTTCGAGGACGGGTCGGTGGAGATCTTCTATTCCGAGCACGTGCTGGAGCATCTGGAATATCCCGACGCGGCGGGACACCTGCTGCGCGAGTGTCTGCGGGCGCTGGCGCCGGGCGGCGTGGCGAGCTTCGCGGTGCCGGACATGGCGATGGTGCTGGACTGGTACGTGAACGGGGGCGACGCGGAGTTCGACGCGGCGCAGAAGAAGTGGCATCCGCCGGGGACCGAAACGCGGATGGAGCACGTGAATTACGCGTTCCGCCAGGAGGGCGACCACGAATACGGCTACGATTACGAGACGCTGCGCAACCTGTTTGCGGCGTGCGGGTTCGAGCGGATCGAGCGGCGGGACTTCGATCCCGGGCTGGACAGCGAGGAGCGGCGGGTCGGGTCGCTCTACGTCCGGGCGGTGAAGCCGGGTCCGGCGGCGGTTTGACGTCATTCGCCGGCGCGTTCGTTCCCGGGTTTCTGCTCGGCTTCTCGCTGATCCTCGCCATCGGGGCGCAGAACGCGTTCGTGCTGCGGCAGGGGCTGCGGGGCGAGCACGTTTTCGCGGTGTGTCTGGCCTGCGCCATGTCGGACGCGGTGCTGATCTCGCTCGGGGTGGTCGCCTTCGCGCGGATCGACGAAAGCCTGCCGGCGGTGGCGCCGTTGCTGCGGTGGGGCGGGGCGGCGTTCCTGTTCGTCTACGGTTTGCGGAGTTTTCGGGCGGCGATGGGGCCGGACGCGGCTTTGGTGCCGGCGGAGGGGGTGTCGGGGCCGCTTGGGGCGGCGCTGGCGACGTGTCTGGCGCTGACCTGGCTCAATCCGCACGTGTATCTCGATACCGTGGTGCTGATCGGGTCGATCGCGTCGAATTACGACGGGGCGCGGGGGGCGTTCGGCGCGGGGGCGGTGACGGCGTCGTTCGTGTTCTTCTTCGGTCTGGGCTATGGCGCGCGGCTGCTGCGGCCGGTTTTCGCGCGGCCGGCGGCGTGGCGCTGGCTGGAGGTCGGGATCGGGGCCGTGATGTGGGGGATCGCGGTGAAGCTGGTGCTCAGCTGAGCGGTTTGGACATGCGCACGCTGGCGCCGTCGCGGCCGGTCTCGCGCCAGCCGAGACGCTCATAGAGCGCGAGATTGCCGGCCATGCGCGCGTGGGTGCGCAGGCGGATCTCGGCGAGGCCCAGCGTGCGGGCCGCCGTTTCAGCCTCGGCGATCAGTCCGCGGCCGATGCCCCGGCCTCCGGCTTCGGGCGCCACGGCGACGTTCGCGAGCAGGGCGTGGTCGTCGGCGCGGATCAGGATCAGCCCGCCGCGGACGGCTCCGTTCTCGGTCGCGACCCAGACGAGGTTTTTGGCGATGTCCTCGGCGACGCCTTGCGACACGTCGGGCAGGTCCGGGAGCGAGGCCCGGAACGGCGCGTAGGCGGCGTCGATCACGGCGGTCAGGGCGATGGCGTCTTCGGGCGTGGCGCGGCGGATGAGGATTTCTGCCATCCCGCATCTTCGAGCCTTTCGGCTCCGGATCAAGCCGTTCCCCGCACCGCCTCCGGACTTCGTCGAATTGGCGTGACGGAGCAAGAGAGGTCGCGAGGGAAAAATGCGTCGGGCGCGGTCCGCCCGCAGGAGGCCCGCGCCCGATTTCAGATCACTGGTTGGCGATGTTCTCGATCATCATCCGTTTTTCGGACTCGCTGCCCGATCCCCCGGCGACGAGCTCGATCTGAATGAGCTGTTCCGGACTCAGGGCGTCAAGATTGTCGACCTTGGCATTCACCGACTGGACGCAGGTTTGCACCGACGCGCGCAGCTGATCGTTGCCGACCATGGGCGAATCCACCGCCAAGATCCGATCGATCTGGGCTTTCTTGGAGGTATCCTTCGCTGTGCTGTTCAGCACCGCCTCGATCACCAGGAGGTCGGGACCGGAGATCGTGTCGACGTCGGCGTCGATCCCGTGCTCCTTGAACTGGCCGGCCACCTGAGCCCGCAATTGAGGCGTCGCGACGCAGGCGCTCCTCTCGGTGACCAGGCTTTCGATCATGGCGGCCTTGCAGCAGTCGTCCTCGCTCGTGCTGAGGATCAGATGCATCTGCGACAACTGGGTGCTCGACAGCGGGTCGAGATTTTTCACCTCGATATTGTTGATCCGCAGCTGATTTCTGACGTCGTCCAGCATCTGGTCGGCAAGCGCCGGCCCGGCGAAAACCAACAGGGACAGCGCGCCCGCGCCAGCCATTTTCCAATCTTTGAGTTTCATGCGGTCTTCCTCCGTCTTGCGCGTCCGGAGCGTTGAGAGGCAGCGGACGCCTTCTCATGAAACGATTCTCGCGAACCGTCATATTCATATTAATCAATCGTAAAGAATCCGACTTGATCTGGATAAAATGCGAATGTGCGCGGATAAGGATCATCTTGGCGGCGTGTCGGACGGGATGCTAGGTGACACCCGACAAGAGGAGTGCCGCGCCATGGAAACCGTATCGGAAACCGCCTGTTTCGGGGGCGTGCAGGGCGTCTATCGCCATTCGAGCGCGGTCTGCGGCTGCGACATGACCTTCGCGCTCTATCTGCCGCCGCAGGCCGCCGAGGGGCCGGTGCCGGTGCTGTGGTACCTGTCGGGGCTGACCTGCACGCATGAGAACGCGATGACCAAGGCGGGCGCGCAGGCCTGGGCGGCGCGCGAGGGGATCGCGGTCGTGTTTCCGGACACCTCGCCGCGTGGCGAAGGCGTGGCGGATGACGACGCGTTCGATCTCGGGCAGGGCGCGGGGTTCTACGTGGACGCGACCGAGGCGCCGTGGAGCCCGCATTTCGCGATGTGGTCGTATCTGACCGACGAGCTGCCGCGCGTGGTGTTCCATTCCTTCGATCTGGAGGAGGGGGCGCAGGGGATCACCGGGCATTCGATGGGCGGGCACGGGGCGCTGACCATCGCGCTCAGGCATCCCGACCGGTTCCGGTCGGTCTCGGCCTTCGCGCCGATCGCCAATCCGACCGGGTCGGATTGGGGGCGGAAGCAGTTCGCGGCGTATCTCGGGGCGGACGAGGCGGGTTGGGCGGCGCATGATTCGAGCCTGCTGCTGCGCGAGCGGGGGTGGAAGGGGAGCCTGCTGATCGACCAGGGCGCGTCGGACCAGTTTCTGGACCTGCTCAAGCCCGAGGCGTTGGCGGCCGCGATCGCGGAGACGCGGCAGGCGGCGGTGTTCCGGATGCAGCCGGGCTACGACCACAGCTATTTCTTCGTGGCGTCGTTCATGGCGGATCACGTGGCGTTCCATGCCGAGGCGCTGCGCGCGTGATCTATGTGGACGCCGACGCGTGTCCGGTGCGCGACGAGATCGTGCGGGTGGCGGAGCGGCATTCGCATGCCGTGACGATGGTGGCCAATGGCGGCATCCGGCCGAGCCGGCATCCGCTGGTGAGCGTCGTGGTGGTCGAGGCGGGGGCGGACGCGGCCGACATGTGGATCGCGGAGCGGATCGGACCTGGCGATGTCTGCGTCACGGCGGACGTGCCGCTGGCGGCGCGCTGCGTCGAGGCGGGGGCGCGGGTGATCGGGCCGGACGGCAAGCCGTTCACCACGGCGAACATGGGCGCGCGGCTGGCGACGCGGGATCTGATGGCGGATCTTCGCGCCGCCGATCCGTTCCGGCAGGGCGGCGGGCGGCCGTATTCGAAGGCGGATCGGGCGCGGTTTCTCGAGGCGCTGGAGACGGCGCTGCGCGCGGTCAGAGGATGAAGTCGGCCGCGGTGTAGTCGGCGGCCGTCGTGGCGCCGTCGGCGATGCGGATGAGGAAGTCGGCGGCGTCGTCGTCGTCGACGCTTCCGCGGATCAGAGTGACGCCGGCGGTCTCTTCGATCCACAGGCGGCCCGCTCCGGGCGCGTCGCCGAGCATGAAGGCCTGGTCGCCGGCCGAGCCCGCGACCGCGTCGATGCGCGACAGGTCGATCACGTCGCCGCCCGCGCGTCCCGCGCCGTCGAAGCCGTCGATCAGGTCGGGCGCGCCGGGGGTGGAGTCCGAAGGTGCGCCGAAGACGAAGACGTCCGCGCCCGCGCCGCCGATCAGCACGTCCGGGCCGCCGCCGCCTTCGAGGCGGTCGTCGCCCGCGCGGCCTTCGAGGGTGTTCGCCCCGGAATCGCCTTCGATGACGTCCGCGGCGGTGGAACCGATGACGTTCTCGATGGAGATGAGGGCGTCGAGGCCCGATTGGTCGCCGGTCGCGGCACCGGAATCGAAATCGAGATAGCCGCCGAGACGGACATGGACGGTGCCGGAGAGCGCGGAATAGTCGACCGTGTCGGTTCCGGCTCCGCCGAAGTAGATGTCGATGCCGTCGTTCCGGGTCGCCTCGATGACGTCGTCGCCGCCGCCGGCCCGGACGAAATCGAGACCCGCCGCCGGGGTGAAGGTCTCCGGCGCGTCGGTGCCGACGAGGAAATCGTCGCCGGCGCCCGCCGCGCGCGGGACGTTCTGGCCGTAGAGCGCCGCGACTTCCGCGATCACCTCGTCCGAGAGGGTGATCGTGCCGTTGTAGATCGGGGCCATGATGTTGTCGGACCCGGACATGTGTTCGAGGCCGATGGCATGGCCGATCTCGTGGACGAGCACGCCGAAGAAGGCCTCCTCGCGCGGATCCGCCGGGAAATCGCTGATGTTGCCCCAGTCGTCTTCGATGTCCATGCGGACCGCCGCGGCCAGAATCGTTCCGTCCAGAAGGAAGCTCAGTCGGGCCTCGCCAGCCTGTCCGCCCGGCCCGTCGAACTTCGACCAGCCGACCTGGATGTCGGCGCCGGTGTCGTCGGCCTCGACCTGCCGGAAGCTCAGATCGAGGACGTCGTCCCAGACGGAGAAGGCCCGCGCGACGAGCGCGGTGCTTGCCGCGCCCAGAGCCGCCGTGAAGCCGTTGAAGTCCGTCCGGAAGTTCGCGAGGTTCCAGGTGACGACATCATCGCGCCATCTCGGCATGGGAAATCCCCTTCAGATCGTTTCGCGACGTGTCCGCACCACGCGGCCACTCGGACCGACACGGGGAGGGGCCCGGCAAGCGGGCCTGCGCGGACTTTTACCACCTTCAATGGTCATGGTGTACTCGGAAATGCGTAAATGTGGTGTTTAGTCAGGCGGAGATACGCCGTGCGCTTTCGGGTCCCGGTTAACGGCGCGCGTCAGAGCCGGTTGAGAAACCAGCGTTCGCCCTCGTTCGTGACCATGTGTCGCGCGGTCTCCAGCGGCATCCAGAGCGCGCGGTGGCCCGGCTCGGAGGGCGCGCCGTGACGGAGCGCCGGGCGGCAGAGATAGACGTGGCAGACCTTGCGCGCCCAGAGATCGTATTCCGGCATGTAGGCGTACCGCTGGAAGGCCCCGAGACGCGCGGTGACGCGGATGCGCCAGCCGGTCTCTTCGAGGCATTCGCGGTGCAGCGCGCGGACGGCGCCCTCGCCGGCATCGATGCCGCCGCCGGGAAGCTGCAGCTCGCGTTCGGGCTCGTTCTGTTCGGTGATCAGCAGATCGCCGCCATCGAGGATCGCCCCGTAGGCGCCGGGCCGTGTCGTGTAGGTCCGGTCGGGCCGGACCGGTTCGCCGAAACGCGGGATCATGAGCGCAGCATGACGGGTCGCGCGGGCGGCCGCAATCCCGCCATTTGCAAGCCGCGTTGCGACCCCCTATCTGACACCCTTGTTTCTGAGGAAATGGGGACCTTCGACATGACCCTCGCCGAACAGATCGCATGGGACGACACCATTTTGCCCTTCCAGCTCGACCGCGCCGACGTGCGCGGACGGGTGGCGCGGCTGGACGCGGTGCTCGAGGAGATATTGGGTCAGCACGCCTATCCCGCGCCGGTCGCGGCGCTGGTGGCGGAGGCGGCGCTTCTGACGGCGATGATCGGGCAGACGGTCAAGCGGCGATGGAAGCTGAGCCTTCAGATCCGGGGAAACGGGCCGATCCGGTTCATCGCGACGGATTATTTCGCCCCCGAGGAGGACGGCGCGCCGGCGCGGATGCGCGCCTATGCCGGATTCGACGAGGAGCGGATCGATCCGGCCGCGCGTCCGTTCGACCAGATCGGCGAGGGCATGTTCGCCATCCTGATCGATCAGGGCGGCAACGGCGCGCCCTATCAGGGGATCACGCCGATCGCCGGGCGGTCGCTCGCCGATTGCGCCGAGACCTACTTCGCGCAGTCGGAGCAGCTGCCGACCGCCTTCGCGCTGGCGATGGGCGAGGCGGCGGTTCCGGGCGCGCCGGCGCAGTGGCGCGGCGGCGGCGTGATGATCCAGCACATGCCCAAAGCCTCGCCCTCGGCGAAACAGGACGCGACGGGGTTCGACGGGCTGCTCGCGGCGGTCGATCTGGTCGACGGCGACGACGCGGAGAACTGGAACCGGGCGAACCTGTTGCTCGAGACGGTCGAGCCGGTTGAACTGGTCGGGCCGCATGTGGGGCCGGATCAGCTTCTGCTGCGGCTGTTCCACGAGGAGGGGCCGCGGGTGTTCGACGCCCAGGCGGTGCGGTTCGGCTGCACCTGCGGGCCGGAGAAGGTGTCGCGGGCGCTGTCGATCTATTCGGCCAAGGACATCGCCACGATGACGACGGACGAGGGCAAGGTCACGGCCGATTGCCAGTTCTGCGGGGCGCACTACGAATTCGACCCGTCCGAGGTCGGCATGGAGGCCGGCGGTGCGGAGGAGTGACGGAAGGCCCGTCGGTGACGGGCCTATCGTAGGTCGGATCGTGGATTTGGTGGAGCCAAGGAGGATCGAACTCCTGACCTCTTGCATGCCATGCAAGCGCTCTCCCAGCTGAGCTATGGCCCCTTTGCGACTCGCGCCGCGCGGACGTCTTTAGGTGTCCGGCGGTGCCGGATCAAGCCCGAAAACGCCGCGCGGGCGGGCCTTAATCGTCGTCGTCGGAGGCGACGTCCTTGATGTCCTCAAGGTCCGAATTGTCGTCGTCGTCGTCGTCATCCTCGAGGATGTCGTCGGCGATGTCGTCGCCTTCCACGGTGTCGGCGTCATCATCGTCGATGACATCGGCGTCATCGGCCACGGGCGCCTGTTTGGCCTTTTCGGGCCGGGGCGCCTTGGGCTTGGTCGCGGTCAGGCTCTCGAGCGTGAACGTCGCCGCGCAGCTGGGGCAGGTCATCGGATCCTGCCTGAGATCGTAGAAGCGTGTCGCGCAGGTCGGGCAGACGCGTTTCACGCCCCATTCTTCATTGGGCATCTGGCTTCCTTGACGTGGAGAATCGGGTCCGGGGTCGATTGCCACGCAAGGGGGCGGTTGTCAAAGCCTTTGCCGCGCGCGTTAAGCGGCGCCTGAGAACGGCCTTGATGCACTGCACAAAAACTATAGAGTGCGCGCAACAAAAATACCGAGGGAACGCCTATGCTGTATCATGCTTACGAAATGACCCATGCGGCGGTCATGCCGATGCGCGCGGTCGCGCGGTTGGGGCAGAGCGTCGTGAGCAGTCCGATGAACCCGCTTTCGGCGACGTATCTCAACCGGACGCTGTCGGCGTCGATGGAAATGTTCATCAATGCGACGCGGCGCTACGGCAAGCCGGAGTTCGAGCTGCCCGAGACGGTCGTGGACGGGGTCGACACGCGGGTCGTCGAGGACGTGGTCTGGGTGAAACCGTTCTGCAGGATGCTCCGGTTCCGGCGCGATTCCGAAGCGGCGGAGAAACGGGGCGATCCCAAGCTGCTGATCGTGGCGCCGATGTCGGGGCATTACGCCACGCTTCTGCGCGGCACGGTCAAGGCGATGATGCCGGAGCATGACGTCTACATCACCGACTGGGTCGACGCGCGCGACGTCTCGGTGGCGCATGGCGCTTTCGATCTGGACGATTACACCGATTATCTGATCGAGATGATCGAGCATCTGTCGACGGATGGCGAGCGCATCTCGGTGCTGGCGGTCTGTCAGCCCGGCGTTCCGATGATGGCGGCGGCGAGCCTGATGGCGATGGACAAGAATCCGGCGCGGCCGGCCTCGATCGCGCTGATGGGTTCGCCGATCGACACCTCGCGAAATCCCACGCAGCCCAACGACCTGGCGCAGAGCAAGCCGTTGAGCTGGTTCGAGAAAAACGTGATCTCGCGCGTGCCATGGCCGAACGTCGGGTTCATGCGGCGGGTCTATCCGGGGTTCCTGCAGCTTTCGGGGTTCATGTCGATGAACATGAACCGGCACGTTGACGCCCACGTGGAGCAGTTCCAGGATCTCATCAAGGGCGATGGCGACAGCACCGACGCGCATCGGCGGTTCTACGACGAGTACATGGCGGTGATGGACCTGACGGCGGAGTACTATCTGCAGACCATCGACCGGGTGTTCCAGCGGCGCCTGATGGCCAAGGGCGAGTACATGTATCGCGACCGGCTGATCCAGCCGTCCGCGATCACGGACATCGCGCTGATGACGATCGAGGGCGAGAAGGACGACATCACCGGGCTCGGACAGACCGAGGCGGCGCATGCGCTGATGCCGGACCTGCCGAAGGGCAAGCATGTGCATTACGTGGCGCCTGAGGTCGGCCATTACGGCGTGTTCAACGGGTCGCGGTGGCGCAGCCTGACCCAGCCGAAGCTGCGCGATTTCATCCGCGCGCACCGGCAGCCGGTCGCGGGCTGAGTTCGCGATTGGCCGAAGCGCTCAGCATCGGCGACCCGGCGATCGAGGTGCGGCTGCGCCGGAACGCCCGCGCGCGCCGGATGATTCTGCGCATCGCTCGGCCGGGGCCGGTTCCGGTCCTGACGCTGCCGCCGGGGGTTCCGGTCTCCAAGGCGCGCGCGTTCCTGCGCGACCAGGAGGGCTGGCTGCGCAAGCATGTTGCGGCCTGCGCGCCGCGGCGCGCGATCGTCGACGGCGCGAGGCTGCCGGTGCGGGACGAGGTTCTGACGGTGCGGGCGTCACGGGAGCGGGGCGTGCGCGCGTGCGACGGGCTGCTTCTGGTGCCGGGACGTGGAGAGGACATGCCCGCGCGGGTCGGGGCCTGGCTTCGGGAAGCGGCGCGGCGGGACTGCGTGGACGGGGCCGCGCGCCATGCGGCGACGCTGGGGCTGCCGTTCGGCCGGGTGACGCTGCGCGATACGCGGTCGCGTTGGGGGTCCTGCACGAGCGCCGGCGACCTGATGTTCTCGTGGCGGCTGATCATGGCGCCGTCCGCCGTGCTCGACTACGTCGTGGCGCATGAGGTCGCGCATCTGGCCGAGATGAACCATTCGGACCGGTTCTGGGCGCAGGTGGCGAGGCTCTTTCCCGATCACGCCGCGCCGCGCGCCTGGCTTCGGCGGAACGGCGCGGGCCTTCACGCGTGGGATTTCACGCGACAGGCCGAAGGTTAGGGCGGATGGCGGTTCCCGAGCCAGCGAGCCCGATCGTGCGCGACCGCGTGGCGGAGATCGTTCTGCCGGCCCACGAGCGGGTCTACCGCGCGCTTCGGGCGCGGGTCATGCATGGGCTGATCGCGCCCGGGGCCGCGCTGACGCTGCGCGGGATCGGCGCCGAATTCGGGGTGAGCATGACGCCGGCCCGGGAAGCGGTGCGCCGGCTGGTGGCGGAAGGCGCGCTGAAACTCTCGGCCTCGGGGCGGGTCTCGACGCCGGAGCTGACGGCCGAGCGGATCGAGGAACTGGCGGCGTTGCGCGCGCTACTGGAGCCCGAGCTGGCGTCGCGGGCGCTGCCTCGGGCGCATGCGGCGCTGATCGACAGGATGCAGGCGATCAACGGCGTGATCGAGGAGATGATCGTCAAGGCCGACGCCAGCGGCTATGTCCGCAGCAACCAGGAATTCCACCGCACGCTTTATCTGCGCGCCCAGGCGCCGGCGATGCTCGCCCTGGTCGAGACGGTCTGGCTGCAATCGGGGCCGACGATGCGGATGCTTTACGAGCGGCTTCAGCGCAGGCAGGCGAGCGAGAACCATCGCAAGATTCTCGCGGCGCTGCATGCGGGCGATGATCCGGGGCTGCGGCTGGCTGTCCGGATGGACGTGACCCAAGGGCTTCGGATGCTGGTCAGCTAGCGCCAGGCGGGGCGTTCGGCAGTCACGTCGCGGGCTCGGGACAGGTCTCTATTTCCGGTGTATGATCGTCGGCCATCCGAACAGACGCGACAGCGGACGGCCTCCGCCGGGAATGACCGAACTGCGGCGCGGCCCGGTCGACAGCAGCCGCTGCGGCCAGAACATCTGCGACATGTACTTGCCGCCGTGTATCGCCGAGTTGGCTGTGCGGTGACGCTTGAGCAGGGGCATCGGCCAGAAAAAACGCGACATCCGATGATCCCCGCTCATCGCCGAGCGTTTGGTCCGATGCGGGCTGAGCAGGCGCATGAAGCCGTCCGTCACGGTGCCGCGCGGCATTTCCTCATCCCAGAGCGGAAGCGTGATCAGCAGCGGATGGCCCTTGAGGATGCTTGGCGCGTGATCGGGTCTGTCGGGGACATAGGTGTCGTCGGGGATGTCACCGACATCGACCGTGTCGGCATCGGCCAGGATTTCGCGCGCGATCCGCGCCGCGCCGAGGGGCTTGTACGTCGCCGGGATCAGCAGCAGGGCCGCGTCGCCCTTGAGGTGTTTGGCGTAGGCCGCGGCGGCGGCCGGGTCGATGTCGGCCTTTTCGAGGCGGGCGGCCATGGCATCCGCATCGTCGGTGCCGGTGCCTTTGAAGATGCGGAGGATGTATTTGGGAAACCCTTCGTCGTTCAGTTTCCGCACGACCGCCGCCGCGGATTTCTCACTTGCGAAGAGCCGAGTGATGATCTGAGTCATGATACCTCCACCGTGCTTGTGTTTGTCGTTTCCGTTCCGGGTGTCGAGCCGTTCCGCCGGGCGGAGCCGCCGGACCGGAATGCGAGAGGAAGCGCGACCATGATGGCGGCCGCGAGGAAAAGCGCTTCGATGCCGAAGACCACGTTATAGGGGATGTGCGGTGCCGATCCAGCATCGCCGGGCAGGCCGGCGATGAGGTCGCGCACGATCCCGGCGAAGGCCACGCCGATGCCGGCTGCGGTGGCCTGGACCGCGCCCCATGCTCCGAGAGCCAGGCCCGTGCGTTCGCGGGGTGCGGCGCGGATCGCCGCCGTCAGGGTCGCGTGGCCGAAGAGCCCGGCGCCGAGGCCGGTCGCCAGCGTGCCGGCGAGAAACAGTGGAGTGCCGCCGCCAAGCGACGAGAGAATGATCGCGACGAAACCCGGAATGCCGATGGCGGCCCCCAGCGTCGCCATTCTCGGGGGCGATCCGCCGGCCCCGAGCGCGCGGGAAGCGACGGCGAAGCCGATGAGCGTTCCGGTCGCGAGCAGGGCGGTCAGCCGGGTGGTGTCGGCGACCGACAGCCCGAGCGCCTGCCCCCCGTAGGGTTCGAGCAGGACGTCGGCCATGCCGAAGCCCAGTGTTCCAAGCCCGATGACGAAGAGGAGTCTCAGCATGTCAGGCTGGCGCATGAGGGTCGCCCAGGCGGCGGAGAATGCGGGGTGGCGCGCGGTTTCCATCGCCCGCGCCCGTTCGCGGCTCCGGGATTCCTGTTTCCATATCGCGACGAGATTGAGCGCGGCCGTCACGACCGCGGTGCCCTGGATGACCTGGACGAGCCTGCCGGGTGTGTAGGTCTCGAGGAGCGCGCCATAGATCAGCGCGCTGACGACCATGCCGAGCAGCAGCATGACATACATCAGGCCCACGACCTTGGGCTGATCATCCTCGTCGACGAGGTCTGTCGCGAGTGCGAGCCCGACGGTCTGGACGATGTGCAGGCCGGCGCCGACGAGCAGGAAGGCCAAAGCGGCAGAGCCGTAGCCGATCCAGCGCGGCGCGTCGACCGCCTCGCCGTAGCCCGAGAGGACGAGCAGGGCGAAGGGCATGATCGCGAACCCGCCGAACTGATAGAGCGTGCCCTTCCAGATGTAGGGAATGCGCCGGAGGCCGAGCGCGGAGACATGCGTGTCGGATTTGTACCCGATCAGGGCGCGGAACGGCGCGAAGAGCAGGGGGAGGGCCAGCATCACGCCCACCAGCGCGGCCGGAACCTGAAGCTCGACGATCATCACGCGGTTGAGCGTGCCCACGAGGAGCACGAGGGCCATTCCGACGGTGACCTGGAAGAGCGACAGTCGAAGCAGTTGGCGAAGCGGCACGTCGTCGGACGCCACATCCGCGAAGGGCAGATACTTCGTCCCCAATGTCGCGAGGCGTCTGGTTGCGAAACCGCGGTAGTCGAACATCAGTTCATCGCCTGCCTGTCGGCCGGTTTCCGCGAGGAACGGCCGTCATCGGAACCGGGAGTGAGGTCGGGCCCACAGCATCCGCCGCAGGCCCTGCACCCGTCATTGCGCGATCTGAGGCGGCGGAGCGCCTGTCGATGCCGTCCGAAGTTCCGGCGGCTGAACGATCGCCTGCGCGTGCGTGCCGTCCGGCAGGATGATCGTCATCTCGAAACTGCCGTCGGGCAGCATCGCGTAGGACGCGGGCTTCACGGCAGGATCGGCGTCCGGCAGCGCGGCGGCGGCCATGTCGCCGGATCCGAGCGGAGCGCCCGAAAGGTAGTCAGAGACCCACGACGTGTTGCTCAGGACCGCGACGTGGACCGCGAACGATCCGACCGCGACCGCTCCGAGGAACAGCGGGACGCCGACGGCCGGCGGAACGACGAGCCACAGTTTAGCGTTGTTCATGAGTTGCCTCCCTTATCCGAGCCAAGGCGTCGAGACGGCCACGAGGATATGCGCGAGCAGCGCGATCGCGCCGAACACGCGCGTCCCGTCGATCAGGTAGCTGTGTACCTCCTCGGCCTCTTTCAGAGTCAGGCCGGTCGGCCAGACCTTATCTTCGTCGGTCATTTCCAGTCTCCTTTTCTTGAGGCGTCCAAGGAGCGGGTCCGGCAGTCGTTGGTCGATGGTCCCATCCAGCTTGGGCCGGGGTGTGCTGCTCCGCCCGTAAGACTGCGGCAAAGCGGCGCACATGTCAATTCTACGTTACAGTCAAAGTGTCAACTTAATCTGACGGAAATGGTCGACGATCGGATCCTGAACGGTCAAGTCTCTGGCATGAAGGGGAATGATGCCGCGCGCGTGGAGCCTCGAAGTCGGGGTCGGCGACGCCTGCGCGTGGAGTGACGCGGGTGTCGTGGCCTCAGGCGGACGGGGCCGGACGAATCGAGCGGTTCGCGGTGGGGGGATCGGCGGGAATGGCCGCGGGGCCTGGCGGGGAATTGAGACCGGTCCGCTGGCTGGCGGAGGAGGTTTGCCGCGCCGGTTGGCGTGGCGCCGATCCTGTCCGAGGGTTCCCGCCCGGATGAGATCCGGGCGGGGCGTGGTCGATGGTCAGGCGTGGATGGCGCCGTCGCCGCAGGCGAGTGCCGCCTCGCGCATCGCCTCGGAGAAGGTGGGGTGGGCGTGGCAGGTGCGGGCGAGGTCCTCGGCCGCCGCGCCGAATTCCATCGCGACGCAGACCTCGTGGATGAGGTCGCCGGCCATCGGGCCGATGACGTGGCACCCGAGGATGCGGTCGGTCTCCTTGTCCGCCAGGAGTTTGACGAAACCGTCGCCCATGAAGTGGGATTTGGCCCGCGCGTTGCCCATGAAGGAGAACTTGCCGACCTTGTAGGCGCGGCCGGATTCCTTGAGTTGTTCCTCGGTCTGGCCGACGGACGCAACCTCGGGGGCGGTGTAGATCACGCCGGGGATCACGCCGAAATTCACGTGGCCGTGCTGGCCCGCGATGGTTTCGGCGACGGCCATGCCCTCGTCCTCGGCCTTGTGGGCGAGCATGGGCCCGACGACGGCGTCACCGAGGGCGTAGATGCCGTCGATGTTGGTGCGCCAATGGTCGTCGATGGCGACCTGGCCGCGGTCGGTCATCCTGATGCCGAGATCGGCGAGGCCGAGGCCGTCGGTGAAGGGACGGCGGCCGGTGGCGACGAGGACGATGTCGGCGTCGAGAGACTGGGCGCTGTCGTCCTTGCGCAGGGTGTAGGAGACCTTGGCTTTGGTTTTCATCTTCTCCACGCCTTGGACGGCGGCGCCGAGGATGAAGGTGATGCCCTGTTTGGTGAGGAGCTTCTGGAAGGATTTGCAGACCTCAAGGTCCATGCCGGGGGTGATCTGGTCGAGGTATTCGAGGACCGTCACTTCGGAGCCGAGGCGGGCGTAGACGGAGCCGAGCTCGAGGCCGATGACGCCGGCGCCGATGATGACGAGTTTTTTCGGGACTTTGGTCAGCTCGAGCGCGCCGGTGGAGGTGACGACCATCTTCTCGTCGATCTCGACGCCTTTGAGGGGGCTCGCCTCGGAGCCGGTGGCGATGACGATGTTTTTCGCCTTGTGGGTCTCGTCGCCGACCTGGACCTCGCCGGGGGCGGTGATCTTGCCCCAGCCTTTGAGCCAGGTGACCTTGTTCTTCTTGAACAGGAACTCGATGCCCTTGGTGTTGGTGTCGACGGTGGACTGCTTGTAGGCCTGCATCTTGGTCAGGTCGATCTTGGGCGCGCCGCCGACGATGCCCATCGTGTCGAAATGGGTGGTCGCCTCGTGGTACATCTCGGAGGCGTGGAGCATCGCCTTGGAGGGAATGCAGCCGACGTTGAGGCAGGTGCCGCCAAGGGTGTCGCGGCCTTCGACGCAGGCGGTTTTCAGGCCGAGCTGGGCGCAGCGGATGGCGCAGACGTAGCCTCCGGGTCCGGATCCGATGATGATGACGTCGTAGTCGGCCATGGCAGGCATCCTTTTCAGCTCGGGGCGGCGGCGGGCGAAGTCCGGAAAGCGTCCAGGGTTGGACGGATTTCAACGTGTTGAAACGGAACGATTTTTCAGTAAACGGATCCTCAACGGCGACGGGCCGCGTCGGGAGCGCCATCGAGGCGTCGCGAGGGGCGATCGCCGGCATCATATCAGGGCGGCGATCAGCATCAGAACCGTCGCGAGGAATCCGATAGACCAGACGATCGTCCGCCAAGGGGTGAGGTCGAAGGCGTAGGCCGGGACGTAGAGGACGCGCGCGAGAAGATAGGTCCAGGCGCAGATCGCGGTGACGGTCGTGGACTGGCCCGACAGGGTGACCACGACCACCGCGAGGGTGAAGAGGATCAGCCCCTCGAAATGGTTCTCCAGCGCGCGTTTGAGACGGGCGGAGGTCGGGGAGAGGGTCTGCGAAGGCGCGTTGTCGCGCGAGCTCATCGTCCATCTGGTCCCGAGGTCGATGTTGACCGGGACGGCCATCAGGATGAACTGGGCGACCTGGAGCAGGCCGGCGAGGGTCAGGGCGGTGAGTTCGGGGGTCATCTTGAGTTCGACCGGTTCAAGGCGGTTTTTACCGGCGCACAGGGCGGCGTCCGACCCTGGGTGGGCGGGAAGCGCCCTCCCGTGGGGAGGGTCGGGCGCTGCCCGGCGTTGCCGCCGGGCGGAAGGTTGACACCGGATCGCATTGTCTTCGTCCCTAGAGATCCATCAACAGCCGCCGCGGGTCCTCCAGCGCCTCTTTCACGCGGACGAGGAAGGTCACGGCGCCTTTGCCGTCGACGACGCGGTGGTCGTAGCTGAGGGCCAGGTACATCATCGGGCGGGCGACGATGTTGCCGTTCACCACCATCGGGCGCTGCTGGATCTTGTGCATGCCGAGGATGCCCGATTGCGGCGGGTTGAGGATGGGCGAGGACATCAGCGAGCCGTAGACGCCGCCGTTGGAGATGGTGAAGGTGCCGCCCTGCATGTCGGCCATCGAAAGCTTGCCGTCGCGGGCGCGGGCGCCGAGCTCGTTGATCTTCTTCTCGATCTCGGCGAAGCCCATGCGGTCGGCGTCGCGGACCACAGGCACGACCAGGCCGGTGGGCGTGCCGACGGCGATGCCCATGTGGACGAAGTTCTTGTAGACGACGTCGGTGCCGTCGATCTCGGCGTTGACTTCCGGCACCTCGTGGAGCGCGTGGCAGCAGGCCTTGGTGAAGAAGGACATGAAGCCGAGTTTGACGCCGTGTTTCTTCTCGAAGAGGTCCTTGTATTCGCTGCGCAGCTCCATCACGCCGGTCATGTCCACCTCGTTGTAGGTGGTCAGCATCGCGGCGGTGTTCTGCGCCTCCTTGAGGCGGCGGGCGATGGTCTGGCGCAGGCGGGTCATCTTGACCCGCTCCTCGCGGTTGGCGTCTTCTGCCGGAACGGGCGAGCGCGGGATCGCGGCGGGCTCGGGCGCGGAGGCCGGGGCGGAGGCGGCGCGCTGGACGTCCTCTTTCATGATGCGGCCGTCGCGGCCGGTGCCTTCGACGGAGGCCGGGTCGATGCCCTTGTCCGCCATCATCTTGGTGGCGGAGGGGGCGTTCTCGACGTCGGCGGATTTCGACGGCTCGGACGATTTCGCGGCGGCGGCCTGCGGTTTGGCGTCCGACGCGTCGGCCGGGGCGGAGGCGCCGCCGGCGATCACGCCGAGCTTTCCGCCGGCCTCGACCGTGGCGCCATCCTCGGCGAGGATCTCCGACAGGACGCCGGAGGCCGGTGACGGCACTTCGACGGAGACCTTGTCGGTCTCCAGCTCGCAGAGCATCTCGTCCTGGGCGACGGCGTCGCCGACCTTTTTGAACCAGGTCGCGACCGTCGCCTCGGTGACGCTTTCGCCGAGGGCGGGACCATCACGTCGACCGGGCGTTCGTTCGCAGGCGCGGATTCGGTGCGCTCGGAGGACGCCTTCGCGGGATCTTCGCCTTTGGACTCGGCGGCGGCCGTTTTCTTCGGAGCCTCGCCGGAGGCCGCCTTGGCGGCGGGTTTGGCGTCGGCCTTCTCGTCGATATTCGCCAGAAGCGCGTCGACGCCGACGGTCTCGCCTTCCTTGGCGACGATCTCGGAGAGCACGCCGGCGGAGGTGGCGGGCACTTCGACGGTCACCTTGTCGGTTTCCAGCTCGCAGAGCATCTCGTCCTGGGCGACGGCGTCGCCGACCTTTTTGAACCAGGTCGCGACGGTCGCCTCGGTCACGCTTTCGCCCAGCGTCGGCACTCGGATCTCAGCCATGTCTCAACGTTCCTTCTTGACGGAAAGCGCCTCGTCCACGAGGGCCTCCTGCTGTGCTTTGTGCTGGCGGGCGAGGCCCGTGGCGGGCGAGGCGGCGGCCGGACGGCCGACATACATCGGGCGCTTGTGCTTGGCGTCTATGCGCCCGAGCACCCATTCGATGTTCGGCTCGACGAAGGTCCAGCCGCCCTGGTTCTTGGGCTCCTCCTGGCACCAGACGATCCGGGCCTGTTTGAAGCGCCGGAGCTCCTTGGTCAGCGACAGCGCCGGGAACGGGTAGAACTGCTCCAAGCGCAGCAGGTAGACGTCGGTGATGCCGCGCGCGTCGCGCTCCTCGAGCAGGTCGTAATAGACCTTGCCGGAGCAGATCACCACGCGCCGGATCTTGTCGTCGGCGTTCAGCTTGGTGTCCGAGAGGCCGTATTGCGCGTCGTCCCAGAGAACGCGGTGGAAGCTCGACCCCTTGGCCATCTCGTCGAGTTTCGAGACGGCCTTCTTGTGGCGCAGAAGGGATTTCGGCGTCATCAGGATGAGGGGTTTGCGGAAGCTGCGGTGGAGCTGGCGGCGCAGGATGTGGAAGTAGTTGGCCGGCGTGGTGCAGTTCGCGACGATCCAGTTGTCGGCGGCCGACATCTGAAGGAAGCGTTCGGGGCGCGCGGAGGAATGCTCCGGGCCCTGGCCTTCATAGCCGTGCGGCAGCAGCATCACGAGGCCCGACATGCGGAGCCATTTGCTTTCACCCGACGAGATGAACTGATCGATCATGATCTGGGCGCCGTTGACGAAATCGCCGAACTGCGCCTCCCACAGCGTGAGCGCGTTGGGTTCGGCCAGGGAGTAGCCGTACTCGTAGCCGAGCACGGCGTATTCCGAGAGCATCGAGTCCACGACCTCGTACTGCGCCTGGCCGGCGTCGATGTGGTTGAGCGGCAGGTAGCGCTCCTCGGTGTCCTGGTCGATGATGCCGGAATGGCGCTGGCTGAAGGTGCCGCGCGTGCTGTCCTGGCCCGAAAGGCGGACGGGCCAGCCTTCGAGCAGCAGGGTTCCGAAGGCGAGCGCCTCGGCGGTGGCCCAGTCGATGCCCTCGCCGGTGTCGATCATCTCCTTCTTGGCCTCGAGGATGCGCTGGACGGTGCGGTGGGCCTGGTAGCCCTCGGGCAGGCGGGTGAGCGCGTCGCCGACCTGTTTGAGCTTGGCCATGTCCACGGCGGTCTTGCCGCGCTGGTACTTGCCCTGCTGCTCGCGTCCGAGACCGGACCAGCGTCCGTCCAGCCAGTCGGCCTTGTTCGGCCGGTAATCCTTGCCGGCCTCGAATTCCTCGTTGAGGAAGGCCTGGAAGCCCGCCTTCATGTCCTCGATCTCGCCCTCGGGGATCAGGCCGTCGGAGATCAGACGCTCGGTGTAGAGCTGGAGCGTGGTCTTGTGGCCCTTGATGGCCTTGTACATCAGCGGCTGGGTGAACATGGGCTCGTCGCCCTCGTTGTGCCCGAAGCGCCGGTAGCAGAACATGTCGATGACCACGTCCTTGTGGAACTTCTGCCGGAACTCGATGGCGACGCGGGCGGCGTGGACCACCGCCTCGGGGTCGTCGCCGTTGACGTGGAAGATCGGAGCCTCGACCATAAGCGCGATGTCGGTCGGGTAGGGCGACGAGCGCGAGTTGTGCGGGCTGGTGGTGAAGCCGATCTGGTTGTTCACGACGAGGTGGATGGTGCCGCCGGTGCGGTGGCCCTTGAGGCCGGAGAGGCCGAAGCACTCCGCGACCACGCCCTGGCCCGCGAAAGCCGCGTCGCCGTGCAGCAGGATCGGCAGGACCTTGGTGCGGCCGGTATCGCCCATCTGCGCCTGTTTGGCGCGGGCCTTGCCGAGGACGACGGGGTTCACCGCCTCGAGGTGGCTGGGGTTGGCGGTGAGCGACAGGTGCACGGTGTTGCCGTCGAACTCGCGGTCCGACGAGGCGCCGAGATGGTATTTGACGTCGCCCGAGCCTTCGACCTCGTCGGGTTTGAAGCTGCCGCCCTGGAACTCGTTGAAGATGGCGCGGTAGGGTTTGCCCATGACGTTGGCGAGCACCGAGAGGCGGCCGCGATGCGGCATGCCGACGATGATCTCCTCGAGGCCGAGCTGGCCGCCGCGTTTGATGATCTGCTCCATCGCCGGGATCAGCGCCTCGCCGCCGTCGAGCCCGAAGCGCTTGGTGCCGGTGTATTTGATCTGGAGGAACTTCTCGAAGCCCTCGGCCTCGACGAGCTTGTCGAGGATGGCGCGGCGGCCGCGCTTGGTGAAGTGGATCTCCTTGCCGTAGCCCTCGATGCGCTCCTTGAGCCAGGCCGCCTGCTGGGGGTCGGAGATGTGCATGTACTGGAGCGCGAAGGTGCCGCAATAGGTCGTGCGCAGGATGTCCATGATCTGGCGCATGTTGGCGGTCTGGAGGCCGAGCACGTTGTCGAGGAAGATCGGGCGGTCCATGTCGCCGGGGCCGAAGCCGTAGCTTTCGGGCGTGAGCTCGGGATGCGGGCTGTGCTCGGTGAGGCGCAGCGGGTCGAGATCGGCGATGAGATGGCCGCGGATGCGGTAGGCGCGGATGATCATCAGCGCGCGCAGCGAGTCGAGCACGGCCTGTTTGATCTGGGCCTCGGTGAGCGTGACGCCTTTTTCGGCGCCTTTGGCGCGGACCTTGTCGCCGACGGATTTCACGGGGTCCGGTCCCCATTGGCCGTCGAGGGCGGCCGTCAGATCGTCGTTCGGCGCGGGCGGCCAGTCGCCGCGCGCCCAGGACGCGCCCTCGGCGTTGCGGGTGACGTCGGAGGCGACTTCGCCCAGACCGTTGAAGAATTCCTGCCAGCTCGCGTCGACGCTGGACGGGTCCTCGGCGTAGCGGGCGTGCAGGTGCTCGACGTAATCGGCGTTCTGGCCCTGCAGGAAAGACGAGGAATGGAACTGCTCATTCTTGGAATGTTCGGTCATTCTGGCCTCATGGCGTCAAGCCGGACGAGCGGCGTGCTGGATGCGGAATCCGGTCTGATCCGGGCGGTACATGCGGCGCGGCCGGGCGCGGAAATGCGGGCCGGTCGGGCGCGGGGGCTGTTCGTGCGGTTGTCCACCGGAGGTCTGGCCTCGTCTGCGGGTTCGGGTGGCGCGGGGGTGGAGTCGGAGCGACTCCGCCCCCGCGCGGGATCATTTGCGGCCGATGGCCTTGAGCACGGCCTCGCCGAGACCGGCGGGGCTTTCGGCCATGATGATGCCGGCGGCCTTCATCGCCTCGATCTTGTCGTCCGCGCCGCCTTTGCCGCCGGCGACGATGGCGCCGGCATGGCCCATGCGGCGGCCCGGAGGCGCCGTGCGTCCGGCGATGAAGCCGGCGGTCGGTTTCCAGCGGCCCTTCTTCTTCTCGTCCGCGAGGAACTGCGCCGCGTCCTCTTCCGCCGAGCCGCCGATCTCGCCGATCATGATGATCGATTCCGTCTCGTCGTCGGCGAGGAACCATTCGAGCACGTCGATATGCTCGGTGCCCTTGATCGGATCGCCGCCGATGCCGACGCAGGTGGACTGGCCGAGGCCTGCCGCCGTTGTCTGGCCGACCGCCTCGTAGGTCAGCGTGCCGGAGCGCGAGACGACGCCGACCGAGCCGCGTTTGTGGATGTGGCCGGGCATGATGCCGATCTTGCAGGCGTCGGGCGTGATGACGCCGGGGCAGTTCGGGCCGATCAGGATCGAGGACGTGCCTTCGAGCGCGCGCTTGACCTTCATCATGTCGAGCACCGGGATGCCCTCGGTGATGCAGACGATCAGCTCCATCTCGGCGTCGATCGCCTCGAGGATGGCGTCGGCGGCGAAGGGGGGCGGCACGTAGATCGCGGTGGCGTTGGCGCCCGTGGTGGCGCGGGCCTCGGCCACCGTGTTGAAGATCGGCAGGCCGATATGGCTCTGGCCGCCTTTGCCGGGCGTGACGCCGCCGACCATGTGCGTGCCGTAGGCGATGGCCTGCTCGGAATGGAAGGTGCCCTGCGAGCCGGTCAGGCCCTGGCAGATGACCTTGGTGTTCTCGTCGACGAGGATGGCCATGCTCAGGCTCCTTTCACGGCTGCGACGATTTTCTCGGCGGCGTCGCCGAGATCGTCGGCGGCGATCACCGCGACGTCGGATTCGTTGAGGATCTTCTTGCCGAGTTCCACGTTCGTGCCCTCAAGCCGGACGACGAGCGGAACCTTGAGGCCGACCTCCTTGACCGCGGCGATCACGCCCTCGGCGATGACGTCGCAGCGCATGATGCCGCCGAAGATGTTGACCAGGATGCCTTTGACCTTGGGGTCGGAGGTGATGATCTTGAACGCCTCGGTGACCTTTTCGGTCGTGGCGCCGCCGCCGACGTCGAGAAAGTTGGCCGGCTCCGAGCCGTAGAGCTTGATGATGTCCATCGTCGCCATCGCGAGGCCCGCGCCGTTGACCATGCAGCCGATCTCGCCGTCGAGCGCGATGTAGTTGAGGTCGAACTTCGAGGCTTCGAGTTCCTTGGCGTCCTCCTCGGTCTCGTCGCGCAGCGCCATGATGTCCTTCTGGCGGTACATCGCGTTGCCGTCGAAGCCCATCTTGGCGTCGAGGCAGACGAGGTCGCCGGCCTTGGTGACGATCAGCGGGTTGATCTCCAGCATCTCGCAATCGCGCTCGTTGAACAGGCGGTAGAGCCGGTTCACGAGGTCGACGCATTGCTTGACCGCCTTGCCTTCGAGCCCGAGGGCGAAGGCGACGCGGCGGCCGTGGAAGCCGGAGATGCCCGACGCGGGATCGACGGAAAAGCTGAGGATCTTCTCTGGAGTGGAGGCCGCGACCTCCTCGATGTCCATGCCGCCCTCGGTCGAGACCACGAAAGCGATGCGGCTGGAGGCGCGGTCGACGAGAAGCGCCAGATAGAGCTCGCGGTCGATGTCGGCGCCGTCCTCGATGTAGATGCGGTTCACGACCTTGCCGGCCGGGCCGGTCTGGTGGGTGACGAGGGTGCGGCCGAGCATCTTCTGGGCCTCTTCCGCCGCCTCGGAGACGGACTTGGCGATGCGCACGCCGCCCTTCTCACCGGCGGAGGCCTCCTTGAACGTGCCCTTTCCGCGGCCGCCCGCGTGGATCTGGGCCTTCACGACCCAGACGGGGCCGTCGAGTTCGCCGGCGGCGGATTTCGCCTCTTCGGCGCGGAGGACGGCGCGGCCGTCGGAGACCGGCGCGCCGTATTCGCGCAGGAGCTGCTTCGCCTGGTACTCGTGAATGTTCATTCGCCACCATCCCTGCCCGCTCGGGCCATACTTCGCTGCCTCGCGGGTGCGACATGAAGGCGCTCCGCCGCGTCCTCGTAGAAGCGCGCGCGGGCCGTTGCAACGAAATTGACCATCGCGACATGCGGGTGATGGCAAAATCGAGCTTTCGTGATCACAAAAAATTCGGTGTGATCACATCCCGTCGCATGGTGTTCGGTCGGGTGATTCGACGGGGTCGGGCGGACGTCAGCGTCCGCCGACGAGCAGCAGCGCGCTGACCGCGAGGATGAGGCCGCCGCCCGCGATCTGGAGCGCCGGCATGAGGATCCGCGCGGCTCGGCCGTCTCCGGCGGAGATAAGCGCGGCCTCGCGGCCGGTGACTGCGAGGACCGCGACGCCGAGGGTGACGGTGGCGGTTCCGAGCCCCATCGCGAGCACTGCGGCGGCGCCGGCCGAGGCGAGGTCCATCCGCCAGGCGATCACCAGGACGAAGAGCGCGCCGGTGCAGGGTCGCGCCGCCATGCCGCCGATGAGCGCGAGGGTGTCGGCCAGACCGCGCGCGCGGGCGACCTCGGCGGCGTCGGGGCCGTGATCGTGGCCGCAGCGGGCGTGATCGTGGTCGTGCGTCCCGGCGCCGGCGGATCGCGTCGCGGGTCCGATCCGGCGCAGGCCGCGCCAGATGAGCCAGAGGCCGATGCCGGCGATCAGGGCGTTGCCGATCGGGTCGATCCAGTCCTCGGCGGCGGAGACCGTGCCGCGCGCCGTCGCCTCGAAGAGCGCGAAGCCGCCGTAGACGATCGCGATGGCGACGAGGGCCTGGGCGAGGCTGCCGAGCACGGCGATCAGGGCCATGCGCCGCGCGGTGGCCCGCGTGCCGAGCGCGGCGCCTCCGATCAGGACCTTGCCGTGACCGGGGCCCGCCGCGTGGACGAACCCGTAGGCGGCGCAGGCGGTCATCAGGGCGGCGAGCGCGCCGGGCGTGCCGTCGCGGAGCGCCGTCACCTGGGCCGCGAGGCGGGTCTGGAGGGCGCGCTGCTGTTCGGAGGCCCACCAGGCGACCTGGTCGAGCGCGCCGGCCTGGTGGAGCAGGACGAGCGCGCCGAGCGCGAGGACGAGGCAGCCGGCCGCGATCAGTCGCATCGGATGTGCGCCTTTTCGGCGAATCTCGGCGCCGATGTCCGGATCCTCGGGCACGCCGTCCGCCGGGATCGCGGCCAGGTTTTCCTGGAGCCGGGCGAGCAGGGGCGTGGGCACGAAGGGTTCGACTTCCGTGGCGCAGCCTTCGGACGGTCCTTCGATCCGGGCCTCTTGGCTCACGGCATAGGCGGTGTAGTAGGTGGGGTCGTAGATTTTCACCGTGGTGTCCGCTCCGGGCCGGAGGGGCGTCGCGACTTCGCGCAGGAAGGAGAAGATCACGCGGCCGTCCTCGATCCGCGCGGTCGGCTCGTTCGGGCCGGAGAGCGGAACGCGGGCGCCGTCGTGCCAGAGATAGCTGTCGCCGTCGTATCCTTCGATCCAGGAGGTCTGGGTGGCGGCCAGGTCGGCGCGCAGCTCCGGCGTCAGGTCGGAATCGTCGAGGCCGGCGATGCCGACATCCTCGAGCAGGAACAGCGAGGCGAGCGGGTCGTAGATCCAGGTGATCCGCAGCGCGGTCAGGTCGCCGGACGTGTCCATGACGAAATCCACACCGCCGTCGATGAAGACGTGCGGATGCGCGGAGGCGGCCTGCGGCGCGGCGAACAACGCGCAGAGACCTGCGGCGAGCAGCCGTCGACCGCAAACCGGTCCGTCTCCGCGTTTCAGGATCATGGCCGTCCGCCGCACCGTTGTTGCAAATTGCCCGACGGGCAGGATTATGGTCGGCGAAGGCGTCCGAGGAAAGGCCGGATCATGACGATGTGTTTCCCGCGACGCGCGGCGGTCGCGTTCTTCCTGATCGCGGCCGGTCCCGCGCATGCGTGCCTGGTGTGCATTCCGATGCCGGAGCGCACGTTGGCCGATCACGTGGTCGAGGCCGCAGCCGTGGCGCTCGCCAGAAACGACCCGGACGATCCCTTTCGGTACGCGGTCACGGAATACCTGAAGGGCGACGCGGCGGGCGCGCCCGGCGAGATCCCGTTTCTGGTCGACAGCACGACGCGCGGGCGCATGGCCGCCGATGCCGGGGTGTTCGCGATCGTCAGCCGGGAGCTTCCGGAGTCCGAGTGGGTTCTGCACGCCACGGGCGGAGCGCGGATGGTGTCGGTCGTCCGGGAGATCGCCGCCCGCGCGGAGGACTGGCTCGGCCATGCGGGGACCGAGGACCGGTTCGCGTACTTCGCGGAGCTGCATGACAGTCCGGAGCCGGGCGTGCGGTCGTTGGCGCTGGCCGAGATTTCCGGAGCCCGCTACGGGCTGATCCGCACTCTGGCGCCGAGGCTGTCGCGGGCCGAGGTCATTCGCGTTCTGCGCGATCCGACGATGTTCGAGTGGGCGCCGATCCACATTCTTCTTCTCGGGTTGAGCGACGATCCGGCGGATCGGGCCTTCGTCAGGTCGGCCTTCGAGGCGGCCGGCCGCTCGACGGCCGCCACGACGCTCGGCGCATGGACCACCGCCTATCTCGAGGTGGACGGGGCCGCGGCGCTTGCGCGCGTCCGGGCCACTTACATCGACGATCCCGCGCGCCCGGAGGCGCAGATGCTCGAGATCGTGCGGGCGCTTTCGACCTTTTCGGCCGTGGCGGAACCGGCATTGCGTGAAGAGGTCGTCGAGCACCTGGGCCTGCTCGCAACCGCGCGGCCCGGGATCGCGGCGGAGGCGGCTGGCGAGCTTTCGCTCGCCGGGGACTGGTCGCTGGCGCCGCTGTTCGAGGATCTGCTCGCGACCGGCGCGATCAGCGCGCCGGAGGACGAGTTCGCGGTCACGCTCCACCTCTCGTTCGCCAGGGATGCGGGCGCGTTGTCGACAGGGGAGGATCCGGTCGCGGGATTTCTGGAGCCTCGGCCGAGCGACGGTCGTTCCTCATCCCCGTGATGGCTTCGAACGGCCCTCAGCCGTCCTTCGCGCCGCCTTGGGGGTCGAGCAGATCGGCCGCGGGCTCGGCGCGACGGTCGGCCTCGACCTTGCGCTCGATGGTGTCGTCCTTGGGCGCGGCGGCGCTTTCGGGGTCGCCCGGCGGCGGTGCGGGGCGCGGTTCGGGCGCGTCGGATACTGACGGGAGCGCCCTGCGCTGGTCGAGGCGGACGCGGTAGATCGGTTCGGGCAGCGCGAAGCCGGCGGCTTCGAGCGCGGTCTTGGCGATGCGGATCGATTCGCCGCGGGCCTGGGCGTAGTCGGTCCTGCGTTGGTCGATCCAGCCGGTGAACTGGAGCACGACGTTGGATTCGCCGACATTCTCGATCCAGGCGGCGGGCGGCGGCGCGTCGAGGACGAAATCGAGGCCGCGGATCGCCGCGAGGCCGGTCTCGCGCGCGACCGCGAGATCGGATTCCGCGTCGACGCCGAGTTCGAACAGGAACCGGCGCTGCGGCTCGCGGGTGTAGTTGATGATCTTGCTCTTGAAGACGGTGGCGTTGGGCAGGCGGACGTGGTTGCCGTCGGGCGAGAGCAGGATGGTGGCGCGCGAGGTGAGGCGGATGACGTTGCCGATCTCGCCGTCGATCTCGACGAGGTCGTTCGGGGAAAAAGGCTGCCGGATGCTCATCATCACCGACGCCACGAAATTCTCGATGGTGTCGCGCACGCCGAAGCCGACGGCGAGGCCGATGATGCCCGCCGCGCCGAGCAGCGTGCCGAGGAGCGCCGTCGCTCCGATCAGGTCGAGCGCCACGACGATGCCCGCGAAAACGAAGACGAAACGCACGATTGTGCGCAGGATCTCGGCGATGAAGGCGTTCGGCGCGATCCGGTTGAAGAGACGTTCGCTGCGGGTCAGAAGCCAGCCGAGCGCGCTGATCGCGACGAGCGTGGCGATGCCGATCGCCAGAAGCGGCAGGAAGGCGATGGTCTGGCGGACGCGCTCGTTGATGCGGCCGAGGGCGGGCGTGAGGCGTTCGGTCACGTCGCTGGAGGCCTCGACGGCGTTCTCGACGGCGACGACGCCCTCGATGCGGCCGACGATGCCGCCGAGGCGGGTGACGTCGGAGGTTTCCGGAACGGTGCCGGTCAGCGTCACGACGCCGGAGGCGACGTCATGGGCCACGTCGTCGAACGCGGACACCGCGAGGATGATGCCGTCGATGCGGTTGGAGATGTCGGCATCGGAAACCGTGTCCGCGCCGACCGCGATGGAAGGGCCGGGCGTTTCGGCCGTCGACGTCTGGTCCTGCGCGCGGATGGAGGTGGACGAGAGCGAGAGACCGGCGGCGAGCGCCGCCGCGATCACGGTTTTCCAGGCTGTCATGGTCAGGTGTCCTCCGCGTCCATCCAATCGGGGGCGCGGAGGTCCGTCAAGCGGGCTCAGCGTCCGCCGGTGACGTCGATGTTGGCGCCGGCGGCGTAGGACGAGGCGTCGGACATCAGCCAGTAGATCGCCTCGGCGACCTCGGCGGCCGAGCCCTCGCGGCCGATGGGGGTGGTGGAGCCCAGACGGCGCGCGCGCTCTGGATCGCCGGCCGCGGCGTGGATCTCGGTGTCGATGAGGCCGGGGCTGACGGCGTTGACGCGGATGCCCTCGGGGGCGAGTTCGCGCGAAAGGCCGATGAGGAGCGATTCGATCGCGCCCTTGGACGCGGCGTAATCGACCTGGGCCCCCGGCGCGCCGAGACGGGCGGCGGCGGAGGACAGGAGCACGATGGTGCCGCCCTGGCCGCCGCGGCTTTTGGACATGCGCCGGGCCGCCTCGCGGCAGGTCAGGAGCGCGCCGGTGACGTTGACGTCGACGATGCGGCGGATGCGCTCGACATCCATTTCGGCCAGCGGCGAGGGCGGGGCGAAGACGCCGGCGTTGACGATCACGGAATTGATCGGGCCGAGGGCCTTTTCGGCCGCGTCGAAGAGGCCGATTGTCTCGCTCTCGGAGGCGATGTCCGCTTGGAGCGCCGTGGCTTTGCCGCCGGCTTTCTCGACATCGGCCACGACGAAGTCGGCGGCCTCGCGCGCGCTGGCGTAGTTGACGGTCGTGTTCCAGCCGTGCGTGGCGGCGAGGCGGCAGAGCGCCGCCCCGATGCCGCGCGAACCGCCGGTGACGAGGACGTGGGGCCGGGCGGTCACGCCAGGCTCGAGTCGATGCCTTTGCAGGCCTCGATCAGACCGTTGACGGAGTCGACGGACTTGTCGAACGCCGCCTTGTCGGACTTGTCGAGTTTGATCTCGACCACGCGCTCGATGCCGCCGGCCCCGATCACGGTCGGCACGCCGACATAGATGTCCTTGAGCCCGTACTGGCCGTCGAGATGGGCGGCGCAGGGCAGGACGCGCTTCTGGTCCTTGAGGAAGGCTTCGGCCATTTCGATGGCGGAGGCGGCGGGCGCGTAGAAGGCGGAGCCGGTCTTGAGCAGGCCGACGATCTCGGCGCCGCCGTCGCGGGTGCGCTGGATGATCGCGTCGAGTTTCTCCTGGGTGGTCCAGCCCATCTCGACCAGATCGGGCAGCGGGATGCCGGCGACGGTGGAATAGCGCGCGAGCGGGACCATCGTGTCGCCGTGGCCGCCGAGCACGAAGGCGGTGACGTCCTTGACCGAGACCTGGAACTCGTCGGCGAGGAAGTGGCGGAAGCGGGCGGAATCCAGCACGCCGGCCATGCCGCAGACCTTGGAATGGGGCAGGCCGGAGAATTCGCGCAGCGCCCAGACCATCGCGTCGAGCGGGTTGGTGATGCAGATGACGAAGGCGTCGGGCGCGTTGGCGGCGATGCCCTCGCCGACCGATTTCATGACCTTGAGGTTGATGCCGAGCAGGTCGTCGCGGCTCATGCCCGGTTTGCGCGCGACGCCGGCGGTGACGATGCAGACGTCGGCTCCGGCGATGTCGGCGTAATCGTTGGTGCCCTTGAGGACTGCGTCGAACTTGTCGACCGGAGCGCTTTCGGCGATGTCGAGCGCCTTGCCCTGGGGCGTGCCCTCGGCGATGTCGAAGAGGATGACGTCGCCGAGTTCCTTGAGCGCGGCGAGATGGGCCAGCGTGCCCCCGATCTGTCCGGCGCCGATGAGCGCGATCTTCGGTCTTGCCATTTGGCCTGCCTCCGGTTGGGTGGAAAAATCGCGTTTTGGCTAGCCGTTCGTCCAGATGATGGCAAGACGCAAAAGGGGTCGGCGCAGGTGAGGTCCGGCCGGCTCGCCGGCGGCGGCTTTTGCCGATGTTCAGCGCCGACGGTATGGCGCATAGGATCGCGTGGCGGGCGCGATGGTCGGACGGGAGAAGATGTGGATCTGAACGCGGCATTTTTCGCGATCGCCATCCCGGCCGTGCTGTTCGCGGGCGTCTCGAAGGGCGGGTTCGGGGGTGGCGCGGGGTTCGCGGCCGCGCCGCTGCTGGCGCTGATCATGGAGCCGGCGCAGGCGGTGGGGCTGATGCTGCCGCTTCTGATGATGATGGACGTGACGGGGCTGCGGACCTACTGGCGGCGCTGGAGCGTCGTGGACGCCGCGAGGCTGATGATCGGCATGGCGCCGGGCGTGGCGCTCGGCTGGCTGTTTTTCCGGTCGGTCAGTCCGGACGCGATCCGGCTTTTCATCGGGCTGATCGCCATCGGCTTCGTCGTCTGGCGGATCGCCCGGGAGCGCGGGTGGCTGACGGCGCCCGCGGAGGCGCCGGGCGCCGTTTCGGGCCTGATCTGGGGCGGGGTGGCGGGGTTCACCAGCTTCGTGAGCCATGCGGGCGGGCCGCCGGCGGCGATGTACCTGCTGGGACGCGGGCTCGACAAGACGACCTATCAGGCGACGACGGTGATCTCGTTCTGGTGGGTGAACCTGATCAAGTTCGTCCCCTACGTGACGCTGGGGATGTTCACGATGGACTCGGCGCGGGCGAACCTGATGCTGGCGCCGGTGGCTGTGGCGGGGGTTCTGCTCGGCGCGGTGGCTCATCGGCGGTTGCCGGAGGCCTTGTTTTTCCGTGTGACCTACGCGCTGCTGCTGATCACGGGGAGCAAGCTGGTCTGGGACGCGCTGGTCTGAGCGCGCGTCCCCGTGGGCTTCAGGCGTCCTTGCCGGGTTTGATCAGCGCGGCGGCGTTGCCTTCCCAGGACTGGCCGGCGGCGATCAGGCACGAGAGGCCGTCGGGCGTGGTCACGAGGATCGTCCAGGTGCCGGTCTCGGCCGAGGCGTAGACCTCGAGCACGCCGTTGTTGTGGTGCAGGCCCATGCTCTGCCGGGTCTCGCCGTATTTCTCGGCGAGGCGCTCGATGACCTTGGCGCGTTCGGCGCAGGCCTGGCGGGTCTCGGCCTCTGCGATCGGAGTGAACATGAGGAGCCCGAGCGCCAGTGCGGCCCGGACGGGATGCGAGAGATTGGGCATTATCCAGTTCCTTGTCATCGGGCGGGACGGGACGGTGCCGGCTCCCGCGTGTCATGCGGTGATCTCGCCGGTAGCCGCCATTCGGGCGGGTCTTGCGGGGCCTCCCGAGGAGGGGGGAGAGGTCCCGGAACGATGGTTAATTTGCGCCTGAATCCCGAAGAAAACCTTAACGCCGCGGACGCCAGGCGCCGGTTTCGCGCAACGGCGCGGGCGGATTGGTCTTGCGTTCCGCCAAACGGGCCGCCAGAAATCGCTGCAGTGCAGCACGAAGGGGGCGTCATGGAAGAGATCACGCGACCTTGCCGGTCGGTGCTTTACATGCCCGGCTCGAAGGAGCGGGCGCTGGAGAAGGCGCGGGATCTGGCCGCCGACGCGCTGATCTTCGATCTGGAGGACGCGGTGGCGCCCTCCGAGAAGGCGCGGGCGCGCGACATCGTCGGGGCCGCGGTCGAGGCCGGAGGCTACGGCCGGAGGCTGCTGCTGATCCGGGTCAACGGGCTGGATACGGATTGGGGCGCCGACGACCTGGCGCGGGCCTGCGCGGCGGGGCCGGACGGCATCCTGCTGCCCAAGGTCGAGCGGCCGGAGCATCTGCTTGAGGCGGACGCGCTGATGCGGGAGCATGGCGCGCCGGACACCACGCGTCTCTGGGCGATGATGGAGACGCCGCGCGCGATGCTCAACGCCGCCGCGATCGCCGGGGCGCATCCGAGGCTGGCGGGACTGGTCTTGGGAACGAACGATCTCGTCAAGGATCTGGGCGCCGCGCATACGCCGGACCGTCTTGCGGTCCTGACGGGCCTCGGGCTGTGTCTGCTCGCGGCGCGGGCCGAGGGTCTGGTCTGCGTCGACGGGGTCTACAACGCCTTCAAGGACGAGGAGGGGCTGCGCGCGGCCTGCGTCCAGGGCCGGGACATGGGGTTCGACGGCAAGACGCTGATCCATCCGGCGCAACTGGATATCGCCAACGAGATCTTCGCGCCCTCGGCCGAGGCCGTCGCGACGGCGCGGGCCGAGGTCGCGGCCTTCGAGGCGGCGGAGGCGCGTGGCGAGGGGGTCGCGGTGCTCGACGGGCGGATCGTCGAGAATCTGCACGTGGCCGCGGCGCGACGTCTGCTGGACAGGGCGGCCGCGATCGCCGAGACGGCAGGGGTGGCGCGATGAACGGAACCGGGCGCGGCCAAAAAAGGGAGATTCTGACATGACGATCCTCATTCTTGGGCTGGCGCTCTGGGTTCTGGCGCATTTCTTCAAGCGGCTCTCGCCCGGCGGCCGGTCCGGTCTGGCCGAACGGTTCGGGGACGGGCCGGCGAAAGGAATCGTCGCGGCATTGATCGCCCTGTCGCTGGTGCTGATGATCTGGGGCTACCGGACGGGAGAGTGGACCGAGGTCTACGCGCCGCCGTCATGGGGCGTGCATCTCAACAATCTGCTGATGTTCGCGGCGATCGCGCTCTTCGGCATGGGATCGTCCAAGGGTCGCGCGCGCGCGTGGCTGCGGCACCCGATGCTGACCGGCGTGGTCGTGTGGGCCGTGGCGCATCTTCTGGTCAACGGCGACGCCCAGTCGGTGGTCCTTTTCGGCGGGCTCGCGGTCTGGGCCGTCGCCGAGATGCTCGTGATCAACGCGACCGCCGGTCCTTGGGTCCGGCCGGAGCCGGGTCCGGCGAAGGGCGACATCCGGCTGATCGTGATCGCGCTCGTGCTCTACGGCGTGATCGCGGCGATCCACACGTGGCTGGGCTACTGGCCGTTTCCGGGGTGAGGCGGATGCTGGCATACCGATATCTGACGGGCGAGGACACGTCGGAGTTCTGTCACAAGGTGACGGCTGCGCTGGCGAAAGGATGGTCGCTGCACGGGCATCCGTCCTACGCTTTCGACGCGAAGGCGGGAGTGATGCGATGCGCGCAGGCGGTCGTTAAAGACGTCGACGGTCCCTACGACCCCGCGATGAAGCTCGGGGACCTCTGACGTGGCGAAGACGCGGACAGGGCGGTTTTTCGAGGATTACCGCGTCGGCGAGGTGATCGACCACGCGGTGCCGCGGACGGTGACGGAGGGAGACCGGGCGCTTTACGGCGCGCTCTATCCGACGCGGTTCGCGCTCTACTCGTCGGATGAATTCGCGCGGAGATGCGGGCTGCCGAGGTCGCCGCTTGAGGATCTTGCGGCGTTCCATGTGGTGTTCGGCAAGACGGTCCCCGACATCAGCCTGAACGCGGTGGCCAATCTGGGCTATGCGGAGATGCGGTTCCTGCGCCCGGTCTGGCCGGGCGACACGCTTACGGCGTCGAGCGAGGTGATCGGGCTCAAGGAGAATTCGAGCGGCAAGACCGGCGTGGTCTGGGTGCGTTCGACCGGGCGGAACCAGACCGGCGAGACGGTGATGTCGTTCTGCCGCTGGGTCATGGTGCGCAAGCGTGATGCCGGCGCGCCGGCGCCGGAGACAGTGGTTCCGGCGCTCGCGGACTCGGTCGCGTCGCGTGACCTCGTCGTTCCGGACGGTCTCGATTTCACGCGCTACGACTTCGGGCTGGCGGGCGAGCCTTGGCGCCGTGACGATTACGAGGTCGGCGAGCGGATCGATCATGTGGACCGGGTGACCGTCGAGGAAGCCGAGCACATGATGGCGACGCGGCTCTGGCAGAACACCGCGAAGGTTCATTTCGACGCGACGGCGCGCGAGGACGGTCGGCGGCTGATCTATGGCGGGCATGTCATCAGCCTCGCGCGGGCACTCAGTTTCAACGGTCTGGCCAACGCGCAGATCGTCGCCGGCATCAATGGCGGCAGCCACGTCGCGCCGTGCCATGCGGGTGACACGGTCTCGGCATGGTCGGAGGTTCTGGACCGCGCGGACACGGCGGCGCCGGGCGTCGGCGCGCTCAGGGTCCGGACCGTCGCGGTCAAAGCGGACGAGGCGGAGCCCGAAAATGGCGCGTTCCGGCTCAGGGGCGATGACGGGAAGTACCTCGCGGGGGTGCTTCTCGATCTTGACTACTGGGTGCTGGCGCCATGTTGAGAGGTCTTCGAACGTCAGGTTTTCTCTTTGTGATCACGTCTTTTCCGGCTGTGATCACGGACTTCAAGGGTCTTGCAATCGGCTTGTGGACGCGCGAGTAGATCGCATGGCTTCAGGGTATCGGGGCATCGGCGGAACGCCGCCGTGGCTCTGGCAGAGCGGAAAGCGCGGAGGTGTGAATGGCTGATGTCAACCGGGGTACGAGGCCCCTTTCGCCGCATCTCACGATCTACCGGCCGCAGATCAACTCCGCGATGTCGATCTTCAACCGGATCACGGGCGTCGGCCTGACGCTCGGGTTCCTGCTGGGCATCTGGTGGTTCATGGGCCTGGCCGGCAGGCCCGAGCGGTTCCGGATCGTCGACGATTTCCTGACCGGCTGGTTCGGGGGGCTGATCCTGATCCTGTCGATGGTCGCGCTTTGGTACCACTTTTTCTGCGGCGTGCGGCATCTGGTCAACGACGCCGGCTATTTTCTCGAGCTCGAGAACATTCGGTACACGTCGATCGCGGTACTGGCCGCGACCGGGCTGATGTCCGTGATCACGCTCGCCGTCGCGCTGGTGGGGGGCTGAAATGGATTACAGAACCGACAGGCAGCGGGTTCAGGGGCTCGGAACGGCGAAGGAGGGCACCGGTCACTGGTGGAGCCAGCGGCTGACCTCGATCGCGCTGATCCCTCTGACGCTGTTGTTCATATTCCCCTTCGCCAACGCGTTGGGCGGGGACTTCGAGACGGTCCGCGCGGTTTATGGCCATCCGTTCCATGCGATCGTCGCGATCCTTTTCATCATCGTGACGGCGATCCATCTGCAGCAGGGGTTGCAGGTCGTGATCGAGGACTATGTCCACTCGCGGGCCATCCTTCCGCTGGCTCTGGTGGCGAACACGGCGCTCGCATGGGCGCTAGGCCTGACAGGGGTCTTCGCCGTCGCCAAGATCGCCTTCGCCGCCTGAAAGGACGACAATGTCTGATTACCAGTTTACCGATCATGTGTATGACGTCGTCGTGGTGGGAGCCGGAGGCTCGGGCCTTCGAGCGACGCTCGGCATGGCGGAGCAGGGCCTTAAAACCGCCTGCGTGACTAAGGTGTTTCCGACCCGCAGCCATACCGTCGCGGCCCAGGGCGGGATCGCGGCGTCGCTGTCGAACATGGGTCCCGACCACTGGCAGTGGCACATGTACGACACGGTGAAGGGCTCGGACTGGCTCGGCGACACCGACGCGATGGAGTATCTGGCGCGCGAGGCGCCCAAGGCGGTCTACGAGCTCGAGCATTATGGCGTGCCGTTCTCGCGCACCGAGGACGGGCGGATCTATCAGCGGCCTTTCGGCGGACACACGACCGAGTTCGGCGAAGGGTCCTCCGGTGCAGCGTACCTGCGCGGCGGCCGACCGGACGGGACACGCGATCCTGCACACGCTCTACGGCCAGAGCCTCAAGCACAACGCGGAATTCTACATCGAGTATTTCGCGACCGACCTGATCATGTCCGAGGACGGCGTGTGCCAGGGCGTGCTGGCCTGGAAGCTGGACGACGGTACGCTCCACCGGTTCAGCGCCAAAATGGTGGTGCTGGCGACTGGCGGCTACGGGCGGGCGTATTTCTCGGCCACCTCGGCGCATACCTGCACCGGCGACGGCGGCGGGATGGTGGCGCGGCAGGGCATGGCGCTTCAGGACATGGAGTTCGTCCAGTTCCACCCCACCGGCATCTACGGTGCCGGCTGTCTCATCACCGAGGGCGCGCGGGGCGAAGGCGGATATCTGACCAATTCCGAGGGCGAGCGGTTCATGGAACGCTACGCGCCGACCTACAAGGATCTGGCGTCGCGCGACGTGGTGTCGCGCTGCATGACGCTGGAGATCCGCGAGGGGCGGGGCGTGGGACCGAACAAGGACCACATCCATCTCAACCTCAATCACTTGCCCCCTGCCGCGTTGAACGAGCGGCTGCCGGGCATCTCGGAGAGCGCCAAGATCTTCGCGGGCGTGGACGTGACGCGCGAGCCGATCCCCGTGCTGCCGACGGTGCATTACAACATGGGCGGAATCCCGACGAATTACTGGGGCGAGGTTCTCGCTCCGACCGAGGACCAGCCGGACCGGATCGCGCCGGGCCTGATGGCGGTGGGCGAGGCGGGCTGCGCGAGCGTGCATGGCGCGAACCGTCTGGGGTCCAATTCGCTGATCGACCTGGTGGTGTTCGGCCGTGCGGCTGCGATCCGCGCAGGCAAGGTGGTCGATGCGGATGCCGCCAACGCGCCGCTCAACAAGGCTTCGGTCGACGCCGCGGTCGCGCGTTTCGACGCGCTGCGGCACGCGGATGGCGGCACGCCGACGGCGGAGCTGCGTCACGACATGCAGGTGACGATGCAGGAGGATGCCGCCGTTTTCCGGACGGACAAGACGCTGGCGGAGGGCGTCGAGAAGATGAAAGCGATCGCGGGGCGGATGTCCGACATCAAGGTGACGGACCGGTCGATGATCTGGAACTCCGACCTGATGGAGACGCTGGAACTGACGAACCTGATGCCCAACGCGCTGGCCACCGTGGTCAGTGCCGAGGCGCGAAAGGAAAGCCGGGGCGCCCACGCCCAGGAGGACCATCCGGACCGCGACGATGTGAACTGGCGCAAGCACACGCTGGCCGTGGTACATCCCGACGATACGGTGACGCTGAGCTATCGGCCCGTGCATCTGGAGCCGCTGAGCACGCAGGCCGAGGGCGGCATCGACATGAAGAAGATCGCGCCCAAGGCGCGGGTGTATTGATGGACAGGATATGGGCCTGACTACGCTGCTCGGCCTGAGGCGGAAATCTGCCGCCGCGCGTCGTGCGACCGGCGCGGTGACCCCTCTCGGCTGGCGCGCGCATGGCGACAGTGCCATGAACAACATCCTGCCGGAGCCCGGCTGCTTCCACATAAACGACGGCCCGCACTATCACGACGTGCTGCGAGAATTGCACCGCATCCTGAAGCCGGACTGGTATCTCGAAGTCGGCAGCCGGGGCGGCAGAAGCCTGCAGTTCGTCGAATGCGGCTTCGTTGCCATCGATCCGGTGTTCCGTGATTTCCCGCTGCCCGCGCAGGCACGGGGCGATATGCACTTTCTCGCACGCACCAGCGACGAGGCGTTCGCCTCGAAAATGCTGGAGAAGCTCGGCGTCGTCCCGGATTTCGGCTTTCTGGACGGCATGCACCTCAGCGAATTCGTGATGCGCGACCTGATCAACTTCGAAGGCGTCGCTCGACCGGGCGCGGTGGTCGCGCTCCACGATTGCCTGCCGTGCAGCCATGAGATGGAGAGCCGCGACACGTCAGTGCCTGCCACCGGCATGCCCTGGACTGGCGACGTTTGGAAGGTCTTGTTGTGGGTTCTGCGTAAACGCCCAGACCTCGACGTCGCGGTGCTCGACGCCTACAAGACCGGTCTCGTTGTCATCTCCGGTCTCGATCCGACGAGCACCGTATTGCAGGACAGCTATGACGACTTTGTTGCGGAGTTCTCCGGGGTCCGACTGAGGGATTTCGGCACCGACCGTTTCTTCGACAGCTTCGAGATTCAGAGCAGCCACCGCTATCTGAAAACGCTCGCGGCCGCGCCACGACATCACAGAGGGCAGATCGATGGTTGAACTGACGCTTCCCAAGAACTCCCGGATGGTGACCGGCAAGACCTGGCCCAAGCCCGAGGGCGCGAAGAACGCGCGGGCGTTCAAGGTCTACCGCTACAACCCGGACACGCCGGAGAACCCGCGCGTGGACACGTATTTCGTCGATCTCGACGATTGCGGGCCGATGGTTCTCGACGCGCTGATCAAGATCAAGAACGAGATCGATCCGACGCTGACGTTCCGGCGGTCGTGCCGCGAGGGGATCTGCGGGTCCTGCGCCATGAACATCGACGGGGTGAACACGCTCGCCTGCATCAAGGGCATGGACGAGATCGACGGCGAGGTGAAGATCTATCCGCTGCCGCACATGCCGGTGATCAAGGATCTGATCCCGGACCTGACACATTTCTACGCCCAGCACGCGAGCATCATGCCCTGGCTGGAGACCAAGACCAACACGCCCGCCAAGGAATGGAAGCAGTCCGAGGACGACCGCCGCAAGCTCGACGGGCTCTATGAATGCGTGATGTGCGCCTGCTGCTCGACGTCCTGTCCGTCGTATTGGTGGAACTCGGACCGGTATCTCGGGCCGGCAACTCTGCTGCACGCCTATCGCTGGATCGTCGACAGCCGGGACGAGGCGACGGGTGAGCGGCTCGACGACCTGGAAGACCCGTTCAAGCTCTATCGCTGCCACACGATCATGAACTGCACGCAGACCTGTCCGAAAGGGTTGAACCCCGCGAAGGCGATCGCCTCGATCAAGCAGCTGCTGGTCGAACGGCGCATGTGACACGGCAGAACGACACGCGTGTCGTTTTGGATATGTCCTTGAAATGCGGTGTTGATCTGGATCGCATTAACCGCGTGGAAAGGTTTGTCACGGGTCTGACCGGCTCGGTGCCGGTCCGGAATCGGGAATTCTATCCGTGGCTGCGAATGGAGGTGGCCGCGACGGTCCGGCCCGGCTGAGTTCCCGGGCGAAGGCGTCTGCGGGTCCTTTACCGGATACCCGGCAGATCGGGGTCCGACGGCTTCTTTATTTCGATGGAAAGTCGGCTTCGATGAAGATTTTCCGATGCGGGCCGTAGCGCGAGGCTGGTCGCCGGACCGACCGCGGCCCGCGTTGGAAAATCTCTCAGGGAGGAAGCCGCGGGGGCTGGAGAAGGTCTATGGGGAAAGTGTGCTGGCGGTTGGGGTCGAGGTTGCCGCGACGCCATTGTCGAGAAGGCCGAAGCCGTCGGTTTGCGCTTTCATCCCTCGATTGTCGGGCGCTTGATGCGGCAATCGCGGTTTCGCGACGCGGTCCTTCCGGCCTGCAGAGGCGCCCGTCACAAACGGGCTTGGCCGGTCGTGCCGAGGCGACCGGTCCGCGTTGGCTTGAGGGAACGGGCATGGTGTCATGCAGCCTGTTCCCTTGGCGGCGCTCGGGACATCGGCTTTCGGCCGCGCCGGAAGATCTCGATGATGCGCATCTGCCCGCCGCAGCAGGGACAAGGTTCGCGCAGGGTGAGCGGAATGATCTCAGCCTCGGATGCGGTATCATCAGCCTGTTCGGGGCGAGGTTCCCCGAGCAGGGCCCGGATCTTCGTGATATTGACCTTGCGGTTCGCGCTGGCCGGCTGACCGCAGTGGCGGATGCGGTGGAAGCCGTCGGGCAGGACGTGGATGCGGAAGCGGCGGATGAACTCGGGGGTGGCCAGCCGCATGACCTTCATGCGATCGCCCGACTTGATCCTGCAGTCCTTCCAGCGGAACGCGACGGTGTCGGCATCGGCGCTGATCAGACGGCTGTTCGAGATCGCGATGCGGTGGGTGTATCGGCTGAGATAGGCCAGCACCGCCTCGGGCCCGCCGAAGGGCGGCTTGGCATGAACCACCCGTTCGGTTTTGCGCGGCGGCGCGAGATATGCGGCAAAGGCCTTCGCATCCGCCAGTCCACTCAGGTCGCCGAAGAAGGCGAGCCGCCCGGCGCGATGCGGCGTCATCAGCCCTTCGAGGAACAGGCGCCGGAACAACCGCGACAGGACCCGCACATGCAGGAAGAACCCCGGCCTGCAGGCGACCCACCGGGTGCCGTCGGGCGACAGGCCGCCGTCCCGTTGCCCGGCAGGCGATTGCGGAGCAATCTGCCGAGAGGGGGCACGATCATGTGGATGTGGGGATGATGGGTGAGCGCCGATGCCCAGGTGTGCGGCACGCTGGTGATGCCGACCCGCGCTCCAAGGCGCTTCGGGTCGGCGGCGATGGTCATCACCGTTTCCGCGGATGCTTTGAAAAGCAGCCCATGGACCGCCTTCTTGTTCCAGTACGCGATCCGGGAGGTCCCGGCCGGCAAGGTGAAGACCAGGTGGAAGTATTCCACCGGCAAAAGGTCTTCCGCCCGCGCCGCCATCCAGTCGCGCGCGGCCGGGCCCTGGCACTTCGGGCAGTGCCGGTTCTTGCAGGAATTGTAGGCGACGTGCTGATGGCCGCATCTGGTGCAAGCCGCCACATGCCCGCCAAGCGCCTCCGTCCGGCAGGTCTCCATCGCCGACATGACTTTGAGCTGGCTCAGGCTGACATGACCGGCCTTGGCCCGCCGCCTCGCGGGGCCGTATCTCCGGAATATGTCCTCAACCTCCAGCTTTGCCCGGGGCAGTGCCCGCCGCTTGCCCCGGCCGGTTCTTGCGGGTCTGCGGGTTCAATTGCTTCAAGGCCTCAAATGGGCGGTCGTGTCGCGGACCATCTTCGTGGCGACCTGCGTGTATCTGGCCGTGGTCGTGAGCTTGGCATGGCCCAGAAGCACCTGGATCACCCGAACATCCGCGCCCAACTCCAGCAGATGGGGCGCGAAACCGTGGCATCGTGCCGGAGGCGCGTCTTCGACACGACGCGTATGCGGCGTTGCGGGCTTGTTGATCCCGGCCATGCGCTTGGCCGATGTGAAGGCCCGATTCAACTGGCGGGGCGAGATCGGGTTGATCTTCGGCTTGCCGGGGAACAGCCAGCCTTCAGGCCGGGCCTCCAGCCAATACGCGCGCAAAAGACCGAGCAGCCCGGCCGACAACATCACCTTGCGATCCTTCCGCCCCTTGCCTTGCACGACGTGGATCAGCATCCGGTCGCTGTCGATGTCGCCGATCGTGAGATTGCAGACCTCGGAGGCCCGAAGGCCCGCGCCATAGGAAATGCTGAGCGCCGCGCGATACTTGAGCCCCGGACCCGGCGCGACCGCCAGAAGGTCGGAGACGTCTTCGGCGCTGAGCACCGCGGGCAGTTTGCGCGGCTCGGTGCGGAACCGCATGTACCGCTTCATCTCCTCACGCCCGCAGGTCATCCCGAAGAAGAAGCGCAGGGCGGTGATGCGCGTGTTGTAGACCGAGGGCGTGGCCCTGCCGCACGATGAAGACTTCGTCATAAGGATGCCTATGCAGAACTGGACCTGCCCCCAAGCGATCATTCGAGAAAAAGAGGACGGTGACATCTGTGCCGATGCTCTGTCCCTCGAACCGCCCGGACCATTGCGCATGATCGCGCGCCCAATCCGATCTTTGCAGCTTGATTGCCATGGCACCTCTCTCCCTTCTGACTCGCAAACCATGTTATTCGCGTGATTCCGGATGGTGAAAGTAAAGGACAGGGCGGCCTGCCGCCGCCCTGAACCTTTCTTCAGTTCGTGGCGCTCTTCGCTTCACCGTCGCTCGGGACGCGCGCGACGAGGCCATCGATCGACACGCGGTGGACGCCCGCCTCGGCGTCGTAGCCGACCCGCCACGCGCCGGGCAGTGATATCGCGTCCGTCACGCGCTCGGGCTGAGAGAGATCCCCGCCGAAGTCGCGCTTCGACAGTAGAAGATCGCGCGTCACCATAGGCTCGACGAATGTCATCTCCCCGTCCCAGGCGCCGTATATCAGCACCGCCTCGAAAGGCTGTCCCGACAGCACGGGATCGGTCGCGTCGAGCCAGTGTTCGCCCATCGCAGGAATAGGGTCGGGGGCCGGCGGCGGTACGAAGGTCGCGGGCATGAGATCGGCTGAGGGCCGATTCGCAGCCTTTTCCATGAAGCGGGGGTCGGCCGGGTCGATGGCGAGGCGTTCGGCCTCGGTCGTCATGTAGAAGTGCACGTCGAAATGCGGGACCGTGAACATGCCCTCGGGTTCGTGCCCGTGCGGCATCCAGTCGAGCGAAACGTGGTCGTAGCCGGCCTCGATGGCCGCTTGCGGCAGCGGGACCGTGACGAAGACCATCTCGTTTTCAAGGGACGCGACGGCGGCTTCGGTCATCTCGATGCCTATGCGCGTAGCCCGTCCGGCGGCATCGGTTTCGGCGAAGGCGCGGACCGTGCCGGCGCCAAGGGGCATATCCGGGCCGTGGTCGATGCTCTGTGCGGCGGCGGCGAGGGGGAGGACGCCGGCGAGAAGCGCGGCGCAGACAGTGGGACGGAGTGTCATTTCGGAGTTCCTTTCGTTGATGGAGTTGCAGGTTCGGTCGCCGCGCGGTCACCCGCGCGGAGTTGTGTCATTCGGCGGCGATCGCCGCGGTCCGGGTGCGCCGGAAGAACACGCCCTTCGGGTCGTAGCGGCGTCGCAGGGTGGCAAGGCGGTCAGCCGAAGCCGGTGACAGCCAGCCGAGCGCGCGATGTGGCCGGTCGAGATCGGCCTCGCCGACATAGGCACCGGTGCAGTCGGGGGCGACGCCGTCTATCGCCGCGCGAAGCCAGCCGATATTCGCGGCATCGGCCTCGGGATCGCCCCAGATCGCGTAGATCGCGCCGAAAATTCGGTCGTGGCACGAGAACGCGGCGTCATCTGGCGTTGCGACGGCGTTGGAGCGCAGCACGACGAGCGCCATGCTCGCCTCCGACGGCGCCAGTGCCATGTCCTGGACGAGACGCCCGAGGATCGTCCCGAACCCTGCGTCCGACCACAGCGTGTCGACGGCGTAGCGCTTGCCCTTCGGCATCGACGGGTCGACCGCCTCGTAGAGCGACGGCAGGGGCGTCGGCATCGGCCCGATCACCTGCAGCGCTTCGGGGGCGCCCCGGCCGAGCGCCTCGTGGACCGAACAGGCTTCCGCGTCGGTGGAGGCGAAGACCGTGGCGATGGCGGCGATCACCGGGCCCTCCGGCGTCGGCGAGACCTTCGCGGTGAACTCGACGCTGGCTGGCGCCTTGGACATGACGGCTTCGGCCCAGTCCGACACCTCGGCGGTTCGCGATGCGGGATAGACGCGGATGGTGGTGCTCAATGCCTTTCGTGCCTCTTTAAGGGACAGGTGATAGGCGGTAACGACTCCGAAGAATTCCGGCCCCGCGCCACGCACAGCCCAGAAAACATCCGGGTGATCGGCGACGCTCGCCGTTACCCTGCGGCCGTCTGCAAGGACGACCTCGACCGCCGTGACGGAGAAGCAGGCGAAGCCCCATTCGGCGGAGTTCCAGCCCACGCCGCCGCCGAGGAGGAAGCCCGACATCGGCACGCTGCCGCAGTGGCCGAGCGGGAAGGCGAGGCCGTGACGCTCGAGTGCGGCGGCCATCCGGGCGTTGGTCACCGCGGGTTCGACGCGCGCTGTCTTTGCTTCTGGGTCGAGCTTCAGCGCGTCAAGCGCGCCAAGGTCGATCACCATATCGGCTTGGGTGGAGACCCCGCTGAACTGGTGCCCGCCGCCACGCGGCGAAACGCAGAGGTCGTTCTCGCGGGCGAAGCGGACGGCTTCGGCGACATCGTCGGCAGAGGCGGCTCGGACGATGATCTTCGCTCGGCGGGTCGGCTTGCGGCCGTTCCAGACAAGGGCGTCGCTTTCGCCGGCGTGTCCCGGTTCGAGGGCGGTGATGACGGCGCCACGAAGGCGCGCTTGCAGGGTGTCGGTTCTCATGTTCATGCTCCTACGGGCGGGCACAACGGCGGGATCGGCGCCCAACGGGGCCGGTCATCGACGCCGTGCGCGCCGGGTTTTTCTGTCCGGTTTCGGGTGGTTTCGCTGCCTCAGGAACCGCAGCGACCGCCTTCGCCGCGGCTTATAGGGCCGCCGCGTGCGAGAGGCTTGCTAAGTCTCGCGTCACGAATGCCTAAAAGGATAGTCACGGAATACTCACGCGCCGCGCTCACGCGACGTCGGCGGCCTCGCCGACGGTTTCGAGCGCAATGCTGCCGTCACAGATCAGCCGAAACAGGCCGCGGCCGGTTTTCTCGATCCGGACGCAGGCGTCCTTTTCCTCGAGCCGCCGGCGCAGCAGCACGAGGCGCGCGTCGAGGTTTTCGGCGTGGTCTGGCAGCCTGAGCGTCCGGTCCAACCGCAACTCGCGGGTGGTGAAGTCGGTGCGCCCGGTGGCCTCGTGTTCACGCAGGAGGCGCCAGAGGATCGCTCCGGCCACGCCCTTGATCAGATAGTCGTGCCCAAGGAAAATGCTGTCGTCGCATGGGTAATGCCGGATGCGAACCGTCTCACCCTCCGCGCGCTCGTGAATGGCAGCGATTGAAGCCTCGTCCGCCTCCTCACGCCCGAGAAGCGCCATCATCAGCCCAAGCTGGTTCGCGATAAGCACGAGAGCATCCTCGCAGTCGTGATCGAAGCGCAGGACTTCGCCCGATTCGGCGAAGAGCACACCCAGAACGCGGCCCGCGGCCATCACCGGAACGGCGATCTGGCTGTGCGGTGTTCCGAGACCGGGAAACGGAATGCCGGGCGGTTCCTCCGACAGAAGACCAGCCCTGCGGGCAGCCGCTCCCAATGCCGCGCCGTATCGGTAATCCGCGTTGAAATGACCGATGCGGATTGGAACGCCCTCGCGCGCAGCCACGCCGATCACGCCCTCGCCGGGCAAAATCTCGGCGCCGATGCCCGAGACGGCATAGCCGCGCGATCCGAGCGCGAACAGACGCCCGTCGTGCTCGGCGATCAGGAACATCGCGTTCGTGATGCCCAGATGCCGGGTCATGCCGTCCAGCGCAGCGTCGGCAAGCTCGTCGGCGTCATCGCAGCGCGCCAGATCCTCGACGCAGGCCCGGGCGGCTGACAGAAGCGATGCGCCCCGGGTCGACGGCGGCGCGGAAGGAGGCGACATCGCCTCGATCCCGGCCACGCGGAACACGTCCGAGCCGAGC
>CAVORV010000019.1:0-10516 GCA_963698685.1 uncultured Alphaproteobacteria bacterium
GTGCCCCCACACGGACTCGAACCGCGGACCTACTGATTACAAATCAGTTGCTCTACCAGCTGAGCTATAGGGGCTCCCGCACGGTAAGTAGCGTCGGACCGCGGGTCGTGCAATCCATTTCAGGGCGGTGCCGCCGCGCGCTGGGCCTTCGCGAAAGCGCGGGCGTAGTCGATGTAGTGCGGCCAGATCGCCGCCATCATATCGCGCTTGCCCGCGTCGAGCGGCTTGAGCCGGCGCGCCGGGCGCCCCGCATAGAGATGGCCGTCCTCGAGAATCTGGCCCGGATCGGCGCGTGCTCCGGCGGCCACCAGAACCTCGCGGCCGACGCGCGTTCCTGGCGCAAGAACGACCCCGATCCCGATCAGCGAGCCGTCGCCGACCTCGCAATCCGTCATGGTCACGTTGTGGCCGATCGTCACGCGCTCGCCGATCGCGACGGGCGCGTCCACCGCCCGGAGCGTGCTGTTGTCCTGGATGTTGGTATCGGCGCCGAGCGTGATGCCGATGGTCCCGCCGTCGATCTCGCAGCCGTGCCACACCCCGTTGCCGCCCGCGCCGGTCATCCGTCCCGCGACGCGCGCCGTGGCGGCCACGAACATCAGCTCCGCGCCGCCTCCGGGTGCGGGCGACGCCTCGTCCGGCTCCGCACGCGTCGCCGCGTGCATCCGCGCCAGCTCATCCGGTTCCAGCCGCCGGACGGGCTTGGCGGGAGCCCCCTCCCAGAGCCATCCGCCCTCAAGTTCGGAGCGCGGATAGACCACCGCATCCGCCGCGAGCGCCACGCCGACCGCGAGCCGCGAGCCGTCGAGTATCACCGCCCCGGCACCGATCCAGCATCCGCTCCCGACCGCGCAGGCGTGGATGACCGCGCCTGGCCCGGCGGTGACGCCATCGCCGATGCTCGTCGCGTACTCGTCCGTCGAGATATGCACCGTCCCGCGCGCGCCCATGTGGAAGCCGTCGCCGATCGTCACCGTCTCGCCGTCGGCCCGCACGACGGCGCGCGCGCCGAACCACGCGTCACGGCCAACAATCGCCCGGCCCAGCACCGCGGCGCGCGGACCGGCATGCAGCACGGGCCCGGCGAAGCGCGGCGCGGTGCCGAGATACGGCAGGACGTGAAGCCCGCCACCTGCTCCTGCGATGTCAGACATCGTCTTCTCCCATGAAGGCCCGAACGCGCCGCGCGGCCGCGGCATAAGGATCGAGGCCCCGCGCCGCCACGCGCCGCTCCGCATCGTCAGGCGGCAGCGTGGCGAAGCGTTCGCGCAGGAGCGTATCGGCGGTCCGCGCGATCCGGAAAGCGGCGATGCCGGCCCGACGCGCCTCGCCCGCCGGCCCGGCGAACGCCGTGCGGTGACGGTCCAGCGTCTCGACCAGCGTGTCTAGGCCATCGCCCGCAACCGACGAGACGCCAAGCGCCGGAACCCGCCACCCGTCCGGCCGCGCGGGCTGTCGGTCCAGCATGATCGCCAGATCCGCGAGCGTCGCCGCCGCGTCCGGACGGTCGGCTTTTGAGACCACATGCACGTCCGCGACTTCGAGGATCCCGGCCTTGATCGCCTGGATGCCGTCGCCGAGACCGGGCGCGGAAACCACGATCGTAGTATGGCTCGCCCGCGCCACGTCGACCTCGTCCTGGCCGACGCCGACCGTTTCGAAGATCACCGCGTCGAACCCCGCCACGTCCAGGATGTCACCCAGATCGAGCGCCGCGCGCGACAGCCCGCCGCCAGCGCCTCCGGTGGCGAGCGAGCGGATGAAGACGCCCGGATCCTCCGAATGCGCGTTCATGCGCAGACGATCCCCGAGAATCGCGCCGCCGGAATAGGGACTGGACGGATCGACCGCCACCACCGCCACGCGTCGGCCCAGCGCGCGCAGGCGCTCTATCAGCCGCCCGACAAGGGTCGATTTGCCAGAACCGGGGGGGCCGGTCACCCCGATCAGATGCGCGCGTCCCGCCCGGCGATAGACCTCGCCCAAAGCCGCCCGCACCTCCTCCGATCCGCTCTCGGCCCGCGCCATCAGCCGCGCGATGGCCGCCGTTTCGCCCGCAGCCACGCGCGGCACAAGATCCAGAGATGGCACGAACACGCGGTTCATCTCGCGCCTCAGACCGCCCGAACGCCGATCGCATCCACGGCGATCCGGTCGCGGCCACTCACGGAGAGACAATCGGCGCTCCGGAACGGGACCGAAAGCCGGGGGCATGGCTCCATTACGCAATCGGACATGGTTCGCGGCTCCTCTGGAACGGGCGTCCGCGCAGCAATACCGGCGCGACGCGCGAATGTCGAACCACCTTGCCGCACGTTTCTCCGGCCGCTAACCGTGAACCCGCACCCGCCCGGAGAATGCCATGATCCTGCCGCCGGACACCGGATGGGACGTCTTCACGGCGCTGCTCGCCGTCAGCTTCGCGACTTCTTTCACCACGGCGGCCTTCGGCATCGGCGGCGGGGTGGCGCTTCTGGCGGTGCTCGCCTCGCTCCTGCCGCCGGCGGCGCTCATTCCCGTCCACGGCGTCGTGCAGTTCGGCTCGAATCTCGGCCGCATGGGTCTTCTGATCCGCCATGTCGACTGGCCGCTGGTGACGGCCTTCGCGCTCGGATCGGTGATCGGCGCGGGCCTCGGCGGAGCCTTCGCGGTCCAGCTTCCGCCCGGTGGCGTCCAGATCGGCGTCGGGCTCTTCATCCTCTGGTCTGTCGCGTTCAAGCCGCCCGCGTTCCTGCGCCGCCAAGGCGCCGTGACCGGCGCGCGTCTCGACGTTCCTCACGATGTTCTTCGGCGCGACCGGCCCGTTCGTCGCGGCCTATCTCAAGTCGCGCGACCTCGGTCGCCACGCTTTCGTCGCGACCCACGCCACCATGATGACGCTCCAGCACGTCTTCAAGACGCTCGCCTTCGGCCTGCTCGGCTTCGCCTTCGCTCCGTGGCTGCCGCTCATCGCGGGGATGATCGCGACCGGGTTTCTCGGCACACTCGCGGGAAAGCGCGTGCTCGGCGCCACGACCGACGCGCGCTTCCATGTGGCGCTCAATTTCATCCTGACGCTGCTGGCGCTCCGCCTCGTCTGGGCGGGCCTGGCCGACCTGCGCGGCTAGGCGAGCGCCGCCGCGGCCGCCGCGCCGAGCCCGTCGCCGCTGTCGAACGCGGCCTCGACACGCGGCCCGAGGCACCAGTCGCCGCAGGCCCCGATTCCCGCCGACGCGTCCCACAGATACGCCGCCTCCGCCGCGCGCTCGACCATCGCGTAGCGCCAGCGATGCGCCGCCGCGCGGGCAGGCGCGGTCTTCACCCCGACGCCCGGCAGCTCGGCCACGAGCGCCGCCGCCGCGTCCTCCTTCGACATCTCCAGATGAGCGCGCGACCAGTCCGGCGCGGCATGGACGACCAGCGTCTCCGGCGCCGGGTCCCGCCCGGGCTTCGACCCGTTCCGCGCGATCCACGAGATCGCACCGCTCTCGAAGCGCCGATGATCCTCCGGCAGGCCGCTCGGCCCCTCGAAGGTGAGCATCAGCGCCCAGCACGGCGCGTACCGCACCGCCTCGAGCGCCGGAAAAGCGACCCCGGCCGATGCCGCGAGCGGCACGGCCTGCGGCGCCGGCACCGCCAGCAGAACCGCCGCGAACGCGCCGTCCCGCGCGCCCTCCGCGTCGAACACACGCCATCCGTCCGCGTCGCGACGCAGCCCGGACGCCTGCACGCCGCCCGCGACCTCCACGTCCTCGGCCATCGCCCGCGCCGGTCCGCTCATGCCCGGCACGCCGACGAAGGCGCCCTCGAACCATTCCGCCGCCGCGCCCGCCGCGCGCCACTCCTCGACGAGCGCCTTGAAACGCTTACCCCGGGCCGTGAAATACTGCGCCCCGTGATCGAACCGCAGATCGCCGTCGCGCCGCGTCGCCATCCTACCGCCGAGGCCTCGGCTCTTGTCAAAGACCGCGCAGTCCACGCCCGCCGCGCGCAACCGCCGCGCCGCCGCGAGGCCCGCCATTCCCGCGCCGATGATCGCCACGCGTCCGGTCATGCGGCCGGCAGACCCAGCCGGTAGAAATCATTGGCATTGTCGCGGTAGAATTTGCGCAGATCCTCGCGGCTCAGGCCTGCCAGCGCCCGATCCAGCACATCCACCCAGCGAGGCAGCGTGGTCGCCTGCAGGCAGATCGGATAATCGCCCGCGTAGATCACCCGGTCGATCCCGAACGCCTCGATCGTCGCGTCGATGTAGGGCCGCAGGTCCGCGTCGGTCCACGTCTCCCAGTCCGCCTCCACGGGCAGGTCCGACAGCTTGATCCACAGGTTCGGATGGCGCGACAACTCGGCCACGTCGTCCCGATATTGTCCGATCGCCCCCTCGGCGATCCCCGGTTTGCCGCAATGGTCGAGGATCATCCGCGTGTCGGGAACGCGTTTCACGAATTCCCGGACGATATCCATCTGCGTGTGGTTCACGTTGATCTCGAAATGGTAGTCGTATTCCTCGAGAAGGTTCACGCCCCGGACGAAACCGTCGCTGAGCGTCAGCGCCCTGGGATCGTCGTCGAATTCCACGATCCGCCGGATGCCCCGCACGGCCGGATGCTCGGACGCCATGACATCCAGAACCGCGCGCGCGCCGTCGCCGTCCTCCAGCGGCGCCATAGGCACGATCGCCTTGAGCCGCGGGTCGCGTCTGGCCTCGTCCTCGACGAAACGCACCTCTTCCAGATACTCGCGGCCGTCGTCCTCGAACCCCGTGTAGCATTCGACAAAGACCATCGCCTCGACCGCGACATCGCCACAATCCCGCGCGTAGTCCTCCACATGAAAGGGCTTGGAGAACAGCGGATGACCCTTGAACGCGGAATATGTCAGCCGGGCCGGATCCCAGACGTGCAGGTGCGTATCGACGATGGGAAAGTCGGGCATGGTCTCGTCTCCTTCGGCTGCGGAAGCCAGGGTCGCGTCCCGATCGGGCCTTGTCAAACGAAACCGCGCCTGACAGTTTTCGCGCAAGGACCGGCCCCGAACGCCGGCCGCCAACTCCGGGAGACATCGCCATGCCGTATCAGATCACCGAACACCGCAAGGTCGGCGACACCGCGCTGTCGCTGCCCGTCATGGGCATGGGCACCGCGCATCTGGGCGAGCTTTACGGCGTCATCGACGAAGCGGAATCGCGCGCCACGCTCCAGGGCGCCTGGGATCTCGGCGTGCGGTTTTTCGACACCGCGCCCTGGTACGGACGCGGCCTCGCCGAGCACCGTCTGGGCGGCTTCCTGCGAACCATCCCACGCGACCAGTTCCAGATCACCACCAAGGTCGGACGCACCCTGAAGCGTCCGAAGGACCCGACGAATTTCGATCGGAGCCCCTGGACCGGCGGCCTCAATTTCGAGGTCAAATTCGACTACACCTATGACGGCGTCATGCGCAGCTACGAGGAGGCGCTGCAGCGTCTCGCGCTCCCGACCGTCGACGGGCTGCTGATCCACGATCTCAGCCTCGACTATCACGGCGAAGCGCTCGACGGCTATCTGCGCGAGCTTCTCGACGGCGGCGGGGTCAAGGCGCTCCAGGAACTCAAGGCCGCCGGCGACATCCCCGCCTTCGGCATGGGCATCAACACGCATCTCGCCCTCGACACCATCGCGCCGCAGGTCGATCTCGATTTCCTGCTGGTCGCGATGCCCTACACGCTGGTCGACCAGGGAACGCTCCACACCGGCATGAAGCGCTGCGTCGACGAGAACATCGGCGTGATCATCGGCTCGCCCTTCGCTTCAGGCATCCTCGCGACCGGCTCCGGCGGCAACGCGAAATACCGCTACGAGGACGCGCCCAAGGAGATCATCGACAAGGTGAAGGGCATCGAGGCCGCCTGCGCCCGCCACGGCGTCTCGCTCCAGGCCGCGGCCCTGCAATTCGTGCTCGCCCATCCAGCCGTCGTCTCGATCATCCCCGGCGCCATGAAGCGCGTCGAGGTCGAGGCCAACGTCGCCTCGCTCGGCGATTCGATTCCCGCCGCTTTCTGGGACGATCTCCGGTCCGAGACCCTCATCGACCCGGACGCGCCCACGCCCGCTTAGGGCCAGGCCGCCGGCCCCTCCAACCGGCCGCAAGACGATCGGCGTTTTTGTGGTATGCTGTCCAGACGGAGTTTCGGCTCTGTCCCTGAAGTTCCGTGATTTCATGAACGCACGAATGAGGGGATGGCACGAGACATTATTCCATTGGCCCATATCTTCTCGGGGCCGTTCTGGCCTTTTTTCCCGCAACGGCGATGGCGGTGACGCTGGCGCCCGGAGGCTCGGTTCTTCTGGCCGGAACGACGGTCGCCGCCGAGCCGGAACTTGCAGGCACGATTCTGAACGATGACGTCCAGACGCAAACCCTTAGAATATATGGCAATGACTTGCCATTCGCCAACGGAACAAGTCTGCAGAGCCGCGTCGTGCGGTCCACGTCGGACCGAAACCTGATCTTCGCGCCACGCCTGTTGACGCGCTTGAACGATGAGCCGATCCTGTGCCCGCGGACGCGATGGGGGCGCCGCCAACGGGATCACGCTGGATGGAACGCCACGCCTTCAAAATGAAGCTTCTCCCGGGCAACGAGGCCGAGTACCGCAGACGCCACGACGAGATCTGGCCCGAGCTTTCCGACCTGCTCGCCGCGTCCGGCGTGCGCGATTACACCATCTTCCACGACCCCGAGACCGACATCCTCTTCGCGACCCTCAGCCGCACGGAAAACCACCGAATGGCCGATCTCGCCGCGACCGACGTGATGAAGCGCTGGTGGGCGCACATGGCCGACATCATGGAGACCCACCCCGACAATTCCCCGGTCGCGATCCCGCTCGTCGAGGTGTTCCACGCGGATTGAACCCGATGCCCGCGTCCCGCATCGGCCAAGTCCGGGCGCACCCGAGTTGCGGGTGCGTCAGTTTTTTTTGGCCATGTCTGAAAACCGTGTTGGTCATGCGGCCATCAGTCGATCCCACGCGTCTTCGACGCGCTCCGGTTCGGTTCGATCAGAGCGGGCGATGAACCATGAGGCATAGACAGTCAGGTTCCTGGTCGCCGGGCCGCGAAACGGTTCCATGAAACGTTCGAAGCGATCGTGCAGGCTGTTGATGGTCTGGACGTGGAATGCCCGGTTGATGACGAAAGGGCCCTTCTTCGCGTCGATGCGGTAGTGCGGCACGCCGTTCTGCCGGGCGAAAAAATCATAGGCAGGGTCACGGTCGCTGCAGAGGACCGCGTCGCCGCGCAAGCATCGTGCGAGCACCGCCATAAGTGGCGGCGCAGAGTGGTTGGGCAGTACGTCCGCACGCCTGGCGCCCGCGCGATCCGCCATCGTGAGAACCGGGATCTGATACTTCGAGATCCCGGCCGGCATCGGTGTCCTCGTGCGTTTGTAGTCTACCCAGCGCATCCTGTCCGGCTTCGGATGATGGATCGGATCGCGCTGATGTCTGACCCACTCACGCGAGCCCTTCCTGGATTCCCGGAAGAATTTCTCGTCCGCTTCGACCACGCCGCCGAGGTTGGAAGCGCCCGAACCGCCGAGGGCACGGATGATCTTCTGTCGCCAGCGCCAGATGGTCATCCTGTCGAAGCCGAGCGCCTCGCCGAGACGCCGGCACGAGCGCGGGCGGTCGGAAAACATGTCCAGGATGACCTGGTGGAAGCCGGCCTGCGAATGGATCCCGGACACCGCCGTGCCCGTCGTCGAGGAAAAGGTCCGCCGGCAGGCCACGCACCGCATCCGCTGGACCCCGCTTCGCGCCGCCCCCCAGCGGATCGTCCTTTCCTGTCCACAATGAGGACAGGCGCCCGGCCCCTCGCGCCGCGTCTCGATCGCTCCAAGCGCCCGCATCCGCATATCCAGAGACTTCAGCGCCAACAGAAGCTCCTTCAGCTGCGGGCCGGTCAACACCTTCAACGAACCGCAGTGCTTCCTGAACTCTCTGACATCCATGACTATTCCCCAATCCTCGCGCGGCCTCCCGCGCAAGTTATTCTATGTTCGGAACATATCAGGAACAACACGGTTTTCAGACGTGGCCATTTTTTCCCTTGGGATCATAGGGTTGAGCGCGGTCCTCATGGGAACTGGAATTTCAGCCGCCCGCTAGGCACTCCGCAAGATCTTCCGAAAGACCGTCCAGCAAAGCCGGATATAGCGCCGGACCCGGCTCCAGGCCGGCGCCCAGCGGATCGAGGATCCCCGTCCGCACGTCGGCCCCTTCGGTGATCATCCCGATCGGTCGGCCCTCGAATTGCGGCTCCGCGAAGACGCAGGTCGGCCCGAGCGACGCGATCAGATCGCGGATCTCCGCGACACGCGCCGGCCCCGGATCGGACGCGTCGCTGATCGACAAAGATCCCGCCGCCTCGATGTCGAAGCGATGCTCGAAATAGTGGTATGCGTCATGCAGAACCACGAACGGCCGCCCCCGCACCGGCGCGACACGGGTCTCGATGCGAGCCTCCAAAGCGTCGAGTTCCCCGCGCCCGGCGGCCGCGTTCGCCGAATAAAGGTCCGCGTTCTCCGGATCGGCCTGAGCGAGCGTCGCCGCGATCACGTCCAGCCAGACCTTGGCGTTCTCCGGATCGAGCCAGGCGTGCGGATCCTCGTCCCCGTGGTCGTGTCCATGATCATGGTCATGCCCGTCGGCATCCTCCTCGCCATGCCCGAACGCGGCCTCGCCGCGCATCTCCAGGACCTCGACGCCGTCCGCTTCGAGCAACTGGATGGAAACGGCGTCGCCGGCCAAACTCCCCACCGACCGTTCCAGCCAAGGCGTCAGACCTTCGCCGACCCAGAACACCACGTCCGCCTCCGACAGCATCCCCGCCTCCGAGGGCCGCATCGCGTATCCGTGCGGCGACGCGCCCGGGGGCAGGATCAGACCGGGCTCGCCCGCACCGTCCATCACCCGCGCCACCAGCGAATGCACCGGCGGGATGTCCGCCACGACCGCCGGCGCGGCGAGCGCCGGACCCGCCGCCATCGCGGCCGTCACCGCCGCGATCATCGGACTTCTCATGTCGACTTTCCCCTGCCATTGGCTTAACCAGCGGGCAAAATAGAGTTCTCGCGATGCCATCACAACCGATCATCTCGCCGCAGGACGCCGCCGGCGTGCTCATCGGGGCCGAAAACGTCTCGGTGACGCTCGGCGGCCGAGAAGTTCTGCGCGATCTGACCTTCAGCATCCGCCGCGGCGAGATCGTCACGGTCGTGGGCCCGAACGGGTCCGGCAAATCGACCTTCATCCGCGCGCTGATCGGCGCGGTGCCGTCGTCGCGGGGCCGCGTCCGGATGGTGGCCGATCTGGCGATCGGCTACGTCCCGCAGCGCCTGCACATCGATCCGACCTTCCCGATCACCGTCGCGCGGTTTCTCGCGCTCCCGTTGCGTCGCGACCGGGCCGAGATCGCCGCGGGGCTGGCGCGCGTCGGTCTCGCGGATCTCGGGCGGCGTCAGATGACCGAGCTTTCGGGCGGACAGTTCCAGAGGGTTCTGCTGGCGCGCGCGCTGCTGGGCCGACCCGACATCCTGATCCTCGACGAGCCGACGCAGAGCCTCGACCAGCCGGCGACGGCCGCGTTCTACCGCCTGATCGAGGAGGTGCGCGCCGATCTCAGCTGCGCGGTTCTGATGGTCAGCCACGACCTGCACGTGGTGATGAGCGCGTCCGACCGCGTGATCTGCGTGAACGGCCACATCTGCTGCGAGGGAACGCCGACGGTCGTCTCCGAGGCGCCGGAATACCGCGCGCTGTTCGGCGACGGCACCCGCGGCGCGCTGGCGCTGTATCAGCATCACCATGACCACGACCACGGTGCGGGCGGCGCCCCCCATGCTTGACGACTTTCTCGTTCGCGCCGCGCTCGCCGGAACCGGCGCGGCTCTGGCCGCGGCGCCGCTGGGATGTTTCGTCGTCTGGCGGCGCATGGCCTATTTCGGCGACGCCATCGCCCACGCGGCGCTGCTCGGCGTCGCGCTCTCGCTGGCCTTCTCGCTCTCGATCCAGGCGGGCGTGCTTCTGGTGTCGGTCGCGATCGCGCTGGCGGTCGGCGCGGGCTCGGGTCGCCGCCTCGCGATGGACACGCTGCTCGGCGTCGCGGCGCATGGCGCGCTCGCGATCGGCCTTGTCGCCATCTCCCTCACGTCGCGCGCCGGGCTCGATCTCGACGGCTACCTCTTCGGCGAGATCCTGTCCGTCACCCGCGCCGACGTCGCGATGATCTGGATCGGCGGCGCGGCGGTTCTGGCGGTCCTCGCCTGGCGCTGGTCGGCGATGCTGACCGCGACGCTCGGCGAGGACCTGGCCTGGGCGAGCGGCGTCGATCCGCGACGCGAGCGCATGATCCTCGTGCTCGCCATGGCGATCGTCGTCGCCGTATCGATCAAGGTCGTCGGCGCGCTTCTGATCACCGCGCTTCTGATCATCCCCGCCGCCACCGCGCGTCCACTGGCGCGCGGTCCGGAAGCCATGGCGGTGTTCGCGGCCGTC
>CAVORV010000020.1:0-87057 GCA_963698685.1 uncultured Alphaproteobacteria bacterium
GCAAGGCGGTCGGACTGGCCGCCTCGAACAGGTACGCGAATGTGGAAGGCGCATGGGCTGAGCCCGCACCGCTGGCGTCAGTTCAAGCGTCGAACGATCGCGACTTCGCCGAGAAATTGATCGATGTGGTGGGCCTGTATCTCCGCCTGAACATGCCCTGGTGCTGTGTGCGGATGAAAAGTCCCAGATTCAGGCCCTTGACCGAACCCAGCCGGGCCTGCCGCTGAAGAAGGGCCGTTGCGGCACCATGACCCACGACTACAAACGCAACGGCACGACGACGCTGTTCGCGGCGCTCAACGTGGTGGACGGATCGCTCATCGGCAAGTGCATGCAATCGCCATCGGCATCAGGAGTGGATCAAGTTCCTGAAGCTGATCGACCGGGACGTCCCGAGGGCATGGACCTGCACTGATCGTCGACAACTACTGCACCCACAAGCATCCAAGGTGCAGGCATGGCTGAAGCGGCATCCGCGCTGGTCCTATCCACTTCATCCCGACAGCGTCTTCCTGGCTGAACGCGGTGGAGCGGTTCTTCGCCAAACTGACGCGGCGCAGGCTCAAGTACGGCGTATTCCATTCGGTCGTGGATCTGCAGGCCGCCATCAACCGCTTCATCGCCGAACACAACACCACCGAAGCCAAGCCGTTCGTCTGGCGCGCCAATCCAGACGACATCATTGCTGCCAGAAACCGAGGGTTCCAAGCGTTGGCTTCACCCCGCTAAGCCCCGCCAAAATCCGACAGAAACTATCAGATGGCGGCAACGAGCCCTGAGCGGTCCCATTCCGACGCCCCAAGACATCTGGGCATTGACTTATCAGAAAATTGGAGCGACCGTTTTTTTCTGAAGCAAGATTTTGATTGCGATTGAATGGAAACGCGATGATTGCCGAATTCGAAAAGGTAGTTGTGGACGTTCCTGATCTTCAACAAGGGCTTGAGTTCTGGAGCAAGCTGACTGGGCTGGAGTTGCGTTATCAGGATCCTGCCGGGAAGTTCATGGGACTGGGCAAGAAGACGACCAATGGCGATGTGAACAGCGTCATTCTCTTGCAGCACGTGGACCACATGGGCTCTGGCGGAAGCACACACATTGATCTGAAAGTAGATGACGTGGGGGCCGCGATACCGAAAATCGAGGCTTTGGGCGGCAAGCTAAAAAAGCCATCGGCGTTTTACCCCGACCAACATTCTGCCGTTCTTGAATGGGCAGTGATGCAGGATCCTTGGGGCACGCCGTTTTGCATAATCCGTTCGCCCGTATGAATACTGCGCGTTCCGGCGTGAGAACGGCAACTTTGTCCGCATAGCAGCCCTACGCAAACAGTTCGCATGAGCCGCGAACGAGGGTTCGAAGTGTCTGATTCATACCACTCTCATGTTCGCCACTTCAAGGTTTCGGCACGTGAATTTTTTCACTTGCCCTGGCAAGCGTTTCGTTCGAGTGGCCGCCCCTGTGCAAAGCAGGAGGCACGGTCAATGAGACGACGGTTGATCATGCTCTGATACGCGGATTGGGTACCGCCGGACCTGATGCGTCGTGGAGCTGCCTCGGTCTAGGATCCAGCGTCGGATGGAATGCCCGGCTGATAGTGGATACGAGGGTTCTCCTGCCGTGACCGTGCCTCCAGCCTTACTCAGGGCCAGAGGGTTCAGTGCCTGCCTTCTTCTCCTGCTGTTGAGGTACGAATGTTCATGTTCCGTGTCGTCAGTTCGTCGGCCGCGGCAGTTGCAAGGCGATGGCCCAGACGAACCCCGCCAATTCGCGGGCGATGGCGGTTGTCACGGTGGTGGCCGGCTTTCCGGCTCTGCTGAGCTTTCGATACCGGCCGCACAGCCGCACCTGCGCTTTCCAGGCGGTATCGCGGATCGGTTTGGGCAGTGCTTCCTGCCGGAGCAATTGTTCGCGACTGATTCTCGCGGGGAACCGGTAGCTCCAGGCCGCCTCGATCAACATGCGCCGGGCGGTCGAGTTGCCCGCCTTCGTCACACCGCCCTGACGCCGGGTTCCGCCACTCGAGTGCTCCGAGGGGACCAGGCCGAGATACGCCATGAGCTGGCGCGGGTTGGTGAAGCGGGTGATGTCGCCCAGTTCCGCGATCACGGTCGCGGCGGCCACCAGGGCCAATCCGCGAAGTGACTGCAGTGCATGAACGACCGGCGCCAGCGCCCAGTCCGCAAGCATGACCTCGATCTGCGCGGTCAACCGATCGCGGCGGGCGGTTGCGGCTTCGACAGTCGCGATGCAGTCTTCCAGAACGATGTGGTGGGCCGGTTGCTCGAACCGCAACCCGGCCAGCCAGCGGCGGTGCATCAGCGTCCAGGCGGGGCGGCTGTAGTGGCGGCCATGGCGCAGCAGAAAACCGGAGAGTTGCTGTCGGGCCTGCCGCAGGCTGCGCACGGCGGCCAGGCGGGCACGGACCAGATCGCGCATCGCTTCGTGGGCAGGGTCCGGTATCCAGACGGTCGTCAATGCGTCGGCCCGATGCAACTTCGCCAGATTGATCGCGTCCCGACGATCCGTCTTGATCCGATCCCCCGGCTTGCGGGGGATCAGCGACGGAGCCACCACCACGCAGTCGTGCCCCGCAGCAGCCAATTGCCGTTGAATGCCGTAACCGCACGGCCCCGCTTCATAGCAGAAACGCAGCACCGATCCAGGCCGGGACAGCTTGACGGAAAGCCGGGACAAGGCGGCAGGCGTGTTGGAAATCTGTCCGTGCGCGCAAACCTCGCCGCGCCCGCTCCCCTCTGCCAAAGCGACCGCAATCGTCTCTTTGTGAACATCCAAACCAATGTAGGTGATAAACTCATCCATGGCCCGTCTCCTATGCCGGAGGCTCTGCGCCAGGACATCCGGCGCAACCCCTCGAAACCTGCATACTTTGAGACGGGTCGCCTATCTCAGGCGAACATGTGGTCTAGTATCTCTCCACCCAGTTCGCCACGATCAGCCCCGGCACAGCGTCCACCGCGCGCTCTGCATCGCGCGCCAGGTCCAGCCGCTTCGGCAGCTTCACCTGCGGCACCAGCAGGAAGATCGGCGCGGTGACCTTTCCGCGCCCGGTCTTCGAGCGCGACACCACCGCCTGACCCTTCGTGTTCAGCCGCCCCTCCGCCACCAGCAGGCTCGGACCCGTCCGGCGATAGACGAACCGCAGGCGCAGCCCGCGTCGTCGCTCCCATTCGCCGGGTGTGATCCGGCCGCCGCGCAGGACCGCGCCCGGCAGCGGGCAGCGGGATCGCCAGCCAGAACCCGTTCTTCGAGCGGATCAGCGGGCCGGTGTCGTGCGCGCCGACGATCACCGGGGCCTTGGACCAGACCAGCGCGGCGGCATCGAGGCTTTCGCCCGACCTCGGGAAGTTCTGGTTGCGGATCGAGTTGGCGAGCCGTCGCGCCGAGCCCCGCGCCGGTGATCTGCAACCGCCAGGCGGTCTTCAGCCCGGTCCCGGCCTCGCGCATGGCGGCCGTCACCGCGCGTTCGCCCGCCGCGACCTCGGCCGCCATCATCGCGACGATGTCCGGATCGATGTCGAGCTTGAGCTTCATCGTCGTTACGCCGGGCGCAGGTCCACGGTCCAGACCAGCCGCTCGCGATCGCGAACCGGCTCGCCCTGGATGAGGAAGGCCTCGCCATTGATCTCGATGCGGTCACCGGGGCGCGGGTTCGGAACCTCCACCACGCGCAGGTCGATGCGGGTGGTCTCCGACCAGAGCCGCGCCTCGCCGAAGCCGGTGACCTCGTCCGCGCGGCGGGTGATCACGCGGACGAGGACTTGAACGCCACCGTCCGCGATATGGACGGCATCGCGGGCGATGTTGCCGTCCGCGAAGAGCGCGTCGAGCGCGGCGGCGAAGGCGGTCATCAGGTCCGCCGCGCCGAGCGCAGCACCTGCGGGCGGGTGCAGATCGGCAGCGGATTGCTCTCGATCTCGAGCCGCACCCATTCGTCGCGATCCCGGTCGGGGATCGTGCGGGCGTAGAGCTGCTGGCCGAGCGTGTTGACCGTCTCGAAGGTGTCGGCCGGGGCGTAATAGATCTCGAAGAGCCCCTCGATGCCCTCGGGAAAGAAGAAGGCCTTGTCGGTCGGCACGCCGAAGCCCACGCCGCCCCGGTAGCGGCGGAAGGTGATGCCGCCGAAGCTGACCTCGTCGGCGACGCGGCCGCGCAGATCGGCCGCCGCGGCGGTGTTGAGATAGGTCTCGCGCACCTCCTTGTGCGCCACGAGATCGGCGAAGAAGGCCGAGCCGCATTCGGCGCGCACCTGCACCGCGCCGGCCGAGAGCCCGCCCATCGACGCCTCGACATCCTCGATCAGCGCCTGGCAGCGCTTCCTGAGCGCGCCGGAGGCGGGGCTCGCGTTGTCGAGGTCGAAGTCGATCTCCGCGGCGGGGCTGATGCCGAACTCGGTGAAGTAGTTCACCACGGTGGCGTTGTCCTTCGGGTCCTTCACGATCCCCTGGATGCCGTTCAGCAGGTGGTACTCGAAGGTGGTCTCGGCGTCCTGACGGAGCTTGCGCAGCCGGTAGGCCACCTCGGTCTGGACCTGCTGCGTGGCGCTTTCCGAGCCGAAGTCCCGGACCGACTGCACCTCCGAGGCCCAGAGCACGTCCTGCTTCTTGAACTGGCGGCAGACGAAGGCGCGCATCTCGCGCCGGTCGGGCACCTGCTGCTCGTAGGCCGAGCCGCGTTCGGAGAACGGGATCAGCGACAGCGTGCCGTCGCGGCTCTCGATCACGACGGTGCGGGACCGCACGCCGCGGGGCGAGAACAGGTTCGAGCCCGAGAGCAGCGCCGGCTTGAAGGGGATGTTCTCGAGCGCGCGGGTGAGCTCGACGATGGTGAAGGCGTCGCCTTCGAAGATGTCCATGGTGGCCATGGGAATGCCTCCGGTTCAGGGATTGCGGGGTGGCGCGGGATCAGCGGACGAGGATGCCCTCGGCGAGGAGCGCCGCATGGGCGGCCGCGATCTCGCCCTCGGTCGGCGTGCCCTTGAGGACGAGGTCGTGGCGGTTGACGATGGCGGGGCCGCGAACGAGCGCGACGGCGGGCGCATCGCCGACGCGAGGCGTCGGCCTTGCCCCAGAGCACGGCGACGGCCGTCTCGGTCCCGTCGACGGCGGCGGGATCGTGGGCGGCGTACTTGCCCGACGCGGTGATCCTGCCGAGCACCGTGCCGGGCTCGAGCGTGCCGGCGGCTATGGTGACGGTCTCGCGGGTGTAGTCGCGGAAGGCTTCCCAGACGAGGAAGCCGCCGGGGTGTGTGCCTTCGATCAGCGTGGTCATGGTCTCATCCTTTCAGCTTGAAGGTGCGGGCGACGATCTCGCCCCAGGGGCGCGCGGCCGAGCCGCGGCCGGGCTGCGGGTGATGCGGGGCGATCTCGGGCTCGGCCTCGGCCTTCGCGGCGAGGAGCGCCGCGCGCACCTCGTCGAGGCTCGTGTCCTGCTCGAGGAAGCGGCCGGCCATCTGCGGCTGGCCCGCGAGGCGGCAGAGATCGACCACGGCCCGGGCATGGGCGATGGCCTCGGCCCGGATGGCGCCGGCGTCCGGGGCCGCGTTGGTGGCCGCAACGCTGGTTTCGGGATCGGCGTCAGCCGGAGGGATGTCGTCCGTCTGCGACATCCGTCCCCTCGGTCTCCGACCGCAGTGCGGGATCGGCGTCGGGCGTGACATCGTCGTCGCTCCCGACGATGTCGGCCGCATTGTCCTCGGAACCGTTCCCGTCCGGAACGGTTTCGGCATCGGTCCCGTCCCCCTCGACGGCCTCCGACCAGTTCCGGCGGCGCGTTGCGGAAGCGGCCGATGTCGAACCGCGCGGCGATGCGGACGGGCTCGATCAGCCGGTCGGCGAAGCCCTGCGCCAGCGCGTCCGCGGCGTCGAGCCAGGTCTCGGCGGACATCAGCGCCGAGACCTCCTCGGGCGTCCGGCCGGACTTCGCCGCATAGCCCTGCACGAGGGCGCCCTTCACCTTCTCGAGCGCCTCGGCCATGGCGCGCATGTCCCCGGACGTGCCCGCCACGAGCCCCGAGGGATCGTGGATCATCAGGAAGGCGTTCTCCGGCATGACGATCTCGTCGCCCGCCATCGCCACGTAGGAGGCGGCCGAGGCGGCGATGCCGTCGATCCAGACCGTGACCGTGCCCTCGTGGCGCTTCAGCGCGTTGTGGATCGCCACCGCGTCGAAGACCGACCCGCCCGGGCTGTTGAGCCGCAGATCGACGGGCGTCCCCTCGGGCAGCGCGCCGAGCTCGGTCAGGAACCCCTTCGCCGAGACCCCGTAGGCCCCGATCTCGTCATAGATCGCCACTTCCGCGCCGGTCGCCCGGGCGCGGATCGCATACCAGCTCGCCATGCTCTCACTCCTGTTCGGTTGTCTCGTCGACGCCGTCGCCCGTGGTCTCGCGCCGTTGCGCCGGATCGGGCCGCGCCGCGGGCGTCGCCCGCGCGCCTTGCGTCTCGCCCGGGCTCGTGCGGTAGCGCAGGCCCAGATTCGGCGGCGCGCCGCGCGTCGGCCGCGTTCTCGCGGTCCACTTCCTCGATGTCGTAGCCGGTGCCCTCGACCACCTTCCGGCGCGAGGTGATGCCCGCCTCCATCGCCAGCACCTGCGCCTGGATGTCCTTGAGCGGATCGACCCAGTCCCAGCGCGGCGGGATCCACTGCACCGGCCGCGCGGCGACGGGGTCGTCGAGATCGAGCGCGCCCGAGAGCGCGGCCGTCTCCAGCCAGCGCCGCCAGACCGCCCGGCAGAGCTGGTGCACGAGCACGCCATGCTGCAGCTGGCCGACGCGGCGGCGGAACTCGACGAGCTCCGCCCGCAGGCTCGAGTAGTTCGCCTGCCGGACGTCGCCGGTCACGAGATGATAGGGCAGCCCCAGCGAGGCCGAGACCGCGAGCAGCGTGCGGTACTGGAACGCCTCGTAGCCGCCGCCGACGTCCGCCGGAGACGAGAACCTCACGTCCTCGCCCGGCAGCAGCACCTGCATGGTGCCGGGCTCGAGGCTCGCGATGGCGGCGCCGTCGGGATCCGCATCGGCCTCGCCCATCATCGGCTCTTCCGGCGCGGTCTTGGTGATGAAGCCCGCGAACATCGCCGCGGTCTTCTTCCGGTCGAGCTCGGCGTCGTCGTACTGGTCGAGCAGGAACAGCCGCACCATCGCGGGCGCGACATGCGGCAGCCCCCGGATCTGGCCGGCGTCGATGGGGCGGTAGATGTGCAGCACGTCCGTCGCCGGCACGCGCACCGTTTCCGGGATGACCGGGCCGCCCTGATCGGTGCTGTCGCCGGGATGGCGGCGGCGGAAGTGATAGGCGACGCGCCGGCCGATGGCGTCGAACTCGATCCCGCAGCGGATGCGGTTGCCGTTCGCCGCCGTCTCGGTCTTCTCGAAGGGCAGCATCTCGGACTGCAGGAGCTGCAGCTGCAGCGGGACCGGCAGGCCGTCCTCGGCCCGGCGCGGTCGCAGCCGCACGAAGCATTCGCCGGCGACGAACATCTCGCGCGCGACCATGGCCTGCAGGCCGTAGAAGTCGGTCAGCCCGTCCGCGTCCGCCTCGTCGGTCCAGGCGAGCCAGAGCCGCTGGACGCGATCCCGCAGGTCCGCGTCCCCGATCAGCGACGAGGGCTTGATCCCGTCGCCGACGAGGTTCGCGGCGAAGGCCTCGCAGGCGTTGGCGGCGTAGCCGTTGGTGACCACCAGCTCGCGCGACCGCGCCAGCAGCCGCGGGCCGCCCGAGGCGACCAGCGCGTTGATGTTCTCGAGCGGCGGGTTCCAGCCGCGCAGGCGTCGCCGCGACATGGCGCCTTCCAGACGCGCGCGCATGGCGGCCGGGCCGCCGGAAGGCCGGCGGCGGAAGCGATCGAAGAGCCGCATGGATCAGAGCCCCTTCGCCGTCGTCACGCGGACCTGCCGCACGATCCGTCGTCCCTCGGCCGCCGCGATCTCGCGGTCGAGCGCCTCGATGGCGCGGTCGATCTCGGCCACGCTGCGATAGTCCACGGTCTTGCCGTCGTAGCTGACCCGCGCGATGCCGGAGGCGCGTGGAGGCCGACAGCGCCTCGCGGCGGGCGCGGAGCTCAGCGATGGTCGCCATTGGGAAGAGCCCCGTGTTCGGCGACATCGTTCCGGACGGGAACGATGTCGGGTCAGCGCATGTAGTTCGACGGGACCGACCGCCGCCGCACCGGATGGGCAACCAGGCGGACCGACCCTGCGGCCGAGGGGGCGTCTGGTTGTGGAACGGCGCCGTCTGTCCCCAGCTGCGTCTCAAGGTCGGCCCACCGCGCCTCCGACCAGCGGTCCGCTCCGAGGATCCACGCGGCCGCGCGGGCATAGACCCGGCGTGTCGAGCGCCTCGTTGCGCTCGCGCAGCTTCTGCCATTCCAGCCGGGCGAAGCCGCGCCTCGTCTTCACCGTGACGAGCTGCTCGGCCGTGAACTGCTTCAGCCACTCGCCGTCCGCCCAGTCCGGCAGGTGGATCGTGCCGGGCGGACAGAGCGCGCCCGCCTCGGCCGTTCCTCCCGCGTCGGCCGGTCCTGCCGCAGGAAGCGGTAGGTCTCGGCCTTGAAGGTCGAGGTGGCGACCGTCCAGAGCCGCGCCCCGCGCCGGAGCCGCTTGCCCGCGACGGTGGCGTCCACATAGGTCGGGCCCGTCACCGGGCTCGTCCGGTTGAACCCCTCGACGCCCTTGACCGGGGCCACCTGCGCGAAGCCGGCCTGCCGCGACCAGGCATAGACCGCGCTGGTCTCGTAGCCGGTGTCGATCGCGAGCCGCGCCAGCGTCATCGGCTGGCCGGAGGCGTGTTCCCATGTCCGGCCGAGCAGGTCCGTCAGCCGCCGCCAGCAGGCCGGATCGCCGGGCCCGCCCTCGATCACGAGGTGATCGACGAGCCAGCTCTCCAGCCCGCGGCCCCACGCCCAGACATCGACCTCGATGCGGTCCTTCTGGACGTCGGCTCCCGCGGTCAGGAACAGCCCGCCCGCGGGCACGGTTCCCGCGCCCCACGCCTCGCGCCGGTCCGCCAGCCGCCGCCAGTCCGGCGCTTCGCCGGTCTCGACCCATGTCTCGCCGAGGATCGTGTTGCGGAACGCCTTGATCGCTTCGTCCGACCCTTGGGCCGCGTCCCATGCCCGCACGATCCGCTCCCAGCTCAGCCAGCCGATCGGCGAATAGAGCGCCGAGAGGTGATAGCCGACCGTGCCGGGATCGGCGGCCGTCGCGGTCGCCCGCCATTCGCCCGCCTCCAGCATCGCCGTCTTGTGGTGTTCGGCGATGGGCTGTTCGCAGCCCTCGCAGTGATATTCCGCCGTCTCCGGGCTGCCCTTCTCGCCAGCGCAGCCGCTCGAACTTCAGCCACTGCATCTGGCCGCAATGCGGGCACGGCACGAAGAACCGGCGCTGGTCGCTGGCCTCGAACTCCCGCTCGATCCGGCTCAGCCCCCGGATCGTCGGCGTCGAGACCAGGAACACCTTGCGCCGATGGGCGAAGGTCAGCGACCGCGCCTCGGCCAGCGTCACCGGGTCGCCTTCCTCGTCGGCCGAGGCCGGATAGGCGTCGACCTCGTCGAGGAAGATGTAGCGCGCCGGGGTCGAGCGCAGCCCGACCGCCGAGTTCGCCCCGGTCATGATCAGGATGCCGCCCGCGAATTCCTTCGACAGCATCGTGTTGCCGGCGTCGCGGGAGCGCGCCGGTTTGACCCGCTCCCGCAGTTCCGGGCTCTCGTCGATCAGCGGATCGATCCGCTGGCGCGAGTTGCGTTTCGCCAGTTCCACCGTCGGCTGGACCGCCAGCATCGGCCCCGGCGCCTGGTGGATCGCGAATCCAATCCAGTTGTTTCCAGCTTCCGTCGCGCCGACCTGAGCAGCCTTCATGAACACGATCCGCTGGGTCGGATCGCCCGGGCGACAGCCGGTCCATGATCTCGCCCATGTAGGGCGTGCGCGCCGTGCGATACCGCCCCGGTTCGGCCGAGGCGCGGCCCGACAGCATCCGGTGCCGGTCGGCCCATTCCGACACGGTCAGGTCCGGGTCGGGCGTGAGGCCCGCGCCCCAGGCGCGCAGGATGTCCGCGGCGCCGTCGAAATGCAGTCGTCCGTGTCACCGGAGATCGGGTCGGACCTCGGCGAGATCGTCGAGCTGGGCACGGACATGCTTCTCCAGAACCTTCTGCATCGCGGCGGGCTCCACGCCCAGATCGGCCGCCATCAGCGCGGCCGCGCGGGCGGGCCAGTTGACCCAGACGTCGCGCTCCTGCCGCGCCAGCCGGAAGACCAGCGACAGCGCGCGGGCCCGCTCGATCAGCTCGCCCTTCAGCTTCTGGAGCCGGATGCGCCGTTCCTGCGCCTTCAGCACCTCGTTCGCCGTCTTGGCCTGCAGGAAGGTGGTGCCGCTGCCGACGCGGCGGCGCCGCCAGACCCTGTTCGCGCAGCGTGTCGCCGACGGCGGAGACCGCCGCCTCGGGGACGGGTTTCAGCTTCGGCGCGGGCGCCTTCCTCGTCTTGGACGGGTCCGTCGTCTCGGCACGCCGGATGTCGCTGGCCTCCGCGTTGATGCTGCCGTCGGGAATGCAGCACCAGCCGCCCGGCGGCCTTCGCCTTCTGGATCGCGCCCGCGCGAGAGGCCGACGCGGGCGGCGTACTGGCGCTCGCTCATGCCCTCCATCGCGCGCTCCGATTATCATTCAAAATCATGTGCTTATTGAGTTGATAAGCCTCCCGGCCGGAGCGAACGTGATCCAAGGAAACGATGCAACTCACCGGGAGCCACCACGATGACCCGCCTGAACCCGCGACCACCCCGCCACGAACTCGCGCCGAGAAGGCCGCGCGGAACAGGAAGCGGCATTGCCGCCTTCACCGCCAAGAAAGCCGAGATCGACGCGATGCTCGCCCGCCTGCAGGCGCTCAGCGACGACCACTTCAACGCCCACCCCGACGAGGTGAACTGGGGCCATGTCGGCACCCTCGAACACTACGCGCCAGCCTGCCGAAGCGCATCACCGACAGCGCCTTCAAGGAAGGCGAGCACGCGAACTGAAAGGAGCCAAAGCCATGGAAACCTCGACCATCCGCATCGCCATTCGGGGCCTCAACGAGCCTTGGGACCGGAGCCGCATCCCGGCGGTCCTCGACGAGATCGAAGCGGCGCTTCGCGAAGACGCCGACATTCCGGCGCGCCTCACCGCTGACAGCATGACCATCGCCATCGACGTGGCGACGGATCGGCTGCCTGACGCCGCAGCGCTCCTGCGCGAACTCGGGCTGATCTGACCTCGGGCGCGTGCCCGGACTCCCGCCGCGCCGAGGCGCGGCTCGGGGTCGTAGTGGGCCGTGATGGTCGCGGTCCCGCCAAGGAGACGAACCATGACCCGGATCCAGCTGTCCGACGCCCAAGCCGTCATACTCTCCACCGCCTGCGCGCGCGGGGACGGGATGGTATTCCCCGTCACCACCGGCCTCAAGGGCGGCGCCGTCGGCAACGTCTGCAAGAGCCTGCTCAAGCGCGGGCTCATCGAGGAGGTCGCCGCCACCGACCTCGACACGGTCTGGCGCCACGACGAGGAACGCGGCCCGATCACCCTGCGCGCCACGCCGCTGGCCTACAGCACCCTCGGGATCACCGAGGATCCGGAAGGACAACCGGATGGCCAGCCGGCGTCCGCACCCGCGCCGCAGCCCGCCCGCCGCCGTAGCGGCACCAAGCAGGAAGCGCTGATCGCGATGCTGCGCGCCGAGGGCGGCGCCACCATCGACGAGATCGTCGCAGCCCTCGACTGGCAACCACATACCGCGAGGGGCGCCATTTCCGGCGCGCTGAAAAAGAAGCTCGGCCTCGACCATCACCTCCGACAAGGTCGATGGGAGAGGAAGGGCGTACCGCATCACCGACGGCTGAACCGTCAGACCAAAGAGCCGATCACGCCGCCGTCCTGCTGGGCGGCGGCTTCTCAGGTCAGCGGTGGCAGGCGATCGACGCAAAGAGCCCTAAGTCGCCGCTCGAGAACTAGGCAGCAAGATTTGAGTGCTGAAAGAGATCGCGAACGGCGATGCTCCGATTTTCAATCCCCGATGATCGTTGGCGAAGATCTCTTGGGATGCCAGATGCCTGAGTGGCCGAAGAAATTACACACTGTATGTAGTGACGTGTTTCATCGTGGAAACGCACCTGCAGCTTACGCCTTCGAATACGGCACTGCGCAGCAGACGTATTTCAGCGTGGGTTGGCGAAACTGTCTTTTTCGCGATACCAACGAGATCGTTGTCCATCCATCTCAAAGCGCCGAAGCTCGAAGACCCGAGACTGGTGCACGACCTGCCGCCAACTGCTGCATCCATACTTCGCGGGGAGTTGTTCCGGCTGTCGCTCGGAAATCCACCTGCCAGCCTGCGTGACGGGTGCCCACCCTTCGACAGCCAACTCACCGGCTGCCTCCCGCAAGGCGCGCACGATTCCTGCGTCTGGCCAGTCCACCGTGCCATCCGGGGAAATGCCATTGAGCACCAGGTCGCGGAACTCGTCCGACTGAAATACCTCTGCGGCAAGCCGCCGAACATGCACCATATCTTCAGCCCATTCCCGGAGCCCCTCGAAGTGTCGATCGATGCGGCTGTAGGCCGCGACGAGGGCGTCTTGCGCATTGCGGCATCCGTCCAGGCTCCAGAGATCATGTTGATCGATGAAATGGTGAACCAAGCTGTTCCGCAGAACCACCAGTTCTTTGAGCTCGTTTTCTGTCCGATCGAAATCTGCTTCCGACAAGCCCAGATGCAACCGAAGACTGATCGAGGCGACGTCCTCAGGAGAACCGGCCGTGGCCTCGGATGGAGTTCCGAATTGGTCGGCGACAAGATACGATCCGAGAAGGTCACCGACCAGGGTGCCGAGCGTCTTGCGCGCCGTGTCGGCGACACGCGCCGCTCGGACCGCCTTCAAGGCGTGCGCTGGCCCTGAGATTTCGTGATCCGCCACGATGGCTTTGATCAGCCGCTCGTACTGTTGCAGCCGCAGTAAGCATCGACCCAGCAATCTCTGGACTTCACGCTGGAGCGTCGGCAGCGCGTCGTCCGATGATGTCGTCATGGGCCAACCCGCTCTCTGTTTCGTTCACCTCAACCACATCTCGTTTCAAGGCGCCATGACGCCCGATGGATTACGGTTAAGCGTTTGATGGCCCGTTTGGGCTGTCTTGCCGCCAAGACCTCGCCACATCGGGCATCGAGGTGCTTGCCGACCGACTCGTCGACAATACCGCGACTGCGATAGAAGATCGCAGGTCTAGGGCCAATGTGCGCTCCTGGCGCATAGCAGACCCACGCTATCGCGCCCTGATCCGCTCGAACAGCCGCCGCAGCGCGTAGCTGCGGACCAGCGAGACGCCGACGAAAGCGAGACCGATCGCCAGATGCTCGCCGAGCGCGGCCTCGATGCCGAACAGCGGGAACACCGCCAGCTGCGTCGCGATCGCCAGCGCGTAGCCGACGACCACGTTGGCGACGGACTCGACCAGCGACATGACCCGGCTCTGCTTCATCCCGCGTCTTGACCCGCCGAAGCCTCGCCCGGCCTCTCGGCCTTCACCGCGGCGAAGCCGCGGCCGTCGCCGTCCAGCACCGCCTCACCGCCGGTCTCGGCCTGCCAGCGTTCGACGATGACATCGACGTACCTCGGGTCGAGCTCGACGACCCGCGCGGCGCGCCCGGTCCGCTCGGCGGCGATCAGCGTCGTGCCGCTGCCGCCGAACGGGTCGAGCACCACGCCGCCCGCGCGGGCTCGAGTTGCGGATCGCCCGCTCGACGAGCCCGACCGGCTTCATCGTCGGGTGCAGGTCGTTGCGGATCGGCCGGTCGATGAACCAGACGTCGCCCTGGTCGCGGGCGCCGCACCAGTGGTGCTTCGCGCCCTCCGGCCAGCCGTAGAGGATCGGCTCGAACTGGCGCTGGTAGTCGGAGCGCCCCAGCGTGAAGCGGTCCTTCGCCCAGATGATGAAGGTCGACCAATGCCCGCCGGCGGCGGCGAACGCCTTCTGCAGCGTGTGCAGCTCGCTCGACGACATGCACATGTAGATCGCGCCGGCGGTGTGCGCGATGATCGAGACGCAGGCCTCAAAGAGGAACCGCTCGAAGCCGTCGCCGAGCGCGTCGTTCAGGATGCGCCGGCCCTTGCCGGCCTTCTCCGCCCCGACGCCGCCGGCGTAGTCCACGTTGTACGGGCTGTCGGTGAAGCAGAGGTCGGCCTTCGATCCCGCCATCAGCCGGTCGAGGTCGGCCATGACCGTGGCGTCCCCGCAGAGCAGCCGGTGCGGCCCGAGCAGCCAGAGATCGCCGGGACGGCTGACCGGGACCTCCGGCGCTTCGGGGACGTCCTCCCCGCCGCCGCCGTCGCCCTCGTCACCCGCATCGAACGCGAGCAGCTGGTCGAGTTCCGCGTCGGAGAAGCCGACCAGCGACAGGTCGAAATCGTCGGCCGCCAGCTCCTGCAGCTCGCCGGCGAGCAGCGCCTCGTCCCACGGTGACTCGGCCAGCCGGTTGTCCGCCAGACGGTAGGCGCGGCGCTGCGCCTCGGTCAGATGTCCGAGCACGATCACCGGGGCCTCGGTCAGCCCGAGCTGCTCGGCGGCGAGGATGCGGCCATGGCCGGCGATCAGTTCGCCGTCGTCCGCCACGAGGCACGGCACCGTCCAGCCGAACTCGCGCCATGCTGGCGGCGATCTTCGCGACCTGGTCCGCGCCGTGCGTCTTGGCGTTGCGCGCATACGGCCTGAGCCGCTCGAGCGGCCACTGTCTCGATGCGCTCCGGAGCGAAGCTCAGGGTCATTCGGGGTCATCCTGTCGGTGGGCGGGCGGATTCCGGAGAGTGGATTCCGCACTGGATTCCACTGGGCCGCGGTGGACTCCTTCAGGGTCCGGCGGAAGCCACCCCCGGAAGGGTGACAAGCCATTGTTTTATTGATGGATATCAGGCGAGGCGATGGATTCCGGAGGCCGGGTGGCTTCCCAAAAATACGCGGCTGTCGCTAGCGAACTGCCGCGCTGCGCCCCCCAGCATACGTTTCGGCCCGAAAAGGAACCGGAAAACAACGACTTGGCGACCTGGACCCCGGCTGGACCCTTGGTTGGACCCCGGAGGCCAGCGCGCAGGCTGTCCCGCGCGCGCCTCTCCCGAGTATGACCTTGAGTAGCCCCTCAGCCCGGCGCGGTGAATCCCCTGCGGTGTCTCTCTGGAAATTTTCTTACAGGATGATTTTCCTTGACAGGTTGCTTGCGTTCTCGATCACGAAGCGCTTCGACCGCTTCGATGATGGCACGCGCCCGTGGAGCCGCCAGGTGATCAGCGCGAGGCCGTATTGCCAGTGGCGGTTGGCGGCCGGGCGGCTCAGCCCGACCTCCCAGCCGATCTTCTTCCACGGCGTGCCGTTCGCGCGCAGCCAGACGATCCGCGCGTCGTCCTTCTCGAGCCAGCGCAGCCAGAGCATCGCCTCCTCGGCCTCGCTGATCATGCGCGGCGATGGCAGGGGTCTGCGCATGCGGGGCTGCTGACCGACCTTGTCGGCGAAGCTGTGCACATACTCGGGCCAGGCGTTGAAATGGCCCTGCGGCTTCACCCCGGGCAGCGCGCGGAACACGTCGGCAGCGAGCTCCAGCCGGTCGTGGACCCGCGCCGTGGTCCAGTCAGTCATGCTGCACCTCCCGGACTGCGGGGAGCTTGCCATAGAGCTTCTCGCCAAGCTGACGGACCAGCTCGCGCTCGGGCCAGGTCAGCCGTTCGATCATCGAGCGCGACGGCCAGCAGACCCTGTTCCTTCCAGCCGTCCCGCTTGACCTCGTCGGGGTTGCGGCGTTGGCCGCCATAGCCCTTCGGCGTGAACCGCATGCCGCTCATTGCACACCTCCCCGGGTCTCAAGCGCCCAGAGCAGGATCGCGATGGCGTCGGCCTCGTTGTCGTCCGCCGGGCAGAAACCCCGGGCGCGGGCCGCATCAATCATCGCCTGCTTCGTCGCGTTGCCCTTTCCGGTGGCGTGTTTCTTGATCGTGCCCACCGGGACGCCCTGATACGGGATGCCCCGCAGCTCGGCCCAACTGGTCAAGCTGGCCATGAGGCCGCCAAAGACGTGCGCCGCGTCGGTGCCCGCGTGGCGACGGACTTCCTCGAACCAGATGGCCGCGATCGGTCCGCTCAGCCGGTCCAGCTCGGTCAGCCAGTTGGTGAAGCGCAGGTAGCGCATGCCGCCGCCGTCGTAGCGGCCGGGGCGGAACGACACCGTGCCGCTGGTGATCAGGCCGTCCGGCGCGCGCAGCGCCCAGCCGGTGGTGGTGCCGAGATCGAGGGCGAGCAATGTGCGGTCGGCGCGGAAGGCAGGCGGCAGATCGGGGATTGCCTCCCGCATCGGGTTGGTCAGAGTCGCTTCAGCCATCGTGGTCTCCTTTTCGGGTTGGCTGCGGGGGTGGAAGACGACGGCGGTCATGTGCTTGGCGGTACGGGCCGCCGTCGTCGGATCGGGATGTGCAGGGAACGTCAGAGCCCGCGCGCGCGGATACCCCTCGACGTATGGGAGGAGAGGCCAAACCTGCCGGTTGGCCTCCCCATACGTAGTATGGGGGCTTTCATTGTTCGTCCTCCAATCAGCGTAAGATGCTGAATTCATTCGGGTTTCGAGGACGAACAGAGGACGTACAAGAGGACGAACCTGTTCGACCTCTTTTTGCTCCAAGTGATTGATTTCATTGGATTGAGGACGAACAACGGCGGAGGACGAACATGTTTGTCCTGAGGTCGAACAGAGGACGTACAAGCCAAAATCAGGCATTTTCACCCTCCCGGATCGACCAATCGGAGGGGTCTGCGAGGTCCATGCACTGCCCGTTGGAGGGCGATTTGTAGTGGCTCGGGACGACCGGGATGACGCTGTCCAGGACCTCTCCGGTCTCCGGATCGATCCGCCCCTCGCGGCCGAACACCATGCCTTCGGCGCAGAGATAGCCGAAGCGCGACCGGACCACGGAGTGGCCGAATTTCGTGCCGTCCCGCAGGAAACGGATGTCGCCTTTGGTGGCCAGCACATTGATGCGGTCGCGGATGGTGAACTGGCTCCCGAGGCCGCGCTGGTTCTCGAACGCCTCGCGGAACTGGGTCGAGGTGTAGAGTTTGCCCTCGGCCGCCTCGTCGATCAGGATCGACAGGATGACATCGCGCTTGCGATCCCGTTCGGCATCGTGCTTCGCGCCGACTTCCTGGCGGACGAGCCGCTCGTTCATCGGGTTGATCTCGACCCATTGGCCGCCGACCTTGTCGATCACCTTGGCGTGGCAGCGCGGGGCCATTTCGCAGCTCGATCTCCAGTTTTCGCTCAGAGCAGGTCCTCGTCCGGGCGATGCAGGATCAGGCCGGAGGTGTAGAAACCCCGCAGCGCGCTGGCGCCGGAGAGCGCGAGGAACGGATCGTCCTTCACCTGCTGCTTGCTGAGCTTCTTGGTGTGGTGGACGAGGATCACCCCGCAGTCGGGGTCGATGTGGTCGCGCAGGACCTCCACCCGTTCCTTGAGGAAGAACATCATGGCGGTGTTGTCGTTCTCGCCGCCGCCATCGGGCCCGCCGTCGAAGAGGTTGCGGATCGGGTCGACGCAGAGGATGTCGGGCGACGCATCGGGGAACGCGGTCTGAACCGCACGCGCCACGCGCACGCTGCCCTCGTCGTCGAGCAGCATCTTCAGCTTCGGCGTGGCGACGAAGGTGTCGCGTGCGGCGGCCAACACCTCTGGCGGCAGGGCGATCTGCTTCAGCCGTTCCCGCAGATAGTGATACTGGATCTCCGCCTGCAGATAGAAGATCCGCAGCGGCCGCGGCGGGGTGAAGCCGAGAAACGGCACGCCAGCGGCCATGTGGACGAGCCAGGAGATCAGCAGGTCGCTCTTGCCGACCTTGGGCGCGCCACCCAGCACGAGAAGACCTCCCGGCGTCAGCACCCGCGGCGCGATGATGTCCTCGGGCATGGGGCTCTGGTCGTCCAGAAGCGCGCCCAGCGTGAAGGCGGGCATCTCAACTCGGCCCCGGTGCGCCGGAATCCAGCCGGATCAGGGGCGGCCCGTATTTCTCGACATGCCGGTCCCAGAGCCGCTCGGACTCGCGCTTGAGCCGTTCGACCGGCCATTGCGGCCGCAGCATGGCGGCGTTGTAGCCGCAGATGCCCTCCCAGCCCTCGTCCTTCGTCATCCGGCCCTCGTGGACCATGCGGATGAAATGGCCGATCGCGGCCGACGCGCCCTCGAAGCGGGACCAGTCGTCCGCTCCGCCCTCACGCACCGGGGTGACCAGCACGTCGTCCATCGCGGGCTTGTCCGGATGGCTGAACTCGGGCTGCAGGGACACGCCCGGCGCGGGCGGCATGTCGGTGACCGCCTCGATGAACTCCGCCAGATCGCGTTCGCGGTCGGCGTTCAGCTCGACGATCCGGACCTGCGTCTTGAGGCTGTTCTTGTAGTACACCGAGCCCGCCACCCGGATCGGCTGGTGCGCGGAGCGGAAATGCATGTCGCCGCCGACCTTGGCGGCGATGTCACCGCGCAGACGGCAGACACGACGGATGTCGTCGCCCTCGGCAGGCTCGGTCAGCGTCCACCAGACATGGGCACTTGCGCTGGCCCTCGGCCGTCACGCCGCCGCTCTCGACCACCATGGTCGGTGCGCCGAGGTGGCGCTCCAGATGGGCGCGCTTGGCGGCGATGTCGCCGGTGTCGAGATCGACGACCACGGTCTGCATCCGCAGGATCTCGGCGGCCTTGGCCTGCCCGGGTGCGGCCACGGTGCCGGGGATCACGTAGACCGCCGCGCCCTCGCGCGAGGCCCATGTCGCGAAGGTGGCCATCTTCTCGGGTGCGGCCTGATCCGCCTCGATCCAGATGTTGTGCGGGCGGCCATCGATGCCTTGGCCCTTGTCGATGAAACTGCGGACCGGGATCAGACCGTCGCAGTATCCGAAGACGACGTGCATGAACTGGGCGATCTGCTCGGGATCGGGCTCGTCACCGAACACGTCGATCTGCGGGGCGGCGTCGTTGAAGTCGCGCCACGGATTGAAATGGACGATATTTTCCTCTGGCCCATCGGGCGGCGTGTCGTCTCGCATGGCTTGGTCCTGCTCTGAATCGGATTGGTCGGTGGGCTCGTCGGTCATGCGGCCAGCTCCAGCACCGCTCGGCATGGGCGCAGAACCGGCATTCAAAGAAATCGCGATTGGCGGCGATGCGCGGCAGCAATTCGCCCGCGTCGGTGGCCTGCAGGATCCGCACGGCGCGGTCGGACATGCGCTGCGCCAGATCGGCATCGAAGGGCACCAGTTCATGGTGCAGCTCGGCCGTGTCCTTGTTGATCGCGGTGAACAGCGGCGGGCGCGCGCCGAAATGCCCGGCACCTGGCTTCCATGTAGGCTTGGTAGATCGCGATCTGGGCGGCATAGACGGGCTTGGAGATCGTCACGCCGTCCTTGACGCAGGCGCGCCAGTTCTTCGCGTTCATGGTCTTGCATTCCCAGAGCGCCGGGATAGCGCATGCCGAAGCGCTGCCGGGGCGGAAGCAATGATCCCGTCGACATGGCCCCGGATGCGACCGCCCGCGACGGAGAAGCCGAACTGGCCACCATCGCGTTTTTGGGTGACCAGATCGATCCCGGCCGCGCGCAGCCAGCGGATGGCGAGATCCTCGAGCTGATGGCCGATCGCGAAGATGCGCAGCGGTCTGGCCGCAGAAGTCGTGCGCCCTCGTCCTTTGGCGCAGCCGCGAACTCGAACTGCAGCGCGCGTTCGCAGGCGTGTCCGAGGCGGGACGCGCCGAGATAGGTCCGGGGCGGCGTCGCCTCCCGCTCGGCGATGAGGGCGGCGTCGACCAGCGCGTTGATCCGCTCGGCCATGGAGGGGCGCGGGTTGAAATCCAGCATCAGAACGGGATCTCCGCATCCTGAGCCGCGGCGATCGCAGCCATGGCCTCGCGGAACTCCCTGACGGCGATCTCGATCAGCCAGAGCACCTGGATCTCGTTGAGCTCGGACAACCGCGTTTCCCAGCCGCAGCGCTCCATCTGGTGCGCGACGCCCTTCAGGCTGGCGAGCACCGCCATGTGTTCCTCTTCGGTGAGATCGACCATCGTCGTTCCTTTCCGGGATTTGCGCGCGAAATGCGCCTGACAGGTCATCGAGCAGAACCAGCGCCGGTCGCGCGGGCGGGTCCTGCATCGGGGATCGAAAAAGCCGAACCCTGCGGCGGGGCGGGTGCAGACCGCGCAAGGGATGAAGCGCGGATGCCAGCGGCGCAGGCGCTCGGCCGGGGATGGCGGGGAGAGGGTCATGGATCATGCCGCCCGCCGATCCGACGCCGCGGCGGCCATCACCAGCGCGCGGATCGCGCGCTTGTTGAAGGTGAAGGTCATGAGCGCCGAGGCCTTGTAGCGCGTGAGCCCGAAATCGCCCCGCGCCTCGGGCGAGAGGTATCGCAGCTGCTTTTCGGTGGCGGGCTGGGTCAGCCAGCCGCGCGTCCTGAAGGCGCTCTCGTCGCTCTCATGCGCGTTGAGCCAGTCATCCGCCTGCGCCAGGCAAATGGCGCGTTCGCCGATGCCCAGAAGTCGGGGCCGCGCGCCGCGCACGCCGCCGATGGCATACCAGAGCCCGTCGAGCCAAAAGACACCGCCCCAGCCGGTGAAGCCCGTGGCCATCAGCGCGTCAACGGTGCCGAACAGGTCGACCCATTCGAAGCTCGAGCGCTTCAGAAGGTCGATCTCGGTCATCAGGAAGCCGGACTGCGCCCCGCCGAGCGCTCCTTCCCGGCTCTCGCCGTCGTCCTCCTCGTCGACCAGCAGTTCGCCGCAGATCGGGCATTCGCGCGACGCCAGAGGAATATCGGCCCGGCAGGATGGGCAGGATTTTGAGGGGGCCTCGCCCGTGCCGGTCCTGCCGTCGAGATCCGCATCCTGCTCGAGCGTGCCGTGGGTCAGGCTCGATGTGCCGAAGTCGAGCACGATGCAGTCGGTCTTGACGACGCCGGGATGCTCGGCCGGGTCGATGGTACGCAGACCGCGACCCACCATCTGGATCATGGTGGACTTGTATGAACTCGGCCGCAGCAGAACGACGCAGGCGGTGGGCGGATGGTCCCAGCCCTCGATGAGCACGGCCACGTTGGTGATGACGCGGATCTTGCCGGACTCGTAGCTGGCGAGGATGCCGCGCCGCTCCGCACCGGGCAGATCGCCATGGATGACACCGGCTGGAATGCCGGCCGCGTTGAAGGCCTCGGCGACATGGGCGGCATGCGCGACGGTCGAGCAGAACACCACGGTCGGACGGTCGACGGCCTTCTCCCGCCAGTGGCGGATCACCTCCCCGGTGATCGGCGCGCGGTCCATGATCTCGGCGACCTCGCCCATGTCGAAGTCCGAGGCGCTCTTGCGCACCGCACGCAGCTTGTCCTGCACGCCGACGTCGATGACGAAGGTGCGCGGCGGAACGAGATGGCCCGAGGCGATCAGCTCGCCCAGCCGCACCTGGTCGCCGACATTGTCGAAGATCTCGCGCAGGCCCTTGCGGTCGCCCCGGTTCGGCGTTGCGGTGACGCCGAAGATCCGGCAGTCGGGATTGGTTTCCCGGGCGCGATCGATGATCCGGCGATAGCTGTCGGCGACCGCATGATGCGCCTCATCGATCACCAGCAGATCGAGTGCCGGCATCGCCTTGAGATTGGCGGGTCGGGTCAGGGTCGACGCCATGGCGAAGGTCGCCTGACCGGACCAGTCCTTGCTCCCGGCATCGACGACCGAGGTCGCGATCTCGGGCGCGACCCGGCCGAACTTTGCGCGATTCTGTGCCGTGAGCTCGTCACGGTGGGCGAGGATGCAGGCTTTGGCGTCGCCGCCCTCGATGGAGCGCGCGATCACGGCGGAAAGCGCGATGGTCTTGCCGAAGCCGGTCGAGGCGATGCTGAGCGTGTTGCCGTGATCGTGGAGCGCAGCGAGGCTGCGCTCCACGAAGAGGCTCTGGCGCGGACGAAGGCGCATGGCGCCGACCCTTACTGCGCCCATGCCGGGCGACCCGGCACAGGTGCGGCGGCAGGTTGCGGCGCGGGCGCGGTATTTGCGGCGGGCGGCTGAAGACCCGAGGGACGGCGCCGCGCCCATGACCTGCGCATAGTCGCGATGATCGGGCGTGACCGCGCCGCGGATCTCGTTCCTGTCGTCGCCGCCGGCATCGGTGCCGATGTCGATGCGGGCGATGAACTCGATCCCGTCGAGATCGGCGAAACCGTCGATGCGTCGCGCGGCCTGCGCCTCCGCCGACATGTCCTTGTCGGAAATCCCGCGCGCCGAGTTCAGCATGCCACGCACGAGGCCGCGGCCCATGTTGGCCCAATCCGGCCCCTTGGGGCTGTAGAGACCGATCAGGGTGAAGATCTTGCGGCGGGCATACGGACCCTCGGTCACGGTGAACTCGCCGTTGAGATAGACAGCACCTGTCGAGCCGCGCGTGGCATAGCCGCCGGTCCAGCCCTGCGAGGCGTCGTCGAAGCCGCCGGGGCGGATGGTCAGGCGCACCTTGGCCAGCGTGCCTTTCGGGATGAGGTTGGAGTTGCTCCGCGCGTCGTTGAAGTCGTTCCAGAGACCAGACATGGCTGGGGTCCTTTCAGTTGGTGGTGTCGGATTGAGGGGTGTTGGCGGGCGCCGGCATCCGCGGCGCCTCGATCACGAGCGGGCGATCATCGATCGGCAGCGGCCGTCGGATCTTCTCGACGAGCTGACCGAGATGCGGAGGTTCCAGCACGCTCGAGCCGGCCGGAGCGGTCCTTGGCCGGATAGCCCCACCGGTTCTGCGTCTGGCAGACGAAGACCCGCTGGGGCACGCCCTTGTCGTCGGGCAGCGAAACGAGCGTCAGCACCTCGTCGACGATGCCCGGCAGCTCAAGGCCGGTCTTCGAGCCGTCGATCTGCGGGACGAAGACCTTGCGGTTGAAGTCGTCGAGCTTCTCGTCGAGGATCCCGACGAAGATCACGTTCTTCGCCCGGGTGTGCTGAAGGTGGGTGAGCCAGGCGATCATCTCGCGCCCGTGCAGACCGTAGGCGCCGCGCACATCCGCTTTCCCGGTCTTCTCGGAGAGCGCCTCGGGCTGACCACTGCACCACTGGAAGCAGAGCCGCCCCGCGACGGTGATCGAGTCGATGAAGACGGTGTCGTACTTCTCGAGCGCCCTCGGGTCGCCGTATTTGCGGCAGACCGCCTCGTAGTGATCCCGGCTGTAGGACTGGTCCTTGCGCAGCGCCGGGTTCGGGCCACCGATGAACACCGCGAAGTCGCGGCATTCCGTCCATGTCCGCGGGCGGATCGTGTCGATCGCCAGCCCTTCGACGGCGAGATCGCCCGCCTCGAGGTCGAAGAACAGCGTGCGTCGTGGCCGTTGAGGGTCCGCAGGAGCGTGGTCTTCCCGGCGCCGCTCGCTCCGAAGATGGCGGCCTTGACGCCGCGCACCTCCGCCAGCCGCTGGTCCGCGGTGATGATGGGAAACGCGCCGGTCATCGCGCGTTCTCCTTCTTCCGGGCGCCGCATCCGCCCGGCGCGAGGCCGGGATCGGCGGCTTCCGCGTCGCGGATCAGGCGGGCGTCGTGGATGGATTTGCGGGACAGACCGAGCTCCGTCGACGTCGCCGCCATGAAACCGTTCCCGTCAGGAACGGTTTTCGGCCGACCATCCCTCTGGACCTCACCCCGCGCCTGCGCGGCATCGTATTCGTCGGCGAGGCGCCGCTTGGCCGCGGCTTCGATCTCCAGCGCATCGGCCTGCGCCCGGTGCGCCGCGGCGACCAGATCGTCGTGGGCGGCCTTGGCGCGGCTCAGACGAGCGGCGCGCCTGGCGACATCATGGGCGAGACCGGCGGCCTCGCGGGCCTCCAGCACCTCGGCGGCGGTCTTCGCCCCGGCCAGCATCGTCGCCGCGCGGTCGATCAGGCCGGGCAGATCCTGCGCCTCGGGGGAGATCGAGGCGAGCGCGGTCATCGCGGGGCCCCGTTCGGCGCGATGGTCACCTTCAGCGAACCGGTCTTCACGGTGCGGGCGGGTTCGAACCCCTTGCGCCACGCCTCGGGCAGCGCCGCGTACCTGCGCTCGGACACCTTCAGCGTGGTGTCGATGAACTCGGCCGGATCATCGCCGGAGGCGGCGATGCCGGCAGCCATCCTGGCGAGCTTCTCCTGGTCCCAGTCGATCCGCTTGGGCAGATCGGCGACCACGGTGAAATCGCCGTCGACCAGCCGCACCGTGCCGGTGTCCTTTCCGCTGGCGCGGCGCGCCTCCGCGGCGGGGGTCGCGTAGCGAAGCTCGAGCGCGGTGTCGAAACGCGCGGTCACCGCCTTCATCCGCCTTGCCGCCGCATCGATCTCGCGCTGCATGGCGGCCAGAAGCTCGACCGGCAGCTTGGCGATCTCGCCCGCGGGCAGCTTCAGCAGGTCTTCGGCGCCGGGCGTGTTCTCGGGATAGGGCATGGTTGTCTCCTTGTCGGTGTCTGGATGGATCGCGCGATCACGCGGCCCGCGCTTCGAGCAGCAGGGACGAGAGGGAAGCGGGCGCGCCTTTCGGCCTCGGCCGGGCGATGGCGATGTAGGCGAAGCGGTTGGTGGACAGCCGCACCTGAACGAGGTGCACGAGCCCCTCCTCGGCGGCGCGCATCGCCGCATCGCCCAGCAGGCGCAGCGCCCCGCGCGCCTCGACGGGGAACTTCGAGAGCAGCTTGTCGGTATCGACCACGAGGAAGCCCCGGTGGTAGACCAGCGTCGCACCGGGTTCGGCCTGCGCCACCCAGGCGCAGAAGCCGATCTCGTCGATCGGGGCGTTGGAGACCCGGCCGCAGGGCGCCGCCATGCGAGGATCGGTGACGAGCCGCGCCATCGTCATTCCGCCCGCCGCAGCGCGGTGCTCTGCGAGGTGCTCGCACAGCGCCGACTGCCCTCGTAGGCCTCGATCTCCTCGAGCCGATAGACGACGCGGCCGCCGATCTTCACGAAGGCCGGCCCCTCGCCCTTCCAGCGCCAGCGCTCCAGCGTGCGGGGACTGATCTGCCAGCGGTTCGCGAGCCTGGCCTGATTCAGGAACTGTTCGGTCATCGACCTCTCCGGTGTTTGCGTGTCTGGAGAGGTGATGCCAGTTTCGTGGTATGCGGACGTCCCACAAGTGGGATGCGTCGAACGATTTTTTTCGGCCTGTATTCGCAGGGAAATTCCGCCCCTCATCTGCGCGCATACCGAGTGCGGACGGGCGCAGACCGGATGCGGACGAACTGCGGACGAATCAGCCGCCGTCAGAGGCGGACGGCGTCCGAATCAAAAAAAAGCCCGCCGGGATGGCGGGCTTTCTGCCGGACGCCGGGCGTCTCAGCTGTTGGCGATCAGCCAGACGGTGAACCCGGGATCGAGATGGTACCATCCGCGGCGTCCGGGGGTCTGGCGCAGGAGCCGGGTCCAGCAGGGCTTGCGGCTGAACAGGCTGCCCAGTCGCTGCGAAGCGCTGCCCACCGCCTTGAGGATGTCGACATGGTGCTGGTCCGGCGCGCCCGCGCGGGTCTGCTCCAGCATGAATTCGAGCGCCCGCGCCTGCGGCACGGTGAACGCGAACTCCTGCTCGTCGAAAACGAACAGTCTGAAATCAAACGCTTCCTTCCGCTCGTCAGGAACCCCGATCAGCTCCCGCTCGAGCGCTTCGGCGTGCCGTCGGCGCACGAGGAGATCGACATGGGAGACGCTGACGCCTCCGCCGTCGCGCAGCGTCACCATCGTGTCGCCGGGGAGAAAGAGAGCCCGGACCTGCCCTTCCCCGTCGCGGACCAGGCGGAAGGCGTCCCGCAACGACAGGTCGGCGAGCCCGGTGAAGATCTTCTCCTCGACCGGCACCCAGAAGGGCTCCCCCTCCGCGGTCAGCTCCTGCTCGGACACGAGCGCGGGCTGGGCCAGAATGCGCACCGAAAGCCGCATCCTGTCATTGGCCACGAGGTAACGGATGTCGGCGCCGGAAACGCCCCAGCGTTCGGCGAGTTCGGACAGTTCGAACGAGTCCCGCTCCAGGCGCATTTCTCCGATTCCTCTCGACACACACGTTCCGCGTGTGTTCTAGGTCGTTGACAGGCGCGTCGCAATCCGGTTTTTTCCACAGACAGATCAACGCCGGAGATGGATATGTCGGTCCAGATGCACGAACGCCTGCGCGCCCGCATCCGCCAGCTCGGCATGTCCGTCGCGGATGTCGCACGCGAAGCCGGCGTGAACCGCTCCTTCGTCTACGACATCCTGCGCGGACGCTCCCGGACGCCCGACCTCGAAAAGCTCACCCGTATCGCAAGGGTCCTGAAGGTCGATCCCGACTGGCTGCTGACCGGCAAGGGGCGCGTCACGGGAGATGATCCGATCACCGAGGATTATCACAACGAGTACGTCGCCATCCAGTATGCCGCCGTGCGCCCGTCGATGGGCGGCGGCTCCATCGTCGAGGCCGAGGACCGGCCCGGGCGGGATTTCCATTTCCGGCGCGCCTGGATCCGCGATCGGCTGAAGGCCGCGCCCTCCATGCTGCGCGTCATGTCGGTGCAGGGCGACAGCATGATGCCGACGCTCAACGAGGGCGACGTCATCCTGGTCGACATGAACCAGTGCGGCCCCGTCCCGCCGGGCATCTTCGTGCTGCACGACGGCATGGGCCTCGTGGCCAAGCGGCTCGAGCATGTCCCCTTCAGCGACCCGCCCCGGGTGCGCATCATCTCCGACAACGGGCGCTACACCCCCTATGATTGCACCGCGGACGAGATCAACATCATCGGCCGGGTGCGATGGTACGGACGGGAGATCTGACGATGAGCCACGTCATCATCCGAGGCGCGAACGGGCGCCGGCACGAGGTCGATTTCGGCGACGCCGGGATCACCGTGTCGCTGCACGCGAGCGCTGAGACCGTCGAGCTGGCCATCGAGGCGGACGATCCCGATCGCCCTTCACGCAAGCGGCGGTTCGCCCTCGTGAACGTCCCGCGCCATCTCTTCAGCAAGGCCAAGGCCGATCTCGCAAGGCAGGACCGGGGGCGGCACGCCCGGGTCATGACCGACACGACGCCCGCCACGGAAGTTCTGGCGGGACTGGTGGAGCGGGTCACGTTCCACGACCCGGAAACCGGCTTCTGCGTTTTGCGGGTAAAGGCGAGGGGTCATCGGGACCTGGTGACGACCGTCGGGCATGCGGCGATGATCTCAGCGAGGGAACAAGTTGTGTGTAGCAGCCGAGATAAGCGATCACCTGCGCGGGCCCGCTGAACGGCTTTCTGGCGTAAATGACCCAGTGAATCCGCCGCAGGGCCGCGAGTTGGGTGGCGAAGGCCCCGGGATCGGCAAGCGGAGCCAGGTCCCCGAAGAAGCCGAGGCCACCGGCGGCGAAGGCCGCTGCCAGCCGCTCGAGAAACAGACGCCGGAACGGACACGACAACGGCTTGACCGGCAGGAAGGACCCACGTCCGGTGCAAGGCCGCCGCAAGGAACCGCACAGTGCAGGTGGGGATGGTTTGTCATTGCCTGGCCCCAGATCTGCAGGACGGCGAGGCCGCCGATCTTCGTCCCAAGCCCCGCAGGCACCAGGGACAGACCCGACGACGAGGTCACAGTCTGCGGGGTTTCGGGCGCCAGACAGGAAGCCGTGGCGCAATCGTCCCCGTGACGCCGCGCCGACGGTTCCCGGCCTCGTTTAGACTGCCAGCTCCCACTTTACCGCCACCAAGCCGCCACCGCCCTTCGTGGTAACCCCCGTCAAGCTAGGTGTCCAGCACGCCCGTTTGCCTTCAGCAACTCCGTCGCTGCGGCGTGCGGACGACGTAAACTGGCGAAAGTGGTCCGGAAAATGGAGTGCGCCCCTAGAGTGGAACAGATCTAACGGCTTGTAATTGACCGGAGGCGGGCTTTCTGAGGAAAGAAGGTTCAAGCCCAGACCCCGCAGCCACAGCATCGACTTCAAGTGATAGGTCCCGCGCAAGGCCTATCGGCCTTGTCGAAGGACCGGGCGCGGTCCACCTTGCAGGCCAGTCGGTCAGAACGGCGTTGCCCTTTCGAGGACGCGCGATCGGTCGCGTGCTGCGGTTTCATAACGACAGGCCGAAGAACCGACATCTGAGCAGGCTGCACAAGTCATCAATGGACTCTTTTGCTTGCGTCAGGCTGCCGTTTGATGTAAACTCCTTGGATTAAAATGAAGTGTCGCTTTTACTTTATAGTGACTTTGCTGTGGACTGTGGGCCAGTCTTGTCTTCTGGCTATTGAGTTATTCGACCCCCAACCCGAATAGCATTGCCGGCAAAACCTCAAGACCGGAAATATCTGCAAGAATCTTTGTAGATTGGACAAGCCGAACATGGACGATTCAGCGACATTGGCGGCGCTCGGAGCCAACTCGGACGAGATCGACGCGATCATGGCGACGCTCGCATATCGAGAGCGCGAAGAACTGGGCGCCGCGGGCGCATTGCGGGAACCCGCTGTCGGAGCGCGGTCCGCCGGCGCAGGTGCCCAGGCGGTGGCTGCGGCGGGGCGAGTGTCGGACGCCGCCTTCAAGCTGATCGTCGACTATGAGACCGGCGGAAGGGGGTTTTACGAGAATGTAATAAAGAGCCGACCGATCTGGCCGAAAGCGTCGTCGGGCGTCACCATCGGGTTCGGCTACGATCTTGGCTATGTTACCGCCGACGAGTATCGGAGCGACTGGGCCGGCCTGATCGCGACGTTGCAGGGCGCGCAGCGCGCGGCGCTGGAAGCTTGCGTCGGTTTCCACAGCGGCAAGGACCCGGAGGCGAAGCTGCAATTGCTGGTGGCCAGCGTCCGAAACGTCGTGGTGCCGTGGGACCGTTCCGAAGCCATCTTCAAAGCGAAGACGCTGCCGAAGTTCGCGCTGCTCACCGAAAACGCCTTGCCGAACTGCGACATCCTGAACGGCGACTGCTTCGGCTGTTTGGTCTCGCTGACGTTCAACCGCGGCGCCTCCTATTCCAATCCCAAGGACCGCTACCGCGAGATGCGCGCTATCAAATCGGCCATGACATCGCGGCAGTTCGCCGAAGTTCCGAAGCAGCTAAAGGCCATGATCCGCATCTGGGTCGGCACGCCGGTCGAGAACGGACTGCGCCGCCGGCGCAACGACGAGGCCGATCTGTTCCTTGCCGGACTCGCGGCGCTTCCGATTGCTGCGACTCCCGCTGGACCACGTATGGCGGCGGCGAGGTCCGCACCGCTCGCCGCGACCGTCGAAAGCGTCGACGGTCCCAGCGACGAGGACTTCTGGACCGAGACGACTGAGGACGACGTAGCCGCGGCGGCGATTGACGGGTTCGCCGTCGGGATCCGAGCGGCCGGCGCGACTTGGGCGCCGGATTCGGTGCAACCAGACTATGCGCATCTCGGCGACGGTCTCGCCCACGGCATTCCTTTCGAGCTGACCGCGGCGGACCTTTCGCTCCTGGCCCGGCTGAACGATTTCGACGTCGGCGCACTCGGGGATGGCACGCCGGTGCTGTTCGGCCTGCGCGGCGCCGGAATGGTGAAGGATCACAACAGCGGCGACGGAATTGTCCTCGTAGACCAGCGCCCGGACCATACCTTGCCCCGCTGCACCATCGGAGTATGGAATCGCAACGACGACACTGTCGCGGTGTTCCCGGCCTCGACCGTGCCCAATCAGGACGCGGTCGCCAAGTTCAAGAATGACGGGTCGGCCGGCAACCTTCTCTCAACCGGGTTCTACGGCTACGTCTGCGGTCCGCACATTACGTCGAAGACCTATCCGGGCTGCTTCCTGCTGCGCACCGCGGACATGTCGAAGCGCGTCGTCATCGTCCGGCGCTCGAGGGACGACCTCTCCTACGACAAGGCCGACATCGTCGACCGCTGCCCGCCGGGAGACAACATCCATCCGACCTTCTTTAGCACGCCGAGCGGGTTCAGCTCGCTTGGCTGCCAGACCGTCGTCGGGAGCTTCAAGAACGGTGCGCATTCCGGTCCGTGGGCGGCGTTCCGACAGGCCGCCGGCCTCGCTGACACCGACGGCGTACCGGGGAAGCCATTTCTCTACATGCTGCTCACCGGGGCAGAGGCGCGGATCGCGTCGCGGCTGCGCCTCGACGGCCTCGCGGCAGATTTCTGTGGCGCTGCGGCGGTTGCGCCGGCTTCGTTCGGGCTCGACAGGTGACGCCGTGCGGCGGCTGCAGGAGCGGCTCGATCTGCCCGATCCCGACGGGCGTCTCGGGCCGTTCACTGCCGAGAGCCTGCACAAGTTCCAGGCGACCAGACCGGGCGCCGCCGGGTCGGACGGCATTTTCACCCCCGACCTCGATATCACGCTCGGCTGGCAGATCTTCGGCAGCGTCGGCATATGAGGCGGGCTTTGCGAATGCTGCCCCGCGGATCGATCGTCGCGGCAGGGTTCGTCATGGCGCTGTCGCTCACGGCGCAGGGCCAGAGGGGACCGTCCAGCTGGTGCCGACGACGAGCAACGTCGTCGAAAGCCCGTACAGCGTCGGCGTCGCAAGATTTCGCACAGAGATCCCGCTCCGCAACACCTCTGCCGACTCCGTGCGTACCCTCACGACCAGCGAGCTCTTCGTTCGCCAGAGCGACGGCCGGACCGAAGCGGCCATCTGGAAGCGTGCGGGCGACGGGACGATGCGACTCGGCGCGGGCGAGGAGGCAAGGTTCGAGCTTGCCGGAACGCTGCCGGAAGCTGGCGTCTACGAGACGTGGATCGAGGCGGCCCCGCAGGGGGCCGCCGACCCGGCATCGGTGCAGCGGATTCGGGTCGTCGTCACCCGCACGGCGGATACCCTCCCGAGCGATTTCATCGTCGAACCGAGGGCGGTTAGCCATGATCTGAAGGCTTGGGTGACGCTCCTTTGGCCGGTGGGTGCCCGGGACGTCGATTCCGATGTCCTGCTGAGGTTGCGCAACGCGACGACGCAGCCCGTGGAATTCACCGCGCCGAGCGTCGTCGGCTTTTCGAGGCAATCCGGCGACGCCATGACGGCGGTCTCCGCCGAGAAGCCGCCGCAGATCAAAGCCGACGAGTGCGTATCGCCTCTCCTTCCTGGCAGGGCCTGCGCCGCCAAGCTCACGCTCGCGGGAGGTGCGTGGGCGGGCCAATACCTGATCGATGTCGGCGTCGGGGGCGTCGGCGGTGGTTGGTCCGAACGGACACAGATCGTCAACATCCGCGCGTCGTGGCTCCTCGCGTTCCTCGCGATCGCCTCCGGCGTGATCGCCGGGGCATTCGTGAATGCCTGGCGTGCGAAGGGCAGGCAATCGATCTCTGGCCTGATCGATGCTTCTCGCCTGAGGGAATCGCTCCAGCGACTTCGGCCGGATCCGGCCGATCCGGACTCCCAGCGCCTGGTGGCGAGCGCGTTGGACTATGCGGAAGACATCGAAACAATGGTCCGCAAGGGCGGCGACCCGGCCGAAAATCTCACGCGTCTGAATGAGAACGTCGCCCACCTGTCAGCTCTTGGGGAGATCGGGCGCGGACTCGCCCGATTGTCGCCAGCAGGCCAGTCCGAGTTGCGGGCAAGCTGGGATGCCGTGGTCGGCAGGGTCGCGATCACCGCGCCGGCGGATACCAAGGCCGGGCTCGACGACGCCCTCCGCGCGCTCGCTTCGGACGTCGCCGCCTGGCCCGGTCTCGAGGCGGCCTCGACGTCGGCGCAGAACCTCGCCGATGCCGTCATCGCGGTGCAGACCGCCTCAGGCGGCCAGGCCAATGCCGAGGTGGCAATGACGCTTGTGGAGTCGCTCGAGCAGGCAACGGAGCAGGCGCGGAGCGGCGGAACGCCGGCGGCGACGATCCGCGAGCGTGTCGAGGCACTTGAGGCAGCGGTAGCCGCCGCGCGATCGAGCGCTGTCGGTTACGTCAACGACGCCGCGGTGAAACTGCAAGCTGCGGCGCAGGCTCTAGTGACCGCGACGACTGCCGGTTCAAACGAGCGTGCCCGCAGCGAAGTGCTCGGCCGAAAGGCCGCCGCTTTTGTCGCCGCGCCTCCGGCGGAGGATGCGATCGAAGCGCAGCTCCGCGATCTCGCGATACAATGGAATACCGAAGGCGAGCTCGATCGGATCATCAATGCGGCGCGGCCGCGGGCCATGACCTCAGCCACCGCGGCACAGACGTTCGAGGTCCCGGGCGTGCCGGGCATCGAAGTTCCGGTCACCTTGCTCTTGCCCACGCCTGGCGCCAGCCTCGCGCAGCTCGGGCGCGCGCAGAGGCGGAACGAGCTGCTGACGAACGGATTGATCATGCTGGCGACCGGCCTCGCCGGCGTCGTCGCCCTCTGGGCGCAGGATCCGACCTGGGGCTCGACGATGGACATCATCGCGGCCTTCCTTGCCGGCATGGCAGTGAATTTGGCGATCGGACCGACGCCTATAGCAACCGGATCGACTCCTGCCCCTTGACTGGGAACGTGGCTCAAACGCCGGCAGGTGGCGCGATCGGGCGCCCGTTGCCCCGGTCGATGAAGGTGACGCTGGCGTCGAAGCCGGCCGTCAGAGCCGAGGCGATGACCTTTGCGCTGACATTGCCGCATGTCGCTCTGCCGGTCTTCGCCGCGCGTTCCCACCAGAGAGCCGCGAGCCCCGCAACGTGTGGGCAGGCCATGCTTGTGCCGCTGTCCGCCTTCAGGCCGCCGCCCCTCTTGGCCGAAACGATGTCGACACCGGGGCCGCACAGCACCGGATTGACATTGGAGAAGTTGGCTATGGTGAACTGATCGCCGGTCCTGCCGAAGGCCCCGACAGAGATGATGTCGGCCGAGGCGGCCGCCGGAAGGCTGGTGTCGATGACGAAGTTCGGGTCGAGTTGCCGCATGCTCTCGTTGCCGGAAGCGGCGACAACCACCATGCCCGGACCTGCGGAGTTCTCCAGCATCAGGAAGGCGAGCAGCGTCTCGAACATGTTCAGGTTCTCGCGATAGGCTTTGAGCGCCATCGAGGTGGCGAGCCTTTGCGGCCGACCGGTTTGCACCAATTGTTCCTGCATGCCGGGAAAATCGAAGCCAAGCGACATCGAGACCACGTTCGCACCCTGCTCGCCGGCCCATTTCAGCGCGTTCAGAACGGCGGCGGTCGAGCCATGGCCGGAATCATCGAGCACCTTGCCGATGATTGCCGTCGGCAGGCTGGGGGCGACGCCGATGCGGACTCCATCGACGTCCCGTCCGAAGACGGTGCCGGCGCAGTGGGTCCCGTGGCCCTGCTTGTCGTCCGCGTCTCCGGCGTCGCCGCCGGTGAAGTTCCGGCAGATCAGCTCGACTCCGTTGAAGGCCTCATGCCCCTTGTCGATGCCGGTATCCAGGATGGCGACCTTGACGCCGATACCTTTCATGTCGGTCGCATCGGCGCCGACGCATCCGATGCCCCAAGCGGACTTGGTCTGGATGGCGTCCGCGATCGGATCGCCCGCGCTCGCCATCTCGAAGTCCGACAACTTGCAAGGCGTGATCAACGAGACCGGCATCACCGGCGCGACAACGTTGTCCGGATCGCACGCCGCTTCCCGTGCTTGCTTTTCGCTGAGGCTCGTCGACTCGAGGTTGATCTCGGCCGGGGTTGGCGGCGCCACACTGCCGAGAGCGCCTCCGACCGCATCGACGTCCCCGTCGCTCGGGATTCCGGCTCCCCTTGTACCCCGGGTTCGCATGACCGGAGTACTTTCCAGTTGTTTGACGTTGAGAACGAAATAATCGAGATTCATGCGTCGGCTCCCGAATAGAGAACACGTCCAGCTTCATATTCGGATCACAGCCGAATCGTGACCAACCACCAGAAATCGGCTTGTCCGAGAACGAGCGATGTAGCCGATCCCGCGCCCGCCAGCGCATAGCAAATCTTCGAGGATTTCGGGAAGGACGTGCACAAGGTCAAGAAACACGATGACGTTGCCGCCCTGTTTGGCGAGTCCGATGATGAAACGCGACACCGAAGGCGGATGATGGAACCGTTCGTGTGGAAACGGAGCACGGTTTCGCCATGTCAGGATTTTTCCACCTCATGGCCGGGGAGAGAGAACCTATCGCCGGTCTGAATATTGGCGGCCGGTCGCTCCGAACCCTCGGGAGGGCGCCGATACCGCTCGGCACGATCATGTCGACATCGGAGGAACGTTCCGGTGCCCTTGAATAATTGCGTCTTCTGACAACACTTGCGGAAAGCTGCACGATATGCGACTATCCGCTATATTCTTAGTGAATTAATTGCACCAGACTTCTCGGATCTATCGGCGAATTCAGTGTCAGTCGTGATTTCTTTGGTTTTTTGAAGAGCCGGCCGGCAGACTTGCGTCGAAGGTGTCGGCTCTCATCAAGAGGGGATTGCATTGTGCCAGACGTAGAACCGAAGCCGAGTGACGACGTAATTGTCCGCAAGAGCGTCGCAGAGGCTCTTAATTCCAAAACCGGCGATCTAGAATTCATCAAGCGTCTGAACGAGATCTACCGAGGCTTCGCCGAGGCGGCGCCGACTCCCAAGCGGAGCCGGTCACGGGCCGCCTCGCCGATCCGGGTTGCGAGCCCGAACCTCGATCCTCGTTACGCGGCCAACGCCCGAAAGCTGGCGGAGGAGGCCATGGGCGGGCCGCGTGTCGTCGGCGGCCAACCTGTGCCGAAGGGCATGTTCCTCGACTGCGTCGCCGTTGGTAGCGGAACGCAATGGGTTTGCACCGGAACCTTGATCGCCCCGAACGTCGTCCTGACGGCGGGACATTGCGCTGACTACGCCCAGCGCATCTTCGTGGGCGAGCAGGTTCCACCAAACGGCGCCGACCCCGATCAATACGGAATTGTCGTCGGCGCGACCCCCAAACGCCATCGCGACTACAAGTCCGGCACCGAGGAGAACGACCTGACGGTCCTGATGCTCGATGAGCCGATCGATGTCTTTCCCCGCCGAATTGCTCCCCCGGAGCTTATCGACGGGGCGGCTTTCGGCCGGGTCGTCGGATTCGGCAACACGAATCTCACAGGGACTTCCGGCTATGGCACCAAGCTCTGGGTGGACGTCCCCATCGCCTCGCCCAAATGCAGCGGCAACGTCGGTGCCCACACCGACTCGGCGGCCTATGGATGCTTCTTTGACAAGGAGCTAGTGGCCGGCAAGCCTCTGCTCGCGAAGGACAGCTGCACCGGCGACAGCGGCGGGCCCTTCTACCTGGACGCGGGGAACGGAGAATGGTTCGTCGCTGGCGCCACCTCCCGCGCGACCAACAAGGCAGCTCACGACTGTGGCGACGGAGGCATCTACGTTCGTCTCGACGCCTACCGGGACTGGATCGCCGCCGAGGCGAAAATCACCCTGCAATAGGGGGTATCGATGAACGGACCGAACCGACGCAGGTCCCGCTCCGCGACCAGCACCAATCTGCCGCTCGACATCGAAGTCGCGTGGGCGGACATTACCAAGGTTCAGAGCGACGTGCTGGTCGCTGGCAAGTACATGGATCTGCTGCCGCAAAACGCGCTTCGCTCCCTCGACCTCCTTGTGTCGCGCGGAAACGGGTCGAGGCAGCTTCTCACTGATCTCACCCGCCGCGGCGCGCTGCGTTGCGCAGTGGGGGACGTGCACTTCTTCCCCTGTGGGAGCAGTTGCCAAGTGCTGGTCGTCGGAATGGGTCGTCAGGGGCTGTTTGGCACCTCCCAGCTCGCCAGGGCGGCGCAATGCGCGGCAGAGGCGGTTGGAAGCGTCATGGGCGGAAAGACGGTCTCGACCATTCTGATGGGAACGGGCGCACGCAACATGGAGGTGCGCGACGCCGTCGATGGTCTGGTCTGTGGATTCGTGCAGGCTATGCGGGCAGACCCGACCCTGTCGTTCGAACGGCTTAGAATTGTCGAACGGAACCTCGTCCGAGCGTTCGAGATCGTCGACATGCTGCGTGTTCTCGCGCTCACGCCCCGATATGTCGAACAGATCAGGGTAGAGTCGAAACTCGTCGAGCCAGACGGCGGGGAGGGCCAGATCCCGACCCAATACGGGTTCTCCATGTTGCTAGGGGCGGTTGCCCGAGCTTGGGCGGAGGGAACGGAGAATACGCTCTATCCTTCAGCAAAGGCCCTCTGCGATACACTTCCGGATGGCGTGCGGGAGCGGATAGCGCAGAAGCTCACAGAAGGCGAAAGTGACGTCGACCCTCGTCGCGACGGTCTGCGGTTCCGCATCAGCGACGGCAGTCCTACCAAAGACCCCGAGAACCCGGATCGCGTGACCTTCGCCCAAGACGGCCGCCAGATCAGGAGCGCGGCGATGACCAACCTGGCGACGGTGACTGAGCGCGTGTTGGCGATGAAGCCCCGCTGGATTGACAGGATCGCTGACGATCTGCGCGCGGCGGCTCATGTCGAGGGCCAGCAGACGATTGAGGATCGCTGCCGCAACGCCTACCGAAATCTGATACATCCCGAGATCCGTGAGAAGGTCGCTGAGGACGGACCGCTGGTCATCGAGGTCGACCGTCGCCTGGCGGCCGTGCCGTGGGAAATGCTCCAGGACACTCCGGAAAGCGACCCGCTTGCCGTGCGCCGTCCCATCGCTCGGCAACTGCGGACGATCTACAGCCCGCGCGTCAGCGTCGCCGAGAGTTCGGAGAAGCCGACCGCGTTGGTAATCGGTGATCCTGATGACACTCTCGAGGCCGCACGGAACGAGGCCGCAGCGGTGGCGAAGCTGCTCAGAGGCAGGGGTCTCAGTGTGGATGTCTGCATTGGCCGGCCCAATCGTCTCGGGCGGGGACAGTTCATGTTGTCGGACGAGCCGAAGCAATTCGCCGATCCGGCAGATCTTTTCCGGATTATCGAGCGGCTGCAGAGCTATCGCTACGATGTCGTGCATTTCTCGGGTCACGCCGTCTTCTCTCCCGAGACGCCCGACGTGAGCGGCTGGCTCTTCGCGGACGGGGATGTGCTGACACCAGCAATGCTCGAGAATACCGAGAGCCCCCCTAGGCTGATCTTCGCCAACGCGTGTCTTTCCGCGGGCCTCTCCCAAGGTTCGGCCAACCGATCGATTCAGGGAACGTCCGAGGCTGGCATGCCGACATCTGACGGACCCGATCCGTACGCTTCGCGCGGCGATGCGCTGCTCGTTGCCAGCCTTGCTGACGAGTTCCTGCGGCGCGGCGCGGCCGACTACGTCGGGACTGCATGGTTGGTCCCCGATGAGCCGGCACGGGCCTTTGCCGAGACGTTCTACGACGTCCTGCTTGGGGGAAAGGCGCTGGGAGCTGCCGTCCGGGAGGCCCGTGAGAAGCTCTACCGGGAGAGGCAGGTTAACGGCATCTGGGAGACTTCATGGGCCGCCTACCAGCACTATGGCGACCCGACGCGCCGGCTGACCTTGGAAGATCGGCCCTCAGCCTAGGCTCAGGACCCAAAAAAAAGGGATTGAACGAAGCCGCTTAGCGGGGAGTGGGACGAGGTCATAGGAATCGGCCCCTTCTGCGTAGGCGCGCGAAAACTTTGTCTTCGGCCAAGACCATTTTTCATAATGAATTCATCCATAAAGCCCTTCAGGGTCGAAACCAGAAGGATTGCGTGATATAGTGAATATCTATGTTGCTGCGCGCAGCAGATCGAGGCTGGCAAAACCAGCGGCTAGCCGAGTAGCAGAAGCGATGAAGCTGACCCCCCTCGACCCAAGCAAATGGGACGAAGTTATCAGCAACAATCGGCGTGTCTATCGCAGCAGCGCTGGCGGCAATCTCACGGTCTCCGTTTCGCAAGAGCGGCGGATTGCAGGGGCGATCAAGTTGACCACCTTGGCCGACGGACCTTGGATCCTGGATGCCGAGGTGAACGGTCAAACTTGCCTGTCGCGCCGCGAACTGGATGGCGAGGTTCCGATCGACCTCCACCTTAGCGGGTTTGAGGATGTGCTTTCTTTGAACGTGACCCTTCGACTGACCCCACTTGAGACGAAGCGCGATCCCAGCCAACCACCGCAGCGCATCGAGATGCCGCAAGAGGTAGAAGTTCTGCGCAAGGGGCCGGATCTTACACGGCGCCGTCACGTTGCGGTTGCAGTGAGCGCCGTTTCGCTTGTCTACATGGCGATCTGCGTCGGGGAAGTCTTGGCCAAACTGCCGGTGTTGAGCGATCTGGCCGTACAAGTGCAGGCAGCGATGGCCCTCCTCGGATTGGGAGTGGTATGGACTGGGCACCTGCGGACATTTGTCCATATCTTGGCCCGCCGAACGGGGCCCTTGGTCGCAGGGGCGGGCATCGCTGTGGTGCTTGCGATCATGTTGTGGGACTGGACGGCCTATCTGATCCGCAAAGACGCTTACATCTCAGACGTACGGGAACTCGCGCAAGATGTGGGTTCGGTTACACTGGACGACATCACAAGGCTGATGGCCGGGTTTCCGAACCGGCCGGAAGCCTACTTCCTGTCAGAGGCGGCGTCGTTTGTGGCACCTTTGGGCAAGATGAGAGAGGATGTGGCCCCCGGAAATGAGGACAGGGAAATAATTCGTTCACATTTCCGCGCGGTCTTCCAAATCACCGAGGCGTTTGACGGTGACTTGGTGACCGACGAGGTGTCAATCCCGGACCAAAAAGTGCCAACGCGCCGGCGGGATCTTGGCCAATTTCCTGGGTTTGGCAGGTGCCTTGGCGCGTGTGCTCCCCACATAGCTGACGCGCGTCAAGGCACACTGGCCAAAGGCCAGTCCGTGGCAACATCGATCGTTTTGTGATCAGTCCCTGGATTTGCGGCTTTCGCGCAGCCGGAAGCTTTCGCCGTTCATCTCGAGGATATGAACATGGTGGGTCAGGCGGTCGAGAATGGCGCCGGTGAGGCGCTCTGAGCCAAAGACCTCGGTCCATTCATCGAACGGCAGGTTGGAGGTGATGACGATGGAGCCGCGCTCGTAGCGTTGGGAGATGACCTCGAAGAGCAGCTCGGCGCCGGTCTTGCTGAGCGGCACGAAGCCGAGTTCGTCGATGATCAGCAGGTCCTGGCTGACCAGCAGCTTTTGCAGACGCTGTAGCCGACGTTCATCGACCGCCTCGATCAGCTCGTGAACCAGAGCGGCCGCGGTCGTGAAGCGAACCTTGAGGCCCTTCTGGCAGGCCGCCAGCCCCAGCCCCAAGGCGACGTGCGTCTTGCCTGTTCCAGACGGTCCGAGGGCGATGACGTTCTCGCGTCGGTCGACGAAGGCGCAGCGGGCGAGTTCCATGGTCAGGACCTTGTTGACCGAGGGGATGACCTTGAAGTCGAAGCTGTCCAGGCTCTTGGTCGCGGGGAACTTCGCCGCCTTGATCCGGCGTTCGATCATCCGCCGCTCCCGCTCGATCAACTCAAGTTCACAGAGCCGTAGCAGGTATTGCACATGGTCCTTGTTCTCGGCCGCACACTGCCGGGCCAGCTTGTCGTACTCGCTGGAAAACGTCGGCAGGCGGAGCTTCTTGAGATGATGCTGCAGCAGAACCTGTGGGGTGTCGGTCATGCCGCCACCCCGGACATCAGGCTCATATAGCTGGCCGGGTCCGTGGTCTCGACCTGTGCCCTGGGCAGGTAGGGATAGATATCGAGATCGAGCCGCGGTGGGCGCCTTTCGATCCGGCACAGCACGAGATGCTTGACCGCATCGTAGCCAATGGCGCCGAGATCGAGCGCCTGCCTAACGGCACCGTGGACGTGGCCCATCTCGAACGTCTCGAGCAGTCGCAGAACCTGGACGTATTCTCGCTTGCCCTTCTTTCCCATCCGGCCCTCGAGCAGCCGGCGAAGGGTGGTGAACTCATCGGGCAGGTCCCAGCCCTGCAGTGGTGCCGCCTGGTCGAGGGCACCGACCTTTTGTTCCAGGAGCGCCAGGAAGTGCATCGGGTCGAAGACCATGTCGGCCTTCTCGTAGGACCGCGGGTGCCGGGCGATCTCCTCCGCGCCGCAGCCGATGACAACTTCGTCGACATAGCCGCGGACATGCACCTCGTGATGGGCGTAGGCCACCGGCACCGAGTAGTCGTTGCACCGGTAGCGCACCATCGAGATCGACGTGGCCCGGGTGCTGATCTTCTCACAGGCGTCGTAGGGGGCCGACGGCAGGACCATCAGGGCATCCAGATCACGCAGCAGCCTCTGGCCGATCGTCTCGTCGTGACCCCGCAGCACTTCGTCCTGGCGCTTGAGGCACTGCTCCTCCAGCCAGGCGTTCAGCGCCTCGAAGCTCTCGAAGCGGGGCATCGGTACCAGGTAGTTGCGCCGGCCGAGACCGACCACGCCCTCGACGTGACCTTTGTCGTTGCCCTTGCCCGGCCGACCGAACCTGTCCTCGAACAGGTAATGCGACTGCAACTCCGAGAAGGTTATGGTCCGTTCCCGTTTCCCGTCGCCGCATATCTTCGCCACTGCGATCGTGGTGTTGTCATACAGCATCGACAACGGCACGCCGCCGAAGAACGCAAAGGCCGAGACGTGTCCATCGCAGAACGCTTCGGTCGTCTCCCCGGGGAAGGCCTTGATAAACAGCGCGTCCGAGTGCGGCAGGGCCATCGCGAAGTAGTGCAGCTTGCACACAACCCCGCCGATCTCCCCGAGCGCCTCGCCGAAGTCCACCTGGGCATGCCCGGGCGGATGCACCAGCGGCACGAAAACCTCACGCGTCCGGCGTTTCCGCTCACGCACATAGTCGGTGACGATCGTGATGCCGCCCGTGAACCCGTGTTCGTCACGGAGCCGCTCAAAAATCCGCTTCGCCGTATGCCGCTGTTTCTTCAGCTGGCTTTTGTCGTCTTCAAGAATCTGGTCGATGATTGGAATGAAGGGATCGAGCTTCGGTCGGACCGGAGGCTGCGAGCGACGATATCCCGGCGGCACCGAGTGCTCCAGAATCTTCGCGACCGTCTTGCGGTGGATCCCGAAAAGCCGCGCTGCTGCGCTCTTGTTCATCCCGTCGATGTGGCACGCCCGGCGCACCCGACTGTAAAGTTCCACGGAATACATCTCCCCGCCCCCAGCTCGTTGCTTCGGGCGCAAAGTGCGGAATTTTACTCCGCGACGGTCAGACCACCTGACCGATTCCGCTGGCCATTTTGTCTCCGGGATTCACAGTCGGGGACCTGCACGGCCGAACCGCCGTGCCGGGAGATGCCAGCGATGATCTCGGCTACCATCTGCGGATGGGCCTGCCGCAGGGCGCGGTTGACCTCGACATAGCTGTAGTCGCGGTCCGGCTCGTAGCCGATCAGCCGGTAGGCGCGCAGAAGGCTGCCGAAACGGCCGCGATAGGCGCTGGAGGACGGCAAGTCGTCCTCCTCGTCGATGATCAGACCCGACAGCATGCCCTGCCGCTTGAGGATGGCACGCAGCGCGTCGAGCAATTCCTCGTCCGAGAAATGGCGGCAGCGCGCATCGACGATCTCACGGGCGCGCAGGAACAGCGCAGGATCGACGATGGCAGGATAGGCACCCTCGGCGCGGATCCACATCTCGCGCGGGTTCACCACGCGGCGCTGCTTCAGCTTGAAGGACACCTTCGCGAAGACATTGTTCCCGATGTATTTTTCATTGGTCAGCACCTGATGGACGGTCGCCCGCGTCCACGGTCGGTCAAGATCGGTGCGGTGTCCTTCGGCGTTCAGGGTCTCAGCGATCTCGCGCTCTGGGCGCCCCTCATTGACGAACATCCCGTACATGCGCTGGACGATCCGCTGTTCCTCCTCGGGGCCGGGGACGAGGATCACGCGGTCGGTCTGCAGGCTCTTCTGCTCGCCGCGAGACAGTTCGCCCTTCGGATTGCCATGCTCGTCGATCAGGACCCGCCGCAGCCCGTATCCGGCGGCGCCGCCCTGTCGATAGCCCAACTCGACGAGACGGCATTGCCCAGCGAAGACTTTGACCGAAAGCTCCCGGCTGTATTCGCCGGCCATCACCCGCTTGACGGTCTTCAGAAGGTTCGAACCGATGCTGCCGTCATTCTCGAACTGTTCGCCGCAGTAATGCACTCGGATCCCGGCGCGGGAACAGACGTGCTCGTGATACGCGCCCTCGTCGGCATCCTGAAACCGGCCCCAACGGCTGACGTCATAGACGAGGATTGCCTTGAAGTCGGCCTGGCCGGTCTGGACCTCGGCCATCAGGTTCTGCAGCGCCTCCCGGCCGTCGAGCCGCAGCCCGGAACGCCCTGAATCCTCGAACACGCGCAGGATCTGCAGGCCGCGGGCGGCGGCATAGCTGCGGATGACGTCGAGCTGGTTCTCGGTCGAGTATTTCTGGTGATCGGTCGACATCCGGACATAGGCGACGGCCGGGACGTCCTGTTCAGCGCCCGCGCCACCGTCTTCGCTGTTTGCCCGGCCGCCTCTCACACGCGCTTCTCCTCTTCACCACCCAAGACGCCGATGGAGTCGCTCGGTGTGCTCCGAACAATCGGTGTGCGCAGAAAACAGTGGCGCGCCCGGAAAGTCGTTTCCTGAAAAGGGCAAGTTCTTTCCAGTCCCGCAACTCAGCGACTGCGACCGCAGATCCCGGGTGCGCGCGTGAGGCGCTGGTTTTCGAAGCATTGCCGTCACCGTCCAATAACAAAGTGTTTTGCCAGGCGACTCCGAAAGGTCGTCTCGGGCGCAAAAGAGATTCTCCCGTTTTCATGGCTCTCCAGATGTTTAACGGAGAGGAACGAGAAGATGCGGATCAAGATGGGCACAGTTGTGCCGAAGATGGGCACATTTGTGCACCTGATCGACAAGCCGACTGACTACCGGAAAGCCATGGCGATGGCGTTGCACGAGGAACTCGGTTCAACCAGTCGCTCGATCAAGATGGCGATGCGGTGGACGGGTGCCAGCGAGCGCACCGTGAAATACTGGCTCGCGGGCGAACGGGGACCCAGCGGCGATCATCTCATCGCGCTGGCGCGGCACTCCGATGCCGTGCTGTTCGTACTTCTCGCGCTTGCGGGTCGTCATGTGGTGGAGGACGAAGGCGAGTGAAGGCCGGACACAGGTAGGGATAGCGTTGCGCACGGCTTGATCTGTCTTCTTTTTTGGTTATCTTGAAGACAGTGGAGCCGAGAGGAGACGCCTGCCATGTCCCGCACAACTACAATGACCGTCCGCGTCAGCGGTACCCTGAGCGAGTTCGTTGCGACCAATGTCGGCGAGGGCGGCGCTTACGAGAACGTCAGCGAATACATCCGCGATCTGATCCGCCGCGACAAGGAACGTGCCGAGCGCGAAGCCTTCGATCGCTTGAAGGCTGAACTGAACCGTGCCTTCGCCGCGCCCGAGGAAAGCTACAAGCCCCTGACCGCCGCCGAGGTGATCTCGCGGAACCGGGCCTGAGCCCATGGCAATCCAGTTCCAGGAGGCGGCCTCGGTCCGCCTCGACGAGATCTACCGATACACCCGCGACCGGTGGGGCGACGCGCAGGCCGAAACCTACCTCAGCGGCCTATTCGACGCTTTCGAGCGGATCGAAACACACGGCGTGATGTCGAGGCCCGTGCCGGCAGAGTTCGGGGTAGAAGGGTACTTCCTTCGCTACGAGCGCCATTTCGTGTACTGGAAACGCCTTGCCAATGGCGACATCGGCATAGTCACCATCCTGCATGAGCGGATGCATCAGATCGAACGGTTCAAGGACGACTTCGAATAAACCGTTGATTTTACGAATGAAAGGTGGCCATGTCTGAAAACCGTGTTGGTCATGCGGCCATCAGTCGATCCCATGCGTCTTCGACGCGCTCCGGCTCGGTGCGAACCGAGCGGGCGATGAACCACGAGGCGTAGCCGGTCAGGTTCTTGGTCGCCGGCCCGCGGAACGGCTCCATGAAGCGTTCGAAGCGGTCGTGCAGGCTGTTGATGGTCTGGACGTGGAATGCCCGGTTGATGACGAAAGGGCCCTTCTTCGCGTCGATGCGGTAGTGCGGCACGCCGTTCTGCCGGGCGAAAAAATCATAGGCCGGGTCACGGTCGCTGCAGAGGACCGCGTCGCCGCGCAGGCAGCGTTCGAGCACGGCCATCAGCGGCGGCGCGGAGTGGTCGGGCAGCACGTCCGCACGCCTGGCGCCCGCGCGATCCGCCATCATGAGAACCGGAATCTGATACTTCGAGATGCCGGCCGGCAGTTTCGTTCCCGTGCGTTTGTAATCCACCCAGCGCATCCGGTCCGGCTTCGGATGATTGACCGGATCGCGCTGATGCCTGACCCGCTCCCGCGAGCCCTTGCGGGATTCCCGAAAGAACTTCTCGTCCGCTTCGACCACGCCGCCGAGGTGGGAAGCGCCCGAACCGCCGAGGGCGCTGATGATCTTCTGGCGGTGAGCCATGTGGTCGCCACCGGTTCGAGACCCGTGGCGAACGCCAGATGGTCATCTTGTCGAGACCGAGCGCCTTGCCTAGTCGGCGACACGAACGGGGATGGTCGCAGAACATGTCGGCGACCACCTGATGAAAGCGGGCCGGCGAATGGACGCGGGCAAGGGCCGTGCCGGTCGATGAGGAAAAGGTCCGCCTGCAGGATCGGCAACGCAACCGCTGGACGCCGGTCCGCGTCGAGCCCCAACGAGTGTTCCTGTCGTGACTGCAATGCGGACATGCGACGGCGCCCTCCCGGCGCTTCTCGATCGCGCCGATCGCCTGCATCCGGGCGTCGAGCGAACGCAGCGCCGCCCGCAGATCCTTTAACTGTGGGCCCGTCAGGCTGCCGAGCGTCTCGCATAGCCTCCTGAACGATTTGCCATCCATGATCGACCCTCCATCCATTCGCAGCGCGAAAACCCTGCGCACACCATTCGGATATCAGAACAAACCAGAGACAACACGCTTTTCAGACATGGCCTGAAAGGTCGCCCTCACGTCGCCCTTCGATGAGCTGGACACCCGCATCAACGCGCGGTCTTCGCGGGGCGTCCGAATGATCAGCGGCGCCGCGGCCGGCCTGGCGGCCTATCGGGCCACCTCGCCGTGACTGCCGGGCGGTTTGGCGGGCGGATCCGGCGATCCGGGCGGAGTCATGCCGTCGCCACGCGCCGCTCATGGAAGATCAGACGATCCATGTTGTAGGCGAGGTTGGCGAGCGTCAGTTTGGCCTCCGCGCGGGCGATCCCTATCGTGCGGATGAACAGGCCGAAACGGTTCTTCTGATGGGCGAACACATGCTCGACGCGGGCGCGGACGGATGACTTCCTCGCGTTGGCCCGCGCCGTCGCCTGCGGCATCGGTTTGCCCGCCGGCTTGCGTCGATGGATCTGGCTCCGCAGCATTTTCGCGTCGAGCCATTTCTCGTTCTTCCGCGACCGGTATGCGCTGTCGGCCCAGACCTCGCTTGACGTGTTCCCGGTCGTCACGAGTTGCCTGAGCATGCGCCCGTCCGCTGCGGAAGCCGATGTGACGGCGCTCTCGCGGATGAAGCCGAACCGGCGGTCGATGGAGATGTGTGACTTGTAGCCGAAGACCGGCACCGCGATCATCGGCAGCGGCGTGCCGTCGGGCCGATACCGGACCCTGCCGCCCACCTTAAGTGTCCAGCGCGCCGAGACGTCTTTCTGGGCCGCCTTGTTCGGTTCGTCCGGCCAGATCTCCTTCGCGGATTTCCCGGTCTTGATCGCTTCCTTCTCCCCGTCGGTGTTGCGCTGCTTCGGGGCCGGCACCAGGCTCGCGTCCACGATCTGTCCGGACATCGGGATGTATCCCTTCTTCCGGAGCTGCCAGTCGAACGCCTTCATGACCCGCTTCAGCGCGCCGCTCTCGGTCAGCTTGTCGCGATAGAGCCGGATGGTGTTCTCGTCCGGCGTCGGGGCACCGAGATCGAAACCGAGGAACCGCATCCACGAGAGCCGATCGCGGATCATGAACTCCATCCGCGCATCGCTCAGGTTGTGCTGCGCCTGCAGGATAAGCGCCTTGAACATCGACACCGGATCGAACGGCGGCCTCCCGCCCTTCGACCCGTCGCCGTAGCCGAGCCCCTCGACCAGCCCGGTCCGGAAATATTCGAAATCCACCGTCGCATCGAGAACCTCAAGCGGATCGCCGTGCCTGCTCAACGCCTCGAGCTGCTCCGCCAGTCCGAAAAAACTCCGCTGATCCATCAAACCGTCCCCTGCTGTCGCTCCCGGGTGAATAAATCACATTCCGGCAAAAGCCGCCAGGTTGATGCGGGTGTCCAGCTTCCCAAGGTGGAGATGGGGTGGATGCCGCTCTCCCCAGACGGCATCGCAATGTGCCACACTTGCGGTGTTGAAAGCACAAGTGGAAGAGAGGGCATCCATGGAAGAAGTTAGCATCATCGGCGTCGATCTGGCAAAAAACGTGTTCCAATTGCACGGGGCTTCTGCAGACGGATCGGTCGTGTACCGCAAGAAGTTGTCACGGCCGCAATTCGCGCGGTTTATGGCGGACCATCCGGCTTGCAAGGTCGCGATGGAGGCGTGCCCCAGCGCCCATCATTGGGCGCGGGAATTGACCAGGTACGGTCACCGGGTCCGACTGATCGCGCCGCACTACGTCAAGCCGTTCCTCAAAAGGCAGAAGAATGACGCAGCCGATGCGGAGGCGATTGTCGAAGCCGCGCTGCGACCGACGATGCGGTTCGTGGAACCCAAGACCGTAGAACAACAGGCCCGTGCCGTCGCGTTCCGGACGCGCGAGCAACTCGTGAAGCAACGCACCGAAGCCGTGAATGCGCTCCGGTCCCATCTGTACGAGTTTGGCTACATTGCGCCCGTTGGGATCGGCTATATCCCGCGCCTGGAAGGGGTCGTCGCAGATCCTGACGCCGGCATTCCTGATCTGGCGCGCGATATTTGCCGCATGCTCCTCGAGCAGATCGCGCAACTGACCGACCGGATCAACACGCTGAAGGCAAGGATCGCCGCCATGTCGAACGAGGCCGAGATGCCACGGCGGTTGCAGACCATGCCGGGCGTCGGACCAATCACTGCACTTGCGGTCGAGACCTTCGCACCACCGATGGAGCAGTTCCGCCGGGGTCGTGACTTCGCCGCTTGGCTCGGTCTGGTGCCGCGGCAGCATTCCTCTGGCGGCAAGCAGAAGCTGGGGAAGACCTCGAAGATGGGGCAGCGCGATATCCGGCGATTGCTGGTCATCGGGGCGACCGCGGTGATCCGCTGGGCCTCACGGCGGGGTGCTCCCGCGGGCTCTTGGCTGGCGCGGATGCTGGCGCGAAAGCCGATACCGGTCGTGGCCGTCGCGCTGGCCAACAAGATGGCGCGGGGCATCTGGGCGATGCTGTCGCGAGACGAGAACTATCGCACCCCGCTGATCGGCGCCTGATCAGGCGCTGATTGGGCAATCGGGCCTCCGAGTTGTGAGGAAGGCATGATCCGAATGGGCACATGATCGACATGATCCGGGTCGGGAAAACCAGAAACCTTCTCCGAGCCTCGAGCTCGCTGTTGGAGATTTGGACCCGGTCCGCGCATCACCATCCCGGCCAGCGGCGCCATGTCAGCCGCACGAACAGGCCTGACAAAAGTACGCACTCGATCACATGTCCACACGATCAGAAAATCCTTGCAAACCGAGCGGCATCTACAAAAGAAGGTTGTCTTTCAGGCCCATTGCCTCCGCCACTTGCCTTTGGAAACTGTTTCTCCGCGCTCGGCGGCAGCCGGAGTTTCTCGTTGTTTTGGAGGGTTATGCGGGAGGGGCTGAGCACTGACGCCGGCGCCAGGAAGCGCGGAAGCGGTCTCTCAGGGCCGATGTTCTCCGGACCTCATGACTGCGCCAGTTTGGTGCAGAGCCTGTAATGGCCTGAAATCGCATCAATTTATCTCTGGCCCAACTAACACTTCGATTCCGGTCTCACTCGGCGAGATGGACCGGAGATCGAACTTTCGCACAGGAAAACGCCTTTTCCCGCTCAATCGTCGGGGCCATCGCGACGCAGAGCGGCTGCCGCCTCAATGACAGGTCAGGAGATCTCATCCGGGCTTCAGCATGCGCATCAGAAGACCGTCTTTGCGCCAGAACTGGTGATACAGGGAGGCGGCGACATGCAGTGCGATAAGCACGATGAAGACCGGCTTGGCGAGCGTGTGGAACTCGCCGAACGGATCGCCGAGATAGTAGCCGAGCAGGCCCGTGATCGGCACCACGACCAGCAGCGCGTAGAACAGCCAATGGGAAATTCTGCCCGCCAGTTCGATGGCTCCGCTCGACTCTGGAGGCGGCGGCGCGCCGTTCCGGAGGCGCAGGGCCAGCCGGACCGCGACCAGCGCAAGAATGGCGATGCCGAAGTAGTAGTGCACGCCGGCGATCGTGGCATCCAGCGCGGAGGCCGGCTCGCCCTCTTCGGCCGCTTCCACGAACTCGGTCATGCTTTCGCCGAAAACAAGCTGCGAGAAAACGAGCGCCGCAATCAGCCAGTGCAGGCCGATCTGCCAGATCGAGTAGCCGCGGACGGTGCCGATCCGGTCTTCTGCAATCGCCATGCCAGTTCCTTTCGATCCGGGGATCAGTTTTCCTCAAGAGGTCGCATCGTGAAGAGGTCGCATCGTGGAAGTGGGCTCCGGACCTCCGGAACCCAGCAGCGCCCTCGTCATCGCAAATCACTGCTGCGGGCGCGGGGTATCTGCGGTGCTCGGCGGCAATGTCGGGTAGACGATCTGGGGCATCTCGCCGGTCAGGCTGTCGAGAAACGCCACGATGCTGGCTTCCTGATCCGCATCGAGCGCCGCGCCGAGTTGGGCCGTTCCCATGACCCCGACCGCGAGGTTCAGATCCCAGATCGCGCCCGAGTGGAAGTAGGGTGGCGTGATTGCGATGTTGCGCAGCGTCGGCACCTTGAACACGTAGGCGTCCTCTTCGGCGCGGGTGACCTCGAAGCGGCCCTTGTCGCCCGGCGGCATGATCGCCCAGTCCGGCTTCTCGACAAGGCCGAAGGGTTGATAGCTGTCGCCGCCGAGGTTGATGCCGTTGTGGCATGCAGCGCAGCCCTGATCGATGAAGGCGCGCAAGCCGTCCTGCTGTTCGGCCGTCATCGCCGCGTCGTCGCCGAGCAGGAAGCGATCGAAGGGCGCGTTCGGGGTGATCAGGGTCTGCTCGAACGCCGCGATCGCGGCCTCGGCGTTCGGAAAGTTCACCGGGTCCGGGTCGGCCGGGAAGGCCGCCGCGAAGAGCGGCAGATAGCCGGGAATGCCTTTCAACTGTTCGACGACATGTTCGGCAGTCGATCCCATCTCGACGGGGTTGACCATCGGTCCGCCCGCCTGCTCGGTCAGGTCGGCCGCCCGACCGTCCCAGAACTGCGCGGTGTTGTAGGTCGCGTTCAGAACCGTGGGAGAGTTGCGCCCGCCCTTCTGCCAGCGGTGCCCCAGCGAAACCGGGGCGAGGTCGACGCCGCCGGTGCCCAGATTATGGCAGGTGTTGCAGCTGATGTTGTGCCCCTCGGACAGACGGGGCTCGAAGAACAAGGCCTTGCCAAGTTCGACCGCCGCCGGATCGGGCGCGGGTTCCGGGCTCTGCGGAATCGGCTCGAAAAGGGCGAGCGCGTCTTCACGGAGCGCCGGATCGGCGGCGAGGGAGCCGCTCGTCGCTAGCGACGCAAACACGACGGAGGCGGATATTCGACAGAGCGCATTCCGTGACATTCCGATTCTCCTGCTGGATTGTTCGGAACATGATCGCATGGCGCGTCATGGACGGTGTTGACGCAGATCAATCGAGGCGGGGAATGGACCGTGTGACCTGTCGCATGCGCGATAGCCGGCAGATGGATTCCCTCAGAAAGCTGATCGGGCAGCGCTGGACTTTGAGTGCTCGCCTCATGAGACGTAGCACGTGGTGTGGACACACGTGCGAATAGCCGCTGGCGACGCGCTTGTGCGCCACATTCAGATCGACCTCAGCATCGAGACGCCTCATGTTCAATGCAACAGATCGGATCGATGTCATGGGAGTCTTTCTCGGAATCACGTCGCAGGCAGGATCACCCGCAGAAGCGCCGCACCCAGGAGAAGCGCATACCCGACGATGAGGCAGATCTGGTCGATCCGGCGTCAATCCTCGACGTTCTTCTTATGCTTGTCCGCGAGAATCCTGCGGGTTCGCGCACGGAAGGCGCCCGCTCCGAATCATTTCCGAAAACGGGGAATGCGTATCTTGTTCTCCCCGCGTGGTCGGCCTCGCGGCGCTCTCACTCCTCGACGCGCTTGATCGCCGGCGGCGACCAGGACCCGTTCAGCACCTCGTCCTTGGGCCAGTAGAGGCGCATGACCATGTAGATCGGCCCGTCCGGCGCCGGCAGCCAGTTCGCCTTCTGGTCCGGGTCGGTCGGCTCGTCCTTCTGGATGTAGAGGGTCAGCGACCCGTCCGCGGCCGTCTTCAGGTCTGGCAGCATCGGCGAGTTGATCAGGTATCGATCGATCGGGTTCTCGACGAGCAGTTGCGTCTTGCCGTCGTACATGGTCACCGACCAGAAAGCGTTGACTGGCGGGAACGCGTCCTTGGCGAAGGTGAGGGTGTATCTGGATGTGCTGCCGTCGAGCGGCTGGCCGTCGCCATCGTGGCGGGTCAGCGGATAGACCGCCTCGGCCGGGTCGTTGCCCAGAATCCCCGCGACGGCGACAGCGGCGCGCTGCGCCCAGTCGCCGGCGTACATCCTCCCGGTCCCCGATCCCCGGAGGTTATGACGATCCAGCCGTTGACCGGTTTGCCCATGTTTTCGATCTTGGTCTTGATCGCCGCTTCCGCCGCCGTGCCGGCCTCGGCCATCGCCGCCTTGTCGGCGTCGCTGAGCGCGATCGTCGGAAACGGCTTGCCGGATTCGATGCCGATCGTGGCGAACTTCGCGCGGAGCGGGACCTCGACGGCCGCCGGACCGGTCGGCGGGGCGAACTGGAGCAGGAAAGGCAGGTAGCTCAGGACATCCGTTTTCTCGGTCGTCGTGTCGATCGCCGGCCAGTCGATGGCGGGCGCCGCCGCCGGGGCCGGTTCGCCGAGGAAGGCGGACAGCGGCCTGGCCTCGTACTCGGCCTGGATCGCCTTCACGTTGTCGATGTCGGCGGCGTTGAAAAGCTGGGTCCGGTAAACGGCGAGCGCGAACTCGGTCTCCGAGATGAAGACCTTCTCCACACCATCAGGCGTGTCGCCCGTCCAGCCCGGGCCGGCGACGGCATAGCAGCCGGCGTCGTTGCCGGTGGTGCGGCTGCCGATATAGCCGAAGTTGAACGTGTACTGGGACGTCAGCTGGATCGCGTAGTAGCGGTCCTTTTCGATCTCCGGCACGCACAGCACCACCGGCTCTGCGCGCAGATCGAGGAACAGCCACGAATAGGGCGTGTCGCTGTTCGGCGTGACGATGGCGGTGTCGGCGGGCGTGTAGACCTTGGGGTTCGTTCTCGATCGTGTTGAACGGCGCCTTGTACTGGCTGGACTCCTTGTCCACCGCATATTGGTACATGATCTGGTAATACATCGACATCGGCAGGCCGTAGATGATGGCCTCTTCCGAGATGGACTTGACCTCGTCGGTCGTGGGCGCGGTCTGAGCCGACACCGTGGTCGTGAAGAGCCCGGCCGCGACAGCGGCGGTGGCGGCTCGAAAAACTCTTCCAGTCATCTTGGTCGTCTCCATCGGGCTTGGGTGAGAAGGACTTCACATATCTTCGGCACATTCGACAACATAAGCGCGGCGCACGGCAAAAGGAATTGGCAGAGCTGGCCGACTTCCGAAAACTCCGATCAGGCGATCTCGGGCGACTTCCCGGAATCACAACGCAGGCAGGATCACCCGCAGAAGCGCCGCGCCCAGGAGAAGCGCATAACCGACGACGAGGCAGGCTTGGTCGATCCCGCGCCAATCCTCGACGTTCTTCCTGTGTTTGTCCGCGATGATCCTGCGGGTTCGCGCACGGAAGGCGCCCGCTCCGAATCATTCTCATGGCTCGATCAGTTCCCGGCACTCGACCGGATCATTGCGGACAAGTCCCACCTGTGGGGCGACAATGCCGAGATGGGCTATCTCAACATTCTCGCGAGGGCTCGGGAACTCGATCCGAACATGGCGCTCGTCGGGCTCAGCGCCCCGTCTTGGCGGCAGAAGGACAGCCACCTGATCGACTGTGGCGTTTTCGAGACCGTCGCCTAGCCGGGAAACCTAAGACTTGAGAAGATGGCCTCCGCCGTGTTCGCCAGATAGGGATCGGAAGGGCGGTCGGTTTCAAGCCAGCGTTCGGAGAAATCCATCGTGATGGAATGCGCGTTCAAACCTGTCGGTCCCACGAAATAGCAACTCAGTCCGGTACCGCGCCCCTCGAACACCTTGTCCGGAAACGAGGTCGGGGCTGGTGCCGGCACGTCATACGCAAATCTTGAGCAGTACGACGGCTGGAGCGGATTCCGGGCTTGGTCCCACGGCACGAACCGGATCTGGCTGGCTTGGATGCCGGTGGATCCCGTGACGACATTCGCCGCGAGCGTGCGGGTCATCGCCATTAGCGTCGCGGAGTCGCTGTCCGAGCCCGTCTTCGCCTTCCAATCCGCAATCTCAACGTAGCCGCCTTGGATCACATTGAGGAAGAACGTGTGCCATTCGTCGGTCTCCCATCCGCATTGGACGGTGTTTCGACTAACCGCTTCGCATTCATATGGGCTGACGAAAAACGCCTCCGGGGGCTCTTCTCCGGACCTCTCTCCGACCCCCGTGTCGGCGGCGCAGCCGACCAACAAAAACACAAGGATCGCTGCGGAGGTCGAGGGCGAAAGCGAAAACGGAAAAGGCACGCGGACATCTTTCCATTTCTTCAGCATGAAATTCCCACTCCGACCGAAACGACCTGTCGCCCGCGGGCAGGACCCACCGAGAATGACATTGGACCTTGTTGCGGCGGATCACGTTGATGTGGATCGAACCGCAGTCGGGTGAAAGCGGCGGCCACCGCTATCGTGCCGCCAGAGCTTCCGCTTTAGCCAACTGTTCCGCCTGCCACGCGTTCGCCATGGCGTCGATACGGTCGGCCTCGACGGCGCGGCCTCCGGCGCGCAGAGCCGCGGCGTATTCCCGCAGCACCGCGGAGGGGACGAAGCCGAGGTAGAAGCTCGTGTCGTACGGCCGCCCCTGCTGATAGGCCTGATACGCTTCCTGATATTTCCGCCAGGACAGGCGCAGCCTGTCGGCTTGGGCCGCGACCTCGCCGGCTCGACCTGTCTCACCAGCGCCGCGCAGAAGCGTGGCGTAAGCGTCAAGTTCCGCGGCGACCTGCAGGTCCGTCAGTGGCGGCGCCGACGTCGCGACCGTGCATCCGAGCAGCACGGCGATTATGAACAACCAACGAACAGACCGGGGCATCGCGTATTCCTCCTGAAACGCGGAGACTCATCTGAAGATCAGAATAATGTAATCTGGCCGCCTCGGGAAGATCGCTCGGCGCAAGCGTCAGACGGTTTCAGGGTCTGATCCGCGATTATTTCACCGGCGCGCTGGTCAGCGTCTGGGGCATCTCCATTAAACACCTCGCGAAAACGCCGATCAGGCGATTTCGGACGACTTCCCGGAATCACGACACCGGGAGGACCACCCGCAGCAGCGCCGCGCCCAGGAGAAGCGCGTAGCCGACGATGAGGCAGATCTGGTCGATCCCGCGCCAATCCTCGACGTTCTTCCTGTGCTTGTCGGACAGGATCCTGCGGGTTCGCGTACGAAAATCACTGTCGGATCCGGCATCGGCGTCCGCCTGGCGCACCTGATGGAGTTTGCGCTTTCGCGTGTTGAGCGACCAGACGGGCACCGCGAGGATGGCGATGCCGAGGAAGGTCGCGAGGTTCAATCCCCAGGCCATTGAGGCCATCAGGCCGCCGCGTGCTCCGGAAACGCGATCTCGTCGGGCGAGATCACCACCGCCATATGGCCGTCGCAGGCCTCGACATAGCGCTCGATGGATTCGAGCCCGGGAACCGGGCCGGTGAGCGCCTCGAGCCGCGCGACGGAGGACTGGGTCATCCCCGAGGCCTCGGCCACGTCGGCCTGCGTCATACCGCGCGCGTCCCGCAGGGCGCGAAGTTTCTTCGCGATGCCGGCCTTCCGCTCGTTTTTGCTCTGTCGCGCGACGACGTCCGGCCGCGCATCCCGCATCCGCTTCCGAAATGAATCCGGTGTCTTCTTCATCGCTTTCATCGCGTCATGTCTCCCATGAGGGGTTGATCAGACCCAGCTGTCGGATCGCCCGGCTCGCGCCCTGGTCGCAGACCCGGCCCAGGGCCGGGAGCGTCCCGTGCAGGGCGCGCGGCAGGGCCCGCTTCCTGCGATCGATCGAGATGATCATCATGCGCCGCGCGCAGTCGGGCAGAGCGATCGCGAAGAGCTCATGACGGTCTCCGATCAGGCCGCACCGATCCTTGAGGCTCGGCTCGTGATCGCCGAGGATGTCCATCATCGCCGAGAATCCGTCGGCGCAGGCCACCGGAAGGGCGGCGTATTCCGCCAGGATCTCGTCTTCGCATCCAGGCACGGGTTCGACCTCGTATAGTGGCATCGGGCCTCTCGGATCTCTCTATAATATATCAGAATTGCGATAATGTGCAAGTCTCGAATTCCTCGCGCGCGCCTGCAAGCCGGAAACGGGCTTGGCCGATGACGGAGGCACCCAATCGGGCATCGTCGGGGGTGGCCGTGCCTACGTTCTTCGGCTTGCTCTTTCCGGTGTGTTCCGTATTTGTTCCCCGCCATGACCCGGCGCTCCACCTCGCAGAAGAAAATCGATGACGCGGCCTTTCCTGTCCGCGTGCGGATCGTCGTGCCGGGCTTCGGTTTCGGGCCGGATCTGATCGCGATGCGCCGCTGGCTCTCGACCGAGATCGGACCCGAGGATGGTCTGCCGACCAATGTATCGTGAGTTGTATTCCCTAGTCAGACAGACACAGCTTGTTGCCATCAAGGTCTCTCACATAGGCTGAGAATTTCGGCCCACGCTGACCCGGTGCGCCCTCGCATGTGCCGCCCAAGTCAAGGGCCTGCGCGACCGACAGTTCTAACGGGGTCCGACTAGGACCGTGTCCGCCGGTTGTCGAGTACAGCCGGGAGTTTCAAACTCGGGCGGCAGATGATCTGTCCCAAGTGCCGGAGGGATCGGCGATCGTCGAGATGCTGGCCGACTACGCCGTAATGCGGGTGCAGGCGCGAAGCTGCTGATGTTCCACCATTTGTCACGTCCTTCGCATCGCGTCTCGCGCGATGGTGTCCGCAGGATCTGTCGGCAACCTGAGGGAAGCTTGGAAACCGGAAGACGACCCCGGACGCGGCGACTCCAGAATGAGTTGGCTTCCGATCCGGTCCGCGATTGCAACGACGATGGCGAGGCCGAGCCCGCTGCCATCGGTGCTTGGGTTTGCCCGCTCGAACCGGACCGTCAGGCGGTCGAGGGTGTCGCGCGGCAGGACGGGACCGTCGTTCGACACGATCAATTGCGCATCTCCCGTCAGGGTCACATCGACCGGCGCAGTCTCCGTCCCATGACGAAGCGCATTCTCCACGAGGTTTCGGCAGAGGATGCCGAAGGCGTCAGGATCGATATCCGACATGACGGCCGTGTCCGGCAGGGTCAGCGCGATGCGGCCCGGCGTGCTCGCCCGCGCCAGATCGCCCACGACAACACGCGCAACGGCTCTCAGGTCCGCGCTTCGGTCCTCCCGCAGGCGCCCGCCTTCCGCCCGCGCAAGCTGCATCAGGCGTTCGGTCCGGCGCGTCAGCCGTTTCAGCGTTACTTCGATATCGGCCGCGCGCTGGACGGCCGCCGGGTCACTCGTCTCCGACCGAAGCCGCTGCGCCTGAGCGATGGCCCCTGCCAGCGGGGTTCGCAGCTCGTGCGCTGCATTGGCGGCAAAGCTGCGCTCCGCCTCGAACGCTTCGCGCAACCTGGCCAAAAGGCTGTTCAGGGTCGCGGCCAGCGGGCCGATCTCCGTCGGCAGATCGTCGGCCGTAACCTCCGAGAGGTCGCGGGCGCCGCGCGCCTCGAGCTGTGCGCGGAACCGGCGCAGGGGGTCCAGGCTGAAGCGGACGGCCAGGACGATCGCCGCCAGCGCGAGGGGCAGCAAGATCAGGAGCGGCAGGCCGAGGCCCATCTGGATTTCCCGCGCGACGGACGTGCGATGCGCCAACGGTTCCGCCACCGTGATGCGGATCGTCCCTTGGAGCGCCGCGTCGCTGTAGAGCCGGTGCGTTGCGGTCTGGCGGAACCCCGGCCCATCGTAGGGTGGGAACACTGCGGGGTCTGCCGCATGGGACTGCAGCAGGATCAGACCCTCGGCGTCCCGCACGAGATAGGTGAACAACTCGTCGTGCTCGCGAATTGGCGCAAGCCGTTGGGTCACCCCCTGGTCCTCGCGTCCGACGATGTCGGTCACCGCCAGCGGCAGGATGCGTTCCGCAGTCTCGCGCAGGGCGCTGTCGAACACCTCGTCCATCTCGCCCCGCACGATCATCGCCGTGACCGTAGCGGCCAGCAGCCACAGGACCGTCAGCACGAGGCCCAGCGACAGGCCGAGCCGCGCCTGAAGGCTGGCGGGCCAATTCATGCTTTGCCCAGCCTGTAGCCCATTCCGCGCTCGGTCTCGATGACTGCGCTCCCCAGCTTCTTGCGCAGACGGCTTACATGAACCTCGATGGTGTTGCTCTCCACCTCGGCGTCGAAGGCGTAGAGCTTTTCTTCCAGCTGCGCCTTCGACAGAAGCTGACCCGGGCGGGATAGAAACGCCTCGAAGAGCGCCCATTCCCGGGCCGTCAGCTGGACGGACCTGCCGTCGCGATAAATGCTGTGCGCGGCAAGGTCGATCTCAAGCGGCCCGTGTGTGATGATCGGGTTCGGGTTGCCGCTATAGCGCCGGGCGACCGAGCCGATCCGCGCTGACAGTTCGGCGAGATCAAAGGGCTTCACGAGATAATCGTCAGCCCCCGCGTTCAGCCCCTCGATCCGGTCCGACACCTGGTCCAGCGCCGTCAAGATGATGACCGGCGTCGCTTCGCCCCGCGCGCGCAAGCGTTTAAGGAAACCTATGCCACGGCCGTCCGGCAACATGAGATCGAGCAGAATCAGATCAAAGGACGTGGCGCGCACGGCGTCGCCGGCAACGTCGAGCCGCGTGACCCAGTCCACCGACTGGCCATCCGCGGCTATCTGGTCACGAACCGCGGCGCCCAGCACCGTATCGTCCTCGATCAGCAGGATGCGCATGATGGTTCCCGTCCTTTCCTGATGACCCTCCATGATCCGTCTGTCTGACACGAAGCTGAAGCGTGTGGGCCAAGCCCCTTCAGGCTGCCGTCAGCTTCGCCGCGCATGAAGTGCATCAAGATGGCCGCAGCGAGGAGTGTGCCCCATGAAGAAGACATTGACAATTCTTGGCTTTCTCGCGGTCTTTCCAGCCGGTGTCGCGCTGGCGGACGACGATTGCTTCGTGCCGATGGCCGATTGGCAGCCGCGCGACGCCGTCGCCCGGTTGGCCGAAGAGAACGGCTGGGCGGTGCGCCGCATCAAGATCGACGACGGTTGCTACGAAATCGACGGCCGCGACGCGGAGGGACGTCGGATCGAGGTGACGGTCCATCCTGCCACGCTGGAAGTGATCGAGTTCGAATACGAGGACGAGGACGACGACGATCGCCCCCGCCGCGACCGCGAAGGAGGCGACGATGACTGACGCAACCACTCATGACACTGCGAAGATCAACACCAGGACGTCGGACAAGGTCCGGGTCTGGGACCCTCTCGTCCGGGTGTTCCACTGGGGTCTGGTGGCCGCATTCGCGACGGCGTGGCTGACCGCGGACGAGCTGCAGCCCGTCCACGAGATCGCGGGCTACACCGTCGCCGGCCTCGTGGCGTTCCGGCTGATCTGGGGCCTCGTCGGCAGCCGCTATGCGCGCTTCGCCCAATTCCTGAAAGGCCCACGCGACACGCTCGCCTATCTCGGAGACATGGCTCGCGGCAAGGAGCGGCGATACATGGGCCACAACCCGGCCGGCGCCGCCATGGTGGTGGCGCTGCTCGTGACCCTGTCGGGTACCGCATTCACCGGTTGGCTCATGGCGGAACCGGCCCGCGTGGCGATGTTGCCAGACCTGCCGCAGATAGTGGCGCCCGCTTGGGCAGACGACGACGGTGGCGAGTACTTCGAGCGCGGCGAAGAGGCGGTTGAAGAGCTGCACGAGGTCCTTGCAAATCTCATGCTGCTGCTGGCTGCGCTTCATGTCGGAGGCGTGGTGCTGACGTCTGTCCGGCATGGCGAGAACCTCGCCCGCGCAATGGTCACGGGCGACAAGCGCGCACCGGGACCCGGCGACATCACCTGACCACCCGACGGCCGCGGACCGACCGTCCCTTCGGCCCGACCTCGCCCCGCCCTCGCCGGCGGGGCTTTTGTCTGTCCAGCGACGCTTTTCTTCCTGACGGCAAGCTGAAGCAGGAACCGCCAGCGCGTCAGGAAGCCCTCAGGTCGGCACTCCAGATTGTCCGCAGCAGACGAAAGGAGACCCTGCCATGAAAAAGACCTTGTTGCTTCTCGTCGCCTCGACGGCGCTGACCGCCGCCATCGGCGTGCCGGCCTGGAGCGCGATGCACGCCCCCGCCGACGGAAGCTTTCGGCCGTTCACTGCGCTGTTCGAAGAGGGGGAGAAGACGATGCCCCTCGTTCTCGCCAGTGACGACGACGAAGACCGCCGCCTGCGGGACGGCTCCCGGCGCGGTCACGACGATGATGATGACGATGACGACGACGAAGACTGCGACGACGATGACGAAGATTGCCGCGGCAGCGCTCCGCAATCCCGCGCCCGCTGGAACCATTGCCCCACCGCAGAACGGGCTTTTCGGAAACGGCGCCCCGCCGCAGGTCCAGGTGAACTGAGCCGCCCCAAAGCAACTCTCCGAACAAGGACCGATCCGATGAAATTGAAATCTCTTCTCGCAACGCTCGCGCTCACCACCGCGCTGACGCTTCCCGGCCTCGCCATGGCAAGGCCGGTGACGCTCACCACGACCCTCAACAATTACGGCGGCGACGGCGCCTATCTTGCGCTGTACGTGACAGACACCTCCGGCGCCTACATGGGCAGCCTGTGGATGGCGGGAGACAAGTCGAAGTACTACGAGCACCTGAGCGACTGGTACCGCGCCACTTCCGGCGACACCGCGCAGGTAAACGGCATCACCGGCGCCAGCGTCGGCGCGGGTCGCACGCTCGAGATCACGCTCGATCTCGCCGATGCGCTGTTCGATGCGGGCTACACGCTCCACATCGACGCGGCCGTCGAAGACATGCGCGACAGCCCCAACGAGGTGGCGGTGCCCCTGACGACCGACGGTGCGGGCACATCTGTGGCGGGTCGCCGTTACGTCGCCAGCTTCGCCTACGACATGTGAGGGAGACCGGGCCATGATCCGCGCTTTTCATCGTTGGCCGGGTCTGGTGGCCCTTGTTCTCATCACGGTGCTGACGCTCAGCGGGGCCGCGCTGTCGGTCTTTCCGGCGGCCGAGCGTCTGACCGCGCTGCAGGAGGAACCGGGCCTATATTCGGCGCGGGAGCCGCTGCGACGGGATACTCACAACAGGACTTGGACTTGATCCAGATGCTCTATGATCCGAGGCTGAAACCCGGAATGTCGGCGGCCCAGGCCCGACCGCTGCTGCCGGCCATCGCTTCGAACACATTGGCCAAGTAGATCCGAAAGCGTTAGGGGGCGGGGGTGGGCGTCCGCTCCCGCCGCGCCCGCTCGGTGGCCGATTTGAGCTGCCCGCAGGCGGCCATGATGTCCTCGCCGCGCGGGCGACGGACGGGGCTTGAATAGCCCGCCTTGTTGACGATGGCGGCGAAGGCCTCGATCCGCTCGGGGTCCGACCGCTCGTACGGCGCGCCGGGCCACGGGTTGAACGGGATCAGGTTGATCTTCGCCGGAATGCCCGCGATCAGCTTGACCAGCCGTCGCGCGTCCGCGTCGCTGTCGTTCACGTCCTTGAGCATCACGTACTCGAAGGTGATCCGCTCCGAGTTCGACGCGCGCGGATAGGCCCGGCAGGCGTCGAGCAGCGCCGCGATGTTCCATTTCTTGTTGATCGGCACCAGCCGGTCGCGGATCTCGTCGGTCGTGCCGTGAAACGAGATCGCGAGCAGGCAGTTGATCTCCTCGCCGACCCGCGCGATTTCCGGAACGATTCCGCTCGTCGACAGCGTGATCCGGCGGCGCGACAGCGCGATGCCCTCGTCGTCCATCGCGATCAGCATCGCGTCGCGCACCGCGTCGGTGTTGTAGAGCGGCTCGCCCATGCCCATCAGCACGATGTTCGAGACCAGCCGCTTCTCGTCCGGGTCGCGATCCCAGTCGCCCAGATCGTCGCGGGCGACCATGACCTGGCCGACGATTTCCGAAGGGGTCAGGTTCCGCACCAGCCGCTGCGTGCCGGTATGGCAGAACGAGCAGGTCAGCGTGCAGCCGACCTGGGACGAGACGCAGAGCGTGCCCCGGTCGGTCTCGGGGATGTAGACCGTCTCGATCTCGTGCCCGCCCGCGATGCGGAGCAGGTATTTGCGCGTGCCGTCCTCGGACACCTGCCGGGTGACGATCTCCGGCCGCCCGATGGTGAACCTCTCGGCCAGCATCTCGCGGTAGGAGCGCGCCAGATTGGTCATCGCGCCGAAATCCGTCAGACCCTTGTGGTAGACCCATTTCCAGATCTGGCTCGTCCGCATGGCGGCCATCCTGTCCGGCGTGCCCGCCTCGATCAGCGCCGACGCGCAGAGCCGTCGCGGGTCATTCCGATTATGTCCGGCAGGCCGTCGCCCGCGTCCTTGCGGGGGATCGTCAGGAGATCCTGGGTGATCGGGGCGGTGGCACTCATCGCGGCGGCTCCTCGGGGTCTGACCCGCGCCATATAACATCGTCGCGCGGAAACGCCACAAGTCGGACGGCGCTCACGGCATCCTGAACGCGGCGGGTGGCAGGGCGGCCTATCTTCTCCCTCACTGAGTGAAGGAAGCCGCATGACACGATTGACCCGCCGCGCCTTCGCCGCATCGGCAGCCGCGATGACGGCCCTGCCGGTGTCCGCCCTCTCGGGGCCGTGGCAGGCCGTCGCGGCCGAGGCCCGCGCCCTTGAGCAGTGCCGGTCGCTCCTTATCAATCTCGACGGCGCGCCGGTGGTGGCTGAGGTCTTTCGGGGGCCGGGCCTCGAAAGACCGGCGCAGATCAAGTCGGTTTCGAAAACGATCGTCGCCGCGCTGACCGGCGCCGCGCTCGACCGGGGCGAGTTGCCGTCGGTCGACGCGACGCTGGCGGAGGTGGCTCCCCGGCTCATTCCGCCCGGCGCCGATCCGAATGTCGGCGCGATCAGCATCGAGGATCTGGTGACCATGCGCGCCGGTCTGGAGAGGACCTCGGGCGCGAATTATGGCGCCTGGGTGTCGAGCCGCGACTGGGTCGCCGACGCGCTGTCGCGGCCGCTCATAGCCGAACCAGGCGGCCGGATGCTCTATTCGACCGGCTCTTTCCACGTCCTCGGCGCGGTGCTGTCAGAGGTCTCGGGCGAAAGCCTGCTGTCGCTGGCGCGCGCGCGACTCGGCGCGCCGCTGGGGATCGACATCCCGGCCTGGACCCGCGATCCGCAGGGGCGCTACCTCGGCGGCAACGAGATGGCGCTGAGCCCGGAGCACATGGTGCGGTTCGGCGAGCTCTACCGGCGTGGCGGCGAATGGGGCGGGACCCGCGTTCTGAGCCGCGACTGGGTGGAGCGCTCGATCGAACCGCGCACGCGCTCGCCGTTCTCGGGCTTGGACTACGGGTACGGCTGGTTTCTCGGCGGGCGCGGCCGGACCGCCTTCGCGCTGGCGCGGGGCTATGGCGGACAGGTCATTCTTGTCGCTCCGGGCGTCGGCCTGACTGCCGCGATCACCTCCGATCCGACGCTCCCGGCCCGAAGCGGGGGCTATTTCGGACAGCTGATGGGTCTGATCGAAGGCGCCATCATTCCGGCGGCCCGCGACGAGGCGACGTGAACGGGACGGCGGCTTGTCCGAACGGCGGCACGCGCCAGACATCGCCGGCTTTGATGCGGCTGCATCTTCTTTCCCGCGCGAGTTCGCGGCTTTGGAGCAGACGGAAGCGATCGACGGTCGCGGAGCGCATCGAGACGAACCTCTGCGCCAAACACGGTGTGCGCCGTCCAGGCTGAGACCGATCCGCGAGCACAGCCTACCGCAAGCACAATGATCGCGGGCAGACAGCGGTGGCGTTTTCAGCGCTGGGCGATACTGGAAATCACGCGCGGCGTCGGCCGGGCTTCAGCCGATGCGGGTCAGCAGCGCGAGCACGTCGGAGCGGTGCACGAGACCCACGACGGCGGCGCCGGACAGGACCGGAAAGATCCGGTGGGGATGCGCCAGGAACATCTCGGCCGCGCGGATCACGTCGTCCTGCGCGTCGACGGTGATGACATCGCGGGACATGTGGTCGGCGACGCGGCCTTTCCATTCGCGGTAATAGCTCGCGTGCAGGGCGGGACGAAAGCAGTCCTTCTGGGTCAGAATGCCCGCGAGCGCGCCGTCGTCGGCCAGCACCACGGCGGCGGGAACCCGCGCCTCGACCAGAAGCGCCGCCGCCCGGCGGATCGGCGTGTCCGGTGTCAGGGTCGGTCCGTCCGCGCGCATGATCGAGGCGATGCCGTATTCGGTCATCGGGCCGCCTCGCCTGATTCCGCGCGACGGCGCAGGGGACAATCGTGGCAGCGGCTCGCCGGAAGGCGGTCCGCCGCGCCGCAGCTGGTCTTCGCCGGCCCGCGCCCGAAGACGAGGCCAAGGCCCAGCCCCGTCGCGGCCAAGGCGAAGATCGCGACCGCCATAAGGAGTTCCATCATGCGCAAGGCTCCGTCACAGCAGCAGATCCTCCATTCCACCCGTCCGGATCCGCCGGAGTTCGGAGCCGGTGCGGACGAGGAAGAGCGCGGTGATGCCGCGCCGCGTGGCCAGTTCGGGACCGGCCGCGCCCCCGGCCGCGAAGAGCGCGGTGGCCCAGCCGTCGGCGGTCATGGCGTCGTCGGCGACGGCCGTGACCGATTCGAGACCGGTTTCGGCGGGCGAGCGGGTGAGCGGATCGATGATGTGGCCGTAGGTGTGCCCGGCGAGCGCGTAGCTCTGGTTGCGCAGGCCGGAGGTGGCGACCGATCGCCCAGCCGGCAGAATTAGCGTGGCTGGCGCATCGCCCGTCGGCATCCGCGCCTCCACGGCGACGCGCCATGATCTGCCCGTGGGGTGCCGGCCGACCGCGCTGAGCTCGCCGCCAAGGTCGAAGAGCAGGTCGTCGAGGCCCGCGGCGGCGGCGAGATCGACGGCGCGATCCAAGGCCCGGCCTTTGGCGATGCCGCAGAGATCGAGGGTCACGTCGTCGCGCGTCTTGGCGATCCGGCCGTCGCCGGCCGAAAGGGCGCGCCAGTCCGGCTCGGGGCCGCCCTCGATGGGACCAAATCCCCAGCGCGCCACCAGCGGGCCGACCGTCGGGTCGAACGCGCCGCCGCTCCGTTCGGCGAGCGAAAGGGCGCTCCGTGTCACGCGGATCAGTTCGTCTTCGGCGGCGTATGCGCCGGCTGGGTCCGCGTTGAACCGGCTCACCACGCTGTCCGGCCGCCATGGGGACATCTGTCGGTCGATGCCGTCGAACAGCGCCTCGATGTCCCGCCGGATGCCCGCGAACCCGTCGCGAGGTTGTCCGACGATCCGCCATGTCGTGCCGAAAGCGTTGCCCGACAGCGTCTCGAGACCGTCCGCGCGCCCTGGTCCCGGCCATGCCAGAGCGGCGCCCATCAGCCCGAGAAGTTTGCGCCGCGTCGGGCGAAAGACGTTGTCCACCATGCTTCAGGCTCCGAAATCATCGTAGAAGATCGACCGGGACTCGACACCGAGCCGCTTGAGCGTCGACAGCACCGCCGAGATCATCACCGGCGGGCCGCAGAGATAGTATTCGCAGTCCTCGGGCGCGGGATGGGCGGCCATCTCCGCCCTCAAGGTCTCGTGGATGAAGCCGGTCGCGCCGGTCCAGCGGTCGCCGGGCGCGGGGTCGGACAGGGCGGGGGTCCAGCTGAAGTTCGGATGCGCGGCGGCGAGCGTTTCGAATTCGTCGGAATAGAACAGATCGGCCGCCGAGCGGGCGCCGTAGAAATAGCGTATGCGGCGCGGGGTGCCGCGGCCGAGTTCCTGGTGGATCATCGCGCGCAGGGGCGCCATGCCGACGCCGCCGCCGACATAGACCATCTCGCGGTCGGTCGGCTGGACATGGAACTCGCCGAAGGGGCCCGAAACCGTGACCGGTTCGCCCGGCTGGAGCGCGAACATCCACGAGGAGACGAGACCGGGCGGGATGTCGTGTTCGCGGCCGGCGGGCGGCACGGCGAGGCGGATGTTGAAGACGGCGCGACCGACATCCTCGGGGCGGCTGGCGAGCGAATAGGCGCGTGTGACCTCGGCCTCGGAGCTGACGTCGAGATCGCTCCAGCCGGCGATCTCCCAAGCCTCGCGGAAGCGTGCCGAGACGTCGAGGGTCGAGAAGTCGAGTTGGAATGGGGGCGCGGTGATCTGCATGAAGTCGCCGGCGCGGAAGGTCGATGGGCGGTCCGAGGGCAGGTCGAGCACGATCTCGCGGATGAGCGGCGCGAGCATCCGGGTCGAGGCGACGGTGCAGGTGAAGCCGCCGCCCGCGCTCAGGATGTCGTCGGAGACGCGCACCTCGCAGTCGCCGCGCAGGCTGGTCTGACAGGCGAGACGCACATGGGCGCGGCGGTCGCGCGGAGACAGCACGCCGCGTTCGGTGGCCTGGGGCTCGCCCGCTCCCTCGCCCGTGACGGTCACGCGGCAGAGCCCGCAGGTGCCCGAGCCGCCGCAGGCGGCCGGGATCAGCACGCCCGCGTCATGAAGGACGCCGAGCAGCTTGTCGCCGCGACGGGCCACCAGATGCAGGGCGCCGTTGACGGCGACGTCGATCCCGCCCTCGGGGATGAGCAGGCGCCGCAGGACGAGAAGCCCGGTCGCCAAGGCGACGACGAGCGAGACGATGATCATGCTTCCGACGGCGATCTCGGTCATCGCGTGGCCGCCATCTGCGCGAAGGATGCGAAGCCGAGCGACATCAGCCCGGCCAGCACGAACGCGATGCCGAGGCCGCGCAGGCCCTGGGGCAGATCGGCATACGCGAGACGCGCGCGGATCGCGCTCAGCATCACGACCGCGACGGCGAAGCCGAAGCCGCTGCCGAGCCCGAAGACGGCGGATTGCGCGAGCGTGTAGCTCCGCTCGACCATGAAGAGGCTGCCGGCGAGGATCGCGCATTGCACGGTCAAGAGGGGCAGGAAGACGCCGAAGGCGGCGTGGATCGCCGGGAAGAAGCGGTCGAGCAGCATTTCGAGCAGCTGGACCGTCGCGGCGATCACGCCGATGAAGGCGATGAGCGCGAGGTAGGAGAGATCGAGCTCCGGCATGCCGGCCCAGGCCCAGGCGCCGGGGGCGAGCAGGCCCTGGTAGATCAGGTGATTGAGCGGCACGGTAAGCCCGAGCACGCCGGTCATCGCGATCCCGAGGCCGATCGCGCTTTCGGAGCGCCGGGACAGGGCGAGGAAGGTGCAGAGCCCGAGAAACAGCGTGAGCGGCATATTGTCCACGAAAGCCGCCAGCAGGAAGAGGTTCCACGCGTCGGTCATTCGGCGGGTTCCGCGCGCAGGGGCGGCACATGCTCCGGCGCCTCGGCCTGCTCGGGTTGGAGGGTGCGGACCGCCCAGACCAGACCGCCGAGCAGGAAAAAAGCGGAGGGGGCGAGCAGCATCAGGCTGAGCGGCGTGAACCAGCCGCCGGCATCGGCGAGCGGCAGGACCTGGGCACCCAAAAGCTCGCCCTTGCCGAAGAGTTCGCGGATCGTGCCGATGACGAGAAGCACGAGGGAATAGCCCAGACCGTTGCCGAACGCGTCGACCATCGCGGGAAGCGGCGCGTGGTGACGGGCATATGCTTCGGTGCGGCCGAGGACGAGACAGTTGGTGGTGATCAGCCCGACATAGACCGAGAGCGCGCGGCTGATCTCGGCGAAATACGCCTGCAGGATCTGGTCGATGACGATCACGAGGGCCGCGACGATGACGATCTGGACGATCAGGCGGATGGTGTCGGGGATGTGGCGGCGGATCAGGCTGATGATGCCGGCCGCGAGGGTCAGGACGACGGTGAGCGACACCGACATGGTCAGCGCCGTGGCGAGCGTTGTCGTGACCGCGAGGGCCGAGCAGATCCCGAGAATCTGAAGCGTCACCGGGTTCTGACGGATCAGCGGATCGGTCAGAGTGGCGCGGAAGCCGGTGCTTTGCGCCATCGCTCAGAACTCCCCGCGCCGGACGGCGTCGATCAGCGGGCCATAACCTTCGGGGCCGAGCCAGAAGCGGACCATGCGGGTCACGCCGCTGCCGGTGCGGGTGGCGCCGGTTATGCCGTCGACCTCGTGGACGCTGGAGGCCTGTCCCCGCGCGACCTGGAAGCGGATCTCGCCGCTCTCGTCGCGCGCCTCGGTTCCGGGAAAGCCCGCCTGCCACGCGCTCTCGTCGATCCGGCCGCCGAGACCCGGCGTTTCGGAGTGACGCGTTATGGCGATCCCGGCGATCGTGTTCATGTCGCCCTGGAGCGCCAGGATCGCGTCGATGCGGCCGCCGTAGCCCTGTCCGGTCATGGGGAGCAGCGCGAGCGAGATCGTCTCCCCGTCGCGCAACAGGAAGATCTGCGCGAAGTCGGGTCGTTGGCCGAGACCGGCCAGGTCGGCCCCGGACTCGATGGCCGTCCAGTTGGCCGGATCCGCGAGCGCCGCGTCCAGCGTCGCGGGCGTGACCTCGGCGGCGGCGCGGCCGTCGCCAAGGTCGATCACCACGGTCGACAGCGTGCCGCCCGACTGTTCGAGAAGCGCGGTCATTCCGGGAATGCCGCGCACCAGCTCCTCGATCCTCGCCTGCTCTTCCGCCGCGCGGTTGGCCGTCTGGATCGGGCGCAGGAGCACCGTCGCGGCACTCACCAGCACGGCGCAGACGACCGAGACGAGAAAGGCCATGAGGATGGTCTTGGTCCGGCTCTCGTTGGGCAGCGCGAGGAAGCGGCGCCAGGGATTCCAGTCAGTGTGGGCCATGTCGCCTTCTTCTTTGTTCAAGCCAGAGCGCCACGGCGGCCTCGTCCAGAAGCGGCGCCGCCAGCGAGGTCAGCAGCGCCGCGGCGACCGCGATCTGCACGGACGCGGCCCCGAGCCAGTTCGCGGCGAAGAGCGTGACGAGACCGGCATAGAGCGCGCCGTTCAGCACGCGGCCGAGCGTCGTCGTGGCGCTCGTGACCGGGTCGCAGACCAGCAGGACGAGAACGATCCCGGCCGCCGGCAGTACCGGTTCGGGAAGAATTCCGGCTCCGGCCGCACCGGCCATCACCGCTACGGCGCCCGCGACCACGGCGAAAGACATCGCTCCGGTCATCACGCCGATCAGCGCGGCCGGGATCGCGGCCCATGCGACGGGCTCGACGAAATCCGGCCATGGAAAGGCCGGGAAGCCGAACCCGAGGAAAGACAGCGCGACGGTCGCGGGGTTCACGACGTTCCGGCCCCAGCCGCCGAACACCAGCTCGCCCATCACCGCCCCGAAGCTGATGCCCAGAACGAGCCGGAACACCCCGAGGTCCTCGGGCGCCAGCATCGCCACGGCCAGCGCCGTGACCAGGGCAGGCGAGCGATGGCGGCTGCGCGCGCGCCAGCATGAAGACGAGGTTCCAGAAGACGAGAATCAATGCCGCCAGACCAAAGCGCGCGACGGCCTCGAACCCGTCGAACCAGAGCCAGACGACCGCCAGCGGCAGGAAGGCGGCCAGAAGCATCAGCGCGACGGTCTCGCGCTCCCAGAGGCCCCGGATCATGCCGCGAGCTCCGTCCGGATGCGGTCGAGCATGCCGCGCAGAAGCCTCGCCAGGTGCGCCTCGCCGCCGGTGACGTAATCGGCGAGCGCCACGTCCTCCTCCAGAAGCGACAGGACCCCCAGCTTGATCGCGGTCTCGTCATCGCCCGAACTGAGCGCGCGCACGAACGTCGCGGCCGGAAGAGCGGCGCCGAAGGCCTGGGCGAGCGCCGCCGTGGGAATGACCGGTTTCGGCCGCGCGGATCGCGTGAGCGCGGCGACGAGCCAATGCGGCGGCGTCGCCGCGTCATGCCGGGACTGGACCGAGACCTGCCTGTGGCGCGGGGCGAGCCAGCGCGCCGCGTGCCCGTCAAGCGGCGAGCCGGACATCAGGACATGCGCGCCGGGCTTCAGGAAGCGATGCGTCAATCCGCGCAGATCGGCGCCGGGCTGCGTCCGGACAAGCCGCGCCTCGCGGAGCGCCGCGCCCGTGACGCTGACGAGGCGCGTCATCGGGACGATGCCGGTGTCGAGAAGGTCGCCGAGCGCGGCGACGTCCTCGGCATGAAGGTCCCAGACCGGCGCCTCGATCGTGGCGGGCGCGACGTCATGGATCCGGATCCCCGCAAGACCCTGAGGATGACGGGGTCCGCAATCGACCGCCCGGATGCGGCCCTGACCGACATCGCGCGGAACAAGCGGCGGACCGCGCCGGGTGCAGACGAAGACCGGGCCGTCCGTCAAGACCGTCAGAGCGGCGAGGCCGCGTTCGAACGCTTCCTCGCGGCCCGCGATGGCCTGACGCGGATCCGGCGCGAGCGGCCGCGTGTCCGCCGCCATGACGAGGATCCCGGCCGGCCGCTCGTTTTCGTGCGGCATGCCGCCGAAAGGCCGCCGCCGCAGCCACGGCCAGATCCCGGCGTTCTGCATCAGGCGACGCATGTCGCGGTCCGATCGGACGTCCGTGACCGGATGGCGCGCGACATCGCCGCCGGTTTCGCGAAACAGCACGATCTCGGACAGCACGTGGCCCGGACCGAGCGAGATCCGGGCGATCCGTCCCGGCATCGGCGCGACGAGGCGAATCTCCGGCGCGTCGCGCAGACGGGCAAGCGAAGCGCCTTGGGCGACGATCCCATCCTCCTTCACGAGCATTTCGACCCGCAAGGGCCCGCCCGAGGGCGGACGGAGTCCCGCTTCCTCGGTCACGGCCTCCTCCGGCTCCGACGCGCCGGGAGGGGGCGACGCCAGATTCAAGTTCAAACCCGAGAGGAAGCGTGGGGCCGGCATCGCTTCTCCTTACCGTGGTCGCGCCTTGGTGTTTTTGATCTGGGTCAATTCACAGATCCGCGATGGCGGGTACTCTTTCATTCTGCTTCCCTGCCAGCAACAGAGATCGGATTTGCATCATGCGGACCAGTACCCGACCCTCGATCCTTCTCCGCGCGTTCGCCGTCGCGATCGTGACCCTGTCCGGCAGCGGCGCGGCGTTGAGCCAGGAAAGCGCGGGCGCCGCCGACGTCGCGGCGGGTGCGGAAGGGGAGGCGGTGATTCCGTTCGCTCTTCCCGAGGCGGGGCCGTTCACGCCAGCGGACATCGACATCAAGAACAGCCAGGCGATCTCCGACTGGTTCCGTTCCGCCCACGCGAACGCGGCGGCGGAGGCGTTCCGGCATTGGGATGAGGACCAGGAGATCCGCCCGGCCTGCGCCACGTGCCATTCCGGCGAGGGTTTCCGGGCGTACCACGGCCTCGACGGGAGCGAGCCCGGCGTGGTCGAGGCGCCGGTCGATATCGGCGGCGTGGTCGATTGCGGGACCTGTCACAACGCGGGTCTCGCGCGGATCACGGAAGTGAAGTTCCCCAGCGGGCTGATGCATCCGGTCCAGGGCGTCGAGGCCTCCTGCATGACCTGCCACCAGGGTCGGACGGCGGGCATCAACGTCCGCGAGGCCACCGGAACGCTGGAGGTCGATACGCCGAACGCCGAGCTCGGTTTCATCAATCCGCACTATGCCACCGCCGCGGCGACATGGCTCGGGGGCTATGGCGGCGCGGGATATCAGTATGACGGACGGGACTATTCGGGCCGTTTCTTCCACGCCCGGCCCGTGTCGTCGTGCAATTCCTGCCATGAGCCGCACACGCTCGAGGTCGCTTTCGAGCCGTGCCTCACCTGCCACGAGGCCGACACGCCGCAGGACATCCGCATCGCCCGGCAAAGCTATGACGGCAGCGGCGACACCTCGGTGGGCATCCGTTCCGACATCCAGGCGAATTCCGCGCGGCTTCTGGCCATGATCGAGACCTACGCGACCGATGTCGCGGAGGCGCCGATCGTTTACGACGGAACGCGCTATCCGTATTTCTTCTCGGATGCGAACGGTGACGGCGTCATAGACGTGTCATCCGAAGGCGAGGCGATCGCCTACGGCGCTTGGACCCCGCGCAGCCTGCGCACCGCGTACAATTGGAAACTGGCGACGTCCGATCCGGGAAACTATGCCCATAATCCGCAATACACGCTCGAGCTTCTCTACGATTCGATCGAGGATCTGACCGGGCCGCTCGACATGGACATGGAGGGGCTTGGTCTCTTGAGGTAGGTCCTGATGCGAGGCCGCACATCTGCCTGACGCCGTCGGTCTACGAGTATGGTGCCGGCGGCGCAGAGGCGGGTGCCACGCGAAACCCGATTGCCGGGGAGGCTGCTTCGCTCAAGAGCGTTTCAAGACGGGATGGCGAACCAAGACCCGGCGGAGTTCAAGGCGGCGGCGCGGGAGCCCTTGCCTGAGATCACTTTGCGAAGATCACCGCGGCTTTCGCGCCAATTGGCAGCTGTCGCCTCGCGCCAGGAATGATGGTGCCACCAGGCGAGAAGATCATACCTTGGGGCGCGCAGCGGCGTCGCAGTGGTTGCGGGCGCTGACAGTCAGAACGTTTAGCCAATCAGATGTCTTGCCTGAGTCCCTACCGGCGGTGCCGAGCATAGCCGTGGAGAGCGTAGAGCAGGAGCGCGTTCACGAGGGGCAATGCAGCACCGACCCAAGGCCATAGCTGCTCCGGAAAGCGGTCGACGAACCGGATCCAGGGCAGGCCGAGGGGCACGAGAAAGACCCCCGCCAGCGGACCGCTCTCTGATCCGAAGAGGCCAAAGGCGCCGACGACAAAGAGAAACAGGGCGGCGAGGTAGAGTGCCACCCATATCCACAGAAGCCATTTCGTCAGTGTGAACAGCATGGAAGATCCTCCGGGCAGGCCAAGGCGGGGTGGCTCCCGGGCCGACGATGACTGCGGCCGCGTCTGCACGGCGTCGGCGCCAGGCCCGGGCGTGGTGGGAACCGGAAAGGGCGGAGGCTGGTGCACGTCGGCTCCCTGGAGAGCCGCGCGGCCTGCGTGCTCACCATCAGCCTAACACCGCGAACCCCTCGCCGATCCGCGAGAGGATGCCCGACAGAATGACGGCGAGGACGACGCACAGTCCGAACCCCGCCACCGCAAGGAGCAGTAGGAGGCGGGACAGGTGCGTGCGCAGCGGCGCGGCCGCCCCGTACTCTAGACCCGCAGTGCGCTTCGCCAGCCCGGACGACTGTACGGCGATCGAGGCGAGCAGGAGGCCGAGTGCCAAGAAAGCAGCGCTCACTCCCAGATGTAAGACGAGGTAGTCTTCCACCACACCGCGATCCGCGATGAAGAAGCCGGCCGTCACCAGAAAGCTCACGCGAGGCTGAACTGGGTAGCGTACCGTCAAACACGTTCAGATCGGGCACCATCGGACCAAACTGCTCGGACACCGCGAGCGCTTCCTCGCCCGGTCCGCGCCCGGGCTCGTAGACGTTGAAATAGGCCGATCCGTTGTCGGTGTTCATCCGGACCCGCATGCGCTGGCCGGCCTCGGTGCCGATCTCGTAAACCACGAAATCGCGGCCGGTGATCGTGTCGGAGAGTGTGGTGCCGGTGGTCCCCGCGGCGAAGCGGACCTACTCGGTGCGCATGCTTTCCTGTGCGGTGGCGGCGTCAGGGCCAAGTGCGAGCAGTGCGGCGGACGCGAAGACTGCGAGATGATGATGGTAATCTCTCCAATGGATGCCCTCTCCTTCAGCTTTTGATTCAACACCGCAAGCTTGGCACATTGCGGTGTCGTCTGGGGAGAGCGGCATCCACACCATCTCCACCTTTAACTATTGATTTTGTTTATACTTTCGGGGGCTGCGCCGCTGACTCCGCACGACATCGCCTAGCCGACAGTCACACCAAAGATCATCCCCACACCGGCCGTGGCACCCATGGCAAGCGCGCCCCAGAACGTGACGCGAACGGCTCCCTTGACGATACCCGCACCGCCGACCGATGCCCCGAGTCCGCCCAGCACTGAAAGCGCGATCAGAGTGGTGACCGCGACGACGAGAGTGATCTGGGCCGAAGGAACCAGCGCAGCAATGATGAGCGGTATGACAGCGCCGACCGCAAAGGTCGCCGCTGACACCAGAGCCGCCTGGATCGGATGCGCGGTCACGGTCTCCGAGATGCCAAGCTCGTCACGCGAATGCGCGCCAAGCGCGTCTTTCTCGGTCAGCTGGATCGCGACCTGGCGCGCGAGGCCATCGTCAAGCCCGCGCGCAACGTAGATGCGTGTGAGCTCGTCGAGCTCGGCCCCGGGTGTTTCCCTCAGTTCGCGGGTTTCGCGCGCGATGTCGGCCTGCTCCGCATCGGTCTGTGAACTGACGGAGACGTATTCGCCAGCAGCCATCGACATCGCCCCGGCGACGAGCCCGGCAAGACCGGCGATCAGGATCTCGGGACGCCCGGATCCTGCCGCAGCGACCCCGACGACGAGGCTCGCTGTCGAAACGAGACCGTCGTTCGCGCCCAGAACAGCAGCGCGTAACCAGCCGATGCGATGCACCATGTGGACTTCGGAATGGGAGAGTCTGCTCATCTCAAGAGGGCTTTCCGGGCTATGTTGCGGTGAATGTCGGCGTGGGCGGGCGACGAACTGCTGTATCGCCAGGGCTGCCCTCGATCTGACCTACGTGACCCGGCACGATCCTGAGAGCCCGCAACGCGTTGAGGATGACCGCCACGTCGATCAACTCCTGCAGAAGCGCGCCCTGCACCGGGGACAGGTAGCCGAAGGCCGCGGCGATCATGCCCATGACCGAGAGACCAATCCCGGCAGCGACGCTCTCAACAGCGATGCGGCGGGCGCGCTGCGCGATCTCGATACCCGGCAGAAGGCGATCCAGGTGATCGACCAGCAGCACGACATCCGCCGCTTCGGCCGAAGCCGCCGCCCCACGCGCGCCCATGGCGACACCGATATCCGCCGCCGCCAGCGCGGGCGCGTCGTTGACACCGTCGCCCACCATCATGACCGGGCCGTTCTTGCGCTCGGTCAGGACCAGCAGGACCTTCTGGTCGGGGGTCAGATCGGCGCGCACGGCATCGAGGCCAAGGCCCGCCGTCACGGCTTCGGCAACGGCGCGGCGATCGCCTGTCGCCAGCAGGATGCGACCGACGCCCAGCTGTCGAAGCCCTGAAAGCAGTTCGGCCGTGCCAGCGCGCAATGCGTCAGCCATCACGATGTGGCCGGCCAGTTTCCCGTCAACGCCAAGCGAAACCACCACCGATCCCGTCTCGACCTCCGTGCTTTCGGAGTCGGCAACCCCAAGCTGCGTTGCGACGAAACCCGCGCCACCCACCACGACCCTGCGCCCGTCGATTGTCCCGGCAACGCCTTCGCCGGGCGTCTCGACCACGCTCGCGGGGATCGGCAAGGCGATCCCGCGCGCCTGGGCCACCCCGACGATGGCCTGCGCGATCGGGTGTTTCGATGCCTGATCGAGCGCGGCGGCGAGGTACAGAATGTCGTCCTCGGACAATTCGCCATGCCGGTCGATCGACACGATCTGCGGGCGTCCGTCCGTCAGCGTGCCGGTCTTGTCGAGGATCAGCGTCGTGATCCGGGCCAGCGCCTCGAGCGGTTTCGCGCCCTTGATCAGGACCCCGAAGTGGGCCGCGCGCGAAAGCCCGGCCACCAATGCCACTGGAACGGCGAGGATCAGCGGGCACGGCGTCGCCACCACCAGCACCGCAACCGCCCGGATCGGATCGCCCGTGAACCACCAGGCGGCGGTTGCCAGCGCGACGGTCACGGCGAGGAACAGCAAAGAGTAGCGGTCGGCCAGCCGCGCCATCGGCGCCTTGGATTTCTGCGCCGCCTCGACCAGCCGGACGATCCCGGCATAGGTGCTGTCGGCCGCGCGGCGCGTGACCCGCAGGTCGAAGGCCTCGCCCGCGTTGGTCGAGCCGCTCATCACGTCCTGCCCCCGCGCCAGCCGGGCGGGCATCGACTCGCCGGTCAGCGCGGACTGGTCGAGCATCGCGCCGGCGCTCTCGACGGTCCCGTCCACGGGGGCGACGTCGCCCTGCCGGATCAGCAGCAGATCGCCCGGCGCGATGTCGTCGAGCGGGACTTCATCCAGAGCGCCATTGCGATGCCGCGTGGCGGTCCGGGGCACGCGGGACAGAAGATCGCTCATCTCGCGCCGCGCGCGACCTTGGGCGAAACTCTCGAGGAAGGTGCCGCCCGAATACATCAGCGCGACGACGGCCGCCGCGAAGGTCTCGCCAAACAGCAGCGCGGCAGACATCGACAGCGCCGCGACGATGTCCAGCCCGACTTCGCCTTTGGCAAGGCTGCGCACGATCTCGACGCAGAGCGCCAATAGGACCGGGGCGACACCGGCCGTCCACGCGATATCGGCAAGGTCCGGCCGCCCCACCAGCCAAAGGACGAGGCCGGATACCAAGCCAAGCAATGCGAGGCTCAGCAGGGCGACGTTCAGGCGATCATGAAACAAGGGTGTCATCTGGTGCATGTCCCGGCGTCAGCTCACGCGCTCGGGATCTGGACGGGTCTCGAACAGCCGTCCCACTCTCGTTTCGCGAAGATGATCGCCCTCACGATCAATGAAGAGAGCGCTCAGGTTGCTTCTACGCGCCAATTGCACGCCCTCCAAGCTTCCTTTCACCATGCACGCTGTAGCCCAGGCGTCAGCCTCGGCACATGTCCGCGCGACGACCGTGACCGAAGCTGGCGACGCGAGCACGGGCGCGCCGCGGTCCGGGTCCATCGTGTGCGACAGACGCCTCCCCTGAACCTCGACCCAGTGGCGATAGTCGCCTGAGGTCGCCACGGCGGCGTCCTGAAGCGCCAGGATGGAATGGGGTGCGCGGCGATCCGCGTCCGGGGCCTCGACCGCGATGGTCCAGGCTTGCCCGTCGGGCCGAAGCCCCAGAGCGCGCATTTCCCCGTCGATGCCGACAAGGGCGTCGTCGATGCCATGGGCCGCCAGCGTCTCGGCCAGCCGGTCGACGCCATACCCCTTCGCGATGCCATTCAGGTCCAGTGCAACCGGCGATGTCTTTCGGACAAGGCCGTTGCCCGCGTCGATCTCCAACGCTTCATGCGTTGGCAGCCGGTCAGTCCTCATCGCGGTGCGAATACGGTCGGGTGTCGCCGCAAGCGGTCCGAAACCCCAGGCGGTCACCGCATCGCCCATGCCGATATCGAAGGCTCCGTCAGAGGCACGGCCGATCTCGAGCCCGAGTCGCAGAACCCGCCCGAGTCCGTCCGGCACCGCCACCCACGCGCCCGCCGGCGCCGCGTTCAGGCGCATGAGATCGCTGTCGGGCTTCCAGGTTGACATCTGCGCGTCCACTTCATCGACGGCACCCTGCAGCGCTGCGCGAACCGGTTCGGGATCGAACCCAGCTTGCGCGAAGAACAGCGCAGACCAGCGCGTGCCCATGGTTGGACCGTTCAGGGCATGGCGCATCGGTTCAGTACACATCTTCGACATAACGTCCCTCGGCTTTCAGCACAGCGGGCGAGAGCCCGGTGGGAGCAAGGATTTCAGCCAGCGCGTCGGCGACGCCCGCAGCCATGTCGCGCCCGCCGCAGACCATCACCCGCGCGCCATCTCTGATCAGCCGGGCCACCTCGGCAGCCTCATTGCGAAGCGCGTCCTGGACGTAATGCGGCCGCGCCCCGCGCGAGACGGCGGTGACAAGCCGGGCCAGACGGCCCTCGTCCTGCCAGACGGGCATCTCTTCACCGTAGAGGAAGTCGCTGTCCGGGTGACGCATCCCGAAGAAGAGGTGGATGGGCCGCCGCCTGGAGTTGCCGCGGACGAAACCCGCCAATGGGCCGATGCCGGTTCCGGCGCCGATCAGGATCAGCGGCGCTTGGCCTCGGCCCGGTTGGAACCCCGGATTGCGGCGCAGGAATGCGGTGACGCTCTGCCCGGGTTCCAGCGCGGTCAGTTGGCCGGAACACAGTCCGCCAGGCTGCCTCTTCACCACGATCTCGACGAACTTGTCGCTGCGCGCGGAGGCGAGCGAGTAGAGGCGCGGCACGGGCGATCCCTCGGGCAGGATGCCGATCAGGTCGCCCGCGCTGAAGCGCGCGAAGGCCGCTCCAGTCAGACGCCGCCATTGAGTCGCCTTCGGCAGAGCGAAGCGCAGGATCGCGGTCGGGACCTGAACCTCGTTTCCGTAGTCGCGGCGCGAGATCAGCGTGAGCGTCTCGGTGGCAGGCAGAACCGGCTGATGGGCGAGTTCAAGAGGGGTCCCCAGCACTTGCCCAAGGGTGCGTCCCCAGCGCGCGAAGTCCTGCGGTGACTGGCGGTCGATGGTGTCCAGCGGCAGAAGCTCGGACCAGCCTTTCGCGCGGGCACGGTTGAGCTTTTTCGCGACATTTCTTCCGTTCACTAATCTGTAGAACGCAACCTGCTCGAAATCCCGCGCCAGACGCTCCTCAGGATTGCTCGCGGAGGCCGAAGCAGTGGTCGGCGACGTTTATGAGCATCCTGCGAGGAACGCGATTGTGAAGAAAGCGGTCATTAGGGAGCCGGTTCTGATGAGGATATCCTTTTCTGTGCAACGGCGTGAGAAGTTCTCCCAGCCGGAGTTCACCGATATGACGATTTTTTTGCCGTGACAAAGCGCATTGACACAGACCAAAAGAAAAAATTTGTAGGGCCCCAGTCAGGTCAGGCTGTTCGAACTTCGGCGAGCCGCGGCGCGGCGCGGCGGGCTATCGTGGAACACACGAGTGTGTGAGACGCCTGCCGACGCAGCTCCATCCGAGCGGTCGGCGGGAACTGCGAAATCGAAACAGCCTCAGGCCCGCACAGAGAATCTAGCGGCCACCAGACCGGCAAGGGTCATGGCTTCGGCATCCTGCGGCTCGGCCTCAAGGCCGCCGAGCGCGAGGGCGGCGCGGTAGGTCCGCGCGAGGCCGGCATCGCCGATCAGCGCGACCTCGCGGCCGAGCCAGTAGGGGCGTGATCCGGCAAGTTCCAGACCGATCAGCAGGCCCGAGAGCCGGGCGCGGGCGCGTTCGGGGCGCAGGTTCTCCAGCAGCGAGGCGGCCCGCAGACCGAACAGGCGCGATGCGAATTTCTCCGGGCGGGCCAAGGCGTCCTCGACGGCTTCCGCGAAATCGGCCTCGGACCATTCGTCGGTGCCGACGCTGTGGCGCAGCACGCTCGATCCGGCCAGAAGCGCGAAGATCTCGCCGGTCATGAAGGTGGCGAAGCTGACGATCTCGCCGGCGCTGACATGGACCCATTTCGTGTGGGTGCCGGGCAGGCAGAGCACGCCGTCGAAACGCGGCCGACCGGCGAGAAACCCCGCGATCTGCGTCTCCTCGCCGCGCATGACGTCGGGCGGCGCGGCCTGCGACACGCCCGGAATGATATGGACCGCCAGACGCGGATCGGCGGCGGGCGCGCGGACCATCGCCGCGGCATGGAGCGGCGCGCAGGGCGTCGCGACATAGGGCGCCTCGATCCAGCCTTGCCGCGCGCCGACCATGCCGCAGGCGACGATGGTCGTGGCGCCGTCCGGTCGCAGCCATGGAGCGACGAGGTCGAGCAAAGCCGGCTCGAACCCGTCGCGGGCGAGCGTGTTCATCCCCGCCCCGGACGACGCCTCGGCCAGCGGCGCGCCGTCCGCGCCCATCGCCCATGCCCGCAGGTTGGACGTGCCCCAATCCACGGCGATCCAGTCAGCGGCGTCGGTCATTCGCGGTCTCCCCGGGGCACGGCTCCGCCCTGCCTAGCGCGGGCACGGAGCGCTGTCACCGGGGGAGCCATCCGGTGCGGAGCGCGACGGCCCAATCGTCCATCCCGTTCGCGGCGGCACGGTCGGCGGCGGCGCCGTTGTCGTAGGGCACGCAGCGGAACGTGACGGACCATGCGCCGCCGGAGCGCTCGGCCCAGGCGTAGCTCGCGAAGGGATGCCCGGTCTCGATCCGGTGCGGCGACCCGGCGGCGCCGAAACCGGGGCGTCCGACGCTGCCGGGATTGAGGATCAGCCGGCCGTCTTCGAGCCGGACCAGACGCGGGACGTGGCTGTGCCCGCAGAGCATCAGCGACGCGTCGATCCCGTCCGCCTCGCGGGCGATGTCCGAGCGGGGGCGCGGGCGCACGATCCCGTCGGGACCGGCCTCTTCGAGCCAATAGGTCGAGTCCGAGATCGGCGTGCCGTGACAGAGGAAAACGTCGCCGCCGATCCGCGCGGTCTCCGGCAACGCGCCGAGTTGGGCGATATCGTCCGCCGCAAGGGTGTCTGCCGCGAAGGCGTCGGTGCGGTCCATCCCGGCGCGCGGCGTCCGCGCAATGGCGCGGTCGTGGTTTCCGCGCACCCGCACGGCCTCGAATCCTCGCAGGAGCGCCATCGTCTCGGCGGGCCACAGCGGGCCGCTGACCACGTCGCCGAGATCCGCGACGGCGTCGGGCGCGAAGCGCGCCATGTCGTCCAGAACCGCCCGGAGCGCGGGCGCGTTGCCGTGAATGTCGGCGAGGATGGCCAGCCTCATCGGTTCGAGGCGGCCCATGCGTCGAGGATCACGCGGCCGGTCATCAGATCGAGATGCGCGCCGCCGCCGTTCTTGAAGAGCGTGATCTCCTCGGGACCGCGCCGCCCGACCAGGCCCGGCACGATGTCATGGAGATCGCCCAGCACGTCCTCACGCCGGATGATGCCGCGCGCCAGCGGGTCTTTCAGCTCGCCGATATGGTCGAGCGTGGTCTCGAGGCTGTCGACGAAGATCCGCGACCGGGTGAGCGCCGCGTCGTCGGCCTCGCGCATGTCGGCTTTGAACGCGCCGATCAGGTCGACGTGCTGGCCGGGCCGGAGCCAGTCGCCGCGGAGGACGGGTTCGCGGGACATGGTGGCGCAGGAGATCATGTCCGCCTCCGCCACCGCCGTCGCCAGATCGTCTGCGACTTTCGCGTCGTGAGTTTCGGCCAGCGCGCGGGCCTTGTCCGTCGTGCGATTCCAGAGCGTGACCTCGATGCCGGGAAAGACCGCGCGATACGCCTCGATCAGCGAGGCGGCCACGGTGCCGGCGCCGAGGATCAGGAGGCGTCGGGACCCGGGCCGCGCGAGCAGCCGGGCGCCGAGGATGGAATCGCCGGCGGTCTTCCATTTCGTCACCAGCGCGCTGTCGATCACCGCGACCGGCAGGCCGGTGGAATCCTCGAACAGCACCATCGCGCCGTTGACCGAGGCGAGGCCCCGCGCCGGGTTGCCGGGCAGCACCGTCACGGACTTGACCGCGACGCCCATCCCGTCGATCCAGGCCGCGCGGGACAGCAGCGTATCGTCACCGCGCGTGAGGAACGTGTCGCCGATCGCGGGGCGTGGGGCGCGGTGGCCTTCGGCCAGCGCGTCCGCCAACCTTGTCCAGTCGAGCAGATGCTCGACATCCCCGGCCGTAATGTAGGGGAGCGCGCCCATTACCCGGCGGTCGCCACCATCGCGCGGGCGATCCGGTCGAGCCCCTCGCGCGGCAGGCCGGCGATGTTCACGCGACTGTCGCCGACCATGTAGATGCCGTGATCCGCACGCAGGGCGGCCACCTGGTCCGGCCCGAGGCCGAGCCGCGAGAACATGCCGCGATGGTTCGCGATGAAATCGAAGCGGTCGGAATTGGTCTCGCGCCGCAAGGCATCCGCCAGCCCGGTGCGCAGCGTCAGCATGTCCTGGCGCATGTCCTCGAGCTCGGCCATCCAGTCGGCGCGCAATTCGGCGTCGTTCAGGATGATCGAGACGACCTTGGCGCCGTGATCGGGCGGGAAGGAAAAGTTGAGCCGGTTCAGCGTCGCGAGATTGGCCTTGGTCACGCCGCTGGCTTCGGGCGTCGCCGAGAGGGCGAGCGCCACGCCGACGCGGTCGCGGTAGAGGCCGAAGTTCTTGGAGCAGCTCGCCGCGATCATCATCTCGGGCACGCGGCTCGCCATGTGGCGCACTCCGGCCGCGTCGTCGTCGAGCCCGTCGCCGAAGCCCTGGTAGGCCATGTCGATCATCGGCACGAGGCGGTGTTCCACGATCAGATCGGTCAGCGCGGCCCATTGGTCGGGGCTCAGGTTCGCCCCGGTCGGATTGTGGCAGCAGCCGTGCAGCAGGATCACGTCGCCCGGCTTCGCCCCCGCCAGATCGGCCTTCATGCCGTCGAAATCGACGCCGAGCGTCTCGCCGTCGAAATAACGGTAGGTCTCCGCCGGAATGCCGAGATGCGCGAGCATCGCCGGGTGGTTGGGCCAGGTCGGATCGGACATCCAGACCGTGGCTTCGGGGTTCGCGCGGCGGATCAGCTCGAAGAGCTGGCGCAGGGCGCCGGTGCCTCCGGGGGCCTGGGCGCCCGCCAGGCGCGCGCGGTCGGCGGCGTCACCGAGCAGAAGATCGGCCATTGCGTCGACGAAAGTGAGATCGCCGAGCAGGCCGACATAGGATTTCGTGGCCTGCTCGGCAAGCAGCCGCGCCTCGGCGGCCTTGACCGCGCGCATGATCGGCGTGCGGCCCCGCGCGTCCTTGTAGACGCCGACGCCGAGATCGATCTTGTCGGTCCGGGGATCCTCCGCGAAGAAACTCATCAGCGCGAGGATCTTGTCGGGCGGCGGGGGCGTCAGGGTCTCGAACATCGGTGTTCCTCCGGGTTTCAGTCGCCGATCAGGTCTCGGTCGCGGGTCAGCACGCGGCTTCGGGTCTCTCGGCGCACGGGTTCGAAGCCGGCCTTCTGATAGAGCGGCAGGGCGCGCGGGTGGTCGAGGGAATTGGTGTTGACGCTCACGCGCGTCACGCCGGGGCGGTCCCAGGCCGCGTGGACGGCGGTCTCGATCAGGAACGTGCCGAGACCCCGGCCCAGCGCCTCGGGCACCAGACCGAAATAGGTCAGATCGCAGAGGCCCGCCTGGCGCGCGTCGAGGATGAAAAACCCGTGCGGCCAGCCGGCGCGCATCAGGGTGTAGAGCACGACGGAAGGGTTTTCGAGAAATGCCGTCAGATCGGCTCGCTCGCGCTCGTGCTGGTCCGTCCATTCATACTCGGCGCCGACGGCGTCATAGAGGCTGAGGAAATACCAGACCGGCGGCTTCTCGGCCGCGACGAGCGCCGAGACCGGGCCCGAAGGCAGGTGCGGGCGCGGATAATGCGGACGGTCCGTCATTTCGAGATGAGTGACGGTGTACTCGACGGTCTCTCCGGCGGAACGTCTCATCCGGTTTCGACCTTCAGATCGGGATAGGCGCCCCATTCGGACCAGGAGCCGTCATAAAGCGCCACGCGACGGTTGCCGAGGCGTTCGAGCGCGAGGCTGAGGATCGCGGCGGTCACGCCGGAGCCGCATGTGGTGATCGCCGGACGGGCGACGTCGACGCCCGCGGCCTCGAAGGCGGCGCGCAGGTCCTCGACGGGTCTCATCGTGCCGTCCGGGTTCAGGAGGCTGGCGTAATGGACGTTCCTCGAGCCCGGGATGTGGCCCGCGCGCAGGCCGGGACGCGGCTCGGCCTCCTCTCCACGAAACCGGGCGGGCGAGCGGGCGTCTATGATCTGCGCGTCGCCGAGCTTCGCCGTCGCGGCGACCTGCGTCACGTCGCGCACGAGACCGGAATTCCGCCGCGCGGTGAAGTGGCGGTCGCGGTGCATCGGCGCGGAGGTGTCGACCGGGCGGCCTTCGGACGTCCATTTCGGCAGGCCGCCATCGAGCACGGCCACGTCCTCGACCCCGAAGAGCCGGAACATCCACCAGACGCGCGCGGCGCTGAAAAGACCGTGCGCGTCATAGACGACGATCCGGTGGCCGTCTCCGATCCCGAGCGCGCGGACGCGGCTGATGAATTTCTCGGTCGGCGGGACCATGTGCGGCAACTCGGAGCGGCTGTCGGAGATGTCGTCGATGTCGAAGAACCGCGCGCCGGGGATGTGGCCCTCGGCGTACTCCGCCCGACCGTCACGGCCGGTGGCGGGCATGTGCCACGAAGCGTCGAGGATGCGCAGGTCCGGAGCGTCGAGATGGTCGGCCAGCCAGGCTGTCGAGACCAGAAGCTTCGGATCGCTGGCGGGCATCGGCATCTCCGGGACATATTGTTGCGCGGACCCGTTTCGAATAGCCGGGATGCGCGCGCGGGGCAAGGCGGGGACGCTTCGCGAAGCGGACCGGCCTGTTGGCCGGAAGGTCTGTTTCTCCCCGCCTGTTGGCGGGGCCCCGGACTGCCCGATAGGCTCCATGCCCATATGAAATCCTCGGGTCGCGCCCGGCTTCAGTCGGAATCGGACAGGGCCTCGAGAAACGCCGGGCCGAAGCGTTCGGCCTTGGCCGGGCCGAGGATGCGCGCGAGCGCTTCGAGATCTCGCGGACGGATCTCCGCGATCCGGGCCAGCGTCGAGGCGGTGCAGGACAGCGGCTTGTCATGGCCGTCCGGACCCTTCGCCAACGCGCGTTGCGCCGCCTCGAGCCGGTCGTAAAGCGGCGCGCCGGCTCCACCCGCGAGCCTGCGCCGCGCGGGATGCGGGATGTCCGCGTTGGCCCCCGCGACCACCTTGAGGAAATCCGGGCCGAACCGGTCGAGCTTGACCGCGCCCACACCGGAGATGCCGCGCATCTCGTCGAGTGTGCCTGGGCGGCGTCCGGCCATCTCTATCAGCGTCCGGTCGGGGAAAATGACGTAGGCGGGCACGCCGCCGGCCTCGGCCAGCTCGCGCCTCCGGGCCTTGAGCGCGGAGAGCAGCCCCTCGTCCTCCTCGGCGACCTGGGCCGCGGCGGGCGCGCGGGACGGTCCGCGCGCGGCCCGGCTGAACGTGTCCTCGCGCAGTTCCAGCGGCTGTTCGCCGCGCAGCACGGGCCGCGCGGCTTCGGTCAGACGCAGCGCGCCGTGGCGCGACGGGTCGGGCCGGATGAGGTCGAGACCCATCATCTGCCGGAAGATCGCCTGCCACTGGCCCTTGGCGAATTCCTTGCCGACGCCGAAGGTCGGAAGCTGGTCGTGGCCGCGCCGCAGGATCTTCTCCGACCGGTCGCCGCGCAGGATGCCGATCAGATGCTCGGCGCCGAAGCTCTCGCCGGTGCGCAGGATCGCGGAGAAGGCCTTGCGCGCCGCCTCGGTCGCGTCGAACAGCTTCGGGCGGTCGGCGCACAGATCGCAGTTGCCGCAGGGTTCCGCCATCGTCTCGCCGAAATAGGCGAGCAGGGTCTGGCGCCGGCATCGATGCGCCTCGGCGAGGCCGAGCAGCGCGTTCAGCCGCGCGTGGTCGGCGTCCTTGCGCTCCATCGGAGCCGCGCCCTCGTCGATCTGCGCGCGGCGCAGGCGGATGTCCTCGGCGCCATAGAGCGTCAGTGTGTCGGCCGGGGCGCCGTCGCGGCCGGCGCGGCCGATCTCCTGGTAGTACGATTCGATGGATTTCGAGAGGTCGGTATGCGCCACATATCTTATGTCGGGCTTGTCGACGCCCATGCCGAAGGCGATCGTCGCGCAGACCACCAGGCCGTCCTCGACCTGGAAGCGCGTCTCGGCGATGCGGCGTTCCTCGGATTCAAGGCCGGCATGGTAGGCGAGCGCGGTGTGGCCGGCCTGGCGCAGCGCCTGGGCCAGCGTCTCGGTCTTGTTGCGGCTGGCGCAGTAGATGATGCCGGAGAGACCTTTGCGCGCCGCGACGAAATCGAGGATCTGTTCGCGCGGACGGTCTTTGGGCGCGAAGGCGAGGTTGATGTTCGGCCGGTCGAAACCGCGCAGGAAGATCTCGGGCGGGGTGTCGGGGAACAATCGGCGGACGATTTCCGCGCGGGTCTCGGCGTCGGCGGTCGCGGTCAGAGCGATGGTCTGCACGCCGTTCAGGGCGCGGCGCAGTTCCCCGATGCGCAGGTAATCAGGGCGGAAATCGTGACCCCACTGGCTGACGCAATGCGCCTCGTCGACCGCGAGCAGCCGCACTTCGATGCGGCGGAGCAGCGCCGAGGCGCCGCCCGAGGCGAGGCGTTCGGGGGCCATGTAGAGGAGTTTGAGCGCGCCCGCGTCGATGGCCTCGAACACCTCCTCGGTCTCCTCCGGCGTGCTCTGGGACGTCAGCGCACCGGCGTTCACGCCCGCCGCGCGCAGCGCGCGGACCTGGTCGCGCATGAGTGCTATGAGCGGAGAGATCACCACCGTGACACCCGGCCGGGTGAGTGCCGGAAGCTGAAACAGCAGCGACTTGCCGCCGCCGGTCGGCATGATCGCGAGCACGTCGCGGCCGGCCTCGACGGCGTCCACGACCTCCTCCTGGCCGGGACGGAAGTCGGGGAATCCGAAGACCTCCGACAGCAGGCGGCGGGCTTCGGTCACGTGTCGGCGGTGAGGATGGAGATCATCGTGTCCCCATAGCGGCGGGCGTCGCGCGGGGTCAAGCCGGCGGGCGGGACGATCGGCGCGTTCTCCTCCCAGACGATCAGCGCGGCGGGGGCGATCCAGCCGCCGTCCCGCGCCGCCTTGATCGCGCGTTCGCCGAGCGCCTTGCCGTAGGGCGGATCGAGAAAGATCAGATCGAACGGCGCGCCCGCGTTGGGCCCAAGCCGCGTCGCGTCGAGCCGCAGGATCGCGGTCTGCGCCTCCGCGCGCAGGCGCGCCACGTTCATCCTCAGGATGCCCAGCGCCTTCGGCCCGTTATCGACGAAGGTCACGCTCGCGGCCCCGCGGGACAACGCCTCGAGACCCAGCGCGCCGGTTCCGGCGAATAGATCCAGCACGCGGGCGCCCTCGGGCGCGGGCGGATCGGCGTAGCCGCCATGTGCGATGAGGTTGAACAGGCTCTCGCGCACCCGGTCGGAGGTGGGCCGCAGCCGCGCGTCCGGATCGCCGCCGCCGACGGCCGCGAGCGCCGTGCCGCGATGCGTGCCGCCGATGATCCGCATCAGGCCGGGTCCTTCACGGGATCAGGTCCTTGAGATCGGCGGCCGGATCGGCGACCCTGTCGGGGTCGGGTGACAGCCCCGCCTCGATCCAGCGCTTGGCGGTCATGTAGGCCCGCGGATCGTTCATCGCGTCGATGGAGATCAGACGCGACCCTCGGAAATACCAGACCGACAGGCCGCCAGGACGCGCGCCGGGCCGCGTGACGACGCGGTCGTAGCCCGCGTTGAGGCCGGCGATCTGAAGCTTGACGTCATACTGGTCCGACCAGAACCACGGCCGCGCGACGTAAGGCGCCGGATCGCCGAGCATCGCGGCGGCCGTCGCCTCGGCGTGCTCGATGGCGTTCGGGACGCTCTCCAACCGGATGCGCCCCTCGGGACCGGGGAAGCTGGCGCAGTCCCCCGCCGCGAAGATCGCCGGATCCGACGTGCGCCCGGTCGCGTCGACGGCGATGCCGTTCTCGATGTCGAGACCGGCGGCGCGGGCGAGCTCGTCGGCGGGGGTCACGCCGATCCCGACCAGGACCAGCTCCGCGAGGATCGTCGATCCGTCGGCCATCTCCCCTCCGGTCACGCGCCCCTCGCGACCGGTCAGCCGCTCCAGCGTCACGCCCTCGCGGATCGAGACGTCATGGGCGCGGTGCAGATCGCGGAAATACCCCGCCGTCTCGGGCGCGGCGACCCGCGCGAGAATGCGCGGCTCGCGCTCGATCACCGTGACGGTCAGCCGCGCGTCGGCCAGGACGGCGGCGGCCTCCAGCCCGATATACCCGCCGCCGACGATCAACGCGCGCGTCCCGGGTTTCACGAACTCCGCCAGCGCGTCGGCGTCCGGCAGGCCGCGCATCGTCAGCACGCCGCCGAGATCGCCCCCCATCGCGGCCGGAAGGTGGCGCGGTGCCGACCCGGTCGTCAGCGCGAGCATATCGTAGGCAAGCGTCCGCCCGTCCGACAGCGTCACAATCCGCGCGGCCCTGTCGATGGCCACCCCCATGACGCCGGTCTCCAGCGCGATCTCCTGATCCGCGTAGAACGATGGCGGCCGAAGGAACAGCCGCTCGCGCTCCATCTCGCCCTTGAGATAGGCCTTGGACAATGGCGGGCGCTGATAGGGCGGCGCCGTCTCGCCACCGACCAGCGTCAACGGCCCGACATGCCCCAGCGCCCGCAGACGCGCCGCGAGCGACGCCCCGGCCTGGCCCGCGCCAATGACGAGGATGCGGGCGGTCTTGAGATCCATCGACGTTCCCCGGCTGGCGTTCCCGAGGGGTTCGTCTATATGCTGATCCCGTCTTCCTCAACCTGCCTCAAGGAGCCGCGACATGACCATCGCAACCGGCCAGAGCCTGCCCGAAGCCACATTCACCGAAATGAACGACAGCGGGGTCCAGCAGGTCCCGTCCGCCGACATCTTCAAGGGCCGCAAGGTCGTGCTCTTCGGTCTGCCCGGCGCCTATACCGGCACCTGCTCGACGCAGCACGTCCCGAGCTTCATGCGCACCGCCAAGGCGTTCGGCGACAAGGGCGTGGACGCCATCGTCTGCGTGTCGGTGAACGACCCGTTCGTGATGGACGCCTGGGGCAAGGCCACCGGCGCGGTCGAGGGCGGCCTGCGCTTCGTCGCGGACGCGGGCGGCGACTTCACCCGCGCGTTGGGGCTCGATTTCGACGCGCCCCCCGTCGGCCTGCACGGCCGCTCCAAGCGCTACGCGATGCTGGTCGATGACGGCGTGGTCAAGGTGCTGAACGTCGAGAACAGCCCCGGCGAATGCGAGATCAGCGCCGGCGAGACGCTGCTCGCGGCCCTCTGACGGCCGCGACCGGGATCGACCGGACGATGCCCCGCACGTTCTACGAGTTCTTCGCGGGCGGCGGCATGGTCCGGGCCGGTCTCGGCCCCGGCTGGACCT
>CAVORV010000021.1:0-52460 GCA_963698685.1 uncultured Alphaproteobacteria bacterium
GCCGGCCGAGTTCGAAATCCCGGCGCTCGCGGCCTATGTGACGGCAATGCTCAAGCGGGGGCTGGCGGCGAGCACGATCGGCTCGACGCTGGGCAAGCTCCAGACCTTCGGGATCTACATCGGCGCGCCGGCGGAAACGGTCAACGCGATCAGATCGGAGCGGCTCCACCACGAGTGGCGCTCGCGGAAGACGGTCAAGGCGAAGGAACAGTTCCTCGCCGAGACCGGCCTCACGCACGACGATGTCGCCCGGACCGCGCTCGCCTGCTTCCTCGACGCGCGGGTCGAGTTCAATCCCCGGACCCGTCATATGGACTGGATGCGCGGCGCGCTCTTCGCCTTCACGCTCGCCCGCTCGCTCCGGCCGCTCGACATCAACCGGCTCGTGATCGGACGCACCCTTCAGAGGGACTTGGAGGGATGGGCGCTCTTCGCGCGCGCGCGAAAGAACAAATATCGGCTCACGGGACGTCTGTGGGACATCTGCACGCCCTATCTCGACGGGGCGATCCTGCTCGGGGCCGACGAGGCGCATCTCTGGGACGCCTACGCCCGCGCCGAGGGCCGGCCGCTCCTCGCCGACCGGGACGGATCGGCGCTTGGCTCCGGCTGGGCCACCGAGCAGGTCCGGACCGAGCTCGGCACGGGGGTCGGCATCATGCGCACGCTCTGGCACGACCTCTGCGCCAGCGTCGGGACGGAGCGCGCGCTCCAGACGGCTCTGGCGATATGCGGGCAGCACGATCCGCGCACCGCCTCCGCATACAGGACGCGCATGAGCGGGAGGAACCTCGTCACCCAAGGCCAGGATCTGCTGGACGAAGCCAGCAGGGAGGTCGGCATCTGAGCGCGCGCGGAGCGTGTCGCTCCCGCCCCCGCGTGCTACGCGGCGGCTCCGGGTGCCTATCCGCGGCTTTCCTTTCGTCTCTCCCGGAGAACGGGCGCGTCCTCGGCCGGATCGAGTTCGAGCCCCTCTTCGCCGGCGCGCCTTCGGATCGACCTCGCGGCGATCGTCTCATGCGCGGTCGTCACGAAAGCGATCTCCGGAAGCGAGGCGGCCATCTCGAGGGACGTGGAAACATCCGAGGCGTCGTACCACCCGCGAAAGACGATATGATCGGGCCGGTCGATCGGGTGAAGGAGGAAGGTGTCGGGCTCGAGAACCGGCGCGTATCCTTTGCGCGCCGCGACCCCGAAGAGTTCGCCGAGGGGGCCGCCGATCCGCTTGCCGATCCAGAGCAGGTGGGCGCGGTGTCTTTCCGCGATGATCGGGCCGATTTCCGCTTCCGCGACCGCGCAGGCTCCCTGAGCGTGAAGGATAGTATTGCATCGGTCCGCAAGGGCCTCGAGTGAAAGACGGATGAAGGGTATCGCCTCCCTCCATGCGACCGGCCTTCCCAGCGCGGAGCTGAGATCATCGCCGCGGCGCGAGGCGCCCGATCTGCGGTGTCTCAGCAGGACGGCGTGGCGTCGGCGCGGCCCGTTCCCGCCGAATTCCGTCCAGCTCTCGGCGAACGCGTCGAACTCGCCGAGCTCGGTCACCATCGGCCGCGTTTCGATATCCGTCGGCTGGTGATCCTCATGAACGCTGCTTGTCATTTTCATCGTCGTCCTCCCCGGGAAAGAGATTGGCCGGAAGACGCGGTACGGAAACCCGAAACGGTGGTCCGGTAGATCCTCGTTCCGAGCCAATGGCCCGACAGAGGATATGTCGGGACTGCCCGGTCGGGGGACGACCAAGGGTACGAAACGGCCTCCTGAACGCCAATGTGGTTGCCGTCAGGCAGCGGAGGTTTGGAAAGGCGCATGTATGAAGTGCAAGAAATACGGGTGAGCAAAATGGAAATCTATTATAGAATGATGATTGATGTTGTGTCCGACCCGCCTTAGTTCGTCCTTTTTGGGTTTTTGGCGCCCTTTGGTCCGGCAAAGATCGCCTAGTGGCTGCCGGATCCCTTGAAAACAAGGGCTTCGCGATTGTGGCGATGCTTGCGGAGTTCTTCACCCGGATGGCGCAATAACAGTGAGCAGAGTGGCGGGCGCAAGGGGCAACCTTGCGCCCGCTCTCTATCAAGTCCTCCACCTTTCGAGAGCACGGCGCCATTCATGGCTCCGCTGGGTATAAGCCATCCGCCATCGCCGCCATTCTCGAGGAGAACGAGATCCGCGCCGAACTCTCCCCTTGGGAGCGCGGCCGCATCGCCGTCTCCCCCCGCGACGCCAGCGTTTTCGACACGATTAACGCGGCCGTCGAAACGCTCTCCGCCAGCGCCGCCTTCCCCTAACGCCGCCGCCTGCGCACCCTCGCCTCCCTCGTCGAGACCATGGACTGTGCCCTGACCGTCCCCGAAACCCTCTCCCTCCGCCAGGCCCTGCGCCTCGCCACCGCCGTCGAACGCGGCTACGGCGACCTAATTTGCCACGCGCTGGAGGAAACCATGCTCCGCACCCCCGAAGCCCAATGGGCCACGATCCTCCCGATCCTGGTCGAATCCGAATCCACCGACCCCGTCGAGCCGAACGCCCGAAATGGCGCCCCCGGCCCCCCCGCCGCACGTGGTCCGCCCCGCGCCCCGCCCCCATCCGAGTCTGGCGCGAGATGACCCCCGATGGCTGGCACCTCAACTTCATCGGCCGCGACGCCCACGGCGACCTGATCGACCGCGTCTTCGACGAGATCGAACGCCTGTTCAGCCCCGCCCGCTGACCCCACCACGAACGCGGACGCCCCCCCCTCCCGCCCCCTCCCGCCCGGCGGCAACGCCGGGCAGCGACTGACCCTCGCTACGGGACGGCGCTTCACGCCCACCCAAGGTCGAGCGCGGCCCTCGCGCGACGAATCAGTACGGTCGCATCCCCCGACTTGTCGTCGGCCCCAAGGGATCTAAGTGCCAGTGATCCGTCGGAGTCTCGGGTGCAGAGATTTCTGCCGTTAGCTACGAAGAATTGAGAGGTAGGTAGCAGCCCAAGGAGTTTTCCAGCTTCGAAAGAAGAACATCTATTCCGCCAAGTTCCCTATGCCGACTGCTGGGAGCATTTCCCGGAATGAGTTTTCCGCGACGAAATCAGGGGCCACGGTCGATGCCTCTTTCGACAAGGCCCGCTCTCGGTCTATGTCGCCCCGCGACCAGTGAGAAACGCGAATCAGGCTCTCGTAGTCTGCGCGTTGGCTCACTGTCCCATACTTCGCCCAAATTGCGGTCACATCGGCGCGTTTCGCCATTAGGACGTCGCGAGCCATGCTATCTCCGATGTATGCTGTGTTGGCAGGCGCTACTCCTTCTCGGGCGCAAATTTCAAGAAGAACCTCGCGATTAGGTTTTCGCTGATGATTTCTCAATTCAACGACCTTCTCCATTGCAAATCCAGAAAGAAATTCTTCCGCGCGGTGAGCATGAGGATGAATGGAGTTAGAGCGCTCGCGGCAATAAATTCGACTAAAGTACTTTGCAAGATCGAGGCGTGTCAGTCGGTCAACGACCGAATACAATTTGCTTTCGGTGTGCGCCACCAAGCGAATATTCGCTTCCTCCAGTATATTCAGGGTCTCCCGAACGTCCGGATAGAGGGCCAGGCTAGCCTTGCGCCGAGAGTTGAACGCGTGCAAAGCTGGATCAAGGAGAGATGCAATCTCGGTGCGTGTCTTACCGGCATACAATCTCCGAACAATATCTGCCTCCAATAGTGAGAATGGGTGCTCAGAGTCGTGATGCTTACGATGAACCTCCCGAAGATCGTCCAGAAGACGCTCTCGATCACAGTCCATCAGATTGACGGCTTCATCCACTAGTGCATAGAATGCGTCGACAAAGTACCCAACCCAGTCATATAACGTATTGTCTAAATCGCAAATTACTAACTGTTTCATTCTGGAGTAACGGGCTTAATTATATAAATCTTCTTGTAGAGAAGCGTTACATTCTGAAGCTTGAGACACTTTATCAGGTCCAACCTGGGCAGTTGCAAAATTCGTGATTGCGAACAAAGCAACAGCAGATGTAAATAAAAAAAAGATTGTATGATTATAAAATTGACGAATCTTAACCTCAGCAGTGAGTTTCATCGCTACCGGTATAAATGTAACCACTATCCGATTTTTTTGCCCTTGCATCGGAATGCCTGCTGTAGTGGGAAATGGCTTGCGTCATCCCTTTTTGAAGCGAAAAAATCTCCTTCATATAGTTTTCTTCAAAGTCTTCTCCGAATGTTACAGCGCCGCGCAACATTCGATGGTAAACGTCCAAATCGAGCCTCCGAACACCCCAAAGAGCGAGTATGGCCGCCAAGATTAGCAAGACACCGACGTGAATCTTCCAGTCCAGAACAGTCAAAGAGAAGTCGTCGCCTCTCGCAATCATCACCACAGCCACGCCCAGCGCGGCTGCTACAAACGTCAATCCTAATTGCCTAGACTTCCCTGACATTTCATTAAAATGCTTCTGCGTTTCGACAGCTGTCTTCCATATCTCAATATATCGATCCTTGTCCTCAGAAAGTAACCTCCTTGCGCGCTAGCTCATCTGCGCTCTGAGTTTCTGAGTTTCCACGGATTTCGCTGCTTGCCATTGGGTACACGCCCGTTCCTGTTCAACTCTAGCCGTCGCAATCTAAGCCCCGGCGGTCGCGGCCACGCAAGCCTTCATCAGCTGGCTCGATGTCCTTCTGGCGCAACGCTTATGCGCCCGGCAGAGTACCAAGCGGCTTCTTTTGATCGAAGCGGTCTTCCCGAAGGCCAGTCGAGACAATGTGACACACCTTTCCATCGAGTTAACGCGATTTTGATACCTCCTAAATATCAAACCTTTACCCAAAACGACACGTGTGTCGCGGGCGTATGAAATCACACCTTCTCCCGCCCCTCTCGGACCTCTGCGTGATCCTGCGTTCCATGGACTCCCCGTCGATCTGCCGTGACTGTCTGACACCATTTTCCGGTCCAGGCCGCTGCCGGGCCTGCATGATTCCCCACGCGCTCACGTTTCAGAATTACCTATGGCTGCAGCAGATCGGAAAGGAAATGCGATGCACAATCTGCAGCGGAGGCGTGCCGACCGTCTGAACGTCGTCAGGGCGTCGGCCGATCGAGAAGCCATGTGCGCATGCTTCCTCCTGCCGGATCTATCTGGACCGGGCGGCGCGCCAGCCCGCCTCCAATGCCTCGGCCTTGTCGCAGAACCAGCGTTCGCCCTTAACCTCGGAGATATTCGTGCAACCGTACCAAGGCGACCAAGGCTTATGTTAGATCCGCAAGCCGTTCTGGTTGATGTTGTCCTTGATCGGGCAGCAGGTCCTGGGAGCCGCTTCCCCCAATTAAGGCCCTCTGGTCGCCTCTCTATTTTTGCGGCCGAATTGGGTGTTATGCCTGTTTCCGCACCAAGCCCGCACAGGATGGCGATTCCCTCCCTCGCTTCTGCGGTGACGGACGGGTTCTTGGCTCGACAATCCCGGCCGGCTTCTTCAGCTTCAGACTCGAATCCAGATGCACGCGAGGCGACGCGCAGAATGTTCCCATCCGAAAGACGGACCTCGCCGCGTCTCTTGGAATTTATCGTTCGACCAGTGCTGCCAGTTCGGGTCGATAGTCATACCGGTGAAGCGTTCCGTCCTGAATTCGATCCACTGCTTCGCGAACCGCCGCCAAGGGCACGATGAACCACTCCCTCGGTCGGATCGGCTGACCAAAGCGATCCAAGACTGAGATCTCGAGGCGCGCGGATGAAAAAAATCGGTGAAGAAGGTTCTCTAGCGCGCTGCGGTTGATGTCGACCAGACGATAGGATGCGACCAACTCGACGTCTGCCATGAGAAAGGTCGGATCCTTGGACGCATTTACGAAGCGTCTTTCGAGAGGCCCGCCGGTCACGCCGATCTTGTGAAGAACCTCGCGTCGCTCCGCGACCTCCGGGAGATCGGAGCGGCTTCGCAGAACGTAGATCGTCCCAGTCTCGGTTCCCTCGACCTTTACCGGCGCCTCGAAAAGAGGGCCGGGTTTCGAATCGAGTTCGGTCACGCGTCGGCCGGAGGGATCTTGGGTGAGTGCCTTCTGGAGAGACCTTGCCAGAAGGTTGCTTTCGGTGCCGTTGTCGAAAATCACCCGCAGGCGCCTGTCGCGGTTTCCGGAATCGTTGATGTAGGGCTCTCCGGCCTCGGCCACATACGCGGTAAGGCCGTCGACGATGAAGAAGCGGCCCATCTCGATCTCGGATGTGCCTTCGAATTTGCGGGTCTGGCGTGCGCCGCTGGCGAGATCGGCGCGGACGGCGTCGAAAACGGTCTTGAACGTGTCGAAATCAGGGCAGGGTTGGCGCACTGCCACATCTTCGGCGGCGCGACGCTCCGCTTGCGAGCGGACGTGCCTGAGGGTGGTGAGACCGTTCCCGTCATCTTCCGACACTTCCAGCGCGGCCAGAATGTCCTCATCGTCCAGATCGTCGGTCGAGGTCTCGTCCCCAAGGTCTCCATCGGTCAGCAATCCCTGATGATCGATGTCTGCCAGAAGGACCCGGCAGTCCTCGAGGGACCTGAGACGGTCGAGCCGCACCGCATAGAGCCGCTCGAAGATGTCGTGATCGGATCCATGCCGGGGAGGATGGCCGTGCTCGTCAACGAACTTCTGGATGTCCTCGAAGCCGGCGATGATCCGCGCCTCCCGCGGAGTTTGTGCGGTTCTGGTCTTGCGCAGCGGCTCAACGCCGAGTTCGGCGAGGATGTCGAGGTCGGATTTTTCAGACATCCGCCGCCGCCTTGCGCTGGAGAAAGGCGATGCCCTCGGCCATCTGGCGCTCCCAGGGATCGGGAGAGGTGATCGAGGGGAGGCGTCCGGTGTCTTTCTTGAACTTGACGGCACGGGTCGCGAGCATGCGCGCCTCGTCATGGGTAAGCGTGATCCGCTTGCGGGCGATGATCTCGGCGACTTCCTTGAGCGTCCGCTCGTCCATCGCCTTGGCGAGGATCGCGCGGGCGGTCGAGGAACGGGATTGATCCGGTCGATCAGGTCGATCTCGAGGTCCCGCACGTCCGTCACGAAGCGCCGCACACCCTCGACGAAGGCGGTGTTGGCGGGTGGCATCTCGCCGGGCTCGTGGGCCGGGCCCGCCTCCTTGGCCTTCTGGGTCAGTGTCATCGCGGCGACGGCATGCTGGCGCACCGCCTCGCGGTCCTCCTCGGGGAGATCGGGATAGCGGTCGGCGATGATTCTGCCGAGCTTCAGTTGGGTGAGTTCCTCGGCCGGCGTCTCATCGTCGAAGACGCCTCGTTCGAGGGCCGGGCGATCCTGGATGAAGGAGGCCAGCACCTCGTTGATGTCCTGCTCGCATATGCGCTTTCCCTCGTCGGTCTTCGGGGTGACGAGGCCGCCGATCTCGATGTGGAACTGGCCTTGGCGCGGGTCGAAGCCGACATTGCTCGCGCCGGCCTGATATCCACCCTCGCCGTAGTCGTAGCCCTCTTTCGGGCCGGTGCTCTTGGGGGTGAACTGGAATTTCGGCGCCAGGACCTGCTCCATCAGGAGGCTCGCGGCGATGGCCTTCAGGGTGTCGTTCACCGCCTCGTTGACGGTCTCTTCGGAGGCGTCGGGCTCGGCGATCAGGTTGGTGAAACGCGCGCTGGTCTTGCCCGGGGCGTCGCGGGTGGCGCGGCCGATGATCTGGACGATCTCGGTGAGCGAGCTGCGATACCCCACGGTCAGGGCGTGCTCGCACCAGATCCAGTCGAAGCCTTCCTTGGCCATGCCGAGGGCGAGAATGATGTCCACATGATCGCGGTCGTCGGCGTGCTTCGGATCCTTCAACGCGCCGATCACCCGGTCGCGCCGCGCGCCGTCGTCGTCGACCAGATCGGCGACCTTCAGGATCGTGCCGTCGGGGCGTTCGACAAGCTGGAAGCCGGTGGTCTCGTCCGCGCCCTTCCAGGTGCCGAGGGCGTGCATGATGTCCTCGGCCTCCCGGATCTTGTCGCCGAGGCTTTCGCGGGCGTTCACGTTGGGGATGTGGACTATGGTTTTCCGCGACGGGTCAAGCACTTCGGAGATCGCGTCAAGGTAGCGGCCCGCGTAGAAATAATAGCCGATGTCGAGCGACTTGAGGTACTCGTAACCGTTCAGCTGCTCGTAATAGGTGTAGGTCACGGTCTCGAAGCGCGCTTCGTCCTCCGGCATCAGCACCGCCTCGGAATCGCCGCGGAAATAGCTTCCGGTCATCGCAACGACATGCGCCCGGTCCCGGACCATGAAGGCGCGCAGATGGGCACCGAGCCGGTTGTCGGGGTTGGCGCTCACATGGTGGAACTCGTCTATGGCGATCAACCGGTCGTCGAAGGCCTCGACGCCCAGGTCATCGACCGCGAAGCGGAAGGTGGCGTGGGTGCAGACCAGAACGCGCTCGGGTGAGGCGAGAAACGCGCGGACCGCGTCGACCTTTCCCTTGGCGACCTTCGGGTCGTCGGCGCCGGGGGCGTTGCAGAGGTTCCATTGCGGGGCCACTTTCCAGTCGGCCCAGAAGCCGTGTTTCGAGAGCGGCGTGTCGCGGAACGAGGCGCCGATCGAGCGTTCCGGCACGACGATGATCGCCTGCCGCAGGCCTTGGTTTTCCAGCTTGTCGAGGGCGATGAACATCAGCGCGCGGGACTTGCCGGAGGCCGGCGGCGACTTGATCAGCAGATATTGCTCGCCGCGCTTCATCCAGGCGCGCTCCTGCATGGCGCGCATGCCCATCTCGTTGGAGGATTTGGACGCGCCGGTCGCGGCATAGCGGACCGAGACGGAGGGGGCGGTTTTCACGTGATCGGTCATTTGAAAGTTCTCGCAGCGGTCTCGTAGGGTCCAGGCGTCACAGGTGCATGACCGTAGACGCTTATCTCCCTGATCCGACATGGGAGGAGATTGGGTGTCTCAGCCGGATCCATCCGACGGGACCGCGTTCCGATGGTTCTCGTGTGATTTGGCCAAAGGCTCGGGATCAAGCTTTGCATCATGACAACCTGCGACGGATCGGCTTCCCACGCCTGAAATACAGGAACCGCGTGGAGGAACGCGCTGTTGTTGGAGCGTCGCTGGGCCTCGCCGGAAGTCGTGCTGTGGTCGGACGCGAGGACGGCACGACGTTCCAGACGCAGGATTCCGCGAAACCGACCTTTCCAGTCTTTGTCGCCATCGGCCTGCCTGATCCAGATGATAACCAACGCGCCATCTCTTATCTCACCAAGAAATCCGTCTCGGGTCTTTTGAGATGGGAAGCCCATGTAGCCCTGCTCGGTTGGCGTGAAACTCCCAAAAGGGCGCAACCAGACTTGATCACGGCGGATCGCCTCAGAAGGTGTCATCATCACGAGGCCTTGTCCTTCTTGGCGGTCGTCTTAGTGTACATCTCGAAGAGTTTCTCCAGCCGCTCGGTGTCGTTACGGAAGCGGCGGCCGATGTAGATGCGCTCGAGAGTCTCGTCGTTGCGATCATGGGCGACGCGGAGGTCGGCGGGCATGTTGTCGGGGTTGTAGAGCTCGGCGATGGTGGCGGGGAAATGCGCCTCGCGGGCGAGCAGGATGTCCTCGGCGCAGAGCGTGAGGTTGGCCTTGTCGGTCTCGGTGAGCTTCGGGACGGGGAAAGTGTTCCAACCGAGGGTGTTGGAGTAGGAAAAATCACTCCGCATTCTCACGCAGACAGTCCCTACCCAGACAACATGAAGCTTTGAAACCATTAAAGCGAAGTTGAATATGTCTGCATCGAACAATCCAAAATTCTTGTTCGATATAACGGAGCCCTTCGGCAAAATATCTGCCGGAAGATACTCGCGATTTTCTGATGAAACTCCAGGCATCGCGATGGTCATATTGTTAGCAGCGCCGGCACGTTGCACAAACCGATGCGGTTGTTCGCTGTAAGCTCTGGTCGACGCAGCCTTGCTGTTTTTTCGCTCATCGCGGACAAGATCGAGACGTCTCGCAATTTCTGGAATAGTCCTGACCTTTTCCAGAACTGAATCCTCAATCCACATGCAGTATCTCCTTTGGCCCCGAATAAGTTCCTGCGATCCTACGTAAGGCCGGACAATATTGAGATCGGGTGCTTGACGCCGAAGAGCATCAGCTTCTTCCGGTGTAAGGATGAGGCCACCTCCATCTCGCGGCATGTTGCCAAAGACCATTTCAGGTAGGCCCGACACTGAATGGGAATGCGGACGAACCAGGGCACCTTGGTTGGGGATAAGAAAGCAACCGATACTATCGGCCGTTCGTACTTCTTGGCTGTCAAATAGGAGAGCGTCATAGACTCTCATGTTCGTAAAGCCGACTACGATAACGGTAACGCCGGCATTATTGGCAGCCAAGTTTTTCCAGATGAAAGGTAAGTGTGCAAAAAATATTGTAGTTCCAGCGTCGAAGAGTGGTGACCATAGGTCGCCTGCTTGCTGACCTTGGACCACGCTATTCGTCATCACAAATGCGGCCTTGGATAAAGGTGCCTCCTGCAAATAGTCGTGTGCCTTCGCCAGCCAGCCGGTTACGTAATCGGTCGTTTTCGCCAACTGCGGAAAGGTCGACCACGCAGCCTTCAAATCATCTTTTTGAGACAGTGTTTGCCATTTGCTACCCCGATACGGCGGGTTGCCGCAGATATACGTCTCCCATTCTTCGCCACCTCCAAACAGGTTCAGCCGGCCCGTCGGTCCGCCCAGATCCTGCTCCTCGGCCGAAACCGTCACCGATGGGCAGACCTCCTCCCAGTCGATCCGCAGCGCATTACCCTGCCGGATGTTCCCGGTGGCATGGAGCGGCAGGACCAGTGCGCGGGCCTCGGTCTGGCCGATGAAGCGCACGTCGCACTGGAACTCGGCGATCAGCAGCGACAGACGGGCGATCTCGGCGGCGAAGCTCTTGATCTCGATGCCGAAGAACTGGGTCAGGCGGATCGCCGAGCGGTCCAGCGCCTCGCCCCGGCGGCGCATGATCTCGTCCTCGATCTCGCGCATCCGGATATAGGCGATCACCAGGAAGTTGCCCGACCCGCAGGCCGGGTCGAACACCCGGATGCGCGACAGCCGCGTGCGCAGGTTGAAGAGCATGCGCTTGTTGGTCGCCGGCCTTCTCGAGCTGCTCGCGCAGGTCGTCGAGAAAGAGCGGGTCGAGCACCTTCTGGATGTTGGGGACGGAGGTGTAGTGCATGCCGAGCTCGCCGCGCTCGTCGTCGTCGGCGACGGCCTGGATCATCGAGCCGAAGATGTCGGGGTTGATGGTCTTCCAGTCGAGCTCGCCCGCGCGCATCAGGTAGGCGCGGCTGGTGCGCGAGAAGGCGGGGCAGCCGATGTCGTCGGCGAAGAGCCCGCCGTTCACGAAGGGGAAAACGTCGGCCCAGGGACGCACGCGCGCGCGGTCCCTTACGCGGGTCGAGGTTCATCGCGCGGAACAGCTCGGACAGGATCTCGGCGGTGTTGGCGCCGTCGGCGTCGGTCATCTGCCGGATCGTGGCCGAGAAGAGGTTGTCGCCCATGAAGATGCCGGTGTCCTCGGCGAAGAAGCAGAAGATCAGCCGGGCCATGAAACGGTTGAGATCGCCGCGCTTGGCCTTCGTGTCCCAGTCGGCGTTGTCCTGGAGGAGCTGCACGTAGAGGCGGTTGAGGCGTCCGGTGGCCTTGATGTCGATGGGGTTGTTCTTGACCTCGGCCACCGTCGAGATGCCGGCGAGCGGCAGGAAGAAGCCGAAATGGTTGCCGAGATCGGTCAGGGCGCAGGACAGAACCTCGCCGGAGGCCAACTCCTCCGCCTCGATCTGTGCGCCGTCGGTGGCGAGGATGAAGCGGGCCTTCTGCCGCGCCGTCATCGGGCTTTCGCGCAGGCGGGCGAGTGTTTCGACGGTCGTGCCGGGCTCGGCGACGACGATGTGGATGTTGTTGCGTTGCAGGATGCCGTCCACGTCGGACTTGTTGGTGTTGCCGCTGCGGAGGCGGTTGAGGGTCGCCTCCTTGTTGCCGAACGCCTGGAGGAACTGGAACGGGAATTCCTCGGGATCGAAGAGGGCTTCGGCGAGTGCGGAGACGGCCTCCTCGATTTCGACAGCGTTCATGGCCCTGCTCCAGCGGGTTGTTTTCCGCATACTTTGCACAGCTTTCGCGGGTATCGCCAGTGCCGCGATGCGGACGTCGCCGGTTGAGGTGCGCGTTCCGGGCTCATCCGATCAGGCGTTCCGATAACATCCGGTCAGCAATTCCGATTTGATCCGGTCGCAGATCCCGTGGCCTCCGGTCACTCGGAGCCTCTGCCGAGATCGATGCCGTTGAGCGATCGTGCAGCGGGCTGGCCTTGTGTCCTTCGAGGAGGCACAGGGAGCCCAGAATGAGACGATCGCCGAGAAGGAATAGGAGAAATATCAGAAGGCATCAGCCGTTTCCGCGGATGCCGCCGACAACCTGGCTGGTGGTGTTCTGGGCGGAGTCTTCGCGACTGTGCAGGTGCAGAGACCGCATCTTGCACGGCGAAATGGCATGGAAGTCAGCGCAACCGGAGCTTGCAGGGGCGGTTGCTTTCCTCGCAAATGAGTTTGCGGGTCGGCGAAGGATTCGGCCATCTGGCACGAAAGGTCGAAACAGTCGCTCAGGTATCCGGCGGCCGGCACGGAGCAGGGCATGATGCCGAAGCCGTCGGTCCCGGAGAAGATGGTTTTGCAGGCTCCACCGGAAGATTAGAAATTCGATGAGCAAGGGTCGGTGCAGACCACACCGCGCCCCTCGATCTCATAAAGGATCATCGGAGGCCACGTGGCGGTTAAGAAATCTGAAATCTACAGCTCGCTCTGGGCGAGTTGCGACGCCCTTCGCGGCGCGCGCTGAATGGTGAACAGCGACCCTGACGAGCGGCTGTTCATCGGTTGGGATGTCGGCGGCTGGAATTGCGACAAGAACCAAAAGAGCCGGGACGCGCTGGTTGTGCTGGATCACGGGGGTCAGATCCTCGGTCATCCTTGGCGTGGCAACCTGCGCGAGACGATCAACAGCGCGACTACGACCGCGACATTTCTCGCCGCGCTGTTGGCACTCTGCAAGCTGGGCAACCCCGCCCGGACTTGCCATGCCACACTCGCCATAGACGCGCCACTCGGTTTCCCCGAGGCATTCGCCCGCATGATCGCGGGCGGGGTCCCTGTCGATCAGATCGGCCGGTCGGCAGCGAACCCCTACCTCTTCCGCCAGACCGAACGGCGGTTGGTGGACGAAGGGATCACGCCGCTCTCGGCCATCAAGGACATGATCGGCAGTCAGGCGACGAAAGCGATGCATGTCATCGCCCGCTTCGCCCCGCAGCGCCTCTCGCCCGGCGTCTGGACCGATGGCGAGTGTCTGACCGTGATCGAAACCTATCCGGCGTTGTGCAGAAAGCGCCTTGGTCCGCGACCCGGCGATGCCAACATCCCCAAGACCGGAAGCGCCGCCGACATTCACGACGCCGGGATCTGCGCCCGCGTGGCCCATGATTTCCAGATGAACTTAGAGCGGCTTGAGCCGCCAACAGCCGAGACTCCGGCTTCCGAAGGCTGGATCTGGGCTCCCATACCGTGGACGCGACTGGAGGAAACACGCGCATGAACGACTTCTGCCGGATCGGGACGCGGACGCGAGGTTGCGGGCATGAGCGTGATCGTCCCGAACTACCGCTCCGTGCGGGAGCTTCTGCAGGGCGCGTCGTTCTCGATCGACGAGTATCAGCGCGAATACAAATGGGAACGAAAACACATCGAGGAGCTGCTGGAGGATCTGGTCGCCAAGTTCCGCGGACAGCTACCGCGACGGGGACGAGACCAAGGCTGTCGCGGGATACGAGGACTATTTCCTCGGATCGATCATCGTCAGCAAGCGCGGCACCAGAAGCTATCTGGTGGATGGCCAGCAGCGGGTCAGTTCGCTCACCCTGCTGCTGATCCATCTCTACCGACGGGCGACGGAGCTGGGTCTGGGGGTGGCGGCGAACATCGCGCCGCTGATCTTCTCCGACAATTATGGAGAGCCGAAGTTCAACCTCGACATTCCCGAACGTCAGCCGGTGATCCGGGCGCTGTTCGAGGGCAGGGAGTTCAGTCCCGACAGCCATGATGAGTTCGATCCAGACGATGTTCGCGCGCTACGGGAACATCCAGGAACAGGATCTCGTGGGCGAACTGGGCGAGGCGCTGCCGCATTTCGTCTATTGGCTGATGGGCAATGTCGGCCTGATCGAGATCGCCACCGACAACGACAGCTACGCCTACGCGATCTTCGAGACGATGAACGACCGCGGCAAGCCGCTGAGCCCGGTCGACATGCTCAAGGCCTTTCTGCTGGCGCCCGTGACCGACGCCGAGAAGCGACGGATAGCGAACCAGAACTGGAAGCACGAGGTCTATGAGCTGATCTCGTGGGGAGGCGAACAGGATCAGGACCCGGAGCGGGACTCGGCCTGCATCAAGGCGTGGCTCAGGGCGCAGCACGCGGAGACGATCCGCGAACGCAAGGCGAAGTCGACGGACCGCGACTGGGAACTGATCGGCACGGTGTTTCACCGATGGGTCCGCGACACGTCCGCGACCCTCGGTCTGGGACAGGACCGATCGAACATTTCGTTCATGTCCGAGGCCTTTCCCTTCTTCGCCAAGGCTTACAAGCGCATCCTTGAAGCCAGCCGGACCTACACGCCGGGCATGGAGGCGATCTACTACAACGCGCACAACGAGTTCACGTGGCAAAACACGGTCCTGCTGGCCCCGCTCTGCATCTCCGACGACGACGAGACGGTCCGGAGGAAGATGGTTCTGACGGCGACCTATCTCGACATCTGGATCATGCGACGCGTGACGAACTATGTCAGGGTAGGCTATTCCAGCACCGCCTACGCGATGTTCCTGCTGTGCCGCGACATTAGGCGGAAGCCGGTGGACGAACTGGCGGACATTCTCCGCGAGAGGCTTGAGGCCGACGAGGTCACTTTCGAAGGGATCGCCAAGCGCGGGGACCGGCTCGGCATCGACGACCTGGGTCTGAACCAGTTCAGCCGCCGCTACATCTACCACATGCTGGCGCGCCTCACGGCCTATACGGAGGCGCGCTCCGGCAAGCCCGACCTTTTTGACAAGTATGTCGACCGAAAGAGCAAGAACGCCTGCGACATCGAGCACATTTGGGCCGACGACTTCGAGCGCTATGAATCCGATTTCGCGAGCCGTGACGAGTTCCAGAAGGCCAGGGACAACATCGCGGGCCTTCTGCTTCTGCCGGCCGACGTGAACCGGAGCTTTCAGGATGAAGGCTTTGAGAAGAAGGCGCCACACTACGCCAAGCAGAACCTGTACGCGGCCAGCCTCACTGAAAGCGCCTACCAGCACCAGCCGCAGTTCAAGGCGTTCCGCGATCGGGACGGACTTCCGTTCAGACCCTACTCGAGCTTCGGCAAAGCGGAGCAGTCCGAGCGGCGTGAATTGATCCATGCGCTGGTGAACCGCATCTGGTCGCCGGAACGTCTCGCGGAAGTGCAGACGTGAGCGAGGTCGGACAGGTTGAGAGGCGCGCTCGTCCGGGCCGAGGACAGCGAGGTCGTCCCGCCTTCACCGGCAGGATCTAGCCAATGACCGCTCCGGGGCGTTCGAATGGGTTAAATGATCGGCAAAGTACGGCGCTCCGCGTTCCGTGGCATCGTTTCCGCGTTCGGAGTTCTCCGGCGAAAAGGGACGAGCTTTCCCATGAATCCATTTCGCGCACCCTTTTTCGGCTGCTCCTGATCCCGGAAGCGCTCGATCCGAGCAGCGCGACGCCCTTGCATGACAGCTTTCAACCGACCGTCTTCGCGACAGGGCTCGACACGCGGTTTCCCATCCCGCCTCATCGGGCGGGTCTTTCATCATGTTCGAGACTGTAATTCACCCCAAGGCAATCCGGAAAAATGCCGGAGACGAGCCCGCAAAGGGGCGTCGCATCCAGCCGTTCCGCGCATTCGAGGAGCAGCACGGCCTCCGGCGGGCCGACATTTCCTACCCGCAACACCTCCTCGGTGCTCGGACGTTCGGCCTGCGGCGCGTCTGATCGGGAAAGGCTCGCGCCGAGAACGCCGTCGATGCCCACGATTCTCTCGATCTCCTCATCGATTTCCTCAGCCGACGCGCCGATGCTCGTCCGGGACGTGAACACGACGACCTCGTCGCCCCGCTTAATTCCGCCGACATTCGTCACGCGCCCCGGCATCCTGGCCGTATCGCGAAAACTCGGCAGAACGGCTCTCGTCCATGCGCTCGGGGCGTCCAGGCGTTCAAGATACGCGGGACTTCGCAGAACGTCGGGCGAGGCGGTCTCGTAGAGCGTCAGCCATCGCGGCGTGGCGGTCGGAGAGAACAGGCGTCGGCCATGCAGAAACCCCGGGATGGCGAGGCGTTCGGGCATGTGTTCCCGGGTGTGCCATTCGCGGAATTCCGCCTCACGGCCGGCTTCGATGTCGTTCCAGATCACGAGCAGTCCCTGACCGGCTCGCGGATGCGGGTCTTGTCCCTTCATCGTCCGTCACCGGATCCGGGCGCCGTCGCGAGATGGCTGCGCAGGGGCCAGAGTTCCGAGATGCGAAGTGCGGTCGCCCGCACCTCGGTCGCGACCTCCGGAATCCTCTCGGGCGTCATTCTGACGCTCGGTCCCACCACGATCACCGCGCCGACGGCGACGCCCCCGGCGGGTCTCGCGAAGACCGGCGCCGCGACGGACGTCACGCCCGCCGCGGCTTCTTCCAGGGACGTCGCGTATCCCGACGCCCGCGTCTCCTCGAGGGAGTCGAGAACCGCCTCGACGGTCCGGATGGCGCGCGGGCCGGTCTCGTCTTCCGCGCCGAAGCCCTGCTCGAGGACGAGCTTGACGGCGGCCTCGTCGCTCATCGTCGAAAGCCACGCCTTGCCCGCCGCCGTGGCCGAGAGGATCGCCTGACGTCCGAGATTGGCGTCGTATCGGAGCCCGCCCCGGGCTCCCTGCGCCTCGACCATCCATGTCAGGGTGGATCCGTCCGCGACGGCGAGACGCGCGAGCTCGCCGGTCCGCTCCGCGAGGGTCTTCAACTCCGGCTGAGCGACGTCGCGAAGGCCCGTGGCGCCGAGATGCGCGAAGCCGAGAATCGCGAGCCTGAGGGTCGGAAAGTACCTTTGCGAAACGGGATCCTGCTCCACGAAGCCGCGGGCGACCCAGACCTGGAGCAGCCGATGGGCCGCGGATTTCGGGAGGTCGAACGATTCCGCCAGTTCGGCGAGAGACAACGGGTCCGCGGCCGTCTGCAGGCGTTCGAGCAGATCTATGGCCCGATGAAGCTGGACGGACATGTCACTCTTTTCCCGGCTGTTCGGTCATTCGCGCCTCTTCGCCTTAAGCCCGAAAGCGGCGCGCATCCACAGGAGGCTTTTCGGACCCAGAAGCAGCGTCGCGAGGCAGACGGCGATCAGGACCAGGGAGATCGGACGCGACAGGATCTCGGTCGGGTCCCTCGCGAAGAGAACCAGCGCGCGGCGGAGGTTCTGATCGATCATGCCGCCCAGAATGATGCCGAGGATCAGAGGGGCCATCGGGTAGCGCATGAGGCGCATGAGGAACCCGAGCACGCCGAACGCCAGCATGACCTGCACGTCGAAGAGCCTCTGGGTCAGAGCGTAGGGGCCGAGGATGCACAGGGTGAAGACGACCGGAGTGAGGAAGTCGCGCGGCACCCGCAGGATCCAGAGGAGCGGCCGGGTCATCAGCAGTCCGAGAACGCCGATGGCGAGACTGGCCAGCATGATGATCCCGAAGACCGTCGACACGAAGCCGGGGTTCTCGAACATGATCATCGGCCCGGGCCGGACGTTGTGGATGAACATCGCGGCGATCAGCACGGCGGCCGGCGCCGATCCAGGTACGGCGAGGGTGAGGGCCGGGATGATGGCGGCGGGCAGGGCGGCGCTGTTGGCGGTCTCCGCCGCGATCAGACCGTCCCGCGACCCCTTGCCGAAGTCGTCCGGGGTCCGGCTCGCCCGCTTCGCGGCCGCGTAGGAGATCCAGGCGGCGATGTCCTCTCCGACCCCGGGGATCACGCCGATGGTCACGCCGATGCCCGCCGACCGGATCACGGTGACCGCGTTCTTCCAGAGGTCCCGGAGCAGGCTGAGGAAGCTCGTCGCGGCGGCCTTGGCGGCGGCGAGCCGGGGCTGGGCCGTGGTCAGCGACATGAGAAGCTCCGACACGCCGAAGGCTCCGACCATGGCGGGAATGAGCGCGATGCCTCCGGAAAGCTCCAGACTGCCGAAGGTGAAGCGGGGATAGGCGTGCAGCGCTTCCTGGCCGATCATGGAGATCGCGAGGCCGAGAAACCCGGCGATCCAGCCCTTGATGGGGTCGTCGGCCGCCGTCATCTTTCCCGCGACGAGGATCCCGAACAGCCCCAGCAGCATGTATTCGTAGGACCCGAAGCCGAGCGCGAGATCCGCGAGGACCGGCGCCAGCAGCGCGAGACTGATCCCGCCGATCAGACTTCCGGTCACCGAGGCGACGGTCGCGAGCCCGAGCGCCCTGTGGCCCTCGCCCGCCGCCGCCATCGGATTGCCGTCCAGCGCCGTCGCGGCGTTGGCGGGCGTGCCGGGAATGTTGAGCAGGATCGCGCTGCGGCTGCCGCCATAGATCGCGCCGACATAGAGGCAGATCAGCACGAGGATCGCCCGCGTCCCCTCCATCGAGTAGGTCATGGACGTCACCAGGGCGAGACCCATCGTGGCGGTCAGCCCGGGCAGCGCGCCGATGAGGATCCCGCCGAGCGTCGCCACGAAGACCGCGACGATGTGACCCGGTGTCATCAGAGCGAGAAGCGCCTCAACCATTCGGCATCCGCATCACGGCAGCCTGATGAAAAAGACCCGCTCGAACAGCGTGGGAATGACGTATCCGGAGAGGACGACGACGAACCCGATCGCGGCCAGCCGGGCCGGGCCCGGGCGTGCGGAACCGCGGCCGATCAGAAAAACGCCCGCGAAGGCCAGACAGAACGCGGATACGAGGATCTTGAACGGGATCACGCCGAGGAGCGCGACGGTCGCGAGCATGAGCGAGAAGCCGGTCAGAAGGGTCTTCCAGGCGATGCCTGTTCCGTCGGACGGCTCGAGGCTCTTCGCGGAGTCCTCTTTCAGGCGCGCAAGGGAGCGAAGCAGCATCCGGAGCCCGAGGACCAGAAGCACGATCGAGACGAAGGCCGGAAAGATCCCCGGCGCCGTCAGCGGATCGGCGTTGCGCTCCTCGAACGTCGGCATGGCCAGCGAGGCGGCGAGCGCGGCGGCGCCGAGGGCCGAAAGCGTGGCCCCGGTCACCGCGTCGGCGCGAAGCAGCTTTCGGCCCGCGAGTTCGGTCATGTCGTCACCGCGTCAGGGACGCGGGATCCCGAGATCCTCGGGCGACATTTTGGCTTCGTTCCGGTCGAAGAGCGCCCAGGCCGCGGCCTGGACGGCGGGGACCGCCACGGCCATCGCGTCGTCGCCGGAGACCGCCTTGACGCCGCATCCACGCGTCTCGCAGAGCTCGTTAAGTCCCTTGGAGGACGTGAGCGTTTCCGTCCAGACCGACTGGAGTTTGGCCACGACCTCGTCGGGCACGCCCTTCGGAAGATAGATGCCCACGAAGTTCTCCGCGGAGGGCAGATCCGGCAGGACCTCCGTGATCGGAGCGATCACGATGTCGCCCAGCACGACCTGCGTCGTGCCCACCGAGGCCAGCGCGGTGAGTCGTCCCGCGCGGATCATCTCGGCCTGTTCGAGAGCCAGCTGCGTCGTCGCCTGAGCCTCGCCGGAAACGGTCGCGAGGATCGCCGGGTTGCCGCCGTCATAGACGATCTGTTTCGGCTCGATGCCGGCGGCCGTCGCGATCGCCGAAAGCGCCGAGCCGCCGGAGGAGTTCGGTCCGGCGGTCGCGATCAGGAAGTCGTCGCCCTGCGTCTTCACGGCGTCGATGAAGCCCTGGACGTCCGTGATGCCGGTGGAGGTGTTGACCGAAAGCACCGAAGGGATCGACGCGATCAGGAAAGGATGCCAGTCCTCGAAGCTGGTCTCGAGCATTCCCATGACCTGATAGGTTCCGAGATCCCGGGCGCCGCCGGACGCCCAGGTGTATCCGTCTTTCGGAGCGCTCATCACGGACTGGGTGCCGATGGACCCGTTCGCCCCGGGCGTGTTCACGACGATCAGCTTCTGGCCGAGGACGGGTTCGAGATCCGCGGCCACCGCCCGCACGGCGAGATCGGTCACGCCTCCCGCGGGATAGGGCACGACGATCGAGATCGGTTTCTCGGGCATCCATTCGGCGAATGACGGAGCCGCGGAGGCCATCAGGATCGCCATTCCGGCGAGTGCGAGCGTTCTCATTGGATTCTCCCTGTTTATCGCCGGGCCGGGTTCATCCGGCGGCCCTGACGTTCGATCGCCCGGCATCCCGGGCCTCTTCCAGAAGCCTTATCCAGTGTCCCATGTAACGGCCGTGATCATGGAAAGTCCTGCCGGACACGAGGTTCCCGTCGATCACGCAGGGCTCGTTCACGTAGATCCCCCCGCAGACCTCCAGATCGAACCTGCACTTGGCGACGGTCGCCATCCGGCGGCCACGCACCCGGTCCGCCCTGGCGGGGATCTCCACGCCGTGACAGACGCTGGCGATCGGCTTTCCCGCGTCGAAGAAGTGCCGCGTGACCTCGATCAGGCTCTCGTCGTCCCGGATGTATTCCGGAGCCCGGCCGCCGGAGAAGAAGATCCCCAGGTACTCCTCCGGACGTATGTCGCCGAAAGCGATCTCGGCCTCGATCTGATATCCTTCCCACTCGCGCGTGATCGTCCATCCGGGCCGGATCTCGTGCAGAACCATCTGGAACCGGCGCTTCTCAGGACCCGCCACGACGGGAGTGAAGCCGGCCTCCTGAAGACGGTAGAGCGGGTAAAGGGTATCGACCGTCTCGGACGCGTCGCCGACGATCAGGAGAACCTTTTCCGAGGCAGGATGGTCCAAGGTGGCACCGCCATTTTATTTGAACACAGTTCCAAAAATGAACCTGATATCAAATCCCTGTCAACAGGTTTCTCGGGAGATGATCCCTTCCGCGCGCCCATCGGACGAGTTCAGGCAACGAGTGCCATAGCTCGTGAATGCACGAAGATGCCGGCCGCCTTCGCCATCATGGCGGCGGTCCAGTAAGTGGTCTCCGCCGGCGGATCGGCCAAGGTCAGCGCCACCACGCGCTCCGCCACCTCGGGGCCGAGCGGCGGGACGCGCGACGGCCGGGTCTTGTCGCGCAGCAGACCGTCCACCCCCTCGGTCATGAACCGCGCCTGCCAGCGCCAGACGCACGGCTTGGACTTGCCCGTCCGCCGCATGATCTCAGTCGTCCCGAAGCCGTCCGCGGTCGCCAGAATGATGCCGGCCCGCCACACGTGCTTCTGCGGGCTGTTCCGATCCGCGACGACCGCCTCCAATCGGGCACGGTCCGCGGCGCTTACCTCGATGCTGATACCTTTGCGCATCCACCGAGACTCGCACAGGGCGGCCGCCTTGGGAATCCTTCGTCAGGGCTCAACCACTAGCGCACCGCAGTAGGGTACCTGCCCGCTTCGAATGGGCCATTTCTGTTGCCACACCTGGCCCATTGAGAAATGGTATAACTCAAGGAGCAGGGTTCATGAAAATCAGCGTCGTACAGCACAATCCGCAAGATGATCTGGAGAAGTCGCTTCAGGTCTTGTTTGAAATCGTCCGCCGCGCGGCGGACGAAGCCCCTGACCTCATAGGGCTACCCGAATACTATGCGTATATGGGTGACGGCTCCAAGGGCCTGGCCGCAAGTGGAGCATGGTTTGATGATATCAACGGGCAAACCGCAGAGCTTGCTAAGGCACTCGGCGTTGCGATTCACGCAGGCTCTCTTGCCGAAACAAGAGAGAGTGGGACATATAACACGACCGTTGTTCATGGGGCTGACGGATTTGAGATCACTCGATATTCAAAGATACATCTGTTCGATGTTGATCTGGCAGACGGCACGAAATTCCGTGAATCGGACCTAATCACTGCCGGAGACAGCGTACACACCTATGACCTCAAAGGTTGGAAAATTGGCTGTACGATTTGCTATGACCTACGCTTTCCAGAGCTTTATCGGAACTTGCGTGATCTGGGTGCCGAGCTCATCTTGGTTCCGGCAGCTTTCATGCGCGAAACCGGACGCGCACATTGGGAAGTACTGCTGCGTGCCCGCGCAATTGAGACCGGAACCTACGTGGCCGCCCCGGCCCAGGTATTTTCTTTCAATGACGGAAAGGGGCACTGCTACGGCCATAGCCTAATCTGCGATCCGTGGGGAAACATCATTGCGAACGCGTCAGATAGACTGGGCTTCGTAGATGCTCAGCTTGATAAGGAGTTCCTGAACGACGTGCGCGCGCAGGTTCCGGTCCATCGCCACCACGTGTTGTAATGAAAGGACAGAAGTCTAGAGCGACAAGTGTGTTGACTGTTGTATCTCGACCCGAACCATCTCTCGTTCAACATGGTCGAGATTGTCCAACAGTTGCTGCTCCCTGAATTGAGTAGGAAACCAGAGGACGCTCGCCTTGGGAATGACCACCGTTCGAGTTTCTGGGGATATTGGCTTTGGCCATGCAAAAGCGGACATACGTCACCTTTCGGACTGCGTTCACTGTGGGCTCGAAGCGGACCTTCGCCCGATTGGACCAAGCGACGCGTTATTGGACAACCGTTGGTACGAACCGCGAGTGCGTTCTGTTTCGTGCCGTCGGAATTGCTGATCTGGAAGTCGGTGGGCTTCCCCTCTGGCCGGCACCGGGAGCGAAATTTGTTCCGGTGCGGTTTTCTGTTCCCGAAGTTCGACACGGCGGCCTCGACCGGGCTTCGATTAGAAACGTCGCATGCTGACATTCGGTAACCGGCCGCTCAGCACCCGTCGTCATGCGGCCTTCGGCTCGGCCTCGCGGTCGGCCTTCCATGTCCAGGGGAGCAGCTCGTCCATGCGCTTGGGATCGTGGAGACGGATGCGGCCGGGGGCGATCAATTCCTGGTTGCCCCTGGTGCCTGCGACCACGCCCCAGCCGGCCTGCGAAAGTGCCGGATCGAAGCGCGTGGCGCGGGTGTGGGCTTCGGTCTCGTCGCGGGCGCTCATTTTGCCGCTCTTTTCTTCGCCCGCTTTGCTGCAAGTTTAAGCTTCTTTCGCTTTTTCTTACCAATTTTCACTGGAGCAATTTTTGGCGGACGTGATTTTAGGCGGCCAGCATCAAAATCAGATTGCGTTTTTGCAAGTCTTTCCGCTGCGCGCTCAATACGTTGTTTTAATTCGGCCTCAGATAAGTGCGCATAACGTTGGCTGTAAGGCTTTCTTTTCGGCTTGCGCTTTGCATCATGACCGGTAAGCCAATCAGAGCCTGGCCTGATTATCGTAGAGCCGCCATTGTATCCACCCTTTGCCACTGGAATGCCCCCACTGAAGTGGTCCACCCACCGGGATAGAGTTATCCCGTTTTCTGTCCGTCGTCAGCCCCTTGGCAAGACCTACCTCGTCTTGCATCGTTGAAAAAGCGACCGCATCTGGAGAACACGAATTTGCCAAAAGAGGAACTTTCTGCCGCCCTTTTCCTTGATTTCGACAACATTTTTATTGGCTTGAGGAACCTTTCTCCCGAGGCATCCACAGCTTTCGTGCGCAACATCCAGACTTGGCTAGAATGGTTCCGCGCCGGGCAACATTCGCAGGGTAATCCGATACCGCGCCGCCTGCTGGTGCAGCGCTGCTACATAAACCCCGACCAGCTTGGGCAACATCGAGGAGCTTTCGTACGGGCGGGCTTCGAGACGGTCGATTGCCCAGCGTTGACTTCCCAGAACAAGAACTCGGCTGACATCTACATGGCGTTGGATATCGTCGATCTTCTGGACCATCGGGTCCACATCGACGAATTTATCGTGCTGTCGGCAGATGCCGATTTTACGCCAGTGCTGCATCGCCTGCGGCTGCATGATCGAATTGCGACCGTCTATGCCAACTTGGTAACGGCGGCAGCCTACAGGAATGCTTCCAGCGGGCTGATCGACCAGGATCGCTTCATCGCGGAGGCACTGGGAATCAGACCCGACACCGTCGCCCCGCCGCAAGAGGCCGCCCCTCAGGAGCGTATCACCGACCCGGACACGGAAATCGCCTTCGCTGCGCGTCGCATAACCGAGGAATTGCAGGACGGACAAACCCTGCCAATCAATTCCTTAGGCGGCGTGCTCAAGCGACAGTACCCGCCCTTCGACGGCAGCGAATGGCTAGGGAAAGGCACGCTCCAATCCTTGGTCAATGCCCTTCTTGAGGCGGCACCCACCTTGGAACTGCGTGGGGAAGTCGACGCGCGAGAAATTGCGCTTCGCCCCATGGAAATAGAAGACGACCGCGCAAGGGATATCTTGATCTTTATCCATACGACAATCGCCGCCTCCGCGACACCGATCTCTTGGGCCCGAATTCTATCCATGGTTAAAGCCAAATTCAGTATACATCTGCCCGCAGTCAATTATTTCGGCGCCGGGTCTGCAGCGCAATTCATTAATCGACAGGGCGATGGGACCCTTAGATTCGACCCCACCCCGCCCGGCAACGTCTACGACCCGGCCCGCCACGAACTCCTCGAGGGCACTACAGGCCCGCGCGCCCAATTAGAGGGAATTGAGCAGGACCTCGCCACAATCATCGAGGACATCTCGGATGCGACCGGGTGGCCCGCATTATCGCCTGATCAGTTGTCAATGATCTTCGAGGAGGGCGCGGACCTCGTCGCCAACGGTGTCTTCGAACGCAACGACCTTTCCAAGCGCATCCGAGACGCCATCCAGACGCGCATCGACGAAGGCGACGCCGACCCGCGCCAGACGGTCGCCCGCCCACCAATCAACTTCATCCTCACATCAGTCATTCTGCGCGGCGGCGGGTTTTCGGAAGCTGACACGCGCCAAGTCTTCGCCGAAGCCGCGTGGCACGGATTCGCTCAACTCTACGAGCTGCGGCTGGAGCCGATGGACCAAGGCCGGGAAGAATACCTGAGGGACAGGCTGTTTGGGCTTCCTAAAATCAAGCAACCGTAGAAGCCGGACGTAGAGGACAACATCGGGCGCAAACGTCCGGATCCGGGCCAAAGCGCCATGACACGCGCCAGCTATCTGGAAAGCGCGCGCGTCATGCCGCTTGGCGCTCGACAAATGGCCTGGATTACCGGGCAGTCCGACCGCCGGAAACACGTCGCAGGATGGACCTGTTTCCTGAGTGAAATCACCAGGTATGCTTCTTTTGGAAACAGTCGCCCCGTCGACGGGCCAGACCCGATGTTGCATTCCGCCCTGGTGTTTGATCGGTCCAATTCAACGGGCCTGACAACCACATCAGGAAGCGCCGACCCGGGGCAGGAGGGTTGAAGCCGGAATGACGTTCGAAATCGGGGTCTTGACCGCATTTCTGCTGGGTCTCGCAGCTCTGGCTCTCATCCGGTACATGGATCGGCGGGCCGACCGCGCCGAATCGGAACAGACTTGGTTCTCTCCAGCCAGGCGCACCCGGATGTTTCTCGCAAGATATGGTCGCCGATCTGCCCGAGCCGGCGCGGCGGTATTTCACTTACGCGATCAACCGTCGGTACGAACCGCGAGTGCGTCCTGTTTCGTGCCGTCGGAATCGCTGATCTGGAAGTCGGTGGGCTTCCCCGTTGGCCGCCACCGGGGGCGAAATTCGTTCCGGTGCGGTTTTCTGTTCCCGAATTTCGACACGGCGGCCTCGACCGGGCTTCGATCAGACACGTCGCATGCTGACATTCGTGCCGAACACGTGAGATCACGTTCGCGTCCGGCCAAGATCCGGCTTGCGCTTCCCAAAGTGTTCCGTATTTGTTCCGAGCCATGGCCCGGCGCTCCACCCCGCAGAAGAAGATCGACGACGCGGCCTTTCCGGTCCGGGTGCGGATCGTCGTGCCGGGCTACGGCTTCGGGCCGGATCTGATCGCGATGCGCCGCTGGCTCTCGACCGAGATCGGCGACGCCGACCATGCCATGCACGGGGCGTCGGTCGCGGGGATGGACGCCTGCGCCTTCCATTTCCGGGACCTCGCGGACGCCCGGGCCTTCATGGCCGCGTTTCCGGCTCTCGAACTTGCTGACGGCACGGCCACGCTCACCTATTCTTCCCCCGCCGCGCCCTTCGGGCGGGACGACCAGGAGGATGCCGACATCTGCAATCTCTTCTCGATGACCCGGAGCCAGGACGCGATGCGCCAGCTCTTCGACGGATTGAAGGACCGGACGGGAAACCTGCCGGCGCTGCCGGGGATCTTCCCCGACATGTCCGCCCCGATCGTGCGGGACGGCCCGGAGGGGCGCGAGCTCGTCATGGCGCGCTGGGGGATGCCGTCGCCGGCCTTCGCCCTGAAAAACAGAAAGACCGACACCGGCGTCACGAACGTGCGCAACACCAAGTCGCCGCATTGGCGACGATGGCTCGGCGTCGAACACCGATGTCTCGTGCCCTTCACGAGCTTCTGCGAATACGAGGTGCTGGGGAACGGCGGAAGGGTGCCGGTCTGGTTCGCCCTGGATGACGATCGCCCGCTCGCGTTCTTCGCCGGCATCTGGACCGAATGGACCTCCGTGCGGAAGGTGAAGGAGGGCGAGACGACCAACGAGCTCTTCGCGTTCCTCACGACGGACGCCAACGCGGTCGTGGCGCCGATTCACCCCAAGGCGATGCCGGTCATTCTCACGACGATGGATGAGTTCGACACTCTGGCTGACCGCGCCCGCCGAGGAGGCGATGGCGTTGCAGCGGCCGCTGCCGGACGACGCGCTTCGGATCGTGGCGCGGGGTGAGCGGAGCGACCGGCGTCCGGATTGACGGGAGGGCATCGAGTCGCGATCATCGCCAGGACGGATCCCGCCGCTTGTCCGCTCCCGACACCCGGACTACGCGATCATTGAAGTTCCGTGACCTGGTATCACCCGCTTCGATGACGTATCCGTCTTCGGATATGGCGTAGCCGGAGGGTTGGCATTCTCGAGGTTCGCTCGAATGCGCCGGCTTGGGTTGCGGCCTCCGGACCCTCGCGCTTCAGGAGGCCGCCCATTCTCAATTCAGGCGGCACAGCCTTTTGATCGGTAGGCGCCGGAAAGCGCTTCCGTCTGACCCTTCAACTGTCCGATCTCGCCCGAATAGTCGTCAGGTCCGGCGGCGCCTGAGGTGAAGAACAACGCCGGCCAGAACAGCACGACGCCGACACCGGTCAGAATCGCGTCGCTGGTCGCCTTCTTGTCCTGCGCGCCCGAAATCGTGTTCAGTCTCGCCACCACGTCGTTGGTCTCTCCGCGGATCTGCTCGCACGAATACGCGTCGTACATGAACCTGCTCGAATAGCTCGGCGGGATCTTGTCCGCCTTCTGCGCGCACGCCGACAGCAAGACGGCCGCGATCATCAAACCGGCAATCGGTTTCATCTGGTTTTCCCCACTCATCGTCCGAGAGCGCCCCACCGGCACTGCGGATGTGGAGATCGGTAGCCTGCCGCCGTATTGAATCAAAACGGATTGATTTTAACAGGTTAATCGGAACTGGGGTCTCGGCGGTCCCGCTCCGCGGCCTCATTTGCGGCCAAATTCGAATTGTTTGCGAATTCGGCTTCGCCCGCCCAGTTCCGGCCAATCTTCATTCTGGAAGCGCCGGACAGAGCCGCGCGTCGCCCCTCCCTTGACGGATCAAGACCGACCGTCCTGGCGAAAGGGCTCGACATGAGCGTTCCATTTTCTCTCATCCATGCAGGGCGTCCAAGCGCCGCGGAGCGCGCGGCGCGCCGTGACGTGGAGGTCTTCCTGCTCCGTTCCGGGGTGCGTCTGATCGATGCGCTGGGTCTGATCCATGGCGAGGACGGCCTCGCGCTCGGACATGCGTTCCGCGACATGGCGCTCGATCCCGGGATGCCGCCGTCATCCTGGCCCGTATCCGATGTCCTCGACGCGCTGACCTCGTCGGATCCGGATATCCGATGCCGGACGGCCGGTCTGAGGGCGGCGCTCGACGGCCTGCGCGCCCGGATCGACGTGGCGGAAGACGGGGCCACGGCCGACGCCGACGATCGCGCTCCGAACGGGATCCGCGACGCGGCCTGAACGGACCGCCCGCGCCGGGAGCGCGGGCGCTTGACGGACCATCTGACGCCGTCGTTCCGTGATGAGGACCATCCCATGCAGCCCACCCGAGACCTTTCTTCGATGAGGACCGCCGCCGCCGATGCGCTCGGCGCCGGTCGTGCCGCGGCCCGCCTTCTCCGGTCACCCGCCTCCGACCCGATACGGCGGGCGGCAGACCCCGATCTCGACGTCCTCGCCGGGCGGCTCTCGCAGAGCGTCGCTCTGTCGGAGGCCGTCGCCGCCGACGTAAGGGGGCTCCTCGCGCGGTGCGACGCGCTCATCGAGCGAGGGACCACCCAGCGAACGGACTGGATGCCGAAGTCCGTGTGCGGCGACGACGTGACGGAATGGGAGCCGTGGACGCGGCGGGAGCGTACGCCGGAGGCCGAGGGTCTGCACGCCGTGGCGCGCGCCCTGCGGCGCTTTCTCGCCCGCCGCGACCACGCGACCGATCTGGTCGGCGCGGAGGCCGCCCTCGCGGTCCTGTGCGGCGACCGCGGCGTGGAATAGCGAATATGTCCGGACAGGGTCCCACGCCTGCCGTGACCCTGTCCGGACAACGGATCCGGTCTGTCCGGACGGTTCGTGAAACACACTGGTCGGAATGGTTCCAGCCCTGCGACGCTCCGGACGGACACCCGATCCGAGCGGACGTCCGAACCACGGTGCCGATCGCTGAATCGGGCCCGGTGACGACAACCGGATCGACATCGTCGCGCGGATTGAAGCGTTCGCCAAGGTCGGCGGGGAGAGGTTCACGAGCGCGAGAACCGGCATTGATGATTCGCCCCGCCACGACTGATTCGGCCGAATCACCTCCCGCTGCGGCGTACTGGCCCCTCCAAAGGACGCTCAGACTACGAAAAATGGTTCACTTTGTTGTGAGGCTTTACCATACGGTACCGTGCGAAAACCTACCATTTTTAGAAGCTTAGGGCGTCAGGCTCGCCTGAAAAAGCCCCTTTCCGGCGAGGCGCGCGCAGCGTGGTTTGCAGGGCGAATAGGCGGAACACGAGTCCTTCCGGGCGAGTGCGACGGTCCGAGGGCGAACGATCCGGGGCTCAGGACTCCATCCCCGCGGGCGCCTTTCCGGCCATGCCGCAGGCATGGATCGTCTGGTCCATCCTCCGCCGATCCGGCGCGACAGGGATCTTCCAGCATTCCAAGCGGAGAAAGCGATCAGGGAATTACCACGGTGATCAGGAGATCGGAACGTCGAGGCCGCTCGTATTCTTTCGAGGCCGGATGCCCTTGGTCGGAAATCCGGAAAACCGGGTCGAAAGAGATCGGCCCCGCTGTTTCTCCGCGCGCGGGGGCTCTCTCTCATCCGAGACGGCACCCCCCGCAAATCCACCGCTCTTTCGAGAGCGCCTCGGACGGCGGTACCGGATTTCTTTCGGGCCCGAAAGTCCCGGGACGCCGGTTTCGTCGTGCCCGCATCCCGACCCCGCCGGTCGGGAGTCCTTACCCTCGTCCGCCAAGGCGCTGAACGCGTCTGTCGTTCTCGGAAGACTTTCCGCGCACGTGGTTCCAATCGCCCCGCTCGCCCTTCCCGCGTCTTTCGGAAGTCTTCCGGCGGCGTCGCGAGAATTCGGTTCTGAGGTTTCCGACGGTGTCTTCGGGCCGCGCCATTCTCTGCGCCAGGTCATCCGTCGAGGCGGTTCGCGATCGCAATTCTCCTCACTCTCCACGATCCGGTTCGCGGCCCGGATGTCTTGGCAAGCCCTTCAGCCGGCGCTTGGTTCTGAAAGACGGCGGGTTCTCCCGTGAAGAAGGCCGGGGTCTCTTTCGACGTGAGCGCCCGGTCGGTCGGCGGATTTCGCGCCGTCCCTCGGACGTGACATGCGGCCCCTGTTTCCGGCTCCCGGCCCCGCGTGGCAAGAACCGGCGGGTTCATCTTTTTCGCGGAGGCACCGGATTTCTTTCAGCCCTTCGGAATGAAGAGCGCGCCTTCTGAACGCGCCGACCAGGATGAAGCGCTTCACAGAAGCGATCGGCATCCGCGTGGCCGTCTTTCGGGATCACCGTCCGAGACGGGGAGGGTTGCCGCGCGCTTGAGAGCGACGGCGGTCCTCCTCGTCTTCCAGGCGCCATCAATCTTCGGGGAGTTCGTGGCCATCTGGAAAAGCTGCCGACAATGGCGACGATGCGAGATCCACAGCTTTCACTTCGCTCTCCGTCAGAGAGCGGAGACGGGTCTCTCAATGGCGGTCCGTTCCGAAGAGACCTTTCCGCTCCGGACATCTCCACCCGCGTCTTTCGTCAATTTCCTGTCCGCCCGACGTCGCAGCGTCCGGCGATTTCCCGGACACGTCGCGGCCACCGGACCGGGTGTCTTTCGAAGGAGAAGCTCCGGATCGCGAACGGCTGTCAGACGACCGACGCACGGCAGGGAGCGGCCAACCCGACTTCGACAGTCGATCAATCTCGGGTTGCGTCCTTGGAGGCGACGAGGCTCCCCCCGGGACCGCGTTCGGTCCGGAAACGGTGGTGCCGTGTTCTCGTCGGCGCCTGCCGCCGCATCGGGTGCCGGAGCCGAATCATGGGACTTGCCACGATCGAGTTTCACGAGCAGTTCTGACTCGCATCAGTGACGGACGAAAAGAGAAGCCGTGAATGAAAAGCGGCAAAAGGTGTCAGGTGTTCGGGGGAATACAAAAATGACCATCATGTGGACGTGTTCAGGGCAGTGTAGTGAGATCAGAGGATCCGCATTGTTTGTGATCAGTCGTGAAACCGACGCGGACGGTTGCACGAAGACTGAATGTTTCATCCGTGACAGTGCGAGATTGGACTGCCGACGCTCGTTTCGAATGGCTTCCTGTCCGCTCCGCGACCGGAGCCAGGTTCTGAGACCTTCCCGCGGACCCGGCTCAGTCAAGGGGGATGATGCTGAAGCATCGGCGTCCGGTTCGGCGCGTGCCGGACGACGTCGGTGCGGCTTATGCGACACCGGGGAACGGCAGGCGAGCCAGTGCGGGACCGGCGGCATCGGGCGACGAGCAGGCCGAACACGCGTCCGCCTGGGGCGACGACCTGCAAATCGCCATCGTCACCGGCGGCTTCATGTGGACAGCCGTCGATCCCGCGCCTTCATGACCTCGCGCGCATCACCGGCCCCGGCGATCGCGACCGCGGAAATCGTCGGTTCAGACCGTTTCGCGGGCTGGAAACAGTTTTCTTCTTCTCTCCCTTCGGAACCGGCCAAACTTACGGTCAGAGCGGGATGGAGAGGCGCACCAAGGCCCCCACCGCACCAGCTTGAATCGCGCACGGGCCCGATGGCCGGACCCCGCCACAGCGTGAGACGCGACACCGTTCCAGATTGAGACGTGAGTCCGGCACGGCGTCCGCCGTCGCACCTGACCACACCCGAAAACCCGATGCCGATCGGGAACCTCCGCCGGATGGTCCGGCGGCGATCGGCGCCAGCATGTCGAAAGGACATCACCATGCAGAACTATTCATCAGGACGCCCGCTTTCGGCCCCGAGCCGGGCGGATCGCTCTATCGCCAAAGCCTCGAGCGGTCACTTCATCGACCATGTGATCCGTGAAATGAAGCCGACGAACGATCCCAAGTCCAGCGGCGCCGCCGTTATGTGTTGGGCCGGTCGTGAGCGACAACGGTGAGATTTCAAACGAAGCCGGAGCCGCCGTCGATTGGGGCCAATACGGCTTTCGGGAGCCTCTCGTCATTGGCAATGGCGCGGCACCCAAGTCGACCAGTTTCACCGACGACCTCAACGATCTCGGGATCACCCTCGAAAGAACCGATCGCCGGTCGGCCGGAAATGCGAGGCATGATCGAGCGCGTTTTCTCGGCCTGCGCAAGAACCTGGAATTCAGACAGGCGGGACGGACCTTCTCCAACCCGGCCCCGGCGATCAGGATTGCGGATATCGTCGGTTCAACCTGTTTTTCGGAATCGAAACGGTTTTCTTCTTCCCCGCATCGGAACCGGCCAAACTTTCGGTCAGAGCGGGATGGACAGGCGAATGAGGGCCCCCATCGCACCAGCTTGAATCGCGCAGGGGCCCGATGGCCGGACCCCGCCTCAGCGTGAGACGCGACACCTTCCAGATTGAGACGTGAGTCCGGCGCGGCGTCCGCCGTCGCACCGGACCACACCCGAAAACCCGATGCCGATCGGGAACCTCCGCCGGATGGTCCGGCGGCGATCGGCGCCAGCATGTCGAAAGGACATCACCATGCAGAACAATTCAGCAGGACGCCTGCTTCCGGCCCCGAGCCGGGCGGATCGCTCTATCGCCAGGGCCTCGAAAGGCCATTGCACCGCGTATGCGGTGGTAGGAGACGGGCCCGGCCGGCGAATGCAGGCCGAGTCCCACCTCGAGCTCACGCATCTCCTGATGCTCGACTCCGATCCTGCGATCGTCGATCTGCAGGAGCAGGTTCTGTTTTCTTTCGGTGAAGGTGACAGACGTCGGCATTTCTTCGATCTCGTGGCCGTCTTCGATACGGGATCGCGGATCGCATTCACCATCAAGCCGGAGGCGCGACTGCGCTCGGGACGGTTCCTCGACGAGATGCGCGAAGTCGCGTGGTGGGTCCGCGAAAAGAGTTTCGCCGACGATGTCAGGCTGCTCACCGACGCGGATGTCGATCCGGTCGCGCTTCACAACGCGAAGGTCCTGGCTGCGGTGAGGCAGACGGATCCGGAGGCCGACGCGCTGGCGCGCAGTATGACGGAAGGTCTCGTTGGCGGAACCACGCTTCGGGAGCTCACCCGTGCCACGGGTATGGAGGCGCGCGGCTACCGCGCTCTGCTCCGGCTCATCCGGACGGGCGCGCTGATTCCGTCCGCCAACGAGCGGATCATGCCGCAGACACTCGTCCTTTCGAAGGGAGCGATCCGATGAGCCTCGATTTCGACAGCAGATACCCGCGCTTCCATTTCGGGGAATACGATCGGGTCACCGTAAATGGCGAGGCTTTCCGCTTCCTGCAGAAGGTGCACGACGCCTACGTCCTCATGCCTTCGGAAGGCGCAGGCTTGGCCCGGACCTTTCCATTCAAATACCTCAACCAGCTGAATTCAGCCGGCAAGGTAAGCCATGAGCGCGAGTATTTTCTCCCACCTGGTCTGCGGACGAAGTCCGTCCGAAACGACGGCGCCACCTCCATGGCTCATCTGACGCGGAAACAGAAAGCTCGCCAGGATTTGCGACATGCGATGGTCATGGGGTTTCAGGAAGCCGAGGCCCGTGGAGAGGTCACGAGGACCGAGGCGTCGGTCATGCCGAAGAGGCCTATGATCTGCGAATACGCGCTCGAATATCTGCAGAAGACAGTGAATCCGGCCGTCGCGGCGAAGCACCACAAACCCAAGGGCGGAAAGACCAAGGTGACGATCACCCCGGTTCATGCCGGCACGCTTCTGCGTTGGGTGCGGAGCTTCGAGGCGAAGGGCAAGGCGGGGCTGGTCGATCGCCTTACCCGGTGCGGAGATCGCCTCAGCCGCTTCACGGCCGAGGAAAACGAGTTGATGATGGCCGAGGTGCGCAAGAGCTATCTCACGCTCAATCGAAAGACCGTGGTCGCCACGGTCGTGGATGTCCAGATCGCCTTCCGCGCCGAGAACGCGCGTCGCGCCGAAACCGGCGGCGTTCCTCTGTCGGTACCCGGTCGGCAAGCCATCCGTGCCTGCATCGGGTCGCTGGACCCGCTCCACGTCGCCCTCGCGCGGCTCGGGCCTCAGGAGGCGATCAAGCGTCACCGTCCCGTAAAGAAAGGGCCGGAGGTCTCGCGGCCCTTGGAACGGGTCGAGATCGACGAATGGGACATCGATCTGATCACGATCATGGCGCGCGCGGAGCTCCTTCCGCTCTTCACCGCCGAGGAACTCGAGGCGATCGGCCTCACCGGAAAGAAAGCCAGGTGGTGCATCGCTGTCGCGATCGACTGCCGTACCCGAGTGATCTTGGGAATGAAGCTGACCAACAATCCCAAGACCAGCGCCGCCACCGAATGTCTCAGGCTGGTCGTGAGCGACAAGGGCGAGATCTCGGACGCGACCGGAGCAGCCGCACGTTGGAGCCAATATGGCGTTCCGGAGCTTCTCGTCGCCGACAACGGCGGCGCATTCAAGTCGATCCTCTTCACTGACTGCTGCAACGATCTCGGCATTACCCTCGAGAGAACGATCGCCGGTCTGGCGGCCATGCGCGGCAAGATCGAGCGCGTGTTTCAGACCTGCGCCAAGGGTCTGCTGCCAAGACTGTCAGGACGGACCTTCTCGAACGTCATCGAGCGGGGAAAGCATCCGGCTGAAGATCGGGCCTGTCTCGGTCCGGAGGACCTCTGTTTCGCGCTCGTGCGATGGATCGTCGATATCTACCACAACACGCCGCACGCCGGCATCGAGCTGCGGACGCCGCTACAGCAATGGGAGAAGGATCATGCCGACGGAAACTTCCCTCTGCATGCCGCGCCGGACGCCCGTTCAAAACGTTTGGCTTTCGGAATCCCCGATTCCCGCATGGCGACACGTGAGGGCGTGACTGTGATGGGCGTCAGATACAATTCGGAAGCTCTCGCGCGGTTCGTCGCCGGTGTGGGACCGCGCAAGATCGACCTGCGTTGGGATCCGGAGGACATAGGCAGAGTGGAGGTCTGCATGGACGGGCTTTGGCAGGAGGTCGGAGCCGTCCACGATGGCTTCGAGGGCCTGCACGCTCAGGTGTGGGTCACCGCGCGAAGAGCGATGCGCGCGAGATGTCCGAAGCGGCGGCGCTGGGAGCAGAACACGGTGACGGAGGCGATCGAGGCGATCACGGCGATGAACACGCATCGATCCCTCCAGTTCAAGCTCATCGACCAGGAATGGAACGAGGCGCGCGTGAAGAATTTCGAGGACTCGCTGTTCGACACGTTCAAGGTCACCGTGACCGCGCCGGAAACCGACGCCGGTGTCAAAGCCTACGGCGTCTCGCTCCCGTCGAATCCGCCGGAGGGTCCGGAACCCAGCCCGGACGATGCGGACGTGACCGAACCTGTTCCCGAGTCAACCGTCGAAGATGTCGCGGCTCCTCACGCTTCGCTTCGCGAGGACGATGCGTGGGATCTGGGGGGCGGGGAGAACTGAGATGAGAGAAGACACAAGATCCGCCAAGATCGACGCGATTCTGGCCGAGCTCAGAGAGCACCACGTGAGAACCGAGCGGGACCGGGAGCTGGCGATGCAGCTCAACCGTCTCCTCAGGGTCGACGAGGCCGGCCGCCAGACCGCCGAGCCCGTGCGTTTCACCGCCAATCTGGAGACACGGGGCATCACCCTCATCGATGGGCCGGGGGGCGGAAAGACGACGTCACTCCGCTGGCTTCTGTCGAAGACCGCGGCACTGAACCCGGACACGGGTCCGCCGCGCCATCTCCACGTCCAGGTTCCAAGCCCGGCCTCGCTCAAGAGCCTCGGCCTCGAGATCCTGAGAAGCACCGGCTGGAAGGAGGTCTCGGAACGCGCGACCGCCTGGATGATCTGGCAGACGCTGCGCCACAGGTTGTCGACCCTCGGGATCACCGTGCTCTGGATCGACGAGGCGCAGGATCTCTTCCTCTGCCGTTCGGCGCGGGAGATGGACGACATGCTCAAGACGATCAAGTCGCTGATGCTGGGCGAATCCGGCGTGATCGTCATTCTCAGCGGCACCGACCGGCTCTCCGAGATCACCGGGTTCGACCCCCAGGTGAATAGGCGCTTCACGAAGGTTGTTCCAAAGAATCTCGTGATCGGCGCCGACGAGAAGAAGTTGAGCGAACTCGTGTCGTTCTACGCGGCCAAGGCGGGTCTTCGGTCGGAGTGGTCCGCGGCGATGTCGGGAAGGCTCATCCATGGCAGCCGCGGCCGCTTCGGCCGAGCGGTCGAGACGATCATCAACGCGATAGAGCGGGCGCTGCGGGAACAGGTCGAGACACTGACCCCGACGCATTTCGCGGAAGCGTGGGGCATGCAGGAAGGGTGCGCATGGGAGGACAACGTCTTCGGGGCGAAAGACTGGGCTTCTCTGGACCTCGACCGCGGCGCCGACGAGTTCGAGGCGGCGCGGACGATCCGGCAGAAGAAACAGGTGGGGAGATCGTGAGATGACATGGCTCGCAGGCGGCACTCCAATGCTCTCCGGAGAAACGATGATGTCATGGGTGGCCCGCGTCGCCCGTGACGAGACGGATCTGGGTCCGTTCGAGTTCCTCAACCTGATCGGTGTCGGGCGGAAGGAAATTCTGGACGCGACAGATGAGGGCATCGACAGGCTGGCGGGGATGACGGGCGTTCCCGGGCCCCGCGTCGCCGAAGGAGCGTATATTCGGATCGGCGAGCGCTTCTATCAACATCGCGGGCAAAGGTTTCATGCGGAATTCGCCGGGCGCGACCGCACCACTTATTGCCCGGCGTGTCTGCTCGACGATGCGAAGCCGGCCGGCCCGAGCCGCGGAAGGCGCGTCGGGCGGGTGAACTGGCTCTTCGATCCGGTCCGGACCTGCCGGATCCATGGCATCGCGCTGATCAGGACGACGGCCAAAGCCTATGCCGATCGTTTCCAGGACATGGATCAGGTCGCTCCGGATGATGACGGCCTCCAAGCCCTTGTCGCGAATGCGGCACATCGCACGGTTTCGCCTCTGCAGATCTACGTCGAGAACCGTTTCGATGGATGCGTCGGCCCCGAATGGCTCGACGGCCAGCAGATCGACCAGGCCTCTCGAGCCTGCGAGATTCTCGGTGCGATCATCGTCCACGGATCGCATGTCGATCTCCCCGACCTTTCGGATGACGACTGGGACAGGGCTGGCGCCGTGGGCTTCGCTTTCACGTCGCGCGGGGAGGAAGGAATACGGGAGGCGCTCGACCGCATCTTGCGCCGCTTCCAGGAGAAGGGAATCAAAGGCGGTCCGCAGGCGGTCTATGGCAGGCTCTTCCAGTGGATCCAGTTCCAGCGGAGTGGCAAGTCCCGCGGTCCGATCCGCGAGGTACTGCGGCAATTCATTCTCGACAACCTGGCGATCGATCCCGGAACGTCGCTGCTTGGCGAGATCGTCGAGCGCCGGAGCCGACATTCGGTCGACAGTCTCGCGAAACAGACCGGGCTGAACAGGAAGACGCTGAACCGTGCTTTGGTCATGACCGGAATCCTGCCGGAGGGGGATCCGAACCGGGTCGACGGGTTTCTGAGCTTCGATGCCGGTGCCGGCGAATGTCTGGCGAAGCGCCTGAAAGGAGCGATCCCGGTAACGAAGATCCCGGCCTACCTCAAATGCAATCGGATGCAGGCGCAAGCCCTGGCGCGGAGCGGACTGATCGGGCGGATCGGAGGAGTTGCCGGGTTCAGATCGAAAAACGCTCTGACCATGATCTCGACGAGCGATCTCGACGGGTTTCTCGCCGGTTTTCGCGCGAACGGCGCGGCGGTGACGACTGCCGGCCACGGCATGAGGGATGTCATAGATGCCGCGACGATCTCGCGGTGGCCGGTGATCGACATCGTGCGCCTCGTTTTCGATGGCGGTCTGTCCCGGATCGAACTTCTGTCCGAAGACCTTCGGTTCAGGTCCGTTCTTGTCGATCCCGAAGAGGTGCGGTCGGTACTGCAATCACGCCAGGCGCGCGGTCGGCTTTCGGTCCCGGAAGCCGCCGCCCGCCTCGGAATTCCTACAAGCGGGATCCGCGCGCTGATGTCCGAGCCGGATCGCGACGGCAGGCCGTTTCTTCACGCGTCCATCGAGCGATGCGGACAGGGAGTGGAGCGGGCATACTTCGCGCCGAGGGATCTCGACCGATATGCCGCCGCACATGCCGATCTCAAAAAGATCGCGAAAGACATGGGGGTCGCTCCCAAAATCCTTCGTGGCAGGCTGAGCGCGATGGGAGTCGAACCGATCCTCCCACGATCGAAAATGCAGCGTCTGGTATATCGCCGCGGCGATATCCAGTAGCCGCGCAGGAACTTCTCGAAGCAGCGAGCCGCCCTTCCGGGCGGTTTTTTTGTGCCGTTCGTTGTTTTTTCGAAGGACTATCTTCGGCAGGCGAAAAGGGCGAATTGGTGGCCGATCATCGCATCAACATCAACGAAAACAGAGACTTAGCTTTTTAGAAGCGACAAACAAAGCCTGATCTGACAGTTGAACAGGCCCTTATAAACAGCCCTATTCGGCCATTTTGGTGCCCGGTTTGAACCCCATATCACGCCCTCAACCGGCTAACTGATTGAAAAGACAAGATAGTGTCCCACGGCGTGGTGTAGGATCGCCGACCCTCGGAGAGGTTCGAAGCTGATCAGGTCGCCACGGCGGGCAGCCTGACGGTAGGATTGTCGGTGACGCGGGCGAGGGTTTCAAGCGACATGTAGCGCCGCGCGACGGTCCATTCGTCGTTGGTCTCCAGCATCAGCGCGCCGACAAGGCGGATGATGGCGTCGTCGTTCGGAAAGATGCCGATCACGTCGGCCCGCCGCTTGATCTCGCGGTTCACCCGTTCGAGTGGGTTCGTCGATGCGATCTGGGCCCGGTGCTCGCCGGGGAAGTCCATGTAGGCGAGAACATCGTCGCGGGAGCCATCCATGAAGGCGCCGAGCTTTTCGACCTTCTCGCGCAATGCGTTGGCGACGGTCTCCCACTGGGCCTCGGCGTCGGCCTTGGTTTCCTGGGCGAAGATCGTCTTCAGCATCGCCGCCACCGCCGTGCGCTGCTTGGCCGGCGCATGTGCCAGCGCGTTCCGCATCCAGTGAACGCGGCATCTCTGGTGGGTGGCGTTGAAGACCCGTCGGGCAGCTGCGCGGAGCCCCTTGTGGTCGTCGGCGATCACCAGCTTTACCCCGCGCAGGCCGCGGTCGGCCAGAGACCGCAGGAACCCGGTCCAGAACGTCTCAGCCTCGGAGGGGCCTGTGGCGACGCCCAGAACTTCGCGCTTGCCGTCCTCGTTGACCGCCACGGCCACTATCACGGCACGGCTGACGATCCGACCGCTCTCACGGACTTTGAGGTAAGTGGCATCGAGCCAGAGATAGGGCCACGCCCCCTCCAGCGGGCGGGAGAGAAAAGCGTTCACGCGCTCGTCGATCTCGGCGCAGAGACGGCTGACCTGGCTCTTGGACATGCCGCCCGCGCCCATGGCCTTGACCAGATCGTCGACCGAGCGCGTCGAGACGCCGTGAACGTAAGCTTCCTGGATCACCGCCACGAGCGCCTTCTCGGCGGTGCGGCGTGGTTCGAGGAAGCTCGGGAAGTAGCTGCCCTTGCGCAGCTTCGGGATCTCCAGCGCGATCCTGCCCGCACGGGTATCCCAGTCGCGGTCGCGGTATCCGTTGCGCTGAACCTCCCGCATCGGCGTGCGTGCGCCCCTGGTCGCGCCCGTCCGCACCTCCACCTCGGCCTCCATGATGCGCTCGGCCGCGAAGGCCAGCATCTCGCGAACCAGATCGCCGTCCGCCTGCTTCTCAACCAGCTCGATCAGCGCCATTCTCTCTTCAGTCATCGTCATCTCCGTTGTCGGTTTCAGGTGTCGCAACCCGAACCTTTTCCGAAGATCGGCGATGACCGCCAGCGTCACCCCCGGCCGCGCGCTGCGCTACGCCGGAGGCTCCGCGCGCGGCCTCCTACACCACCACCCGGGACACTGCCAAAGACAAAGGAGGCCGTTCCCGGGAAATTTCGGGCGAAATGGCGAGACGGCACCGGACTATGAGAGCAGGCGACGAGCAGGAGGCGCGGCGCGCGGAGGCTTCCCCGAGGGGGCTCGCGCGCCGCGCCGGTGATTCCGGTCATGGATCCTTTGAGGACGGGGTTTCGCCACGCCCGAATCGTTGGCTGGATACGAGGCGGTTTGGAATCGCGGCGTAGTACAGGCCCGTCACGATGCCCCCACGGCAACAGAGCTCGGCGATGCTCTCCTCGCCACGCAGGCCCTCAAGCACGATCCTGATCTTTTCTTCCGCTGAATGGTGCTTCCGCGTCCGACGGCGGATGTCCTTGACAATCCGCTCGGCGGAAGACTTGGACGTTCCGGGTTTCTGTCTCATCTCCACTCCTTGGTGCTTGCGATGAGCCAGAAACCCTCCGTTACAAAATCAAATCAGATGTCCCAAGGGCGCTGACGCCGGACACGTTCCCTACCCGGCGGTGATCCTGACCGCCATCGGGACGACGTGACAATGCCGGGGCGGTTCAATGCGGGAGCGTTACGCGAACCTGACGGACTGAAGTGTCAGCTCCGGCAGCCTGACCAGGCACCGTTCGATGGCATCGCGGGACGGCATCAGGCAGGCTGCGGTGGTGAAGGCGTCGGCCATCGCGGCCGAAGGTCCGGTGACCGTGATTTCCTTCAATCCGGCCTCTGACGGACGGCCGCTGCGTGGATCGACGATGTGGCTGAGGCGACCCTCGCGGTCGAAGGTCGTGCCGAGTGGAGCCGAGGTCGCGAGCGCGCGATCGGACAGGCTCACGGATCCGCCCGCCGCCAGGCGGACGGGCCAACCCCCGCCTTCGGGGCGCCCGCCGAGCGCCCGGAATTCGCCCGTGTCGATGAGGATCCGGTCGAGGCCTTCCGCGACAAGCATCGAGGCGATGCGGTCCGCGATGTAACCTTGGGCGATCCCGTTCAGCGTCAGAGCCATTCCGGTTCGGAGCGTGATCGCGTCCGCATCGAACCTGACCTTGTCCCATCCGGTCCGGGACGCGAGATCGGCCAGGACGTCGGACCCGAGCCGGATGCCGGACGCGCCGGCATCGGCATGGCCTTTCCACAGGTTCTGGATCGTGGGGTCGAAGCGACCTTCGGTGACCTCGTGGGCGGCGTCGGCGATCGAAAGGCATTCGAGAAGCTCGAAGGGCGGAAGCGCCAGGCCGCTCGCCGCGTTCAGTCGCGACAGCGCGCTGTCCGGGCGGTAGAGGCTGAAGATGTCTTCCAGCCGATCGATCTCGGCCGCCACGCGCGCGGTGATCGCGGCAGCGTCGGGGTGGTCGAGCCGGATCGTCGCGCGTGCGCCAAGCGCCGTGCCCTGCCACGTGTGAAGTCCCGTGGCGCTGCCCGCGGATGGCAGGGCGATCGCGGCTGCGGCGATGGTGAGAAAGCGGCGGCGGGTTTTCATCGTTCAGTCTCCGGCTTTGCGGGACAGGGCCCGGAGGCGTTCCTCGAAGTCGCCATCATCGGCGTCTCCGTCGAGGGCGACCGGGGTCAGGACGACCTCGTCGGGAATTTCGTCGAACGACAGGATCGCGCCGCCGTTCGCGCGGGCGAACGCGTCGGCGGCGGCATGGTCCGCGAAGGGGACGATCTCGGGGGCGCCCATGCCGCCGGTGACGCGCGCGCCGACGACGTAATGGGCAGCACTCGCCTCGATCCAGTTCTCGGCGCCCGGCTCGGTCCATGTCGCGCCCGGCGCGCCCATGTCGTTGACCCAGATCGCGAGGATCTCGTGGCTCTGTTCGGGCATCCGCGCGTAGGCCACCGCGTCGCGGGTCTGGCTGAAAAAGAGCGGCGCGCCGGGCAGTCCGCCGAGATGCACCTGGGCCTTCGGGCCCTCGTGCTCCAGCAGTTCCATCTGGCAGAAATGGCCGACGGCCCGCTCGTCCAGCGCGACCGGGGAGACATCCTGGAGAGCTTCGTCCTTGCAGGCGGCGAGGGCCAGAAGGACCGCGAAGAGGAGCGCCCGCTTCATGGCACCACCTTCCGGAAAGCGAGGATCGCGAGGCCGAGCGCCATGATCGGCCAGAGGGCGACCGAGAGCAGCGACTGCCAGAGCGGGATCGTCGCCGCCGCGCCGCCGACGCCGGCGGCGGCGGCCGTCGCGTCGGCCGCCGCCAGATTGAAGAGCCGGAAAGCGTCCGCTGGATTGGCGAGCAGGGCGAGCGGGAAGACGTCGGTGGTGAAGGCGCCGCCGTCGTCGGCGACCACGGCCGCCAGCAGGCCGAGATCGTAGAGCACGACCAGCCCCAGCCAGACGGCGATCGCGAGACCGGCCGCGCCCGAGGGTCGCCGGGCCAAAGCGGAGAGGGCGTAACCGATCCCGAGGAACGTCGCGCCGAGCAGCGCGGAGGTCCAGGTCAGCCGCCAGAGCGCGGGAAGCCCCGAAAGGGCGGCCGGGTCGGTGGCGAACGCGACCGCCGCGGCCGTGCCGTAGCCGATGACGAGGGCCAGGATCAGAACGGCGAGATGGGCGACGAGTTTGCCGAGCAGGATTTCCCGGCGCGAGACGGGATAGGTCAGAAGCAGGGGCAGGGTGCCGCGTTCGACCTCGCCGGCGACAGCGTCGAAAGACATCAGAAGGGCCAGAAGCGGGACGAGGTAGACGGACAGTGAGGTCAGCGAGGCGACGACGACCGAGAGGCGGTCGGCGCCGAGCGCGCCGGTGGGCGCCGACCCGGCCGCCGAAAGGACGAGCGAGAAGACCACCATCAGCGCGATGGCGATGGCGACCCAGCGGTTGCGGCGCGCGATCCGCGCCTCGGTCAGGGCGGTGGCGAGGATCCGGGCGATCATTGGCCGTCCCTCCGGCTGAAATGGCTGTAGATGTCCTCGAGGCTGGGCGGGATGACTTCGAGATCGGCGACCTTCCCCTCCAGCGCGGCGATGCGCGCGAGCATCGGCAGCTTCTCGTCCTGCGCGCAGCTGAGATGGAGCGCGTCGCCGACATGGATCGCGCCCGGCAGCGCCACTATGAGGTCGGACGCGTAGCCGTTCCGGGCGGTCAGATGCATCGTGACGGGCAGGGCCGCCTCGCGCCGCAGGGTGCCGAGCGTGCCCTCCGCCACCAGGCGGCCCCCGGACAGGATCAGCAGCCGGTCGGTGCGCGCCTCGACTTCCGTAAGGGCGTGGCTGGAGAGCAGGATCGCGGCGCCGTCGGCGGCGAGACCGTCCAGCAGCTCGTAGAAGTCGCGCCGGGAGACCGGATCGAGGCCGCTGGTCGGCTCGTCGAGGATCAGCAGCCGCGGTTCGCCGATGAGCGCCTGCGCGAGGCCGACGCGCTGGCGCATGCCTTTGGAATAGGTGCCGATCCGGCGACGGGCGGCATCGGCCAGCCCGACGCGGGCCAACAGGTCCATCGCGCCGGACGGGTTCATGGAGCGCAGTCGCATGTAATAGGCGATCTGCTCCAGACCTGTCAGCGCCGGGTGGAAGGCGGCGTTTTCGGGCAGATAGGCGACCCGGGCGCGCGCGACGGCGTCTCCGGGCCGCGCGCCGCAGACCCGCACCTCGCCGGCATCGGACGGGATGAGGCCGAGGACGATCTTCATCAGGGTCGATTTGCCGGCGCCGTTGTGACCCAGAAGCGCCACGCGTTCGCCAGGCGCGACGGCGAGCGACACGTCCACGAGCGCGGGGACGCCGGCATAGGTCTTAGTGAGTTGAGAGATCGTCAAAGTCGACGGCATCGAGCTGTCTTTCCGCGCGACGGGCGGCCGCTTCGGCCTCCATCGCGGCATATCGGGGGGGAACGGTAAAGTCGGGCGCGACCATCAGAGGCGCGCTGTCGACGATGCCGCCGGGCAGCGTCGCGGGGAAACTCGATTGCGCCCAGCGGATCAGCTGCACCGCCGGCGCGCCGGTCAGCAGCGCCGCGGCCGGCTGTGACCACAGGATGTGATCCATCAGATCGTTGGGGCGGAAGACGCCGTCGGCGATCCCGTCCCCGCCCAGATCGAAGCCGGGATGGTCGGACCAGTAATTGCCGCGACCCTCGAAACTCCATTCCACGTCGCGGGTGCCGACGTACTTCACCTGTTCCCGGTTGGCGACGAAGGCGTTGCCGGTCAGCACGTTGCGCTCGGATCCGGCGGTGAAGTGGATGCCGATCTCGCAGTCTTCGAAGCGGTTGTCGTAGATCAGGTTCTTGTGGGCGTTGTAGATGAAGGTGCAGCGCTCGGTGCCGCCGCGCACGAGGTTGCCCGACACGTCGGCGTTGTTGGCGTAGTTCAGCATGACGCCGTGGCTGAGGTCCGACAGGCTGAGGTTGTTCCGCACCGCGACGCGGTTGGAATACATGATCGCGTAGCCGAGATGGTTGCCGATCGAGACGTTGCCGCTCACTTCGGAATCGTTCGTGTACATGTAGTGCACGGCGAAACGCAGGTCGCGGAAGAGGTTGTCGCGATAGGTTCCGTCGCGCGAGGCGTTCGAGAAGATGCCATCCCGCCCCCAGCGGACCGAGTTGCCCTCCACCACGGCGCCGGGCGAATTCCAGACGTAGATCCCGTTGCCGCGATCGTTCATCCGCCGGTCGCGCGTGCCCTCGATTACGTTGTTCCGGACCAGCGCGTCGAGGCCTCCATGCACGTCGACGCCGTGCAGGTTGCCCAGAACCCGGTTGTCCGCGACCACCGCGCGGTCGGCCTTCTTGAGGATCTTGACGCCGGCGTCGAGGTCTTCACTCCGCATGCCGGAGCCGGTCACGGTCAGGCCGCGCAGTGTCACGTCAGGCGCGTCGATGGTCACGACGGTGCCTTGGCCGGCGCCGTCGATCACGGCGGTTTCGGGACCGGTGATGGTCAGCGGCCGGTCGATGGTGACCGGGCCAACGTGGCGGCCCGGCTCGAGGAGCAGAACATCGCCGGGAGACGCCCCGGCGATGGCTTCGGCGAGCGTCCCGTTTCCCGGCGGCACGCTGATCTCCGCCGCGCCTACAGGCAGGGCGACGAAAAGAGCGAGCGCGAGGAGAAGGGAACGCGGCATCGGTCAGGCGGCCTTGGGCTCGACGAACATGCGGCCGCGCATCTCCATGTGGAGCGCGTGGCAGAACCACTGGCAGTAGTACCAGTAGACGCCCGGCTGCGCCGCGATGAACGTCACCGACGACGTGGCCTGCGGCCCGAGTTCCATCGCGACCCCGTGGTTGCCCATGGTGAAGCCGTGGGTCAGGTCGTCGATGTCGTCGAGATTGGTCACGATGACCGTCACCTCGTCGCCTTCCTGCACGGTGAAGGTCTCAAGCGCGAATTGCGGCGCGTTGCTCGACATGTAGACCCGCACCTTGTCGCCGTCGCGGATGACGGTGTCCTGCCAGTCGTCGAGATCGATGCCGTCCGCCTCGGCCTGGATCCGCGTATCGGCCCACATCGGGTCGTCGCGATTCCAGACGTTGAGCGGGTTCACCTTGGAGGCGTGCACGATGATGCTGTCATGCGGTTCGGCGAAAGTCGGGCCGTCATGGACCAGCGTCAGCTTGGTGTCTTCGATCAGGAAGACCTGCTCGTTCTCGGGCTTCAGCGGACCGACATTCAGGAACCTGTCCTTCGAGAACTTGTTCATCGTGATGTAGAACGCATCCGATGCGTCCAGCGTCTCGCCCTCGGCGGTCGAGTTGTGGCCCGGCTGATAATGCACGTCCGTCTTGGACAGGATCGGGTCCACGTCCGCACCGTCATAGAGTTCGATCGCTTTCGCGATGTCCCACTGCACCACCTGGCTGTCGAGGAAGAGCGTGGTGTAGGCGCGGCCCTTGCCGTCGAACGCGGTGTGGAGCGGCCCAAGGCCCAGTTCCGGCTCGGCCACGACGACGGAGCGCGGCTCGGCGCCATTGTAGAACACGTCGTCGAGCTTGCGCACGTCGATCACCGACACGGTCGGCGACAGTTTGCCGCCGATGCACAGATGAATCTTGTCCGGTGCCATGTTGCAGCCATGCGGGTTGTTGGGGATCGGGATGTAGCGGGTGTAGTTCTTGTTGTTGCCCTTGCGCCCGTCGATCACCTTGACGCCGTTGAGCTCGCTGAAGTCGCCCTCGGCGATCCCCTTCTCGATCTCCGCGATGTTGTAGACCACCACATGATCCATGTCGGAGGCGGTCATGTCGGGCAGCGTCATGCCCATTTCCGAGTTGTACGAGGTCGAGAAGGCATATTTGCCTTCGTAATCCGCGTCGGTGTTGTCGAGGTTGCCGGACACCATGACCTGCCAGGCGATGGTCATGTCGTCGGCGTTCAGCGCGGTGTAGAAGTTCGTGTATTCCTCGGGCTTGTCGAGGATGGTTCCGTCATTGACCATCGGCACCTCGTCCTCGCCGTTGGCGAACACGTAGTTGGTCCGCGGCCATTTCTGCGGGCGCAGTCCGTGGATGCCCTTGGCGTTCGGGATCTCGACGATCTTGTCGCATTTCATCACGTCGCAGCGCACGCGGGCGACGCGGGTGTTGGCCTTGTCGTTCATGAACAGGAACCGGCCGTCGTATTTGCCTTCGGTGAAGGACATGTGGACGTGGTGCAGGTCGCCGTTGCGCGGGAATTCCAGCCCGTTGGCCGCGAGGAAGTTCTTAGTCTTCTCGGTGAGACCCTCGGTGAGGATCTTTTTCGACTCGTTGGTGATGCCCCAGCCGGTGGCGGAGCAGATGTTGAAGACCGGCACGCGCATCAGCTCGCGCATCGACGGGATGCCGAGGATGCGCATCTCGCCGGACTGGCCCGAGGACCAGAACCCGTAATATTCGTCGAGCTGGCCGGGTGCCACCTCCATGCCGGTCGCGGCGCGCGCGCCTGTCGTTCCGGCGAGGGTGGCGCCACCGACCGCGGCGGTTCCGAGCATGGCGCGCGATCCCATCGCGCCGGCCAGCGCCGCGCCTCCGGCGGTGGCGCCCAGCATGCCACGGCGTGTGAGCGGCAGTTTTTTGTCTTCAGACATCGGATGTCCTTTCAGGTTGCGGGTTGAGGTATCGGTTGGTTCGGGTGTCCGGTGATGTCGCGGCCGAGATCCGGCACGGAGCCGACCTTCTCGCGACGCTTTTGCTTTCGGATGACGACCGGGCAGGTGGTTTCGGATTGGTAGAGCACCTGGCAATGCATGCAGTTCACGCATTCGTTCGGGTTGATCTCGCCGGTCGGATGGATGGCCTGTACCGGGCATTGATGCGCGCAGATCTGGCAGGGATTGCCGCAGTCGCGGTAGCGCTTGAGCCAGTCGAACATCCTGAGCCGCGCAGGGATCGCGAGCGCGGCGCCGAGCGGACAGAGATAGCGGCAGAAGAACCGCTCGACGAAGAGCCCGGCGATCAGGAGCGCCACCGCGTAGAGCACGAAGGGCCATTCGCGGACGAACTTCAGGATGATCGCGGTCTTGAACGGTTCGACCTCTGCCAGATGCTCGGCCCGCTCGACGCTCATCAGCGACACGCCGAACAGCCCCAGGAAGATCATGTACTTGACCGGCCAGAGCCGCTCGTGAAGACCCCAAGGCAGGGTCCATTGCGGGATGCGGAACGCCCGGCCGATGCGGTTCGTGAGCTCCTGCAACGCGCCGAACGGGCAGAGCCAGCCGCAATAGGCGCCCCGACCCCAGAACAGCAGCGACGCGGCCACCGCGAACCACAGGATGAAGGTCAGGGGATCGAGCAGGAACGCCTGCCAGCTGAACCCGGAGATCAGCGAATTGAACAGCGCGATCAGATTGACCACAGAGAGCTGCGCGTTGGCGTACCAGCCGAGATAGACCAGCGTCACCGTGAGGAAGGACATGCGGAACCAGAAGAAGGCGCGTTCGTTTCGAGTGGCCTGGGTCTGGAAGAAGAACACCAGCGTGAGGACGCCGAGCATGACGCCCAGAACGGCGATCTCCACCGTATTGTCCGCCCAGATCCGTTGCCAGAGCGCCTGTTGAGCCGCGGCCTCGTCCTGATCCGCAAGTTCGCCCGCCACGGAAGTGGTTTCAGGCGCCGGAGGCGCGGCGATGGCGCGGACGTATTTCTCGGGCAGTTCGTAGCCGAGGTCGAAGGTCAGAAAGACCTTCTCGATCGCCCCGACCTCGCGGTGCACCAGCAGCTGCAGGCGGAATGGCTCGGTCGGATCGAACCCGCTGTCGGCAGGGATCACGAACAGATCGGCCTCGTTGAAGGCGGGCGCGCCGTCGGCGGCGACCGAGTTGATGCGCTGGTGCATCTTGTCGCGGAAGCGGACCGACACGTCATCCTGGATCAGCACGATCCGGTCGAAAATGCCTCCGCGAACGTAGCCCGAGCCTTTGAAGGAATAGAGCCCGCGTCCCGTCACGGCGATCGCGTGGTCGCCTTCCTCAAGCCATCCGGCCAGATTGTCGGCTGCGGCCTGCCCGAGCAGCGCCTCGGCGATGGCCGGATGCGAGACCAGCGCCACCTGCATGTCGATGAAGGTCGTCTCGGGAGCCTCGGTCAACGCGCGTTTCTCCGCGCGCGGATCGTCCATCGCCGCGAAGGCCGCGTTGATCTGTCCGACATCCAGCGAGAGGCGGCGCAGCGTGCCGTCGCCCTCCAGCGTGGTCCAGTCCGATGACGCCTGCGCGTCGGGGTCGATCTCGAAACGGGGGCCGGCGCTTTCCGCCTCGACCGCGAGGCCTCCGAGACCGAGCGCGCGCGCGACCTTGAGGCCCGCCCGCACGATGGAATCATCGATCACCATGATCGTCACGGTGGCGCCGGAGATGATGTCGAGATCATGCGCGGTGCCGCCGGATTCGGCCTCCGCGACCAGGTCGAGCCCGGTGTAGGCCGTCACCACGGCCTGCATCTTGGCTTCGGGAATGCCGATCAGAACGATCGGCTCGGAGTGTTTGACCAGCTTGACGCCGATCACCCGAGCGTCCGCGTCGACGGCCACCATCGTGTGGATCGGTTTGCCGGAATACCCGGTGGTCGAAACGAAATCCGACGTGATGAAGGCCCAACCGATCGTTTCGCCCTGCCGGAGCACGGGCGCCGCGGGAACGTCCTCGCGCAGCGGACCGAAAGCGTCCGCCCCTTCGACCAGGTCGGCCGCCTCGATCTTGCCGAGGTACTCGGCCAGAACCGGCTGCGCCCCCGCCGGATTCCAGAGGAGAAGGGTCGCCACCAAGGCGATCAGCGGCGTCAGAAACGTTCTCAGGGGGATCATGTGACGGCTTCCTTGAAGGGTCGCCCGCCGGGCCGCAAGTCCGGACGCTTCACGCCCTTCGGATCGGAGTCCGGGGCGGTCTCGGTCTGTGTGGTCATCCACGCTTCGAATTCAGGCGCGGCAATCGGTCCATCCGCCGCGACCGGCGGGGCGCGCGGCATCGGGCGCGAAAACAGTTCGGGACTCCCGCGGGCATCGTGGCGGATTTCGCCCGGCGTCAGCGGCGAGAACGTGCGCGGCGATTCCGATCCGGCCGGAGGCGGCGGCGCCGCGACCGTCGCCACGCCGCAATCGGGGCAGGCGCAGCACTCGTCGGAGGGATCGACCGGCTTGCCGTCGAGATCGACCTCGATGGTCTTCCTCACGCCATCCGAGCAGATCACCATCGAGAATGTCGGACCCGTCGGGTGCGATCCGGCCATCGCGCCATGCGCGTAGAGCGCGAGGGAAACGCTCAGCGCGACGCGGGTGATTCTCGTGAAAAGGCCGGACATGCCAGCTTGGTAGCCAAGCGCCCGGGCGTCGCCTTTGACTTTCGTTAAGTCCGACCCGTGAGCGTCGGGTGATAACTCGGAAAATAGTTGGTGGACGTCGATCCGGTTCGCGCCTTGCGCCTGAAAACTCGGCCGTCGGCATCCGCAGGACCGTCACCATGCCCGCCTTGCCGTACGGGGCATCTCCGCAAGAGATGTGACCGGAGTCCGCTGCGCCCGGAGGGACCGAAATGCACCGACGTTCACCGCGTTCTTCCGGAAGCGTCCTGTCCTGGCGATTTTTCGTCTGCCGCCGCGCGCGTGCGTCTTGAACTCCATCGGTTCGAGGGTTAGTTAGTGATCAATCACTCATTAAGAGGCGCCGGCATGACCCGAAGGACCGCCGAGGATCGCAAGACGGAAATCGTCGCCGCCACGTTGCGGCTGGCGGATGAGTTGGGGCCGGACCGTTTGACGACGCAGGCCATCGCCGACGCCGTCGGGCTCACGCAACCGGCGATCTTCCGGCATTTCCCGTCGAAACACGCGCTCTGGCAGGCCGTGGCGATCGCGATCACCGAGGCGATGAATGCGGCCTGGGCCGATGTTCTGACGGACCGAGGCGATCCCGAGCGAAGACTGACAGGCCTCGTTCAGGCGCAGTTGCGGCACATCGAGGCCAGTCCCGCCATCCCGGCGATTCTGCATTCGCGGGAACTGCGGACCGAGAACGCCGAACTGCGCGGCAGCTTTCAGGCGCTGATGAGCCACTTCCGCAAGCTGCTGCTGGCGGAACTGACGCGAGGCCGCGATGCGGGCCTGTTCCGCGCCGATCTCGCGCCCGAGGATGCCGCGGTCCTGCTGATCTCGCTGGTTCAGGGCGCGGCGATCCGATGGGCGCTCGGCGACCGGGCCTTTTCACTCCGGACGGAAGGCGAGCGCCTGCTGGAGGTCCAGATGCGGCTGTTCCGTGCCGAGCCGCGACAGGAGAGACGATCATGAACCGAACCACGCGTCGCAGCCTGTCCGCATTGGCCGTCGCGGCCCTGATCGGGGTCGGGGGCTGGTTCTTTCTGACCGAACGCCCGGTCGCCGTCTCGGTTCTGTCGGTCGAACGGGACGTCACCGTTCAGGTCTACGGCTTGGGGACGGTCGAGGCGCGGATCCTCTCAAGGGCCGGTTTCGAGGTCGGCGCCGCGCTTGCCGATCTGACCGTCGACGCGGGCGACAGCGTCACCGAAGGCCAGATCCTCGCCCGGCTTCACACCGCCGAGCAGGCGGCGCGGGTGGCGCGCGCCGAGGCGGCGAGCGCGGCGTCGGAGGCGACCTACGGAAAAGCCGAGGCGAACGTCCTGCGTGCGAGGGCGGTCCTCGCGCAGCGCGAGGCGACGAACGAACGCCAGATGACGCTGGTCCAGCGCGGCACGATTTCCGCGCAGACCGCCGAAGAATTGCAGCGCGACGTCGATGTCGCCGCCGCCGAACTGGCGGTGGCCCGGAGCGACGTCAAGGTGGCCGACGCGCAGCGCGCCGACGCGGCGGCGGCCTTGCGCTACGAGACGACGCTCCTCGACCATCACGTCCTGCGGGCGCCTTTCGACGCGATCGTCGTCGAGCGCCACGTCGAGGCGGGAACGGTCGTGCAGCCCGGCGAGGCGATCCTGACGCTGATGGATCCGACGACGATCCGGACGCTGGCCTATGTCGACGAGGCGCGCGCCGGCGGGATCGAACCGGGGCAGCCGGCCGAAGTGCGGCTGCGGTCGCTGCCGCACGAGGTCTTTCTCGGCACGGTGGAACGGATCGACATCGAGAGCGATCGGATCAACGAGGAGCGTCGCGTCTGGATCGCCTGCGACCGCTGCCCGGTGCAGGTGTATCTGGGCGAACAGGCGGAGGTGCGGATCGGGGTGGCGGACCTTTCCGACGTCCTGCTGGTGCCGGAAATCGCCGTGCGCGGCTTCGACGGACATCAGGGCCGTGTCTGGGTGGTGCTTGGCGGAAAGCTGGAGGAGGCGGCCGTGACCTTCGGCCATCGCACCGAGGACGCGCGGCTGCAGATCGTCAGCGGCGTGCCGGACGGGGCGCGGGTGGTCGCGGCTCCGGTCAAGGGCCTGTCCGAGGGCCGGATGGCGCGCGTCGTGTCGGAGGACGCGCCATGAACCTCGCCCTGCGTGATGTCCGCCACAACCTCTTTCGTTTCGTGCTGACCTGCCTCGGCCTCAGCCTGCTGATGGCGGTCGTCCTCGCGATGATCGGCATCTACAACGGACTGGTCGCCGACGCTTTGAACATCGTGAAGGCGCCGCAGGTCGATCTCTGGGTGGTGGAATCGGGCACCCAAGGCCCCTTCGCGGAAGCCTCGAAGGTCCCCGGCGGCACCCGCGACGCGGTGGCGCGGCTGCACGGCGTCGCGCAGGCGGGCGGCATAACCTACCAGACGGTCGAGGCCGCGCATTCCGGCGACACCCTGCGCCTCTACGTGATCGGCTACGAGCCCGGCCGGCCCGGCGGTCCGCTGGAGATCGCCGAGGGGCGCGGGATCAGCCGGAGCCATTTCGAGATGGTCGCCGACCGCAAGACCGGCCTCGTCGTGGGCGACCGGATCCGTCTTGGACGCGACAGCTTCGCCGTCGTCGGCCTTGTCGAGGACACGATGAACTCCGGCGGCGATCCGGCGGTTTTCCTCACGCTGGCGGATGCCCAGACCCTGCAATCGGAACTGGCGCCGGCCGCGCAGCGGGTCCAGGCCGCGCGCGGCGCGGGAGCGTCGGAGAGTTCCGACACGGTCGCGGCCGTGATCGCCCGGCTGGAGCCGATGGCCGATCCGCAGGACGTGGCGCGCAACGTCCGGCAATGGAAACACCTGGGCGCGCTGACGCAGGCGGAGCAGGAGGCGATCCTGATTGAGTCGGTCGTGGACCGGGCGAAGCGGCAGATCGGCCTCTTCCTCGGGATCC
>CAVORV010000022.1:0-74594 GCA_963698685.1 uncultured Alphaproteobacteria bacterium
GTTCCATCGTGAAGCGCAACACCGAGGGCGGATGATGTATCCGTCTGTCTGGAAACGGAGAACGGTGTCGCCATGTCAGGATACAGCCACCTCACGGCCGAGGAGAGAGACCGGATCGCCGGTCTGAAGGCCGACGGTCTGTCGCTCGGTGCGATCGCCCGGGCGCTCGGCCGGGCGGCTTCGACCATCTCGCGCGAGATCGGGCGCAACGCGCTCGAGAGCGGCGCGTACCGTCCGCATGTGGCGGATGGAGCGTACATGTTGCGCCGCCAACGCAAGGCGACGATCGAGACGGATGCGAAGCTCGCGGCCTACGTCACGGACCGCCTGACCGAAGGTTGGACGCCCGAGCAGGTCGCCGGACGGCTGCGGCTCGGGATCGAGCCCGGCCTGCGCGCCGTTTGCGCGGAGACGATCTGCGGCTGGATCTACCGCGCCGGCCAGAAGACGGAACGGCTCTGGCGCTTCCTGACCCGCCGCCATGCCCGTCGAAGGACGCGCCACGGCCGGACATCTCGCGACACGATCGCGGAAAAGACTCATATTTCTCAGCGATCTGACGACGTTGACGCCCGAGAAGTGGCGGGCCATTGGGAGGCCGACCTCGTGATCTGCAAACGATCCCGCCCGGTGCTGGTGCTGCATGAGCGCAAGACCCGGATAACGCTGATGACGCGCCTGGCCGGCAAGACCGCGGCCGAGACCATCGCCGCGATGACGGCCGCGTTCCGGCGGCTCGACCCGAGGATGCGCGGTTCGGTCACCTTCGACAACGACACCTGTTTCGCCCGGCACATGCTGCTGCGCGGCATGCTCTCGGCCACGACGTATTTCTGCGACGCCTACGCCAGTTGGCAGAAGGGCGGGGTCGAGAACGCCAACGGGCGGATCAGACGATGGCTGCCGCGCGGAAACGATCTCGATGAGATCAGCGAAGCCGACATCCAGGAGATCGCCATGACCATCAACCTGACCCCGCGCAAATGCCTCGCCTACCGATCCCCGGTCGAGGCCTTCCTGTCTGAGCTTGGCAGGGATGTGGAAATCAGGTTTGCTTGAACCGTTGCGCTTCGCGCTGGAATCCACGCGTGTCGTTTTGGGTAAGCTGTTGATACAGAACAGCTATAAGAAACGTGTTAACTTGGTGGAAAGGTGTGTCAAAGTGGTGGGACAGGGATACTCGAATGACCGCTCCGAGCCCCAAGCGGATGTAAGCGCTCGGCTTAGCTGCGCCAAACTGCGCAAGACTTGATTTGCGGACAAATCTCTTGTGGTGGCATTTCCATGCGCAAGAATTACTGCGCCGGCGCTGCTTCGGGGAAGGTCCAGGTTCCGTCGAGCACCTCTTCACGCGCGCGATAGAGGCGGATTGTGTAGTTCCAGCCCGGCATGATCGACAGGAAGTTCTCCGCCTCCGGATCGCCGCCGAAATGCACTGTCACGCTTCCATCCGCGCCCGCATCAGCGGTGATGTTATTCAGCGAATACCCGCCATGCTCGCTTTCCTGAAAGTAGCCATCCCTATTGTAGACCGAGATTGACCAGAACCCATCCACCGGAACCTGTCCGACCGTAAGCGTGTACGGCGTCTCCCCGTCGTTCCGCTCCGGCGTGACATTGATGTAATAGGACGCCCAGGCCGGGCCACCGGCCCAACCGCCTGCCGTGCCGATGAGGTGCCGCACTGGGTCCACGTCTTCCTCGGCCCCGAACATGTCCAGGCTGTCCGGCACGAACGGAGCCATCTGCAAAATCGCCTTGCGCAAGGCGTCCCGTTGTTCGGCGTTCCAGTCGGGCAAGTCCAACACGCCGACATCTGCCTGTTCATAGGTCACCCGATCCTGCATCTCATGGGCGGCCTTGACGTCTTCGGGATCGTCCGGATCAACGAGCGTGCGCACGGCGACATACAAGTAGCGTGTCCCCACGTCCTCTTGCGTCAGCGTGAAGGACCCGGCATCATAGCTGTTCTGGATGATGTAGTGATCCTGGTTGATCAGGCGCAGAGATTGGAAGCGCGCCCCGCTATCGGGCATCGTGATGGTCACCGGCGTCAAGAGATCGAACACGCCGTAGCTGTAGAGCGTATCACGGTTGCCCCGGACCACGGGCTGGTTGTCGATGGGGATCGTTTCACGCAAGGGTACGATCTTGCCAAAATACCCGTCATCGGCGCGCCGCTGGAGATAGAAATCCGTCTCCGCACGAACGAAGTTATCAACTGTGACAGGCTTCTGTTCTGCCTGGGCTGGGGCAGGTAAAGCCAACAAGCAAGCCAAGGTCGGAACAAGCTTTTTCATACACACGCCTCCCGGCGCTGTTTATCCCCAATTCAAGGCCTGTCGGCGAGAACCGGGGGTGATTTTCAGGTGTGGTCCTGCAGCTCAGCGCCAAGGGTTTCGGTTCAAAAAAAAACGCTACCGTGCGTTCATGACTTGGGTCAATGTCGAGCTTGAATAAACCGGACGCGATGCCCGGGCACCCTCCGCTATCGGACCTCTGACCCTCGAACCACTGGTCGATCTCGCCACGGCAGCGGTCGGTCGGTTAGCACTTGTGCAGGAAATGCCTGCTTTGTCCGCAACCGAGACATCAGACAGGCGCGCGGCGAACGAACGGTTACGATCAGGGCCATTCGAGTCGGCCTGAACGGTCGCATTCAGGAAGATGCGTCGCGACACGGCGCGCCGGAGTTGTCGATGCTACACTCGGCGCAACGGATCGTGCTGCAGCTACGTGGGTCCGGTTTGTCCGCAGAGCAGACCGTTGAGACTTTTTGAGTTTGCGGCGCGTAATGCCTTTTGGGGTCGACGACAGGATCAGGCAAGTCCGGAATAGATAGCTCAAGGGCGGCGCCCGACCCTGGGTGGGCGTGAAGCGCCCTCCCGTGGGGAGGGTCGGGCGCTGCCCGGCGGTGCCGCCGGGCGGGAGGAGGCGACGGGCGCGCGGGGTCGGGGTGCGGGTCTCAGAGACGCGTCAACCTCATGGCATGGCGTGCGACGGAGGTCTCAGCCGGTTTCGGATTTGGGATCGTCCGATCTCTGTGAGGGCCGCTCAGGGCGCACTCGGACGTTGATCTGAGTCAAAGCCAAAAACCTAAATACGTATCAATATATGCTGCTGGCAGTTTGCGTCGCATGCGGGCCGGTGCAAGGCGGTCGTCGTGAAACACGGGCACCGCCTCTTGGGGAGGTTTCATCGCAATGGTCTCGACCCGTAATTTCATCATCGCCGCACTCGCCGGCAGTCAGCTTGTCGCCTGCGCGCCCGGTCCCAACAGCGGCGCCCGGCCGGCGGCGTCGATGGCGCTCCCCAGCTGGGAGCAGCCGGCGCAATGCCAGCCGACCGGAGGCATGCCCGGCGGTATCGAGGCCTGCGGTTGGGAGGTGGCACCCTATCACACCTTCGCTTTGATCGTTTCGAACCAGGTCGTCTCGACCGATATTCTGGCCCGTGAGGGGGCAGACGGAAGTGCTGCCGCCGCAGACTTTCGGTTCCTCGGCGGAATCGTCGATCAGTTCACACGCGATTTCATCGCCGACACCAACGGCGCCAACGGCATCACGGGGCTGAGGCTCGCTGCGCAGTCGCCGGCCAGGAATCCGACGCAACCCTCGGAGTGCCGCCGATACTCGTATGACGTCGCGATCGGTGGGTCGGCGCTGCCCGGTGCGCCTGACATGCGCGGGCGCGTGACGGGGCTGTCGTGTGCGATCTGGAATGAGGGTTCCGGCGACGTGTTCGTCTTGGCCTTCGACTTTTCCGAGCGCTTTCCGGCTCGCGGCGACGGTCCCCGCGACCCCGAATTCGCGCGGACGGCGGAGGCGATCTTCGAGAGCGTCCGCATCCAGAATTAGGGCGGCGGTCCCGGTCCGGGTAGAGTCCGGGTCCGGGAGTCGCGCTGCGGGGGGCCGCGTGATGTCGGGCGCCGCCCGACGGTCGCGGGTCAGCTTTTCGGGCTGAACATGGTCTCGATCTCGTCGAAGACGCGGTCGATCAGGTCGCCGTGGGCGTCGCGGCCGGTGAAGTTGAGGCGCCAGCCTTCGGGGGTCTTCTCGCGCCAGACACGGACGGAATGGCGCGGGGCGGTCCAGGTGCGGCGGGGGCGGCCGGGGGCGCCGTTGCGGGCTTTCGGCTCGACGGGGTCGGTGGTTTCGGATTCGACGAGGATGGGGAGGATCGTGGCCCATTGGGCGTCGGGGGTGCGGAGCGTGGTTTCCTCCAGCGCGTGGCAGATGAGGTCGGCGTAGCCGCGGTCGACGGCGGCGGCGATGCGGAGGGCCTGGCGGAGGGAGAGGGTTTCGGGGGCCGTGAGGATGCCGTCCATGGTCTCGACGAGGGCGGCGAGGGTGCGCAGGCGGCGGCGTTTGATGGCGGAGGCGCTGGCGAAGAGCGTCTCGACGGCGGCGTCGATGGTGGGGAACACGCCGGCGTCGCGGGCGGCGACGGCGATGCGGCCGCGCTCCCAGGGGGAGAGTTCGGCGCGGATCTCGTTCTCCTCGACCATGGCGGCGAAGGCGGCCTCGATGCTCTCGGGGCGGCGGATGAAGGCGGGGATGGTCGCGTATTTCTCCGGGTTCGCGCCGAGGGCGTGGAGGCGGCGGAACACGGTCAGGCGGCGGTGGCCGGAGATGAGGGCGTAGCGGCCGGGCGCGTTTTTGATGGCGAAGATCTCGATGGGCATGCGCAGGCCGTTGGCGGCGATGGAGGTCTGGAGTTCGGCGAGCGCGTCCTCGTCGGTGGTGGCGCGGTCGCGGGCGAGGGCTTCGGGGTCGATGGCGTCGAGGGGGATGAGGTGGATTTCGGGAGCGGCGGGGTCGGTGTCGGTGTCGGGCATGGGGCGGTCTCCGTGTCGGGGCACGGGGGTTATACGCCGGGTTTGGGGGGTGTTGCGGAGGGTGGTGTGGGCACGGGCGGTGGTTTTTGGGTCGGGCCTCTTGGCCCGGCCATCGCACGACCGCCCCCAAGGGCGTGCGATTCTCGCCCGCCCGCGGTCGGGCGATGGCCTTTCGTTGCGCGATGGGGGTGGGTCAGGCGGTTTTGAGGTCGGCGAGGATGGCGCGGGCGGCGGCGACGGGGTCGGGGGCGGCCCAGACGGGGCGGCCGACGACGATGTGGTCGGCGCCGGCGCGGATGGCGTGCGACGGGGTGGCGATGCGCTTCTGGTCGTCGCCGGCGACGCTCGCGAGGCGGATGCCGGGGGTGACGATCAGGCGGCCTTCGGCTTCGGGCAGGGCGCGGATGGCGGCGGCCTCGTGCGGGCTGGCGATGACGCCGTCCGCGCCGGCGAGGAAGGCCTGGCGCGCGCGTTCGGTGACGAGGTCGGGGATGGCGCCGCCGCGGATCAGGCAGGCGTCGAGATCGGCGCGGTCGAGCGAGGTGAGGATGGTGACGGCGAGGATGCGGGTGGGCGCGTCGCCGCGGCCCGCGATCGCGGCGCGGACCACGTGGGGGTCGCCGTGGACGGTGAGGAAGTCGAGGCCGTAGGCGGCGACGCCGCGGGTGGCGGCTTCGATCGTGGCGGAGATGTCGAAGAGCTTGAGGTCGAGGAAGATGCGCTTGCCCCGGTCCTTGAGCTCGTTGGCGACGGCCAGGCCGCCGCCGGTGAGCATGCCGAGGCCGATCTTGTAGAACGAGACCTCGTCGCCGAGGCGGTCGGCCATGGCGAGGCATTGCAGGGCGTCGGGCAGGTCGAGGCCTACGATCAGGCGGTCGTCGGGCATTGGCGGGCTCCTCGGGTGGACGGGCGGCGCGGCCGGTTTCAGGCGAGCCAGGCGGCGAACATCGGGTCGGTGCGGTCGGCGAGCACGCCGCCGACGATGCGGCAGTCGTGGAAGGGTGCCGCGCGGGCGACGGTCCCGGCGTCGAGGGCGATCTGGGGCGCGCCGAGGCGGGTGAGCGTGGCGATGGAGGTGGCGTAGACGATCTCGGGGATGCCGGCCCAGATCGCGGCGGACATGCACATCGGGCAGGGCTCGCCGGTGGTGTAGAGGGTGGTGGCGGTCCAGTCGATGGCGGGATCGGCGCCCGCGGCGTTCAGGATGGCGTCCATCTCGCCGTGGAGGACGGGGCTGGTGCGTCCGCGATTGCGGCCGGCGCTCAGGACGTCGGTGGAGCCGCGCGCGACGATGACGGCGCCGAAGGGCGTGTCGGCGCCCTTGGCGGCGTCGATGGCGAGGGCCATGCAGGTTTCGTGGCGGGCGCGCTCGGCGAGGGTGAGGGTCACGCGAGGGCGCCGTCGGGTGCGATGCGCGTGGCGCCGCGCAGGTAGGGGTGAAGCGCGGCGGGGAGCTCGACGGAGCCGTCGGCCTGTTGGCCGTTTTCGAGCACGGCGATCAGGCAGCGGCCGACGGCGAGGCCGGACCCGTTGAGGGTGTGGACGTATTCGGGGCGCTCGCCCTCGCCGCGGCGGAAGCGGGCGTTCATGCGGCGGGCCTGGAAATCGCCGCAGACCGAGCAGGAGCTGATCTCGCGGTACGCGTCCTGGCCGGGCAGCCAGACCTCGATGTCGTGGGTGCGGCGGGCTCCGAAGCCCATGTCGCCGGTGGCGAGCACGACCGTGCGGTAAGGGAGTTCCAGCGCCTCGAGCACGGCCTCCGCGCAGGCGGTCATGCGGTCGAGTTCGGCGCGTGACTCCTCGGGGAGGGTGATGGAGACCATCTCGACCTTCTCGAACTGGTGCTGGCGGAGCATTCCGGAGGTGTCGCGTCCGGCGCTGCCGGCCTCGGAGCGGAAGCACTGGCTGTGGGCGACGTAGCGGCGCGGCAGATAATCGGCGTCGACGATGTGGCCGGCGACGATGTTGGTCAGCGTCACCTCGGCGGTCGGGATCAGCCACCAGCCGTTGGTGGTCTGATAGCTGTCCTCGGCGAATTTCGGGAGCTGGCCGGTGCCGGTCATCGCCTCGTCCTTGACCAGCACCGGGGTCCAGGTCTCGGTCAGGCCGTGCTTCTCGACGTGGAGGTCGAGCATGAACTGCGCCAGCGCGCGGTGGAGGCGGACGACGGCGCCCGAGAGTACGACGAAGCGGCTGCCGGAGAGTTTGGCGGCGGTCTCGAAATCCATGCCGGGTTTGGCGGCGGGGATCTCGAAGTGTTCCAAGGGCTTGAAATTGAAGGCGCGGGGGTCGCCCCAGCGCCGGATCTCGACGTTGGCGGTTTCGTCGGGGCCGACGGGGACGTCGTCGAGCGGCAGGTTGGGCACGCCCATCAGGAGGTCCTGGAGGGCGGCGTCGGCATGGGCGGCTTCGGCCTCCAGACGGGCGATCTCGTCCTTCTTCTCGGTCACGAGGGCGCGCAGACGTTCGAACTCCGCCTCGTCGCCTTTGGCCTTGGCCGCGCCGACCTGCTTGCTGGCGGCGTTGCGGTCGGCCAGCGCGTCCTCGGCCGCCTTGATCCGCGCCCGGCGGGTCTCGTCGAGGCCGAGGATCGTCTCCGCCATCGGCTCCAGCCCGCGCCGCGCCAGACCCTCGTCGAAGGCGTGCGGCGTCTCGCGGATCGTGCGGATGTCGTGCATGGCGGCGTCTCCCGGCGGCTCGCGGCGCTTATGCCGGATCGGGCGGCGGGATCAAAGGAAGTTTTCGCGGTCCGGAAACAGTCTTTTCGGTTGCGCGGTGATGCGTCGGGGCCGCGGTGACCCGATATGATGGACACATCCAGCAGGGAGATGGGAAATGTCATTCCGTGCCGTGAAGTCCGAGAGCCGCGCCCAGCCGACGATGGAGGGGGCGGGAGTTCATCTGCACCGGGTGTTCGGGTTCGGCGATCCGGGGGAGAGCGATCCGTTCCTGCTGCTGGACGATTTCAGGAACGACGATCCGGCGGCCTACGAGGCGGGGTTCCCCTGGCATCCGCACCGGGGGATCGAGACCATTACATATGTTCTGGACGGCGAGGTGGAGCATTCCGACAGCCTCGGCAACCGGGGCCTGCTCGGACCCGGGTCGGTGCAGTGGATGACCGCAGGGTCGGGGATCATGCATCAGGAGATGCCGCGCGGGAACGCGCGGGGGCGGATGCACGGTTTCCAGCTTTGGGCGAACCTGCCGTCGGCGCTGAAGATGACCGGGCCGCGCTATCAGGACATTCAGGGCGCAGAGATCCCGGAGATCGTCGACGATGACGGGACGCGGGTGAAGGTGGTCACGGGATCCTTCTGGGGCCGGACCGGCCCGGTGGACGGGGTCGCGTCGGAACCGATGTTCCTCGATGTCAGCGTGCCGCCGGGGGTCCGCAAGACCCTGCCGGTGGACACGCGGGCCAACGCCTTCGCCTATGTCTTCGCCGGGGCGGGGTCGTTCCGGGACGCCTCGGCGCCAGTGGGCATACGGGTGGAGAAGGAGTTCCGGGGCGAGGAGCTGAACATCCGCGACCTGTCGGGCAACCGGACGCTGGTGCGGTTCGACGGTGGCGACGAGATCACCGTGCAGGCCGGGCCGGAAGGGGTGCGCTTCCTGTTGGTGACGGGACGGCCGCTGAAGGAGCCGGTGGCATGGAGCGGGCCGATCGTGATGAACACGCAGGACGAGCTTCGGCAGGCGATGAGGGAGCTGCGGAACGGGACGTTCATCAAGGCGTCCGCATGATCCTGACGGTGTGTCGTGGCGGTCAAGGCCGGCCGCGTCCGAGGGTCCGAATGCCGGGAGCTTCGAAAGCGTGCCCGCGGCCGATCATTTGAATTGTGAGGGGCTCGCCGCGTTCGCCGCGAATGGCCCGGTTTTTCAGCGGACGCGCCGCAGCCAGGACATGAACGTGGCCAGCCGCTCGGACGGGCCCCCCGGTCGCGTGAGCATGTAGTAGCCCAGTTCGGAGACGTCGAAGGTCGCCCCGGCGATCAGGCGGCCGGCGGCGATGTCGGCTTCGACGAGGGCGCGGGGCTGGACGGAAAGGCCGTAGCCGGTGCGGGTGGCCGACAGGACCAGCATGTTGGTGGGGAATTCGGTCACCTGGAGCGCCGGGAGGTCGAGGCCGAAGCTCTCGGCCCAGAGGTATTGTTCGGCGAAGCCCGGTTCGATCAGCCAGCGGAGGTCAGAGAGGTCCGCCGGGGTCGCGCCGGCGCGGTCTTTCAGAAGCGCGGGCACTCCGACGACGACGAAGTCGGCGGGCGCGAGTTTCTCGCAGTCCATGCCTGGCCAGTTCCCCCGGCCGTACCGGATCGCGAGATCGACGTTGTCGCGGCGCAGGTCGACGAGGCCGGCCTCCGGGCGGAGGGCGATGCCGATCCCGGGGTGACCGGACCAGAAGGCTCCGAGGCGGGGCATCAGCCAGTTCTCGGCGAAGGACGGCGTGGTCGAGACGCTGAGCGGGCGGGTTTCCGTGTCCGCCAGAAGATCGGCCACGCCGGCCTCGATGGTGCTGAAGCCGTCGGTGAGGGTCGTGGTCAGGCGGTGGCCTTTGTCGGTGAGGCCCATCGACCGGCCCTGGCGCTGGACGAGGGCGCAGGAGAAGAAGTCCTCGAGCCTGCGGACATGCTGGGCGACGGCGGCCTGGGTGATGTTGAGCTCGCGCGCCGCGGCGGTGAAGCCGCCGAGCCGGGCCTGCGCCTCGAAGGCGCGCAGGGCGGAAAGGGAGGGGATGCGTCGCCAGTCCATGAGAGGCACATGATAGCCAGGCTATGGTGTTGTCAATCTTCGGAAGTCGCCGGGGCGGGGCGTCCGGGGTAGGGTCGGAGACATCAGCAGAAGGAGAGATGTGATGCTCGGAATCTATGCCAGCGCTTTCATGACGGCCGCCCGCGTTCGGGAGCCGGCGATGCCGCCCAAGCCGACGCGCCGACCGGAGCCTCCGCGCGCGGCGACGCCGCCAAAGCCCGCCGCGCGGTGACCGGTCGGGGCGCGGGGCGCGATGCGTCTGGCGCTCCACGGCCAATTCGCGCAGAGGTTGGCCTCGGGCGGTGACGCGAACGGGCTGAGGGGAACGGATGGAGATGCCGGGCGGGCGAAGGGGCAGGACGGCCGTCGGCCGCTCGCTCGACGTCTATTACCGCGACGCGGCGCGGACGCGGCGGATGGATGATCTGAACGCGTCGTTCGTGCGGCGGGGCGGGCTGGTTTTCGATATCGGCGCGCATGTCGGGGACCGGACGGCGAGTTTTCTGCGGCTGGGCGCGCGGGTCGTGGCGCTGGAGCCGCAGCCTCGGGTGTTCCGGGCGCTGCGGCTGATCCACGGGCGGGCGCCGGGCGCGGTTCTGCGCTGCGCGGCGGCGGGGGCGCGGGTCGGTGAGATCGAGTTGCGGGTGAATTCGGCCAATCCGACGGTCTCGACGGCATCGCCCGACCTGATCGCGGCGGCGGCCTCGGCGGAGGGGTGGCGGGGCGAGGTCTGGGACCGGACGATCCGCGTGCCGGTCACGACGCTGGACGCGCTGATCGCCGAGCACGGGCGGCCGGACTTCGTGAAGATCGACGTGGAGGGGCATGAGCTGGAGGTGCTCAGGGGGCTGGGCGCGCCGGTTCCGGCGCTGTCCTTCGAGTTCACGACGATCCAGCGGGAGGTGGCCTTCGGTTGTATCGACCGGCTGGGGGAACTCGGGCGGTTCGAATTCAACGTCAGCCTCGGGGAGGAGCATTCTCTGCGCCACGGCATGTGGGTCGACGCGTCCGAGATGCGGGCGGAGATCGCGGGGCTGCCGGACGCGGCGAATTCGGGGGACGTCTTCGCGCGGCTGGCGTGAGGGGTTTGCGGGCGCGAAACCGGCGTCACTTGGTGGCGGTGACGACGAACGCGGATATCCTGGAGGAGATCGGCCCTCCGCCGAACCGGGCTTCGATCGCCGCGGCGGCCCTGTCGGTCAGCTCTTCAAGCATCGACGGTCCGCGCGTCTCGATCTCGTTGCGAAGCGGCGTGCCTTGGCAATAAGCTTTCGCGGCCATGTCCGGGGATTGGACGTGGCTCGTCGCCTCGAGATGCTCGATCACGATGTCGGAGAAACCCGATCGTTCGAGATCGCCGCGGATCAGGTCGCGGTCGAAATAGCCATGCGGCGTCCGCGCGAGAAATCGCGGCGGGTTTTCCGGAAAAGCCGTCCCGACCGCCTCCGTGACGATATGGGCCAGATCGTTGTTTTCGATCCGGTCCCAGACGCTGAAGACGTAGCGTCCGCCAGGTCTCAGGACCCGGCGCGCCTCGGCGTAGCCTTTTGATCGGTCCGGGAAGAACATGGCGCCGAACTGACAGAGGACGACGTCGAACTCCTCGGCGGCGAATGGAAGATCCAAGGCGTCGGTCTGACGCCATTCCACCGCCGGATCCTTCGGCTGTCTTGTCGCCGCATGGTCGATCATCGCGTGGTTGAGATCGGATGCGACGTATCGGGCAGCCGGATCCAGTCGCTTGGCCAAGGCGCGCGTGACGACGCCGGTTCCGGCCGCGGTCTCGAGCACTGAGGATGGTCGGATTTCCGACACGCGCGCTGCGAGATCGTCAGCATAAACCTGAAAGATCAACGGCACCATGTACGTGTCGTAGAACTCCGGGATGGAACCGGCGAAAACCTTGTCTGTGGCGGACATGCGGAGCCTCCGATGAGCGATGGGCGTCTGATCAGATGGCGGTCGGCATCGGTTTTCAGTTATCATAACACATTTGAAGGGCGCAGTCCGGCGCCGGAGAATTCAAGTGCCGGTCCCGGCGCTTTCCTTCGAGTTCACGACGATCCGGCGGGAGCTGTCCTTCGGCTGTATCGACCGGATCTGCGAATTTGACCGGTCAGGCCAGGCCGCTTCTGACACCGCCGTGAACCCGTCCGGGCCGCCTTGCCAATATCGGGGCGCGGGGATAGGGTCCGCGCGGATTTCGGGCCGGTTCCGCGCCGGCGGCCACAGACACGCATCAAGGATGGTTCCATGTTCGTTACTCCCGCATTCGCGCAGGCCGCAGGGGGCGCCGGCGGCGCCGGAGGGCTGGTCGGGTTCGTGCCGATCATCCTGATCTTCGCGATCATGTACTTCCTGATGATCCGCCCGCAGCAGAAGAAGGTGAAGGAACACCGCGCCATGATCGAGGCGCTGCGCCGGGGCGACCGCGTGGTGACGCAGGGCGGTCTGATCGGCAAGGTGGTCAAGGTCGAGGATGCAGAGGTCGAGGTCGAGATCGCGACCGGCGTGAAGGTGCGCGTCGTGCGCCCGACCATCGCCCAGGTGATGAGCAAGACCGAGCCCGCCGAGGCGTGAGGCGGCGGCCCGGGACCGGGCCGCGCTCCTGAGGAACCGACATGCTGAATTTCCCGCTCTGGAAGAGACTGGCCATCATCCTGGTCTGTCTCGCCGGCCTCTGGGTCTCGTTCCCGAACCTGTTCTACAGCCAGGTCGAGCGGTCGAACGACGCGCGCGAGGCGATCGCGGCGGGACGCGAGGCCGATCCGGCGGACATCACGTGGCCGGAGTTCCTGCCGAACGGGCTGGTCAATCTGGGGCTCGATCTTCGGGGCGGCGCGCACGTGCTGGCCGAGGTCGCGACGGCGGACGTGGAGGCCGAGCGGCTGGAGGGTCTCTGGCCGCTGGTGCGCGACGAGCTGCGCGACGAGCGCGACGTGGTGGGCACGGTGCGGCGGCTCGACAGCCCGCCGGAGGAGCTGCGGGTCCGGATCGGAGATCCGACGGGCATGGAGGCGGCGCTGGAGGCGGTGCGGGCGGCGTCGCAGCCGGTGTTCTCGCTGACGGGGGCCGCGAGCCGCGATTTCGAGGCCGTCGCCGAGGGTGACGTGATGGTCGTGACGCTGTCGCCGGCCGAGCGCGACGCGATGCGCGAGCGCACGATGCAGCAGAGCCTCGAGATCATCCGCCGCCGCGTCGACGAGACCGGCACGCGCGAGCCGACGATCCAGCGCCAGGGCGAGGACCGCATCCTGATCCAGGTGCCGGGGATCGGATCGGCCGAGGAGCTTCTGGCGATCATCGGGCAGACGGCGCGGCTCGCGTTCCATCCGGTGGTGAGCCGGTCGTCGGACGCCAACGCCAATCCGGGCCTCGACAACGTCATCTACCCCTCGATGGACGAGGAGGGGGTCTATTACATCCTGGAGAAACGCGCGGTCGTGACCGGCGAGCAGCTGGTCGACAGCCAGCCGAGCTTCGACCAGAACGGCTCGCCGGCGGTGAATTTCCGGTTCAATCCGGCGGGCGGCGCGGCGTTCGGGCGGTACACGGCGGAGAATATCGGCTCGCCCTTCGCCATCGTGCTCGACGGCGAGGTGATCTCGGCGCCGGTGATCCAGAGCCACATCCCGGGCGGGTCGGGGATCATCACCGGCAATTTCACGCCCGAGGAATCGACGCGGCTGGCCATCCTGCTGCGCGCGGGCGCGTTGCCCGCCGAGATCAAGGTGCTGGAGCAGCGCACGGTCGGTCCGGAGCTGGGCCAGGACAGCATCGACGCGGGCAAGATCGCGGCGCTGGTGGCGATGACGCTGGTGCTGGTGTTCATGATCGCGGTCTACGGCTGGTTCGGCGTGGTCGCGAACGTGGCGCTTCTGGTGAACATGGGGCTGCTCTTCGCGCTTCTGACGGCGATCGGCGGCACGCTGACGCTGCCGGGCATCGCGGGGCTGGTGCTGACGATCGGCATGGCGGTGGACGCCAACGTGCTGATCTTCGAGCGCATCCGCGAGGAGCTGCGCACGGCCAAGGGGCCGGCGCGGGCGATCCAGCTGGGCTACGAGAAGGCGTTCTCGTCGATCCTCGACGCCAACGTGACGACGCTGATCACCGCCGTGATCCTGTTCGCGGTGGGCTCGGGGCCGGTGCGCGGCTTCGCGGTGACGCTGAGTCTCGGGGTGATGACGTCGGTCTTCACCGCGATTTTCGTGACGCGGCTTTTGATCGCGACGTGGTTCGACCGGCGTCGTCCCAAGACGATCTCGATCTGAAGGAGCGCAGGCGATGGGCCTCAAGCTGATCCCGGACGACACGCATATCGACTTCCTGAAGTATCGGAAGCTGTGGGTGGGACTGTCGATCGCGGCGATCCTCGGGTCGATCGCGCTGTTTTTCATCCAGGGCCTGAATTACGGCATCGACTTCAAGGGCGGCACCCTGATCATGGCCGAGACGGTCGAGGACACGCCGGTGGGCGAGTTCCGGCCGGTTCTCAACGATCTGGGCCTGGGCGATGTCGGCGTGACGAAAGTGTCCGATCCGGGCGGCGCCGCGCGCAACGCGGTGATGATCCGGGTCGGCATCACCGGTGATGATCCTGACGCGCAGGCGGTCATCGTGGAACAGGTGAAGGGCGCGCTCGACGCGTCGTTTCCGGGCATCACCTATCTCCAGGTCGACAGCGTCGGGGCGAAGGTGTCGGGCGAGCTGGTGTTCGCCGGCATCCTGGCCGTGACGACGGCGATCGCGGCGATCCTGTTCTACATCTGGCTTCGGTTCGAGTGGCAGTTCGCGGTGGCGGCGGTGATCGCGCTGGTGCACGACGTGGCGCTGACCATCGGGATTTTCAGCCTGCTGCAGATCGAGTTCAACCTGGCGATCATCGCGGCGATCCTGACCATCGCGGGCTACAGCCTCAACGACACGGTGATCGTCTTCGACCGGGTGCGCGAGAACCTGCGGAAGTTCAAGAAAATGGAGCTGGCCGAGCTTCTGAACCTGACGGTGAACGAGACGCTGAGCCGGACGATCATGACCTCGGGCACGACGCTGATGGCGCTTTTCGCGCTGTATTTCCTCGGCGGCGAGGTGATCCGCGGATTCACCTTCGCGATGATCTGGGGCATCGTCGTCGGCACCTATTCGTCGATCTACATCGCGGGGCCGATCCTGCTGTGGCTTGGCGTCAAGCGCGACTGGTCCAAGCCCGACGCGGCCGCAGGCACCCAGTTCGACGGGGCGCAGGTCTGACGCACGCCCCTTCGTGATCGGAGGGATCCACGAGGCTCTGGCGTTCGGGGGATTGCCGCTTCTGCTCGGCGCCGTCGTGGTCGCCGGGGTGGCGCGCGGCTTCACGGGCTTCGGCACCGCGCTGATCTACGTGCCGCTCGCCTCGAGCGTGCTGTCGCCGGTTCAGGTGGTCGCGTCGCTGATCGTGTTCGACCTGTTGGGCGCCATGCCCCTGATGCCGCGGGCGATCCGGGACGGCGCGCCGCGCGAAGTGGCGTGGATGATGCCCGCGACGCTCGTCGGTCTGGTGGCGGGTCTCTGGGTGCTGACGCGGATGGAGCCGGTCGTGTTCCGCTGGATCATCTGCGCCAGCGCGTTGGGGCTTCTGGCGGTCCTTGCGTCGGGATGGCGATATCGCGGCGATCTCGGCGTGGCGGCGCGGTCGGGGGTCGGGAGCGTGGCGGGGTTTTTCGGCGGGGTGTCGGGGGCCGCGGGTCCGCCGGTGATCCTGTTCTACATGGGGGGCACGCGGGGCGCCGCGCTGATCCGGGCGAACATCCTGGTGTTCCTTGTTCTGACCGACATGGTCTATCTGTCGGTGCTCGGCGCGAAGGGTCTGCTCGACCCGTTTCCGGTGGCGATTGGATTGCTGCTGATCGTGCCCTACGCTCTGGGCGGCCTGATCGGGCAGGCGGTGTTCGACCCGGCGCGCGAGCGGATCTATCGCGGCGTGTCCTACGGCGTGATCGCGGGGGCGGCGCTGATCGGGTTGCCGCTTTTCGACTGACGGGAGGGACGATGCGGATCAACGAGGTGATTTTCGACGGGCGGGTGCCGATCGACGGCTACGGGCCAGGGTTTTTCCGCGTCGGCGGCGAAGCGTTGGATGGACCTCTGGCGATGCTGCCGAGCGGACCGCGTTCCTGGGCCGGGTTGCCGGATGTCGAGGTCTTTTTGGAACGTCCCGGCGATTTCGACGTTCTGCTTGTGGGCATGGGCGCGGAGATCGCGCCGCTGCCCGGCGACGTCCGGACCCGTCTTGAGGGTGCGGGCATCGCCGTCGAGATCATGGGGACGCCGTCGGCGTGCCGGACCTACAACGTGCTTCTGGGCGAAGGCCGGCGGATCGCCGCGGCCTTGGCGCCCGTCTGAGACGACGACATCCGTCCGGCCCTTTCCCCGGCCGATGGCGGGCGTATATACCAACCGGGGAACGCGCCCTGAAACGAAGAAAACGAGCGAGGAAAACCAATGGCTTTCGAACTTCCCGATCTTCCCTACGCCCACGACGCGCTGGCATCGGCCGGCATGTCCAAGGAGACGCTGGAGTACCATCACGACATCCACCACAAGGCCTATGTCGACAACGGCAACAAGCTGATCGCCGGGACCGAGTGGGAAGGCAAGACCGTCGAGGAGATCGTCAAGGGGACGTATCAGAAGGACGCCGTCGCGCAGTCGGGCATCTTCAACAACGCCAGCCAGCATTGGAACCATTCCCAGTTCTGGGACATGATGGCGCCGAACGCGTCGATGCCGGGCGAGGTCGAGAAGGCGCTGACCGAGGCGTTCGGGTCGGTCGACAAGTTCAAGGAGGAGTTCTCCGCCGCCGGCGCCGGCCAGTTCGGATCGGGCTGGGCCTGGCTGGTCAAGGACACGGACGGGAGCCTGAAGGTCACCAAGACCGAGAACGGCGTGAACCCGCTCTGCTTCGGGCAGACGGCGCTTCTGGGCTGCGACGTGTGGGAGCATTCGTATTACATCGACTTCCGCAACAAGCGGCCGGCGTATCTGACGAACTTCCTCGACAACCTGGTCAACTGGGAGAACGTCGCCTCGCGCATGTGAGGTCGGACGCTCGCGAAATCATGGGCCGCCGGCATCGCGCCGGCGGCCTTTTCATGTCGGGCTCAGCGGGTGTTCGCGGCCAGCCATTGCCGCCACTGGCCGTGCGAGCCGGCGAAGACGTTGATGTCGGTGTTGCCCGCGATGCCGGGAACCGCGCCGGTGCCGGTGTATTGCCAGAATGTCCAGTGCTGGCCGGGATAGACCTCGGCCGGGTGGCCGGCGGTGGAGCGGAGCCAGAAATCGTAGCCCTTGACGTTCCAGAGCTCGTTGTCCTTGTAGAAATCGACGGTGGTGTAGATCACCGGGCGTTTGTCGTAGTGGCGGCCCACTTGGCGGAGCCAGGTGGCCATCTCGTCGCGCACGGTGAAGGGCGAGGGGCGAAAGCGGCAGGTTTTCGACTTGTGTGTCCATTCCATGTCGAGCACCGGCGGCAGCGAGGACGGGTCGCGCGGCACGTTCCGGATGAACCAGTCGGCCTGTTCGGCGGCGGTGCGGCAGAAATAGTAGTAGTGGTAGGCGCCGCGCGGGACGCCGGCCGTGGCCGCGCCGCGCCAGTTGTCGAGGAAGCGGGTGTCGAAGACGTCGCCGCCCTCGGTCGCCTTGATGAAGGCGAAGGAGCCGCCGGACGCGCGGACGGTCGGCCAGTCGATGTCACCCTGGTATTTCGAGACGTCGATGCCGTGGACGTCGTAATGGTGCGGCGCGGGACCGATCCAGTCATGGGGATCGTTGTCGCCGAAGGAGGCGGGGCCGGTGATGGCGCGGCCGACCTCGGGTCCCGGCGCGGGTGATGGTCCACCGCAGGCGGCGAGGAGGGCGGCGGCGAGAAGGATGAAGGCGCGCAGGATCGAACTCCGCTCGGACGTGTCTGTCCCCCGGGAGAAATTGTAGCAGCGAAGTCGAGATGTTGGAAGAGGTATGTGACCTGCGCCGGCGATCAGTGCCGCGCGGTGTCGGCGCGTCCGGCCGGGCGCGGAATGATGGCGAGGGCGTCGCCGAGCCGGATGCGCGCGACACGGTCGGCGACGAGTTCCCAGAAATTGCGGTCGGCGGCCGAGACGCCCGGCTCGCGGCCGGCGGCGCGGGCCGCGCGTTCGGCGTCCGGCCCGTGCGCCTCCAACATGCACAGCGCGCGAGCGCGGACGGACCGGCCGAGATCGACCCTTTGCGACAGTGAATCGGACATGACAGCTTCCCCCTTGACCCCAAGGGAAGGATGCATCCGAGTCGGATTTGAGACAATCTTCAGGTTATTAAGAAGTTAACGCCGGAGTGGCGTCGGGAGCCGATGGACATCGCGGGTCGTGCCCCTATCTGGTCCGGCATGGAAGCGACCAATGATCCGGCGGCGGCGCAGGCGGTGTTCTATGACGGCGGATGTCCGATCTGCCGGCGTGAGATCGCGGCGTACCGCGACATGCGCGGGATGGACGCGATCGAGTGGCGCGACGTGACGGATGCCGGGACCGATCTGTGCGGCCTTGACCGGGACGCGGCGATGGCGCGTTTTCACGCGCGGCGGGCGGATGGCGCGATCGTGAGCGGTGCGGCGGCGTTTCTCGCGGTCTGGCGGCGGAGCGACCGGTTGCGGCCGCTGGCGATCGTGCTGGACCGCCAGCCGTTCCGCGGGGTGCTGGAGCTCGGCTATCGCGGGTTTCTGAAGATCCGGCCACTCTGGCGGCGGTGAGGGCGCGCGGTTGGCGTTAACGCCGCCGTGACCTGCTAATCCCTTGGTAACCAAGTCTGCCTAGACCTCGAACCGATGGCGGTTTGAGGAGAAACCCTGAGAATGACGCCCCGGTCCGGTCTGCGCCTTTGCGCGGCGCTGTTCATCGCGCTGGCGCTTCCGCATGCCGGGACGGCGGACGATGCCGAGTATTCGGCCGCTCTTTGCGAACGGGCGCTGGCGAACGGGGCGCGGCGCGGCGGAGTTCCGCCGGAGATCCTGCATGCGATCTCGCTGACCGAGACGGGGCGCAATACCGGCGGCACGCTGCGGCCCTGGCCCTGGGCGATCAACCGCGAGGGCAAGGGGTTCTGGTTCGACACGCGCGAGGAGGCGCTCGAATTCGGGCGGCAGAGCCTGGCCGAGGGGCGCAAGAGCTTCGACGTGGGCTGCACGCAGATCAACTATCGCTGGCACGGGCATGCGTTCACGTCGCTCGAGCAGATGTTCGATCCGGAGGCGACGGCGACCTATGCGGCGCAGTTTCTGCGGACGCTCTACGAGGAGCGGGGCAGCTGGTCGGAGGCGGCGGGCGCCTATCATTCGCTGACGCCGGAGCTGGCGGCCAAGTACCGGGTCCGGTTCGACCGGTTGCTGGCGGGACTCGATCCGGGCGCGCTTCCGGACGCGGAGACGCTGGTGGCGAGCGTGTCGCCGGCGGGGCCGACGAGCGGACGGGCGGAGCGGCGCGCGGCGGAGCGGGCGGCGATGGTCGCGAAGATCCGGGCCGAGCGCGAACTGCCGCCGCCCGAGACGGTGATGGGGTCGATGGCGGCGAACGCGTTCCAGCCCGCGAGCGGCGGGTTGCTGACGCAGGGGGCCGGGCTTCTGACGCAGGGCGGTCCGCTCCTGGTCGCGCCTCGCGGCAGCCTGTTCTGATGGGGCGGACGCGATGATACCGATGGAACTCAGCCTGCGGGCGCTCTACCAGCCGACGGTGCTTCTGGCGATGGCGCTCATGGCGGTCATCGCGATGATGGTCCTGCCGATGCCGGCCTGGGTGCTGGATCTCGGGCTGGCCGCGTCCTTCGCGCTGGCGATCCTGATTTTCACGATCACGCTCTTCATCCAGCGGCCGCTGGATTTCTCGGCGTTTCCCACGATTTTGCTCGCCAGCCTGATGCTGCGGCTGTCGCTCAACGTGTCGTCGACCAAGCTGATCATCGGGCAGGGGCATACCGGGACGGGCGCCGCGGGCGACGTGATCGAGGGCTTCGCCATGTTCATCATGGGCGGATCGGTGTTCCTCGGGCTCGTGGTGTTCTGCGTGCTGCTGATCGTGAACTTCATCGTGATCACCAAGGGCGCGGGCCGCATGGCCGAAGTGGGCGCGCGGTTCGCGCTCGACGGGATGCCCGGCAAGCAGCTCGCCATCGACAGCGACATGGCGGCGGGCGCGATCACCCATGAGGAGGCGCGCGAGCGCAGGCGGGTCGAGCAGGAGGAGACGACGTTCTTCGGCTCGCTCGACGGCGCATCGAAATTCGTCAAGGGCGACGCGGTCGCGGGGCTTCTGATCACGATCCTAAACCTGGTGATGGGGCTCGCCATCGGCGTGCTGATGCACGGGATGCCGGTGGGCGATGCGTTCAAGACCTATGCGATCCTGACGGTCGGCGACGGTCTGGTGACGCAGATCCCGGCGGTCATCATCTCGATCGCGTCGGCCATGCTTCTGTCCAAGGGCGGGCTGGTCGGATCGACGGACCGCGCGCTGATCCACCAGCTCGGCGGCTATCCGGTGGCGCTGGCGACCGTGGCGCTTCTGATGGGTCTGTTCGCGTTCGTGCCGGGTCTGCCCTTCGTTCCTTTCGTGATCGGCGCGGGATGCCTTGGCGGCGCGGCGTTCCTCGCGCAGTCGACGATGCGCAAGGCGGCGGCGGAGAAGGTGAAGGCGGCGCCGAAACCCGAGCCGCCGAAATCGCGGACCTTGGGCGATCTGCTGGATGTCGACGAGATCCACATGGAATTCTCGCCGAACCTGGTGCCGGTGGTGATGGACGCGGCGACGGGATTGGACTCGCGCATCCTGAACATGCGCAACCACATCGCGACCGAGTTCGGGCTGATCATGCCGGAGATCCGGCTGACCGACAATCCGGCGCTGGGCGAGGGGATCTACCGCATCCGCATCCAGGGCGTGGAGGTGGCGCGCAGCGCGCTGGAGACCGACAAGGTGCTGGTGCTGCTGCCCGATGACGACACCCCGGCCCCCGAGGGCAAGTCGGTGTCGGAGCCGGTCTACGGCGCGCCGGCGCGGTGGATCGCCGAGGACCGGCAGGAGGATGCGGCGCTGATGGGATTGAGCGTGGTGACGCCGACGGAAGTGGTGGCGACGCATCTTCTGGAGATCGTGAAGCAGAATTTCGGGCGGCTGTTCAATCGGCGCAGCCTGCGGCGGCTGCTCGACGAGTTCACCTCGCCGTCGGACGCCAAGCGCGCGGCGGCGAACCGCAAGATGCTCGACGAGTTCATCCCCGACAAGTTCCCGATCGACACGCTTGCAGGGCGTGCTGCGCCTGCTCCTCGAGGAGCGGGTTTCGGTGCGCAACCTGCCGCTGATCTTCGAGGCGATCGCGGAGGTCTATGCGGCCCAGGTCAGCCCGGAGGTGATCTGCGAGCATGTTCGGCACCGGCTGGGGTTCCAGCTGGTCTCGACGGTGCAGGAGGCGGACGGGGCGCTGCCGCTGATCCAGCTCAATCCGGCCTGGGAGGAGCTGTTCCAGCAGTACCAGCTGCCGGAAGGGTCGGGGATCGTCGACGTGGCGCTGCCGCCCAACGAGTTCAACCGGCTGGCCAATTCCATCGCGGAGAAGATCACCGGAGCGGGCGGGCAGGGTCGCTATCCGGCGGTCGTGACCTCGACCAAGCGGCGGCGGTTCCTGCACACGGTGCTGACGGCCAAGGGCATCCGCAACCCGGTGCTGAGTTTCGAGGAGATCGGCGCGACGGCCAAGCCGGCGGTGCTGGGGCTGGCCTGAGATGTTCGAGGACCTCGCCGGTCTGATGGACGTGACCCAGGCGGGGCTGGCCGCCTTCGTGCTCGTCTTCGTGCGGGTCGGCGCGGTGATGGCGCTGCTGCCGGGGTTCGGCGAGCGGATCATTCCGGCGCGGGTGCGGCTGGCCGCGACGTTCGCCTTCACGATGATCGTGTTTCCGTTGCTGGCGGAGGAGCTGATCCGGGTCGATCCGGCGCGGCCGTTCCATCTGCTGCTGCTGATCGAGGCGGCGGTGGGGTTTCTCATCGGGATCTCGATCCGGCTGATGGTCTTCGCGATCCAGCTGGCCGGGTCGATCGCGGCGCAATCCACGGCGCTGGCGCAGATCTTCGGGGCCGGGGCGACGCCCGATCCGATGCCGGCGATCGGCAACATCCTGATGCTGGCGGGCGTGACGTTGGCGGTGACGGCGGGGCTTCATATCAAGGCGGCGCTGGCGATGGCGCGGTCTTACGAGATCCTGCCCTTCGGGATGATCCTGAGCGGGAGCGACGTCGCGACCTGGGGCACGGCGCATGTGGCGGACGCGTTCGCGCTGGGATTCTCGCTGGCGGCGCCCTTCGTGATCGCGGCCTTCGCCTACAACCTCGCGCTGGGCGCGATCAACAAGGCGATGCCGTCGCTGATGGTGGCGTTCGTCGGCGCGCCGGCGATCACGGCGGGCGGCATCCTGATCCTGATGCTGGCGGCGCCGGTGATCCTGCATTTCTGGAACGCGCGGCTTGATTTCGTGCTTCTGAACCCGCTCGGGATGCCCAGATGAGCGAGGAAAGCAGCGGCGAAAAGGTATTCGACCCCACACCGCAGAAGCTGGCCGAGGCGCGGCGCAAGGGCGATGTCGCGAAGTCCACGGACGTGCACACGGCGGCGACGTATCTGGCGCTGCTCGCGGTTTTCGTGACGGTGGGCGGGTTCGCGGTGGATCAGGCGGCGTCGGTGCTGATGGTGCTGATCGCGCAGCCTGACCGGCTGACGGGGATGATTCTCGGACCGGGCGGCGGGCAGATCTCGGCGTCGATCATCGCCGAGGCGCTTTGGGCGCTGGCGCCGATCTTTCTGCTGCCGATCGGCGCCGTGATCGTGAGCCTCGTGGGTCAGCAGGCGCTGGTGTTCTCGGGCGAGAAGCTGATCCCGAAGATGTCGCGGATCTCGCTGATCTCGAACGCCAAGAACAAGTTCGGGCCGACTGGCCTGGTGGAATTCGCGAAGTCGGCGGTGAAGCTGACGGCGATCAGCGTGGCGCTCTGGATCTATCTGGTGGGCGATCTCGACGTGATGATCGGCGCGGCGCGGGCCGAGCCGCAGGTCATGGGCGCGCTGATGATGGAGACGCTGGTCGTGCTCCTGTCGATCACGGCGGTGATCTCGGTGGCCATCGCGGCGATCGACGTGTCGTGGCAGCGGTTCGACCACGAGCGCAAGCTGCGGATGTCGTACCAGGATCTCAAGGAGGAGAACAAGCAGTCGGAGGGCGATCCGCACATGAAGGCGCAGCGGCGTCAGCGCGGCCAGGAGATCGCCAACAACCGGATGCTGCTGGAGGTGCCCAAGGCGGACGTGATCATCGTCAACCCGACGCATTACGCCGTGGCGCTGAAATGGAGCCGGACCAAGGGGTCCGCGCCGTCCTGCGTCGCCAAGGGCGAGGGCGAGATAGCGCTTCGGATCCGCGAGATCGCGGGGGATTCCGGCATTCCGATCCACAGCGATCCGCCGACGGCGCGCGCGCTGCACGCGACGGTCGAGATCGGCGCGGAGATCCCGCCCGAGCAGTACAAGGCAGTGGCGGCCGCGATCCGGTTCGCGGACCGGATGCGGGCGGCGGCGAAAGGACGGATGGTCTGATGGATGCGGGGATGCTGCGCCGGCTGGGCAGGCTCGCGGAAGTGCGCAAGGCGCGCGATCTGGCGCGGCTGGAGGCGTTGATGAACCGGGACCGGGCGCTGGAGCAGGAGATCAGGACGCTGGGCGCGACCGGCTCGCTCGATCTCGCGTCCGGTTTCGCGGCTCTGCCGCCGGCGCAGCAGGGGTTGCGGCAGGCCTGGGCCACGCATCGGATCGCGGAGGCGCGCAAGGCGCGCGCGGCGCTGGCGCCCGAGATCGCGGCGGCGCGGGCGGCGGCCACGGAAAGCCTCGGCAAGCACGAGGCGCTGGGGACGCTCGCGGAGCGGGCGGAACGGGAGGCCGCCGCCGTCAGGGCGGCGCGGGTCGAGGCGGAGGGCATGCCGTTCGGCTGAGCGGGATGAGCCGAGGGTCCAGGCCCTCAGGCGGGTTTCGTGGCCTGCATCGACGGGCGTTCGGCGAAGCGCGCCTCCCAGGCGGCGAGGGCGGGACGCCCCGCGCGCCAGTCCCGGTCGGCATGGCGCAGGTCGAGATAACCGAGCGCGCACGCCATCGCGATCTGCGCGCCGTCGACCGGACCGGCGAGGTGCGACATCCACCGCGCCTCGACCGCGTCGAGCGCGCGGGCGGCCTTCGACCATTGCGCCTCGACCCATTCGGAGAACTGTTTCTCGGGCGGGCGCACCCTTCCCTCATAGACCATCAGAATGGCCGCATCCATGATGCCGTGCGCGGTCGCCTCGAGCGTCAGCGTCTCCCACAGGCGGGATTTCGTCGGATAGAACCGCCCGCCCGCGAGGTCGTCGACATAGCGGCAGATCACGCGGCTGTCGTAAATCGCGGGCCCGTCGGCGCGCTCGAGCGTCGGGATCTTTCCCAGCGGGTTCTGGCCCAACGGCATCGTGCCGGGGGCGAGCGGCGTTCCGGTCGCCTCGACCAGTTCGACGCGATCCGTCATGTCGGCCTCGTGCAGCATGACCCTGACCATGCGCGCGAAGGGCGACGCGCCGCTCTGATGGAGGCGCAGCACCCTCAGACGCGCCGGAAGCGCAGGCGGCCGAGACCCGAGACGTCGATCTCGACGCCGGGACCGTTCGGGCCGACGCGGAGCGTGCGCTTGAACCGGCCGTGACCGTGCATGGCGCGCTCCGCCTCGGCGGTGTGGGTCTTGGCGCTCAGACCCTCGGGAAGATCATCAAGCACGACGTCCTGGCGCGGATCCTTGGGATGGGAACGGCTGCGGGCGATCGCGGCCACGGCGGCGACCGCGCCGATGCGGATCACGGTCCAGGCGATCGGGGACAGGGCGAGCGGTGCGGGCATGGCGTCCTCATCTGATTTCGGCGCGGGGGTTGAAACGGGCGCTGACAACGCTTCAATATATAGGGATGATAATTCGGGAGCAAACGGCATGAGCGGTCTGATTTTGATTTTGGCTCTGGCGCAGGCGGCATTGGCGGCGGCGGTCGTCGCGGCGGCGCGTCGGCCCGAGCCGAAGCGCGTGCGCGTCGAGAACGCCGGTCGGCCCGCCCGACGTTGAGGCTGGAACGATCCACCGGAAATGTGGTTGAGTGCGCTCGGGGCTTTTTCGCTCCGCACGAACGCAATCCCAACCGGAGACCGCAATGACCAAGTTCATCCCTCTCGCTTTCGCGGCGCTTTTCGCGCTGTCCGCCTGCAACACGTTCGAAGGCATGGGCAAGGACGTCCAGCAGGGCGGCGAGGCGATCACCGACACCGCCAACGACGTCCAGAACAAGATGTGATCAGGCGGCTTCGGCCAGAAGTCCGGCCGCGTCACGACCGGTGATCCGGGCGGATATGATCTCGCCCGGACGGGCTTGGGCCGAGAGCCGCGTGAGAGCGAAGCCTTCGGTCCGGCCCTGATCGGGCTTTTCCATCAACAGACGAACAATCCGCCCCTGCATGTCGGCCAGATGCCGGGCGACGCGCTCCGCGCCGATGCCACGCAGACGTGCGGCGCGGTCGCGGATCAGGCCGCCGTCCACCTGCGGCATGCGGGCCGCCGGGGTGCCTTGGCGGGCGCTGTAGGGGAAGACGTGCAGCCAGGTGAGGCCGCATTCCTCGACGAGCCGTATCGAGTTTTCGAACATCGCGTCCGTCTCCGTCGGAAAGCCGGCGATGATGTCCGCGCCGAACACGATGTCCGGACGCGCGGCGCGGATCGTCTCGCAGAACGCGATGGCGTCGCCGCGCGCGTGACGGCGTTTCATCCGTTTGAGGATCATGTCGTCGCCGGATTGGAGCGACAGGTGGAGATGCGGCATCAGGCGCGGTTCGCTCGCGATGGCCTCGATCAGGCGCGGATCGGCCTCGATGCTGTCGATGGAGCTGATGCGCAGGCGCGGCAGGTCCGGGACCGCGCGCAGAACGCGGGCGACCAGATCGCCCAAGCGCGGCGCGCCGTCGAGATCGGCGCCCCACGACGTCATGTCGACGCCGGTCAGCACGACCTCGTTGAAGCCTTTGCCGACCAGCCGCGCGATCTGTTCGACCACCACGTCCGCCGGAACGCTGCGCGAGTTTCCCCGACCGTAGGGGATGATGCAGAAGGTGCAGCGGTGGTCGCAGCCGTTCTGGACCTGTACATAGGCGCGGGCGCGGGTGCCGAGTCCGTCGATCAGCGGCGCCGGCGCGCGCGACTCGGCCATGATGTCGCCGACCGAGACGCGCGCGGAGCCGAGCGTGGTCCAGGCCTCCGGGCGCAGCTTCTCGGAGTTGCCGAGCACATGGTCGACCTCGGGCATCGCGGCGAAGGTCGCGGCCTCGGTCTGCGCGGCGCAGCCGGTCACGACGATCCGCGCGTCCGGGTTGTCACGGCGCAGGCGGCGGATGCGCTGGCGAGCCTGGCGGACGGCCTCGGCGGTGACGGCGCAGGTGTTCACCACGACCGCGTTCCCGATGCCGGCGCTTTCGGCGAGGCCCTTCATCGCCTCGGTCTCGTAGGCGTTGAGGCGGCAGCCGAAGGTTTCGAAGATGGGCGCGTTCATGGCGCGGCCCGCCAGAAATCGGGCGCGATGCGTCCCTCGAAGACCAGCGCGGTCGGGCCGGTCATCCAGACACCGTCGTCGCGCCAGTCGATCCCGAGATCGCCGCCGTCGAGACGGACGGTGACCTTGCGGTCGGTCAGGCCGCGCTTCGCGGTGACGACCGCCGCCGCGCAGGCGCCCGAGCCGCAGGCTTGCGTGATCACGCCGCCCCGTTCCCAGACGCGCATGCGGATGGTGTCGCGGTCGATGACCTGCACGATCTCGACATTGGCGCGTTCCGGGAAGAGCGGGTCGTGTTCGGTCCGCGCGCCGATCGCGGCCAGGTCCTCGGCTTCCGCGTCCGCGACCACGAAGACGCAATGCGGGTTGCCCATGCCGATCGCGGCGGGACCGCCGGGCAGCGGCAGCGGATCGAGCGGCATCTCGCGGGCGAGCGGCACCGCGTTCCAGGTCTCCTGCGGCTGGCCCATGTTCACGCGGGTGAGACCGCCGCCCGCGTCCTCGATGCGCAGCACGCCGCGCCCTGTCCGCAGGTCGAGCGCCGTGGCATCGGTCTCATCCAGCAGAAGCCGCCCGACGCAGCGCGTGCCGTTGCCGCAGGCGTCGGCCGGCGTGCCGTCCGCGTTCCAGAAGGCGAGGTCGACCATGCCGTCCGCGCCGTCGCGCAGCACCAGAAGCTGGTCGAAGCCCACGCCGCGATGGCGCGCGCCGAGCCGCAGGGCGGCGTCGGCATCGACCGGATCGGCGCCGCCGCGCGCGTCGATCACGACGAAATCGTTGCCGAGCCCGTGCATCTTGAGAAAGCGCACTGGACGGCTGTCGGCATTGGCGGGGCGGGAATCGTCCATCATGCGCGGCATATAGGCCATCGCCGCGACACGCGCCACCGGGACGGGAAACGACTTGACCACCAGGATCGCCGCCCATAGGAAACGCCCTGCGTGGGCCCGTAGCTCAGTTGGTAGAGCAGCTGACTTTTAATCAGCGGGTCACAGGTTCGAATCCTGTCGGGCTCACCAATAGTTTTCAGCTGCTGCCAAGGAGGCATAAGAGTGCGCAAAACGGCGTTTTCTCGTGCGCACCCCGGTCAAGAGAAATGCTCAGGGTTGGTGAATTTTCGGTTACGCCTCTGAATTAAAAAGGAAAACACCAACCACTTGGATTGGCCCGCGAGATCCTTTGAAAAGCCGTCGACGACGCGCCGAACGACCCCTTTCGGCTCCGGATCGGTGCTTTCAGCGACGCCGATCCGGGTCAACCCTTCGGACCTGATGCCGCGACCACATCCGCTCTCGGATAGTCCGGCCCGAATTCCTGTCCGCCAGGAGCGAAGCGAGGGACCCGACCGATCGCAGCTTGTTCCGGTGGCGCCCGGTCTCGAGAAAGGGGATCGTCAGGGTCACGAGGCGCTCGTCGAAGGAAGGGACGCCAACGGCGGTGAAGATTTACTGAGCTTAACACTTCATGTCGGCGCTTTCGAAACCGGCATCACAATACAGTGTGGCAAAACCGTACTTCCGGATTGACAGAACCGCCACGACAGACCGATAACGCCTCATGCTGTCAGCGCTCCGAGATCACAGCCTGCCCAAAGCGATCGCCGCCTTGATGCTTGCGCTCGCGATGCTGGTATCGGTGTCGGGCGGCACGCATGCGTCCGCGCCGGCATGGTCCTCACGGGTAGGGACATCGATCGAAGCCGAAAGCCACAATGCCGACGGTATGTGCCAAGGGCATGCCGGCTCCCACCACGTGGAGAAAGATGTCTGTCCCGACGGTTGTTGCACTGGATCCTGTCCTGTGGCCTCACTTGTGGGGGATACGACCGCGCGCGAACTGAACTCGTGGAATCTGCGGTTCGATGTCGTCCGCGACGGCTTTCTATCGCATTTCTCAAGCGGGCAACTCCGCCCTCCGATGGTCTGAAACGTTCCCGAACCTTTCACACGCAGGCTGATCAGATCGCGGAAATGATTTCCGTCTGAGCCCGGCGTCGAACCGTTTTCGAACCTTTCAAGGCCTCTCAAATGTATAAACTTGTCTTCGGCGGGGCCTTGCCCCTGCTGTTAAGCGCGTGCGCTTCCGCATCGACAGTGTTGCCTGACGTCACTTCGCAACAAGCGGTCACGAGCCCGACCATCACGTCCCCGGCATCCTACCAGGCGCCTCTGGAGGGCTTCACTTACCGCGCGCCCACCCGTCCGCTCGATTGGCGGACCGTCAACGAACAGCAGACGGAGGCGAATTGATGCGAGCATCAAGACTTCCCGTCGTGTTGGGGCTGCCCTTGCTGGTAGGCGCCTGCGCGGTTCCCTCGGCCTACACCGACCCGACGGCCGGCTTCGAGACGGTGTCGAGACAGACCACCGAGGCGATCGGCAAACGGACCGCCTTTACCCAGACCCAGGCGCAGAACGAAGCCGTGAGCCGCCAGGTCCGCGACATGGTCAATCGCAAGACGGTTTCGGCGGACACGGTGGTCCAGGTCGCGCTGCTCAACAACAAGGGCCTTCAGGCCTCATACGCCAACGTCGGACTTTCAGCGGCGGAGGCATGGCAGCAGGCGACGCCGCAGAACCCCGTCGTGTCGATCGGCGTGCTTGGGATCGGCGCCCCGGAACTTGGCGTCTACAGGAGCATCGAGGGGCTCATCAGGGCCAACGTTCTGGACGCGACCACGCGCAAACAACGGATGGCTCTGGCGGATGTCGGGTACCGGCAGGCGCAGCAGGCGGCCGTGAACGATACGCTCGGGCTGGCGACCGAAACCAGAATGGCTTGGATCAACGCCGTGGCCGCCTCCGAGACGGTCAGCATCCTGCGACAGGCGAAGGCGACTTCCGACGCCGGATCCGAGCTCGCCCTGAGGCTGGGTGAGACGGGTGCGCTCAACCTCGCCGGACAGGCCCGCGAACAGGCGTTCAACGCGGAACTGGCGGGCCAATTGGCGAGGGCCCGGCTCGATGCGACGCTCGCGAAGGAGGAGTTGACCCGGCTGATGGGTCTCTGGGGCGCGGATGTCGATTATTCCGTGCCAAGCGCTCTCCCCACCTTGCCGCGCTCGGTTGGCCGCGTCACCAATTTGGAGGCCATGGCGCTCTACAACCGGGTGGATCTGCGGGTCGCGAAACTCGGTCTGGAAGCGCAGGCGGCGGCCTACGGATTGACCGATCAGACGCGCCTCGTGAGCGATCTCGAGATCATCGCGGGCTTCGAGTCCGAACGTGAGCCGGAGGATGACGGCGAAACGACGACCGTGACCACGCCGCAGATCGAGCTGGAATTCGCGATCCCGATTTTCGATACGGGCGGGCCCAGGATGCGCAAGGCGGAATTGAGCTATCTCCAGGCGGCGAACGTCTTGGCCGAAGCCGCGGTCAACGTCCGGTCAGAGGCGCGGGGCGCGGAGGCCGCATACCATTCCTCCTACCAGATCGCCCGGCACTATCGTGACGTTCTGGTTCCGCTCAGGGAAAGCGTCGAGGAGGAGGGCCTGCTTTCCTATAACGGCATGATAACAAACACATTCGAGCTGCTTACGGACGTGCGGGAAAAACTGAGCGCGCAACTCGAAGCGGCGGATGCCAAACGCGGATTCTACGTCGCCCAAGCCGACCTCACCGCTGCCATCTATGGCGGCGGCGCCGGAGGCGGCGGTGGTGGCGAGGGCGTTCAGATCGCCGCCGGCGGGCCGGGTCATTAAGAGGATGGAGCAAATGATGAATAGAAGACAACTGATCGGAGCGGGCGCCGCGGGAGCGGCGTTGGTCTCTTCAAAGGCATGGTCGCAGACGCTGAACATGGGCCTTCCCGAGGCGGCGGTGATGGAGAGCGCCGCGACAATCGTCAGCCCGCGCCCCTCTTCGGGGCCGGACTACAATCCGGTCGTCACGCTGAACGGCTGGACGCTCCCGCACAGGATGAACAACGGGGTGAAGGAGTTCCACCTCGTGGCCGAACCGGTCGAGCGCGAGCTGGCGGACGGGATGATCGCCCATCTCTGGGGCTACAACGGCCAATCCACCGGTCCGACGATCGAGGCGGTGGAGGGGGATCGCGTGCGCATCTACGTGACAAACCGGTTGCCGGAGCACACGACCGTGCATTGGCACGGCATCATCCTGCCCTCGGGGATGGACGGCGTGGGCGGGCTCAGCCACCCCGGCATCCCGCCCGGCAAGACCTTTGTATACGAGTTCGACCTGATCAAGTCGGGTACATTCATGTACCACCCGCATGCGGACGAGATGGTGCAGATGGCGATGGGGATGATGGGCATGTTCGTCGTCCATCCGAAGGATCCGTCCTTCATGCCGGTGGATCGCGACTTCCTGATCATGCTGAACGCGTTCGACATCGACCCCGGCACCTACGTGCCGCGCATCATGACGATGACCGACTTCAACCTCTGGACATGGAACAGCCGGATATTTCCGGACATCGACCCCCTGGTGGTGAACCGTGGCGACAGGGTGCGGGTGCGGGTCGGCAATCTGACGATGACGAACCATCCGATCCACATGCACGGCTACGACTTCAAGGTGACCTGCACCGACGGAGGCTGGGTGCCCGAGAGCGCGCAATGGCCGGAGGTGTCGATCGACATCCCCGTAGGCGCCATGCGCGCCTACGAGTTCGACGCCGAGCACCTGGGCGATTGGGCGATCCATTGCCACAAGTCCCACCACACGATGAACGCGATGGGGCACGACGTGCCGACCTTCATCGGGGTCAACAAAACGGAACTAACCAAGAAGATTCGAACCTTTCAACCTGAATACATGCCGATGGGCACCGCCGGCATGGCCGACATGGGCGTCATGGAGATGCCCCTGCCGGACAACACGATCCCGATGATGACCGGCTGGGGACCTCATGGCCCGATCGAGATGGGCGGCATGTTCTCGGTCGTGAAGGTCCGAGAAGACATCGACGCGGACGATTACTCCGATCCCGGCTGGTACGAGAACCCGCCGGGCGAGCAGGCTTACGAATGGACCGGCGAATTGCCGGACTTCGCACGTGCCGACGACGCCAGGACCCGCCTCACCGGGAGGCCAACAACGAGAGGGTGAAGAGCCCCCATCCTTTCCCACCCACAGCAAATCACAGGATATCGAATGAAAACTCTTCCAATCACGACCGCGCTCGCCATGTCGTTCGCCGTTCCGGTTTTCGCCGCCGGAACGCATGCGGGAGGCCACGCGGAACAGATGGCTGTCGGAATGCCAGGGAACCCGGGGCATGTCGACCGAACCATCGAAGTCGACTTGATGGAGCTTGACGACGGATCGATGGTTTTCGATCCCGGCAAGCTCGATATCCGCAAAGGCGAAACCGTCAGGTTCGTCGTCACGAACAAGGGGGAACTGGAGCACGAGTTCGTCCTGGACACCGCCGAGAAGAACATCGAGCACAAGGAGCTCATGCAGGAGTTCCCTGAAATGGAACATGACGATCCGAACGCGCTCCGGCTTATGCCCGGCGAGGCGGGCGAGATCGTTTGGACCTTCTCGAACGACGGCGACTTCGAGTTCGCCTGCCTGATCCCCGGTCACTACGAGTCCGGCATGTTCGGTCCCGTCGCGGTCAACTGAACTTCAACCCCCAAAAAAGGAAAACACAGGATGAAACCGACCAATATCTTCGCGGCCGCGATCGCGGTTCTTGCCCTCTCGACGCAGATCGCCAGCGCCGAAACCTTCACGAAGGGGGTCGTCAAGAAGATCGACGCCGACGGTGGAAAGGTCACCATAATCCATGAGGAGCTTGTCGATCTCGGGATGCCCGCCATGACCATGGTGTTCCGGGCCGACGAGCCGGTGATCGTGAATCTCAAAGAGGGTGACGAGATCGAATTCGTCGCGGATCGCGTGAATGGCAAGCTGACGGTCATCGCCCTCAAATGAAAATGTCGCGCGGGGTCCGATCGGCCCCGCGCGGACGACGGAGTTCGCAGAGACAGGAATTCGAAAGATGGACAGACGTTTGATCGGTGTTCTGATCGTCGCGGTCGCGGTCGCGGCCGGCGCGGGTTGGTTCTGGCTTGAGAAGGGGGTGGAGGAACCGGGGTCCTCCGTCGAGGGTGTCGCCTCAGGAGGAGGTGGAACGGGCGCGCCTCTCGCGGAGGTCACCGTGCCGGAGGTGCTGTCGGCGAAGGCGCAGTCGGGTGAGATCATCTACGACGCGGCCTGCGCCTCCTGCCATGGCGCGAACGCCGCCGGACAGGACGGCGTGGCTCCGCCTTTGGTGCACAGGATCTACGAGCCGTCGCACCACGGAGACATGGCGTTCGTGCTCGCGGCGCGGAATGGCGTCCGGGCGCATCACTGGTCGTTCGGCGACATGCCTCCCGTCGAGCAGCGGATGACCGACGCGGAGGTCGGCCTGATCGTCGCCTACGTCCGCGAAATGCAGCGCGCGAACGGGATCAATTGATGCGGGCGGAGCGCGGCCAAGCGGACGCGAGAGACCGGAGCGCGGGTGAGTGAGGCCACTCCGGATCGTTCTTGCCGTCGCCGCGCTCGCAGGCGTGACCTTGGGCGGCTTCGGCCTGCGGACGCGTGAGGATGCCGCGGTGACGAGAGGTCGTTCGCTTTATGCCGCGAACTGCGCCGCCTGCCACGGCGCCGACCTCGAAGGACAGCCGGACTGGCAGACACCGGGCGCGGATGGCCGATTTCCGGCGCCACCCCATGACGCGTCCGGCCACACCTGGCATCACTCGGACGACGACCTGGTCGCCTACATCGCTTTGGGCGGAGAAGCGGCCCTCAAACGGATGGGCGTCACGTTCGAGAGCGGGATGCCGGGATTCGAAGATGTCCTGAGCGACCGCGAGATCCTCGACATCCTCGACTACATCAAGTCGCGCTGGCCCGAGCGCGAACGCGACATCCAGGCGGAAAGGACCCGTTCAAGCGGCGACTGAACCGCAGCCTCAGGATGGCGTCGCTGGAAATCCGGCCTCCGCCAGAGCCGACTGGACGCGTGCGGTCTCCGCGACGCTGTCCACCGTGATGCGGCGCGTCTCCATATCGAAGTCGATCCGGGCCGCCGGATCGAGACCGTGGATCGCTTTAGTGACCGCGGCCCTGCAATGGCCGCAGCTCATGTCGGGAATATGGAACGTCGTCATTCGCGTCTCCATTTGGTTTGGTCAGAGATCGACCCGCCGCAGCCTCAACGCGTTGCTGATGACCGAGACGGACGAGAGGCTCATCGCCGCGGCCGCGATCATCGGCGAGAGCAGAAGCCCTGTGACGGGGTAGAGCAGCCCCGCCGCGATCGGCACGCCGAGGGAATTGTAGGCGAAGGCGAAGAACAGGTTCTGCTTGATGTTGCGCAGGGTCGCCCTCGCCAGTTTGCGCGCCCGCACGATGCCCATCAGGTCGCCGCCCAAGAGGGTGATCCCGGCGCTTTCCATCGCCACATCGGCCCCGGTGCCCATGGCGATGCCGACATCTGCGGCGGCCAGCGCGGGGGCGTCGTTCACGCCGTCGCCCGCCATGGCGATCTTGTGGCCGTCGCGGCGCAACTGGTCGATCAGGTCCTTCTTGGCCTCGGGCAGGATACCCGCGCGCACCTCGTCGATGCCCAGCTTGCCCGCGACCGCCTGCGCCGTGCGTTCGTTGTCGCCCGTCGCCATGATGACGCGCAGCCCTTGGGCGTGGAGTTCCTTGATCGCCTGCGCGGTGCTCTCCTTGATCGGGTCGGCCACCGCCACGATGCCGGCAAGCGCCCCATCGACCGCGATGAACATTGCCGTCTTGCCCTCGGCGCGCAGGGCGTCGGCCTTTGCCTCGGCCGCACCCGTGTCCAGCCCCATCTCCTGCATCATCGCCGTGTTGCCGAGCGCGACGGCGCGTCCGCCGATCTGCCCGCGCACACCCTTGCCGGTGACCGCCTCGAAATCCGCGGCCTCTTGCCGCGCGGCGCCCGCCGCTTCGGCCCCTTCCACGATCGCTTCGGCCAGAGGGTGCTCGGACCCGCGTTCAAGTGCCGCGGCCAGCGACAGCAGGTCCGCCTCGGCCACATCGCCAAGCGCCACCGTATCGGTCAGCTTCGGCTTGCCCATGGTCAGCGTGCCGGTCTTGTCGACGATCAGCGTGTCGACGCCGCCATCCGTTCCAGCGCCTCGGCGTCCTTGACCAGCACGCCCGCCTGCGCGCCGCGCCCGGCCGCCGTGGTGATCGAGATCGGCGTGGCGAGCCCGAGCGCGCAGGGGCAGGCGATGATCAGCACCGACACGGCGGACGCGATGGCGAAGACCAGCGCCGGTTCCGGCCCGAAGATCATCCACACGACGAAGGCGAAGATCGCCACGCCGACCACGGTCGGAACGAATACCGCCGCCACCCGGTCCGCCAGTCCCTGGATCGGCGCACGAGACCGCCGTGCGTTCGACACCATGGCCACGATCTGCGCCAGCACGGTGTCGGCGCCGACCTTGCCCGCCTCGATCACGAGGCTGCCGTTCTTGTTGATCGTGGCGCCGGTCACCGCGTCGCCCGGACCCTTTTCGACCGGCATCGACTCGCCGGTCAGCATGCTTTCGTCCAGTGACGGACCGCCCCTCGATCACCGTTCCGTCCACCGGGACCGCATCGCCGGGGCGCACGCGCAGCCGGTCGCCTTCCATGATGTTTTCCAGCGGCGCATCGTATTCCGTCCCGTCCGGCAGGATGCGCCGCGCGGTCTTGGGCGCGAGGTCCAGCAGCGCGCGGATCGCGTCGCCAGTGCGTTCCCGCGCCCGCAATTCCAGCACCTGACCAACAAAGACCAGCGCCACGATCACCACCGACGCCTCGAAGTAGGTGCCGACTCCGGTGCCCATCCGATATTGTTCCGGGAACAGGCCCGGCAGAAACGTCGCCACGATCGAATACAGGTAGGCCGCCCCCACGCCGAGGCTGATCAGCGTCCACATGTTGGGCGAGCGGTTCACCATCGAGTCCCAGCCACGCTTGAAGAACGGCCACGCCGCCCAGAGCACGACGGGCGTCGCCAGCACGAACTCGAGATAGCTGGCTGTCTGATGCCCGATCCAGTCGCGCACCGGCAGGCCGACCAGCCCGCCCATCGTCAGAACGATCAGCGGCACGGCCGCCGCCGCCGAGATCCACATCCTCCGCGTGAAGTCGGTCAGCTCGTGGCTGGGCTCGTCCGAGGGCAGCATCGGCTCCAGCGCCATCCCGCAGATCGGGCAGGCGCCCGGCGCGTCGCGGACGATCTCGGGGTGCATCGGGCAGGTGTACTGGACGTCGGCCGGCGCGGCCTTCTTCTTCCCGGTGGCGCGGCCCGACGCGTAGTGCCACGGGTCGGCCTTGAACTTGGTCTGACATTTCTCGGAGCAGAAATGGAAGGTCTCGTCCTGGAACTCCGCGTGGCGCGTGTCGGGTTTGACCGCGACATCCATCCCGCAGACCGGATCCGTGGCCGTCTCTGTTCCCGCCGGGATTGCGGGCTCAGCGTGATGATGATCGTGGTCCATGAGGTGCCGGCCTTTCAGTTGTTTCTCAGCCTGAGGCTTCCGGTCATTGGAAGCTCGAGCCATTTCTCAATGGTCATCGTGAGCGCCTTTCCTGGCCGGATTGCGCGCGAGGAAAACCCGCACGAACAGGAACACCAGCGCCATGCCGACGATGCCGATCACGACGATCAGCGGGTCGGACCGCCACTTCATCGCGGCGAAGGCGGCCAGCACCACGGCATCGAGTACGATGGCCGTCAGCAGCACCCATCCCTTCGCGTCGATCTCCTGGCGGAGATGCCGGAACACGCCCAGGTGGACGATCATGTCCATCACCAGATAGAAGAAGGCGCCAAGCGAGGCGATCCGGCTGAGGTCGAAGAAGACCGTCAGGAAACCCGCGATCACGACGGTGTAGACGAGCGTGTGGTCCTTGATCGTGCCCGGCATCCCGAAATGGCTGTGGGGGATCATCTTCATGTCGGTCAGCATCGCCAGCATCCGCGAGACCGCGAAGACGCTGGCGATCAGACCCGACGCCGTGGCCACCAGAGCAAGCGCCACCGTCAGGTAGAAGCCGGTCCGTCCGAGGGCGGGCTGGGCCGCTTCGGCCAACGCGTAGTCCTTGGCCGCCACGATGCGGTCGAGCGGCAGGCTGGAGCCGACGGCGAAGGCGACGAGCAGATAGACGACAACGCAGATCGCGATCGACCAGACGATGGCTCGCCCGACGTTGCGGTGCGGGTCGGTGACCTCCGCGCCGCTGTTCGTGATGGTCGTGAAGCCCTTGAAGGCCAGGATCGAAAGCGCGACCGACGCCACGAAGCCGGTGGCTCCCGCGTCACCGCCCGACGGCTCGAACGACAGACCGCTGGCCCAAAGCGCGGAAACACCGAACAGCGCGATGCCGCCCACTTTCAAAACGGCCATTACGATGGAAACCAGCCCCACCGAGCGGGTGCCCGAGGCGTTCACGAAATAGGCGAAGACGATCAGCCCGACGCCCAGAACCGGCACGAGAACGCTGTCAGGATCGCCGCCGAACGCCCGCAGCGTGTAAGTCCCGAAGGTGCGCGCGACGAGACTTTCGTTGATGACCATCGACAGCGCCATGAGGAGCGAGGCGCCTGCCGCCACTGTCGTCGGCCCGTAGGCCTTCTCCAGGATCATCGCGATGCCGCCCGCCGACGGATAGGCGTTCGACATCTTGATATAGGAGTGGGCGCTGAACGCGGTCACGATGGCGCCGACGACAAAAGACAGCGGGAAGAGCGGCCCGGCCAGTTCGGCGATCTGCCCGGTCAGCGCGAAAATGCCCGCGCCGATCATCACGCCGGTACCCATGGCGATGGCGCCAAGGAGGGTGATGCTGTTTTTCCTGTAGGCGTCCGCCATCAGAGTTCCTGTTCGGTTTTGCGTCGGGTCGCGAGCCAGAGCAGCGGCAATCCCGTGACCAGGCCGAGGCCGAGGACCGCCCATGTCGCCCGCCCGAGATCTCCGCTGACCGCCTCGTCGCCGAAATGGGCGAGCAGGAAGCTTGCCGGAACGATCCCGGCCAGTGTCGCGATCGCGAAGCGCCAAGCATGCAGACGGCTCAGCCCTGCCGCGTAGCTGATCATGTCGAAGGACACGAAGGGCATCAGACGGCTGGCAAAGACCGTCGCCGTCAACGCGGTCTGCGATCCGAGCAGACCGGCATCGACCCGGTCGCCGAACACCCGTCGCAAGACATCATGTCCCAGAATTCGCGCGAGGCCGAACGCGATCACCGCCCCGAGCTCTGCGCCGATCACGACCTGCACCGTCCCCCAGAGATGTCCGTAGGCGGCCCCGGCGGCCAGCGCGATCGGCGCGCTCGGGATCGGGCTCGCCACGACAGCGACGGTCATGAGCGTGACGATCAGAACCGGCCCCCAGAGGCCAGCGTGCGCCACCAGCTTATCGAGACGATCACCGTCCAACAGTCCGCGCGCCTCGGCGAAAACCGATGGCGCGAACAGCCAGACGCCGAGCAGGGCGATCGCGAGGATCGCCAGCGCCACAAGGATGATCGCGCGAAGGTTCATCTCAGATCGCCTCGATGGCCTTCGCCAGCAGGTCGCGCACCTGACCCGCGACATCGTGCAGGGCCGCGTTGTCGATCGCCCGCATCGAGGCGACCGGATCGATCGCGCTGACTTCCACACCGCCTTCCACCTCGCGCAGGATCACGTTGCAAGGCAGCATCGCACCCACCCGCGGTTCCAGCCCGATGGCGTCGTATGCCATCTTCGGGTTGCATGCCCCGAGGATCCGGTAGCCGGCCATCTCCACGTCGATCTTCTTTTTCATGGTCGCCGCCACGTCGATCTCGGTCAGGACACCGAAGCCGTTCTCCGCGAGAGCCGCCCGCGTGCGGGCGTCCGCATCGTCAAGGCTCGCGCCGGTGATCGTTCGGTTGATCGTGTAATCCATGAGAGTTCACCTTAGACTTCAGAGGGGAAAGATCTTGATCGGGACGCGGCGGTCAGACCGTCATCCCGATAATCCAGCTTCAGGCGGAACACTGGAAATAGCCTCGATAGCCCGCGGTCAGTCCGCCATCGAGTTCCATTCCGAGTATCGCGTCGACCGTCCCGACTTGGGGATTGATCGACCCTCCCTCCGGCGACGTCACGCCGATGCGCACTCCGTCGGCGTTGAAAAGGGCATCGCCCGCCGTGCTCAGCCGGACGAGATCGCCGCTGATCTTGAAGAGCCCGGCCTCTTCGCCCGACGCCTCACCGGCCACCAGAACCGGTTTGCTGTCCGGCGTATAGCTGAACCGGCAGATCGGGCCTTCCGGGAAGAGCTGCGCGATCTCGGCGTCGGTCATGAATTCGGGATCGAGGATCGGTATCTCCGCCGTTGCCAGGGCCTGCTCCAGACTGACGATCGCCGCGGGTGTCAGTTCGGGAATGTCCGGCGCGTCGCCCGACACCTCGATATCGTTGATGAGATAGCGCATCTCGGCGATCTCCTTGTCCTGCGCGAAGATGATCTCGTCCGCCAGTTTTCGCGCGCGCGGATCAGAGATGTCCGCGCGGCTCGACGTCATGATGGCGATCGAATGGTGCGGGATCATCGCCCGCATGTACGACGTGTCTTCCACGGTCACCTGGCTTCGGACCAGCCAGAGCGCCCCCCCGAAGATCACCGCGGCGCCCGCGAGGATGGCGGCATTCACCTTCCTGCTCGGATACATGGAGAACATGAAGGCCAGCATGACGATCGCCATCGTCGCCCCCATCAGGACGGCCATGTACGCGCGGGTTTCGGACCAGAAAACATGGCTGACCAAGTAGGTGTTCAGGTACATCAGGCCGAACATCACCACCGTCGAGGTGGCTATCATCGCGAGAAATCGTGGATAGTTCATTGGCTTGCCTCCATGGCTTCAAATGCTCTCCGTTCAATGGCCTCCTCGCCAGGAACGTTCCATTCCAAGACAGGACTTTGTTTTCCCGGGCGGCCAAGCTCTCACTTACGCAGGTATTTGACCAATGCCGCGATCGCGAGGCCGACCAGCACGAGGATGACGATCATCCAGAGCCAGCCGAAGCCCATTCCCAAACCCATGCCGTAGCCGTTCATCGTCGTCTTCTCCCGATCCGAGACAAGGTGGCCCGCCGACCGGTTCGTCGCCCGATCGACGGATGACACCAGCGTTTCAGTTGCCGTCCATCATGCCCGGACCCATGCCCTGCATGCCGTCCTGCTGCCCGCCCATGTGGCTCCGCATCATCGCGGCCATCGCGGCCATCTCGTCTTCCGTCACCTGCGCGTCGCCGTCGGCGTCGTGCATCTGGAAGGCGCGTACCATCATCGGCCGGGTATGAGCCGCGTGCATCGCCGCGAATTCCTCGAGCGACAGGGTGCCGTCTGCGTCCTTGTCATAGGTGGTCAGTTCAGCCTGAATGCCAGCCGCCATTTCCTCTGAACTGAGCGTGCCGTCGTCGTCCGTATCGAACATCGTCATCGCATGACGTTGGGACCCGCCCATCATCATGCCCATGGCTCCACCCATCATGGTTTCCATCATGCCGGCCATGTTGCCGGGGCCGCCGTGCCTGCCCATGTCGTGTGCTCCCGGTTGGGCAACGACCGGCGCGGTGATGGTGGCGAGGCCGAGCGCAGCGACCGCGGCAAGGGTGAATTTCGTCGAGCAATTCATTCCGTTTCTCCAGTATCGGATTTCGATAGGTGCAATCTGCGGGGCCGATGTCCCACAGGTTTGTCAGCCACCGGGTGTTTTGTATCAAAGTGTCTCAGGGACCCAGCCTTGTGACGACTTGCGACATTCTTCTCTCCGATGCGCCCGGATGATCGGCTAGGGTCAGGCTCAGGAGACAAGATGATGCCCCGTCCGCCTCGCATCCTCATCGTGGATGACCACCGCGACATCCGTGACGCGTTGGTGAAGTATGTCGAAAAGAACGGGATGCGCGCGACATCCGCGCCGGACGCGGTGGCGATGGACGCCGCGATGAAGGTGGGAAAGTTCGACCTGATCGTGCTCGATGTGATGATGCCCGGCGAAGATGGTCTGTCGGTCTGCCGCCGGTTGCGCGCGCAGGGCGACATGCCAATTCTCATGCTGACCGCTCTGGGTGATGACACCGACCGCATCGTGGGCTTGGAAGTCGGCGCCGATGACTATCTTCCAAAGCCGTTCAATCCACGTGAGCTGCTGGCCCGGATCAAGGCGATCCTGCGCCGGTCCGAGCGGACCGAAGTGACCGGCGGCGCTCTTGCCGGACACAGGCTGGCCTTCGATCGTTGGGTGCTGGATACCGACCGCCGGACCCTGACGGACATGGACGGCGTCGAAGTGGCGCTGACCACCGCCGAATTCCGCCTCTTGGCGGTGTTTCTGGAACGACCACGCTTCGTTCTGAGTCGCGAGCAGCTGCTCGACTTGACCTCGGGCAGGGCGGCCCAGGTGTTCGATCGGACGATCGACAACCAGGTCAGCCGCCTGCGTCGCAAGATCGAGGTCGAGCCCGCGAAGCCCCTGCTGATCGCCACCGTCTGGGGTGGCGGTTACAGCCTCGCCGCTGATGTGAAAGAGATCCGGTGAAGCTGGCCTCTTCCTTTCTCCACCGGTTGTTTCCGCGATCCTTGGGGCTCCAATTATTGTTGATGCTGCTCTTGGCCCTCGTCGCCACGCAGGGGCTCGGCCTTTTGCTGTTGACCGATGAGCGCAATCGGGCGGTGCGGGCGGCGTTGGGACTGGAGGCGGCGGGGCGAGCGGCGAATGTCGTCCTGCTTCTCGACGACGCTCCCGCCGACCTGCGCTCATCGATTTTGCGATCTGCGGACTCGCCACTCGTGAGGTTTGAAGTTGGACCTGAGCCGGAAGCTCCCCATGACAGCGCCGATGCCGATCTCGTTCTGACCCAGATCCGGCAGATCCTCGGTGAACCGGAGCGCGAGGTTCGGGCGGATGTGCATGCGCTCGAAATGGATCCCCTTCGGATCCCCGACGACATGCCAGCCGCGATGCGCCCGATGCACGAGGCGATGATGGGCGGACGAACCGATCCGATCGAAATGACCTTGTCCATTCGTCTGGCGGACGGGAACTGGCTTAACGTACGTACGATGTTTCATCGGCCCCGACCTCAATTCTCGCCGGAGGCTCTGTTGCCGCTGATGTTGATGGCGGTCGCCGTCATTCTGGTGGCCTGGTGGACCGCACGCCGCGTCGTCGGCCCCATGCGCGCACTCGCGGTCGGGGCGGAGCGGCTGGGTCGCGGGCTTGATTCGGACCCTTTGCCGATGACCGGGCCTTCCGAGGTGCTCGAGACGACACGGGCCTTCAACCGGATGAAGGACCGGTTGACGCGTTTCGTGGATGAGCGCACGCGGATGCTCGCCGCTCTGAGTCATGACCTGCGATCGCCCCTGACCGCGATGCGGCTCCGGATCGAGATGCTGGATGAGACCGACGACAGCATCCGGCTGAAGGCTTTGGTCGAGGAAATGCAGACCATGGCCGAGGCGACGCTGGAGTTCGCTGGTGGTGTCGCCAGGACGGAGCCTGCCGCCACCGTCGATATGGCCGAGCTGCTGAGGGATCTGGTGAGCGATGTGGGCGATGGTCGTGCGAGCCTCACAGCTTCCGAGCCGCTGCTAACCACCATCCGGCCGCAATCTCTCAACCGCGCGTTTCGCAACCTGATCGAAAACGCCGTTCGCTTTGGCCGCACTGCGGAAGTGTCTTTGAAACAGGAGCTTGGCGTGGCGGTCATTGCCATCGCCGACGCGGGTCCGGGATTGCCCGAGGACCAACTCGAGGCCGTGTTTGAGCCATTCGTGCGACTGGAAAGCTCACGCAGCCGCGACACGGGGGGCGTCGGTCTCGGTCTCGCGATCGCCCGGACCGTCGTTCAAGCGCATGGCGGGACGGTGACGCTTCGCAATTTGCCTGGCAGGGGGCTTGAAGCCACGGTTCGGCTGCCGACAGGAGCGGGGCTCCGCTGAGGTCGGGAAAGGCGATGATGCATTCGCGCAGATATCTCTCGCAGGGATCGAGCAACCGGTTGCGTGGCTGGCGCGGGCCATACGCCGGCTCTGCAAGGCAGCGCGAGAGATACTTGCGCAACGTCTTGAGCGCGCCGTATGTCAGGGACCGCCATGCGTCCGCCACCTCGGATCACTCGACAACGCGGCGGTGAGGCCGGACGGCGAAATTGCCGAGGCTCATGCCGGACAACTGCTCGCGAAGTCTCTCCACCGTGGTGGAGCGGAGATTGGCGTCGACGAACTCATTCTCCGAAGGATCGAGTTCTCCGATCAGATCCATGCGGGTAACGAATAGACTTCGGATGATCGTCTCTCCTATAGCGCCTTCGGACAGATCCGGACGCTGGTCGAAGAACTTGGCTCGGTCGGTGTCCCAGCCTGATGATTGAGTGGGAGAAAACCATCGCCTCGGCTCCAGCCATGGCCTTCATCTTTCATCGTCCAAACGACCCCTTTCGGCTCCCGATCTGCGCTCACCGCGGCGCCTATCCGGGGTCAACCATTCCGACCGAGCGCCGCGACCGCCTCCGCCCTTGGATAGAGCGGCCCGAAATCCCGTCCGTCGGGGGCGAAGCGAGGCACCCGGGGCGCCGCCACGATTCCCCGCAGCGTATTCCGGTGGCGCCCGGTCTCCATGGAAAGGGTCGTCAGGGTCACGAAGAGCTGGTGAAAGGACGCGACGTCATCGGTGGAGAGGAAATACTGCATGCGTCCGGTCCTCGGGTTCCTCGACTTCGTGGCCGGAACATGACCCGCCTCGATCAAGGCGAGGAATTTGCCGAGGTCGCGCAGGCCCACCGATTGACCGAATTCCGCGGCGCCGATCAAACCGGATGAATCGTCTCCATCGGAGGTTCTCGCAGTCCCGAGCGTGAGCGCGAGATCATCGACGTCCCTCTTTCGAACGACGATTCCGTGAAACCCGGGAACTCCCTCGCGCCGCCCGACCCGAAGCCGTCCCTGACGGATCGTCTCGATCAGGTCCGCTAGGCCGACCTCCGTCCGCATGCGTGTCAATTCGCATCCAAACGTGACCCCTGTTTGGAGTGCGCCCCTGTCGTTGGACAGGATCAGGCGGCGGTTTTGACAGGGGCGCGGGTGTTGCGGTCCTCGAACTGGATGGGGCTGAGATAGCCCAAGGCGGAATGTAGTCTCTTCGCGTTGTAGACCTCGTCGATGAAGCGGGGAAGGTCGACGGCGACGTCGTCGTAAGTTTCGTACTCGGCGAGGTAGACGGCCTCGACCTTGAGGGTCTTCATGAAGCTCTCCGCCTTGGCGTTGTCGTAAGGATTGCCGCGGCGGCTCATGGAGCCGACGAGGCCGTGAGCGGCGAGGAGCGCGCGATGCTTCTCCGAGGCGTATTGCGACCCGCGGTCGGTGTGGACGACGCAGCCTGGCAACGGTCGCCGCAGCGCCACCGCCCGTTCGAGCGCGGCGACGGCGTGCCGGGCATCGAGGCTGCGGCCGATCGCGTAGCCGACGACGCGGCGCGACCAAGCGTCGAGAATGATCGCGACATAGACGAAGCCGGTGGCGATGGCGACGTAAGTCAGGTCCGCCACCCAGAGCTGGTCGGGCCCGTGGATCTCGAAGTCCCGCGCGACGAACGGGTGGATCGGCCGGTCGTGGTCGCTGTCGGTGGTACGGGTGAAACGACGTCTTCTCCGTGGGTTGAGGTCGTGCTCACGCATCAGCCGGCGGACCTTCTTGGCATTGACGATATGGCCGCGGTGGCGGAGCTCGGCGTCGACACGGCGATAGCCGTAGCTCTCGAACTCGTCGGTGATCGCCCGGATCTGGGCGACGGTCTCCAAGTCGGACGGTCTGCCTTCCGGCGCGGCGTAATAGGTGGAGCGCGGCAGTCCCATCAGTGCGCACCCCCGTTCGATGGAGAGGCCGGGGGGCCGGTGATCGCGGATGTAGTCGCGCTTTTCGGTGCGGTCGCGTTTTTCAGAGCCCCTTTTTGAAACTCGATCTCCAGCGCCTGTCGGCCAACCAGCCTCTCGAGCGCGGCGATCCGAGCCTCGTATTCGGTCAGCAACTCGGCCGACGCCATGTCCTGGTCGAGCGAGCCGGCCTCCGCCTTCTCAACCCAGATCCGGATCAGGTTGCGAGACAGGTCATGGCGTCGGCCGAGCGCGTGAAGCGTCTCCCCGGCAAGATACTCGGCGACGACCTGACGCTTGAAGTCGATGCTGTGGCTGCGGTGTCTGGGCATGAGCCTTCTTTCCTCAGAAAGCCCGCCCCCGGTCAATCGCAAGCCGCTCGATCTGTCCAACTCGAGGGGCGCACTCCAGTTTCGCGTTGAATAACGTCCCCCTGACCGGCTGCCATGCTGACTCTGAGAGGGGCCTGATCGGACCCCTTTGCAGCACGATGATCAGAATGGGAATGTCGAGGGTCTGGAACGGAGTGAGGGCGTAGCCCGACCGGAGTTTCAGACCCTCGACATTGGCGCCCGTGCGGGCGCCTGTCTGTTGATTGCGGTGGGTCGGTTCAGCTGCGGTTCTTGAAGCGCCAGCTGTCGTTGCCGGTTTCGATAATGTCGCAATGATGCGTGAGGCGGTCCAGCATGGCCGTGGTCATCTTGGCGTCGCCAAAAACCTGCGGCCAATCGGCGAATGCGAGATTGGTGGTGATCAGCAGCGAGGTGTGTTCGTAGAGCTTGCTGATGAGATGGAAGAGCAACTGACCGCCGGATTGGCTGAAGGGCAGATATCCAAGCTCGTCGATGACGACGAGATCGTAGCGCAGCAGCTTCTCCGCCAGTCGCCCGCTTTTGCCGACCGCCTTTTCCTGTTCCAGCTGATTGACCAGATCGACGAGATTGTAGAAGCGCCCCCTGGCGCGCGCGCGGATGACCGCCGAGGCGATGGCGACGCACAGATGGGTTTTCCCGGTGCCGGTTCCGCCAATGAAAATCGCGTTGCGTCTGGCGTCGAGGAAAGCGCCGTTGGCCATCTCGCGCATCTGGCCTTCATCAACGGGAGTGCCGGCGAAGGTGAAGCTGTCGATGTCCTTGAGAACCGGGAATTTAGCGCTGCTGATCCGGTAGACGATCGACCTGGCGTGCCGGTGGTTGCGCTCGGCGCGCAGGAGACTGGCCAGCAAGGGATAGATCTCGTCACGGCGCACCAGCCCCTTGCCGGCGATCTCGTCGAAACTGGCCCGCATGCCATGAAGCTTGAGGTCCCCCATGGCCTCGAGGATCTCGTGGCGTTCCATCACGCAACCTTCCTGATGCTGTCGTAGCGGCCGCAATCGGCCAGCGGCGGGGCTTTGAGCGCCAAGGCATCGGGCGTGATGATGCTGGGTGGCTGTGGCGGCTGAAGCTGCCGGGCCAGGATGGCGAGGATCACGTCGCCATTGTGTATTCCAGCTTCCAGAGCCTCGGCGCACGCGGCTTCGACGGCATCCAGTCCATGGTCGAGAACGCCGCTCAGCACTTTGACGAATTGACGATCGCCGTCGTCGTGCCGCTTCAGCCCGGCACGGACTTGCGCCAGATATGGCGGCAGATCCCACTCCTTGAACGGTGCTCCGTTGCGCAGCGCGCCCGGCTTCTTCAGCAGGACCGGCAGATAATGCCAGGGATCGTAGACGATCTGATCGCGCCGGAACTGACGCGGATGATCCGCGACAATCCGGTCTTCGAACAGCACGACGACACGGCCCGCATATGTGCGCACCAGAACCGTTTGTCCCGCCGCCCTGGCATCGACGCTGTAGCGGTTGTGATCGGCCATGATCAGGCAGGTGGTGCTGGCCCGGACGGCCTTCTCGACGAATCCGTCGAAGGGCGCCCGCATCGCCATCAATGCGGGCCGCTCCTCCTGAAAGACTTCCCAGACCGTCTTGTCCTTGAACTCCGGATGACGCGTACGCTTCGCGTAGGCAATGCACTGATCTTCCAGCCAGGCGTTCAACTCATCGAGGCTCGTCACCCTCGGCTTGGGCCGGAACATCTGGTCGCGCAGATTGCCAACCTGGTTCTCGACCTGCCCTTTCTCCCAGCCCGAGGCCGGTGAACAGGCGACCGGCTCGACCAGATGGTGCGAGCACATCTGCAAAAACCGGCGGTTGTATTGGCGGGCCTTGCCCACGAAGATCGCCTCCACAGCGGTCTTCATGTTGTCGTAGATGCCCCGCCGGCAGACGCCGCCATAGAAGGCGAACGCCTTGTCGTGAGCGTCGAAGACGAGTTCCTGCGTCTCCCGGAAATACACACGAACGGGTTGTGTCTCGAATCTGGTGGAAATTCTCTGGCGGCGTTCTCCGAGCATGTGGATTTCGGCCTGATCAGGCCGCTAGGTCAAGGCTGATCGGGGCGATGGGCTGAGCCAAGGTTTCCCAGCCATCGACCTTTCGCATCTGGATTTGGCCCGATGCCATCAGCGCCCAGAGTAGCATCGGCACGGTTTCGGCGCAGGGCAGCACGGTCTGGGTCTTGATGCGGCGGCGGAATTCCTCGTTCAGACGCTCTATGGCGTTTGTCGTCCTGGCCGATTTCCACTGCGATGGGTCCAAGCGCGTGAAGGTGAACAGCCGATCCCCGGCCTCGTCCAGGCTGTCGGCGATCGCGCGACATTTCAGGTGCCACTTGCGCAAGAATGCCTTCCGCCGCTTCTCGATATCTGCCGCGGTGTCGGCATAGATCATGTCGCGGTAATCTTCGGTCAGCTCGTCATGCATGTGCTTCGGGGCATGGCCGAGGAGGTTGCGGTGCTTGTGAACCGTGCAGCGCTGGATTGGCAGGTCATCGCCCCAGAGCGCGACAAGGGCGGCCTCCAGTCCGGGTGCGCCATCGACGATGACAAATTCCGGTTGTTTCAGACCGCGCGCATCGAGATCACCGAGGAACATGCCCCATGCGGCTTTGCTTTCCCCGCCCATATTCTTGATGGAAAGCAGCACTTTCTGCCCGTCCCGGCGCACGCCTATGGCTGCCAGAACCGAGATGTTCGTGGCCTTTCGATCCAACCGGGTCTTGATGACGGTGCCATCCAAAATCAGACGGACGATGTCTTCGTCGGACAGATTGCGCGCCACCCAGGCGTCCCAGTCGACCTTCACCTTGCGCCAGGCGCGGCTGACTACGTCCTTGCTGACCGCCCCTTCGAACAGCCCATACAGCGCCCGCTTCACCCGCCGCGTGTTGGTCCCGGCAAGATAGACCGAGGCAATGAGGGCCTCAGCCTTCTTGGTCAGTCGCTGGTAGCGCGGTAGCGCCTTCGAGCGCCATTCCGTAGTCTTGCCCACCTCGTCGATGCTGCGGGCGCGCGGCACGCTTATCGTCTCTGCCCCAAACGTGCCAATCAACTGACGCTCCCGGTGACCGTGCCGGTAGCCCTTGGGTTTGTCGGTGCCACGGTCATAGCGGCAGCGCCCCAAAAACGCGTCCAGTTCCTCTTCGAAAACCGCCTCGATCGTCGCACGGATATTTTCTCGAAGACGATCCTCGATTGGATCATAGCCCGCTTCATTGGCCAGTAGCGAAAGGGCGGCAGCGTCGGTATTGTTCTTCATGGCGTGATCTCCCTGGCGGTTGCTGCCGCCGGTTGGGTGGGTTCAGTTCACCCGGAGATTACGCCACCTTCAAATTTCCACCACCTTCGCGACACTACCCACGAACGAACGGCATCCGGCTGTGCGACAGCCGCATATGGGCCGCTTTCACCATCAGAGGCAGTCCTTGCAGCGTGATCGCCTCGTGGCTCCAGTCGAACTGGTAGGCTTCGCCCGGCGAAAAGCTCATCGGCACATACACTTTGGCCGGCGTTCGCGAGCGCTTGTCACGCCATGCCCTGGCAAAGCGATGGACGCTGTCGTGGGCACCCTCGTAGCCGCGGCCGCGCAGCTCCTCGAAAAGCCGCTGCGTCGAACGCCGCTCCCGCTTGGGAAGCGCCAACTCGGCCTCCAGCAACCCGGTCAAGTCATCCACCCAGGCTCCCAGCTTCGGCGCCGGTTGGACGTCGCGTTCATATTTGAACTCGGTCTCATCGCCACGGACAACCTTGCGCACCGTCGCCCGCGAAACCCCAAGCTCCCGGGCAATCGTCTTGATGCCCTTCTGCCGGTCGTGAAAAGCCCGCCGTATCTGTCCTATCGTATCCACACCAATCATTCCCCGTTGAGCCCTTCCAACCGGCCGGCAACGGCCAAAAGAAAGGGACTATGTCAAAGCTCAACAGGGGTCAGGATTGGGCTCTGAAATCAATCTCGATGCACATCTTCCGTTTTCTGGCCTGATTTGTCTTCTGACCAAGGTCATGGAGGGGGCTGCTGCGATGGGAACGGATGGATGCGGGCGGGAAGTGGCTCCGCCCGGTTTGGTGGTGGATCGGGTTGAGAGGACGGCCGAGTCGGTCAGGGTTTTCGCCCGCTCGGGCATGGCCGGCGCGGCCTGTCCCTCTTGCGGCGTGGTATCGAGGGTGGTTCGCAGTCGGTATGGACGGCGACTGGCCGACCTGCCTGCGCACGGTCGTCACGTCGTGATCAGCGTGGAAGTGAGGCGCTTCCGGTGCGCGGAGCGAGAATGCGCCCGTCAGATTTTCGCGGAACGGTTGGAGCCTTCGGTTGCCGGACGCTTCGCCCGGCGGACCGAGCGGCTGGACGGGCTGGTGCAGCATCTCGGCCGGGCGCTTGGCGGACGCCCGGGACAGAGGATGGCACGCCGGCTGTTGCTGCCGGTGAGCAAGGATACCCTTCTGCGCACCGTTCGTCGGCGGGCGGCGGTACCGCATGAAGCCCCGAAGATCATCGGCGTGGACGACTGGGCGTGGCGCAAGGGGCACCGCTACGGCACGCTGATCTGCGACCTGGAGCGGCGGCGGGTGATCGATCTGCTGCCGGACCGGGAGCCGGCCACGGTCGCGGCATGGCTGGCGGCGCGGCCGTCGATCGAGATCATCGCCCGGGATCGCGGCGGCAGCTACGGCGCGGCGTCCGCGCAGGGTCGGCCCGAGGCGTTGCAAGTCGCGGATCGCTGGCATCTCTTTGAAAACGCGAGCGCCGCCTTCCTGTCCGCGGTGCGTCGTCAGATGGGCGCCGTCCGCGCCGCCCTCGGTCAGGGCCCGGTCGATCCGTCGGTGCTGACGGCGGCGGAGCGACTGCAGCATGAGGGATGGCGTCGCCGCGCCGAGGCTGATGCGGCGGTGATGGCGCTGCACGGGGAAGGCGCCGCGATAAAGGAGATCGTCCGCCGGACCGGTCGCGCGCGCAAGGTGGTGCGCGATGTCGTTCGGGGCGGCCGCGCCGAACCGTTCCGACCGCGCGCGAGTTCGCTCGAGCCCTGGCTCGATCGGCTCGATGCCGAGTGGACGGCCGGCTGCCGCAACGGGGCCGAACTCTGGCGCCGGCTGCGCGGTCGGGGGTTTTCGGGCTCGCCGCGCGTCATCGGCGAATGGGCGACGCGACGCCGCCGCGACGAGATGACCGGAGGCCCGCGCCGATGTCCGAGCGCACGCGCTCTCGCCCGATTGCTTTCGACCAGCCCGGACCTGCTGTCGCGCGCCGATCGCACGATCGCCGCTGTCGTCGAGAAGGCGGTTCCGGCTCTGGGGGAGGCGCGCGCTCTTGTTGACCGGTTTCATCGCCTGATCCGGGGCGGTGACGCCGACGACCTCGATCCATGGATGGAGGCGGCGGCAGAAAGCCTCATCAGCAGCTTCTCAAGGGGTGTGGCGGCGGACAGCGCGGCAATCCGCGCCGCCATCGTCGAGCCATGGTCCAACGGTCAGACCGAAGGCCAGATCACGAAGCTCAAGCTCGTGAAACGACAGATGTACGGCCGAGCGAACCTTGACCTGCTTAGGGCCCGATTGCTCCCCGTTCCATGAAGACGTGCATCGAGATTGATTCAGAGCCAGGATTGGACGCGAAAATCCCCGCCGAGGGGGTCGTTATTGCAGGCAATTTTACACTTTGGCCGATCCGGGGCACCGGCGACACCAACGACCGCTTCGTCAAGTAGGAGACCTTGGCGGCATATCGATCTACGACGTCCTTGCGGACAAACTTGCCATTCGTCGAAAGACCGCTTTTCCGAGCTGTCCATGTCCAGAGTGATGACCTTCGGCGGTCGCTTGTCGTGTACCGCGTCGATCCAACGGCCCGGCAATTCGATCAGCGCCCTGAGGTTCTCAGGCCGGGTCAACATCTCGGTCTCGAACCGACCCATGGCACTGGCCGAGGCCGCGCCGTCCTTGATTGCGCGGCCGCCGACAAGCTGGCGCATCACCGGATCGCGGCACAGCCGGTCGGCGTCATTGACGTCTTCATATCCTGCAAGGCGCGAGAAAACAGATTGCCGCAGAAAGTCAGCGAGGCGGTGCCGTCCATTCCGGCCGGTGCGCGGATCGCCGATCAGAGCCGCCGCCATGTCCGACAGACCCAGAGCGTCGTCGAGCTCCCGGTGCAGCAGCAAGCCTCCAAGGCTTCCGTCGGGTGCGCGTGATCGTCCGTCGATGTCCCGTTGACCAGTTGCCTGGCTCGTTCGAGAACCATGAGATTGCCGGAATCCAGTCTCCGGGCCATCTCCTGCTCAAGTAGCTGGAATGTCTTGTGAAGGTTTAGACCATCGTTCAAGATCAGCGCGGCGATGGCTAACTGCGCGTTGCGCAGTCTGTCTTGCTGGATTGCTCAGTCAACTCGGAATCCCACTATCGTTAACTATGATGCAAGATTGCTTTAAGCTGAACTTCGGCTTCTGGAAAGTGAATTAGAATGCAAGTTTGCACTCGATTGACGATTTACCCTGCCACCCTGCCACCCTCCGACAACAGGGTGGCACGGCAGGGTGGCACGGTGTTTGTCCAGCGTTTACATATGGTTAGCCCATTGCTGCCACCCTTGGTTCGGTAAAATCCCCTATCTCCTGTCATCCCCCCTATCCCCCGTATCCCCCCTATATTCCCCCCCCCTTATCCCTTATCCCCATATCTTCTTTATAGGGGATATAGGGTGGCAGGGTGGCAGGAGGCCGAATTCGTCAATGATCCCATCAGCTTGCGCCTGCCACCCTGTCGAAAGGGTAGGGTGGCAGAGGGTGGCAGGGTGGCACGCCAGCCTCAATCCTGGACCAACATAGATCGGGATCGAAGGAGGGCGTCCGATCTGCTTTCATTTTAAGTGCATTAGCCGATTTTGGGGCCGGTTTCTTTCAGCACGGTTCATCCTGGGCCGATATTTGGTCAGCGTGCCTTACCTTGTTTTCGAATCTCGTGTTTTTCGGGGTCGGCGCCCCCCGCGCCGAAAGTCCATTTCCATGGAAGGACCCGCCAGCAGAACGTCAACTCAGATCGATCTTCGCGCCAGATTCACGATCCAGCCCTGCGCATCGTGAAACGCATGCTGGAAAATGAACTTGGCTGATATTCGTTATAACCGGATGGTCGGGGGTGGATTGAACGAACCCGCTGACGCGGGAAAGCAGCAAAGCGATTAGAGGGAAGTCATCTGTCTGCGAGGATTGCGGTTCTCGAAACCCGTTCCATCAGACAGGGAGCCCCCCATGACCGAGATGAACCCTCTGCGGCGCCGCATGATCTCCGTCGCGCTTTTCGAGGCTGAAATCCACCGGCGGGACTTCATCAGGAGCCTGACCGATCGCGGACTCCACGGCGTCCGTTTCATCACCGGCGACGATCACGCGGGCCTCGGCATCGCCCGCAAGGCCGTCCTGCCCGGCGCGGCCTGGCAACGCTGCCAGTTCCACCTCGCACGCAACGCCATCCACCATGCTCCAACCCTCGCCATCCGCAAGGCCATCGGGCGACAACTGCGCGCCGTGTGGAACGCCGTCGACCTCGCGGGCGCAGAGGCCGAACTCGCTCGCATTGTCGCCGCCTACGCCGACAGCGCGCCGAAACTCGCGCAATGGCTGGAGCGCAACGTCCCCGAGGGCCTCGCCGTCTTCTCGCTGCCCGAAGCGCACCGCCGCCGCATGCGAACCGCAAACCCGATCGAACGCGCCATCCAACAGGAGCTCAAACGACGGACCCGCAAGATCAGGGTCTTCCCGAACGAGGCCTCCCTCGAACGCCTCGCAACGGCCATCCTCGTCGAGATCGACGAGCAGTGGATCGCAGCAGACCGAGCTTACCTCACTATGGAAAACCGGGATGGATGATATACGCCAGACAGAATTTACAGACAGCAGGTTGCTCAGTCGGGCGGGACCGGCACACAACGTCTACAGACATGCAAGACGTCTGCTTCGCGGAAAAGTCATGGAAATCGCGGATTACATCATCGTCGGTGCTGGCTCGGCCGGCTGCGTCCTCGCCGACCGGCTGACCGCGGACAGCCGGCTCAAGGTCCTGATGCTCGAGGCGGGCGGCAGCGACCGGCGCGCGGCGATCCGGGTGCCGATCGGGTATGGCATGTCATATCACGATCCGGCGGTGAACTGGCGTTTCGAGGCCGACCCCGACCCGGGACTGGACGGCCGCCGTGTCTACTGGCCGCGTGGGAAGGTTCTGGGCGGATCGAGCGCGATCAACGCAATGGTCTACTGCCGTGGGTTGCCGAGCGATTTCGACGATTGGCGGGCGGCGGGGAACCCCGGTTGGGGCGCCGAGGACGCGGCGGCGGTCTTTGACCGACTGGAGCGGCGCACGGCCACCGATGGGCGCGTCACGGGGGCCGGGCCGCTCAGCGTCACCGATGCCTCGGCGCAGTATCATCCGCTCGGGCGGCATTACCTCGACGCCGCGCAGCACATCGGGCTTGCGCCGGGCGACACGGTGACGGGCGAGGGCGTGGGGCCCTATTGCACGACGACGCGCAGCGGCTGGCGGCATTCCGCGTCCGATGCCTTTTTGCGTCCCGCGCTTTATCGCGGCAACCTCGAGGTGCTGACGGGGGCGCAGGTCCTGGGCCTGACCTTTGATGGGGCGCGCGCCGACGGGGTGCGCTACCGGCGCGGATCGGAGATACGGACGGTCCGCTGCCGGGGCGAGGTGATCCTGAGCGCGGGCGCGGTGAAGACGCCGCAGATCCTGCAGCTGTCGGGGATCGGGCCCGGCAGCCTTCTGTCGGGTCTGGGCATCGCCGTTCGTCTCGACGTGCCCGGCGTCGGGGGCGCTTTGCAAGATCACATCGGCATGAGCTACACCTACAAATGCGCGGAGCAGACGTTGAACCAGGTGCTCGGGCGAAGGGCGGGGCAGGCCATGGCGGCGTTCCGGTATCTCTTGTCGCGCAGCGGCCCGTTCAGCCTGAGCGTGAACCAGATGGGCGGCGTGGTGCGGTCGCGCCCCGGCTTGGCGCGGGCGGACATGCAGCTTTACTGCAATCCGCTGTCCTATTCGACGGTCGAGCGCAATCGCAGGCGCCTTTTGCGCCCGGATCCGTGGCCGGGGTTCATCCTGGGGTTCAACCCGTGCCGGCCGACAAGCCGCGGGCGGATCGATATCGGGGATCCCGATCCGCTGGCCGCGCCCCGGATCCTGCCCAATTCGCTGTCGACGGATGCCGATGTGACCGGGATGATCGCCGGCGCACGCCTGGTCGAGCGGCTGCTCGACACGCCCGCCCTGCGTGCACTTGTCACCGAGACCAACGGGTTCAGCCCCGCAGGCCAGAGCGATGAGGCGGTTCTTGCGGATATCCGCGCGCGAGCTTCGACGGTCTTTCACCCCTGCGGAACCTGCGCGATGGCCCCCCGCGAGGCTGGCGGCGTGGTCGACCCGGCGCTGCGGGTGTGGGGCGTCGAAGGGCTGCGCGTGATCGACGCCTCGATCTTTCCCAACATCACCTCGGCCAATACGAACGCGCCGACCCTCATGACGGCCATGAAGGCCGCCGACATCATTCTGGAAGACTGACACCGATGGACAGGATCTCGAAACTCGAAACCTTCTCGACGCCCGATGTGGGGTTTGTGCGGGTCACGATGGAGGACGGCTCTCAAGGCTGGGGGCAGGTGTCGACCTACAATGCCGATATCACCTGCACCGTGTTGCACCGGCAGGTCGCGCCCTGGGTGCTGGGCCGGGATGCGACCGACCTTGATGACCTGCTCGACCAGGTGACAGAGCGTGAGCACAAGTTTCCCGGATCCTATCTGCGGCGGGCGATGGGGGGCGTGGACACCGCGATCTGGGACATGCGTGGCAAACGCGCGGGTCTGCCGGTGACGGCGCTGCTGGGTGGGACGCCGGGCAGGGTGCGGGCCTATGCGTCCTCGATGCGGCGCGACATCACGCCCGAGGACGAAGCCGAGCGTTTGCGGCGCCTTGCGGGTGAGGATGGGTTCACCGCCTTCAAGGTGCGGGCCGGATCGGAGGTGGGGCGCGACCGCGACGAATGGCCGGGCCGGACCGAGGCGATCATCCCGGCGATGCGGCGCGCGCTGCCGCAGGCCGACCTGCTGATCGACGCCAATTCCTGCTACTCCGTCCCCCGTGCGATCGAGGTGGGCCGAATGCTGGAACAGAATGGGTTCTGCCACTACGAGGAACCCTGTCCCTACTGGGAGCTGGAGCAGACCAAGGCGGTTGCCGATGCGCTCGAAATCGACGTGACCGGCGGGGAGCAGGATTGCCAGCTGTCGACATGGCGCCGGATGATCGACATGCGTGCGGTCGATATCGTGCAGCCCGACGTCATGTACTTGGGCGGCATGGCGCGCACGCTCAGGGTCTGCCGCATAGCAGAGGCCGCCGGGCTGCCGGTGACGCCGCATTGCGCGAATCTGTCGATGGTGACGCTGTTCACCCTGCATCTGATGCGCGCGATCCCCAATGCGGGCCGCTACATCGAATTCTCGATCGAAGGACCCGAGTACTACCCGTGGCAATACGACCTGTTCGTCGAAAGCCCCTATCGGATCGAGGATGGCCACGCGATCCTGGGCGACGCGCCGGGCTGGGGTATCGAGATCAACCCGGACTGGCTGGCGCGATCGGCCTATCGTTGCGGCCATAGGGACCGCGCGGGCGACAGGGCCTGAGACACTTCGTTCGCGGCAGATCGCGGAATTATGCCTTTGTGTTACGGAACGAGCATATATGCTATGCCCGCCACGAGCCGCAGGGCGTACACCATGCGGTGCCACGCAGATGGGCCGAACAAAAAAAGAACAAAGATGACAGGCCGCGCGGCGTGACCGCAGGCCGAACGATAGGGAGAAGAACCATGAAACACCCCCTCATCCCCGCCATGGCGCGCGGCGTCTCGCGGCGTGGCGTCCTGAAAGGCGCTGCTGCGGTTGGCGCGGCCGGCTTGATACTGCCCGCCAGCATGGGCGCGGCGCAGGCCCAGCCGGTGCGCGGCGGAACCTTTCGCGTCGGGATCGGCCACGGCTCGACCACGGATGGCTACGATCCGGGCCTGTGGGACAATCTTTACGCGCAGACCTTCGCGGCGGCGCGCCACAACCAGCTGATCGAGGTGGGCGCCGACGGACAGCTCGTCCCCGAGATCGCGGAAAGCTGGGAAACGACGGACGGTGTCACCTGGGTGTTCAAGATCCGCGAGGGCGTGACCTTCCATTCCGGCCGCACCATGACGGTCGAGGATGTGATCGCCTCGATCAACCACCACCGAGGTGATGCGTCGACCTCGGCGGTCAAGTCCTTGCTCGATCCGATCACCGACGTCAGCGCCGATGGCCAGAACGTGGTGGTCACGCTGGAGGCGGCGAATGCCGACCTTCCCTACCTGATGACCGACTACCACATCCCGATCATGCCCGCGACCGATGGCAGGATCGACACGAACTCGACCGAAGGCGTCGGCGGCTACATCGTCGAAAGCTACGAGCCCGGCGTTCAGGCCACGCTGACCCGCAACCCGAACTACTGGAAATCCGACCGCGCCCATTTCGACCGCATCGAACTCCTGTCGATCATCGACCCGGCGGCGCGGCTGAATGCGCTGATCACCGGCGAGGTGCACCTGATCGACCAGGTCGATCCCGCGACCATCGGCTTGCTTGAAGGGCGCGGCGTCGCGCGCATCCTGTCGATCCCGGGCAACGCGCATTACGTCTTCCCGATGGATAGCCGTGAGGCGCCCTACAGCGACAACGAAGTGCGGCTGGCGCTGAAATACGCGCTCGACCGGCAGGCGATGGTCGATGTCATCCTCGGCGGCCATGGCGCGGTATCGAACGACAACCCGATCGGTCCGGCAAACCGCTATTTCCACGCCGATCTGGAACCCAAGGCCTACGATCCCGACCGCGCGCGCTTTCACCTGCGGAACGCCGGAATGGAAAGCCTCGATGTCACCCTCAAGGTCGCCGATGCGGCCTTCACCGGCGCGGTCGATGCCGGCGCCATGTTCGCCGAAAACGCACGGGCCGCCGGAATCAACATCACCGTCGACCGGGTGCCCAACGATGGCTACTGGGACAACGTCTGGATGCAAGAACCGTTCTGCGCCAGCTACTGGGGCGGTCGGGCCGTCGAAGACCACATGTTCACCACCGCCTATGCCTCTGGCGCGGCGTGGAACGACAGTTTCTGGGACAACGATCGGTTCAACGAGTTGCTGGTCGCCGCCCGGTCCGAAGTGAACGAGGACGTGCGCCGCGAGATGTATCACGAGATGCAGCAGATCGTGTCGTTCGAAGGGTCGGTCATCATCCCGATGAACAACAACTACGTGATGGCCGTGGCCAACGAGGTCGCCACGCCCGAGCGCATTTCGGCGAACTGGAACCTCGACGGGTTCCGCTGTGTCGAACGTTGGTGGATGGCCTGATCCCGGCTTGGCCCCCGGAACGGATCGCGCGCCGGGGGCCAATTTGCGGAACGGCTGAAGGGGAGGCAGGCCCGTGTCGAACGTGGTTCGAATGATCCTGATGCGCGTCGCGGTCGGGATCGGATTGCTCTTCATCGTTTCACTGGTGATCTTTTCGGCGACGGAACTGCTGCCCGGCGACCTCGCCACGCAGCTTCTTGGCCAGTCGGCCACGCCGGAAACGGTGGCGGCGCTACGCGAACAGCTGGGCCTGAACGATCCGGCGCCGGTGCGCTACTGGAACTGGCTGTCGGGCGCGCTGACCGGGGATCTGGGCGTGTCGCTTGCCAACAACAGGCCCATCGCCGATCTGATCGGATCGCGGCTGGGAAATACCGTGTTCCTTGCGCTTTACGCGGCGGCCCTGTCGGTGCCGATTTCCCTGACGCTGGGCATCCTCGCTGCGCTCTGGCGCAACTCGATCTTCGATCGCGTGGCCAATGCCGGTGCGCTGACGGCGATTTCGTTCCCCGAGTTCTTCGTGGCCTATATCCTCGTTCTCTGGCTGGCGCAGACCGGCCTGTTCCCGTCGATGGTGCGGGTCAACCCCACCACGACCTTTGGCGACCGGATCTACATGACATTTCTTCCGGCGCTGACCCTGACCCTTGTCGTCACGGCGCACATGATGCGGATGACGCGGGCGTCGATCATCAACCTGATGGCGAGCCCCTATATCGAGATGGCGCGCCTCAAGGGGTTGTCGCCGCTGCGCATCGTGTTGCGCCATGCGCTGCCCAACGCGCTGGCGCCGATCATCAACGTGGTGGCGCTGAACCTTGCCTATCTGATCACCGGGGTGGTCGTGGTCGAGGTGGTCTTTGTCTATCCCGGCCTTGGTCAGCTGATGGTCGACGCCGTGTCAAACCGCGATATCGCGGTGGTGCAGGCGGTCGCGCTGATCTTTGCCGCGGCCTATGTCGCGCTGAACCTCATCGCGGATGTGCTGTCGACGCTGACCAATCCGCGGCTCATGAACCGAAGGTAGCACCATGAGCTTTGCCGTATCCGTCCTGCTTGGCATCGGCGGCCTGTTCGCCATCGCCGCAGCCTTGCGCGCCGTCGCCCGTGCGACGCTGCCCGAGGCGGCCCGGTCGATCGCGAATGACATTCCGCTGACCGCCGCCTTCGGTATCCTCGTCATCGTGATCTACGCCGCCGTCGCCATCGCCGCGCCTGTGCTGGCGCCCTTTGCGGAGCGCGAGATCGTCGGGAACCAGTTCGAGGCCTGGAGCAGCGAGCACCTGCTGGGCACCGACCGGATCGGGCGCGACATGCTTTCGCGGCTGATTTACGGGGCGCGCAACACGGTTGGCATCGCCTTTGCCACCACGGCGCTGGCCTTTGTCGTGGGCTCGTTCCTCGGCCTTTGGGCGGCGCTGACGGGGGGGTGGCTGGACCAGATCCTGTCGCGCTTCGTCGATGCGCTGATGTCGATCCCGGCGCTGATCTTTTCGCTGCTGCTGCTGACGATCTTCGGCACCTCGGTGCTAACCCTGATCCTGGTGATCGCCGCGGTGGATTCCACCCGCGTTTTCCGCCTGGCCCGTGCCGTGGCTCAGGGCGTCGTGGTGATGGATTACATCGAGGCCGCCAAGCTGAGGGGCGAGGGGTCGTGGTTCCTTATCCGGCGCGAGATCCTGCCCAACGCGCTGGCGCCGCTGGTGGCCGAGTTCGGCCTGCGCTTCTGCTTTGTGTTCCTGACCATCTCCTCGCTCAGTTTCCTCGGCCTCGGGATCAAGCCGCCGACTGCCGACTGGGGCAGCATGGTGCGCGACAACGCCACGCTGATCACCTTTGGCGACGTGACGCCGCTGTTGCCGGCGGGATGCATCGCGCTGCTGACGGTGGCGGTGAATTTCGTGGTGGACTGGCAGCTTTACCGCGCATCCGGCCTGAAGGAGTGACCCACATGGACAGCGACGTCTTGCTGGAAATCGAAGGTCTGAGGATCGAGGGCCGTTCGGGCGATGACTGGACCGAGATCGTCAAGGGCGTGGACCTGACCCTGCGCAAGGGCGAGGTGCTGGGGCTGATCGGCGAAAGCGGTGCGGGGAAATCCACCGTCGGGCTGGCCGCCATGGGCTTTGCCCGCGACGGCTGCCGGATCACCGGCGGGTCCATCGTGTTTGACGGGATCGACCTGCGCACGGCGTCGAAGGCCGTGAAACGCGGGCTCAGGGGCAAGCGGATTGCCTATGTCGCGCAATCGGCGGCCGCCAGCTTCAACCCCGCACACAAGTTGATCGACCAGTATTGCGAGGCGCCCGTCGTTCATGGCGTCATGTCCCGCGAACAGGCGTCGGCGGATGCGGTCGACCTTTATCGCCGGATGCAGCTGCCCGAGCCCGAGAGCATCGGGTTTCGCTACCCGCACCAGGTCTCGGGCGGGCAGTTGCAGCGCGCGATGACCGCGATGGCGATGTCGTGTCGGCCCGAACTGATCATCTTCGACGAGCCGACCACGGCGCTGGACGTCACGACCCAGATCGAGGTGCTGGCCGCGATCCGCGACATCGTGCGCGAGTTCGACACGGCCGCCATCTACATCACCCACGATCTGGCCGTCGTGGCGCAGGCCGCAGACCGGATCAAGGTTCTGCTGCGCGGCGGAGAGGTGGAGGAGGCCGACACGCGCATCATGCTTGACGCCCCGCGCGAGGATTACACCAAGAGCCTCTGGGCCGTGCGCAGCTTTGCCCGGCCCCCGCAGCCCCCGGCCACCGGCACCCCGGTGGTGTCGGTGCGCGACATCACGGCCGCCTATGGCACGGTCAACGTGCTGGAGCAGGTCAGCTTTGACGTCCATGCCGGGCGCACCGTCGCCGTGGTGGGCGAAAGCGGGTCGGGCAAGTCGACGACCGCGCGTGTCATCACGGGTCTCTTGCCGCCGAAATCGGGCGAGGTCCTGTTCGAGGGCGCGGCGCTACCGCCGGCGCTCAAGGGGCGTTCGCGCGACCAGCTGCGGCAGGTGCAGATGATCTACCAGATGGCCGACACCGCGCTGAACCCCAAGATGCGCCTGCGCGAACTGATCGGGCGACCGGCGCAGATGTACCTGGGCCTGCAGGGCAAGGCGTTGGAGGCGCGGGTGCGCGACCTTCTCGACCTGATCGAGCTTGATCCCGCAACCTATATCGACCGCCTTCCGGGCGAGTTGTCGGGCGGCCAGAAGCAGCGGATCGGGATTGCCCGCGCGCTTGCCGCCGAGCCGAGGCTGATCATCTGCGACGAGGTCACCAGCGCGCTCGACCAGATCGTGCAGGAAGGCATCCTGAAACTGCTGAGCCGGCTGCAGAGCGAATTCGGCCTCGCCTACATGTTCATCACCCATGATCTTGCGACGGTGCGCGCCATCGCCGACGATGTTGTCGTGATGCAGGAGGGGCGGGTGGTTGAACAGGGGACGAAGTCCGAGATGTTCGCGCCCCCGCACGAGCCCTACACCGATCTTCTCTTGTCCTCGGTGCCCGAAATGGACCCCGACTGGCTGACCCGTCTTCTGGAAAAGCGCGCCGCCGCGGGCTAGGCGCGCGGCTCGTTCAGCACCAGCCGGTCCGGCCGCGGATGCGTGGCATGGGCGGTGACAAAGGCCGATGCGCGCCGGGCCACGTCGGCGCGGGGAGGCACCACGCGCCGGCTGGACAGGTCGACATGCAACAGCAGCGTCTCGACGGTCGCGGCCGGTGCTTCGCCATCCGTCCAGATCTTGTTCAGGAGGTGCAGCTTGCGCCCGTCGCCCCCCAGCGCCTGCGTGGTGACCGTGATCCTGTTGCCGATATCGATCTCGGCGAAGTAGCGGATGTGGTTTTCGGCGGTGAAATAGCTGAGCCCGTCGGCGATATAGGCCGCGTCGACGCCGATCATCTCCATGAACCGGTCGGAGGCGCGGGCCGAGACCTCCATGTAGGGTGCCTCATTCATGTGGCCGTTGTAGTCCACGTAGCTTGTGGGCACCTGCATCTCGACCATTACCGGCAGGCCGTCCGGCCCCGTTTCCGGAAGCGTCATGGTCTGTTCGTGCGCCGCGATCACGCCGCCCGCGCCGCTGCCCGTACGTTTGAGGGCACGGATCATGGCGACCAGGTTGTCGTCGCGGAGCCGTTCCAGTTCGCGGATGCTGCGATGCCCCGACTGGGCGTCGGATTGCCCGGCGATCAGGTCGACCAATTCGTCGTCGAGTTCGGGCACATCCATCAGCTTCGTCCAGGGCCAGGTCAGGCAGGGGCCGAATTGAGCGAGGAAATGCCGCATCCCGGCCTCGCCGCCCGCGATGCGGTAGGTTTCGAACAGGCCCATCTGCGCCCATCTGAGGCCAAAGCCCATGCGGATCGCCTCGTCGATCTCTTCCGTCGTGGCGATGCCGTCCTTGACCAGCCAGAGCGCTTCGCGCCAGACGGCTTCGAGGAAGCGGTCAGCGATATGGGCGTCGATCTCCTTGCGGAGGGTCAGGGGGAACATGCCGATCCCGCGCAAGAAACCGGCGGCGCGTGTGGTCACCGAGACGTCGCCGACCAGTTCCACGAGCGGCAGCAAATAGACCGGGTTGAACGGATGCGCCACGATCACGCGGCCCCCCGTCTGGTTGAGTTCGGAGGGTTTGAACCCCGAGGTAGACGAGCCGATGATCGCGGTGTCGGGTGCTGCGGCGATGATCCGCGCCAGCACCTTGTGCTTGAGGTCGAGCCGTTCCGGCACGCTTTCCTGCACCCAGTCCGCGCCGGTGGCGGCAGCGGCCAGGTCGTCATGGTAGCGCAGCCGACCTTTCGCCGGCAGCGCGCGCTCATAGAGCCCCGGCAAGGATCGCCGCGCGTTCGCAAGCACTTCGTCGATCTTGCGCTCTGCCTCGGGGTCGGGATCGAACACTGCTACATCCCAGCCATTGAGCAAGAACCGCGCGGCCCAGCCGCCGCCGATTACCCCGCCGCCAACGATTGTCGCTTTTGCCATCAGTTCACCCGTTCCGTATGTCCGTCCACGACAAGGGCCTGGCCGGTGATGGCCGACGCTCCGTTCGAGGCGAGGAACAGCGCCATCGCGGCGACCTCGTCGGCGCGCACGAAGCGGCGCAGCGCGACCCCTTCGGTGAAGCCGCGCCGGACGTCATCCTCGGTGACGCCGCGGGCCGCGGCCTCCATCGACACCACGCGGTCCATGCGCGGCCCCTCGACCGAGCCGGGGCAGATCGCGTTCACCCGAACGCCCGCAGGCCCAAGCTCGGAGGCCAACGCCTTGGTCAGGCCGACGATCCCCCATTTCGCCGCCACGTAAGGCGTGCGCTGCGGGAATCCGAAGAGCCCCGAGATGGAACTGGTAAGCAAGATCAGCCCATGGCCTTGCCCGCGCATCACATGCGCCGCCCAGCGGCATGTCAGGAAGGCCCCATCGAGGTTCACCGCGATGCAGTGGCGCCAGTCCTCGAACCCGATATCCTCGATCCGGCCAGCGGGCCCGCCGACCCCGGCGTTGGAGCAGACCACGTCGGCGCCGCCCCAGTCTGCCTCCACCCCCGCCAGAAAGGCCCCCAGCGCGGCGGGGTCGGTCACATCGGCCACCTCGGCGCGGATGTCGGGCCGGTCGGCGTTGATGCTGGCGACCGCCTCAGCGTCGGCGTCGCAGACGGCAACGCGATCGCCCGCATCGCAAAATGCCTCGGCCATCGCGCGACCCAGCCCGGCGGCCCCTGCGGTGATGACGATGCGTCGGCTCATCGCGGCGCCCGCTTTGCCAGCCCCAGCTTTTCGCGGACCTCGGCGGGCGTCATGACCCGCGCGCCCATCCGCTCGACGATGCCCACGACCCGGTCGACGAGCTGCGCATTGGTCGCCAAGACCCCTTTTTCGAGCCACAGGTTGTCCTCGAGCCCGACGCGCACATGGCCGCCGGCCAGCACGGAGGCGGCGGCATAGGCCATCTGGCTGCGCCCCAACGCAAACGCGGAAAACGTCCAGTTCTCGGGCACATTGTTGACCATCGCCATGAAGGTGTTGAGGTCATCGGGCGCACCCCATGGCACCCCCATGCACAGCTGCACCAGCGCCGGGCTGTCCAGCACGCCCTCCTTCACCAGTTCCTTGGCGAACCACAGGTGGCCGGTATCGAAGGCCTCAATCTCGGGTTTGACGCCCAGTGCCGTCATCATGCGGCCCATCGCGCGCAGCATGCCGGGCGTGTTGGTCATCACGTAATCCGCCTCGGCAAAGTTCATCGTGCCGCAATCGAGCGTGCAGATCTCCGGCAGACATTGGGCGATGTGTTCCACCCGCTCGGCGGCGCCGGCCATGTCGGTGCCCGCCTCGTTCAGGGGCAGCGGCCGCTCGGTCGGGCCGAAGGTGATATCGCCGCCCATCCCCGCGGTCAGGTTCAGCACGACGTCGACCTCGGCGTCGCGGATTCGATCGGTGACTTCCCGGTAGAGGTCCAGCCTGCGGGACGGCACGCCCGTTTCGGGGTCGCGCACATGGCAATGGACGATCGCCGCGCCGGCCCGGGCAGCCGCGATGGCGCTTTCGGCGATCTCGGCAGGGCTGCGCGGCACATGCGGGCTGCGATCTTGCGTGCTGCCCGAACCGGTCACGGCACAGGTGATGAAGACATCTCGGCTTATGGTCAGCGGCATGGCGTCTTCCCCTCTTTCCCACTCAACCCCCGAAACAGGCGCCCGCTGGCCCGCGGTGTCAACACGGGGCGAGCACTCCAAGCAAGTCCCTTACCAGATGTGTTGATGGACGCGCGTCGCCTTGGCGGCGCGCGTTTTCGTTCAGTCTCCGAAGAGGTCGCGCTCGTATATCCGGCCCTTGGCCAGCCCTAGTTTTATTGCCGGGGTCCGCTTTGTCTGGCGGGTGCCCATCCAGTAGTGATGGAAGCGGTAGATTTCGATGATGATTGAGCAACCTGCGGTCTGGAAATTCTGCGCTTGCGTGGTCATGCATCCTGACATTCCCACTTGATGTAGGCCTTGGTGTCCGAGGCCCATTTTTCGTCGATCTCGACGAGGATGGCGGAGACGAGGCGCTCGAGGGCGTCTTCGCCGGGAAAGACGCGGACCTTGACGGTGCGCCGCTTGAGCTCCTGCTGGACGGCGCGCTCCATCGGGTTGGAGGTGCGCATGCGACGGCGGTGGTGCTCGGGCAGCGCGAAGACGGCGAGGCCCTCGGGCACGCTCTCCTCGAGCCATGCCGCGAGTGTCGGGGCGGTGTCGCGGCAGGTCGCGACGAGCTCGGCGAGGGCGGTTTCGGCCTTCGCCAGAGAGGCTGCGTTCCAGACCGCGCGCAGCTCGGCGCCGATGCGCTTGCGGATCGCAAGGCTCGGCGCGTGATGAATGGCGGTCCGGGCGAGGTGGAACTGGCAGCGCTGCCATTTCGCGCCGCCCAGGACGGCCCGGCGCGCGGCGCGCAGACCTGCGTGATCGTCGGAGACCACATAGTCGATGCCGCGCATGCCGCGCGCCTGCAGGCTTTCCAGATAGGCCCGCCAATGAACCTCCGCCTCGGAGAGGGCGACCGAGACGCCCAGCACGCGGCGGCGCTCGTCGGCGCCGATGCCGATCGCCGAGAGCACGGCGGCGTCGCGGACGACCCCGCCGACGCGCATCTTCTCATACCGCGCATCGAGTATCAGATACCGGATCTCGCCCAAGGGGCGGTTGCGCCAGGCCTCCAGCTCGTCGTCGAGCAGCTTCGCCGCGCGGCTGACCTGCGTCGACGACAGGCTCTCGATCCCGAACTCGCGCATCACCGCCTCGACATCGCGGGTGGACACGCCCTTGATGTACATCTCGGCCACCGCCAGCATCACGGCGCGCACCGACCGGCGGCCGCGCTCCAGCGATTGCGGGTAGAACGGCGCGCCATCATGGCCGGCGGTCTTGGGAACGTCGACGGTGACCGTTCCCGCCGGCGTATCGATGCGCTTGGGCTTGTAGCCGTTGGCGTAGCCCTGGCGTTCGGCGGTGCGCTCGTAGGGGCCGGCGCGCAGGAACCGCTCCCGCTCGATCCGCATGGCAAGCTCGAACGCGCGGCCGAAAACCGTCGCGATGTCGTCGGGTCCATGTTCGATCAGATGTTCCAAGAGGGCCTCGACCGTCGTATCCTGCCGATTGTCCATTCGCGCTTCTCCATGGCTGGTTTCGCAACTCCATGGAATATCAGGATGGGCCGCCCCTGCCGGGGCATGCCCCGGCAGGGGCGCGCAGCGCCACGCAAGCCGAATTTCCAGACGTGAAGTTACACGACCTGGAGCGAAGGAGAAATCTCTGGCAAGCTCGACCGCCTGGACATTGATCGCAAGCATCAGGCTCATGACCCGGCGGGTAGTGTCGCGAAGGTGGTGGAAATTTGAAGGTGGCGTAATCTCCGGGTGAACTGAACCCACCCAACCGGCGGCAGCAACCGCCAGGGAGATCACGCCATGAAGAACAATACCGACGCTGCCGCCCTTTCGCTACTGGCCAATGAAGCGGGCTATGATCCAATCGAGGATCGTCTTCGAGAAAATATCCGTGCGACGATCGAGGCGGTTTTCGAAGAGGAACTGGACGCGTTTTTGGGGCGCTGCCGCTATGACCGTGGCACCGACAAACCCAAGGGCTACCGGCACGGTCACCGGGAGCGTCAGTTGATTGGCACGTTTGGGGCAGAGACGATAAGCGTGCCGCGCGCCCGCAGCATCGACGAGGTGGGCAAGACTACGGAATGGCGCTCGAAGGCGCTACCGCGCTACCAGCGACTGACCAAGAAGGCTGAGGCCCTCATTGCCTCGGTCTATCTTGCCGGGACCAACACGCGGCGGGTGAAGCGGGCGCTGTATGGGCTGTTCGAAGGGGCGGTCAGCAAGGACGTAGTCAGCCGCGCCTGGCGCAAGGTGAAGGTCGACTGGGACGCCTGGGTGGCGCGCAATCTGTCCGACGAAGACATCGTCCGTCTGATTTTGGATGGCACCGTCATCAAGACCCGGTTGGATCGAAAGGCCACGAACATCTCGGTTCTGGCAGCCATAGGCGTGCGCCGGGACGGGCAGAAAGTGCTGCTTTCCATCAAGAATATGGGCGGGGAAAGCAAAGCCGCATGGGGCATGTTCCTCGGTGATCTCGATGCGCGCGGTCTGAAACAACCGGAATTTGTCATCGTCGATGGCGCACCCGGACTGGAGGCCGCCCTTGTCGCGCTCTGGGGCGATGACCTGCCAATCCAGCGCTGCACGGTTCACAAGCACCGCAACCTCCTCGGCCATGCCCCGAAGCACATGCATGACGAGCTGACCGAAGATTACCGCGACATGATCTATGCCGACACCGCGGCAGATATCGAGAAGCGGCGGAAGGCATTCTTGCGCAAGTGGCACCTGAAATGTCGCGCGATCGCCGACAGCCTGGACGAGGCCGGGGATCGGCTGTTCACCTTCACGCGCTTGGACCCATCGCAGTGGAAATCGGCCAGGACGACAAACGCCATAGAGCGTCTGAACGAGGAATTCCGCCGCCGCATCAAGACCCAGACCGTGCTGCCCTGCGCCGAAACCGTGCCGATGCTACTCTGGGCGCTGATGGCATCGGGCCAAATCCAGATGCGAAAGGTCGATGGCTGGGAAACCTTGGCTCAGCCCATCGCCCCGATCAGCCTTGACCTAGCGGCCTGATCAGGCCGAAATCCACATGCTCGGAGAACGCCGCCAGAGAATTTCCACCAGATTCGAGACACAACCACCCGGCGACTCGCAAGATACTGCCACGTCTCATGAACTTTTGAATCGGGCTCTAAGCCGCGCAGAGACCGCGCCACTCGGAGAGAGCGGCGGCGCGGTTGGTCTTGAAGATGGTGCGGGAGGAACTCGACCGCCGAGCGCACGGGATCGGCGGGCGGAGTCAGAAGAGCCTGGCTTGAGAGGGGCAGGACGGTTGGCCAGCTTCCTGCGCTGACCAGCCGCAGCCTGTTCGGCCGCTCCAATACCTCGCTTGGGAGGCCGTCGCCACGTGTGTTCCGGTTCCCGGCATCGAAAGCCTCGCCGAAGCGCTGGTCGATGGTATCAGTATGGCCGCAATTCGTATTACTCTATCCGGAATGCTCTCAGGAACTGGTCGATCGATCGAGAGATCGTCTCAAAGGGATCGTCGGGGCCGGGCATCCGATAGATGTGCTGACGGATTCCGATGTACACGATGCCGCCATGCAGGTTCCAGATGTCCTCCATCTCGGGAATGTCAGGACCAGGCGCGGCCTTCTTGATTTCGACATGCATGGGGCGGAGGATCACCGCGCTCAGGTGTTCGAGGTACCGGCGGTTCAGTTCCGCTCCCGCAAGTCCGGAGAACATGAATATCCGCATCCACTCGTACTGGAATATGAGACTGCTGTATTCCGCGTAGAAGAGCCGGAGTCGGGTCCTGATCGGAATGGTGGGGTCTGTCAGCCGTCGCGGCCATTCGTCCGCCAATCGGTCGAGATACACATGCTCGTAAACCGCTTCGAGAAGCTCGGCCTTGCTGTCGAAGTAGTTGAACAGAAGCGACTGGGTCACGCCGATCCTCTTCGCCAGGTCGCGTGTATTTCCCTCCAGCCCCACATCCGCGAAGAAGGCGACCGCGCCTTCTACGATCTGTCGCCGTCGTTCCTCAGGTGCGAGGCGGCGGCGCTCCGACGGTTCGGGGGCTTTGGGGCCGGTTTCTCGCGCTTGGCCTTCTTCCATATCCGCTGCCGTTCCAGTCCTGAGAAAAAATCCCTTGCATTGCTATCCGATCTATAGATCATTCGATCAACAAGAATTTTGGACTGATCAACAGGCGCATCGTCAGGTGCGCGCCGCTCACGGGGAGGTGGCGTCATATGAAGGCTCAGGCGGGCGGATATGCCCGGGCGAGAGACGTCGAGCACGCGATCGATCTGCTCGTCTCGTCCGGCGGCATGGGCCGCGTGATCGCGGGCGGTCAAAGCCTTGTTGCCGCGATGAACATGCGTCTCAGCACGGGTGATCTGCTCGTGGACATCTCGCGGATCGGCGCCCTTCGCGGCGTCGTCGAGGAGAACGGGACGCTGCGGATCGGATCGCTCACACGTCATTGCGACATCGGCTCAAATCCGCTGGTCGTACGGCATGCGCCGCTTCTGGCGGAGGCGGCCGGGTACATCGCCCACGCGGCCATTCGCAACCGCGGGACGATCGGCGGTGCGGTCGCTCATGCCGACCCCGCGGCGGAATTCCCCGCCTGCCTTCTGGCACTCGGCGCGGTCATGCATGTCGAAGGACCGAAAGGCCGCCGCGCGGTGGCCTCCGAGGCGTTTTTTCACGACATATTCGATACCGCGATCGATGAGGGCGAGATCCTGACCGCGATCACGGTGCCGGTTGTGGAATCCGGCGAAAGACAGGTCCTGCGCGAAACCGCCAGAAGGCTCGGCGATTACGCGCTGGCGGGACTCTGTCTGGTCCGGCGCGAGGCGGGCCATCGCGTGGCGCTTTTTTCCGTCGGGCCCAAACCCCTCCTCGCCGAGGCGGCGATGGCCCGACTGGATTCGGGTGACGCTCCGGGCGCGGTGGAGGCTCTTCGTGAAGAGATAGACCCGCCATCCGACTGTCAGGCCACGGCATCCTACCGCCGACATCTGGCCGGAGTGCTCCTGCAAAGGGCCATGGCGGATCTCGAAGGAGTGGAGACATGAGCGAGGCATTCCAAGACCGCGTCGATATCGGATTGACCGTCAACGGTGAACCGGTCGAGGCGCGCGTCCCGGCCGGCCAGCACCTGATCGATTTCCTGCGCCTCGGCTTGGGCCTGACGGGAGCGCATGCCGGTTGCGAGCACGGCGTGTGCGGAGCCTGCACGATCTATGTGGACGGTGAGAGTGTCAGGGGATGCCTGATGCTCGCCGCGCAGTCCGACGGCGCGGATGTCTGGACTGTCGAGGGACTGAGCGAACTGGGATCGATCCGCGATCTGCAGGAGGCGTTCGTGGCGCGCAATGCGCTCCAGTGCGGATTCTGCACGCCCGGGATGCTGGTTGCCGCCGACGAACTGCTGCGCGGCGACCGGATCCCGTCGCGGAGGGAAATCCGCGCCCACCTGTCCGGCAATTACTGTCGCTGCACCGGCTATGAGGCGATCGTCGATGCCGTCGAGGAAGTGGCCCGGACCCGGGCGGAAACGGGGGCCGCATGAACATTCCCTTTGGCGACCCGGACCGGCCGAACAGCTATATCGGCAAGACCGTTCCCCGACCCAATGCCCGGCGGCTGGTGCAGGCCCGGGGCACCTATGTGGACGACATGGTCCTGCCACGGATGGCTCACGTGGTCTTCGTGCGCAGCCCGCACGCCCACGCCAGGATCGGCGGGATCGATGCGGCGGAGGCTCTTGCGATCAAAGGCGTTCTGAGGATTTTCACCGGCGAGGAGATCGCAAAAATCTGCTCGCCATGGGTCGCCGTTCTGGCGCATCTCAAGGGTCTGAAATCTCCGCCACAGCACGCGCTGGCGATCGACCGGGCCTGCTGGGTCGGTGAGCCGGTCGCGGCGGTGGTCGCTGCGAGCCGCGCCGCGGCCGAGGAGGCCGCGGCCTTGGTCGAGGTCGACTATGAGCCGCTGCCGGCCGTTACGGACATGATGACCGCGCTGGATGCGGAAACTCCGGTCATCCACGACGACATGGGCGACAATCTCGCTTTCCGCCGCCTTCACGAGGAGGGCGACGTCCCGGCGGCGATGGCTTCGGCGCACAAGGTGGTCTCCGCCCGTTTCCGGACGGCGCGCCACACGGGCGTGACGCTCGAGCCGCGCTCGATCCTTGTCGACTGGAACCCGGCCGAGAAACAGCTCACGGCCTGGCATGCGACTCAGGCGCCCCACATGATGCAGTCCGTTCTGGCGCAGCAACTGGGTCTGCCCGAGGGCCGGGTGCGTGTGATCTGCGGCGATGTCGGCGGGTCGTTCGGCATCAAGGTACACGTCTATCCCGACGAGATGGCGACGGCGGCGATAGCGAAGATCATGGCCCGCCCGGTGAAGTTCATCGCCGATCGTCTCGAGAGCTTCACCACTGACATCCACGCCCGCGACCACGAGATCGAGGCGAAAATAGCGGTGGACGCCGACGGAAAGATCCTGGCCATCGACGTGGACGACTGGACCGCGATCGGTCCCTATTCGGTCTACCCGAGGACTTCCGCGATCGAGGGCAATCAGGTCGTCAATCTCTGCGGCGGCCCGTACGACTTCGCCAATTATCGCGCCCAGACGACCGTGGTGTTCCAGAACAAGACGCCGACCTGTCAATACCGCGCTGTCGGGCATCCGATCGCCGTTGCGATCACGGAGGGCCTCGTCGATATGGCGGCCGCCGCGATCGGGTTGGATCCGGTCGAGTTCCGTCGGCGCAATCTGTACCGCGACGATGCCTATCCGGTGACATCGCCTGCAAAAATGCGCTTTGAGGGCCTGTCGCATCACCAAAGCCTGGACAAGCTCGTATCACTCATGGATTACGATGCGCTCCGATCGGAACAGGCTGCACTGCGCGATCGCGGCATCCACCGCGGCATCGGCATCGCGAGCTTCATCGAACTGACGAATCCATCTCCATTCATGTATGGCATTGGCGGCGCGCGCATTTCCGCGCAGGACGGATGCACCGTCCGCATGGATCCGGACGGATCCGTCGTCGCGCTGTCCGGTGTCACCGAGCAGGGTCAGGGCACGGAAGCCATGCTTTCGCAGATCGTGGCGGAAGGCGTCGGGGTCAGGCCGGACCGGGTCCGGGTGATCACGGGCGACACCCAGGTGACGCCCTACGGCGGCGGCACGTGGGCCTCGCGCGGCGCGGGCATCGGAGGCGAGGCCGCCCTGCAGGCCGCGCGCGCGCTGAGAGACGCCATTCTCGAAGTCGCCGGCGCCATGCTTCAATGTCCCTCGGACGCGCTCGACATCCGAGCGGGGGCCGTGGTCGACGTGTCGACCGGCGAGGAGCGCATGCCCCTCGCGGAACTCGGCCGCATCGTCTATTTCCGCGGTGACACGCTGCCGAAGGGCCTGCCGCGGGAACTCGTCCAGACGCGCCATTTCATCACGTCCGACTACCCTTTCGCCTTCACCAACGGCGTTCAGGCCTCCTATCTCGAAGTGGATGTTGAAACCGGCGTCGTGACCCTTCTCAAGCACTGGTGCGTCGAGGATTGCGGGCGCATCATCAACCCGCAACTGGTCGACGAACAGATCCGTGGCGGCATCGTTCAGGGACTCGGTGGCGCCCTTTTCGAGGAGATCCACTATGATGCGGAAGGCCAGCTTCTGAACGGCTCGATGGCGGACTACCTCGTGCCCATGGCGGGCGAGATGCCGGACATGGTGATCGGACACGTTGAAACCCCGACGCGGGAAAGCGAACTCGGGGCCAAGGGCGCGGGGGAGGCCGGCACCGCAGGGGCGCCGGCGGCCGTGATGAACGCGATCAATGACGCGCTCCGGCCGCTGGGCGGCCAGGTTACGGAAATGCCGTTCACGCCGGAGCGCATTCTGCGTGCGTTAGGCACGATCAGAAACTGAACAAGTCAGGGAGGCGCACGAGATGCGCCCGAAACAGGGAGAAAACGACAGATGAAATTCAGGACTCTTGCGACCGCCTCGACGATCGCGCTGCTTTCGGGCGGCTGGGTCGCTGCCCAGGAAGCGATCACGGTGAACATCGGATCAAGCCACCCGGAACAGAACATCTGGGTCTATGCGATGAAGAACACCTTCCAACCGGAAGTGGATCGGATTCTGGCCGAGAATGGCGAATACAAAGTGACATGGAACGAGGCCTATGGCGGCACGCTCTACAAATTCACCGATACGCGCGAAGCCGTGATGGACGGGATCGTCGATGTCGGCATGGTCGGCACTGTCTGGGAGGGCGCCAACATGCCCCTCCAGAACGTGACCTACTTCACGCCATTCGCCACTCCAGACCACAAGATGATCATAGAAATCTTCGATGAACTGAACCGGACGCTGCCAGAATTGAGTGACAGCTGGGCCGAACAGAACATGGTGCCGCTTTCGTCGCTCATCACCGACAGCTACGACATCTACGCCACCTTTCCGGTGACCGGCATGGCCGACCTGCAGAACCGAAAGCTGAATGCGCCGGGCACGTCGGCCAACTGGCTGCAGGGAACGGGCGCCACACCGGTCGATGGGGCGCTCACGACCTACTACACGAATATCCAGACGGGGGTGACGGAGGGCACGTTGTCATTCGCGTCCGGCATCCTGCCCACCCGCGTCTACGAGGTCGCGCCGGAACTGACGAGGGTCGGAATCGGCTCGATGTATTTCGGAAGTCTCGCCGCGAACAAGGACTTCTTCGACGGGCTGCCGGAACCGGTCCAGGCGGCTTTCATCGAAGCCGCTCAGGCCACGTCCATCGCCCATGGCGATTACGTCGAAGAGCTCGCCAATCGGGCGATCGACGAGATGCAGGCGGCCGGCCTCACGATCCACGAGCTTCCCGCCGACCAGAGGGCCGCGTGGATCGAAGGCCTGCCCAACATCGTGGAGCCGTGGCTCGAGCAGACCGGGGAAGACGGAAAGGTGGTCCTGAAAGCCTATTTCGACGCCCTGCGCGCACGCGGGGTCGAACCCGGTCGGAACTGGGACGAAGGTCTCTGATCTTTCGGAAACCCGGAAGCCCGCCCGGACGCCCGGGCGGGACTTGGTTCGAGAGGCGGCCCCCCATGTCGGAGCAGACTGATACGATCGGGGAAGAGGCGGCCATACCGCCACTCAACGAAGCTCCGATAGGTGCTTCGCTCGGCGCGTTGGCGGCGACCCTGTCCTCCATTGGCACATTTTCGATCGGCATTCTGATGATGCTGATCGTGGCGGACGTGATCGGCCGCAACTTTCTCAATGCCCCGATCACGGGCGTGTCGGAGATCGCAGGTCGCGCGGTCGTCGCGATCGTGTTTCTCCAGGTTTCGGCGGCGATCATGCAGCGGCGCCTCACCCGCGCCGACTTCCTCATCCGCAGGATCGGAGATCGCAGTCCGCGTGCGGTGGCGGTGCTCGAGATCCTGTTCAACCTGACTGGCGCCGTGGTCTTCGCGCTGATCCTTTGGGCCTCGTGGCCGAGTGCCGTCGAAGCCTGGAGCACCTCCGAGTTCTTCGGCGTGCAGGGTGTCTTCACGGTGCCGACGTTTCCCTTCCGCGCCATCACGGTGATCGGCTCCGGTGTCGCGGTTCTCGCATGTCTTTATCAGGCCGTCCTTCATGGGCGCATCCTGCGGGACACGACCCGATGACGACCCTCGGACTGGGGTTTCTTCTTATCGCCATTCTCGTGGCGCTCGTGCTCATCGGGATGCAGATAGCCTATGCGCTCATCGCGGTCGCCTTCGTCGGCATCTGGCTGATCCGCGACAATATCGATCTCGCCTTCAGAATGCTGGAGCTCACCGCCTACAGCGGCATCGCGGATTATCTCTTCGCGACCATTCCCCTCTTCGTCCTGATGGGGCTTCTGGTCAGCGTCTCCAATGTGGGCCGCGACACCTTCGAGGTGGCGGAGCAGCTCTTCCGGCGCATGCTCTGCGGACTCGGCGTCGCCACGGTCGCCGCGAATACGATCTTCGCCGCGGTCACCGGCGTCTCCATCGCCTCGGCCGCGGTCTTCACGCGGGTCGCCGTTCCGGAGATGACGCGGCACGGCTACCGTCCGGCCTTTTCGGCGGGGACCGTCGCGGGAAGTTCCGTGCTGGGCATGCTCATTCCCCCGAGTTCTGCTTCTGATCATCTACGGCGTGCTGGCGGAGGTCTCGATCGGCGGAATGTTCATCGCGGGGCTGCTGCCGGGGCTCATGCTGGCGTCCGGCTTCGTGCTGATGCTGATGCTCGTCGCGTACTTCTTTCCGGCTTTCGTCTTCAGCGATCCGGAGGCCGCGCGCTCCCGCAGGCTCGATCGGGAGATCGTACCCATGCCGCTGCGAACGATGGTCACGAAATTGGTTCCCATCGCGCTTCTGGTCTTGCTCGTCCTGGGGGGCCTCTATTCCGGCTATTTCACTCCGACGGAAGCGGGCGGAATTGGCGCGTTCGGGGCCTTGGTCGTCGCGATCGCGCGCCGCAGCCTCGACAGGAAGAAGCTCTGGCTGGTGATGAAGCAGACCGGCACGATCTCGGTTTCGATTCTGCTGCTGCTGATAGCGGCTGGTTTCTATTCGCGCATGCTCTCGATAGCGGGGCTGCCGAACGCGATCGCCGACCTGGTTCGTTCTGGCGGTTTTTCTCCGCTGGGCTTCATGGCGCTCTATGCCATGATCATCCTGCTCATGGGCATGATCCTGGACAGTTCCTCTATCCTGTTGATCATGGTGCCGATCGCCGCTCCGATCGCCCAAAGTCTTGGCATCGATCTGAGCCACTTCGGCATCGTGACCGTGCTGGCAGTCGAGATCGGCCTTCTGACGCCTCCGTTCGGAATCTCGGTGTTCACGGTTCACAACACGCTCAACGACCCCTCGGTAGGAGTTCGACCAGATCTTCAAAGCCACGTTGCCGTTCATTCTTGTCATGCTGATCGTTCTCGTGATCGTCGCTCTCGTCCCTGCCGCGT
>CAVORV010000023.1:0-22522 GCA_963698685.1 uncultured Alphaproteobacteria bacterium
TTGTCGACGTTGTTGTCGGCGTCCAGATGGATGGTCACCTTGCCATGCCCCTCGACGCGAGTGACGGGCGAGATCTCGATCAGTCTGGGTTCGGCCATTTTGATCGGTCCTAATCGAAGGCGATGGTTTCGCGCGGAAATCCGTCGAACTTGCCGGCGAGGATCCTGGTGAGCGTGTCGAAGATCACATCCCGGTCGGGGCGCAGCCGGGGATCTGATAGTCGATCTCGACCACCTCGGAACACGGATAGACCTCGTCGAGCAGGAGCGGCAACGCCGGGTCGTTCGGGATGTGGTGCGTGGTGTTGCGGATGTATTCGCCGGTGATGTAGGCCTCCTCGAGGCACTCGCGCAGCGGCGCGTCCGAATGCATGATCGCGTTGCGCATCGCCGGCAGCCCTCCCATGATCGCGCATTGTCCGATGGCGATCAGAACATCGCAGTTGCGCCGGAAATCCCGCAGCACATGCACGTTCTCCTCGTTGCAGCAGCCGCCTTCGATGATGCCGATGTCGCATCGGCGCGTGAAGGTCTTCATGTCCGTCAGCGGAGAGCGGTCGAACTCGACGAGCTTCATCAGGTCGATCAGCCGCTCGTCGATGTCGAGGATCGCCATGTGGCAGCCGAAGCATCCGGCAAGCGATACCGTCGCGATGCGCGGTTTGTGCGGCTCACCCACGAAGCTTCGCCTCGATGTCGGAGCCGATCGGGGCATGGTCGAACTCGCGCTCGCCGATCGGGGTGGAGAAGCCTACGCGCTTGCGGATGATGCATCCGACCGGGCACACGTCCGCCGAAATCGCGTTGTCGGTCACGTCGGCGTCGGTATCGGCCAGGTCGTTGCCGTTGACCGCGACCCGTCGATGGATGCCGCGCCCGACATAGCCGAAGACGCCCTTGCGATCGACGTCCTGCGAGGCGCGGATGCACCGGCCGCAGCTGATGCAGCGATTGGTGTCGAACGCGATGTCGGGGTGGGACGCGTCGAGGTCCCGGCAGGGTTCGAGATACGGGAACTTCGTGGGCTCCGTCATGTCGAGCCGATAGGCCATCGCCTGCAACTCGCAATTGCCGCTGGCCTCGCAGATCGGACAGAGGTGGTTGCCCTCGTGGAACAGCATTTCGACCAGATCGCGCCGCAGCTTGTTGATGTGGTCGGTCTCGCTTTCGACGACGACGTCCGGCGCGGCCGGCTGGGTGCAGGCGGAGACGCTGCGCCCGCCCGCCTTTACGGTGCAGACCCGGCAGCCGCCCTGGTGGCGCAGCCCCTCGTGGTCGCAGAGCCGGGGGATGTAGATCCCCGCCGCGTCGGCCGCCTCCATGATGGTCTGTCCCGGCCTGCCCGAAACCGCCGCGCCGTCGATGGTGAACGTGAACGCGTCATCGCTCATTTCGTGAAATCCCTGTCGAAAATGTAGGATCGGCGTTTGGCCAGTTTGCGCGCGCCGTCGATGGCCGACTGGACGTCGAATGTCGCACGGATCCGATCCGGCGACGATTTCACGAGCGCGGAATAGACCAGGGGAAAGTTCTCGAGCGTCGTCAGAACGGGATTGGGCGAGGTCATGCCGAGCCCGCAGCGGCTCGTCTCGATGATCGTCGACGATAGATCGCGCAGGTAGTCGATATCGTCCGGATTGGCCAGGCCGTTGCGGAACTTGCCGATGGCCTTCTGCAGGAAGACGTTCCCGACGCGACAGGGCGTACAGTAACCGCAGCTCTCATGCACGAAGAACGACATGTAGTATTCCACGATCTCGAGAATGTTCCGCCGGGCCGAGAAGATGATGATCGCCCCCCCGGTCGCCAGATCGTCGAAAGTGAGCCGACGGTGGAAACTCGCCCGGTCGACCATCGTGCCGCTCGGCCCGCCGACCTGCACCGCGCCCGCATCCTCGCCGCCCACCATTTCGAGAAGCTCGCGCAGCGAGAGCCCGTAAGGCAGCTCGTAGACTCCGGGGTTGAGGCAATCGCCGGACACGCTGAGCAGCTTCGTGCCGTGGCTGCCTTCGTGGCCGATGCCGAAGAACCATTCCGGCCCGCGGTCCAGAATCCGCGCGACGTGGCAGAACGTCTCCACGTTGTTGACCACGGTCGGGAACCCCAGATAGCCCCGGTTGACCGGGAACGGAGGGCGCGTCTTTGGTTCGCCGGGCAGACCTTCGCAGGAACTGATCAACGCCCCCTCTTCACCGCAGATGTAGGCGCCGGCCCCCAGTTGGAGCCGCAGGTCGAAATCGAAACCCTCGACCCCGAGGATGGACCGACCCAGAAGCTGCCCTCCGCGACGTTCGGCGAGGACCGCCTCAAGATGCTCCCGGAGATAGACGTATTCGCCACGCAGATAGATCAGACCCTCCCGCGCGCCGACCGCCCGGGCGGCGATGGTCATGCCTTCGACCATGAGATGCGCGCGTTCGGTCAGAAGGACGCGGTCCTTGAAGGTGCCCGGTTCGCCCTCGTCGGCGTTGCAGATGATGAAACGCCGCTCGGCCGCCTCGGCGGCGGCGAAGCGCCATTTCCTGCCCGTGGTGAAACCGGCGCCCCCGCAACCGCGAAGACCGCTGGCTTCGAGCAAGTCGATGATCCGCGACGGATTGAGATCGACCGCTTTGGCGAGCCCGGCGTTTTCCGGCGCAGGGCCGAGCAGGACGGCGCCGGCATGACGGACGTTGTTTTCCACCATCCGCGTGGCGCGGTCGTGCGGAGACAGCAGGTCGAAGCCGGGGACGATCGCATCCTCGGGCCGCTGCCCGGCTTTCAGGGCGGCGCAGATCCCGCGCACCCGATCCGCGGTCAGGCGCGTGGCGACGACGTCGTTGATCATCGCCGCGGGAGCCTGGTCGCACATGCCGATGCATGGCGTATACTCCAGCGAGAACGCGCCGTCGGACGAGGTTTCGCCGAACCGGACGCCCAGTTCCCGCTCGAAGATCTTCGGCAATCGCGGCAAGCCCCGCGAAACGGTCGACGATGTCGTCGCAGAGCCGGATCGTGACGCGGCCCTTCGGCGTCAGTGACAGGAACGAATAGAAGCTCGCCACGCCCTCGACCTGAATCCGCGACAGGCCGGTCTGCGCGGCGACGATCTCCATCGAGTCCGGCGAGATCCAGCGGCAGAGATCCTGAACTTCGCGCAGGATGTCCAACATCCGATGAGGATCGTTCTCGAAGGCCGCGCAGATCTCCATGATCGCGGATGGTGCGACTGGCGTCACGCCGGAAGCGGTGACGGATTTCCGTTCGGACTGCGTCTCCATCGAACCTCCCTCCAAGGCGGCGTGCGCGGACCGGTCAGCCAAGTGCGACCCCTCCATCTGATAGACGTTGGATGCCGATTGCAATGACCGAGCGTCGCCGGACAAACTTTCGCGAGGCGATGTCGACCGCCGTCGCGCTGCTGATAGGCGTCCGGTTTTGGCTCTGAATCAATCTCGATGCACATCTTCCGTTTTCTGGCCTGATTTGTCTTCTGACCAAGGTCATGGAGGGGGCTGCTGCGATGGGAACGGATGGATGCGGGCGGGAAGTGGCTCCGCCCGGTTTGGTGGTGGATCGGGTTGAGAGGACGGCCGAGTCGGTCAGGGTTTTCGCCCGCTCGGGCATGGCCGGCGCGGCCTGTCCCTCTTGCGGCGTGGTATCGAGGGTGGTTCGCAGTCGGTATGGACGGCGACTGGCCGACCTGCCTGCGCACGGTCGTCACGTCGTGATCAGCGTGGAAGTGAGGCGCTTCCGGTGCGCGGAGCGAGAATGCGCCCGTCAGATTTTCGCGGAACGGTTGGAGCCTTCGGTTGCCGGACGCTTCGCCCGGCGGACCGAGCGGCTGGACGGGCTGGTGCAGCATCTCGGCCGGGCGCTTGGCGGACGCCCGGGACAGAGGATGGCACGCCGGCTGTTGCTGCCGGTGAGCAAGGATACCCTTCTGCGCACCGTTCGTCGGCGGGCGGCGGTACCGCATGAAGCCCCGAAGATCATCGGCGTGGACGACTGGGCGTGGCGCAAGGGGCACCGCTACGGCACGCTGATCTGCGACCTGGAGCGGCGGCGGGTGATCGATCTGCTGCCGGACCGGGAGCCGGCCACGGTCGCGGCATGGCTGGCGGCGCGGCCGTCGATCGAGATCATCGCCCGGGATCGCGGCGGCAGCTACGGCGCGGCGTCCGCGCAGGGTCAGGATGCCGGACCCGGTCAAGGTGGACGGAACACCGGCGCAGAAAAGCCTCGCCTTCCAGCAGACCTACGGGGCGTTGCAGAACCGGATCCGGGCCTTCGCCGCCTTGCCGATCGCCTCGCTCGACCGGATTTCGCTCCAGGAGGCGGTGGACGATATCGGCCCTGTCGATACCGATGCGCCCGCATGACCACCTACGCCCTCAACGGCCTCGGACGGATCGGCAAGCTCGCGCTCAAACCGCTTCTCGAGCGCGGGACGCGGATTGCCTGGATCAACGATGCGGTCGGCGATCCGGCCATGCACGCGCATTTGCTGGAGTTCGACACCGTGCACGGGCGGTGGCAAGCGGAGTTCGCCCATGACTCCGACAGTGTGACCGTTGATGGCATGCGGCTGCCCTTCGTCGGCACGCGGGACCTGTCGGCCCTGCCTCTGAAGGGCATCGACGTCGTCATAGACTGCACCGGCGTCTTCAAGACCGAGGCAAGCCTCGCGCCCTATTTCGACGCGGGCAAAGAAGGTCGTCGTCTCTGCCCCGGTGAAGGACGGTTCGACCGCAAACATCGTCTATGGCGTCAACCACGAGACCTACGACCCGCAGACCAACCGGATCATCACGGCCGCGTCCTGCACGACAAGCTGCCTCGCACCTGTGGTGAAGGTGATCCGTGAGGCGATCGGCATCCGCCACGGCTCCATCACCACGATCCACGACGTCACCAACACCCAGACTATTGTCGACCGCCCGGCCAACCAACCAGCACACAAAGGGACATCCAGCCATGTCGACCCGCCTGAACTTTCTCTTTCTTCTGACCGCCCAGATCGCGTTGCCCTTCACATCATTCGGGGCCAGCGCCCAAGACGCGGATCAACCGGCCAGCCAGTCAACGAGCGCTGCCGTCCAGACCGAGACCGGACAGCAGATACCCGCCGGCGCCTTCGGCGTTGCCCAGATCGATGCTCCGCGCGTAGCGGCGCTGCTCAAGCTGAGGGGCGTCACCGGACGGGGCACCGTCATCCTGAGAAGCGACGAAAGCCACGATTGCCTGACGCTTCCCATCCGCCTCGTCGCCGGCGATTTCGGCGGCGATGACATCTCGATCAGCGGGACAAGCCCAATTCGGCTGATCCTGCGGAGCGCGCGTGTCGCCGACGCCCTGGCGGATGGCGATGACGTGGTGAGCGACATGTATCGCGTCAGCAGCCGGCAGGATGACGACGACGCGGACATTATCATCCAGAGCGGGTTGAGCGAGAGCCATGGCTTCGTTCTCAATCCGGGTGGGTCCGTCGTGGCCGACGTCTTTGGCGCGACGGCAACCCATACGGCGTGCTCGGAGCTGTAGCGACGCACCAGCGAGGCAGACGCCGTCAGGCGTCTGCCTTTCCCGCGCGAAACTGCGACGGGGTCTGCCCGACGATCCGGCGGAATTCGGTGTTGAAGCTCGACTTGCTGACAAAGCCCGCGTCGAACATCACCTCGGTGATGGTCAGATCGGTCGCGCGGAGCGCGGCTTGGGCGTGGCGAATGCGAAAGCCGTTGATGTAGCGGGAAAAGTTTTCGCCCGTCGCCCTGTTGATCGCGCTCGACACGTCCCGGACAGGCACAGACAGGCGCCGCGCCAGCCGCGCCAGCGTCAGGTTGCTGTCGGTGTAGATGTGCCTGTCGTTCATGAGATGTTTTCCAATTCTGGCCATTTCCGGCTGACACGTAAAAATGGAAGCGATACTTTCCATTTTTCAGCGGTCTACTCATCCAAACTCGAGGTCGACGATGGCTTCAGAGCATCGATTTCGTTTGATTGGCCAACAGTAAGGTGCTCAGTACGGGCACAAAACTCCCATATTAGGGTCCCTTACTATGGACATGATTGTTGAGGCTGAGCGGTGCCTGGCGTACCGAGCGCACGCAGAAAGCACAGGCTCTTAAGTAGGCGACGTTCCGCCCCAGTCTGCCAGTTTACCCGTCTACAGCCCGCTAACCCGTAGTGTGTACAATGTACAATGTCCCACGCACGGGATACACACGCATCCCGCCGCTTCCCACGCGGCCCGTACTTCCGCGCCTTCATCCTAAAGTCCGGCTTGACGCCGTGCAGGTGCATGAGCGCCAGCACCCACATCAGCCCGCCGTGGCGCCCGTTCATGCACTCCCGGAGCAGATGCCGAAGCACGTTGTCGATAGTCTTGTCCTGCATGACGGGGATTCTATACGCGCCTTCAGTGTGATATCCATATCGTGCTTGGTGCTTTTGCTACATAAGCCCGTACTTTTTGCTAAAATCAATTGCATTCCGTCGGCTCGGCCTTCTTCCAATAAAGCTCGACCAGCCAATCTCTCAATCGACGGGGCGGTGCCCTCCTTGACGAAGCAAGGGAAAGGCCGCGTTCATGTTCGACTGTTTACCGACCCCGCCGATCAACCGGGAGACCGCCTCGCCGAGGATTCTCGGTCTGCGGTTCATCGAGAAATGGGGGGCCCGGCTTGTTCTCGCCTCCTCGCGCCTCGGGGGTGAGGAGGGCGCGGCTCTGGCCTGGGCTTTCCGGGACATGATCCTCGATACCGGCGTCCATCCGCTGCACTGGCCGATCGACGAGCTTATCGATTTGCTCAGCAAACCTCCGGCGAGACGGGACGGGCAGATCGAGCAGATGTTCCGGAGACTCGAGCGCATCCGGCAAGAGACGGATCGGCTGGGCCCGGATCCGGACGCCTGAGCGGCGTTCTGTGCCACCGGCGCGGTTGCCGATCAACCGTGCCGGTGGCGATCGATTTCCCATCGGACTTCGGCCTCTCCCGAGGGGCCAAAGCTCCGGGCAGGCACGTGAAGTGACCGTTCCGCAGATATTGAAGCCCGGCCGCGGCGGCCGGAGCCTTAGCTGCGAGAATTCCGATGAACAGTCGACTGCTCGAATACCTGGTCTCCTGCGTGATCCCCGGGTCCATCTCCACGCACCATCTCATGGACGCCGCCGTCCAAAGAGAGCTCTTTCGGCTCATCGAAGAGCGCGCTCCCGGAACTCGACCGGATATCGATGCGACCGGCGGACTCATCGTCGTGACGTGGAGCGGCGTCCCATACGAGATAATTCATCAAGCCTGTCGCCCGTTCAGAAGGACCGGACTCTTCACGTGGCAAGGCGAGAGGTTCCAGCACACGCCACTGTTTCTCCGGAAGACCCGGTAGCGAGATCCGAGATCCTCGGCATAGTTGATCGGAGCTGAATTCGTGCCCAAACTCCTCAAATACGGCCTCCCGGCGAGCCTGCGGAGCCGGGCCGTCGCGGCGCTCACGACCGGCGCCCTCGCGCTGAGCTCGAGCCTGGCGCCGCTCTTCGCGGATCGGCCCGAGCGGCTCATAAGGGTCTTCGTGCCGGATCTTCGGAAGATGGTCGGGGTCCTGGACAGGCCCGACCTCCCGGAACGCGTCGCGGTCGGCTGAGACCGCGCGCCTCGCATCCGCATGGTTCGCGCGCGGATGCCGGACTTCGCGAGGCCCGCCAAACCAGCATCCCGCCGGGCCCGCATCAGACAATGACGCCCCGCATGCCGGGATTCTTCCGGGCCTTCGGAACCGGACCGGATCAGGTTCGTGTCGGCGGGACGAGTCCGCCGCGGATCAGCAGGGCATGGCCTCGCCACGTATGGCGGCCATCGTCCACCAATACAGCGACAGATACAGGACGCCGGCGGCGACAAGCGCGCCGACGGCCAGTCCCGCGGTGCGCCAGTTGATCTTCTTCCTGGGATCATTGACGCCGCGCGCCTCCGCCACAACGCCACCGAGATGGAGGCCGGCAACGCTTCCGGCCACCAGGAACATCGGGTCGGGCGGCACCCAGCGGGCCAGCATGGCCAGGGAAATCAGGAGCATTCCGCTCGTCACGAGATGCGTCACGAACGTGCTCAGCAAGCCGCGGGCCACCAGAATTCCCCGCAGGGCCTGCCGTCCGTTCCGCGCCTCGAATTTTCCGGGCGACGTGTCGGAGGCATGAAGCACGAACGCCAGACGCATGGCGGCAGGCACGAACACCGTGATCAGCAGAAGATTCAGCACCACGCCGTAATTCGCGAGATTGACGCCCGACACGCCGGCGATTCCGGCGACGAGCGCGACCACACCAAAGCTCGCGACGAGGAAGGCCAAGCCGAACGCGCGGTCGACCGTGAACAGAAACATGCCCCCGAAGATCAGAATGACCCAGATCATCCCACCGGCGTTCCCCACGCGGCCCACTCTCGTTCGAGTATCGCCCGCTTTAGAAACCTGGACAAGCGACCATGGCGCAAGCCTTTGGTGCGGCGGTCGCCGGGCCTCTCCATGGCGTCTCGACGCGGTCGGTCGATGACCTGGTGTAGGCCATGGGCGCGGGCGGCATGTCGAAGAGCCAGGTCAGCCGCCTCAAGGAGAGGATAATCGGCGTCGATTGATCAATCAGCGGCACGAAGCGTAACCTCGAACCGGATGAGCCAGACCCTCCTGATGGCATTCGCGGTCGGAGGCCCAAACTATCTAACGACGGACACTAACGTTTCGGGAGAGTTTTCGATGAGACCGACAAGAGAGATTTCCATGCAGCGGCGTAATGGAACCGACACCGGGCGCGCCCTGAGGGCCGCGGGCTACAGCCGGGTCTCCACCGGAAGGCAGGCTGTCCACGATCTCTCGATTCCCTACCAGCAGAAGCAGATTTCCGCGTATTGCGACAAGAACGGTTGGGACCTCGCGGAGTCGTTTGTCGACGCGAAAACCGGAACGGACGACAACCGGCCGGAATTCCAGAGGATGATCGATCTGGCTACGAACGGACGGGGCGCTTTCGACGTGATCGTGGTTCATTCGTTCAGCCGGTTCTACAGGGATGAGGTCGGACTCACGCTCCATGTACGGGACTTGGTGAAGCATGGAGTGAAACTCGTCAGCATCACCCAGGAGGTCGGCGACGGGACCTCGGGGGACCTGCTTCGCCGGGTCATCGCGCTGCTGGACGAGCACGGCTCCAAGGAAACGGCCAAGCACGTCTCACGCGGCCTGCGGGAGAACGCCAGACAAGGTTTTTTCAACGGGTCCACGCCGCCCTATGGATACGTGGCGGCAGCGGCCGAGCAGCGCGGCGATACGGTGAAAAAGAAGCTTGCCATCGAGCCCGGCGCGGCGGAGGTCGTTCGGAAGATCTTTCAGCTCTATCTGCGCGGGGACGGCGCGACCGGACCCTTGGGCGTCCAGCGGCTCACAGGCTGGCTCAATGAGCATGGTTACCGCACCCTGAGAGGTGCGCGGTGGGGTGTCAGGCCTGTCCACAGGATGCTCGCCGACCCCGCATACAAAGGCGACTATATTTTCAACAGGCACGGGCCCGAAGAGGAACGGATCCATGTCGAGGTTCCGGCGATCGTGTCTGAAGCGGAGTTCGACCTGGTGCAGGCTCTTCTCAGGTCGCGCAATCCCAAGGTGCAGCCGCCGCGTGTCGTCAGCGGACCGAACCTCCTAACCGGCCTCGTCAAATGCGCCCTCTGCGGCGGCGGCATGACGCACAGCGGCGGCACCAGCAAAACGGGGAAGTTCCACCATTACTACAGCTGCTCGACCAGGATGCGATGCGGAAAGTCCGCGTGCCCGGGCATGTCCATTCCCATGCCGGAACTCGACATGATCGTCACGGAACGGCTGCGCGATCAGGTCCTGACGCCGAAGCGCATGCGCGACCTTCTCGACGGTCTCCTGCAACGTCAGGCCAAGAAGAACACAGAGGGCGCGCGTCATCTCGACGCGATGCGAGCCAGGCTCTCAGAGGCCGAGAGCGGGCTGAAGCGTCTCTACGACGCTATAGCGGACGGGATCATCGACGCCTCGGACCCGACGCTGAAAGAGAGGGTCGCGGCGCGGAAGAACGAGCGCGACATCGCACACGCCGACTACGAGCGCGCCGCCTCTGAACTCACTCCCGACGCCAAGATCACCGAAGCCAAAATCGCCGAGTTCACAGACATCATGCGCGAAAAGATCATGCAGGGACCGGTGGAAACGCGCAAACTGCACCTTCGAGCAGTCGTCGACACGGTCGAGGTCAGCGCAGGTTCGATCAAGATTATTGGGCGAAAGAGTGTCATCCAAACCTTGGTGACGGACCCCAATCCCGTGGCAGCGGGAGTTCGTCCTTTTGTACGCAATTGGCGGAGAGACAGGGATTCGAACCCTGGGTGGAGTCACCCCCACAACGGTTTTCGAGACCGCCCCGTTCGACCACTCCGGCATCTCTCCAGTCCGGCGACGTGCATAAGGGCGCCCGTCGCAGGACGCAAGGCCCAAGGCGTCGCTCAACAGGCCGTGCGCGCCCTTTCGACCATCACCGACAGCACCTCGTCCGGATCGCGCTTCCACCAGTCGCCGGCGGAGAAGATCTCGACCTCCGCAAGACCGTCGAAGCCCTCGGCCTCGACCATCGCCCGGATCCCGGCGATGTCGATCACGCCGTCGCCCATCATTCCGCGATCGGTCACCAGGTCCTTCGTCGGGTTCAGCCAGTCGCAGATGTGGAACGCCATCAGGCGCGCGCGACCCGCACGACGGATCTGCGCGGCCAAATCGGGATCCCACCAAACGTGATAGACGTCGAGCGCAACGCCGATGCCGTCTCCGATGCGGTCGCAGAGATCCACCGCCTGGCCGAGCGTGTTCACGCAGGACCGGTCTGCGGCCGTCATCGGATGCAAGGGCTCGATCGCGACGGGCATCCCGACGTCCCTCGCGTATTCCGTGGTGCGGGCGAGGCCCTCGGCGACCATCTCTCGGGCGCCTGCCAGATCGCGCGATCCCGGCGGCAGCCCGCCCACGACCATCACGAGGCACGCCGCGCCGATGGCCGCCGCCTCGTCCACCGCGCGGCGGTTGTCGTCGAGAACCGCCGGCGTCAGGGTGCCTTCGCGGGTGAACCACCCGCCTCGGCACAACCCCGAAACGGTCAGACCCGCATCCCGGATCATCCGCGCGCCGGCCGCAATTCCGGCCTCCTGCAGCCTGTCGCGCCACGGCGCGATCCCGCCGATCCCGTGGCGGACGCAGCCCTCGACGCACTCGGTCAACGTCCATTGCTTCGACACGGTCGCGGTGTTGAGCGACAGGCGATCCGGCGCGATCATGCGCGCACGTCCCAGCCGCGCGCCGCGAAGACCGGCTTGGCCCGCGCCGCGACCGCGTCGGGATCGTCGAAGAGCCGCGCGTCGTTGGCCATCCGCACGATCCTCGCCAGATGCAGCGTCGAGCGCGCGCTCTCCTGGCCGCCGATCATGGTGAAATGATCCTGGTGGCCGTTGAGATACGCCATGAACACGACCCCGGTCTTGTAGAACCGCGTCGGCGCCTTGAAGATGTGCCGTGACAGCGGAACGGTCGGATCGAACGCGTCGCGGTAGGCCTCCCTGTCGCCCGCTCCCAACGCGCCAAGCGCCCGCGCGGCGGCTCCGGCGATCGGATCGAAGATGCCCAACAGCGCGTCTGAATACCCCTGCCTGTCGCCCTCGATCAGGTCCGGATAGTTGAAATCGTCGCCTGTATACATCCGCACGCCCGCGGGCAGGCGCCGCCGCATCGCGATCTCCTTCTCGGCCGAGAGCAGAGACACCTTCACGCCGTCGACTTTGGTCGCACTCGCCTCGATCGCCTTGAGCGCGGTCTCCATCGCCACCATGTGCTCGTCATTGCCCCAGTATCCGGCGAGGGCAGGGTCGAACATCTCGCCGAGCCAATGCAGGATCGCCGGCCGCTCCAAGCCGCCGAGAACGCGCTCATAGACGCGCAGGTAGTCATCCGGCCCGCGCGCAGCAGCCGCCAGCGCGCGGGACGCCATCAGGATGACTCGCCCGCCCGCCGCTTCGACCGCCTCGCACTGCGTCTCGTAGGCGCCGATCACGTCGTCTATGCTCACATCCGGCCCGGGCGCCAGATGGTCCGTACCGGCCCCGCATGCGATAAGGTCGTCCGGACCCGCGCGGTCGAGGCTGCGCCGGATCAGCTCGAGCGATGTGGTCCAGTCCAGCCCCATGCCGCGCTGCGCCGTGTCCATCGACTCCGCCACGCCGAGACCTAGGCTCCAGAGATGGCTCCGGTACGCGAGCGTCCGGTCCCAGTCGATCGGCGCGTCGACCCACGGATCGGCCTCGGCCAGCGGATCGGCCACCACATGCGCGGCCGCGTAGGCGACGCGGTTCCATTCGCCGGAGGCCTTTCCTGCCGGAGCCGCCTCCAGCCTCAAGATGTCGCTTCCGCCGCAAGCGATTGGCAGTCTCAGGTCCCGCGTCATGTCACACCTCGATCCCGGGAACGTCGATCCAGCGCCGCTCCTTCCAGCTTCTCGTTCCAAGCTCGGCCAGCTGCACGCCCTTCGCCCCCTCCAGCAGCGTGTAGTTCCAGGGCCCGTCCTCGGCGACGTGACGCAGGAACTGCTCCCACTGCACCTTGAAGCCGTTGTCGAACACCTGGTTGTCCGGCACCTCTTCCCAGTCGTCGAAGAAGTCCATCACCTGCGGCACGTCCGGGTTCCAGACGGGCTTGGGCGTGTTCACCCGGTGCTGGCTGAAGCATTTGTGCAGTCCCGCGACGGCCGAGCCGTGCGTGCCGTCGATCTGGAACGTCACGAGATCATCGCGCCGCACCCGCGTGCACCAGGACGAGTTGATCTGGGCGATGATCCCGCCCTCGAGCTCAAACGTCGCGTAGGCCGCGTCGTCCGCGTCGGCGTCGTAGCGTTCGCCGTTCTCGTCCCAGCGCTCGGGGATGTGCACGGCGCCCATGCAGCTCACCGCCCTGACCGGCGCCACGACATTGTCGAGCACGTAGCGCCAATGACACAGCATGTCCGAGATGATCCCGCCGCCATCCGCCGCGCGGTAATTCCACGACGGCCGCTGCGCCTCCATCCAGTCGCCCTCGAAGACCCAGTAGCCGAAATCGCCCTTCACCGACAGGATGCGACCGAAAAACCCGGAGTCCCGAAGCCGCTTGAGCTTTTTCAAGCCCGGCAGGTCCAGCTTGTCATGGACGATCCCGTTCTTGACGCCTTTCTCCTTGGCGTACCGCGCGATCGCCACGGCCTCGTCCAGACCCTCGGAGATCGGCTTCTCGCAATAGACGTGCTTGCCCGCGTCGATCGCCTTGCGCAGCAGATCGGGCCGGAGCTTGGTCGAGGCCGCATCGAAAAACACCGTATCATCCGGATCGGCCAGCGCCGCGTCCAGATCGGCGCTCCACCGGGCGATCCCGAGCGACGCCGCCAGCGCCTCGACCCTGTCCGCGTTCCGCCCGACGATGATCGGGTCGGGCATCAGCCGCGTCCCGTCGGCCAACGCCACGCCGCCCTGTTCGCGGATCGCCAGTATCGACCGGATCAGATGCTGGTTCTTCCCCATCCGTCCCGTGACGCCGTGCATCACGATCCCCAATCTCCGTTCCTTCATGTTGTCTTTCCTTCCAGTCCGTCAGAATTCGACTCCTGCCGCAGATACCGGATGATCATCTCGCCCGACTCGGCGCTTCGCCGCGCCAGCCAGTCCGCGTCGATCGGCTTTCCGAAGACCGCCCGAAGGGTGTGCATGTTGGCCACCGGGAAATAGCAGAGCGACGCAATGGTGATGTAGAGGTCGACAGGATCGACGCCCGCGCGGAACGCGCCAGTCGCCACGCCCCGCCGTAGGACGCGGCCGAGCTCCTCGATCAGCGGAGACTGGATCTCGGCGACATCGGCGATGTCGCGCACGGTCGCGCCGCCGAGAAGGTTCTCTGTGTTGAGCATCGAGATGAACCACGGCTTCTTGACGAAATGATCTTGGGTGAACGCGACCAGCGCCCGGATCGCCTCCACCGGCTCCTTGCCGCCGAGATCGAGCTCGCGCTCGCCAGCGCGAATCTGCACGTAGGCCTCGCGAAGCGCCGCGGCCCAGAGCCCGTCCTTGTCGCCGAAATAGCTGTAGATCATCGGCTTCGAGACGCCCGCCCGGTCGGCGATGGCGTCGATGCGCGCGCCCGCGTGGCCCAGATCGGCGAACTCGACGAGCGCCGCGTCCAGGATGGCCCGCCGGGACAGGGCCGCGTCCCGCCTCGGCGGCTTGCGCTTGGCGGCCTTCATTCGCCCGCCTCCGACCGTCCGATCAGCCGCCCGAGGCCGCGTCGGACCGCCGGCACGCTGAACATTATGACCGCGATGACCATGACGCAGAACACCGCCGAGACCGGTCGCGTGAAGAACGGCGACAGATCCCCGTCGCTCAATGTCAGACCCCGCCGCAGGCTCTTGTCCAGCAGATCGCCCAGAATGATCCCGAGCACCAGCGGTGCCATCGGATAGTTCATTTGCCGCAGGACGAACCCGATCAACCCGAACGCGACCATCACCCAGACGTCGAACAGACGCTGCGTCAGCGCGTAGGGCCCGATCACGCACAGCGTGAAAACCACCGGCATCAGGAACTCGCGCGGGATGCGCAGCACCTGCACGAAGACCCGCGTCAGCGACAGCCCGAACACCGCGATCGCGATGGTCGCCATCACCAGCATCGCCGCCACCGAATAGATGAAATCCGGCTGCTCGATCATGATCATCGGCCCCGGCCGTATGCCGTGGAGGAAAAGCGCCGCGATCAGCACCGCGGCCGGCGCCGATCCCGGCACGGCGAGCGTCAGGGCAGGGATCAGAGCGCCCGGCACCACGGCGCTGTTGCCGGTCTCCGCCGCCGTCAGCCCCTCCTGCGAGCCCTTGCCGAACATCTCGCGCTCGCGGCTCAGCCGTCGGGCCATCGCATAGGACGCCCATGCTCCGATATCCTCGCCGACGCCGGGTATGATCCCGACGAGCGTGCCGATCACGCCCGAGCGGAGCACCGTGAACTTGTAGCGCCAGAGATCGACGAACTTCGGCAGGACGCGGTCGCCGCCCGCGCGCCCCGCGACCATCTCGGCCCGCCTGCTCCACATCACCGTCAGCACCTCGGCGAAGCCGAACGCGCCGACCATTGCCGGGATCAGCCCGATGCCCCCGTTCAATGGCTGCAAGTCGAACGTGAACCGCAGATGCGCGTGGATGCCGTCGCTGCCGATCATCGCGACGCCGAGCCCCAGAATGCCCGCGATGTAGCCCTTGAGCGGATGCGTCCCGCCCGTCAGCTGTCCCGAGATCACGATGCCGAAGACCGCAAGCCAGAAATACTCGAACGATCCGAAACTGAGCGCCACATCCGCCAGCGGCGGCGCCAGCAGCACCAGAAGAACGATCCCCACCAGCGTCCCGAGCGCGGACCCTGCCGTGGCCAGCGCCATCGCGTAGCCCGCCTTGCCCTGACGCGCGAGCGGATACCCGTCGAGCGCGGTGGCGGCACTTGCCGGCGTGCCCGGAATGTTCAGAAGGATGGCGCTCCGCGACCCGCCATAGATCGCTCCGACATACATGCAGATCAGGACCAGGATCGCCGTGTCGCGCTCCATCGTATAGGTGAGCGTCGTAAGAAGCGCGACGCCCATCGTCGCCGTCAGTCCGGGCAGGGACCCCACGAAGATCCCCAGCAGCGTCGACCATGCGACATGCATCAGCATGACCGGCGTCATGAACGCCATAAGCGCCGTTCCGAGACCGACCAGCCCCTCCATCAGGGCAACCTCACGAGAAACCCGTAGCGGAACAGCACGGATATCGCGACCGACACCACCGCTCCGAACCCGACCGCGATCACGACCCGCCGGAGCCCTCCGCCTTCATCGGTCGCGGGCCGCGTGAACCACCAGACGAACGCCGCGATGTAGATCGTGGTCGCGACGACGAACGGGACGTTCCCGACCATCGCGACCGCGTAGACTACGCTCCCGGCCGCCGCGATTGCGAAATCGCGCCATGACTCGCCGGTCTCCGCGACCTCGCGGGACTTGTCCCGCGCGCCGGCGAAAAGCAGGACCGCGCATCCCATCAGCGCCATGCCGAGGATGATCGGCACCAGGCCGGGAATGCTGCCCGGATGGATGTCGCGCATCTCCAGCCGGTCCATCGTGAACCCGCCCCACGACATCCCCGCCCCGAGCAGGAACAGCACGGCGGCGGTCACTTTGTCGGCGACGGGCGAATTGAGCGACATGCGAAGAAGCTTCTCCTCGGGAGACCACGGTTGCGCCAGCCATAAACCCGCCGCAGCCCGCATGGTGGCCGAGTCTTTGCGACCGAAAACGGACCGGGACGTGGGCCCCGGCCCGAAACCTCAACGGATCACAGGTCCTTGCCGGATCCGGTCACTCGGCCGGGCAGGTGATGCCGATCGTTGACGGATCGACCACCGCCTCGCCGCGGGTCACGCGCGCGCAGGCTTCCGAGACGACGACCGGCATCACTCTCTCCATCGCCTCCGGACCGTAGGACGGCGCGAAAACGGCGCCCCGGTCGGTGGCGTAGGCGCGCAGCTCGTCCGACGTCATCACATGATCGGCCCAGGCCTTGTCCACCGCGTCATAGACCTCCTGCGGCGCGCCTGCCGGGATCAGGATGCCGAAATAATCCGGCGCGATGTGCATGTCGGGAAGCCACTCGGTCACCGGCGGGATCGGATCGATGCCCTCGATCTCCAGCGCCTGGTCCGACAGGACCGCGAGCGCCCGGATCTTGCCGCCCCGGATCATCTCCGCCTGTTCGACCGCGAGCTGGGTCGTCGCCACGACCTCGCCCGACGCCGCGGCGATCACCGCCGGGTTGCCGCCGTCATACGTCACCGCGCGGGCGTTGATCTCGCCGCCAGTGGCCTCGTTGAGGGCGGCCAGCGCCATGCCGCCCGACGAGTTGATGCCCGCCGTCCCGACGGTGACGTCTCCGCCCTTCATCGCCTCCAGCAGTTCGCCGAAATCCGCATAGGGCGCGTCCGCGTTGACGCTGACCACCGGCACGTTCGCAACCGAAAGATAGATCACGTAATCCTCGATCGAGGTGTTCTCGATCAGCCCAGTGACCGCGTAGGTCGCGTTGTTCGCGATCGCGTTCGCGGTCCAAGTGTAGCCGTCGCGCGGCGCGTCGAGCGCCGCCTGTGTGCCGATCGAGCCCGACGCGCCCGGCTGGTTGACCACCACCACGCTGGTCCCGAGCGCCTCCTCAAGGAGCGGTGCCACCACCCGCGTCACCTGGTCGGTGGAGCCTCCCGCCGACCACGGCACGATGATGTTGATCGGCCGGTCCGGTGCCCATTGCGCCAACGCGGCCGTCCCCGATAGGCACAGAGCCAGCGCCGGCGCGGCAAACTTCAGCATTTTTCCAGAATTCATTCCGGTTTCCTCCCCTTGCTACCAACCGGTAGGTAAGCAGGCGTCCGGACCCCTGTCAACGAGCGGTTTGCGCTGCGGGCGCGAGGAGCATCCGGCGACCGTGAGCGCCGTTAACGAATAATCAGGATTGCAAATACTATTTTTTTCAATAACTTAAACTAGGTTCATGCGTGGACCTCGACGATCGCGCAGCTCGGCGCATCGCCGGTGCGGGCTGGGCGTCGGTCGGGGCGGGAACACCCATGCGACGTCGTCCAAGCGCCTGAAAGTCTGCGTGGCGACGGGCCAAGATCCGCCCACCCTACCGGTTTTCCTTGCATTTCAGCGCTGATTCGACCATGTTTTCCGCGCTGCGTTACCACGATCGACCACTGTCACCCTCACGGCTGCAGGCTCTCGATTATGCTCTGACTGCGCCGGGCTGCCGCACAATGCGGGCAGCGACTGAGTAGGAGACATCACGATGGCCAAAGGCACCGTGAAATGGTTCAACCCGACCAAGGGTTTCGGCTTCATCCAGCCCGAAGGTGGTTCCAAGGACGTGTTCGTCCACATTTCCGCGCTTGAGCGGGCAGGTCTGACCCACCTCGACGACGGCCAGAAGGTCACGTACGACCTTGAAGCCGGCCGCGACGGTCGCGAATCCGCCGCCAATTTGGCGCTGGCTGACTGAACCGACGCTCCGGGCGACGCGCGTCGCGTCGTCTGACGAGGCCTCGGCCTCCGCAGAAAACCGGCCCGCCGCCTCAGGCGGGCTGATCCCCCAGACGCCGGACGGCTCCGATCCGCGTCACATTCCCCCGATCATCGACATCGTCACCCAGCGTTCGATCGCGTCCGCGCGCTGCGCGCCGGTCTGCCGGGCGAGTTCCTTCCCCCCGCGAAACAGGATCAGCAGCGGTATCCCCCGGATCCCGTGGGACCGCGATACGGCCGGATGCGCCTCGGTGTCGATCTTGGCGAACCGCGCCCGCTCCGCCAGCGCCGACGCCGCCTTGGCGAATTCCGGGGCCATCATCCGGCATGGCCCGCACCACGGCGCCCAGAAGTCCACGACCAGCGGAATCGTGTCCGAACGGGACGCCTTCGCGAGAGTCGCCGGATCCAGCTCACGCACCTTTCCGTCCATCAGCTTCGCGCCACACACGCCGCATTTCGGACCGGCCGCGATCCGCTCCGCCGGCACCCTGTTGACCGCTCCGCATTCCAGGCAAGCCAGTTTCACATCATGCGCCATCTTCTCTTCCCCGCATCGTCGACATAAACGCCCGAAACCTCTCGATTGCAGTGGGCGGCCGCGCCTGCAAAACGCGTTCGACGCTCATGGGTCCCCCCCCTCGTCTTACCGCTCATATGCGGCGTCTTGAACATAGGCGCGTCCCGGCAGCGGGGGAAGCGCGATCGCCAAGATCCGTCTGGAACTCGCGCCCCGACCCCGCTAGACACCGCCAACCACACCGAGGCGCCAATGACGCACCCCTTCATCCGCCCGCAGCCCGGCATTCTCGACATCGCTCCTTACAAGCAGGGTGAGGCGAGCATCGCGGGACACGCGCAAGTCCTCAAGCTCAGCGCCAATGAAAACCCGCACGGCCCGTCAGGCAACGCGGTAGCCGCCTTCCGGGCCGCCGCGGACGGGCTCGCGATCTATCCCGACGGCGCGCATGTTGCGCTCCGGGCGGCGATCGCCGAGGTCCACGGACTTGATGCCGCGCGCATCATATGCGGCAACGGATCGGGCGAGATCCTTTCACTTCTCGCGCTGGTCTACGCGGGTCCCGGAACCGAAGTCGTGCATCCCGAACACGGGTTCAGCATGTACCCGATCTACGCGCACGCCGCCGGAGCGACGCCGGTCGCGGCGCCGGAAGCCGACCGGACAATCGATGTGGACGCCATCCTCGCGGCCTGTGGTGAGCGCACGCGGCTTGTGCTCATCGGCAACCCCGGCAACCCGACCGGAACGATGATCCCCGCATCCGAGATCGCGCGCCTCGCCGCCGGACTGCCGCCAGAGGCGCTTCTCGTTCTCGACGGAGCCTATGCCGAGTATGTCGAAGGCTTCGACGGTGGCGCGTCGCTCGTCGAGGCGCGTGACAACGTCGTGATGACCCGCACCTTCTCCAAGATCCACGGCTTGGGCGGTCTGCGCGTCGGCTGGGGCTACGGACCGGACCACGTCATCGACGCGCTCAACCGCGTGCGCGGGCCGTTCAACCTGTCCGGCCCCGCGCTCGCCGCCGCAGAGGCCGCGATCCGCGACACCACTTGGACCGACATCTGCCGCGCCCGCAACGCGGTCGACCGCGCGAGCCTCGCCGCGGGACTTGCGGAGCTTGGGATCGCATCCGATCCGTCTCACGCCAATTTCATCCTCGCGCGTTTCCGCGACAGGACCGAGGCCGACGCCGCCGACGCGGCCCTGCGCGCGGCCGGCATCATCGTCCGCAAGGTCGGGGGCTACGGGTTTCCTGAGGCCCTGCGCATCACCGTCGGTGACGCCGCCGCCTGCGCCCGCGTCACTGACACCTTGGCTTCCTTCATCCGGGTCGGCGCCTGATGCCCTACGACCACGTCGCGCTTATCGGCCTCGGCCTCATCGCCTCGTCGATCACCCATGCCATGCGGCGGGCCGGGATGACCACGCGGATCACCGGATACGCCCGAACGGCCGAGACGCGCGACGAGGCCCGCCGGCTCGGGCTCTGCGAGGTATTCGACTCCGCGGCCGAAGCCGTGGCGGGAGCCGATCTCGTGATCCTCTGCGTTCCCGTCGGAGCCATGGAGGACGTGACGCGGGACATCGCCCCGAGCCTTCGGGACGGAGCGACGATCACCGATGTCGGGTCCGTCAAGCGCGCCGTCATCGACGCCGTGCTGCCGCATCTGCCGGATCATGCGCGCTTTATTCCCGGACACCCGCTCGCCGGCACCGAGCACAGCGGCCCGGCCTCGGGTTTCGCCGAGCTGTTCGATGACCGCTGGCTGCTGCTGACGCCACTTCCGTACACCGATACCTCCGCGATCGGCCGTCTCACCGCCTTCTGGCAGGAGCTCGGCGCGCGCACGGACCAGATGGATCCCGATCATCACGATCTGGTTCTGGCCGTCACCAGCCACGTGCCGCACCTGATCGCCTACACCATGGTCGGAGTCGCAGACGATCTCCGACGGGTAACGGAATCAGAGGTCATCAACTACTCGGCCGCCGGCTTCAGGGATTTCACTCGCATCGCGGCTTCTGATCCGGTCATGTGGCGCGACGTGTTTCTCAACAACCGCGAGGCGACGCTCGACATCCTCGGGCGTTTCACCGAGGAGCTTTTCGCCCTGCAGCGCGCGGTGCGCACGGGCGACGGAGTCCACTTGCAAGACTACTTCAAACGCACGCGGAGCATCCGTCGCGGCATCATCGACGCCGGCCAGGACACGCCGGCTCCGGATTTCGGCCGCATCCGCAAGCGGGACGCCTGACTTGCGCGCGGCCGCTCTTTTCGCCGCCCCCGCCTTCCGGCTGGGTTCATGCGGCATCGTCGGATCCGGCGGCTCAGGGAGCGGCGGCTCGTTATTTTCTGGCCGGAAGTCCGGCCCGATCTGCGGGAGCGGCGAGATCATAGGCAAGCCGGGTCCGCGCGTCGACGGACCCGGAGACTGCGGCATCCACCGTCCGGTCCAGATATCATCGGTCGGCGGAGTCGCACTGACGCCGGCGGTCACTGTCACCTGCGAAACCGCGCAGGCTCTGAACGGATGGGTCGCGACCGCCGCGAAACCGGAAGTCGCCCGCGCCGGAGAAACCCTCGCCTCGATGCGCGTCGCGGCGAGCTACGCCTGCCGGACCCGAAACAGCCGCGCCGGGGGGCGTCTGTCTGAACATGCCAAGGGCAACGCGATCGACATCTAGTGGTTGAGACCTGACGGAGGATTCCCAAGGCCGTCGCCTTGTGCGAGTCTCGGTGGATGCGCAAGGGTATCAGCATCGAGGTAAGCGCCGCGGACCGTGCCCGATTGGAGGCGGTCGTCGCGGATCGGAACAGCCCGCAGAAGCACGTGTGGCGGGCCGGCATCATTCTGGCGACCGCTGACGGCTTCGGGACGGCGGAGATCATGCGGCGGACGGGCAAGTCCAAGCCGTGCGTCTGGCGCTGGCAGGCGCGGTCCATGACCGAGGGGGTGGACGGTCTGCCGCGCGACAAGACCCGGCCGTCGCGCGTCCCGCCGCTCGGCCCCGAGGTGGCGGAGCGCGTGGTGGCGCTGACGCTGACCGATCCGCCGGCGGAGACCACCCACTGGACCGCCGCCATGATGGCGAAGGCGGCCGGCATCAGCGTCAGCTCGATCCGGCGCATCTGGCGCGCGCACGGCCTGCAGCCGCACCGGGTCCGGCAGTTCAAGCTCTCGAACGATCCGCGCCTCGTCGAGAAACTGCGCGACGTGGTCGGGCTCCATCTCGACCCGCCGGCGCACGCCATCGTGCTCTCGGTCGACGAGAAGAGCCGGATCCAGGCGCTCGACCGGACCCAGCCGGGCCTGCCGATGAAGAAGGGCCGCGCCGGCACGATGACCCACGACTGCAAGCGGCACGGCACGACGACGCTTTTCGCCGCGCTGAACGTGCTCGACGGCACCGTCATCGGCCGCAACATGCAGCGGCACCCGCTGCCCGGCAGCGCATCTTCTTCAGATGCGCGAGAGGGGCCACCAGGAGTTCATCCGCTTCCTCAACACCGTCGAGGCCGCGGTCCCGAAGGACAAGCAGGTCCACGCCATCCTCGACAACTACGCCGCGCACAAACACCCGAAGGTCCGCGCGTGGCTCGACCGCCATCCCCGCTGGACCTTCCACTTCGTGCCGACATCCTGCTCCTGGCTCAATGCCGTCGAGGGCTTCTTCGCCAAGCTCTCGAAGCGCCGCCTCAGGCGCGGGGTCTTCCACTCCATCGTCGACCTCCAGGCCGCCATCGACCGCTTCGTCCGAGAGCACAACGCCGAACCGAAGCCCTTCACATGGACCGCCGATCCGGACAGAATCATCGCGGCCGTCAAGCGAGGGCACCAAGTGT
>CAVORV010000024.1:0-31923 GCA_963698685.1 uncultured Alphaproteobacteria bacterium
ATCCTGAAGCGGTTGATGGCCTCTCTTAACTGCTGCACCGTGGAGCCCTCCTTGAAATAGACCTTCTGGCTGACGCCTGCTCGCTCGTGCCCAACGATCACTCCGCCTCCGCTGCGCCTCCGCTGCGCCTCCGCTGCACCTGTTAACTGCCAGCCTTTGTATCTCGCCGCCTGCACCGCATCGAATGTTGCACGCCGTAGTGCACTGTGAGAGACTGCAACGCACTGACATATCAGGGCATTCATGTGCGTGAGGTTGCAGCGGGCGGCAAGCAGTTGAGAACCGGGTGATTAGCTCAGTTGGTAGAGCGTCTCGTTTACACCGAGAATGTCGGCGGTTCGAGCCCGTCATCACCCACGATCCCCTTTTCGGTTCAGGCCCGCTCGTCGCGGGTGATGTGCTGCGCGCGCACGTCGACCGGCGCGCCGCGCTCGGTGTAGGTGCGCAGATTGCCCGTCGCGGCCTCCAGACGGTCGACCTCGGCCGTGGCCGCCCTGACGCCCGCGAGGCTGGCTTCGATCAGTCGCGCGTTGCGTCTGGCCTTGGCTTCGAGCGCGGTCAGGAACGCCTCCGGGGCGGAACCGCCTTCGGCCAGCATATCGTTGATCGCGGTCTCACGTCTGTCGACGAGGGCTTTGAGCTCGAAGAGCGGCCCGTTCAGGATGATCTCGCGTTCCTGGTCGAGCAGCTTGAGAATGCGCTCGTGCCGACCCGAGCGCAGCAGACGGCCGATCATCGGCCCTGCTCGCGGAGCTTGAGGGATTCGAAGATCCGCTCGGCCAGGCCGAAGCCGCCGCGCTCGGACATGATGTCGGCGTATTCCTGCGGTGAGGTAGCTCGAGAACGCCTCCTCGCCCGCGCCGCCGCCGAACCCTTCGGGCATCGCGTTGAGCCCGGACGCCTTGAGCATCTCGGCGATGAAGCTCGCCTCGAAGGACCGGGCGGCCTCCCAGGTGCGCGGATCCTCGCGCTCCATTGCGGCGGGGGTGCCCGGGCGGGGGGCGGTCGTGATCGGAGGGAGGTCCATGCGGGCGCTTCCGGTGAGGGATTCGAGACCCGCCCGATATGGGCCGTTCCGGTAAATAATTCGTAAGGCTTTGTCCTTAGGTGGATCCCATGACGCCAAGCGGACGGAGAACCGGACCGATGCAGGAAATCACATTCGCCGCGCCGAAATCCGGTCCGAAGGCGCGACCGGCGCCCGGGCGGGAGGACGCGGCGGCGGTCACGCCGGCCGAACGCCGATCGTCGGACCGAAGGCGCGAGGACGATTTCGGGGCGGTCGTGGACGCCGAGGAGCGGGCGGCGGCGAAAAAGCCGGCCGCCGACGCGGGCAAAGCCGAGGCGGCCCCGGCGGCGGAGTCCGTTTCCCCGACCGACGAGGATGCGGCGCCTGCCGATGCGTCCGCCTTCGATGCGGAAGCGGGCGGAGATGAAGTGTCCGTCATTCCGATCCCGGTCTCCGTCGATCCCGAAACGGCGCCGGCCGAAGGGGATCTTTCGATGGTCGATGCCGTTCTCGCCGACGAGGCGACGGTTGAAACCGTCGCTCCGGACGGTGCCGAAGTCGTTGTCGCCCCCGTGACGGCGGGCCCGCAGGGAGCCGTCGGCGCGGTCGGCAGCGTCGGAGCGGCGGTGCCGACCGTGATGGCGTCGACCCAGGCCGCACCTGCCGCCCCGCCGGTCATCGACGATGCCGCCGACGCGCCCCCGCCGGAGGCCGATGTCGTGCGTGCGACGCGCGCGGGTCCCGAAGCGCCGTCCGGCACGGCGCAGGCGGCTGATATCCGCGCGGCCTTGCCGGTGCAGCCCCAGGCCGCGGCCCAGCCGGCGCTCGCGGGCGGCTTCGCGCTCGGCGGCGTCGTGACCGACGGGCTCGACTGGCGCCTGACGCCGCATGTCCACGCGCATGCGCCCGCCCATGCGGCCGCACAGGCCCAGCCCCAGGCGGTCACCGGACAGATCGCGGTCGCGATCGCCCAGAGCGCCAACAGCCGGATCGAGGTACGTCTGGATCCGCCCGAACTCGGCCGCGTCCAGATCCAGCTCAATCCGACCGAGCGCGGCGTCCAGGTCATCGTCATGTCGGAGCGGCCCGAGACCGGCGACTTCCTGCGAAGGCACGCCGAGACGCTCGCGCGGGACCTGGCCGAGGCCGGCTACGGCGACGTCACGATGGAATTCACCGCCGGCGGCAGCGATACGCCGCGTCAGCGCGATGGGGCAGAGGCCTCGGCGCCGCGCGCGCTCGCCTCCGCCGAGACGCGGTCCGCCGTCGTCGAAAGCGCTCCGGAGAGGCCCCGCGCGGTCGCCGCCGGATCTCTCGACATCCGCCTTTGACCCTCACCGAAGGAGACTGACCATGGAACTCGCACCCACCACGAACGTTCTGCCCGGCTCGGCGAAATCGACCGCGAGCGGCAGCGGCACCGACGCCGGCGCACTTACCAACGGCGCCAACGAGATGGCCGGCGACTTCGAGACGTTCCTGACGCTGCTCACCACGCAGCTGCGCAACCAGGACCCGCTCAAGCCGATGGAATCGACCGAATTCGTCGCACAGCTCGCGAGCTTTTCGGCCGTCGAGCAGCAGGTCCGGGCCAACGACAAGCTCGACGTCATCGCGGCCGCGCTCGGCGGCGGCGCGACGGACGGTCTCGCGGCCTGGATCGGCAAGGATGTCCGCGCGCCGGGCAAGGGCACCTATGCCGGCGTCCCGATGGAGGTCGGGGTCACGCCCCTCGCCGATGTCGACCAGGCGGTGCTCGTCGTGCGCAACGATTTCGGCCAGGTGGTCGCCCGCCGGACGGTCGAGTCGGGCGAGGCGAACCTCGTCTGGGATGGCACGGACACGTCCGGCCGCCAGGCGGCCGCCGGCGTCTACAGCTTCGCGCTCGACAGCTACAGAGGCGAGGAGATGGTCGACAGCCAGGCGGGCCAGGTCTTCTCGACCGTCTCCGAGGTCCGCTTCAAGGACGGCGGGCCGGTGCTTCTGACCGATGCCGGCGCCGAGATCGCGCTCGCCGACGTCACCGCGCTGCGCTGAGACCTCAATCCGGATCGAGGCGGGCCTTCGCCTCGTTGATCATCGCCGCGAGGCCGCTCGATCCGCCCAGATCGGGATGCGCGCGGCGGATCAGCCGCCGATAGGCCTCGCGCACGTCGTCAACGCCTGCGCCGGGCTCCAGCCCGAGGATGCGCAGCGCCTGCGCCTCGGACATGCCGCCGTCGGCCTCCGCCGGAGGCGCCTCGTTCTCGGTGGCGCCCCCGCCGACGCGGTCGAGATAGGCCAGAAGCAGCGCCAGGCTGTCCTCGTCGCCGCCGGCCTCGAACTGGCGGGCCAAGGCCTTGAGATCGCCGCGGCCCAGATCCGACAGCCGCGCGCCTTTGTGCGGGCCGATCAGAACCTCGCCGTCCATCGCGCCGGTATCGTGATCGAGGCTCATCACCAGACCGTCGCTGCGCACCTCCGACCGCTGACCCGCGCTCGGGGCGGGACCTGGCGCGCCGGAGCGCCAGAGCGACCAGGCCAGCGCGGCGAGGGGGATCGCCAGCGCGAACTGCCGCAGCGCGGCGAGACCCACGGCCGCGCCGCCGACCGCCACCGCGCCGGCCTGGCGTGGAGGGAGGCGTCGCACCGCCAGCGTCATGACCGAGCCCGCGAGCGCCGCCAGGATCGCCAGCCAGATCCAGGCCGTCATGGCCTCATGTCGGACAGAAGCCGCCGCGCCGCGCCCGTTCCCGACGCCTCGAGCGCCGCCCGCCCGCCCGCCGCGAAGGTCGCAACGGCGCCGAGAAGCGCGCGCAGCTCGTCCGCCGACCGGGCGTCGAAGGGCAGGAACGCGCCGTTGGTCAGCCGGGCGATCTCGCGATACGCCTGCTCGGCCGCGGCGTTGCCGCCTTCGAGGAACATGAACGCCCGCGTGCCGCGCACCGCGAGGCGGCCGGCCTTGTGGCAGAGCGCGTCGATATCCTCCTCCATCGCGTCGCCGACATAGGCCAGCGCGGCCAGCGGCGCCTTGGTCGCGGTCTTTTCGGCGTGGTCGAGGATGCGGCCGATCTGCGTCAGGCCGCCATGGCACGTGATGCCGGTCATCAGGCCTTTGAGCGCCCGCGCGTCGCCGACCCAGCGCGACGCCCGCGCCTCGCGGTGGCCACGGAAATACGCGAGCTGCACGTCGAGCCCGCCGGCGGAGGCCGCCGCGTCGAACATCGACGCCTGGAGTTCGCAGGCGAGATCCCACGTGGGCTGGCGGCTCATGGTTGCGTCGAGCGCGAAGACCAGACGCCCGCGCGCGCCCGCCGCGCGCGGCGTGGTCGCCTTGGCGTGCTTGAGAAACGCCGCGACGTCGCCGGATGTGGATTTCCGGGCCACGGGCCCTTCCGTCTCGACCCGTCCGGGCGTCAGTTCGGTCTTCAGTCTCATCGCGCGCTCCTTCAGCCTTGAATCTGGCCCTCCCGCGCCGGTTTGCAAGATGTTCCGGGACGATGTGACCGCCGGCCGCGCACCGTCACGCGGGCGGGGCGAACAGTCCCGCGCCGACCCGCCGCGCGGCTCCCAAGGCGTCGCGCGTGCCGTGCGGCGCGTTGACGATGGCGAGGCCCGATTCGGTCATGCCGCGCTCGGGGGCGGGTTCGAACGTGACCTCGTCGACGAGGACTGGCAGTGGGCCGAGACCCGCCAGCAGCTCACGATGCCGCCCGGCGGGCAGGAGCGGATACCAGATCACGATCACCGCCTCGGGCCATTTCGCGATCAGCGCGCGCGCGAAATCCGCCGTCTTGCCGTATTCGGCCTTCACCTCGTAGGATGGATCGACCAGCACGAGGCCCTTTCGCGGCTTGAACGGGGCCAGCGCCAGAACCCCCTCGCGCCCGTCGCGCCGGTGAATCGCCACGCCGCTCCCCGTCATCGCCGCGCGCAGCGCCGCGTGTTCCGCCGGGTGCAGCTCCATCAGCGTGATCCGGTCCTGCGGACGCAGAAGCGCGCGGGCGATCATCGGCGAGCCGGGATAGGCGCGAGGCCCGTATTCCAACCGCACGGCCGCCAACGCGCGGCCGTAGGGCGTCGCGGGGTCGAGTGCGACCGCCTCGACACCGCGCGCCGCCTCGCCGGTTTTCAGCGCCTCGGGCGCGTCCAGGTCGTAGAGGCCGCGCCCGGCATGGGTCTCGACATAGCTGATCCCGCGCGCCTTGACGGTCAGGCGCGCCAGCATCTCCGCCAGCACGGCGTGCTTGTGCAGATCGGCGGCGTTGCCCGCGTGATACGCGTGCTGATAGGACAGCATCGCGCGCGTCAGGCCGCCTGGCGGCTGATGAGCGGGTCCAGTCTGGCTGTGAGCGCGTCGATCTCATCGGACGTGTTGTAATGCGCCATCGAGACCCGCACGACGCCGTTCTGCGGCTTGAGACCCAGCCAGTCCACCACGCGTTTGGCGTGGAAGTCGCCGAAACGGATGCCTATGTCATACGGGTCCATCCCCTTCACGATCTCCGCGCTGTCGCGCGATCCGACCGTGAAGCTGATCGTCGGCACCCGGGCGGACACGTCGCTCGACGTGGTGCCCCAGACCCGCGCGCCGGGCACGGTTCCGAGCCAGTCGAGGAACTGGCGCGACAGGTCCGCCTCGTGCGCCGCGATGGCCTCGAAGCCCGCGACCATCGCCGGGCGGCCGTCCAGCGCGGCGTCGCCACGCCGCCCGAGCGCTTCGAGGTATTCCCCGATGGCGATGCAGCCGTAGGACAGCTCGTAATTCACGTTGCCCGGCTGGAACTTGTACGGCGTCATCTCCGGCGTCACGAAGAAATGGTTCTGAACCGGGAGCGCGACGAGGGCGTCGTATTTCCCGTAGAGCACGGCGTGATGCGGCCCGAACGTCTTGTAGAAGCTGAACGCGTAGAAATCGACGTCGAGCGCCTGGACGTCCACCAGCCGGTGCGGCGCGTAGGCCACGCCGTCCACGACGATCTGGGCGCCATGCCGGTGCGCCACATCGGCGATCTCGCGTATCGGATGGATCATGCCGAGAATGTTCGAGACGTGGTTGACGCAGACGAGCTTCGTCCGGGGCGTCATCATCGTCTGGAGCATCGCGGGATCGGGAAGCAGCGTGTCGGCGTTCAGCGGCCAGGGCACGATCCGGACGCCCAGCTTCTCCAGCATCAGCCAGGGCCCGTAATTCGCCTCGTGCTCGCCGATCGACACGATGATCTCGTCGCCCGGGCTCAGCGTCTCGCCGATGGCCGTCGCCAGCATCCGCATCAGGAGCGAGGTGTTGCCGCCCATCACCACCTCCTCGACGCGGTTGGCGTTGATGAGTTTCGCCACGGCCGCGTTGGCCTCGGCCATGCGGTCCTTCGCCTCGACCGACTTTGAATAGCTGGCGCCGTGCTGCACGCTCGAGGTCAGCAGATAGTCGCTGACCCGGTCAGCCACGCCCTTGAGCACCAGCGATCCGCCGGCATTGTCGAGATAGATGTAATCCCGCGCGGCGACCGCCGGGAACTGGCTCTCCACGAAGCCCATATCGAGTGTCATCTTCCGTTCCTCCGTTTGCGCCGCGCTCAGTGCTGAAGCACCGCGCGCAGAAATCCCCGCGTGCGTTCCTCGCGCGGGCTGTCGAAAATCTCTTCCGGGCGACCCTCCTCGACGATCATGCCGCCGTCCATGAAGATGACGCGGTCGGCGACCAAGCGCGCGAAGCCCATCTCGTGGGTCACCACCACCATCGTCACGCCGGTTTTCGCCAGCGCCTTCATCACGTCGAGCACCTCGCCCACCATCTCGGGGTCGAGCGCCGAGGTCGGCTCGTCGAAGAGCAGCACCTTGGGTTCCATCGCGAGCGCGCGCGCGATCGCGACGCGCTGCTGCTGGCCGCCCGAGAGCTGGTCGGGATGCTTGTCCGCCTGTTCTATGATCCCCACGCGAGTCAGCAGGTCGCGCGCGCGTTTGCGCGCGTCCGGTTCCGACACGCCCCGCACCCGCATCGGCGCCAGCATGACGTTGCGTATCACGCTCATGTGCGGGAAAAGGTTGAACGACTGGAACACCATCCCGACCTCGCGACGCACCTGCGCCAGCGCGCGGCCAGGCCGCACCGGCACGCCGTCCACGACGATCTCGCCCGCGTCATGCGCCTCAAGATGCGTGACGCAGCGGATCAGCGTCGATTTTCCGGAGCCCGACGGTCCGATCACGCAGACCACCTCGCCCTCTGCAACGTCGAGATCGACGGCGGTGAGCGCCTTGAACCCGCCGAACCGCTTTTCGACCCCGCGCATCGAGATGAAGCCCGCCATCAGCGCCCGGCCACCCGGAAGCGGCCCTCGAAGCGCGAGACCAGGATCACCAGCGGCCAGAGGATCGCGATGTAGATCAGCGCCGCCCCGATCAGTGGCGTCGGATTGGCGGCGAGCGCCTGCGCCTGGGTCGCCTGTTTCAGAAGGTCCGGCATCGCCACGACGGACGCGAGCGCCGTGTCCTTGAGCACGTTGATGCAGTTGTTGGTCAGCGGCGGAATGACGATCTTCACCGCCTGGGGCAGGATGATCTCGAACATCGTCTGACGCCAGCTGAAGCCCAAGACCGTCGCCGCCTCGAACTGCCCCTTCGGGATCGCCTCGATCCCCGCGCGAAATATCTCGGCGGTGTAGGCTCCCGAGACGAGCGTCAGAGCGGCGGTCGCCGACCAGAACGACGAGAGCCTGATCCCGACGAAGGGCAGGGCGTAATAGATCAGGATCAGCAGGACCAGAAGCGGGATCGAGCGGAAGACGTCGATATAAATCTTGGCCGTGAGCCGGACCGGCGCGGGACCGTAGATCCGGGCCAATGCCAGGAACAGCCCCAGCAGGAGCCCAAGTACGATGCTGAGCGCGCCGAGCTGGAGCGTGACCCGGAGCCCGATCCACAGCAGGGGCAGGCTCTCCATTAGAACCCTGCCGTTAAAGAAAGTGTCGACGATGTCCATCACGTATCCGCGGAGCCGCGCCGGACGTCACCCGCCCGGCGCGGAGCTCACGTTACTGCAGCATCGGCATGTCGGTGACCATGACCGTGCTGGTCGTGTCCTCGGGGGCCGCGCCGAACCATGTCTCGTGCAGGCCGGCGATGAAGCCCTCGTTCTTCAACTCGGTCAGAACCGCGTTCACCTCCGACGCCAGCGGCGCGTCCTTGGCGAACATCATCGAGTATTTCTCGCCGGTCTCGATGCGCTGCACGACCGCGAGGTCGGGCTTGTCCTTGACGTAGTACTGGAGTGCCGGAATGTCGCTGACATAGCCGTCGATGCGGCCCGCCGCGAGGTCGAGCATCGCCGGCGCCAGACCCTCGTAGCGTTTGATCTCCGCGAAACCGTACTGGTCCGCGTTCGCCGTCGCCCAGATGTCGCCGGTCGAACCGGTATCGACCGCCGCGATCTTGCCGTCCATGCCGTCGAGACCTTCGATGCCGCTCGCCGCCGTGACGGTCAGCGACTGGTCGCTGTCGTAATAGGGCTGCGCGAACGAGACCGATTCGAGGCGCTTCTCGGTGATGGTGATCGACGAGATCGCCATGTCGATCCGACCGGACTGCACGGCGGGGAACAGGCCGTTGAACGGGATGTTCTCGATAACGACGTCGCGCCCGAGGCGCGAGGCGACCTCTTTGACCAGATCGACCTCGAAGCCCACGATGTTACCGTCCGCGTCCTGGAATTCCCACGGCACGTTGCCGATATTGGCGCCGACGGTCAGGGTCTGGGCGAAGGACGCGCCGGCGCTCAGCGCGAGACCGGCGATCGCCGCCATCGTGATCGTCAGGGGGGTATGGGCCATTTTCAGTGCTCCTCTGTTGAAAGGGTCATGCCGGGCTCCGGTTCCGCCGAAATCCCGTTGACAGGTCTGACCTGTCTGACGAGGCTAGCGGCGGCGGCCGGCGGTTACAAGCGGCGATGGAGGAAGATCCCGATGACCCGCAAATCGATGGCGGACGGCGCGGTCGAGCGCATCCAAGGCATGATCCTCGGCGGCGAGATCGCCGTGGGCGCGCGCATGGCGTCGCAGACCGAGATGTCCGCCCGCCTCGGCATCAGCCGCGCGACCCTGCGCGAGGCGCTCTCCACGCTCGAGACGCTGGGGTTTCTCTCCATCGAGCCGGGGCGCGGCACCTTCGTCGTCTCCGATGCGCCGACCCGCTCGGGCGCGCTCAGCCGCTGGCGCTTCGGTCCGGGCTATTCCGAGCGCGAGGTGTTCCAGACCCGTCTCGCGCTCGAATGCGCCATCGCGGCCGAGGCGGCGCGGCGGATCGATCCGGCCACCGTGTCCGAATTGCGGGCCGCCACCGACAAGATGCGCGCGGGCTGGCGCTCGCAGGATCTGATCGGCGTGTTCCGCCACGACAGCCGCTTTCACGAGATGATCGTCGCAAGCTGCGGCAACCGGATGATGCGCGACCTGTACGACGGCGCGCGCGTGATGCTTCAGGAGACGCAGAGTCATCCGATCCCCGTCACCCGGCCCGACCGCGCCGAGGCGTCGGCCGCCGAGCATGACGCGATCGCGGACGCGCTTCAGGCCCGCGACGCGGAGGCCGCCGCCGCCGCGATGGAGCGCCACATCCGAAACACCGCCGCCGGTCTCGATCTTGAGATCTGAGCCTCAGACCACCCGCAGGACCACGCCCCGCCCCGGTACCGTGTCCGGCTCGCCCGGCATCGAGACGTAGGGCGGCGTCTCCTCCGCCAATTCGATCAGATCCGCCTCCGCCATTTCCCCCACGCGCGCCGAAAAGCCGCCGGTCCAGATGGTGTCCTTGATCGTGAGCACCAGAACGCCGCCGCTCCGCGTGATCCGGACCAACTCGTCGAGCGCCTCCGCGCCGACATGCCCGGTGGTGAATACGCCCGCCGAAACCACGGCCTCGAAATGCCCGTCGGCGAAGGGCAGAGCCTCGCCCAGAACCGCGCGGTACAGACCGTCATAGACCTTCTTCGACTCCGCGACGGCCAGCATCCCTCCAGAGATGTCCAGCCCCTCGATCGGCCCGAATCCCACGATCCGCAGCCACTCCCCGATCAGGCCCGTGCCCGCGCCCGCGTCCAGCACCGGCCCGGCCCCGCGCGGCGCGTGACGGCAGAGAAGCGCCAGCACGATCGACGGATGCCGGTATCCCACCCGCGCCATCTCCGCGTCATAGGTGCCGGCCCAGGCGTCGTAGCTCTTCGCGATCTCGTCCGGAGAGCGCGCCGCATAGACCCGCCCGAGATTTTCGCTGCCGCCATCGCCCATCATCCGCTCCGTTTTCCCCGCATGGCTGGACGATAGCCCCCGCGCCGGTATTGTGAAAGGCCGAGGCCGGACGGGAAGGGCGCAGCATGGACCAGGATGAGGCGATCGAGGCGCTGCGGCGCATCCCCGGATACGCGGACCGAGCGGAGGGCGCGTGCGCCGAACGCCTCGGCGGCCTGACCAACCTCGTCTGGCGCGTCGATCTGCCGGACGGGCCGGTGGTGCTGCGTCTGCCCGGTGCCGGGACCGAGGCCTACATCGATCGCGAGGTCGAGGCGCACAATTCGCGCGTCGCGGCCGGCGTCGGCGTCTCGCCGGACGTGCTCTGGTGCGACGCGGCCTCCGGCGTCATGCTCACCCGCCATGTCGAAGGCGTGACCATGACGCCCGAGCTGTTCCGCGCGCGCGCCGGCGCCCCGACCCGCGCGGCGCTGGCGTTCCGGCGATTGCACGGCAGCGGCGAGACGTTCCGGTTCCGCTTCGAGGTCTTCGCGATGATCGACGAGTATCTCGGGGTGCTCGCCGGTCTCGAAACCGATCTGCCCGAAGGCTATCACGCCGCCGTCGCCGAGGCGGCGACCGTGCGCGCCGCGATCGAAGCGCATCCCGTCGATCTTGCGCCCAGCCATTGCGACCCGCTCTGCGAGAACTTCCTCGATACGGGCGAGCGGATGTGGATCGTCGACTGGGAATATTCAGGGATGAACGACCCGCTCTGGGATCTGGGCGACCTGTCGGTCGAGGCGGGGTTCGGTCCCGCCGAGGACCGCGAGATGCTTGGGGCCTGGTGCGACGGGCCGCCCACGGCCGCGCAGGCGGGGCGCATGGTTCTGCACAAGGCGATGTGCGATCTGCTCTGGACGCTGTGGGGTCTGATCCAGCACGGCAACGCGAACCCCGCCGACGATTTCTGGGCCTACGCGACGGGCCGCTTCGACCGCTGCCGGAGGCTGATGGCGTCGCCTGAATTCACGGACGCGCTCAGGGCCGTTCGCGCCGGCTGAGGGCCGGTTCAGGCGGCGGCGCGCGTTGAGACGCGTCGCGCGCTGGCCCGCGTTTCCTAGCGAAGGCGGCACCGCGTCGACAGGAGCTACGTTCCGGCGACGCCGCCGACGCCCTGCCGCGGCGTGGATTCGAGTGCTTTACGATGTCGCGGTTCCCATAATTCGGAGCGTGGCGTGAGCGCATGGTCAATGACGATGCCTTGATGTGGCCGGTACGGCATCAACACATCAGCTCGACTTTGTACATCAAGCGGCGAAGCAGAGAGTTTCTGCCATACGCACGAGCCGGTCCGGGGGTGTTTTTTGTCGGTCCCGGCGGGGCGGGGAGTGTGAGCAAATGTCTCCGATCCACAGGGCGAGGCGGACTGCGCCGATCGCATCCGTGAAGGTCAGGTTGGTCTTGCGATACCAGGCTGCGGCATAGGGCACGCTCGAGCCGGTCGGCAGATCGCAGGCCCACAGGGCTGTCAAGCTGTAGAGGCCGAGCAACGCGGGGGGTGTCCTTGAGATTGCAGTGTCGGACCATTGTCGCCGGGTTTCGACGCCGAGATGGGCGCGGGCTTCAGCGAAGGTGACCTCGACCTGCCAGCGTACGAACAGCGCGATGATGTCGGCGGGATCAGGCGCGACGTCGGTGCTGAAGAAGGCCTGCGGGTCCCGCTTGCCTTCGGGGTCCCTGACCAGCACCCGGCGAACCGGTCGGGGTGGCGTGCCGGGGCGGTACCGCAAGGCGGTATCCGAGGCGATCTCGAGGGCTTTCCGTGTCCTGTGGCCGTACCGCGAAGATACGATGACGCTCCGCCATGAGGTGGCCGGGTTGGTGAGCGGGGTCTTCAGTTTCGGGAGGGGCGGCCCCTTCCGCGCCGGTCGGCCAAAGGTATGGGCCGTACGCGGTGGAGGGGGGGCGAAGAGGTTGGCGTCGAGGCGCAATCGGCTGATGAGGGTCGCGGGTGAGGCGATGACATGGGCCGGTTCATGAACGGCGAAGCTGCTGTCGCCGACGAACACGATATCACGCCCTGGCAGCCAGCGGCAAAGCTGGAGGATGCCTTGCCGGGCCCGGTCGGTCAGCAGCTCGTGCCTGCGCCCCCGCTGGCGGTCGGACCGCTCGGAGGGCGCAAGCAGGGTCGGCACGGGCAACGCCTTGGCGGCCCCCGCCCAGGGAAGGGGCGTCAGCACCATGAAACTCAACCAGCGCAAGCCACCGGCTTTTACGAAATGGCCATGGCTGGAGCGTACGGGATCGCGATAGATGCCGCGTGCGGTGATCCCGGGACCCCACCGGCGTTCGATGGTGTCATCCATCCCGATCACCACGGGCCCTGTCGGGACGAGGCGATCGACGATCATCCCCGGCACCCGTCGCGCCACCGCGCGGGCATCCCGTCGGGCACGGTTGAGAACCTGGTGAAAGCTCGAGAAGTTTCCCGCCTCGGCGCGTCCGGTCATCCGCAGGCAAACGCTGACGGTCCTTTTACCCGGGGCCGGCACGGCGCCCGTCACCAGGACGAGCACGTGTTCCCGGGTTGGCGCCGTAAACCACGAACGCAGCGACTGCAGCCAGTCGCGCAGGATCTTTGGGACGGGATCGCCGGAACGCTGCGGGATGTCGAGACGATGTATCATCCCATCCTTCGAATCCCTTGCCGCTCGTCCTGCAAGTCGGTGGGCTGCGGCAAAGCGAATCGGGCCGCTCTCAGACATTCCAAAGCATGATCGTGGCATGCGGACCGACGATATCGCAGCCCGTATCGAGGCCTTCAACGACGCCAATGGCGGCGGCGGCGGCCTCTGCGAACACGAAGGCGCCTGCCATCTCTACCTCCTGGAGACCGAAGCTCCCATCGCCCGCCTGAGACCGACCGGCAAAAGAGACGACGTCAGGCTCGCTTGTTGGTCACACCGCGGAGCATGGGAGGACGTCGATGATTTTGGAGGCTGCGTCATGCCACCCGGCGATGCCCTCGAGTTCATCGCTGACGAAGGCATCTTTTGGATCTGGACCTGATCAAAAACGTACAAAGTCGAGATCAGGTCGGTAGTCAGAAATTAGGCGATCTAAAGAAATCGAAGCCGAAGAAGGATCTCGGACTGGTCGATCCCATTCGTGTTATGCTTGGCGAACTGGGGAGAATTGAAATGTTGAATATATTTCAGAGTGTTACTCTGGCGAACCAAGAGAATCCGTGGTGTTGCAAACGCAAACGCAATTTTTCCTGTGGCGAACCATTCTTGCGGTAGCTCCCTGCGTCTGTTTTTTGGGGTTGATGATTCGCCGCAGTTTTTGAGCGACTGGGATTCGATGGGGACGGCGTCATGAGCCGCAAGTCGAAATGCCAGTTTCCCGGCGCGTCGGCGTACCATGACCGACATGGGAAGTGCCGTTGGCGATACCGGGAGAAAGGCGGGCCGCTCGGCGGAACTCTGGACGGAATACGGATCTCTCGATTTCGTGGAGCGCTACGAGGCGGCGGTCGCGGGCGAACGGATCCTATCGGGTGCGGGAACCGCGCGTACGATCCCGAGATCGCTGTCCGCGTTAATTGCGTTCTATTATGAAAGTCGGGATTATCGGGGTCTGAAAGACAGCAATGTACCGCCCCTGGATCTTGAGACTGAGACACCAGATTGCGATTATGCGGCCAGCGGCAGGTTGTCCATCTGGTCGCGTCGGAACTGGGCCGGCGAGCGGTGTCCAAGCCGCTCGATCAGCCAGCATTCGTTGTAGGTTCGCCTGAATTCCATCAGGGCGAGGCGGAGTTCCTCGACGGTCCGGAAGGTCCTGATCCAGAGCAGGTTCTCCTTCAGCGTGCGGATGAACCGTTCGGCGCAGCCGTTGCCTTCGGGCGCCCGGACGAAGGCCGGCGAGGACGGGGCGCCGAGCCAACCGATCTCCTTCTGGAAGTCGCGGGACATGTACTGGCTGCCGTGGTCGTGGCGGACCCTCAGGCCCGAGGCCGCGTCCTTCTCGACCCCGCCGAAGCGCTCGGTCACGCCCTGCCGGATCGGCTCCAGCGCCTCATGGCCCGTGCCATGCGGAGCCGCATGGATGCCGACGCATTCCGCCGAGCAATGATCGATGGCGATGAAGACGGCGACCTGGCCGTGCTCGACAGTGACCGTCGCGGTCCTAGTCTGCGCCGCGACGAAGGCGGCATGACCGCCGCGCGCCGGTTCCGGCAGACCCCCGCCCGGGCAACGCCCCAGACGCGACAGACCCGGGCGACACCGTAGCGGCGTCAGCTCGATCTCCACGCGCCGCCTCCACCGCCAGCCTCCAGCCGCTCGATCTTCGCATGGAGCAGCTCGGTGTCCATCGTCAGCGCGCCCACCTTGATGCGCAGCCGGTCGATCGTTTCGTCCCGATCGTCCCGCGCCCGCGACTTCAGGCTGGCCGCACCCGCCTCGAGAAACCCGTCGCGCCAGCCGCTCAGGTCCGCCGCCGTCACCGCCAGTTCGCGCGCCAGGATCTCCAGCGGCTCGCCGCGAAGAACCCGCAGAACAGCCTCCGCCTTGCGGTTCGCCGTCCTGCGCCGCTCCCTGCCCGGAGCCGCGACCGCTCCGATACCTGAAGTCTCCGCGCACGCGGCTCCTCCGCGCTCGTTGTCATCCATTTCGACACCTCCGTCGGCTCAGATAGGCCGTCTGCGGTGTCTCAGGGATCCCCGGGGCGGGGGAGGCTTTCGCTTGCGCCGTCCCCGATTCAAGGTCCAGCGGTCGTCATGGTCCAGCGGCCGTCACGGTCTTTCTGACGGAGCTTCGCCGGTTTGGCAGTCCATTCATCGGGGATGCGCCCGGCCTTCAGATCGTCCTTCTCGGCGTCGGTGTTGCATTGGCGGGGCGCTTCAATGATCGAGGCATCGATCATCTGGCCGCCCATGGCCAGATAGCCGCCCTCGCTCAGATGCCCGTCGAACCGGGCGAACAGCGCGTCGATCGCCTTGGCCTTGGTCAGGAGTTTCCTGAAAAGCCAGATCGCGCGCGCGTCCGGAACCCGGCCGTGCAGGTCGAGCCCTGGAAAGCGCATGAAGCTCATCCGGTCCCGGATCTGGAACTCTGTCCGCACGTCCGCCAGCCCGTAGAGCGCCTGCAGGATCAGGACCTTGAACATCGTGACAGCGTCCATCGGCGGCCGTCTGCCCTTCGAGCGGTCGGAGCCGGCCAGCGCGGCGTCCAGATCGGCCCGGAAGACCTCGAAATCCACCACCGTCGCCAGCCGCTCAAGCGGATCGCCGGTCCTCGAAAGCGCCGCGTACCGCTCATCCAGATCAAAAAAGCCCGGCTGCCCGGCCAACATTCCCTCCATCCCTGAAACACGGAGTGGATTGAACCACCGGCGGCTCGATTTGGCCAGGTTTTTAGAAGTGTCCTTTTGGAAACGTGGCTTGTAGAAATCGCATGAGAACCGTGTTCCAAGCCGCCCGTGCGTTTTTTTTGAGAGCGGAGTTTTTGAACATTAGCCGGAACAAGGAGTCGTTCGTCCATCTACTGTAAAAAGGGTGCGACCGGCCCACGGCCCACGACGGCGTGCCATCGGGTTCTTTTGGATCAGATGCACGACGCTCAGCATTTTTTCCTCGCAGCTTCCGGAAGCGCCTTGCCATCGGACCTCGGCAGGATCTCAAGTCCAAAGGACGCGTTCAACTTGATGGTGCGCCTCTTCTCGCCGAATGAGGACAACCCGTCGGTCCTGTTCGAGCCCCGGGTCGTTCCGGCGGCCGGGAAGGTCGCCTCGGTTCGCGGAGATGATCGTGAACGCCCAAATATCGCAACCGGGTTGCGGCCCCGATTTTGACGGATTAGTGGTCCTGGGCCTGAGTTTACCGAAACATCGAACCGAAGCGAGGAGAAACGGGTGCCGGCAAGCGGGGAGTGCCTGGACAGGGACAATGATCGATCACGTCAAATGAACACCGCGGCGCGCGATGTCGATGAAAGCCGTCCGGTGGCGTCCGCGCCGCTCGAACGCGCTTCCGGCTGCGGCACGGGGCCGATCCGCGGATTGTCGAGAAAGTCGCGGGTATCGATGAGCGTCGAACGTGTCATCTTGAAATCCCGTGGACATCGGTTTTGCGGTCGCGGTCATCGTGGTTGGGGGACGGACGCCTTCTGTGCCGCGATCAGCGCGCGACACTCCCAACAGGCAGGGATCGGCGACGTCACACAGTGTGGCGAGACCAGTCTCATGAAAGCGGTGGTGGTTTCCTTTGCAGCCAGCCTCATCGCCATCGGACTTGGCGGTACAGTCGGCGCGGCGGCGGACGACGTGTCGGTGACGATCGCGACGGGCCGGGTCGGTGGCCTCTACCACCCGGTCGGCGGGGCCATCTGCAAGCTCGTCAATGAGAACCGTGACGAGCACGGCATCGACTGCACCGTCGAGATCAGCGGTGGATCCATCCCGAACATCAGGGACCTGAGAGAGGGCGACGTCGATCTCGCTTTGGCCCAGTCCGACGAGTTGCACAATGCCTATTACGGGAACGGACCGTTCAGGGAGGACGGGGCATTCAAGGATCTGCGACTGGCGTTCGGACTCTATATTGAGCACTTCACGGTCGTCGCACTTGGCGGACGGGACATGGATACTTTCGAGGACTTGAAGGGCAAGCGGGTCTATGCAGGCGGAGAGGATTCGAGCCGACGGCATGCGCTGGATGTGCTGATGGATGCCCATGGCTGGACGGGCGACGAAGTGACCGACGTCTCCACCTTCAAGGCTTCCAACCTGGCCGAGGCTCTGTGCGACGACGAGTTCGACGCCTTCGTCTACACGATCGGACACCCCAACCCGACGGTCAGGGAGGCCGCGATCCTTTGCGACATAAACCTTTTGGACGTTTCGCCTGATATAACCGAGAAACTAGCCCGTCAGAATCCGTTCTACGTGAGCTCGGTGATCAAAGGAGGCACTTACAGGGGAAATCCTCAGGATACGCCGACACTGGGCGTTCCATCGATGCTGGCGACGTCGGCAGAGGTTGACGAGGACGTGATCTATCAGGTCTCCAAAGCATACTTTGAAAGCTTGGACCTCCTTCAGGCACTGTCGCCTTTGTTCCTGTCTTTCACCAAAGACCAGATGGACGAGACGGATCTGGACGTGCCCTTTCACGAAGGCGCTTTGAAGTACTTTGCCGAAGCCGGCCTTGATTGATGCGAGCAAACCACTCCGCCGAAGCCCCTCCGGAAATCATGCGTCCACTTGCCGGAAGAGAATCCTACGGGCCAATCGGACCCGGGTATCCCGAGGCGGGAGTGCGATCATGAAGGAATGGCATAGCATGATCCGAACCGCACTCGTGCAAACTCTTGGGGTGGCGGTCCTCTTCCTGACGCTTCCCGCGTTTCATGTGTCCGCGCAAACGACCGACCTTGGCGAGATCCTTCGCGCGATCGAAGATCCCTACCCGCTGAGGGCGGCGGACACATCAAGCCCGCGCGGCACCTTCCGAACCTACATCCGTGACATCACCGAAGCCGTGGACGCCTGGGAAAACGACAAGCCCAGCGCCGACATCGAAAGGCTGTTGTTGCGGGCCGCCGATACGTTCGACTTCAGCGAGATCACGGCTGTCGATCGAGACGCGACGATCACCATCAAGATGCTGTTGCTCAAGGAGATCCTCGACCGGGTGTCCCTGCCGCCTTTCGCAGCCATTCCGGGCGATGAACAGGTTGCGCAGGATGGGGTCCTGCGCTGGACCATTCCCAATACGAAAATCGAGATCGCCCAAGTCACGGAAGGTCCCGACGCCGGTGAATTCCTGTTCACAAAACAAACTGTCGAACATCTTAATGATTATTATGAACTGGCGAAAGATCTTCCATACAAATCGGGCGCGAATGTCGGGCTGTATAACGAATATATCTCCGACCCGGGGCCTTGGCTTTCAAGGCATTTTCCTGAAAATTTGCCTGCTTGGGCACAGATGGTGGTCCTCGGGCAGGGAATTTGGCAGTGGATCGCAGGCCTTTTCCTGATGGTCGGTTCAGGGCTCTTGATATGGTTCGCTTATCGACAAGGCACCCGGTGGGATAAAGGAATTGGTCTGAACCGGCCAACGTTAAGATTTGGAGAGCCTCTGGCACTGCTCCTGGCCGTGATCATCGCGGAATTCGTCAAGATAATTTCCAGCAACGTCATCGGGCTGTATGAAGTCTCGATCGCGACCGTGGCGTACATCGCTCTGGCCGTACAGGTGGGCGGTCTCGCCTGGCTGACGTTGGTGCTTTCGTCGCGCCTCGCGGACGGTTTCGCGTTCCGGCAGAAAGGCTCAACGGACAAGCGCGGGCTCGACGCCGCCCTTCTGAGGATCATTTTCCGACTGATCAGCATCGTCATTCTCGTCTACCTTGGCATTTACGCGGCGGGGGCCGTCGGGATCCCTATCGCACCCTTGGTGGCCGGTCTCGGCGTCGGCGGCCTCGCGATCGCCCTCGCCATCCGGCCGACACTGGAGAACGTCATCGGAGGCTTGACCCTCTTCGCGGACCGGCCGGTGCGGGTCGGCGACTTCTGCCGCTACGGAGACCAGATAGGGACCGTCGAGGAGATCGGTCTGCGGTCGACACGGGTCCGATCGCTGGAACGGACGGTCGTCACCATTCCCAACGCCGAGTTCTCGCAGATGCAACTCGACAACTTCGCGCCACGTGATCAGCGCCTGTTCAAGACCGTCCTGGGCCTGCGGTATGAGACCACGCCCGAGCAACTCCGCAATGTTCTGGAGGAACTGCGCAAACTGCTCGCCAATCATCCGAGGGTAATGGAGGAACCGGCCCGGGTGCGGTTCATCGGATACGGAGCATATTCTCTCGACATCGAGATTTTCGCGTACCTTGTCTGCAGCGACCAGGACACCTTTCTCGCCATCCAGGAGGAGATTCTTCTGCGTATCGCCGACATCGTGAAGGCGTGCGGCGCCGATTTCGCGTTTCCATCGCAAACGACCTATTTGGAGATGAGCGGGACGCAGAGGATGGCTTTGTCAGAACATGAAAAAGCGCTCTCGGCTTAAGGCCGTCGAGTTGACCTAAAGAGGGCGGCTTGCAGCCACAAGCGGCGTCCCGGACGGATGAACAAAGGCAAGGAGTTTGACATTGCTGGCGAGAAATTCCGTTTCCGAAATCCGCTTATTGGCGGCCCTTTCACTGCTCTCGATCATTGTTGGCATGGCAGCCGGTTTGATTGGCGCCGCGTTCCGCTACTCCCTCGAACGGGCAGATGCATTTCGAGCGGTGGCGGTCACGGCGACAAGCGACTATCCCGTGCTCGGCCCGCTGATGATGATGACCGGTGCCGCGTTGGCCGCTGGATTGGCCGCATGGCTGGTGCGCCGCTTCTCGCCCGATGCCGCGGGAAGCGGCATCCCGCATGTCGAGGCGGTCCTGGAGGGCTCACTCGAACCAGCGCCTGCGCGCCTGATCCCGGTGAAGTTCGTGGGCGGCGTGCTTGCCATGGGCAGCGGCCTCGCGCTTGGCCGCGAGGGCCCGAGCGTGCAGATGGGTGTCACGACCGCGCATGTCATCGGAGGGCTTTTTCGCCGCAACCCGGAAGACCGCCGCGCCCTGATCGCGGGCGGCGCCGGAGCCGGTCTCGCGACGGCCTTCAACGCGCCAGGCGCCGGAGCGATTTTCGTCCTCGAAGAACTGGTGGGCCGCTTCGATCCGCGCATCGCATTGGTGGCCCTCGGCGCTTCGGTGGGTGCGATCACGGTCTCGCGCGGCCTGCTGGGCAACGCGTTGGATTTCCAGGTTCCGGACCTCGCCTCCGGTGGCGTGACGGAGCTGGTCCTGTTTCTCCTTCTCGGCCTGTTCGCTGGCTTGCTGTCAGTGGCCCATAACCGTGGTCTGCTGGCCACCCTGTCGCTGACGGAATGGATCGGGGGCCCGATCGAGCTCAGGGCAGCCGCAATCGGTGCCGCTGTGGGGCTTCTGGCCTGGACCACGCCGCATCTCGTGGGCGGAGGTGATGGCATCACCCAAAGCGCGCTGAACGGGGAGCTGCTTCTCATCACGCTGCCGGCCCTCTTCCTTTTCCGCCTGGTCCTTGGCGCCGCGTCCTATGCCGCCGGTACGCCGGGCGGACTGTTCGCCCCGCTGATGGTTCTGGGCGCGGTCTCCGGTCTCGCCTTCGGCTATGTCGCGGACGCCGCGATCCCCGGTCTCGCAGTCCGACCGGAGGCCTTCGCGCTGGTCGGCATGGGCGCCTTCTTCGCCGGTTCCGTCCGTGCACCGCTGACCGGGATCGTTCTGGTCATCGAGATGACGGGCAGCTCGACGCTCCTTCTGCCGCTGCTCGCCGGGTGCTTCGGAGCGATGCTGGTGGCCGAAACCCTTCGTGAACCTCCGATCTACGCCGCCCTAAAGGAGCGCGCGGCAAGTTCGAAGCGCTGATCCGGTTCGTGTCGCCTGTGTAACTCTGTCCGCTCTCGACAGGCCTTGTGAGATCCGTGACGACCGGCGAATTCCCGGAGGGCATGCTCGAGCGATCCACATTACCGTCGTCGCCCTTCGGAAATCGTCGCATCGAATAAGATTCCGCGCGCTTATTCAAATTGGGATGGTCCTCGCGAAGCTTCAGGCAGGGCGAGGTAAGGCAGTCACTCGCGACATCGATGCCATCGGACATGATACCGGAATGGTCGCCAAAATCTTGGCCGTTTGCAAACGTGCGAACGGACCGGAAATCCGCCGCGCCCGAAAACACCGCATGCTTCAGCGTGATCGGTCAGTGGGTCCGGAAGATCGCAGCCGCCGCTTGTCCCGACGACCTACGTCGGATCGCGGCGGATGCAGCGAAAGCCGATATGGCTCATGCCGCTCTCGATCATCTGCGCGTGCCGCGCGGCGGGGCGGTAGCGACGGCAGTAGTTGGGCGCGCAGAGGAACGAGCCGCCCTTGACCACCCGGCGCGGGATGCGGACCTGTGGCTGGAGCGGATCGAGGCTCGCCTCTCGCGCGGGACCGCGCGGATCGGTCACGGCGCAGCACGACGGCTTGGCGGGATCGGCGGGATCGTGCTTGGCCACGAACCAGTCCGTGGTCCATTCCCAGACGTTGCCGCAGACCTCGTAGAGCCCGTAGCCGTTGGCGGGGAAACTGCGCACCGGGCAGGTGCCCGTGAAGCCGTCGGTCTCGAAATTCCGCCAGGGGAACGGGCCCTGCCAGGTATTGGCGAGGTGCGTGCCGTCCGGGGTCAGCTCGTCGCCCCAGGCGAACTCCGCCCCGTCGAGGCCGCCGCGGGCGGCGAACTCCCACTCCGCCTCGGTTGGCAGATCCTTGCCGGCCCAGGCGGCGTAGGCGGCGGCGTCCTCGAAGGCGACCTGCACCACCGGGTGATCCTCGCGCCCGGAGACGTCGCTTCCCGGTCCTTCGGGGTGACGCCAGCAGGCGCCGGGGGTCCAGGCCCACCAGTTGCGATAGTCGGTCAGATCCACCGGACCGTCGGTCATGCGAAACACCAGCGATCCAGGAGCGAGCATTTTCGGATCCGCCCCCGGATAGTCCGCGGGATCGAGCGGCCGCTCTGCGACGGTGACGTAGCCGGTCGCCGCGACGAAGGCGGCGAACTGAGCGTTCGTGACGGCGGTCTCGTCCATCCGGAAACCGCTGACCGCGACCTTGTGGGCCGGTCGCTCGTCGCGGTAGTGCCGGTCGGAGCCCATCAGGAAGGTTCCGCCGGGGATGTGGCGCATCTCGGTCCGCGTTCTGAGGGCTGTCATGTCGTTCATCGAGTGGGCTCCTTGGTGTCGTCACGGTCGCCGGGGCGGGATTCCCTCAAGTGCGACTGTGTAAAGTTGCTGTTTCGGTCTCATCCGTATCGGCCCGATCCACCTTCGGACGGTCGGCGTCATGGCGACGCCGCGTCCGGCGGCGTCCATCCGGCCTCACGCAACCCCTCGACAAGCGCCTCGACGATCGCGTCGGAGGCGTGGTGCATGCGGTAGGCGGCGGCGGGGTCGCGCCCCAGCAGCGGCCAGGCTTCGGCCATGGCCGCAAGCGAGACGCGCGCCGTCTCCATGTCGCCGAGCTTGGCGTGGCTCATCGCGGCGAGCGACAGCCCGACCGAGCCGGACGTCGCAGATTTCTCGGCAGCGGCCAACGCGCGCGCGTAGTCGCCGTCGAGATAGGCGTAGATCGCGATCAGTTGGAAGTACCAGCCCGGCGGATTGGCGCTGCGTGCCACCGCCTGCTCGAGATAGTCGAGGCCCTCACGGTCGCCGCGCACCGCCAACCGCCAGCCGAGTTGGGCGAGGGTGTCGGGATCGTAGGGATTGAGCGCCAGAACCTCGCGTTGCAGGGCCTCCGCCACGGCGTAGTCGCCCTGGTAGAACGTGACGACCGAGAGCGCCGCCAGTGTCCGCGGGTTGCGGGGATCCAGCTCGACGGCGTGCGAGGCCGCATCGAACGCCGCTTCCATCTCCGCCGGTTGCTCGGCCTCGGGCGCCATGTCCATCCGGACCGCGTCGAGATGCAGCCAGCCCAGCATCGCCCAGGCGTCGGCGTAGTCGGGATCGCGCAGGACCGCCTGCTCCAGGCAGGCCATGGCGGGCGCGAAGAGCGCGTCCTCGAAGCTCCGCCTGTACTCATAGGCGCGCAGGATGCAGGCGTAGCTCGGCATGCTGGGCGCGCTTTCGCGGTCCATGCGCCGCCCGACGGCCTCGTTCACGGCGCCGTAGGGCTCGCCGAGTTCCGTCGAGATCGCCACCGCCAGATCGTGCTGCGCCCCGAGCAGATCGCCCGGGGTGAGCGGTTCGTCGTAGCTCCCGCTCCAGCGCACCTCGCCCGTCCGCGTGTCGACCAACCGGGCGCGGAGGTTCACCTGACCGTTCTGCGACTGCATGACACCCGTCACGGCATACGAGACCCCCAGGTCGCGCCCGAGGGTCTCCGGGTCGGTGCCGGCATCCTGGCGAAAGCTGGTCGTCGGCGAGTAGACCCGGAAGTCCGGAAAAAGCATGAGATTCGCGATCAGTTCCTCGGTGACGCCGGCTGCGATCAGCCCGATGTCATCGAAGTCTCCAAACGCCTCGAACGGAAGCACGATGATGGCGGGCGTCCGGGGTTGCGCCGCGTCCGGTCCCGCGCCGCGCAGCCCGACAACGGCGCCGGCGATCGCCACAAGGCCTCCGACGGCGAGCAGCGCCGCGACCAGCGGTCGGCGACCCCGTCGGCGCTCGACCCTCGTTGCCGCCTCGGCCGGAGGCGGCGCGGCCGGGTCCGGATCCGCGGGCGTCGCGCCTGGCGGCTCCGGATCGGGGGCCGGCGCCGGGGCGGGTGTTTCATCGTTCCGCCACGCGAAATGCGGGACGTAGCCGCCCTTCGGGACGGTGATGCGAACGGGGTCCTGGCTGCCCGCGTCGACATAGTAGCTGTCCAGGTCGCCGCGCAGCCGCAGCGCCTCGAGACGCACGACCGGATCGGACCGCTGATCGAAGGTCTCGTCGCGCCCGAAAACGGCCATGGCCACCGTTGCGCCTTTCAGCCGGGCGCCGCGGCCGGCCAGCGTCTCGTCAACGAGGAACCGCAGCATCTCCCGCCGGCGCGCGCTGGGTCGGAAGGACGCATTGTCCAGCATCCGCCGCAATTGCGCCCGGATATCGGCCTCGGAGGGTGGAGGCGGAGACGGCTCCATGGTGGCTCGGCGGGTGCCGCTCGCTTGTTCCACTGGCTTTCCCCATCCTTCCGTTCACGACGGATCTGTTGACTGACATTCATATAGGAGCCGCAGCGAAAAGCAGTAATCACAAATGGCCGCATCGGGTTGGAGCCGGATGCGCCAAGGCAGCGCGTCGGAGCGGTTGCGCGCGCTAAACGTCACCAACACGGAATGAAACGGCCGGCGCGCGGCGCCCGGCTGTCAACCGAGGACCGATGGGCGCCCGGCACCCGCTTTCAATCGCGCCGCCTCCGGTATTTCGAAGAAAATTGGAGGTTCGAACATGTTCGTAACTCCCATCTCCCGCATTTTCGGGGTCAACTCGCAGCCGTCGCTGTCCAGAGGAGGGGGAGATGACAAGGCTGCCCGGTCTGCTGGAGCGATTTCCATCGCGAGAACTTGATATCCACAGGCTTTGCGCCCGGGACGCGGAGTTCCGCGGCGTCTGCGAAGACTACGAGGTGGCGTTGAAGGCGCTCCGACACTGGGAGCGTGTCGAAAAGAACGCCGCCCGTGCGGACGAATATCGCCAGCTCGCGGGCGAGATCGCCGATGAGATCGCGTCGCGCCTGGACGCCGCATCCGTGTCCATCAGAGCGTCCGAACCTACCCGATCCGGATAGCCGCACTGACAGACCCAAGACGTACAGGGCATTACCGAACCGCAACAGGAGCAAGCAGAATGAGACTGAAAAGACGAGACGGACCCTTCAAGCGCGGCGCCGGAGCGCTCTTCGCGAGCGCGATCGCGCTGGGCGCCGCGGCCTTCGGGACGACGGCGCCGGCGCACGCGCAGGATGCTGAGGCGAAGAAGCCGAACATCCTGTTCATCATGGGCGACGACATCGGCTGGATGCAGCCGTCGATCTACCATCGCGGCCTGATGGTCGGCGAGACGCCCAACATCGACCGCATCGGCAACGAAGGCGCGATGTTCACCGACTATTACGCCGAGCAGAGCTGCACGGCGGGGCGCAACGCCTTCATCACCGGCATGCAGCCGCTGCGGACCGGCATGATCATGCCGCAGCTGCCGGGCAGCCCGAGCTATCTGCAGCCCGGCACGCCGATGCTGTCCAAGTTCCTGCTGGATCTCGGTTACAACACCGGCGAGTTCGGCAAGAACCACCTGGGCGACCATACCGACGCCCTGCCGACCGCGCACGGCTTCCAGGAGTTCTGGGGCTATCTCTATCACCTCGACGCGATGCAGGGGGTCAGCTTCCCCGACATCAACGCGTCACCGACCGACCAGGTCATCGCGCCGCCGTGCCGGAACACGCCGGTTCCCGGACTGACCGAGGTTGCCGGCGCCGTCGACCCGGCGACGACCATCTGCCTGACGCCGCCGCGTCCGGTGATGCACTGCACGTCGAGCGACGGCACCGCGGCGAACATGACCTGCAAGGACGAGGGTCCGCTGACGCTGGAGCGGTCCAAGACCATCGACGAGGAGATCTCGGCCCAGGTCATCGACTTCCTCGACCGCAACGACCCCGAGGAGACCGGCAAGCCGTTCTTCGTCTGGTACAACCCGGCCCGCATGCACATCACCACCGTGCTGTCGGACGAGTATCTTGACCAGGTCGGCACGAAGGGCGGCAAGGACTGGGGCGTCAACGAGGCCGGCATGAAGCAGATGGACGACAACATCGGCTATGTGCTCGCCAAGCTGGAGGAGATGGGCGAGCTCGACAACACCATCATCGCCTTCACCACCGACAACGGCGCCGAAGTGATCACCTACCCCGATGGTGGCGTGACCCCGTTCGCGGGCGGCAAGCTGACCACCTGGGAAGGCGGCATGCGCGCGCCGATGGTCGTTCGCTGGCCCGGCAAGATCGAGCCCGGCACGATTCTGAACGGCACCTTCGCGTCGCTCGACTGGCTGCCGACGCTGGTCGAAGCGGCCGGTGGCCCGACGGGCAACGATCTGAAGGCCACGATCGAGACAGGCGAGTATCCCGGCATCGTCAAGACGACGCTCGATGGGGTCAACCAGATGGCGTATCTGACCGGCGAGGCCGACGAGCCGGCGCGGGATTACTTCATGTACTACTCGGGCAAGGATCCGTCCGCCGTTCGCTACAAGAACTGGAAGATGTACTTCGCCATGGTTTCCCAGTCGCCCGAAGGCTTCACGGCGGGCGTTCAGCCTTACCACTGGACCCAGGTCGTGAACATCAAGCGCGATCCGTTCGAGGCGTCGATCGGGGCGCATACGAAGACGTTGTTCGGCATGGGTGGCGCCATCGCCGCGCCCATGACGGCCTATGTCTATGACTGGAACATCCTGCCGATCGGCCAGCAACTGTGGCTGCGGGAGCTTGAGAGCTACCGCGACTTCCCGCCGATGCAGGATCCGTCCAGCTACAACCTGGAAGACGTCATCCAGCAGGTGAAGAACATGAACACCTCCAGCCACGCCGGCGACTGACGGAGCCCGGTTGAGCGTGAACCAATGATCAGGCGCCCGGGATCCGGGCGCCTGACCCGACCAAACCCGCCGCGGCGCGCATCTCTGACGGCCACGGCAGCCAGAATCACCCGATAGATCAGAAGCCTCAGGCAAAGCAGAAAGACAGGACATGAAATTCGCAGCACTCGCGATCGCCGCCGCGGTCGCATTGACCGCCTCGATCGCCCCGGTTCACGCACGCGCCGACCTTGGCGTTCTGACGTGCAAGCTGAAGGACGTCAAAAACGACATCGTCTATACCAGCGAGGAGTTCGCCTGCGAGTTCAAGCCGAACGTCGGCGACGTGCAGACCTATACCGGCGAGATCAAGGCGCTCGGCGTCGATCTGTCGGTCACCAAGGACGTCACGCTGGTATGGGGCGTGCTCGCGCCATCGGGCGACCCGACCAAGGCAAGCTCGCTCGCGGGCAGGTATGTCGGCGGAACCGCGTCGGTGGCGCTCGGCGCAGGAGGTGCGGCGAATGTTCTGGTCGGTGGCGGCAAGGACACGTTCACCCTGCAGCCGATCAGCGCCTCCGGGGTCATCGGCTCGGGCGCCGCGCTGGATGTCGAGGAATTCGAACTGCGCTGACGCAAATCGGGGACGGTTCGCGAGGGCCGTCCCGCGACCCGGCGCTGATGAGCCATAGGATATCGATACCGCTCATGCGGACCAACCCGCCAACACCAAACGGAAAGGAACTATTTTCAGATGTCCGAGAAGATCTACGTCGTGCACGCCGCAACATACGATTCGCTCGCGGATGCGAAGATGGACCTCGAGGCGCTCAAGCTGATCAAATCCGAAGGCGAGATCCGCGACCTTACCGCCGCGATCGTCTCCAGATCGGACAAGGGCCGCCTGAAGGTCCATGAGGTCACCCACGCCGGCAAGGTCGCGGCCGAAATCGGCATCATGGGGGGCGCCATTCTCGGCGCGCTGTTTCCGCCCGCTGGCATCGCGGTTCTTGGCGCCGCCGCGACACATGCCGCTGTCGGCGGTGTCGTGCTGGGGGCTGCCGGCCACTTCACCGGTGGCATCTCACGCAAGGCCATGAAGGAGCTTGGCGAATACCTCGACGATGGCGAAGCGGCCATCATCGCCGTTGCCGTCGACGCGGTTGATACCGACGTCGCGAAGGCGCTTTCCCATGCCGAAAAGAAGGCCTCCAAGCGCATCGACAAGGGTGACTACGAAGCCGCGCTGAAGGACCTGGAGAAGGGTATCGACAAGGCGGAGAATATCGCGGGTCTGTAGCCTCGCCGGACGGGTGCGCGGATGTCCCGTTGACGAGATGTCATCGGGACATCCCGCCCGAGCTGAGACGCACGGCCCGACCTGAAGCCCACTTCCGCCAACGACGGTCCCTGATGTGAACGACTGGTTGGGCACACACTAAAGGAGGTATTCTGCATGAAATCCGGAATTCGCGTGGTGACACTGTCGGCAGCGGCCATTGCGTCCATTCTTCTGCTAAGCGGCGCTGCCGTGGCTCAAACCGCCGAGCCAGCGCGCAACGTGCCCTTGGAGAAGACGATCGGACAGGTCACCCAGACCGGGCCGGTGGCGTCGCTCTTTGTCCTGAATGCGCGCGGCGCGACGCTGGCGGATGGCAAGCTGACGCTGACGGGCGTGTCGCCCGGCTCGATCGCCTTCGCGGACCGGCCGGTGCGCGCCGCCGGTCATATCGAGACGGCGCAGTTCATCGAGAAATGGAACGAGGGCGAGGATCAGGCCAATATCGACCCGCCGAACGCCACCGTCTCGGTACTGGTCGGCGCGGAAGTCGCCGACGCCGTCGTGACCATCTCCGCGCCGGTGCTCGAAGGCGACACCCTGACCTTCGATGCCGTCGTGCTGGAAGGCGGGCTCTCCGGCGCCACCGGCCCGGCAGCGGTCTTCATCGACCGCGGCGGCTTTGGTGGTTTTCACGGTGGCGGTTTTCATGGCGGCGGCTTTGCGCGGGGTGGCTTCTCGCGCGGCGATATCGGAGGCGGCGCCAGAGCGGACCATTTTTCGAACTTCGCCCATGTCCAAAGTCCGCATTCCGCCTGGTACCGAACGGATTCGGGCAACCGGACGGTGAACTACGACCCGCATGACAACTTCTATCGAGGGGGCGGCTACTATGATGGCGGCGTTGTCGGCCATCCTTGGGCAGCCGGTGCCGTCGGCGTCGCCACGGGCGCCGCGATCGCCAACGCCAATGACTTCTACGGCAATCCGTATCCCTACCCCTACTGCGGATACGCTCCCTATCCCCCGTGCAATTGAGACCTGCGGAACGGAGCGATCCAAGGAACCATCGGCGCGCAGAGCCGGAACTGGAGAACACCATGTCCAAATACATTCGAAACGTTGCTGCGGCGCTGACGGTCTGCCTTGCGCCGATCGCGCCTGCGTTGGCGCAGGACGCTGCTGAAAAGCCCAACATCCTCGTCATCATGGGCGACGACATCGGCTACTGGAACATCTCCGCCTACAACCGCGGCATGATGGGCTATCGCACCCCCAACATCGACCGGATCGCCGAGGAGGGCGGGCTGTTCACCGACTACTACGCCCAGCAATCCTGCACCGCCGGCCGCGCGGCCTTCATCACCGGCCAGAGCCCGATGCGCACCGGGCTGCTGAAGGTCGGACTGCCCGGCGCGCCCGAGGGCCTGCAGCCCGAGGATCCGACCATCGCGGAGTTGCTCAAGCCGCTCGGCTACGCGACCGGCCAGTTCGGCAAGAACCATCTCGGCGACCGCAACGAGTTCCTGCCGACGGTCCACGGCTTCGACGAGTTCTTCGGCAACCTCTACCACCTCAACGCCGAGGAGGAGCCGGAGCATCCCGACTATCCGCAAGGGACCGTGTTCCGCGAGACCTTCGGGCCGCGCGGGGTGATGCGCTGCGAGGCCACCACCGAGGTCACGCCGGGCGAGGATCCGCGCTTCGGCCCCTGGGGCAAGCAGAACTGCGAAGACACCGGCGCGCTCGACAGGGAGCGCATGGAGACGGTGGACGAGGAATTCCTCGGCGCCACGCTCGACTTCATCGACCGGGCGCATGAGGTCGGACCAGCCGTTCTTCGTCTGGTTCAATCCCAGCCGCATGCACATCTGGACCCACCTGAAGCCGGAATCCGAGGGGGTGACCGGGCTCGGCATCTACCCCGACGGCATGGTCGAGCACGACGGTCATGTGGGCGTCCTGCTCGACAAGCTCGACGAGCTGGGCATCGCCGACGACACCATCGTGATCTACACGACCGACAACGGGGCCGAGACGTTCAGCTGGCCCGATGGCGGCACGACACCGTTCCGCGGCGAGAAGAACACCAACTGGGAGGGCGGCTACCGCGTCCCCGCCGTCGTCCGCTGGCCGGGCCACGTGGCGCCGCGCAGCGAGTTCAACCAGATCTTCTCCCACGAGGACTGGCTGCCGACCCTGCTCGCCGCGGCCGGCGAGCCCGACATCAAGGCGCAACTGCTCGAAGGCTACGACGCCGGCGACGCGACGTTCCGGGTGCATCTCGACGGATACGACCAGAGCGCCGCCCTGGCGGACCCCGAGGCCGAGGACCCGCGGCGCGAGTTCTTCTACTGGACGGATGACGGCGATCTCGCCGGGCTGCGCTATGACCAGTACAAGGCCGTGTTCATGGAGCAGCAGTCGCATGGTCTGGAGGTCTGGGTACAGCCGCTCGTGCCGCTGCGCGCGCCGAAGATCTTCAACATCCGCAGCGATCCGTTCGAGCGCGCCGAGATCGAGGCAGGCGGATACGTCCGCTGGTTCGTCGATCACATGTTCGTGCTGCTGCCCGCCGCAGCAGATCGTCGGCGAGCACCTCGCCACCTTCCAGGAATTCCCGCCACGCCAGCGGCCGGGCAGCTTCTCCATCGACAAGGTGATGGAGATGCTGATGGAAACGAACCGGAACTGAACAAGCGCACACGGAAAGGAGTGAACCGGACATGCTGAAGCCACATTTCCTTATCCACCGTCGCGGCCTCATCCGCTGCGCCGTCGCGGCCTTGGCGCTTCTCGCGGCGCCTTGGCCCGCCCACGCGCAGGATGATCCGCTGCCATCCTGGAATGACGGGGCGGCCAAGCAGGCGATCCTCGACTTCGTCACCGACACGACCACCGAGGGCGGCGCGGACTTCGTCGCCCCGGAAGACCGCATCGCCACCTTCGACCAGGACGGCACCACCTGGGTCGAGCATCCGCTCTACGGACAGGGCCTCTTCGCGCTCGACCGACTGGCCGAGATGGCGCCCGATCACCCCGAATGGAAGGACACCGAACCCTTCAAGTCGGTCCTGTCCGGCGACCACGCGGCGATGGCCAAGTTCACCGAGAAGGACTGGATGGAGATCGTCGCCGTCACCCATGCCGGCATGAGCACCGCCGATTTCGAAACCATCGTCGCCGACTGGCTGCCGAAATCGAAGAACCCGGTCTTCGGCGTCCCGGTGACCGATCTCGTCTACCAGCCGATGATCGAGGTGATGGAGCTGCTGCGCGCCAACGGCTACCGCACCTACATCGTCACCGGCGGCGGGCAGGAATTCGTGCGGGTCTATTCGAATGACGTCTACGGCATCCCGCCCGAGCAGGTCATCGGCTCCAGCATCGTCACCAAGTTCGAGATGCGGGACGGCGAACCGGTGCTGATGCGCGACCCGAAGCTGTTCTTCGACGACAACAATGACGGCAAGGCGATCGGCATCAACCTCTTCATCGGCAAGCGCCCGCAGATCGCCTTCGGCAACACCGAGGGCGACAAGGAGATGCTCCAATGGGCCACCGCCGGAGAGGGCATCAGGATGGGCTTTCTCGTTCTGCACGACGACCCCGAGCGCGAATTCGCCTACGGCCCCGCCAACGGGCTGCCGGACACGTCGGTCGGCACGTTCAGCCAGGCCCTGATGGACACCGCCGATCAGAGCGGCTGGACGGTGATCAGCATGAAGGACGACTGGAACACCATCTTCGCCGGCGACGTCAAGAAGCCGCAGTGAATGGCGCGGAGGGCCGACGCAATAGAGGTTGAAACCATGAACGGCATGTTGCAAGCGCCCACGGGTTCAACGATGGCCGTCGCGGAGGTCTCCCTGTCGACGTCCGCGACGGCGCAAACGAGCCTTCCAAAGCCGAATACCTCCCTGAATAGAGACATCCGTCCGGTGACGCCAATAGCGACGCTGGCATCGTTGGAGACAGTCACTTCCAATAGAGCGATGCTGTTTGACGGCAGAGTCGCGCTGGAAGGCGCCACTTCCAACGCGATCATCCTCATCGATCGCGCCGTAAAGGCGGTCGGACATGTGACGGGCGCGTCGTTCATCATGCCGTGCGATCCTGACAAGACCGGATTTGCCGTCGATCCGCCAAAGCGCAGGATTTCGGGGCGCGGCGATGCGACCACCAAACTCGCCGAGGCCGTAGTGACCCTCACCCATAGGCGCGCCCGCGCAGTCGCCTCCAGAGCCTAGAAGGAGAAACCGAATGGACTGGCTCCGGGAGCACTGGCAGG
>CAVORV010000025.1:0-7855 GCA_963698685.1 uncultured Alphaproteobacteria bacterium
CGGGCGACCGATTGTGCCGGGCGTTCCGCGCCCGCAGGTCCGGGTGCGCCTGTCCGCGGGTGTCATCGACGGGTATCCGGTTTCCGGCCTTTCCAGTTCGGGAATGTTGATGTGAACAATGTTCACGAATTCGATTGACGCGGGTTTGCTTGGCTGCCATCGGTTATGAACGATGTTCACAAAAGGAAGGCACTTATGACATTGCGCTCCCTCTCTCTCATTCTGATCGCCGGGCTGACGGTCTCACCGGCCTTCGCGGGGCCGAGCGGTCAGCACTCGGCGCAGGCTGCCAATCACAGCGGACAGGCCGCAAGCGAAGGGTCCGCCGCGGTCGGCACAGGCGCCGCGTCGGTGGTCGCCGTGCCGATTTTCGTTTTGGGAGGCGCGGTCGCGATTTCCGGGGCCGCGCTGGCAGAGATCGGAGAAGGGTCCGTGGGCCTCGCCGACGACCTGTTCCGCGCGGGTACGGGTCAGCCGCTCATCACCGACGGCGTGAGGCCGAACGGTCCGCCGACCCTCGACTGAAACACTGGCAGGAGCCTGACATGAAACGACTGTATACGCTGATCCTCATCGTGTTTGTTGCGGTACTTCCCTCGATCGGGTCGGCCGGCAGCAGCGAAGCCGGAAGATCGATACTTCCGTACGGAGAGGTCGCGACATTCGCCAACCGGGTCCAAAAAGACCTCGCCTCGCGCGGCGTGAACGTCGCCATCGTGTCGCGGATGGGGCGGGATCCCAAGGTGCTGCCGCCGGGCGTGCGATACACGCATGTCAGCTTCTGGGTCTTCTCGCAGATCACGGAGGCCGACGGCAGCACCGGCCGCGGCTACCGCGTCTACAACCTGTACCAGCTCGATGGAGACCAGACGCGCAGCCACCTCGTTCAGGACAGCCCCGCGGACTTCTTCGCAGGCGCGCACAGGCTCGACGCGGGCATCATCATTCCCGACGCGCGGCTGCAGAAGAAGCTGTTGAGCGTCATCGCCAGTCCGACCTATTCGGCTCTGCACAACGCCAACTATTCCGTGCTGGCCAACCCGAACACGAGCCAGTTCCAGAACTGCACCGAACACACTCTCGATGTAGTGATGGCCAGCGTCTACAACACGGGAGACGCGCGGCAGATCAAGGCCAACATCGCGGCTCATTTCAAGCCGCAGGACGTCAAACTTGGCGGCGTGAAGCGGTTCCTGGCCCCGGTCGCGGCGCAGGCGCTGACGACTTCGGATCATGGGCCCAAGGTGGCCACCGCGACGTTCGGGTCCATCGCGCGTTTCATGACCGAAAACGGATTGTCGCTGCAGACCTACAGGATCACGCCAGACAGGCTCATCCGTTTCTAGGATTGGACTCGGGCGGAAATCTGTCTCAATCATCACGTCATGGAAGATGAGAAACCGCGTTCCAGAAGAGACCAAAACCTCGCGGATATCCGTGAACGGGCGGCACCGGCGGCTGAGCGCATCGTACTTGAGGAAGGGATCGACGCGCTGACGGCGCGGCGGCTGGCCGGGGAAATCGACGTGTCGGTCGGCTCGCTCTACAACGCCTTCGGCGATCTGGACGCGGTGATCCGGACCGTGATCGCCAGTTCCGCGGTGATGCTCTCGGAAGTCCTGCGCGCGGCGATCGAAGGCTCCGCGCGGGACAGACGCTCGCGGGTGGTCGCTCTGGGAGAGGCGTATTTCGATTTCGCCGTCGCGGAGCCGGAGCGGTGGTGGTTGCTCTTCGAGTACAGATCGAATGTTCCCAACGACCTGACGGCGCGGGATTTCCAGTCGGGGCTTCTTGAAATGCTGATCCGGGCGGGCGACGGGGATCCGGATTCGGAGCGGCAACGGCAGTTCTTTCTGCTGTTGTGGGCGTCGGTTCACGGGCTGGTCTCGCTCGCGTGCCGTCGGACGATCGTAGCGATCGATCCGGACCTCGCGCGGACCTACATCGGCGATCTGGTCGATGCGGGATTCAACGCCCTTACGGTGGACTGACCCGGATCGACGCCCCGCGTCGCCGAGGGCGGATCAGTCCCGGTCGAGGCTGTAGAATTCGAGCGCGGTGCCGCGGAAGAGGCGCTGGCGTTCTTCGGCGGATGCGCCCGCCACGACGGCATCGACCACGTCGACCCAGCCGCGATAGGTGGTGGCGAGCGCCGAGACCGGCCAGTCGCCGCCGAACATCGAGCGTTGATAGCCGAAGCATGAGAGCGCGTGGGTGATGTAGGGCGTGACCTGGTCGGCGGTCCAGGCGGCGTGGTCCGCCTCGGTGACGACGCCGGAGATCTTGCACCAGACGTTCGGCTCGCGGGCGAGCGCCGCGATATCGTCACGCCAGGGATCGCTCAGGCCGTCGCGGATGCCGGGCTTGCCGATATGATCGAGCACGAAGCGCACGTCGGGGCAGGCGCGGACGAGGGCGATGGCGTCCTTCATCTGGGGATGGAACAGGCAGAGGTCGAAGCTCAGGTCATGGGTGGCGAGGGTTCTCACGGCCTCGACGAAGGGTTCGCGGATCGACCAGCCGGGTTCGTCGACATGGGCCTGGATGAGCCTGCGGACGCCGCGGGCGCCGGGCTTGGCGGCCCAGGCGGCGAGATCGGCGGCGACGGCCTCGGGGCCGTCTTCGAGGGGCATCGAGGCGACCATGCCGCGGATGAGCGGGTTTTCAGCGCGCAGGCCGGAGATGAAGCGGGCCTCGTCCATGTGGGCGCCGGGGCCGGCGTCCACTTCGACGAAGATCAGGCCTTCGACCTCGACGCCGCCGAGCGACTGGACGAAGCGGTCCGGCAGGTGGGGGGTGTTCAGGGCGGGGACACCCGCCATCCACGGATAGGCGACGGCCGAGGGGTCATAGAGGTGGACGTGGGCGTCGATGATGGGGAAGTCGGGCATGTTGCGGCTCCGGTTTGGCGGGGCGGTCGCGGGATGCTCGCATGTCCCGGTGCCGTGATCCAGTCGGGGCTTGCGGGCTGCTCCTTTATTCGGCCGGGGCGGGCGAGAGGTCGCGCCGTCGGTCGGCGGGCGCGCGGTCCTCCTCGAGCGCGGGCCGCATGAGGCGCAGGCGGAGGGCGTTGCCCAGGACGAAGACGCTGGAGAGCGCCATCGCGCCGGCCGCGAGCATCGGCGAGAGCAGGAGACCGGAGACGGGATAGAGCACGCCGGCCGCGACGGGGATCAGCAGGATGTTGTAGCCGAAGGCCCAGAACAGGTTCTGGCGGATGTTGCGCATGGTGCGGCGGCTGACGTCGATGGCGTTCACCACGCCTTTGATGTCGCCGGACATGAGGACGACGTCGGCGGCCTCGATGGCGATGTCGGTGCCGGTGCCGATGGCGATGCCGACATCGGCGGTCGCGAGCGCGGGGGCGTCGTTGATGCCGTCGCCGACGAAGGCGAGCCTCATACCGTCCGTTCTCAGGCTCTCGATGGCGGCGACTTTGCCTTCGGGCAGGACCTCGGCGACCACGGTGTCGATGCCGAGGCGGGCGGCGATCGCTTCGGCCGTGCGAGTGTTGTCGCCGGTGACCATCGCGACGCGCAGGCCGAGGCGGTGGAGTGCCGCGACCGCGTTTGCCGCGCCTGGTTTGATCGGGTCCGAGACGGCGATCAGCGCGGCGAGCCGTCCGTCGATGGCGACGTGGAGCGGCGTTTTGCCGTCCGCGGCGAGGCGGTTGGATTCGGCCTCGAAGCGCGCGGTGTCGACGCCTTCGCGGGCCATGAGGCGGGCCGCGCCGACGAGGGCGCGCCGCCCGTCGACCGTGCCGCCGACGCCGTGGCCGGTGAGCAATTCGAAGGCCTCGGGCTCGGCGAGGGTGAGTCCGTCGCGTTCCGCGCGGCGCAGGAGCGCGCGGGCGACGGGGTGTTCGGAGCGGGCTTCGAGCGACGCGGCGAGGCCGATCACCTCTGCTTCGGAGAAGCCGTCCGCGACGGAGATGTCGGTCAGTTCGGGGCGGCCTTCGGTCAGGGTGCCGGTCTTGTCGAAGGCGACGGTTCCGACGTCATGAAGGGTTTGGAGCGCGTCGCCTTGGCGGAAGAGCACGCCGATTTCGGCGGCGCGCCCGGTGCCGACCATGATCGAGGTCGGCGTGGCGAGGCCCATCGCGCAGGGGCAGGCGATGATCAGGACCGAGACGCCCGCCACGAGCGCGAAGCCGAGCGCGGGCGCCGGGCCGAAGACGAGCCAGGCGCCGACGGTCAGGGCGGCCGCGGCGATGACGGCCGGCACGAACCACAGCGTGATGCGGTTCACGAGGCCCTGGATCGGCAGGCGCGCGCCTTGGGCGTCGCGGACCATGGCGATGATGCGCGCGAGGGTCGAATCCTCGCCGACGGCCGTGGCCCGGATCGTCAGGGCGCCCGCGCCGTTGACCGTGCCGCCGACGACGGTCGCACCGGCGGTCTTCTCGACCGGGACGGGCTCGCCGGTGATCATGCTCTCGTCGACCCACGACGCGCCGGAGGCGACGACGCCGTCCACTGCGACGCGTTCGCCGGGCAGGATGCGGACGCGCTCGCCGGTGATGATGTCGGCGAGCGGGATTTCCGTGACGCCGCCGTCCCGTTCGACGCGCGCGGTCGCGGGGCTGAGGTCCATCAGCCGGCGGATCGCCTCGCCGGTGCGGCCCTTGGCGCGGGCCTCGAGGAAACGGCCGAGGAGGATCAGGGTGACGATGACGGCGGCTGCCTCGAAATAGACCGCGCGGGAGCCGTCGGGCAGAACGCCGGGCGCGAAGAGGGCGATCGTCGAGAAGCTCCAGGCCGCCGACGTGCCAAGCGCGACGAGGCTGTTCATGTCGGGGGCGCCGCGCACGAGAGCGGGGAAGCCCTTGGCGAGGAACATTCGGCCGGGGCCGAGAAGCACGGCGGTGGTCAGGACGAACTGGACGAGCCAGCTGGCGCGCAGACCGATGGTCGCCGCGATCCAATGGTGGAAGGCGGGGAACAGGTGCCCGCCCATTTCTAGGATGACGACCGGCAGCGTCAGGAGGGCGGCGGTGCACATGCCGCGCCGGAGCCGGTCGGATTCCTCGGTCTTGGTCGTGTCAGCGGGCGTGGCGGCCGGCGCGTCCGCCGATGTCGCGGGATATCCGGCGGCGGCGCTGGCGTCGAGAACGCGCGTGAGCGGGACGCCTGACAGCACGCGGACCCGCGCCTCGCCGGAGGCGAGATTGACTTCGGCCGAGACGATGCCGGGTACGGCGGCGAGCGCGCATTCGACCCGGCCGACGCAGGAGGCGCAGCTCATGTCCGCGATGGCGATGCGGAAGGTCTCGGTCCTGGCGGGGTAGCCGGCCGCTTCCAGCGCGGAGGTCATGGCGGCGGTCGCGTCCGGGCGGTCGAGCGTCACGGTAGCGGTTTCGGCGGCGAGGTTGACGTTGACGTCGCGGACGCCGTCCACCGCCGCGAGCGCCTTGTCCGCGCGGGCGACGCAGGATCCGCAATGCAGGCCGTCCAGTGGAAACGTCAGGGTCGTCGTCTCGGGCATGCGTTGCGCCTCCTCCGTCGGACACTGTTTTAGAAGAGCGCCCGGGTCGCCGGAAGATCAAGGGGGGCGGGGAAAATTCCGGCGCGTTGCCGTCAGCCGGTCCGGGGCGTAGGTATTGGATGCGCACTGGAATCCGGAGATCCACATGGCCGAGACGAACCCCTGCATCATCTGCGTGGCGATCACCGGCTCGGTGCCGCGCAAGGAGCACAATCCGGCGGTGCCGATCACCGTCGCCGAGCAGATCGAAAGCGCGCAGGCGGCGTTCGAGGCCGGCGCCGCCATCTGTCACGCGCATGTGCGTGAGGACGACCAGACGCCGTCCTCGGACCCGGAGAAGTTCGCGCGGCTCAAGGAGGGGTTGGATAAGCACTGCCCGGGGATGATCATCCAGTTCTCGACCGGCGGGCGCTCGGGGTCAGGGACGGAGCGCGGCGGGATGCTGCCGCTCCGGCCCGACATGGCCTCGCTCGCGGTGGGATCAAACAACTTTCCGACGCGGGTCTACGAGAATCCGCCGGAACTGGTCGACTGGCTGGCCGCGGAGATGCGGAGATACGGCGTGAAGCCCGAGATCGAGGCGTTCGATCTCAGCCACATCCACCAGGCGGTCGCGATGGCGCGGGACGGGCGCATCGCGGGGCCGCTCTACATCCAGTTCGTGATGGGGGTGAAGAACGCGATGCCGGTCGATCGCGACGTCTTCGACTACTACGTCCGGACGGTACGGCGGCTGGCGCCGGACGCGCTGTGGTGCGCGGCGGGGGTCGGGCGCGGCCAGATCGAGGTCAGCGAGTGGGCGATCGCGGCGGGCGGACACACACGCACGGGTCTCGAGGACAACATCCGGCTGGATGCGGAGCGTCTCGCGCCCTCGAACGCGGCGCTGGTGGAGCGGACGGCGACGCTTTGCGCCAAGCATGGCCGGCCGGTCGCGACGGCGTCACAGGCGCGCGCGATGCTCGGGCTTCAGCCGGCGGGCATCGCCGTCTCGACCAGCCGCGCCCAGTAGGAGCATCCGAACGGGATCGCGTCGTCGTTGAAATCGTAGGCCGGGCTGTGCAGCGCCGCGCTGTCGCCATTGCCGACCCAGATCATCGCGCCGGGCCGCGCCTCGAGCATGTAGGAGAAATCCTCGGCGCCCATCGTCGGCGGGAAGTCGGAATCGACATGCGCGTCTCCGGCCACCTCGCGCGCCACGGCGGCGGCGAAATCGGTCTTCGCGGGATCGTTGACGGTCACCGGATAGTTCCGCTCGTAGCGCAGCGCCGCGCGGACGCCGGCAGCCGCCGCCGTGCCGGCCACGATCTCGGTCATCCGGGTCTCGACCTGAGCCTGGATCTCGCGGTCGAAGGTGCGGACGGTGCCGACCAGTTCGGCGTGTTCGGGAATGACGTTGTCGGCCATGCCGTCGGTTCGGAAACCGGTCACGGACAGCACGACGGCCTTCTGGGGATCGACCGTTCGCGACGCCACCGATTGCAGCGCCACGACGATCTGGCTCGCGGCCAGGGTGGTGTCGACGCAGAGATGCGGGAAGGCGGCGTGGCCGCCGCGGCCTTCGACCTCGATGCGGAAGATGTCGGTCGCGGCCATAAGCGGCCCGGGCCGGATGCCGAACGCGCCGACCGGCATTCCGGGGCGGTTGTGCATGCCGTAGACCTCCTGGATGCCGAAGCGGTCCATCAGACCGTCGCGCACCATCTCGCGCCCGCCGCCGCCGCCCTCTTCCGCCGGCTGGAAGATGACGACCACGGTGCCGTCGAAATTGCGGGTCTCGGCGAGGTAGCGCGCCGCCCCGAGCAGCATCGAGGTGTGCCCGTCATGTCCGCAGGCGTGCATCGCATCGGGAACTTTCGAGGCGTGCGGCAGGCCGGTCACCTCGGTCAGCGGCAGGGCGTCCATGTCCGCGCGCAGCCCGATGACGCGCGCGGAACCCGTCGCGCGGCCGCGGATGACGCCGACCACGCCTGTCCGGCCGATGCCCTCGACGACCTCGTCGCAGCCGAAAGTCCGCAGTTTCTCCGCGACCGAGGCGCTGGTCCGGTGCGTGTCGAACTGAACCTCCGGGTTCTCGTGGAGATCGTGGCGCCAGGCGACGATGTCGGAATGCAGGTCGGCGAAACGGTTGATCACGGGCATGAGCGGACCTTTCAGGCGGCGCGGATTCAGGCGGAACGGGCAGGAGTCTGTGGCCGGGGAGCGCGCGGGTCAAGGGCGCTCCGAGGGCTGTACGGCGGCGGCGCTCGGGCCGGATGAAACCGCTGGACGCCCGAAATCCCGTTTGCTAGACAGCGGCCACTCGAAGGAGCTTTCCGGCGTAGCTCAGTGGTAGAGCAGTTGACTGTTAATCAATTGGTCGTAGGTTCGA
>CAVORV010000026.1:0-83859 GCA_963698685.1 uncultured Alphaproteobacteria bacterium
CACCCCGCGAAATCCGCCTTCGCCCGGTCCGTATACCCCTTGTACCGCTCCTTCCGCCCCTTGCGGCCGCCGCGGGCGGCGTCGAGCGGGGGGAAGAGGCCGAAATTGACGTTCATCGGCTGGAAGGTCTTGGCGTCGGCGCCGCCGGTGATGTGGGTGACGAGGGCGCCCGTGGCGGTGGTGGGCGGCGGGGGCGCCAGGGGCGCGCGGAGGCGCTCGGCGGCGGCGAGGCGGCCGGCGAGGAGGCCCATCGCGGCGCTTTCGACATAGCCCTCGACGCCGGTGATCTGGCCGGCGAAGCGCAGGCGGGGATCGGCGCGGAGGCGCATCGCGCCGTCGAGCAGGCGCGGGGAGTTGAGGAAGGTGTTGCGGTGGATGCCGCCGAGGCGGGCGAAGGCGGCGTTCTCGAGGCCGGGGATGGTGCGGAGCACCTCCGCCTGCGCGCCGTATTTCATCTTGGTCTGGAAGCCGACGATGTTGAAGAGCGTGCCGAGCGCGTTGTCGCGGCGGAGCTGGACGATCGCGTGGGGTTTGACGTCGGGCGCGTGGGGGTTGGTGAGGCCGACGGGCTTCATCGGGCCGAAGCGGAGCGTCTCGCGGCCGCGCTCGGCCATGACCTCGATGGGCAGGCAGCCCTCGAAATAGGGGGTGTCGCGCTCCCAGTCCTTGAACTCGGTCTTCTCGGCGGCGAGGAGCGCGTCGATGAAGGCCTCGTACTGGGCGCGGTCCATCGGGCAGTTGAGGTAGGCGGTGCGTTCCTCCTCGGTGTCGCCCTTGTCGTAGCGCGACTGGAACCAGGCCTTGGAGAGGTCGATGCTCTCGGCGTGGATGATGGGGGCGATGGCGTCGAAGAAGGCGAGCGCGTTCTCGTCGGTGAGGTCGCGGATCGCCTCGGCGAGGGCGGGCGAGGTGAGCGGGCCGGTGGCGATGATGACGCTCGACCAGTCGGCGGGGGGGAGGCCGGCGATCTCGCCGCGTTCGATTTTGATGAGCGGGTGGGCTTCGAGGCGGGCGGTGACGGCGGCGCTGAACGGCTCGCGGTCGATGGCGAGCGCGCCGCCGGCGGGGACGGCGTGGGCGTCGGCGGTGGCCATGATGAGGCCGTTCGCCTGCGCGCATCTCCCAGTGGAGGAGGCCCACGGCGTTCTGCTCGTCGTCGTCGGAGCGGAAGGAGTTGGAGCAGACGAGTTCGGCGAGGCCCTCGGTCTGGTGGGCGAAGGTGGCGACGTGCGGGCGCATCTCGTGGAGGATGACGGGGACGCCCATCTCGGCGGCCTGCCAGGCGGCTTCGGATCCGGCGAGGCCGCCGCCGATGACGTGGATGGGTTCGATGCTGGACATGATGCCGATCTAGGGCGGTGGCGCGGGATTGGGAAGGGGCGCGTCTCAGCGGCGTTTGCGGCGGGTCCACCAGCGGCGCAGGCGGATCAGGGCGGCGTTGACGCGCGGGCGCAGGACGGGGAGGTCGACGGCCAGCAGGAGCAGGCCGAGCGGCATCATCCACAGGCCGAAGACCGGCAGGACGAAGAGGAAGCTGCCGAGCATCAGGAGGATGGCGAAGGGGATGCGGATCAGGCGATAGCGGTTGTCGCGCATCGCCGCGAGGATCGGGCGCGCGGCGGGGTTGCGGCGCCCGAACGCGTCGAACTGGCGGTCGAGGCGGGCCTGGTGTTTGACGTCGGGGGTGTTCATGGTCCGCCTTGCTTGAAACTGCTGATCAAGTGGCGTCTCGCGGCCCGCGTTCAAGCGGCGGCGCCGGCGATTTGAGCGGCCTCAGCGGTGTCCGGAGAGGGCCGCATCCTCGGCGCGGATGCGGATCGCGAGAACGGCGGCGTTCAGGACCGTGAAGATCGCGGCGACCCAGGGCAGGCCGAGGACCATCGAGGCCACGACGATCTCGGCGGCGACGACCATGTAATTGGGGTGCCGGACGAAACGGAACGGTCCGCGCGCGACGAGCGGCTCGTCCAACACGATGATCCGGGTCGTCCAGCGGTCCCGGAGGCTCGCGAGGATCCAGATCCGCAGGGCCTGGAGGACGACGAACGCGGCCAGCCAGGCGGGCGAGACCGGGTTGCCGAGGCCGAAGATCACGAGCGCGGCGATCCAGGCGGCGTGGAGCGCCACGATCAGCGGGTAATGCGCCGCGCCGTGCTCGGTCGCGCCGCGCGCGAGGAGCCGGGTGGTGTTGAGGCGCGCCAGCACCAGCTCCGAGAGCCGCTGGAGGATCAGGAAGCCGAGGAACGCGGCGGCGCCGGGGTCGAGGTCAGTCATTGAAGCGTCCGACGCGGATCGGCAGGAATGACGCGGTGAAGCCGGGGCCGAGCGCGCTCATGATCATGCGACCCTCGGCTCCGCCGGCCAGCACGCGTTCGAGCACGAAGAGAACCGTGGGCGAGGACATGTTGCCGAAGTCGCGCAGGACGGAGCGTTCCTCGACGAGCGAGCCGGGCGTGAGACCCAGAGCCGCCTCCAGCGCCTCGACGACCTTCGCCCCGCCGGGATGGCAGACGAACCGCGCGATGTCGGCGCGCGCGAGATCGGACGCGGCGAGCGCCCAGGACGCCGCCTCGCCCATGCGGGTGCGGATGAATTCGGGGATGGAGCGGTCGAAGACCACGCCGAGGCCCGCCTCGTCGACGTCCCAGCCCATGATGCCGAGCGTGTCGGGCCAGATGCGCTCGCGGCCCGCCTCGATCCGCACGACCGGGACGTCGGCGTCGCCCTTGGCCGTCGAGAGACAGGCCGCCGCCGCGCCGTCGCCGAAGAGGACCGTGGCGATGATGTCGGCCTTCTGGAGCCGGTCGGAGCGGAAACTGAGCGTGCAGGTCTCGACGGAGACCATGAGCACGCGGCTGCCGGGGTCGGCCACGGCCATGTTGCGGGCGATCGCCATGCCGCTGACGCCGCCGGCGCAGCCGAGGCCGAAGACCGGGACGCGGTGGACGTCGGCGCGGAAGCCCATCGCCTTCCAGGCGCGCGCCTCGATGGAGGGCGTGGCGATTCCGGTGGTCGAGACCGTCACGACGGTGTCGACGGAGTCCGCCGACCAGCCGGCCTTGGCCAGCGCCTGCGCGGCGGTGCGGACGAAGAGTTCCGTAGCACCGCGGACATGCAGATCGTTGCGCTCGGGCCAGACCTTCGGCGTCTCGAACCAATCGAGCGGAGCCACGGAATACCGCCGCTCCACGCCCGAATTCTCGAAGGCGCCGCTCATCCGCTCGAAGCTCTCGTAGCGCGGGCCGAGGATGCGCGCGGCGGTGGTCTTGGCGAGATCCTGCGGGATCGCGTGCGCGGGAACGGCCGTCGCGAGACCGTTGAGATATGCTGTCATGGACGTGCCTTAGGGAGCGGGGCCGCAGGAACCACCCCCGCAGACGTGACCGTGATGTAGCCTGAACCCCCGGACCGGCAAACGGTTCCCGCCGGTCCGCGCGTCCATGGCGCGTCACGTTGACGTCATTCCGCCTGCGGCTCGTCCGGCTCCTCGTCCGCGGCCTCGGCGATCTGCGCGACCGACACGACCCGTTCGCCCTTGCCGGTGTTGAACACCCGCACGCCGCCGGCGGTGCGCGAGCGGAACGAGATGCCGTTGACCGGGCAGCGGATCGACTGGCCGGCGTCGGTGGCCAGCATGATCTGGCCGTCGGTCTCGACCGGGAAGAGCGCCACGAGCGGCCCGCCGCGCATCGCGCGGTCCATCGCCATCACGCCCTGGCCGCCGCGCCCGCGCAGCGGGTAATCGTGGCTCGACGAGAGTTTTCCGGCGCCCTTTTCGGTGATGGTGACGAGCAGATCCTCGGCCTCGGACATCTCGACGTAGCGGTCCTGGCCCAGCGCCGCCTCCTCGACGGCCTCCTCGTCGGCATCCGCCTCGACCTCGTCCTCGTCGGTCAGGCCGGCCACCGCGCGGCGCATCTTGAGATAGGCGGCGCGTTCGGCCGGGGTGGCTTCGAAATGACGGATCACGGCCATCGAGACGACCTCGTCGCCCTCGGCCAGACGGATGCCGCGCACGCCGGTCGAGTCGCGACCTTTGAACACACGGACATCCGTGGTGCGGAAACGGATCGCCTTGCCGGTGCGCGTGGTCAGCATGACGTCGTCGTCCTCGGACGCGATGCGCGCGTTGATGAGGCGCACGCCCTCGGGCAGCTTCATGGCGATCTTGCCGTTGCGCATGACGTTGGTGAAGTCGTCGAGCGCGTTGCGCCGCACGTCGCCTTCGGAGGTCGCGAAGACGATCTGGAGCTCGGCCCAGTCGTCCTCGGGCTTGTCCACCGGCATGATCGCGGCGATGCCCGTCCCGCCCTCGATGGGCAGGATGTTGACGATCGCCTTGCCGCGCGCGTTCCGCCCGCCCACCGGCAGGCGCCAGGTCTTGAGCTTGTAGACGATGCCGTCCGTGGTGAAGAACAGCAGCGGCGTGTGGGTGTTGGCGACGAAGAGCGTGGTGACGAAATCCTCGTCCTTGGTCGACATGCCCTGCGTGCCTTTGCCGCCGCGTTTCTGGGCGCGGTACTCGGTCAGCGGCGTGCGCTTGATGTAGCCGCCCTGGGTGATCGTGACGACCATGTCCTCGCGCTCGATCAGGTCCTCGTCGTCGAGATCGGATTCCCACTCGACGATTTCGGAGCGGCGCGGCTTGGCGAAGAGTTCCTTCACCTCGCGCAGCTCGTTCGAGATGATCTCCATGATCCGCGACCGGCTGCGCAGGATGTCGAGATAGTCGTTGATCTTGCCGGCCAGCTCCTCGAGCTCGTCGGTGACCTCCTTGACGCCGAGCGCGGTCAGGCGCTGGAGGCGCAGGTCGAGAATGGCGCGGGCCTGGATCTCCGACAGGAAATAGGTGCCGTCGTCCTGGACCCGGTGGCTGGGGTCGTCGATCAGCGCGATGTAGGGCGCGATCTCCTTCGCCGGCCAGGCCCTCGTCATCAGCCGCTCGCGCGCCTCCGCCGGGTCGGCCGAGGAGCGGATGGTGGCGACGACCTCATCGACGTTGGTGACGGCGACCGCGAGGCCGCAGAGCACGTGGCTGCGCTCGCGCGCGCGGCGCAGCTCATAGGCCGTGCGCCGGGCCACGACCTCCTCGCGGAAGCCGACGAAGGCGGTCAGGAAGCCGCGCAGGTCGAGCTGTTCCGGCCGGCCGCCGTTGAGCGCCAGCATGTTGCAGCCGAAATGCGTCTGCATCGGCGTGAAGCGGAAGAGCTGGTTGAGCACCACGTCGGGGGTCGCGTCGCGCTTGAGCTCGATGACGACGCGCACGCCGAACCGGTCGCTCTCGTCCTGGACATGGGCGATGCCCTCGATCTTCTTGTCGCGGGCAAGCTCGGCGATGCGCTCGATCATCGTCGCCTTGTTGACCTGGTAGGGCACCTCGGAGACCACGATGGCGAAGCGGTCCTTGCGGATCTCCTCGATTGTGGTGCGCGCGCGGATGATCACCGAGCCGCGGCCCTCGTGGTAGGCCTTGCGCGCGCCGGAGCGTCCGAGGATCAGCGCGCCGGTGGGGAAATCGGGCGCGGGGATGAATTCCATCAGACCCGCCACGTCGAGATCGGGATCCTCGATCAGCGCCAGCGTCGCGTCGATGACCTCGCCGAGATTGTGGGGAGGGATGTTGGTGGCCATGCCGACGGCGATGCCGGCGGCGCCGTTGACCAGCATGTTGGGGAACCGCGCGGGCAGGACGCTCGGTTCCAGGTCCTTGCCGTCGTAGTTCGGCTGGAAGTCGACGGTCTCCTTGTCGATGTCCGCCAGCAGATACGCGGCCGGCTTGTCCATGCGCACTTCGGTGTAGCGCATGGCGGCGGGGGAATCGCCGTCCATCGAGCCGAAATTGCCCTGCCCGTCCAGAAGCGGCAGCGACATCGAGAACGGCTGCGCCATGCGCACGAGCGCGTCGTAGATCGCGCTGTCGCCATGCGGATGGTACTTGCCCATCACGTCGCCGACGGGGCGCGCGGATTTGCGGTATGACTTGTCGTGCGTGTTTCCGGTCTCGTGCATGGCGTAGAGGATGCGCCGGTGCACGGGCTTGAGGCCGTCGCGCAGATCGGGGATCGCGCGGCTGACGATCACGCTCATCGCGTAGTCGAGATAGGAGGTCTTCATCTCCTGCTCGATGGTGATCGAAGGTCCGGAAAGCGGCGGCCGGGGCGGCGCCGGGATGTCGTCGGTCGGTTCGTCGGTCAAGGGGCGCGCGTCCTGCTGAAAAAGCGGTCAAACGATTGGATTCCCTTATAGAGACCGCCGACCGCGAGAGCAATCATCCCGGCATGGCTCACCTGCGCCGCCGCGCCCGCGCGCCCGGCGTGACGATGAACCGCAGGACTTCATGGTTAATGTAATTCAATGTAAGGTTAACGAAGTTTACCAGTTATTTTAAGAACAGTTGAACCATAGTCGACTGATGTGCTTTTTATTTTCATGTGGCGAAGCTTCCCGCGTCGTCGCGCTGACGCCGTTCTCGGCGGGGGATAATTCGATTTTTTGTTCAAGCGGGAACGAGGGGAAATTCCGGATGGCTATCAGATTGAAATTCATGGCGCTGGCATCGGCCGCGCTTGTCGCGTCCGCCGTCACGGCCTCGGCCGCGAGCGTCACCATCGACACGACGAGCTTCGGCACGTCGCAGCCGGGCAACATCACCGCCGCCCGCGCCGCCAAGGCGGCCTTCGACGGCATGTTCTCGCGCGGCGTCACCGAGGATTTCGAGGGCTACGCCGCCTCGCCCGCCAGCGACAACGGCGGCGCGGCCAGCAACCCGACCGACGAACCCGCTCCGGACCAAAGTGGGCCGGTTCTCGTCGATCGGCGACGACGGCTGCGGCGCGTCCTGCATCACGCCGTCCGGCGATCTTCAGGTCCGTTCGGGCAACGTCTTCGGCCGCTACAACACGACGGCGAACGGCGCGAACTTTCTCGACAGCAACGACAATGGCGGCATGCTGCTTCGCATTCCGGGCGCTTCGGGCATGCGGTCGATGAACGGCCTCTCGTTCTTTCTGACCGACATCGACGACGTCGGCCCGAAAACCTTCGAGCTGTTCGTCGGCAGCAGCCAGATCGCCAACAAGACGGTGACCGGCCTCGACGGCAAAAGCGGCAACCTCGTTCTCGTGACGATGATGTTCTCGGAAGCGATCAACCTTGCCGACAGCATGAACGCCCTGCGTCTGCGCATGTCGATCGATCCGGGCGACGGCTTCGGCATCGACGACGTCACCGTCAGCGCGGTTCCGCTTCCGGCGGCCGGCCTGCTCCTGCTCGGCGGCCTCGGCGGTCTCGGCCTGATGGGCCGCCGCAAGGCGGCGATGGCGACGGCCTGATCCGCATCCGGCCGCGCCGCTTCGGGCGGCGCGACTGAAACGGGACGCAACGCCTCCCGGCCCCTCCGGCGTCCGCGCCGGAGGGGCTTTGCGTCGATCGGCCCGGCCGCGGTCCCGGAAGCCTGCCATCGGCGCTTGAGCGCGGCCCCGTCGCGCGGCTAGGTTTGGCCGAACCGGGGATGATGCGCGCATGAAGACCGTCTTTTCGCCACGACACGCCGGACATGCCGGCAACACCGAGCTGAATTCCGGCGCGATCGTCCCGGCTTTCGAGCTGCCCCGTCGCGCCGAGATCGTCCGCGCGCGGGTCGAGGAGGTCGGACTCGGGCCGATCGTCCTTCCCGACGCCCACGGGCTCGACACCGCCCGCCTCGTCCATGACGCGGGCTATCTCGATTTCCTCGAACGGGCATGGCCCATGTGGGCCGCCGCCGGGCGCGGCGGAACGGCGATGCCCTTCATCTGGCCCGGGCCGGGCCTGCGCTCGGACGTCCCGCCCCGCGACATCGACGGGTTGCTCGGGTATTATTCCTTCGACGCCGGAGCGACCTTCGTGGCGGGCACCTGGGACGCGATCCGCGCGAGCCACGACACCGCGCTGACGGCGGCCGCGCTCGTCTCAAGCGGCGAGTCCGCCGCCTTCGCGCTCTGCCGCCCGCCCGGCCATCACGCGACACGCCGCAGCGCGGGCGGGTACTGCTACATCAACAACGCCGCCGTCGCCGCGGAATGGCTGCGGGACGCCGGCGCGCGGCGGGTGAGCGTTCTCGACATCGACTACCACCACGGCAACGGGACGCAGGAGATCTTCTACGATCGCGGCGATGTCCAGGTCGTCAACATCCACGCCGACCCGATGGTCGAGTATCCGTATTTCCTCGGTCACGCGGACGAAGCGGGAACCGGCGCCGGCGAAGGCGCCAACCTCAACCTGCCGCTGCCGCACGGATCGGGCTTCACGGAGTGGAGCGCGGCGCTCGAGATCGCCTGCGCGGCGGTGTCGGATTTCGATCCGGACATCCTGGTGGTCTCGCTCGGCGTCGACACGTTCCACGCCGACCCGATCAGCGCGTTCACGCTCGACACGCCTGATTATCCGCTGATCGGCGCCCGCATCCGCGCGCTGGAGAAGCCCGCGCTTTTCGTGATGGAAGGCGGCTACGCGGTCGACGCGATCGGCCTCAACGCGGTCGGCGTGCTGACCGGCTTCGAGGAGGGATGAGAATGATCCGCATGACCTTCGCTCTGATCGCGTTCCTGATGGCCGCGATCCCCGCGGCCGCTCAGGACCGGACCGGCGAGACGCTCAAGATCGGCACGAGGGTCGCGCCGCCCTTCGCGATGAAAGCCGAGGACGGTCACTGGGAGGGGATCAGCATCGACCTGCTGAACCAGCTTGCGAGCGCCGACGGCTTCAAGTTCGACCTCGTCGAGACGAGCCTGGAAGGGATGATTTCCGACGTGGCCGATGGTCGCCTCGACGCCTCGATCGCCGCGATGACGGTAACGTTGCCGCGCGAGAAGATCGTCGACTTCTCCAATCCGTTCTACCATTCCGGCCTGGGCGCCGCGGTCGCGGCCAAGCCCGGGTCGAGCTTCTACGCGATCATCGAAGCGCTTACGTCCCGCGACTTCCTCAGCACGATCGGCCTGCTGCTCGGGCTGCTTCTGGTGGTCGGTTTCGTCGCGTGGCTCGCCGAGCGGCGCGCGAACCCGCGCGATTTCGAGCCCGAGCCCGTTCGCGGCCTGTTCAGCGGATTCTGGTGGGCGGCCGTCACGATGACCACCGTCGGCTATGGCGACAAGGTGCCGACCACTTTTCTCGGACGGCTGCTCGGCGTTTTCTGGATGTTCTACGCGCTGATCCTGTCCGCGATCATCATCGCGCAGCTTTCGGCGGCGGTGACGAACCACAGGATGAGCGATCGGATCGTCAACGTGGACCAGCTCGCGCGCATGACCGTCGGCTACGTCCGGGACGCGGCGTCGCTGGACGATCTGCGGGCGATCGGCGTCCGGCCGACGCCGTATGACGACGTCGGGGCCGGTTTCGCGGCGCTGCTGGACGGCGAGATCGAAGCGTTCGTGCATGACGAGCCGATCCTGATCTGGATGGCCGGCAAGACCACCGGCATCGACATGACGCCGATCCGCTTCGCGCCGCAGAACTACGCCATCGTCCTGCCCGACGATTCGCCATACCGCGAGGATCTGAACCAGGCCATTCTGACCATCCTGAATTCCCAGCAATGGACGGGCATCCTGCGGAGCTATCTGGGATCCGACGGCTGAAACGGGCCGGTGCGGCCGAAAAGCCACGCTCATCTGGCGCCTGTCGGCGCATGCTACCCAAGCTCCTGGAGCGATCCTATAGTCGTCGTGCCTGTTCCCTGAGCTCTCCGGAGAGATCGCATGCGCTGTCCGTTCTGCGGAAACATCGACACCCAGGTCAAAGACAGCCGGCCGGCCGAGGATCACGTCTCCATCCGGCGCAGGCGCTTCTGCCCGGCCTGCGGCGGGCGGTTCACCACCTACGAGCGGGTGCAGCTGCGCGATCTTGTGGTCGTCAAGAAGAACGGCAAGCGCGAGCCGTTCGATCGCGACAAGCTGGAGCGTTCGATCCGCATCGCGATGCAGAAACGTCCCATCGAGGCCGAGCGGCTGGACCAGATGATCTCGGGCATCGTCCGGCGGCTGGAGAGCCTCGGCGACGTCGACGTGCCGTCGGACACCATCGGCGCGATCGTCATGGAGACCCTGGCGCGGATCGACACCGTGGCTTACGTGCGGTTCGCCAGCGTCTACAAAAACTTCCAGGAAGCCGACGATTTCGAGGAATTCGTGTCCGAGCTTCGGCCGCCCGCGACCTCGACGGACGACGACTGACCTCATGGCTTTGACGGATGCCGACGCGGGCCACATGCGCGCGGCGCTGGGGCTTGCCCGGCGCGGTCTGGGGCGCGTCTGGCCCAACCCGGCGGTCGGCTGCGTGATCGTCGCGGGGGCCATGTGGTCGGTCGGGGACGGACCGCGGACGGCGGGCGTCCGCATGCGGAGACGGCGGCTCTTGCGAGGCCGGGATCGCCGCGCGCGGCGCGACCGCCTTCGTGACGCTGGAGCCGTGCGCCCATACCGGAAAGACGCCGCCCTGCGCCGAGGCGCTGATCGCCGCCGGGGTCGCGCGGGTTGTCTCGACCATCGAGGATCCGGATCCGCGGGTCGCGGGCACCGGTTTCGCCGCGCTCAGGTCCGCCGGGATCGAGGTCGTGACCGGATGTCTCGACGGCCGAGGCGGAGGAGCTCAACGCGGGCTTCATCCGTCGCGTGCGGACGGGGCGGCCGCGTCTGACGCTCAAGCTCGCCGCCTCGCTCGACGGGCGGATCGCGACGGGCTCTGGCGAAAGCCGCTGGATCACCGGCGCGCGCGCGCGGGCGGAGGTGCATCTGATGCGCGCGCGGTCGGACGCGGTTCTGGTTGGCGCCGGCACCGCGCGGTCGGACGATCCGCGGCTCGACGTGCGCGGTCTTGGGCTGAGCGACGCCGATCCGGTGCGGGTGGTCGTTTCCGGCGGGCTCACCCTGCCGCGCGGCGGCGCGCTGGGGACGACGGCGCGCGAGATCCCGCTCTGGCTCTGCCACCATTCCGAGGCCGAAACGGAGCGTCGCGCGGCCTGGGCGGAGACCGGCGCCGAGCTGCTGGAGATCCCGTTCCAGGAGGACGGCCAGCTCGATCTCGCCGCTCTGATGCGGACCTTGGGGGATCGCGGTCTGACACGCGTGCTCTGCGAAGGCGGCGGCCGTCTGTCGGCGGCGCTGCTCGAAGCGGGCCTGGTCGATGAGGTCGTGCTCTACACCGCCGGGATCGTGCTGGGCGACGAGGGCACGCCCGCCGTCGGGACGTTGCGCATCCAGGCGCTGGCCGACGCGCCGCGCCTGCGTCTGGTCGAGACCGCGCGGATCGGGGACGACACGCGCAGCCGCTGGGTCACCGCCTAGTTCGCGAGCGCCGCGACCGAGCCCGCGAGGCTGACCGTCGTGGCGCCGACGCCCAGAACGCGGCTCCAGGCCGCGAAGGGCGCCTCGGTCACATAGACGGTGTCCTCGTCGCGGATGATGAACTCGCGAGCGGAGAACAGACCCGCGGGCTCGGTGAGGTTCAGCACGTAGGCCACGCGCTGCGGTCCGACGAGATCGGCGCGTCCGAGCAGACGGTTGGTGACGTCGGAGGTCTCCGCCCGGAACACGAACACGCCGGTCGGATCGGCGCTCCGGCCGTCCAGTCCGCCGGCGGCGGCGATGGCCTCGAGCGCGGACATGTCGCGCTTGTTGAAGTTCACGCGCGACTGGGTGCCGGTGGCGCCGAGCGCGGTGAAGCTGCGGCGGTCCTCCTCGACGATGATCCGGTCGCCGGGCCGAAGCGCCACGTCGTAGCGCGGGTTGTCATAGAGATCCTGGAGCCAGATCATGCCGGTGCGCCCGCCGCGTTCGATCTTGACCTGGGCCACGTCCGGCACGAGCGCCACGCCGCCCGCCCGCGCGAGCATCGCCGAAAGCCGGCGGGTGGGCGCCTCGATGGGATAGACGCCGGGGTCGTTGACGCCGCCCATGACGCTGACCGTCGCGCCGTCGCCGGCGACGCGCCGCACCTCGACCTGCGGATCGGGCGTCTGGACCTCGAGGCTTTCGGTGATGCTCGCGCGGACTTCGCCCGGGCTGAGTCCCGCCGCCTGGATCCGGCCGGCATAGGGCACGAAGATGCCGCCGCTCTGGTCGACCTGGAGTTCCTCGAGAACGGTCACCTTCTGGCCGATCCCGGCCAGAAGCCCCGCGTCGACGTTCTCCCAGACCGAGACCGAAAGCCGGTCGCCCGCCGCGATGGCGTCGGGCGAGATCGCGCCGGCGCCGACGAATTCGGACCCGAACCCGAGGGCCTCGGAGGACCGCGCGACCGACGCGATGCCCGGCGTGACCGTGACCACGTGCATCCCGTATTCGTCGGCATTCGCGGCGTTGAGGATCTCGCCGGACGTCGGGCCGGAGCGCGGCAGGGTGCAGCCCGCCAGCGCGACCACGCAGAAAACCGTCAGAATCGCGCGCGCGATCCCCTTGGGAATGCCGGATGCCTGCTGCATCGATCGCCTCACATGTCCGCTGTTTGCCAGCTTTTGTCGGGAATCCTACCCATTTTTCAGCCGCGAGACCAGAACGAAGATCGCGGAGCCGCCACGAGGCTTGCCGCATGACGCCGCGCGGGCTAACGAGACGGCGTCCGAGGGGTCGGGAGCGGAGCGATGTTCACCGGAATCATCACTGATGTCGGCCGTGTCGAGCGGCTGGAGGCGCGCGGCGATCTGCGCGCCCGCATCCGTTCGGGATACGCGCCGGACGGCATCGCCATCGGCGCGTCCATCGCCTGCGACGGCGTCTGTCTGACGGTGGTGGACCGCGGCCCGGCGGAGGATGGCGGCGCGTGGTTCGACGTGGACGTCTCCGCCGAGACGCTCTCGAAAACGGCGATCGGAAACGGAAACGGCCACGGCGCCTGGGAGGAAGGCAAGCGGGTCAATCTCGAACGCGCGCTGCGGCTCGGGGACGAGCTTGGCGGGCACATCGTCTCGGGGCATGTGGACGGCATGGCCGAGATCGTCGCGATGCGCGCAGAGGGCGACAGCACGCGCGTCACGTTCAGCGCGCCCGACGCGCTGGCGCGCTTCATCGCGCCCAAGGGTTCGGTCGCGCTCAACGGCACGTCGCTGACGGTGAACGAGGTCGACGGGCATTATTTCGGCGTGAATTTCATTCCCCACACGATGGCCAGCACGACGTGGGGCGAATCCGCGCCGGGCGACATGGTCAACCTCGAGATCGACACGCTCGCGCGTTACGTGGCGCGGCTCGCGGAATATGGCTCCGGCTGACCGCCGCGCTCTGGCGTTCCAGAGACGCCGGCGCTAAGCGTGCGCCCTTGGCCGAGACGGGACGGAAACTGTGATGGACGACACCGATTACCGCGACGCGATCTCTACCGTCGAGGAGATCATCGACGACGCGCGCAACGGGCGGATGTTCCTCCTCGTCGATCACGAGGACCGGGAGAACGAGGGCGATCTCGTGATTCCCGCCCAGATGTGCACGCCCGACGCGATCAATTTCATGGCCAAGCACGGGCGCGGCCTGATCTGTCTCGCGCTGACCGGCGCGCGGCTCGACGCGCTCGGCCTGCCGCTGATGGCCGCGTCGAACTCGTCGCGCCACGAGACCGCCTTCACCACCTCGATCGAGGCGCGCGAGGGGGTCACGACCGGCATCTCGGCGCATGACCGGGCGCGCACGGTGGCTGTCGCGATCGATCCGGAATCGCGGTCGCACGACATCGCCACACCCGGCCACATCTTTCCGCTTCGCGCGCGCGACGGCGGCGTCTTGGTCCGCGCGGGCCATACCGAAGCCGCCGTCGACATCTCGCGCCTGGCCGGTCTCAACCCGTCGGGCGTGATCTGCGAAGTGATGAACGACGACGGGTCGATGGCGCGCCTTCCGGATCTGGTGGCCTTCGCGCAGCTTCACGGGCTCAAGATCGGCACGATCTCCGATCTGATCGCCTATCGCCGCCGGCACGACAATCTGGTGCGCGAGACCTCGGCGCGGCCGGTGACGTCGGAATACGGCGGCGAATGGATGATGCGCGTGTTCTCCGACGTGACGGCGGGGGCCGAACATATCGTGCTGTCGAAGGGCGATCTCGCGGCGTCCGGGCCGGTTCTGGTCCGCATGCACGCGGCCAATCCTATGGAGGACATGCTGGCGCTGCATCCCGGCCGCTCGCACCAGTTGCGCGACGCCATGCGTCTGATCGCCGAGGAGGGGCGCGGCGTCGTGGTGCTTCTGCGCGACATGTCGATGAAGCTCGACCCGGGCGATCACGCGAGCCCGCACAAGTTGCGCCAATATGGCGTCGGGGCGCAGATTTTGAACGCGCTCGGGCTGCAGGATCTGATCCTGCTGAGCAATTCGCCGAGTCCCAAGATCGTCGGCCTCGAAGGCTACGGCCTGACCATCGCGGGTGCCCGCCCCATCGCGCAGACGGAGGACTGACATGGCCCGGCAGGAAACCGATCCGGGTCTCAAGCCTCCGGTCTTCGACCGGCCCACGCGGGTTCTGATCGCGCTGGCGCCATTCTACCGCGCGATCGCCGACGATCTGCTCGCCGGCGCGCGGGCGACGCTTGACGCGGCCGGCGTGACGCATGAGACGGTCGAGGTGCCCGGCGCGCTGGAGCTGCCGACCGCGATCCGGTTGGCGACCGCGTCCGGGGAATTCGACGGCTACGTCGCGCTCGGCTGCGTGATCCGGGGCGAGACGACGCATTACGAGACGGTCTGCAACGACAGCTCGCGGGGGATTTCAGTGCTCGGGCTCCAGGGTCATTGCGTCGGCAACGGCATTCTCACAGTCGAAAACGCTTCCCAGGCGCAGGTCCGGGCGGATCCGGCAGGCCAGAACAAGGGCGGTGGCGCGGCCGAGGCGGCGCTGCATCTGATCGCGCTGGCGCGGCGGTTCACGCCGAAGCGACGCGCTGTGCCCGAGGGCGGCGTGCGGATGGCCGGCGGCGACCCGATGGACCGGATCTGATGGCAGACGCCCCGAAAAAGCCGACCGCCGCCCAGGCGCGGCGCATGCGCTCGGCCGCGCGGTTCTACGCCGTGCAGGCGCTGTTCCAGATGGAGGCGGCCGATCAGGGCGCCGAGGATGTCATGGACGAGTTCGAGGCCCACCGGATCGGAGCCAAGATCGACGGCGAGACCTTCGCCGAGCCGGACCGGCCGCATTTCCGCGCGCTTCTGGCGGCGGCGGTGGAAAAGCAGGCCGTCATCGACCAGCTGACGCACAAGGCTCTGGTAGAGCGCTGGCCGATCGACCGGATCGACCCGACGCTGCGCGCGCTGTTCCGCGCGGCGGGGGCGGAGCTGGTCTCGACCGACACGCCTCCCCGCGTGACGATCAACGAATATGTCGACGTGGCGAAGGCGTTCTATCCGAGCGGCAAGGAGTCGAAATTCGTCAACGCCGTGCTCGACCACATGGCCCGGGCCGCCAGACCGGACGCGTTCAAGGACCGGTCCTGAGCCCGGCCGCCCTTTTCCTTTGACCTGAATCAACGCGGGCCGCGATCAGCCGCCTATGGTCGCGGTTGGTACCAATACCAATTCGCGAAAGGGCGACCATGAACAAGAAGACCCCGCCGGCCAATTCGACCGGAACGGAAACCGTCGCCGAGATCGAGACCGCAGCCGCGACCGACGCGCAGCAGGATGCGGGCGCCGCGCCCGAACCGATGGCAGAGGCGAAACCTGCGGCCGGACCGGAATCCGGGCCCCCCTCGGCCGCGTCTGCGCGGCGCCGGGCCACGTCCCTGCGCCACGATCCCGCCGAGGTGCGCCGCCTGTTCGAGACGGGCGAATACCCGTACAAGACCAGGATCGAACGCAAGGATTACGAGCGGCAGAAGGCCAAGCTCCAGATCGAGCTTCTCAAGGTCCAGGACTGGGTCCGGGATACCGGCCAGCGGATCGTGATGATCTTCGAAGGCCGCGACGCCGCCGGCAAGGGCGGTACGATCAAGCGCTACATGGAGCATCTCAATCCGCGCGGCGCCCGGGTCATCGCGCTCGACAAACCGACCGAGCGCGAGAAGTCGCAATGGTTCTTCCAGCGCTATGTCGAACACCTGCCGTCGGCGGGAGAAATGATCCTGTTCGACCGCTCGTGGTACAACCGCGCCGGCGTGGAGCGGGTGATGGGCTTCTGCACGCCGACCGAATACCTCGAATTCATGCGCCAGACGCCGGATCTGGAGCGCATGTTCGTCCGCGACGGCATCCGCCTCTACAAATACTGGTTCTCGGTCACGCAGGAGGAGCAGCGCGCCCGTTTCAACTCGCGCGAGCACGAGCCGCTGAAGAAATGGAAACTCTCGCCGATCGACCGCCTGTCGCTCGACAAATGGGAGGATTACACCGAGGCCAAGGAGGCGATGTTCTTCTACACGGACACCGCCGACGCGCCGTGGACGATCATCAAGTCCAATGACAAGAAGCGCGCGCGCCTGGCCTGTCTGCGCCACTTCCTCAATTCGCTGCCCTATCCCGGCAAGGACCAGGCGGTCATCGGGCGTCCCGACCCTCTGATCGTGGGATCGAGCAGCCACGTGATCGGTCGCAACGAGCACATCATCGGCAGCAGCCTGCACCCGGACCTTCGCAAACCGCGCTGACGGCTTTCGCGGCGCGATCAGATTGCGGGGTGACATTCCTCCGGAGCGCTGAAAATATGCGCGCGCCCAATCCGCCGCCACGCGCGTCACGCGTGGCGGCGGCGCTTCGGGGGGGTATCGGTGAGCACCACGCGGACCACGGCCCTTTGCCATGCCTGCGATTCCGCCTTGCCGGCGGGCGCGCGGTTCTGCCCGTCCTGCGGCACGCGTCTCAGCGAACACGCGGCGCTCGACCGCGAGATGGCCGGAGAACACCGGCAGATCACGGTCATGTTCTGCGACGTGGTGGGATCCACGGAACTCGCCTCGCGCCTTGATCCGGAGGATCTGCGCGACGTCCTGCGCGAGTATCAGAGCGTCTGCGCCCAGGAGATCAAACGCCATCACGGCATGATCTCGCATTACCTTGGTGACGGGGTGATCGCGTGTTTCGGCTATCCGCGCGCGCGCGAGGATTCCGCGATCAACGGCGTCGACGCCGCGCTGGAGATCACGCGGCGGCTGCGCGACCTCGGCCGGGTCACGCGCGCGGGCCAGCAGGTCGATCTGGCGGCGCGGATCTCGCTGCACACCGGTCGGGTGCTCGTGGGCGAGATGGGGTCGGGCGACACGCGCGAGCATCACGCGCTGACCGGCGTGACGCCCAACATCGCGGCCCGGCTGGAACAGCATGCGCCGACCAACGGCGTCGTGATCAGCGCCCAGACCCGCGCGCTGGTCGAGGCGTCGTTCCATCTGCGCTCGCTTGGACGCAAGGAACTCAAGGGCGTGCGCGATCCGGTCGAGGTGTTCCAGGTCACCGGACGCGCGAGCGCCGCGACGGTGCTGCGTCGCACCGAAAGCCCGCTGATCGGCCGCGACGCGGAACTGGGTACGCTGCTCGATCTCTGGCGTCGCGCCAAATCCGGCCGGACCGTCCGCGCGACGGTGACGGCCGAGCCCGGCGCCGGCAAATCGACGCTCGCAGCGGCGTTCCTCGCGCGATCAGGCGCCGCGCGGGTCATCGAGATGGCCGGGTCCGAGGCGGGCCGCGACACGCCCTTCGACGCCCTGACGTCGATGATCGAGAGATCGGTGGGCGCGGATCCAGATTCGAAAGACCCGCTCGCCACCATCGAAGGCTGGTTCGCGCCGGACGACCCGGATCGGGCGCGCCACGCCATGACCCTCCTGCGCCTCCGCGAGCGGGAGGCGGCCGCGATCGAGGACCCGCGCCGCGCCGTTCCGGCCGCGGTCGAGGCCCTTGGCGCGCGGCCGCCCGGGACCGCTGCTGATCGCGATGGAGGACGCCCACTGGATGGACGCCTCGTCGCTCGAGATCGTCGACCAGCTTTGCGCCGGAGCGGACCGGGGCCGCATGCTCCTCGTCCTCGCGCGGCCCGAATTCGATTTCCCGTGGACCGGCGAGGACGGCACGCGGATCGATCTCGCCGGCCTCGGACCGGAGGCCTGCCGGGAGGTGATCGAGGCCAATGCCGGCGGCAGGGTCGAGATCTCGGCCGCCCGCCACATCGGCGAGACCACAAGCTGTCTGCCGCTTTATGTCGAGGAATTCACGAAGGCGCTGATCGGTTCCGGCGCGTTGGTGCTGCGACGGGGCGCGTTCAGGCCCTCCGACACGGGCGGCGGGATTCAGACGCCGGATTCGCTGCTCGGCCTGATCACGGCGCGGCTCGACGCGCTGGGCGACGCGCGGATCGTGGCGCAGATCTGCGCGGTGCTCGGGTCGGATTTCAGTCGCGCCGCCCTGAGCGAGGTCGGCGGCATGTCCGACGACACGATCGACGCCGCAATCGCCACCCTGTCGATGGCGGGCGTTCTGACCGTGTCACGCGGCGGAAGCCTCGCGTTCCGACACGCGCTCTATCAGACCGCCGCCTACGAGAGCCTGGTGCGCAACGCGCGCGAGACGTGGCACCGGCGCTATCTCGAATGGATCGAGGCGGATCCCCTGCGCCTCGCGGCGACCCGGCCCGAAACGCTCGCCTGGCATCTCGAAGGCTGCGGCCGCCTTGAGGAGGCCGCCGCGCGGTATCTGGCGGCCGGCCTCTCGGCCGAGGCCGCCTCCGCCAGCCGCGAGGCCACCGCCCATTTCGCGAAATGCGTCGAACTGCGCGAGCGGATCGGCGGCGGCGCGGGCGGCGGCACGGCCACGCTGGAGGCCCGCGTGCTGCTTGCCGGCGCGCTTCTCTCGTCGCGCGGGCCGGGATCTCCGGAGACCCGCGAGGCCTATGACGCGGCGCTGGCCATCGCCGACCGCACGCCGGAATCCGAGTGGCATTTCCCGGCCTATTGGGGCTGGTGGCGCGTCTCCGACAGCTTCGCGACGATGGCGGCGCGGGCGAACCGCATCCTGACCGCCTCAGAGCGGATGGAGGGCCTCGAGTTCCGTCTCCAGGCGCATCACTGCGTCTGGGCCAACTCGTTCCAGCGGGGCGAGCTCAGGACTTCCGAGGCCAGCGCCCGCGAGGGGCTCTCCCTCTACGAATCCGGCGGCTTCGAGGGTCAGGGCAAGCTCTACGGCGGGCATGACTGCAAGGTCTGCGCGCTCGGCGAACTGGCGCTGACCGGCTGGCTCCAGGGCGCGGGGGACGCGGCCGTGGCCGACGCCGAGGCGGCCCTCGCCCATGCCGAAAAACTCGAGCATCTGGGCAGCGTCATGCACGCGCTCGACATCACCGTGATGCTGCACCACTACCGCCGCGATCCGATCGCCGTCGCCCGGACCGCCGGCGAGATCCTGACCCTGAGCGCCGAGCACGAGCTCGAGGAATACAGCGCCAAGGGCCGGATTTTCGAGGGATGGAGCCTCGTCGCGCAGGGCGACGTGGCGGAGGGCCTGCGCCGGATCGACGGCGGCTTCGAGGTGATGCGCGAGATCGGCACGCCGGAGGATTTCCCGGTCTATCAGTGCATGCGCGCCGACGCGATGCGGCGGCTGGGCGACGTCGACGCGGCGCTCGAAGTCTTGGCGGAAGGCAGCGCGGTGATCGTGGCCGAGGGCGTCAATTACTGGGGCGCCGAGATCGCCCGCCACCGGGCGCTGGCCGAGACGGCGCGGCCGAGGCCCGACATCGGGTTCATCGAGACGTGGCTCGACGAGGCGGCCGGCATCGCCGCGACGCAGGGCGCGCTGGCGCTGGAGCTGCGCGCGGCGGCGGACCGGCACCGCATCGCGGGAGACGCCGCGACGCGGCGCAGGCTCGCGGCCGTGCTCGACCGCCTCGATCCGGCCGCGCGTGGCCGGGACATCGACGACGCCCGGGCGGCGCTCGCCGGCGCGGGCGCGCCGGAGCCGGCGAAATGAAATCGTGGCGCGACGGCGGCCGCCGGGCCTGTCCGCCCGCCGAGACATGGGCGCGCCTCAAACCGCTGCTGCCGGTCTTCGGAATCAGCCGCGTCGGCGCGATCACCGGGCTCGACCGGATCGGCGTGCCGGTCTTCACCGCCTGCCGCCCGAACGCCCGGTCGCTCTCGGTCTACCAGGGCAAGGGTCTGACCGCGGACGCCGCGCGGGTGTCCGCCGTGATGGAGGCCTACGAGACCTGGTGCGCGGAAAGCGTCGATCTGCCGCTCAAATTCGCCAGCATCGACGAGCTGCGCTACACCCACCGGCTCGTCGACCTCGACCGCCTGCCGCTCGCGGATCCGGACGGCCCCGACCCCGGACGGCCGTTCCTCTGGATCGAGGGAACCGATCTGATGGGCGGCGGTCAGCGCTGGCTGCCGTTCGAGATCGTCCACGCCAATTACGCGCATCCCGAGCCGCCGCGCTCCGGCGCCTGGCCCGCCACGACCAACGGCCTCGCCTCCGGCAACACCGCGGACGAGGCCGTGCTCCACGCGCTGATGGAGGTCATCGAACGCGACGCCGTGACCCTGTGGCGTCTGCGCGCCGACGCCTGGGGCGACGCGACCGCGCTACGGCCCGACACCGTGACCGATCCCGCCGCGCGCGGGCTGCTCGACCGCCTCGAAGCGGCCGGGATCGAGGTCGCGGTCTGGAACGCCACCTCCGACACCGGCACGCCGTGCTTTCTCGCGCTGATCCACGACCCCTCCGGCACGGGCGCCGCCGAGATCGGCGCGGGCGCGCATCCCTCGCCCGCCATCGCCCTCATCCGCGCGCTGACCGAGGCGGTCCAGGTCCGGGGAACCTTCATCGCCGGCGCCCGCGAAGACATTCCCGACGAGGATTACACGCCCGCCGCCATCGCCACGCGCCGCGAGACCGCGACCGGGATCCTCCGGTCCCTGCGCCCGCGGCGCGACTTCGGCGCGATCCTCGACATCGAGACCGACACCTTCGCCGACGACATCGAGCGCGCGCTCGACGGCTTGCGCGCGGTCGGCGTCACCCAGGCCGTGTGCGTCGCCATCGGCAAACCCGCGCTGCCTTTCCCCGTGGTACGCGTCGTCGTGCCCGGCCTCGAAGCCGCTTTCGAAGGCGCCGAGACCGGCTGGGTTCCCGGGCCGCGCGCCGCCTCGATCCTAAAGGCCGCGCAATGAGCGTCTGCGTCTTCCTCGGCCCGAGCCTGCCGCTCGACGAGGCGCGCGCGGCCCTCGACGCGACCTTTCTGCCGCCGGCGAAACGCGGCGACATCATGGCGGCGCTCGACGCCCACCGCCCCCGCGCCATCGGCCTGGTCGACGGCTATTTCGAGCAGGCCCCGTCCGTCTGGCACAAGGAGATCCTCCACGCGCTGGCCCGGGGCGTCCCGGTCTTCGGCGCGGCGAGCATCGGCGCGCTGCGCGCCGCCGAGCTGGCGCAGTTCGGCATGACCGGCGTGGGGCGCATCTATCAAGCCTACGTGGCAGGCCGATTCGACCCGTTCGACGATCCGTTCGAGGATGACGGCGAGGTCGCCGTCGCCCACGGACCCGCCGAACTCGGCTGGACCGGCACCGTCGCGCTCGTCGATGTCCGCGCCACCCTGGCCGCCGCCCGCGAGGCCGGCGTGGTGGACGATGACGGGATGAACGCGGCGCTCGCGATCGCGAAAGGCGCTTTCTACAAAGACCGGACCTGGGCCCGAATGGCCCGCGACCTCCCACCGGAGCTCGCTGCCCGGCTTCAGGACAACCGCGTCTCGCAGAAGCGTCTCGACGCGCTCGAACTGCTCGCGCGGGTCGGCGAACCTGCCGACGCTCCGCGCCGGATGTTCCGTTTCGAGCGCACCGCGCTCTGGGACGCGGCCTTCGGCGAGACCGCATCGGAGGCGCCATGGCCTTCTCGCTGAACGGATTTCACCGCCCGCACGGCACCCGCTTCCGCCTCTTCGCGCAGTCGCCGGTCCTGGCCGGGTTCGCGCGGCCCGAGACCGTCTGGGTCTCGTCGCCTGCGGGCAGTCTCGGCCCCGGCCCGTCCGACGCCCGCATGTACATGGTCGAACCGCTGGCCAAGAAGCCCTACGGCGAGAGCGACCTGCCGCCGTATCGCGGCCGGGTCTCCCCGCCGGTCGAGCCCTGCGCCGGCGGCCATTTCGATCACCTGTTTCCTGACGATCCGGGTTTCATGTCCGCGCACATGTTCGGCGCGGTCCGCCGGGTGCTCGACGTCTGGGAGACCTATCTCGGCGGTCCGCTGCACTGGCATTTCGCGGGCACGCATCCCCGGCTCGAGATGATCCCGCACGTTCCGTGGAACAACGCGCATTTCGGCTGGGGCTTCATGGAATGCGGCGAGGGCGCCGACGACCAGGGCGCGCTCCGCCCCTTCGCGCTCAATTTCGACGTGCTGGCCCACGAGACGGGCCACGGCATCCTGTTCGCGCTCGGCGGAATGCCGACGCCCGAGGGCATGACCGCCGCCTGGCGCGGATTTCACGAGAGCGCGTCGGATTGCGTGGCGATGATCTCGGCGCTGCATTTCGAGAGCTTCGTCGATCACGTGCTCAGCGCGACCTCGGGCGATCTCTACGTCGAGAACGAGATGAACCGCATCGGCGAGCTTTCGCCCACCCGCCAGATCCGCAACGCCTCGAACGCGCTCAAGCTGAGCGACGTCGAGGGCCTCGACAGCCCCGCGACCGAGTTGACCGGCGGCCAGGTCCACGCGCTGGGTCAGCCGCTGACGGGCGCGATCTTCGACATCGGCGTCGAATTTTTCATGGACGGGCTGGTCGCGGCGGGCCTCGTCACCCGCGCCTACGCCCGCGACGTCCGCGCCGCCGCCCGCGACGACCGGCTCGGCCAGCTCGACCGCAGGCCCTGCATCGAGGCCTTCCACGACGACCCTGCGGGCTTTCGCGACGCGCTCGGCGACGCGCGCGATCTCGTCGGTCTGCGGCTCGCCGAGACGTGGCGGAGGATCGAGCCGGACGGCTTCACCTATCCGATCCTCGCCCGCACGTTCCTGCGCGTGGACCGCGAGATGAGCGGCGACGCGAACCGCCAGGCGATCCGGAACTGCTTCGAATGGCGCGAGATCGACCCGGATTGAACTGATTTTCCTTCGCGCCGAGGCTCCGCTTGCGCTAGCATGCGGCCGAACCGCGAAAGGGGACGCGAGACATGGTCACGGAAACGCAGAAAGCGGCGCTGACGCCCGACCGAAAGGTCACGGTCTACGGCAAGAAGGTCGACGCCGCCTTCATGAAGGGCGCTCTGCCGGAACGCTGGTTCCGCGAGCCGTCTCCCGCCGCGACGGCGGCCACGAACGGGACCGTCGACGGCGGGCTGATTCTCGTTTTCGGCTACGCGCGGGGCGGCCGCGTCACGACCCTGGCCCGGCCGACACTCGTCCTCATCCCCCGCGCGCCGGACGATGCCGGGGATGACGACGAGACGCATTTTCCCGTTGCCGAATACCTGCGCTGGGTGCTCGACGACGATCAGAAAGTGATGGAATTCGACGCCGACGAGAGCGACATCTCGGCGGCCCTGGGCCTCGGTCCCGCGGGGGCGGAGGACGCGGGTGCGGGCGGATTCACCCTGCGCGGCGCCGACGGAAAACTCTATTACGTGCCCGAGGATCTCGACGGTTTCGTCGTGCTGGAGGAAGCCGACCGCAGCGCGCTGATGCTCGCGCCCGGCATCGACCGCGAGGACCTCAAGGTCCGCGAGCTTCACGGCGACGGGTCGGGCGGCGGGATCCAGACCCGGGCCATGATGCAAAGCCGCGCGATGATGCAGAGCAGGGCGATGATGCAGAGCCGCGCCATGATGCAGGCGCGCGCGATGATGCAGGCCAACCTGCGCAGCCCCGGCCATCGCGGCGACGACGACTGAACCGGCCGTCAACGCGCCGTTCCAGAAAAAAGACTTCAATCCGGAGGAGACGACATGCTGACCGACACGTTCGAGGTTCTCGACAAACGCTTCGGCAAACTGGTGATGGGCAACGTCCACAAGGAGACGCTGTATGCCGGCACCCGCTGGGCCGAAGGGCCGGCCTATTTCCCGGCCGGCAAATACCTCGTCTGGTCCGACATCCCGAACGACCGCCTGATGCGCTGGGACGAGACGGACGGGTCGGTCTCGGAGTTCCTGAAACCCTCGCGCAACCAGAACGGCCACACCGTCGACCGCGAGGGCCGTCTGATCGCCTGCGAGCATCGCGGCCGACAGGTCAGCCGGATCGAGCATGACGGCTCGCTCACGGTGCTCGCCTCGCATTTCGAGGGCAAGCGGCTCAATTCGCCCAACGACGTCGTGGTCAAATCCGACGGCTCGATCTGGTTCACCGATCCGAGCTACGGGATCGACAGCGAATACGAGGGCGACCAATCGCCAAGCGAGATGGACGGCCAGTGCAACGTCTACCGCATCGACGGCGCCACCGGCGAGATGACGGCGGTGGCCACCGATTTCGAGAAACCGAACGGCCTCGCCTTCTCGCCCGACGAGAGCCTGCTCTACATCGCCGACACCGGCGCCTCGCACCGCGAGGATGGCCCGCGCCATATCCGCACGATGACGGTCTCCGGCGACGGAAAGACGCTCGGCGGCGGCGAGGTGTTCGCGACCTGCCCGGTCGGCATGTTCGACGGCTTCCGCGTGGACATCCACGGCAACATCTGGACCTCCACCGGCGAGGGCGTCTACTGCTACACGCCCGAGGGAGACCTGATCGGCAAGATCCTGACCGGCGAGGTCGTCGCCAACGTCGAATTCGGCGGCATCAAGCGCAACCGGCTCTTCATGTGCTGCACGACGACGCTCCAGGCGGTCTACCTGAATACGCGCGCGGCGTTCCGACCGGGCGCCTGACGCGCGCGCTGTCCGCCCGGCCGCACCACGGTCGGGCGGGTCTTGGCATCAGGAATTTCGGCGTCAATATTTTTATCTTTTTATTTTAAGCACTTGGGGACGGTCCGCGTGCGGACACAGCCTGACAGGGTCTCATTCAGTCCTCTTCCGGACCGTCCAGGAGCGGCAGCTTCCAAGCCCCTCGATCTCCTCGAGCGCCTGGCCCGCTATGCCCTGAAGGTCGCCGTACATGCCGACCGTGGCGGCGATCACCCCGTCGATCTGCGCCTCCCGCTTCGCCCAGAGGCGGGTCATCGCCTTGCTTCTCGCGGTCGAGATCGGCGGACATGTCGGTGAACTTCTCCACGATCGCCTCGATGCGGTGCCGGAACCGGGGCCCGGTCAGGTACTCGTAGACCAGCTCCATCTTGGTACCCTGCCCCTCCCGCGCGGCCTTGGCGTTTCCCAGCGCGATCAGCGATTCGCGAAGCGCCACGGCCAGCGGCAGCGCGTGCGCGTAATCGGTGACCCAGACGCCGTCGACCGGCGCGAAGGTGTCGACCTCCTTCGGCAACGCCTGGCTCACCAGCAGCGAGATGTCCGCCCCCGCCGCCCGCTGATCGGCGCGCAGCTTGGCCAGCCAGTCGCCGCCCCAGACCTTGGTCCGCTTGGTCTCCCAGAGGATCGCGCCGCAGACGGCACCGCCCGGCGCCGCGACCCGCTGGAGAATGTCCGCGCCGCTGACGCCCTTCGCGACCGGCTCGACGCGTCGCTCGGGAACCGCGCCCGGATCGCCGCTCTCGAAGTCAAGTTCCAGCACTTCGCCCTGAAGCTGCTGCGAGCCCTGTTCGAGTCGCTGCTTGAGCGCCGCGACCTGGCGGCCCATCGCCGCCAGCTGCTCGTCGCGCTCTGCGACCTTGAGCTTCAGGGCCCCTCCTCCGCCTCCGCGCGGGCTTTCTCCCGCACGGCGCCAGCGATTCCGCGATGCGCGTCTCGACGGTCAGCTCCAGCTCGCGCTTCTGATCATCGAGCTCGCGGGATTTTGCAGAACCTCGGCCTGCGCCGCCTGAGCCGCTTTCAGCTTCTCCTCGCGCTCGGCGAGGAGGCCGGCCATCTCCTCCACCCGGCGCGCCTGCGTCTCGACCTCGCCCGAGACGGCGGCGCGGGCTTTCTCGGCCTCCTCGGCCGCCACCGCGATCCGGAGCGCGTCGACCTTCGCCGCGACCTGCGCCTCCATCTCGCGGCGGGCCTTGGCGATGCCCTCGCGTTCGATCTCGAGCGCCGCCTCGCGCAGTTCGAGCTTGTTCCGCTCGGAGGCGATGCGCTCCTCGTACTCTTTGCGGGTCGCGGCCAGAAGCGGCGCCGCCAGCGATTCCGTCAGGCGGATCTCGGTGCCGCATTCCGGGACAGGCAATCGTCGGCTCGGCCATGTCCCGCTCCGGCATCAGGCGTCGAAGAAGCCGGGCCCGGCGCGTCCGCGCAGCACCGCCGCCGTCTCCGCGCCGATCCGGTCGCGCCATCCGCGACGGTCGCGTCGAGCGCGTGGGTCAGACATTCGGATCCGTCGGGCCGCAGGATCTCGCCACGCAGGCGCAGCGTTCGCCGTCGAGTTCGGCCAGCCCGCCGATCGGCGTCTGGCAGGAGCCGTCGAGCCCCTTGAGGAACGCCCGCTCGGCGGCGAGGCGCAGCCCGGTCGGCCCGTCATGGATCGCCGCGAGCAGTTGCCGAGCAGCGGTCGTCATCCAGTCGCTGTTCGATGCCGATCGCGCCCTGCGCGATCGCCGGCAGCATGTCCTCGACGGTCGATCGGCGCCTGGCGATGTCGTCCATCCCGAGCCGACGGAGCCCGCCATGGCGAGGAAGGTCGCCTCGGCCACGCCGTCGGACAGCTTCTTCATGCGGGTCTGCACATTGCCGCGGAACTCGACGACGTTCAGATCCGGCCTTCGATGTCGGAGCTGCGCGCGGCGGCGGAGCGACGAGGTGCCGACGACCGCGCCGGCGGGCAGGCTCGCCAGCGAGGCCTCGCCCAGGGTCACGAAGGCGTCGCGGACGTCCTCGCGCGGCAGATAGCAGGTGATCGCGAGACCGTCCGGCTGTTCGGTCGGCATGTCCTTCATCGAATGCACCGCGATGTCGATCCCGCCGTCGAGAAGCGCGTCTTCGATCTCGCGCGTGAAGAGACCCTTGCCCCCGATCTCGGACAATGGCCGGTCGAGGACGCGGTCACCCGTGGTCTTGATCACGACGATTTCGAACGCCGTCTCCGGCAGCCCGTGGGCGGCGGCCAGACGCGCCCGGGTCTCGTGAGCCTGAGCGAGCGCCAACGGGCTGCCGCGCGTGCCGATCCGGAGGGGGCGGTCGGGGTCGGGAAGGTCGTCAATCATGGGCGGCGTCTCTTTCCTATTCGCGCGACATCTGTAAGGTCGCGCCCGTCGGAATGCAAAGCGGGATGCGGGAATGAAATCGAAGGAAAAGCTGTTGATGCGGGCGATGGCGGGCGAGACGCTCGCCGTGCCGCCGGTCTGGATGATGCGGCAGGCGGGGCGGTACCTGCCGGAATACCGCGCGACGCGGGCCGAGGCGGGCAGCTTTCTCGACCTGTGCTACAATCCCGATCTCGCGGCGGAGGTGACGCTGCAGCCGATCCGGCGCTACGGCTTCGACGCGGCGATCCTGTTCGCAGACATCCTGCTGGTGCCCCAGGCGCTGGGCGCCGATCTGAAATTCGTCGAGGGCGAGGGGCCGCGGCTGTCCACGATCACGGACGCGGCGGGTCTGGCCGCCCTGAAGCCGGTCGAGGATATTCACGAGACGCTGTCACCGGTCTATGAGACGGTGCGGCGGCTGGCGGCGGAACTGCCGGCGGAGACGGCGCTGATCGGGTTCGCGGGCGCGCCCTGGACCGTGGCGACCTACATGATCGCGGGACGCGGAACGCCGGACCAGGCCCCGGCACGGCGGCTGATGTACGGCGATCCTGCGACGTTCGACGCGCTGATGGACCGGATCACCGAGGCGACGATCGCGTATCTGCTGCGGCAGATCGAGGCTGGGGCCGAGACCGTCAAGATGTTCGACAGCTGGGCCGGCGCGTCTGCCGGGCGAGAAGTTCGAGAAATACGCGATCCGCCGGCGAAGCGGATCGTCGACGCGATCCGGGCCGCGCATCCGGGGGTGCCGGTGATCGGTTTCCCGCGCGGGGCGGGCGGGAACTACGCCAGTTATGTCGCGGCGACCGGGGTCGAGTGCTGCGCGCTCGACACGTCGGTCGATCCGGCCTGGGCGGCGCGGGAGGTGCAGACGAGGACCTGCGTGCAGGGCAATCTCGATCCGCTTCTGATGGTGATCGGAGGCGACGCGCTGAGCGACGCGGCGAAGCGCTGCGTGGAGGGTTTCAGCGGGGGACCGCATGTCTTCAATCTCGGGCACGGGATCACGCCGGACGCCGATCCGGCCAATGTGGACGTGCTGCTCAAGGCCATCCGGGGGTAGGGACCGCCGGGGCGGCCTTTGCCGCCTCGGCGGAGCGCGCCGTTGCACGCGAGCCTTCTGTTTGGCCCGCGCCTGTTGGCGCGTGCCGACTGCTCTCCAGGCTTCATGTCAGTATGAAAAGCCGGAGCCGCTTTCAGCCGCGGGCGATGCGCTGCCGGAGCGGGTGGAGCGCCATGAAGCGGGCGCGGATCACAAGGACGAAGAGCGCGACGGCCCCGAGCTGGTGGACGATCGCGACGTTCCAGGGGGCCGCGTAGAGCACGGTGACGATCCCGAGGATCAGTTGGGCGATCAACATCAGCATCATCGCGTCGAAGGCGCGGCGCAGTCCCGTCAGGGCGCTCGCGCGGCTGCGCCACCACGCGACGGCGCCGAGGACGAAGAGGACGTAGCCGAGCAGGCGGTGGTTGAACTGCACCAGAGCCGCGTTGTCGAGGAAGTTGCTCCAGAGCGGCGCGAGATCGAACGCCGTGGACGGGAAGATCTCGCCGGCCATCAGCGGCCATTCCGGAAAACTCCGCCCCGCGTCGATGCCCGCCACGAGCGCGCCGAGGAGGATCTGTACGAAGGTCACGGCGATCAGGACCGAGCCCCAGCCCATCAGGCCCTGATTGCGCTGGCGGCGGGACTGGAGCAGGTCGGATTCGGTGCGGCGCAGGGACATGACCTGCCATGCGATCAGGCCGAGGATCAGGAAGGCGAGTCCGAGATGCACGGCGAGACGGTAGGATGCGACGCTGGTCATGCCGCCCTGGAGACCGGAGGCGACCATCCACCAGCCGATCGCGCCCTGCAGTCCGCCCAGCGCGCCGAGCGCCAGAAGGCGCGGCGTCCAGCCCTGCGGGATCTGGCGGCGCAGGAGAAACCAGAGAAAGCCGAGACCCCAGACAAGGCCGATGACGCGGCCGAGCTGGCGGTGGCCCCATTCCCACCAGTAGATGAATTTGAACTGCGCGAGCTCCATGCCCCGGTTCAGGATCTCGTATTGCGGGCTGGCGCGGTATTTCTGGAACTCGGCGTCCCAGGCGGCGGCGTCCAGCGGCGGGAGCGCGCCAGTGACGGGCCGCCATTCGGTGATCGACAGGCCGGAATCGGTCAGTCGCGTGAGGCCGCCCACCGCGATCATCACCACGACCAGCGCGAAGAGGACCGTCAGCCAGATGGCGATCGCGCCGCGCGCGGATTTGCGTCGCGGAGCGGGCGTCGGAGCTGGCGCGGCGGCCGCCGTCTCGGTGACATCCTCGAAAATGCTGCGTTTTTTGTTCATTCCGGCCTCCGTTGGCGCATCTAGGCGCGTGGCCACGTCCGGGCAAGCGTCATTCGCCGCGCCGGCCCTCGGCGAGGGCGCGCATGACGCCGTGCAGCGTGCGCACGTCGGCGTCGGTGAGCGGCGCGCGGCGGAACAGGTTTTCGAGGTTGGCGGTCATGCTGTCGCGCTTGGCCTCCGGAAAGAAGAACCCGGCGCCGTCGAGACGCTCGAACAGCCGCTCGAGGAAAGCGTCGACCTCGCGGCCTTCGGCGCGGATGGCCTTGCCGAGAGCCTCCGCGGCCGCCGGCGTCGCGTCGGTCAGTTTTTTCCATTCATAGGCCAGAAGAAGGGCGCATTGCGCCAGGTTGAGCGAGCCGAAGGCCGGGTTCACCGGCACGGAGATCACGGTGTTCGCGCGCACCACGTCGGCGGTCTCAAGCCCCGAGCGTTCCGGACCGAAGAGCACGCCGACGCGTTCGCCCGCCGCGATCATGTCGCGGGCCTCGGACATCGCGCGCTCGGGCGTCATCACGGTCTTGGCGAGCGACCGGTCGCGCGCGGTCGTGGCGAAGACGTGGGTGAGATCGGCGCAGGCGGCGCGGGTGTCGTCGAAGAGACCGACCTGATCGAGAACGCGGGCGGCGCCGCTGGCCATCGCCTGGGCCTTGGGGTTCGGCCAGCCGTCACGCGGGGCGACGAGACGCATCCGGTCGAGACCGAAGTTCCACATCGCGCGCGCGGCGGCGCCGATGTTCTCGCCCATCTGCGGGGCGACGAGAACGAAGACCGGCGCCGCTCCCGCCGTCTCCGTCTCGCGCTTGTGGTTCGTACCCGCCATCGTCATTCCCCGCATCCGCCCGCGTGATACGACGCGGGTCGCGCGTCGACAACAGGGGCGGAGAACCGACGCGGGGACCTTTTTCGGCATACGGTTGCATACCGGCTTTCCAGGCTCCCGGATTTGGGTTAGGGAAACGGCAATCCGAATCCATGGTGAAGCCCAGAAGGGGACGAAATGAGCAAGATCAAAGTCGAAAATCCGGTCGTCGAGCTGGACGGCGACGAGATGACCCGGATCATCTGGGATTTCATCAAGCAGAAGCTGATCCTGCCCTATCTGGACATTGATCTGAAATATTATGACCTCGGGATCGAGGAGCGCGACCGGACCGACGATCAGATCACCGTCGATGCGGCGCATGCGATCCAGAAATATGGCGTCGGCGTGAAATGCGCGACGATCACGCCGGACGAGCAGCGGGTCGAGGAATTCGGCCTCAAGCAGATGTGGCGCTCGCCGAACGGGACCATCCGCAACATTCTCGGCGGCGTGATCTTCCGCCAGCCGATCATCTGCCAGAACGTGCCGCGTCTGGTGCCCGGATGGACCAAGCCGATCGTGGTGGGACGTCATGCCTTCGGCGACCAGTACCGCGCGACGGATTTCCGGTTTCCCGGACCGGGCAAGCTGACGATCAAGTTCGTCGGCGACGACGGGCAGGAGATCGAGCGCGAGGTGTTCCAGGCGCCGGGCGCCGGCGTGACCATGGCGATGTACAACCTGGACGATTCGATTCGCGACTTCGCGCGGGCATCGATGAACTACGGGTTGAGCCTCGGATGGCCGGTATATCTTTCCACCAAGAACACGATCCTCAAAGCCTATGACGGGCGGTTCAAGGATCTGTTCCAGGAGGTGTTCGAGGCGGAGTTCGCCGACAAGTTCAAGGAAGCCGGGATCACCTACGAGCATCGTCTGATCGACGACATGGTCGCCTGCGCGATGAAGTGGAACGGCGGCTACGTCTGGGCCTGCAAGAACTACGACGGCGACGTGCAGTCGGATACGGTGGCGCAGGGCTTCGGGTCGCTCGGGCTGATGACGTGCGTGCTGATGACGCCGGACGGCAAGACCGTCGAGGCCGAGGCGGCGCACGGGACGGTGACGCGGCACTTCCGGCAGCATCAGGCGGGCAAGGAGACCTCGACCAACTCGATCGCGTCGATCTACGCCTGGACGGGCGGGCTGAAGCATCGCGCCAAGCTTGACGGGAACGAGGCGCTCCAGCGCTTCGCGGAGACGCTCGAGAAGGTGACGGTCGATACGGTCGAGGCCGGGTTCATGACCAAGGATCTGGCGCTGCTGGTCGGGCCGGAACAGAAATGGCTGACCACGACCGGGTTCCTCGAGAAGGTCGATCTGAACCTCCAGAAGGCGCTCGGCTGAGCGACGCGCCCGAGGTCTCGCCGCATTCCCGCCTGGAGGACGCGCAAGGCGTGTTCTTCGGAGCGGCTTTGGCCGCTTTGGGGCTGGCGATCCTCGGGCATCTGGGGCTGATCACAGGTCAGACCGCCGGTCTGGCGCTGCTGATATCGACGGTGACGGGGCTGGCGTTCGGCCCCGTCTTTTTCGTCATCAACCTGCCGTTCTACGTGCTGGCGGTGAAGCGGATGGGCTGGGCGTTCACGCTCAAGACCTTCGTGGCGGTTTCGCTGGTGGCGCTGTTTTCAATGCTCCAGCCGCGTCTGATCACCTTCGGGGAGATCGATCCGCTGGCGGGCGCGGTTCTGGCGGGGATGCTTTCGGGTGCGGCCCTGTTGGCCCTTTTCCGGCATCGGGCGAGCCTGGGCGGGATCGGCATCCTCGCGGTGTGGCTGCAGGACCGTTTCGGGATCCGGGCGGGATGGGTCCAGATGGGGATCGACGCGGCGATTTTCGGGGCGGCGTTTCTCGTGCTGGACCCCGGCGCGGTTCTCTATTCCATGGCGGGGGCGGTGGTTCTCAACCTCGTGATCGCGATCAATCACCGGCGGGATCGGTATGTGGGGTTCTGACGGGCTTTGGCGTCCAACATTGGCGTCGAGCCAACTCACTGTAATTGCTGGGCTTAAGTGTTAACATGCAGATGTCCGCGCGTCATGGACGTTCGCGGGCGACGTTGCGGCGTATCGCGGCCTCCGGCCCCGCCGAACGGGCTTTGACCGAGATCAAACGACGCGGACGGGTCGGCGTGTAGGGCTTCGCGCGAAGGAGACTGACGGAATGGCTTCGGAACCCGAAAGGCCCGACATCGACACGGTTCTCGCTTCGGCGCGCGCGCCCAAGTGGCGCAGACCGGTGCTGGTGGCGGGGCTCATCGTCGCGTCGCTGGCGCTTGCCGCGTGGTACTGGACCGGACGGACGTCGCAGGGCGACGCCATCGCCTACGTCACCGCGCCGATCACGCGAGGCGATCTTGTCGTGACCGTGACGGCGACCGGTACCGTCGAGCCGACCAACCTCGTCGAAATCTCAAGCGAGCTGTCGGGCACGGTCCGGGAGGTTCTGGTGGACAACAATGACCGGGTCGCCGTGGGCCAGGTTCTTGCGCGCCTCGACACCGAAAAGCTGGAAGCGACCCTCGCGCAGGGGAAAGCCACCCTCGAGGCGCGCGAGGCCCGGGTCGCGGAGGCGGACGCGACCGTCGAGGAGTCGCGCGCGCAGAATGACCGGATCATGACGCTGGTCGAACGCAACGTGGCCTCCATTCAGGAACTGCAGACCGCCGAGGCCGCCTATGCCCGCGCCAAAGCCGCGGCGGCCGTTGCGCGGGCGGACGCCAAGGTGGCCGCCGCCGATCTGACGATCGACGAGACGAACCTGAAAAAAGCCTGCATCTGCTCTCCGATCGACGGGATCATCCTGTCGCGCGACATCGATGTCGGACAGATCGTGGCGTCCTCGCTTCAGGCGCCGATCCTGTTCACCATCGCGGAGGACCTTTCGAAGATGGAGTTGAGGGTGGACATCGACGAGGCCGATGTCGGGTCCGTCCAGGTCGGCCAGCAGGCGAAATTCACGGTCGAGGCCTATCAGGGACGATCGTTTCCAGCCGAGATCGCCGAGCTGCGCTTCGCGCCGCAGACCGTCGACGGGGTGGTGACCTACGAGGCGATCCTCAGCATCGACAATTCCGACCGCCTGCTGCGCCCCGGCATGACGGCGACCGCCGAAATCACCGTGAACGAGATCGCGGACGCGCTGCTCGTGCCGAACGCGGCGTTCCGGTTCGCGCCCCCCGAGACGGATCAAGGCGGCGAATCCGGCAGCGGGCTGCTCGGGCTTCTGATACCCAAGCCCCCGAGTTCCGGCACGACGACGCCGCCTCCCGCCGACACGGAAGGCAGGCGGACGCTCTGGATCCTGCGCGACGGGCTCGCCGATCCGGTCAAGGTGCTGCCGGGTGCGACCGACGGGCTGAACACGGCGGTCCCCGATGACGGTCTCGAAGCCGGCGATCAGGTCATAGTGGACCTGGCGGCCGGCTGATGTCGGACCCGTCGCCTCTCCTCGCGTTTTCCGGCATCACGCGGCGCTACGGGACGGGCGACGCCGAGGTGCGCGCGCTCGACGGCGTCGACATGACGATCGCCGCGGCCGAATTCGTCGCGATCATGGGGCCGAGCGGATCGGGCAAGTCGACGGCGATGAACCTGCTCGGCTGTCTCGACGTGCCGTCGGAAGGAACGTACCGCTTCATGGGCGCCGATGTCGGTTCGTTGTCGCGGGATCAACGCGCCCTGCTGCGGCGCACCTATATCGGTTTCGTGTTTCAGGGCTTCAACCTGCTGCCACGCACCCCGGCCGTCGAGAACGTGGAACTGCCGCTGATCTACAAAGGCATCCCGCGCGCCAGACGCCGCGCGATGGCGCTGGACGCGCTGGCCAAGGTCGGGCTCGAGGACCGCGCGAAGCACGATCCGTCGGAGCTTTCGGGCGGCCAGCAGCAGCGCGTGGCCATCGCCCGCGCCATCGTTTCGCGCCCGGCGGTGATCATGGCGGACGAGCCGACCGGCAATCTCGACACCGTCACGAGCCGCGAGATCATGGACCTTCTGACCCGGTTCAACGTCGACGAGGGGATCACCATCGTCATGGTGACGCATGAGCCCGACATGGCGGAATACGCGAGCCGGGTGATCCATTTCCGCGACGGCCGCATCGAGCGCGACCTGAGCAACCGCAGGGTCGCCTGAGATGCTGTGGGAAACCGTACGCCTGTCGGTCCAGGCGATCCTTCGCAACCTTCTGCGGTCGTTCCTGACCGTGCTCGGCATCGTCATCGGCGTCGCGGCGGTGATCGCGATGGTCACCGTGGGACAAGGCTCGACGGATCAGGTGACGCGGGACGTCGCCAAGCTGGGAACGAACCTGCTGATGGTGCGGCCCGGCCAGCCGCAGCAGGGTCCGGGGACGTCGGCCGGCACCGCGGCGGCGTTCGACATGAGGGACGTGGAGGCGATCCAGACCCAGATCGCGTCGGTCCGCGCCGCGGCCCCGGCCAACACCCGCACGATGACCGCGATCCTCGGCAACGAGAACCACGTGACCAGCGTCACCGGCACCGACAGCCAGTATCTGGAGGCGCGCGACATGCCGGTCGTGACGGGCCGCCCGTTCTACGAGAGCGAACTCAGGACCGGGGCGGCCGTGTGCCTGCTGGGGGAGACCGTGCGTCGCGAACTGTTCGGGAGCGGCGATCCCATCGGCCAGAACCTTCGGCTCAAATCGATCTCGTGCCGGGTGATCGGGGTCATCGAGGAACAGGGCGTGTCGAGCTTCGGCACCGACCAGGACGATTTCGTGCTGATGCCGATCCGCACCTTCCAACGCCGGGTCTCGGGAAATTCCGACGTCTCGATGATCTTCGTGGCCATCCGGGACGGCCTGTCGACCGACCGCGCCAAGGCGGACATCGAGCGGCTGATGCGCGAGCGGCGGCGGATCTCGCCACTCGAGGAGGACGATTTCAACGTCTTCGACATGAAACAGATCGCCTCGGTCCTGACCGGCATCACCTCGGTGCTGACCGGGCTCCTGTCCGCCGTCGCCGCCGTCAGCCTTCTGGTCGGCGGGATCGGGATCATGAACATCATGCTGGTCTCGGTGACCGAGCGCACGCATGAGATCGGCATCCGTCTGGCCGTCGGCGCGCGCGAGAGCCAGGTCCTGCTCCAGTTCCTGGTGGAGGCGATCGTCCTGTCGCTGCTCGGCGGTCTGCTGGGGATCCTTCTGGGTCTGGCGCTGGCCGCGATCGGCTCGGACCTGCTGCGCGTGCCTTTCTCGCCCGATCCGCTGATCGTTCTGATGGCTTTCGGCTTTTCGGCCGCCGTGGGCGTGATCTTCGGCTACTTCCCCGCCAGACGCGCGGCGCGGATGCATCCGATCGACGCGCTGCGGCATCAGTAGGCGGTCAAGGCGCTCTTACCGCGCGAGGCGCAGGAACGCGGCGCCCAGCAGCGTCACCATGGTCGAGACGATCTTCAGCAGATCGACCTTCTCCTTGAGGACCAGCACGCCGATGAGCATGGCGAAGACGATGCTGGTCTCGCGGAGCGCGGTGACGAGCGCGATGGGAGCCTGGGTGAAGGACCAGATGACCAGCGCGTAGGCGATGAACGACGCCGTGCCGCCGATCGCCATCACGCGCTTGCCGCGCGTCAAGGTCGCGCGAATGAGACCGGGCGAGCGCCAGCCCATGATGGCGGAGAACAGGATCGCGTTGCAGACGGCCGCGACCGAGAAGAACCCGACGGCCGTGCCGGCAAGCCGCGCGCCGATGCCGTCGACCAGCGAATAGGCGGCGATGAAGCATCCGGTGATGAGCGCGTAGATCGCCGCGCGGTGGTTCTTGAGCCCGTCGCTCTGGCGGACGAGGGCGAGGCTCATGATGCCGGCGCCGATGGTGAGCACGCCGAGCAGTTCCAGCGGCGCGAGGGTGACGCCGAGAAACGCGACGGAAACTCCGGCGACGATCAGCGGGGCGACGCCGCGCGCGATGGGATAGACTTGGGTGAGGTCGCCGATGCGGTAGCTTGTGAGAAGAAACAGCTGGTAACCGAGATGGAGCGCGATGCCGGCGGCGAGCCACGGCCAGCTTTCGCGCGCCGGGAGCGGGACGAAGGCGAGCGACGCGAGGGCGCAGGGGACGTGGCCGAGCACCACGGCGGTCATCGCGAGGCCCTTGTCGGCGCCGCCCTTGACGATGGCGTTCCAGCCCGCGTGCAGAAACGCGGCGAGGATCACCGCGAGGAACACGGTGAGGCTCATGCGGCTTGCGCCGCGAGGCCGTCGCGCACGACGTCGCGGGCGGGCCGGCGTTCAAGCGCGTCCGCGAAGATGGAGAGCGTATCGACGAGTTCGGAATCCTCGCAGAGATCCGTGCCGAACACCTCGCGGATCGCCAGCATTCCGGCGACGCGTTCGCGCGCGGATCCGGCGGTTTGGGCGATGTCTCGCGCGCGTGAGGCGAGGGGATCCTCGACCGGGTGCGGGCGTCCGGCGTGATCGACGCCGCGCATGTAGCCCATCCACCCCGCGATCCCGAGCGCCAGCCCCTGCCACGGTCCGCTTGCCCGCCGCGCGTCCCGCAGCGGGTCGAGCAGGCGCTGGCGGATCTTCTGCGAGCCGTCGGTCGAGATCTGCGCCGTCGCGTGGCGCAGATCGGGGTTGGCGAGGCGCCCGAGCGTGGTGACGAGATAGCCGTCAAGATCGACGCCGGGAACCTCCGGCAGATGCGGGATGACCTCGCGGCGGATGGTGCGCTCGGCGAATTCCGCGAAGATCGGATCGGCCATCACGTCGGCCATGAATTCGACGCCGGCGAGCAGTCCGAGCTGGCAGAGGTTCGACTGGATGCCGTTCACGACGCGCATCTTGAGGATCTCGTAGGGGCGCACGTCGGGCACGACGATCGCGCCCGCCCGGTCCCAGGCGGGCAGCGTCGCGCCGCGATCCTGGATCACCCACATGCGGAACGGCTCGCCGACGACGAGCGCCTCGTCGCGCAGACCGGTCGCGGCCTCGAAACGGTCGCGGTCGGCGTCCCGCGTGGCTGGCACGATGCGGTCGACCATGGTGTCGAGAAACGTGACCTTCGAGCCGATGAGATCGGCCAGCGCGGGATCGATCGCGGCCGCGTATCCGAGCACGCAGCGGCGCAGCGTCGCGCCGTTGTCCGGGACGTTGTCGCAGCTGATGAGGATCGGCGGCGCGATCCCGTGTTCGGCGCGGTCGCGCAGCATGCGGGTCACGAAGCCCGGAACCGACGTCGCGCTGGCCGGATCCGCGAGATCCGCGACGATGGCGGGATGGTCGAGATCGAGGTCGCCGGTCGCGGGGTGGTGGCGATAGCCCTTTTCGGTGACGGTCATGGTGACGATCCGCGTCGCCGGATCGGCGGCCCAGGCGCGGGCGGTCGCGGCGCCCCGAGGCGTCCCGACGGACGCCGTGCCGATCATCGCGCCGATCAGACGCAGGTCGGAGCGGCCCGCCTCGCGCAGTTCGCGGCAATAGAGTCCGGCCTGCGCGCCGAGCGTCGGAGCGAGGTCGGGGGGCGCAAGGTTCACGCCCCGGATGCCCCAAGGCCCGAAATCGGCCTCGAGCGCGTCGTCGGTCCAGTCGCCCTGGTGGCAGCGGTGGAAGGCGCCGACCCCCAGATGCAGAATGCCGGGCGAGAGCGCCGCGCGGTCATAGCCGGGACGCCGCACCTCGGGCGGGAGCGACGCGAGACTGTCCGGACCCAGCCGCGCGGCCACGGGCCTCAGACCGATCCGACGACGAACTGGCCGTAATCGGTCAGCGTTCCGGTCAGGAGCCCGGCCTGGGGGCTGAGCAGGAAAACGGCCATGCGGGCGACCTCGTCGGTGGAGACCAGACGCCCGAGCGGCTGGCTCGCCTCGGCCTCGGCCAGCCAGCCCGGCCCCTTGCCGAGGATCTCGGACTGCATCCTGTGTTCGCCCGGCGTCTCGGCCCAGCCCAGATTGATGCCGTTGACGCGGATGCCCTGCGCCATGTGCGCCTGGGCCGCGTTCCGCGTCAGGGTCGCGAGCGCGCCCTTCGTGGCGGAATAGACGGCCAGGTCCGGAGCCCCGCACATGGCGTTGACGGAGAGGATGTTGACGATGGACCCCTCAGCGCCCCGGTCGAGAAGACCGGCGATCACGCGCTGCATCAGGACGAACGGCGCGCGGGCGTTGACGGCGAACTGGCGGTCCCATTCGGCGACGGTCGCGTCGGGCCAGCCGGCGCGGTCGGTGACGGCGGCGGCGTTCACCAGAAGGTCGACGCGGCCGAATGCCTCGATCGCCTTGGCGAAGACCCGGTCGGGCGCGTCGGGGTCGGCGAGATCGTCGATGGCCGTCGCGGTCCTCGTTCCGGACGCGGCGATCTCGGCCGCGACCTTGGCCGCATCCGCGGAGTCGAGACCGGCGACGAGGATCCCGGCGGCGCCGCTTGCGGCCGCCTGGCGGGCGATGGCCGCGCCGACGCCGTGGGTGCTGCCGGTGACGATCAGGATCTTGCCGTCGAGATCGACTTTCATGCGCGGTCTCCGCCGTTCAATGGTCCATGCCGGTGATGACGCGCTCGACCGCCTCGACGGTCGATTTTTTCGGGTCGATGTCGTCGGCGACGACCTGACCGCGCCGCATGACGACGATGCGGTCCACGACCTGGAAGACGTGGTGGATGTTGTGGGCGATGAAGATGCAGGAATGCCCCGAATCGCGCGCGCTGCGCACGAAGGTCAGGACGCCGTGCACCTCGGCCACGCCGAGATTGTTGGTGGGCTCGTCGAGGATGATCAGGTCGCTCTCGAAATGCATCGCGCGGGCGATGGCGACGGCCTGGCGCTCGCCGCCCGAGAGCGCGCCGACGGGCGTGGTCGGCGGGATTTTCTTGGTGATGCCGACCTCGCGCAGAAGGGTCGAGGCGACCTCGTTCATCGTGGCCTGATCCATGCGGTTGAGCCAGCGCGGCCCCGTGATCGGCTCACGGCCGAGAAAAAGATTTCGCGCGATCGACAGCTGCGGGACGAGTGCGCTGTCCTGGTAGATGGTCTCGATGCCGTGGTCGATGGCGTCGGTGGTCGAGGTGATCTGGACCTTCTTTCCCCGGATCCGGAACTCGCCGCTGGTGATCGGCACGGCGCCGGAGAGCGCCTTGATGAGCGTGGACTTGCCGGCGCCGTTGTCGCCGAGCAAGCCCACGATCTCGCGCTCGCGGACGGAGAAGTTGACGCCGTCGAGCGCGTGGATGCGGCCGTAGTGCTTGTGGACGTCGCGCATCTCGATGAGGTCCGTCATCGCTCAGTCCCCCGCGTTGTGGCGGCGTTCCATCCAGGAATGCAGCGCCATCATGCCGAGGATGATCGCCCCGATGAAGATGTTGTAGGCGAGGCCCGGCACGCCGATCATGACGATGCCGTTGCGCATGATCCGCAGGATGAGGACGCCGAGCACGGTGCCGATGATGGTGCCGCGCCCGCCGGTCAGGACGGTGCCGCCGATCACGACCATGGCGATGACCTCGAGCTCGTAGCCGGTGCCGCTGTTGGGGTTGGCCGCCGCCGTGCGGATCGAGCTGATGATGCCGGCGAAGGCCGCCATCGAGGAGCAGAGGATGAAGAGCCAGATCTTGACCGCGTTGACCTTCACGCCGCGCGCTTTGGCAGCCATCGGATTGCCGCCGGAGGCCTGGATCCAGTTGCCGTATTTCGTTTTCGTCAGGACGTAATGCAGGATGAGCGCCGCCGCGACGAACCAGAAGAGCGAGGCGTAGATGCGCAGGCTCCCGATGTAGAAATCGCCGACGAGGATCTCGGCGAGCCATTGGCCCTCGGCGCGCCATGTGCGCTGCGGAAAGCCGTCGGTGATGAAAAGCGCCGTGCCGCGCACGACGAGCAGCATGCCGAGCGTCACGAGAAAGGACGGGATCTTGAGCCGCGTGACGAAAAGGCCGCTCGTCAGGCCCACGCCGGCGGCGAGCAGGATCGCGATCGCGAAGCAGACCCAGAGCGGGCCGAAGCCGGTGTTGAAGAGCGTCCACATCACCACGGGCGCGAAGCCGAAGACCGAACCCACCGAGAGGTCGAACTCGCCGGAGGTCATCAGCATGGTCATGGCCAGCGCGATCAGGCCGAGCTCGACCGTGAAGGCCAGAGTGTTGCCGATGTTGAGCGCCGAGAGGAACGCGGGATTGATCGACCAGAAGACGCCGATCTCGAGGACGAGAAGAACGAGCGGGGCGAACTCCGGCATGGAGATCAGCCGCTGAAGAGCCGTGCGGTTTTCCAAGTGAAGACGCCGTTTTCTGGAGGGTCGCGAACCGGCGCGACGGCGCGCCGGCCGAAAGTGGTCATGCCGGTCCGGCGCCCGCCGCGGGAACCCGCCGCGGGCGCCGCGTCACGGGATCAGTTCCCCGAGAGGATGTCGTCGTAGATCTGCGCGGTGTCGGCCTCGTAGAGCGCGCCGGTGATCACGTTGAAACCCGGAGGGATGCCGCTCGCCGCCATGCTGGCCATCGAGAGCGCCATGTAGGACGTCGCCTGCGGGTCCTGCCACTGCGCGGCGTTGACGTAGCCGCTCAGCACCTCCTGGGTGGTGTCGAGCGAGTTGCCCCAGCCCACGACCGGGATGTCGCCCGCCGCGACGCCGACCTGGTCGAAGACGCGCTTGATCGAGCCGGTCACGAGATCGCCCAGACCGATGATCGCGTCGATGCGGTCGCGGTTGGCGGTCAGGTAGTCTGACATGCGGGTGATGACCTCGCCCTGGTCGAGCGTGGCGTCGGTGACCTCCCAGGTTGCGCCGAGCGGCTCGAGGACCGAAGAGATGCCCTCCTCGAGCTGGACGCCGTAGGTCGCGCCCGGGATCTCGACCGGCATCCAGACGAAATCGCCGGATTCGATGTGGCCGTTGTCGACCATGTACTGCGCCCAGGCGGCCCCGTAGCGCACGTTGTCGCCGCCGACATAGGCGTCGAAGCTGGCGCTCGGGTCCGGCGTGTTGAAGTTGATGATCGGGATGCCGGCCGCGTTCGCCTCGGCCGCGATCTCCACCAGGCTGCCCGGATCGGGGCTCGTGGTGGTGATCCCGTCGGCGCCCGCCGCGATGGCCGCGCGCACGGCCTCCTGCTGCGAGGCGACGTCGCCGTTGTGGAACGAGGTGTTGACGGTGTTGCCGGTGTCCTCGGCCCACTGGTTCGCGCCGTCGAGGAAATAGGTCCAGACCGGATCGGCCGGCGTGCCGTGCGAGATCCAGTAGAACGTCTTCGCGTTCGCGACCTGGGCGACGGAGAAGCTGGCCGCAGTGGCGATCAGCGCGCCGGCCAGAATCGGCTTCATTCGGTTCAGCATTGTCATGACTCTCCCTGAGTGTTCCGGTCTTCGTCGAACCGGATGGTTAATTGTGAGGGCGTGACGTTGCAAAAGCAACTTGGATTCCGGATCCGCGTGAAAGGCGGTCAGGTCCGCCCCGCGATGGGGCGGAAATCACCCGACGGTTCGGGATAATCCGCGTCCGGCTGCCGGGCGATGCCGGCGATGCGCCGCTCGGCGGCGGCGATCTCGGCGGCGCCGTCGAGCACGCGCATGGTGACGTCATAGGACCGGCCCTCGCCGTGGCGGAGCACGATCATCTCGGAATTGTCGCGGGCGTAGCCATGGCCGAGGACATGGTTGGTCGAGGGCTCCACCCCCATGCAGTAGAGGCCCTCCTGGAAGTTCTGCCATTGATAATGGCAGGGCATCTGGTCCTTGCGCGAGACCACCTCGAAGCCGATGCCGAGCGCGTCGTTGACCACCGCGACCGGCACCTCACCCGACGGGTCGGCGGCCATCTCGTATTCCCAGACCTGTTCGGCGAAGTTCTCGCGCGGGCCGGCAAGCGTGCGGTATCCGACGCCCTGGGCGCGGTAGCGATCGCCGGCGTGACCGGCCCAGACCACGTCCTCGATCGGCGCGAGGTAGCGCGCGCCCTCGGCGATGACCGGATGGCCGACATTGATGTGGTAGAGCAGCATGTGCGGCGTGGGCGCGAAGCCGCGGTTCTCGACGCGGTCCGACAGGCGGATGTCGTTTGTGCCGGCCTCGATCTCTATCCGGCGGGTCAGGTGCAGATCCTCGGCGAAGACGGCCGACTGGCTGATCACGCCCTCGGCCCAGAGGAAGCAGCGGTCGCCCTCCCAGCGCTCGCCGTAGCCGGTCAGGCGGGCGGGAAGGTACGCGGCGCGGCCGTGGATCGAATGCTCGACCGTCTCGCGCGCGGCGTAGCCGTAGCGGTCGCCGGGTTCGCTGTCCATGAACAGGATGTGGTCGAGACCGCAGGTCGCGAGCAGCCCGGAGAAGCCGCGCAGCCAGCCGAGGCCCCCCTCCCCCTCGTATTCCATCAGACCCGGATGCTTGAAGCCGGCGGGCGAGTTCCAGCCGAAGGACATGCCGCGGAAATCGCAATCGGCGATGTCCATGCAGCGGTCCACCATCACCGTGAAGCGCAGGCCGGTGCCGCTCCGGAATTCGAGCATCCGCACGCCGCGCTCCGCCCCGTCGGACAGCGTCATCAGGCGGACGCCGGCGAACTGGCTCAGGCTCCCCGCGCGCCGGGCCACCTCGCGGCGGCTGAGATCCTCACCGTAGAGTCGCATGCGCCGTCTCCCTGTTCCGCGCCGGTGCGCCCCGCTTCAGTCGACCGGTATCTCCGAAAGCCGGACGGTGCGCCCCTCCGATGCCGAGAGATACGCGGCCTCGACGAGCGCGACGGTCCGGATGTTGTCGGCCACCGACAGCGCCGGCGTCTCGCCGGACTTGAGCGCGTGCTGGAGCTGTTCCATGACGCCGATGAAGGCGTGCGGGAACCATTTGGTCTTCCATTTCGGCGTGACCCAGGCGCCGCCCGTCGTCCGGGCGGACACGTAGGTCAGCGTCGACGGCTCGCCGCGCGGCCAGCCGATCGTGCCCTTGGCGACGCCCTCGGTGCCGTCGACCCGCCAGCGGATGTGCTGGTCGTCGTCATAGCCCTCGGCGCGGGGACCGGACCAGACGTCCTCGAGCGTGGTCGCGAGCGCGCCGGAACGGAAGCGCAGGGTCGAGGCGGCGATGCCGTCGGAATGGGCGAATTCGGTGCGCGGATCGCGCCGCGTGACGGTGGTGATCTCCTCGGCCTCGCCGAAGAGGAACCGCAGGACGTCGAGATGGTGGACGCTCATGTTGGCGAGGGTCAGCCGGTCGTAATCGGCGAGGAACCCCTGCCAGTGGGGGATCGCGTGCATGTCGATCTGGGCGAAGACGATCTCGCCGAGATCGCCCGCGTCGATGATCTGTTTGAGCACGCGCATCGCCTGGTCGTAGCGCATGTTCTGGTTGACCGAGAGGATCTTGCCCGACGCGTCCGCCTCGCGCCGGAGCGCCAGCGCGTCCTCGAGCGACAGGGCCAGCGGCTTCTGCGCGAGCACGGCCCGGACATGCGGCTGGCGGAGCGCCGCGCGGATGATGTCGGGCTGGATGTCGGGGGGATAGGCGATGTCGACGATCTCGATCCGGGGATCGGCGACCAGGTCCTCGGGCGTGTCGTGGACGGTGGCGATGTTCCAGCGCTTCGCGACGCATTCTGCGTTCGCGCGGGTGCGCGACGCGATGGCGGCCACGGGAAATCCGGCCTCGGCATAGGCGGCGAGATGGCAGTCGGCCATGATCATGCCGGCACCGATGCAACCGACCGTGTAATCCCGGCAGCGGACGGGAACGTCCGGCTCGAATTCCATGCGCCCCCCCGAGCATCCGCGCCGATGTTATCGGTTCGGCCGGAGAGTGGCGCAGCCTTGCGGGGGTGTCAACGCGTCCCGGATGCGCGGGCGCCGGCGGTCAGAAGCCTTGCATGAAGCGGCGTTTTCGGGAGATGGATTCGCGTTTTTCGAGGTCCATTCCTTCCCGGAATGACTTTTCGACGAAATCCATGTGCCCGCGCGCCGCCAGCCGCGCCGCTTCGGGATCGCGCCCGGTGATCGCGGCGGCGATCGCCTTGTGCTGGTCGAGCAGCGTCCGTCCGGTCGTATCGAGGGCCCGGATATGCTTCCGGTTGAAGAAAACGCCGCGCCGCGTGAGGTCGTAGATCGACATCATCATGTGGATGAGCGTGGAATTGTGGCTCGCGTCCACCACCGCCGAGTGGAAATCGATGTCCGCTTTCTGTTCGGCGGTCTCGTTCCCGGCGGCATGGGCGGCCTCCATCGTCTCGATGATCCGCGCGATCACTTCCCTGTCGCTGGGCGTCGCCCGAACGGCGGCGAGTTCGGCCGCGAAACCTTCCTGCTCGCGGCGGTATTCGAGATAATCGAACAGGGCGGACTGGTGGCTGGCGTAAAGCTCTGTCAGGGCGGGCGAGAGCGCGCGCCCGACCAGAAGCGGAATGAACGACCCCTCGCCGTGCCGGACCTCGAGAAGGCCCTTCTCCTCAAGCCGTTTGAGAGCCTCGCGCAGCTTGGGACGCGAGACGTCGAGGAGTTCGGCCATCTCGCGCTCGGCCGGCAGGCGGACGCCCTGGCGCAGCACGCCGGTGACGATCAGGTTCTCGATCTGGTCGACGACCGCGTCGGCGACCGACTCGTGGTCGATCGGTTCGAAGAGCAAGGCCGGTGTCTCAACGCCCATTTTGCCGGGTCCATCATGGAATACGGATGCGCAACAGAGGTAACATATCTTTTCCAGTGCGGGAATTCCAGTGCGCCGCGTCCGGGTTCGCACGTGATTCGCGACGATTCGCGAAGATCACCGGGCGGGGCGACGGTTTCGCGGGAGACCGGTGGCATTGCCAACGGCCTAAAAGGCTGGGATTTCGAGGTCTCGGCACGGTCCTGTCGACCTTTCGCCGGCGCTCTGATATCTTTAAGCTTGATTTTCATCACTGGTAAAGATTATGAACCACTGGCGCGCTGCGGAACAACCGGAGCGACCCTGCCGCCCACACCGTGGCGGCGCACTCGGAGGATGACATGAGAAGCACGTTCACAAGCCTGGCCGTGGCGGCCATCGTCGCGGCGGCGCCCGCGGCCTTCGCGCAGGACAAGGTCCTGTTCAAGACGCCCACGACCTTCAACACGGAACTGCCCGGGCTCGGCACGCCGCTGCCGCGCGTCGCGGAGGCGATCGACGTCCTCTCGGACGGCAACATGAAGATGCGGGTCTACGAGCCGGGCGAGCTGGTCGCTCCGTTCGAGATTCTCGACGCGGTTTCCACCGGCAAGATCAATTCCGGCTGGGCGACCGCCGGATACTGGTCCGGCAAGATCCCGGCGTCGCCGCTCTTCTCGGCCGTGCCCTTCGGGCCCGAGGCCGGCGAGTACATGGCGTGGCTCTATTACGGCAACGGCCTCACGCTCTATCAGGAGATGTACGACCAGGCGGGCTTCAACGTGCATGTCCTGCCCTGCGCGATCACCGCGCCCGAGACCTCCGGCTGGTTCGCCAAGGAGATCAACACGCCGGCCGACCTCCAGGGCCTCAAGATGCGGTTCTTCGGCCTCGGCGGCACCGTCATGCAGAAGCTGGGCGTGGCCACGTCGCTGCTGCCCGGCGGCGAGATCTTCCCGGCGCTCGAGCAGGGCGCCATCGACGCGTCCGAGTTCGCGATGCCCGCGGTCGACACGCGCCTCGGCTTCCACAAGATCGTCAAGTACAACTACTTCCCCGGCTGGCATCAGCAGGCGACCGTCTACGAGCTTCTGATCAACGGCGACGTCTGGGACGGCATGGACGAGCGCCAGCAGGCGATCGTCGAGACGGTCTGCAAGGCCTCGATGGCCGACAGCTTCGCCGAGGGCGAGGCCGGACAATACGCCGTCATGCAGGACAACGTCGACAACAACGGCGTGATCATCAAGCAGTGGTCGCCCGAAATGCTCGCCGCGTTCGAAGGCGCCTGGGAAGAAGTCGCGGCCGAGCAGTCCGCCGCCGATCCGTTCTTCAAGAAGGTGCTCGACGACATGAACGGCTTCAGGGGCGGCTACGATCTCTGGAAGATCAACGCCTTCCTCCCCCGGCAGTGACGTCCTCGGGGCGGCGGGTCATCCGCCGCCCCTTTTCGTTCAAGATCCCGCCTCTTGTCCGATCCCTGCCCCACCCGTCCCCGCAGACCTGAACCCGGACGCGGCCCGCGAGGCTGACGCCTTCCGGACGAGGAGCACGTCATGGCCCGCCTCCCGAACGATCCCTCCGATCCCGTAGAGAAATACGAGACCATTCTCGAACACCCCGAGACGGACGCCCAGCCGCTCGCGAGCGGCATCGACCGTCTCGTCAAATCCGTCGGCCACGTCGTGATGTGGGCGAACCTGCTCCTGATCGGCGCGATCGTGTCCCAGGTCGGGATGCGGTACGTCTTCAACCAGAGCTTCCCCAAGCTCGACGAGATCCAGTGGCACTTCTACGGCCTCGTGACGATGATCGGCATCTCGTACGCGCTCGTCACCGACAGCCACGTGCGCGTCGACCTGCTGCACATGCAGGCCAGCCGACGCACCCGGCGGGTCATCGAGGTGATCGGCATCCTCACCCTGCTGACCCCGTTCATCTACCTGATGATCGACCAGGGCTGGGACTATTTCCAGGAGAGCCTGCGCGTCAACGAACGCTCCGACAGCCCGACCGGCCTGCCCGGACGCTGGGCGTTCAAATTCGTCATTCCGGCGAGCTTCGTGCTCCTCGCGCTGGCGGCGTTGGCGCGGCTGCTCCACGACGTGCACGCGATCTGGGCCGGCGGTCCGGAGGAGCGTGTCGGCGACGGCCCGCGCCGCATCCTGCTGACGCTCTTCGGCTTCGCGGTGGTGCTGGTCGCGATGACGTTCCTCGTGGAATCCACCGAGGAAAAACTCGTCATCACGATGTTCCTGACGTTCATCGCGCTCCTGTTCACCGGATATCCGGTGGCCTGGACGCTGGCCGGCGTCGGCGTGGCGTTCTGCGGTCTGGCATGGCTGTTCGACAACGACCTGATGCTCTGGACCGGGCTCGACGGCACTTTGACCGGGCTCGACTACCTGACGCTCGGCGCGGTGGTGAACCGGGTCTACGCCACGATGTCGAACGCGGTGCTCGTGGCGCTGCCGATGTTCATCTTCATGGGCCTGATGCTCGACGAGAGCGGCGTGGCCGAAAAACTGATGAGATCGATGCAGCGGCTGTTCGGCCGGACGCGCGGCGGCCTCGCGATCACCGTCACCATCATCGGCATCATCCTCGCCGCCTCGACCGGCATCATCGGCGCGTCGGTCGTGCTGCTGGGCGTCCTGTCGCTGCCCTCGATGATGGCGCAGAACTATTCCAAGCCGCTCGCCACCGGCGTGATCGCGGCGTCCGGCACGCTGGGCATCCTGATCCCGCCCTCGATCATGCTGGTGATCATGGCCGACCAGATGGCGCTCTCCGTGGGCGACCTTTTCATGGCGGCGGTGTTTCCGGGCGTCATCCTGGGGTTCCTCTATCTGGTCTACATCTTCGTCATCTCATACCTCAAACCCGACGTGGCGCCGGTGCCCGAAGGCGCGACCTCGCCCGACTGGGCCGCCGTCAAGGACGTGATGATCGCGGTCCTGCCGACGCTCGGCCTGATCCTCGCCGTGCTCGGCTCGATCTTCGCCGGGCTGACCACGCCGACCGAAGCCTCCGGGGTCGGCGCGCTCGGCGCGACGCTTCTGGCGCTCGGATACCGCCGCCTGACCTTCCAGAAGCTCTGGAACGTGTTGGTCTCGACCTTCAACACCACCGCCTACATCTTCGCGATCTTCCTGGGCGCGACGGTGTTCTCCTACGTCCTGCGCGAGCTCGGCGGCGACGAGCTGATCGAGCATCTGATCGAATCGATGGGGCTGGGGCCGAACGGCACCGTTCTGTTCATCCTCTTCATCGTGTTCCTGCTCGGCTTCGTGCTCGACTGGATCGAGATCACGCTGATCGTCCTGCCGCTGATGCGGCCGATCGTGAACGGGCTGGGGCTCGACATTCCCGGTTTCGGCGAGGTCGACGAGCCCGCGCTGATCTGGTTCGTGATCCTCGTCGCGGTGACGCTCCAGACCTCGTTCCTGACGCCACCGGTGGGATTCGCGCTCTTCTACCTCAAGGGCGTCTGTCCGCCCGAGATCAAGCTCACGGACATCTACAAGGGCATCATCCCGTTCGTCCTGCTGCAGCTTCTCGGCCTCTTTCTGGTGTTCGAGATGCCGTGGCTCGCGACATGGCTTCCGTCCGCCGCCTACTGAGCGGCGGGAGGCGACCGTTCGACGCGAAACTCCGAAGGTGCTTCGGGCTTGCGTTGCCGGAATGAAGCCCTGCAATATGCGGTCAAAGTCGATCGCATGACCGGCGGCGACGAAAAACACGCGGGAAGCCGCCGGCCCGACCCGGGCCGGCATCTTTCCAAGCGGCATTGAAGGGGAGGACTGACATGGCACGGACTGCACTTGTGACGGGCGGGACGCGGGGGATCGGGGCTGCGATCTCGGTGGCGCTCAAGGAGGCGGGCTGCGATGTCGCGGCGAACTACGCCGGCAACGACGACGCGGCGCGGAAATTCACCGACGAGACCGGCATCAAGGCCTTCAAATGGTCGGTGGCCGATTACGACGCCTGCAAGGCGGGCGTGGCCGAGGTCGAGGCGGAGCTCGGCCCGGTCGAGATCCTCGTCAACAACGCCGGCATCACCCGCGACGGCATGTTCCACAAGATGACCCCGCAGCAGTGGAAAGAGGTCATCGACACCAACCTCTCGGGCGTCTTCAACATGACCCATCCGGTCTGGCCGGGCATGCGCGAGCGCAAGTTCGGCCGGGTGATCACCATCAGTTCCGTCAACGGCCAGAAGGGCCAGGCCGGCCAGGTCAACTATTCCGCCGTCCAAGGCCGGCGACATCGGCTTCACCCGGGCGCTGGCCCAGGAGGGCGCGCGCGCCGGCATCACGGTGAACGTGGTCGCGCCGGGCTACATCGGCACCGAGATGGTGATGGCGATCGACGAGAAGGTGCTGAACGAGCGCATCATCCCGCAGATCCCGGTCGGCCGCCTCGGCACCCCCGAGGAGATGGCGCGCATCGTCGTCTTCCTCGCCTCCGACGACGCGGGCTTCATCACCGGCTCGACCATCTCCGCCAACGGCGGACAGTTCTTCTCCTGACACGAAGCGAAAGCGGCACCATGAAAGACGGCACCCCCGATCTCGACCCCATCGAATCCCAGGAGTGGCAGGACGCGGTGGCGGACGTCATCGAGCGTGACGGTCCGGACCGCGCGCATTTCCTGCTGGACAAGGCCGTCCAGCAGGCCCGCGCCGGCGGCGCGATGCTGCCGTTCTCGGCGACCACGCCCTATCAGAACACCATCCCGACCGATGACCAGCCCGAGTTTCCGGGCGATCTCGACATGGAAAGCCGCATCCGGGCGATCAACCGCTGGAACGCGATGGCGACGGTCGTGCGGCGCAACAAGGAAAGCAGCGAATACGGCGGGCACATCGCCTCGTTCGCGTCCTCCGCGGCGATGTACGACGTGGGCCTCAACCATTTCTGGCGCACGCAGTCCGCGGCGCATGGCGGCGATCTGGTGTTCTTCCAGGGCCACGTGATCCCCGGCATCTATGCGCGGTCCTTCATGGAGGGCCGCATCTCCGAGGAGCAGCTCACCAACTTCCGCTCCGAGGTGAACGGCGGGGGCCTGAGCTCGTATCCGCATCCCTGGCTGATGCCGGATTACTGGCAGTTCCCGACGGTCTCGATGGGGCTCGGACCGCTCATGGCGATCTACCAGGCGCGGTTCATGAAATACATGCACAACCGCGGCCTGATCGACATGGGCGACCGCAAGGTCTGGTGCTTCCTCGGCGACGGCGAGATGGACGAGCCCGAGAGCCTGGGCGCGATCAGCCTCGCCGCGCGCGAGAAACTCGACAACCTGATCTTCGTGATCAACTGCAACCTCCAGCGGCTCGACGGGCCCGTGCGCGGAAACGGCAAGATCGTGCAGGAGCTGGAAGGCAATTTCCGCGGCTCGGGCTGGGAGGTCATCAAGCTTCTCTGGGGCCGGGGCTGGGACGAGCTTCTGGAACGCGATGTCACCGGGCGGCTGCGCCAGCTGATGGACGAGACCGTCGACGGCGACTACCAGACCTACCGCTCGAAGGACGGCGCCTACATCCGCGAGCATTTCTTCGGCAAGTATCCCGAGACCGCCGCGATGGTCGAGGACTGGTCGGACGATCAGATCTGGAACCTGCGGCGCGGCGGCCATGACGTGCAGAAGGTCTATACCGCCTTCAAACGCGCCACCGAGGTCAAGGACCAGCCGACCTGCCTGCTGATCAAGACGGTCAAAGGCTACGGCATGGGCACCGCCGGCGAGGGCCAGAACACGTCCCATCAGCAGAAGAAGCTGATGGACGACCAGCTCCGCGCCATGCGTGACCGGTTCCAGATCCCGATCTCGGACGAGGATCTGCCGAAAGCGCCCTTCGTGCGGCTCAACAACGCGCAGAAGGCGTATCTGTCCGAACGGCGCGAGGCGCTCGGCGGATCGTTTCCCGTCCGTCACTGGCGCGACGCGCCCAAGCTCGAGATCCCCGCGCTCAAGTCCTTCGACGGTCAGCTCAAAGGCACCGGCGATCGCGAGATCTCGACCACGATGGCCTTCGTGCGCATCCTGACCCAGCTTCTGCGAGACAAGAACATCGGCAAGCAGGTCGTGCCCATCGTCCCCGACGAGAGCCGCACCTTCGGCATGGAGGGGCTGTTCCGATCGGTCGGCATCTACAACCCGCTGGGGCAGACCTACACGCCCCAGGACGCCGACCAGATGATGTACTACAAGGAGAGCGAGACCGGCCAGGTTCTCCAGGAGGGCATCAACGAGGCCGGCGCCATGGCCGACTGGATCGCCGCCGCCACGTCCTATTCCGTGCACGGCGTCCCGATGATCCCGTTCTACATCTATTACTCGATGTTCGGTTTCCAGCGGATCGGCGATCTGGCCTGGGCCGCCGGCGACAGCCGCGCGCGCGGTTTCATGCTCGGCGGCACCGCCGGACGCACAACGCTCAACGGCGAGGGATTGCAGCACGAGGACGGCCACAGCCACGTTCTGGCCGGCACCATCCCCAACTGCATCACCTACGACCCGACCTTCAGCTACGAGGTCGCGGTGATCATCCAGCACGGCCTCCAGCGGATGTTCGTGGACCAGGACGACGTCTATTTCTACCTGACGCTGATGAACGAGAACTACGTCCATCCCGACATGCCGCTCGGCGTCGAGGAGGGCATCGTCAAAGGGCTCTACCGCCTCTCGAAAACCGCGCGGCCTGGCAAGAAGCACGTCAACCTCATGGGCTCGGGCACCATTCTGGTCCAGGCGATGAAGGCCGCCGAGATGCTCAAGGAGGATTTCGGCGTCACCTCGGACATCTGGTCGGCGACCAGCATGAACGAGCTGGCCCGCGAGGGGCAGGACGCGCTGCGCCACAACCGCCTCAACCCTCTGGCCGAGGAGCGCGTGCCCTACGTCACGCAGCAGCTCTCGCGCGCCAAGGGTCCGGTGATCGCGGCGACCGACTACATCAAGGTCTATTCCGAGCAGATCCGCGCCTTCGTCCCCCAGGCCTACGTGACGCTCGGCACCGACGGCTACGGCCGCTCGGACAGCCGGCTGAACCTGCGGCGGTTCTTCGAGGTCGACGCGAACCACATCGCGGCGGCGGCGATGGTGCAGCTTTTCCGCGAGGGCTCGGTCACCGAGAAGGACGTGACGGCCGCGATCAAGAAATACGACATCGACGGCGGCAAGCCGAACCCGCGGCTCGTCTGAAGGCCGACAAGGAGACATCAAAGATGACCACAGAAGTCAAAGTTCCCGACATCGGCGATTTCAAGGACGTGCCGATCATCACCATCCTGGTGGCGGTCGGCGACACGGTCTCGAAAGAAGACCCGCTGATCGAGCTCGAATCCGACAAGGCGACGCTCGAGGTGCCGTCCCCCGCCGCCGGCAAGGTGGCGGAGATCAAGGTGTCCGAAGGCGACACCGTCTCCGAAGGCTCGCTGATCCTCCTCCTCGAGGGCGAAGGCGGCGGAGACGCGCCGGCCAAAGCCGAAAAGAGCGCGGAGCCGGCGAAGGCCGAAAAAGACGAGGCGCCCGCGAAACCGGAGAAATCCGCCGAACCGGCCCGCCAGTCCTCCGCGCCCGCCGTCACCGACGCGGGCTTCGGCAAGGCCCACGCCTCGCCGTCCGTCCGCGCCTTCGCGCGCAGCCTCGGCGTCGATCTCGCCCAGGTCAACGGCACCGGCCGCAAGGGCCGCATCCTGCGCGAGGACGTCACCGGCTTCTTCAAATCCCGTTCGGCCCCGGCCTCGGGCGGCGCCGCCGCGTCCGGCGGCATGGGAATCCCGCCGATCCCCGTGGTCGACTTCTCGAAATTCGGCGAGATCGAGGAGGTCGAGCTTTCGCGCATCAAGAAGCTCTCCGGCCCCGCGCTGCACCGGTCCTGGCTCAACATCCCGCATGTCACGCACCAGGAAGACGCGGACATCACCGAGATCGACCAGTACCGCAAGGAGCTCGACACCGAGGCGAAAAAGGACGGCTACCGCGTCACGCTCCTGAGCTTCGTGGTCAAGGCCAGCGTCTCGGCGCTGAAACAGCACTGGGAGTTCAATTCCTCGCTGTCGCCCGAGGGCGACAAGCTGATCCGAAAACACTATTACAACATCGGTTTCGCCGCCGACACGCCCGGCGGCCTGATGGTCCCGGTGATCAAGGACGCCGACCGCAAGGGCATCATCCAGATATCCAAGGAACTGGGCGATCTCTCGGCCCAGGCCCGTGACGGCAAACTCAAGGGCCCCGACATGCAGGGCGCGACCTTCACCATCTCGTCGCTCGGCGGCATCGGCGGCACCGGCTTCACGCCGATCGTCAACGCGCCCGAGGTGGCGATCCTCGGCCTCACCCGCTCCAAAATGGCGCCGGTCTGGGACGGCGAGGCGTTCATTCCGCGCAACATTCTGCCCATGTCGCTCAGCTACGACCACCGCGCGGTGGACGGCGCGCTGGCGGCGCGGTTCTGCGTCACCCTGAAACACCTGCTCGGCGACGTGCGCCGGCTGATGCTCTGAGGGGGCGCCGATCATGGAAGTGAAAGTTCCCGACATCGGTGATTTCAAGGACGTGCCGGTCGTCACGGTGCTGGTCTCCGTCGGCGACACCGTCGCCAAGGAAGACCCGCTGATCGAGCTCGAATCCGACAAGGCGACGATGGAGGTCCCCTCGCCCGCCGCCGGCAAGATCACCGTCATCCACGTCAAGGAAGGCGAAGCGTCTCCGAGGGCACGATGATCGTCGAGATGGAGGCCGAGGGCGCGGCGGAGGCGCCGAAGGCGGAAAAACCCGCAGCACCCGCCAAGGCCGACGCCCCGAAAGCGGCCCCGGCCGCCTCCGGCGACATCAAAAAGGGCGACGTCCACGGCGAGGTCGTCGTGCTCGGCTCCGGTCCCGGCGGCTACACGGCGGCGTTCCGCGCGGCCGATCTCGGCAAAAGCGTCGTCCTGATCGAGAAGTATTCGACCCTCGGCGGCGTCTGCCTCAACGTCGGCTGCATCCCGTCCAAGGCGCTGCTGCACGCGGCCAAGGTGATCTCCGAGACCGAGGAGATGTCCGCGCACGGCATCAAGTTCACGAAACCCAAGATCGAGCTCGACGGGCTTCGCGGCTGGAAGAACGACGTGGTCGGCAAGCTGACCGGCGGCCTCACCGGGCTCGCCAAGGCGCGCAAGGTCAAAACCGTTCAAGGCTACGGCCGCTTCACCGGCCCGAACATGATCATGGTCGAAGGCCCGGACGGAGAGACCACGCGGGTCAGCTTCGACCAATGCGTGATCGCGGCGGGGTCCGAGCCGGTCAAACTCCCTTTCGTCCCGCATGACGACGAGCGGGTGATCGATTCCACCGGCGCGCTGGAGCTTCGCGACATCCCCAAGCGGCTACTGGTGCTCGGCGGCGGCATCATCGGGCTTGAGATGGCCTGCGTCTATGAGGCGCTCGGCTCGAAGATCACGGTCGTCGAGCTGATGGACCAGATCATCCCGGGCGCCGACAAGGACATCGTCAAGCCGCTGCACGCGCGCATCAAGGACAAATACGAGAACATCCTGCTCAAGACCAAGGTCACCGCCGTCGAGGCGCAGAAATCCGGCCTCAAGGTCACCTTCGAGGATGGCGACGGCAAATCGAGCACCGACACGTTCGACCGCGTCCTGGTCGCCGTCGGTCGCCGTCCGAACGGCAAGCTGATCGACGCGGACTCCGCCGGCGTGTGCGGTGGACGAGCGGGGCTTCATCGCCGTGGACGACCAGCAGCGCACCAACGTGCCGCACATCTTCGCCATCGGCGACGTGGTCGGCCAGCCGATGCTGGCGCACAAGGCCGTCCACGAGGGCAAGGTCGCGGCGGAAGTCGCCGCCGGTCACGACCGCGTCTTCGACGCGCGCGTGATCCCGTCGGTCGCCTATACCGATCCCGAGGTCGCCTGGGTCGGCGTCACCGAGACCGAGGCCAAGGCCAAGGGCATCAAAATCGGCAAAGGAGTGTTCCCGTGGGCCGCTTCGGGCCGGTCGCTGTCGAACGGCCGGAGCGAGGGCGTGACCAAGGTGATCTTCGACCCCGAGGACGACCGGGTTCTCGGCGCCGCCATCGTCGGCACGAACGCCGGCGATCTGATCGCGGAAGTCGCGCTCGCCATCGAGATGGGCGCCGACGCGGTCGATCTGGGCCACACCATCCACCCGCATCCGACGCTGTCGGAGACGGTGAACTTCGCGGCCGAGATGTACGAGGGCACCATCACCGACCTGATGCCGCCCAAGAAACGCTGACCGGACGGCCCCGGAAGTGAAATCGGCGCGGACCTGTGTGGTCCGCGCCGCTCTCGTTCAAGCCGTCCTTACGGGTTACCCGATCAACATCACTGGACGTATTCGGGACGGCTCTCCAGCGCCTCCTTGGTCGTGTCGACATAGACGCGCACGTCGTCGCCCGCGTCGCTCCGCACGATCTGAAGCTCGTCCATCGTCAGGGCGACGGCTTTGGCGCCCATTCCGAGAAAGCCGCCGACATCGACCACCGCCTCGGTGATCTGACCGCCGTCATCGAGGACGAGTTGCGACACGTTGCCGATATCATCGTCATTGATCGAATAGACGTTTGCGCCGTCCAGGTCCTCGGCGGTCAGGACCGAGAAATCGACGTCCTTGTACCCGTCGACCATCAACGCCGGGCGCGTCGCCGGAAGCGCCCCGGCGGTCGCGTCATCGGCCATCGGCGCCTCCGCCATCGCGGTCACGTCCATCGCGTCTTCACGGATGTATTCGGGCGCCCGCTCCAGCATTTCACGGGTGCCGCTGATGGCGATGAACATGTCGGTCATCATGCCGTCCTCGCGGATGAAGTTGAGGTCATCCATCTGGACGGCGACGGTCTTCTCGCCAAGCCCGAGAAATCCGCCGATGTCCAGAAGCACGGCGTCGACCGAGCCATCCTGCGAGATGACGAGGTCGCCGATCTCGCCGACGTCGTCCCATTCGGCGCTTTCGCCGGTGGCGGCCATGTAGCCCTCTCCGAATTCGGTCTCGGAGACGTAGAGGCGCTTGCCGATCAGATCGGTGCCATAGATGTCGCCGGTCTGCGGTGCCGACAGGAACATCTCGCCGTCCATCGCCATCTGCGGCGCGTCGGCCGTCTGCGCGATCGCGGGAGCGCAGAGCAGCATCCCCAGAGCGGTGGTCATCATCATGCGTTTCATATTTCGAACCTCGTTTTTCACGTCAGGCGCTGAACCGTATCAGCATGACCGAAGAACCGCCGCGAGCCCGGAAGGTTCCATACCGTCGCATACATGACCCGTTCGCGGAGCCGTGAAACGGGGCGTGACAGAGGTTTCCCTAAGGTTAACGCGATCTGAGAGTACGAGCACAATCAACAGCTTGCCGATTCCGTCACGCGTGACACATCCGTGGCGAAAACAGCGGAATCCTTTGCCAGGCGCGCCCGCGACCGCTAGCGTGGACGGTGAATGAAAAAACGGAAGGGAGCGAAATGACGAAGGAAACGGTCAGGTGGGGCATTCTGAGCGCGGCGAAAATCGCGCGCGAACACGTCGCCCCCGGCATCCATGACAGCGCGCGCGGCGTGATCGCCGCCATCGCCAGCCGGACGCCCGGCAAGGCGGAGACGCTCGCGGCGCCCTACGGCGACGTCCGGATCCATTCCGACTACGACGCGCTTCTGGCAGATCCGCAGATCGACGCGATCTACATCCCCCTGCCCAACGGCGACCATGTCGAATGGACGCTGAAATGCCTCGACGCCGGCAAGCATGTTCTGACCGAAAAGCCCATCGCGCTCCGCGCCGATCAGATCGACGGCCTGATCGAAGCGCGCGACCGGACGGGCCTCGTCGCCGCCGAGGCCTTCATGGTCACGCATCACCCGCAATGGATCCGCGTCCGCGAGATGCTGGCGGCGGGCGCCATCGGGGAGCTGCGCCACGTCCAGGGGGCCTTCAGCTTCTTCAACGACGACCCGGCCAACATCCGCAACATGCCGGACCAGGGCGGCGGCGCGCTGCGCGACATCGGCGTCTATCCGTCGGTCACGACCCGCTTCGTGACGGGCGCGGAACCGGTCTCGGTCGAGGCCTCCATCGATCGGGACATGGGCATCGACGCCACCGCGCGGGTCCGCGCGGCGTTCGAGACGTTCCACATGGATTTCTACGTCTCCATGCGCATGGCCCAGCGCCAGATCATGGTCTTCCATGGCGACAAGGCCTCGCTTACCGTCGAGGCCCCGTTCAACGCCGGCCTGTACGGCGACGAGGTGCTCGAACTGCGCGAAGGGTCCACGATCACCCGCGAGCGGTTCCCCCTCGCCGACCAGTACCGCGCCCAGATCGACGCCTTCAACGCCAGCGTGCTCGACGGCGCGCCCTTCGCCTGTCCGCTGGAATTCAGCCGGGGCAACCAGCGGATGATCGACATGATCTACGCCGCCGCCGGTCCGGGCTGACGAGAGGCCGGCCGCCTCTGGCCTCCGCCGGAGTTTTCGACTTTAACGAACTTTGGAACGATGGAGACCGTCCGCGGATCCCTCCGGAGCCGGGCTTCTCCGCAATAAAACTACGGGTGAGGAAATGACCAAGAAATACGAGGATCTCCGTTCGGCCCGCTGGTTCGCGCCGGACGACCTCCGGGGCTTCGGGCATCGGTCGCGCACCATGCAGATGGGATACGGACCCGAGGATTGGGAAGGCAAGCCGGTCATCGCGATCATCAACACGTGGTCCGAGGCCCAGCCGTGCCACGTGCATTTCAAGGACCGCGTGGAATGGGTGAAGCGCGGCATCCTCCAGGCGGGCGGTCATCCGATGGAACTGCCGGCGCTGTCGCTGTCGGAAAACTACGTCAAGCCGACGACGATGCTCTACCGCAACCTGCTCGCGATGGAGACGGAGGAGCTCTTGCGCTCGCATCCGGCCGATGGCGCCGTTCTGATGGGCGGCTGCGACAAGACCACGCCGGCGCTGATCATGGGCGCGATCTCGATGAACCTGCCGTTCGTGTATCTGCCCGCAGGGCCGATGCTGCGCGGCAACTACGCCGGCAAGGCGCTCGGCTCGGGCACCGACGTGTGGAAATACTGGGACGAGCGCCGCGCGGGCACCATCGGCAAGGAGGAGTGGCAGGGGATCGAAGGCGGCATCGCGCGGTCCTACGGCCATTGCATGACGATGGGCACGGCCTCGACCATGACCGCGATCGCCGAGGGGATGGGGCTCACTTTGCCCGGCGCGTCCTCCATTCCGGCGCCCGATTCCAACCACCAGCGGATGAGTTCCGCCTGCGGACGGCGGGCGGTCGAGATGGTCTGGGAAGATCTGACGCCCGACAGGATCGTCACCCGCGCCGCCGTCGAGAACGCGGTGACCGTCGCGATGGCCACGGGATGCTCGACCAACGCCATCATCCACGTGATCGCCATGGCGCGCCGGGCGGGCATTCCGCTCGAGCTTGACGACCTCGATCGGATCGGGCGCACCACGCCGGTGCTCGCCAACATCCGGCCGTCGGGCAAGGAATACCTGATGGAGGATTTCTACTACGCCGGCGGCCTGCGCGGGCTGATGCGCCAGATCGTCAGCAAGCTGTCGCCCGAGGCCATCACCGTCACCGGCCGGCCGCTGGTCGAGGGGCTTGAGGACGCGCCGATCTACAACGAGGACGTGATCCGGCCGCTGTCGAACCCGGTCTATCACGAGGGCAGCCTCGCGGTGCTCAAGGGCAACCTCGCCCCGGACGGCGCGATCATCAAGCCCGCCGCCTGCGATCCGAAGTATCACACGCATTCGGGGCCGGCGCTGGTCGCGGACAGCTATCCGGAACTGAAGAAGATCATCGACGATCCCGACTATCCGATGACGCCCGACACGGTGCTGGTGCTGCGCAACGCCGGGCCGCAGGGCGGACCGGGAATGCCGGAATGGGGCATGATCCCGATGCCCAAGGCGCTGCTCAAGGACGGCCACCGCGACATGGTGCGTCTGTCGGACGCGCGGATGTCGGGCACCTCCTACGGGGCCTGCATCCTGCACGTGGCGCCCGAGGCCTGGATCGGCGGGCCGCTGGCGCTGCTCCGGACCGGCGACATCGTCGATCTCGACATCCCGAACCGGACGCTGTCGATGCGCGTCACGGACGAGGAGCTGGCCGAGCGCCGCGCGGTCTGGACGCCACCCGAGCCGCGCTACGAGCGCGGCTACGGCTACATGTTCACCAAGCATATCGAACAGGCCGACAAGGGCTGCGATTTCGACTTCCTCAGGACCGAGTTCGGCGCACCGGTCGACGAACCGGTGATCTACTGACGCCCCGAAAGGAACCACGATGAATCCCGAAACCCGTGACCGGCTGGCGGGCGTCTCCGTCGCGACGCTCGCCACCGCGCTCTACAAGCGCGGTCTGCGCAACCAGGTGCTCCAAGACGTGCGCCCGGTCGCGCGCAAGGGCCGCAACATGGTCGGCCCGGCCTTCACCCTGCGCTACGTCCCCGCGCGCGAGGACCGCAACCAGCTCGTCGAATTCCGCAATCCGCAGCATCCGCAGCGGCAGGCGATCGAGCAATGCCCGAAGGGCTCGATCCTGATCATGGACAGCCGTCAGGACCCGCGTGCGGCCTCGGCCGGCGACATCCTGATCACGCGCCTGATGATGCGCGGCGGCGCGGGCATCGTCACCGACGGCGGTTTCCGCGACAGCGTCGCCATCGGCGCGCTCGACATGCCGGCCTATCACAACCGCCCGTCCAGCCCGACGAACCTGACGCTTCACGAGGCGATCGAGATCGACGGCGTGATCGGCTGCGGCGGCGTCGCGGTGTTTCCGGGCGACGTCCTGGTCGGCGACGACGACAGCGTCATCGTGATTCCGGCGGAGATCGCCGACGAGGTGGCGGCCGAGGCTGTCGAGATGACCGCCTACGAGAACTTCGTCGTGGAGCGCGTGCGCGACGGCCAGTCGATCATCGGCCTCTATCCCGCGACCGACGAGAGCAATCTCGACCGCTTCGCGGAGTGGCGCAAGGAGCGCGGACGCTGAGGTGATCCGGGCCCGCGGTCAGGCCCCGTTGAACAGGATGCAGGCGGGACTGCCGATCGGAACCGTGCCGCGCGGCCGGATCGGACCGGACGGGTCGATCTCGAAGAGCGCGAGCCCGTCGGAATGCTGGTTGGCGACGACCATCCAGCGGCCGCTCGGATCGAACGCGAAGTCGCGCGGGTGTCGCCCGCCGCAGTCGAAGACGGTATCCGGTTCCAGCCGGCCGTCCGCGCCGACGCGCAGCCGGGCGATGGCTGTCTGGTTCCGGCCGGCGACGAAGACGCTTTTGCCGTCGGGTGACATGCGGATGCCTGACAGCGCTCCGCCAGCGCCCGCGACGGGCGAAAACGGCGCGATCTCCGCGGCGACCCGGTATCCGTCTCCGTCTTGAACGAGCGTCCGGACCGTCTCGTCCAGCTCGCAGGAGACGAAGAGCGCATCCCTTCCCGCCGCGATGTGTCTCGGCCCGCTGCCGGGTGGAAGGTCGAGACGCCGGGTCTGCCAGGCGACGGGGTTCGCCGTGTCATCCACGTCGTAGAAATGGATCGCGTCGCCACCAAGATCGGTGATGGCGAGGCCCCGGCCGTCATCGAAGAACATCGCGAAATGGGCGTGCGACGCCTCCTGACGACCCTTGACCGGGCCGCTTCCGTCGAACGCGAACCGCTGGAGCAGTTTCGGCAGACCTTCGGTTACGCGCCAGAGCGCCGCAGTCCCGTCGCCGTAATGCGCCGTGGCGATCAGCGGCAAAGACGGATGCGCGCCCGCGTGACATGGCCCGGCCCCTGGAACCTCGGCCATGCCGAGTGGCGTCAGCGTGCCGTTCTCCCAAGCCCACATCAGGATGCGCGAGCCCTCCGCGACCTCCTCGGCGGCGACGACCGTGGTCGATCCGGGAAGCGCCGCGACCCACGACGGACTGGCCGCCTCCGCCACCAGACGCACCTCCGCCTCGCCGGGCGCGTCGGTCGGCAGCCGCACGTGATGGACGCCGCCGCCATTGCCGCCCGGAAGCGTGTAGGTTCCTACGAGGAATTCGAGATTGGGCACTTCATTCACCGCGTAGTCCTGCACCGCGAGAGTGGGCAGGACGCGTCGTCCGGGTCAAGTCCGCGAAGACAGTGGCGGGCACGATTGACGGTCCGCCGGCTTTCCCCGCAACTGAGGCAAGCGAAAAATACCGGGGAACGTCAGCATGCGCGTCAAGGCCACGCTCCACCGCGAGTTCAACATCGCGGAGATCGACGACCGAATTTATTCCGCGTTCATCGAGCACATGGGCCGCGCGATCTATACCGGCATCTACGAGCCGGACCATGCGACCGCCGACGAGGACGGGTTTCGCGGCGACGTGCTTGAGCTCGTGCGCGACCTCAGGATCCCGGCGATCCGCTATCCGGGCGGGAATTTCGTCTCCGCCTACAACTGGGAGGACGGCGTCGGTCCGAAGGAGGATCGGCCCGTGCGGCTCGATCTCGCGTGGCGCTCGAAGGAGACCAACCAGGTCGGGATCAACGAGTTCGCGCGGTGGGCCAAAAAGGCGGACATCGAGATGATCCTCGCGGTCAATCTCGGCTCGCGCGACCTTAACGCGGCGCGCGCCTTCGCGGAATACTGCAACCATCCGTCCGGCACGCACTGGAGCGATCTGCGGCGGAGCCACGGCGTGGAGGACCCCTACGGCGTGCGGATGTGGTGTCTGGGCAACGAGATGGACGGGCCGTGGCAGATCGGCGCAAAGACGGCCACGGAATACGGTCGCCTCGCCGACGAGACCGCCAAGGCGCTGAAGCCGTTCGGGCCGGACATCGAGACCGTCGTCTGCGGCAGCTCGCATGACGCCATGCCGACCTATCCCGACTGGGAGCGCCAGGTACTCGAGGAATGCTACGAGAACGTCGATTACATCTCTCTGCACAAGTATTTCGGCAATTCGAGCCGCGACACGCTGAACTATTTCGCCAAAGGTCGAGGAGACCGGCCGCTACATCCAGACGGTCGCGGGCGTGATCGACTTCGTGAAGGCGACGCAAGCGCTCGAAGCACGACGTCCACATCTGTTTCGACGAATGGAACGTCTGGTACCACCGGCGCGAGAAGGACCGGCGGAACTGGCGGACATGGGACTGGCCCGAGGCGCCGGCCCTGCTGGAGGAGGATTACAACCTCGAGGACGCGCTGTTCGTCGCCTGTCTGATCAACGAGTTCATCCGGAGGTCGGACCGGGTCAAGATCGCCTGCATCGCGCAACTGGTGAACGTGATCGCGCCGATTCGCGCCGAGAAGGGCGGACCGGCATGGGCACAGACGATCTATCATCCGTTCCGCTTCGCCTCGCTTTACGGGCGGGGGACCGCGCTCGACGTCCGGGTCGACGCGCCGACCTATGATTGCGAGGTCGGACACGACGTTTCCTATCTCGACGTCGCGGCGGTGCATGATGCAATCGGAGGGACGGTCACGGTGTTCATCGTGAACCGCCATCTGGAGGAGACCGCGGAGCTGGACATGGCCCTCGAAGGGTTCGACGCATGCCGCCTGATCGCGCATGAGACGATGGGCGGCGGCGATCTGCGCGAGACCAACAGCGCCGACGCGCCGGATCGCGTGGCGCCGAGGGCGGGAGAGAAGGTTTCGGTGGAGGACGGTCGGCTCGTCGGCGCCCTGCCGCCGCTCAGCTATCACGTTCTCCGGCTCGACTGCGCCTGAACGCGGTCAGGCCGGCGCGGTCAGCCCGAAACGCGTGAAGATTTCGGCCGGCGCCTCGCTCTCTTTCAGCAGACCGGCGATCCGGTCGCGGCAGGTCCGGGCGATTTCGGGATCGTCGAGCGGTCGCGTCTGCTGCGGATCGATGGCCAGGTCGTAAAGCGCGTCGCGGGCGTCGAGCAGCGGATAGCGCGACACCATGTTGGCCTTGGCGTCCGGCCGCATCCGCAGGCGCCAGACCGGAAAGCCGCGCGCGTAGGCCAGATCGTCGATCACTTCGGCGCCTTCGAACTCGATGCGCTCGAAGAAGCTGCGCATGTGTGTCGGCATCAGGGTGTACTGCCAGATCTCGTCGACGAGATCCTCGACGGGATAGAGGAAATACGTGTGCCTGCCGTCGGTGAAATTCAGGGCGGCCCCGAACTGGCCGAAGAGGACGGCGTCGTGCGCGCCGGGCTTCGCGCCGGTCAGGCAGGGGAGCAGGCTGGCGCCGCCGACGCCTTCCGGGATGGCGATGCCGAAGAGATCGAGGAAGGTCGGCATCAGATCGGTCGTCTGCGTCAGGCCCGACGCGGACTGGGCCGTCGCCGCGAACAGTTTTTCGGGCGCGGCGATGATCAGCGGAATGCGGGCGACCTCGTTGAAGAAGGGCGGGCGGTTCTTGCCGAGGAACTCCTTTTCGCCGAGGAGCAGACCGTGGTCGGTCGTCAGGATGACGACGGTGTCGTTCCAGAGATCCTCGTGGTCGAGAGCAGTCGAACAGGCGGCCGAGTTCCCGGTCGCAGCGCGCGACGAGCGCCTCGTAGCGGTCGCGCAGCGCGGCGAGGCGGTCGTCCTCCAGCGTGTTCCGTCCGTAGGCCGGCCAGTCGAAGATCGCGCCATCGGGGCGTGCGGCTTTCTGCACATCTCGGTCGATGTCGAGGAAGAACGGCTCGTGCGGGTCGAAGCATTCGAGATGCAGGAACCAGTCGTCGACCCCGGCATGGGCTTCGACGAACTCCACCGCCGAATCGAAGCATTGTTCCAACGGAAATGTCCCCGTCCGGCTCAGATGCCGGTGGCTGGCGTAATAGGCGGTCTTGCCGTCGGGGTGCAGCGAGGTGTCGCGCTGGGACGGGTCGAAGCGGTCCTCATAGTCGGCGAGGCCGGGCTCGATGGCCGAGCGCCACTTGTCCTTCTCCTGACCGCGGATGAACTCGTAGCTGTCGTAGCGGCCGTGATAGCCGAAACCGCCATCCTCGAAATAATGGTAATGGTCGGTGATGAGGTGGGAATAGATCCCCGCCGCGCGCATTTCGCCGGCGAAGGAGACGTCGAACGGCTCGAGCGGCCCCCAGCCCCGGTGCAGGAAGTTGAGCCGCCCGGTATGCATCTCGCGGCGGGCCGGGATGCAGGGCAGACTGCCGGCGTAGTGGTTGTCGAACACGCAACCGCGCGTCGCGAGACGGTCGAGGTTCGGCGTGGGGACCGGCCCGCCATACGGGCCGATCGCATGGCGGTTAAGGGAATCGAAGAGGATGAAGATGCAGCGCATTTGGCCCCGTCAGTTCATCAGGCTCGGCAATCCCGTCGCGAGGATCGGAAACGCGCAGACGAGGATAAGCACGACTATTGGCGGGATCAGCCAGGGCAGGATCGCGATGGCGAGCTTCTGGTACGGGATGTTCCCGACCTGGGCCACGATGAAAAGCGCCATGCCCATCGGCGGCGTCAGGATCGAGATCATCAGGTTGAGAACGACGACGATGCCGAAATGGATCGGGTCGATGCCGAAACCGAGCGCGATGGGCACGAGGATGGGGACGACGATGAGCAGGATCACAAGCGACTCGATGAACGCGCCGAGCACGAAGATCATCAGGTTGACCGCGATCAGGAAGGTGAGCGGGCTGTCGGCGATCGCCAGAAACGCGGCCGCGATCTGCTGCGGCGCCTGCTCGCGGGCGAGGACGAAGCCCATCAGCGAGACGCCGGCGATGATGGTGGCGATGGTGGCCGAGGTCGCCGTCGTCTCGTAGATCGCGTCCCAGAGCCGCCGGAACGACAGTTCGCGGTAGAAGACGAGGTCGATCAGAATGGCGTAGAGCACGGTGACGGCGGCGGCCTCGGTCGGCGAGAACCAGCCGGAGAATATGCCGCCGACGATGACGGCGGGCGTGAGAAGGGCGGGAAGCGACCGGATGAAGAGACGTCCGATCTGTGGGAGGGTCTGGCGCTCGTCGCGCGGATAGTCCCGTTTGCGGGCGATGAAATAGACCATGACCATGAGCGCGGCCGCGCACATGAATCCCGGGATGATCCCGCCGAGAAACAGCGCGCCGATGGAGGTGTTGGAGGCGACGCCGTACAGCACCATGGTGATCGAGGGCGGCACCAGCGGGCCGATCATCGACGAGGCCGCCGTGACCGATCCCGCGAACGCGTCGTCGTAGCCGGCCTTGCGCATGGCGGCGATCTCCATCTTGCCCAAGCCGCCCGCATCGGCCATCGCCGAGCCGGACATGCCCGAGAAGAAGAGTGACGCGAGCACGTTCACATGGCCGAGACCGCCGGTGATGTGACCGACCAGCGCGCGGGCGAAGCCGAAGAGATGGTTGGTGATCCCGGCCGAATTGAGGATGCCGGCGGCCAGGATGAAAAGCGGGACGGCCAAGATCGGAAAGCTGTTGAGGCCGTCCACCATCCGCTGGACCGCGAAGTTCACGCCCATGCCGGTGTGATAGAAATACCCCATCGAGACGAAGATCATCGCCACGCCGATCGGCACCCCCGCGAGCACCATCAGAAGCCACCCGAAGCCGACCACGCCGAGGATCACGGCGCGACTCCGGTCTGGCGCGGCGAAAACCCCAGGATGCGCCGGGCGATCCGGTTCAGGATCAGCAGACTTGCCAGAAACGCCGAGGCGTAGAGCGCCGCGTCGGTCACGGGCAGCGTGACGGAGGAGTTGTTGATCGTGCGGACGACCGTTTTCCAGCCGATCCAGGACAGATGCGCCACGATGCCGAAATAGACCAGATCGATCAGTGTGAAGACGACGCGGCGGGCGGCGGAGGGAAGCATGTCGGCCAGAAAGCCCATGCGGAGCTGGCTGTCGGTGCGTTCCGCCTCGGCGATGCCGATGAAGGCCATCCAGACCCAGAGCCATCGCGCCGCCTCCTCGGTCCAGACGGGTCCGTCGAAAAACCCGGTCCGCCCGAAGATCTGGATCAGAAGAACGCCGAAAAGCACGATGAATATGATCGAGGCGACGGTGCCTTCAATGCTGTAGCGCCGCATCGGGTCTCCTTCCGGCTTCGGCATCGGGCCCGGCGGCGGGAATTGGGCACCGCCGCCGCGCGTGTCTTCAACGGCCGCGCACCTTGGCGATGGCGCCTTCGCCGAACTCGGCTTCGAGCGTGTCGTAGTAAGGCTTCATGGCGGCGCGGAACGGTTCCAGATCCGGCTCGGTTATCGTGAGCCCGCGCTCTTTGAACGCGGCGATCAGGCTCTCCTCCTGACCGAAAGTCAGATCGTTCGCGACGACGCCGCCGGCCTCGATCGCCTCCTGGACCCAGCCCTTCTCCTCATCCGAAAGGCTCGCCCAGGTGTCGTTGGAGATCAGCACCGCCGACGAGGCGATGAAATGGTCGGTCATGGCGATGTGGTCCTGCACCTCGTAGAACTTCATCGCGTCGATGGTCGGAAGCGGATTCTCCTGGGCGTCGACCTGGTTGGTCTGGAGCGCCAGATAGACCTCCGCGAACGCGACGGGCGCGGGCGTGGCGCCGACCGCCTCGGCGTAAGCGATGAGGAACGGGACGTTCGGGGTCCGCATCCGCAGGCCAGCCATGTCGTCGATCGAATTGATCGCCTTGTTCGAGGTCGTCTGACGGGTCCCGTAGTACCACAGGTCGATCATCGTCACGCCCTGTTCGGCCATCTTGGCGTCCATCTCCTGGCCCCAGGGCCCGGCGACGATCTCCTTGAGGTGGTCGAAATCGTCAACCACGTATGGCGCGCCGACCAGGTTGAGCTCGGGGATGATGTAGCTCATGTCGGGATAGCCGTTGATGACGATGTCGAGTTCGCCGGCCTGGACCATCGCCGTCATCGCCTTGAAGTCGCCGAGCTGCGATGCGGGAAACAGCTTGACGGTCAGCTCGCCGCCGGACAGTTCCGCCAGGCGCTTCTGGAATTCCAGAGCGCCCTGGTAGTTGTTGGACACCTCGTTGTCCTGCTGTCCCAGCGTCAATTCGCGCGCGTCCGCGGTGCCGGCCACCAGCGCGATCAGCGCGGCGCCGGCGAGAATTCCGAAGTTCTTCATATCATGGATCTCCACGTTGGTTTTGAGCGCGCCGCCGGTCGCGCGGTTCCTCCCTGGCGTCGCCGGCGTCACCTTTGGCGGTGTCGGCGATGCTTGGCGGTGGGCCGAGTCGCGAACGGTAGGATCGCGCCAGATGGCGGTCCATGATCTCCGTCGCGGTCTGCGGATCGGTGTCCAGGATCGCCTCGTAGATCCCGCGATGCTCGCCGTAGACCATCCGGTCATGGTCGAGCCTGTCCCCGAGGCTTGGCCGGTTGGCCAGTAGGTCGGACACGAAAAGGTCGTGAAGCGTCAGCATGACGGGATTGCCGAGCACCGAGACCAACGCCCTGTGAAACGCGATATCCGTCGCCGGAAAATCCGCCGTCCCGACCGCCTCGAAATTCCGCTCCAAGGCTTCTCGCAGTTTCGCGATCCGGAGCGTGTCGGCGCGCGTCGCGGCCTCCCGCGCGGCGCCGGTCTCGATGAAATGGCGCATCTGCTCCAGATGCGCGGCGCTTTCCGCGTCGCCGAGGATGTCGCGCAGATGATCCCCGGCGCCTCGCAGCACCGAGGCGAGCGACGGACGCGCGGCTCTCGGGCGCCGGCCCTGCCCCGACCGGAGGTACCCGCGCAGCTGCATCATGGCCAAGGCCGCGCGCACGGTCGGCCGGGACGTGTCGAACCGCTCGCACAGCTCGCGTTCCGTCGGCAGAAGGTGGTCGTCGGGAAGGTCGCCGCGCCGGATCTCCGAGATCAGCGTTTCGGAGATCGCGTCCGATGCGCCGCGCGGGTCGTCGGTGCGGTTCTCGGTGATCTGCGACGTCATCCGGTTCCCCACATGCCCCTCGGCGTCCAAGTTGACAACTTTGGTAATGCCAGAACAAACTTCTTGTCAAACCAAATCCGGCATGGCTACGTCGGGACGGGTCAAACGAGGTCACGGGATGACGGGTTCGCTTTCAGGAATGTACGCCGCGCTGATGACCGGCCTTGACGCGGACGGCGCGTTCGCGCCGGACCGGCAGGCCGCGCTCACCGACCGGGTTCTGGGACAGGGGCTCGCCGGGCTTTATGTCGGCGGGAGCAGCGGCGAGAGTGGCCTGCTCGACGCCCCGGCGCTGCTCGCGCAGCAGGAGGTCGTGGCGGAGGTCGCGCGCGGTCGCGGCGCGACGCTCATCGCGCATGTCGGGATGCCGGCGCTGGCGGATTCCGTTCTGCTGGCCCGCAGCGCTTCGAAGCTCGGCTATGACGCGCTGTCCGCGCTGCCGCCCCATTCCTATCCGTTCTCAGACGCGGAGATCCTCGCCTATTACCGTGAACTCGCCGCCGCGACCGTCCTGCCGCTGATCGTCTACGAGATCCCCGTCCGCACCGGACGGCCTCTGCCTCTCGATCTGCTGTCCGACCTGCTCGACCTGCCGAACGTCGCCGGGATCAAATTCACCTCGACCGATCTCTTCAAGCTCTCGATGCTGCGCCGCCGCCGTCCCGACCGCAGCTATTTCTACGGCTTCGACGAGATCTTCATCGGCGCCGCCGCCTTCGGCGTCGATGGCGGGATCGGCACGACATACAACATCATGGGTAAACTCTACGTCGCGATGGACCAGGCAATCCGCGCCGGCGATCTCGGCCGGGCGCGCGAGCTTCAGGACATCTCGCAGCGCTTCGTCGAACTCCTCCTTCAGACCGGCGTGCTGCCGGGCATGAAGGCAGCCTTCCGCGTGATCGGCCTCGACATCGGCCCGACCCGAGCACCGATGGGCCTCGGGGCGGCCCCGGGGGCGGAGGATCTGCTCCGGCCGTTTCTCGATTCGCCCGAGGTCAGGCCGTGGCTGGCCTGAGGGCGGACATCCGCGGCGTCTGGGCGACGGTCCTGCTCCGCATCCGCGAGGACGGAAGCATCGACCTCGACGCGATCGCGGAACAGGTCGCGGCATATGCTGCAGCGGGTGTGGACGGAGTCTATTGCAATGGCACCGCGACGGAATTCCATTGCCAGAGCGACGCCGAGTTCGAGGCGGTCAGCCACGCCACGGCCTCGGCGGCCCGCACGGCCGGTCTGCCGTTCCAGATCGGCGCCGCGCATCCGCTGCCACGGGGCGCGCTGTCGCGGATCGCCTTCGCGACGTCGCTCGGGCCCGCCGCCATCCAGGTGACGCTTCCGGACTGGACGCCCATCAGCATCGATACCGCCATCCGGTTCCTCACGCGCTGCGGCGACACCGCCGGTAGCGTCCCGCTCGTGCTCTACAATCCGCCCCATGCCCGAACCGCGCTCGACCCGGCCGGTTTCGCCAGGCTCGCCGAGGCGGTCCCGCAGCTTGTCGGGATCAAATGCGCCGGCGGTGATGAGGCCTGGTACGCCGCGATGGCGCCGGTTCTCGCGCGGCTCTCGGTGTTCATCCCGGGCCATCACCATGCCACCGGCGTTCTCAGGGGCGCCCATGGCAGCTATTCCAACATGGCCTGTCTCAGCCCCGCCGCCGCGATCAGCTGGGACCGTCTCACGCGCTCCGATCCCGACGCGGCCCTCGCGACCGAAGCGCGCATCGCCGCCTTCATGGCCGAGGCGATCGCGCCGATCCTCGCGGCAGGACATCCGGGCTACGCCGTGGACAAGGCGATGGCGGCGGCCGGCGGTTGGACCACGATCACGCCCCGCCTGCTCTGGCCCTGCGAAGGGCTCGCCGACGCGGACGTGGCGCGGATAGGTGCCGCTGCAGGCCGGCACATTCCCGAATTCGTTGGAGCGAGAACCGATCCGGCCGCATGATGAACGCCACCACCGCCACGCTTCGGAGATCGCCACCTTGGACCTGAGCCGCCTTGACGCCAAGCTGATCGTATCCTGTCAGCCCGTGCCGGGCGGGCCCATGGACCGCGCCGATATCGTCACGGCTTTCGCGCTCGCGGCGCTCGACGGTGGCGCCGCCGGTCTGCGGATCGAGAGCGCGGCCTACGTGTGCGCCGTCCGGACCGTGACGGACGCGCCGATCATCGGGCTCGTCAAACGCGACCTGACCGACAGCCCGGTCCGCATCACGCCCTGGCTCGAAGACGTGGCGGCCATCGCGACCGCCGGCGCGGACATCATCGCGTTCGACGCCACAGATCGTCCTCGCCCGGTTCCGGTCGCGGACCTGATCACCGCGATCCACGGCGCCGGTCGCATCGCCATGGCCGACTGCTCCGCCGCCCGTGACGCCGCAGCCGCGCTCGCCGCCGGCGCCGACATCGTCGGATCGACCCTGTCGGGGTATACGGGTGGCGCAATTCCGGACGGGCCGGATTACGCCCTCATCGAAGAGCTGCGTCTGCTGACCCCTCACGTCGTGGCGGAGGGGCGGATCAAGACCCCGGAGGACGCCGCCCGCACCCTCGCGCACGGCGCCTGGTGTGTGGTGGTGGGTTCGGCGATCACGCGAACGGAATACGTCACTTCGTGGTTCGCGGACGCCATGGCGAACGTGCCGCGATGACGGCGCTCGCGATCGACATCGGCGGAACCAAGGTCCTGCTCGCGCTGGTTCGGGACGGAGACATCCTCGCCTCGCACCGCTTGGCCACCAACATCACCGCAGGTCCAGACGCGTTGATCGACACGGTCGCCGATGCCGCCGGTTGCTGGTCAGGCGATTATGATACCGTCGGCGCCGCCGTGACGGGAGCCATCCGGGGCGGGCTCTGGCGGGCGCTCAACAGATCGACGCTGGATCTGCCCGGCTCCTATCCACTGGCCGACGCGCTGGCCGAACGTCTGGGAAAGCCAGCGCGCTGCGTCAACGACGCGCAGGCGGCAGCCTGGGGCGAACATGTCGCAGGCGCCGGCGCCGGTCGGGACATGGCGTTTCTGACCGTCTCCACCGGCATCGGCGGAGGGATCGTCCTCGACGGCCGCCTGCTCGAAGGTCTGGCGGGCAATTTCGGCCAGTTCGTCGACGAGACGGGCGCCCGTGTCGAGGACCGGGCCGCAGGCCGCTGGATCGCCCGCGAGGCGGCGGCGCTCGGCCGTCCCGCCGACGCCGAGATCGTGTTCGCATCCTCGCATGAGCCGTGGGCCGAAGCGCTGATCGCCGCCAGCGCCGCGCGGGTCGCCATCCTCTGCCGCAACCTCCAGCTTGCGATCGATCCGGAAATCATCGTCGTCGGCGGCGGCATCGGTCTCGCGGCGGGCTATCTTGATCTTGTGCGGACCGCGCTCGCCGATATCGATCCGACGCTCCGGCCGCATCTCGCGCCGGCAGCGCTCGGGGCGGACGCCGGCATCATCGGCGTGGCCGCTCTCGCGGAAGACTTGAGAACCAACAACAGGGAGAACCGACAATGAATACCCTCAGAAATGGCCTGATCGCCTTGACTGGCATGGCACTCGCCTCGACCCCGGCGCTGTCGGACGTCACCGTCGTCGGCTGGCCTGGCGGCCCGGAGGAGGCGGCCCTGCGCGCCGTCACCGAGATCTACAACGCGCGCGAGGACGTGGCGGACGAGAACAAGGTGGACCTCATCTTCTTCTCGCGGGACGGGTTCTGGGAAAAGCTCCAGGCCGATCTCGCCGCCGGTTCGGACGCGTTCGACGCGAACCTGCTCGCGACCTATTCGGTCGGCCGCTATGCGCCCTTCATGAGCCCGATCGAGCTCTCGCCCGAGGCCGAGTCGGTCTTTGGCGCGCCGGTGCTCGCGACGATGCAGTTCGACGGCGCGCAGTACGGCGTGCCGACCGATCTCAGCCTGCATTTCCTCTATTTCCGCACCGATCTGATCGACGAACTGCTCGCCGACCCGGAGGCGCAGGCGAAATACACCGCAATCGCCCAGGAACGCCTCGGCCTGGATCTCGCGCCCAAGAACCCCGACGAGTGGACCTGGGACGATTTCGCCGCGACCGCGCTCTACTTCACCCAGTCGATCAACCCGGAGAGCCCGACCCGCTACGGCACGGTCCTTCAGATGAAGAACCTGCTCTTCAACATGATGGTCTTCCACTCGCTGCCGCGCGCCTATGGCGGCGACTGGACGGACGCCGACGGCAACGTAACGGTCGATGGCGAGGGCTACCGCAGGGGGCTCGAGCTCTACAAGATGCTGACCGACGCCGGCGCCACGCCGGCGGATTCGCTCTCCTACGAATACGCCGAGGCGAACGCGGCCTACGGGTCCGGCCAGGTCGCGATGATGGTGCAGTGGAACGCCGCCGCCGGCGAGCTTCTGAACCCCGAGACCTCGCCGGTCGTGGCGGAGGTGACCGAGACCATCGCGCCGCCCGCCGGTCCGGAGGGGCGCTTCACCCACATCCACGGCCTCGGCCTGGGCCTGAACGCAAACGCGGCCAATCCCGAGGGCGCGGCCGCGTTCCTCGCCTGGCTTTCGACCGAGGAGGCGGCGCTCGCCTACGCCGCCGCATCCGGAGCGCCGGCGCTGTCGCCGGAGGTCGTGGCCAAGATCGCCGAAGAGCGCCCCGATCTCGTGAAGCTCGGCGAATTCGCGGGAAGCTACGGCTTCGTCATGAACGGCGCGACGTCAGCGAACGCGCTCGCGGTCTACGAGCTTCAGGCCAAGGAGTTCACCGGCTACTGGGCCGGGCAGCAGGATCTCGACACGGCGCTGGCCAATACGAAGGCCGGGATGGAAGAGCTGCTGAAATAGGCCGGAGACCCGCGCGGTGACCGGCAACCGGACCGAGTGGGCACTGCTGCTGACGCCCATGGTGGCGTTCCTGGTGCTGCTTCTCGGTCTGCCGATCCTGCTCAACCTTCTCTACAGCGTCTCGGAGGTCAGCTTCGAGACGCTGCGGAGCCCGCGGGTCAGCGGCTTCGGAAACTACGTCGACGCGCTGTCCGATCCGGCCTTCTGGCGTGCGACGGCGTTCTCGACCCGCTTCGCCCTCGTCACGGCCGTGATTCAGGTGTCGGCCGGCCTGTTTCTCGCGATCTTCCTCGCGCCCCTCCTGCGCGAGCGGTCCTGGATGGTCGCGGTCCTGATGATGCCCCTGATGGTCGCGCCCGCGCTCGTCGGCCTGATGTACCGCCTGGTCCTGCATGAATTCGTCGGTCCGGCATCGCATTATGCGTGGGAGATCTTTGGCCTCCGCCCGGCGTTTCTGAGCGGTGACGCGCTCTTCCGCACGGTGGTGGTCATGGAATGCCTGCAATGGACGCCCTTCGCGTTCCTGCTCTTCCACATGGCCTATTCCGCGATTCCCGAAGACATACGCGAGGCGGCGCTGATGGACGGCGCCACCGGACCGTCGATCCTGCGGTACATCGAGCTGCCGCTCATGGCCCCGACGCTCGCGATCGCATTTTTCATCCGCTTCATCGACGGCTTTCGCGTGTTCGACAACATCTATGTCCTTGTCGGCAGCGGCCCTGGCGGGGCGACGGCTTCGCTGTCGATCTACATCTACGAGGCGTTTTTCCGCCAGGGCGCGATCGGACGCGCGGTCGCGGCCTCGGTCATCCTCTTCGCCGTCTCCTTCGCTGTCCTCTGGGCGCTCAACCGGCTGGCGAGACGGAGGCGCGGCGACATGATGAACACGCTCCGCTGGGCCGTCTTCGCGCTGGTGGCGCTCGCGATCAACGCGCCGGTGATCGCGACCCTGGTCACCTCGTTCAAGAGTCCGCGCGAGGTCGCCACCAACCCGAGCCTCTGGATCGAGGCGCCGACGCTGGCGAACTACGCGGCCGTCCTGACGGTGAGCGACCGGCTCAACATCTTCGCGCTTCTGGGCAATTCGCTCGCGGTCTCGCTGATCGGCTCCGGGCTCGCGCTGCTGTTGGCACTCCCGGCGTCATACGCCATCGCGCGGGGCGGGTTCGGGCGCGACACCCTGCTGCCATTGGTCGTCAACCTGCGCGCCGTGCCGCTCATCATCTTCGCGATCCCGATCTACATGGGGTTCCAGTGGCTCGGGCTGCTCGACACGCGGCTCGGCCTCGGCCTGATCCTGACCATCGTCAACCTGCCGCTGGCCCTCGTCATCCTCGTCAACGCGCTTGCCGATCTGCCGGAGGAGCTCGACGAGGCCGCCCGTCTCGACGGCGCCGAAAGCTGGCAGATACTTCTGTTGATCCTCGCGCCGCTCATGCGGCCGGCCCTGACGACGGCGTTCATCTTCGGCTTCATCACCGCTTGGAACGAGTTCCTGTTCGGTCTGATGCTCACCACGCGCGACGCGGTCCCGGTGACGGTCGGCGCGTCGTTCTTCTTCGCGAGCGCCGGCGGCGGCGTGCAATGGGGTCTGGCCGCGGCGGTGATGATCCTCGCCGCCCTGCCTCCGATGCTGCTCGGGCTCGTCATGTACCGCCAGATCGGCCGCTCGATGCTCGCCGGCGCGGTGAAGGGCTGAACAGCCGACGGGAAAAGCGATCGACAGACCCGTTGAAATCTTCAGTTCCGCCGATGCGGCCGGACGTGCTATCGTTAATTCCCGCCACCCCGGGCATGATCCGGGGCGCTTGCTCAGGCGCCATGGCGCGGACTAGAAATCGAGACCGGCGACCCGGTGCATCCGGGCGCCTGACGAACCCGCCGGTCGATGATCTCGGGCGAGCGGGGCCCGACCTGAACCGAATGGATCATGAGAAAATGCGATACGAGAGACCCCAGACGGCGCGACGAGCCGCCGAACTGCTGAGCATGGAGCCCGGAGTGGCGCGCATCCTTGCGGGCGGCACGGACGTGATGGTGCAGCTGCGCTCGGGCGTGGTCGAGCCCGACCTGATGATCGACATCAAACACATCGCCGGGCTGCGCGACATCGTGCCCGAGGCGGGCGGTTTCCGTGTCGGCGCGGCGGTCTCGGGGGCCGAGCTGGGCGAACACGCGGGCGTCCGCGCGCTCTGGCCGGGCGTCGTGGAGGGGGCCGAGCTGATCGGCTCGACCCAGATCCAGGGGCGCGCGACGATGGCGGGCAACCTGTGCAACGGCTCGCCGGCCGCCGATGCGGTGCCGGGCCTTCTCACGGCCGGCGCCATCGCGCGGATCGCGGGTCCGGATGGCGAACGCGACTGTCCGGTGGAGGAGATCCCGGTCGGGCCGGGCAAGACCTCGCTGGCCAAGGGCGAATTCGTCATGTCGTTCCTGCTGCCCGCGCGCCCCGAGCGGTCCGGCGACGCCTATCTGCGCTTCATCCCGCGCACCGAGATGGACATCGCCGTCTGCTCGGCCGCGGTGAGCCTGACGCTCGGCGCCGACGGCAAGGTGGCCGAGGCGCGCGTGGCGCTCGGCGCCGTCGCGCCGACGGTCCGGCTGGTCGAGGCGGCGGCCGCGAGCATCGTCGGCACGGCGCTCGACGACGGCGCGCTCGCCGAATTGCAGGCCGCCTGTTCGGCCGCCTGCGCTCCCATCGACGACAAGCGGGGCACGATCGCGTTCCGCACCAAGGTGGCTGGCGTGCTCGCGAAGCGCGCCGCCCTGATCGCGTTCGAGCGCGCCGGAGGCCGGAAATGAAGACGATACATGTGGCGACCACGATAAACGGCGACGCTGTCGAGTTCGCCTGCGCGCCCGAGGAAAGCCTGCTCGACGTGCTGCGCGACCGTCTCGGGCTGACCGGCGCGAAAGAGGGCTGCGGCACGGGCGATTGCGGATCCTGCAGCGTCGAGATGGACGGGCGGCTGGTCTGCTCCTGCCTCGTGCTGGGCGCGGAAGCCGAGGGCGCCAGCATCGACACGATCGAGGGGATGGCCGTGGCCGACAAGCTGCATCCGCTGCAGCGGAGCTTCATCGACCACGCCGCCCTTCAGTGCGGCGTCTGCACGCCGGGCATCCTCGTGGCCGCCAAGGCCCTTCTCGAGCGGAACCCGGATCCGACCGACACCGAAGTCCGATACTGGCTGGCCGGCAACCTCTGCCGCTGCACAGGCTACGACAAGATCATCCATGCCGTCCAGGACGCCGCCCGCAAGATGAGGAGCGCATAACATGCCGCTGGATTCCAAGAGCATCCGCGAATTCAAGGTCGTCGGCACCCGCCCCCCGCGCCCGGACGGCGTCGACAAGGTGACGGGCCGCGCGCTTTACGGCGCCGACATGTCCGCGCCCGGCATGCTGATCGGACGCGTGCTGCGCAGCCCGCACGCCCATGCCGAGATCCTGTCGATCGACACGTCAGCCGCCGAGGCGCTGCCCGGCGTGAAGGCGGTCGTCACTTCCCAGGATTTCGGTCGCCATGACGGCGACAAGGTGATCGACATAGGCGAGGACGTCTCATCGCTGCGCGATATCCGGGACAACTGCCTCGCGCGCGGCAAGGTTCTCTATGACGGCCACGCCGTCGCGGCGGTCGCGGCGGTCGACGCGCAGGTCGCCAAGGCTGCGCTCAAGCTGATCAAGGTCGAGTACCGGCCTCTGCCGCACGTGACGGACGTGGACGCGGCGATGCGGCCCGACGCGCCAATCGTCCAGGCGGGGCGCGCGCTGGAGAGCGTTCCCGAGGACATGTCGCAGAACGTCACCAGCCATTGCGAGTTCGGGCACGGAGATCTCGAGGCGGGCTTCGCGGCGGCGGACCTGATCGTGGAGCGGAGCTTCTCGACCGCGGCGACGCATCAGGGCTACATCGAGCCGCATGCCTGCCTCGTCTCGATGAGCGGCGACGGGCGCGCGGAGATCTGGTGCTGCACCCAAGGCCAATACAACGTCCGCGACGTCTGCTCCGAGCTTCTGGGCATGAAGGCGAGCCAGGTGCGTGTCACCGCCTCCGAGATTGGCGGCGGCTTCGGCGGCAAGACCACCGTCTTCATCGAGCCGGTCGCGATGCTTCTGTCGCGCAAGGCCAGCCGGCCCGTCAAGATCGTCATGAGCCGCGCGGACGTGTTCCGCGCGACCGGGCCGACCATCACATCGTCGATGGACGTGCGGATCGGGATGTCCCGTGACGGACGGATCACCGCCGCCGAGGCTTTGCTTCGCTATTCCGGCGGGGCCTATCCCTGCGGCACGGTGGACATGGGCGCCCAGGCGGCCTTCGCGGCCTATGACCTGAAGGCCGTGCGGACGCTCGGCTGGAACGCGCTGACCAACCGGCCCAAGGAGGCCGCCTACCGCGCTCCGGGCGCGCCGCAGGCGATCTACGCGGTGGAAAGCGTGATCGACGAGATGTGCCAGAAACTGGAGCTCGACCCTCTGGACGTCCGGCTGAAAAACGCCGCGCGCAAAGGCACGAAGTCCTCCTATGGTCCGACCTATCCGGACATCGGCCTCGTCGCGACGCTCGAGGCCGCCAAAGCGCATCCGCACTGGTCCGCGCCGCTCGCGCCCGGTCAGGGCCGCGGCCTGTCGGCCGGGTTCTGGTTCAATTTCGGCGGCAACTGCTCCGTGTCGCTGGCGGTGAACACCGACGGCACGGTCAGCATCACCGAGGGCAATCCGGATATCGGCGGCTCGCGCGCCTCGATCAGCATGATGGCGGCCGAGGAGCTGGGCATCCCGTACGAGAAGGTCCGCACCATCATCGCGGACACCAGCTCGCTCGGCCACAACGACGTGACGGACGGCAGCCGCGTGACCTTCATGGTGGGTCTCGCGACGATCAAAGCGGCCCGCGACGCGGTGAAAAAGATGTGCGCCCGCGCGGCCCGCATCTGGGGCATCGACGAGGACGCGGTGCTCTGGGAGGACGGCGCGGCCAAGCCGTCGGGGCCGAACGCGGGCGAGTTCCCCCCGATGACCCTCGAAGAGATCGCCGCCGTCTCGCTCAAGACCGGCGGTCCCATCGCCGGCCACCACGAGGCGACGGCCGACGGCGCGGGCGTGAGCTTCGGCGTCCACATCTGCGACGTCGAGGTCGACCGCGAGACCGGGGCGACCAAGGTCCTGCGCTACACGGTCTTCCAGGACGCGGGCAAGGCGGTGCATCCCGATTATGTCGAGGGCCAGATGCAGGGCGGCGCCGCGCAGGGCATCGGCTGGGCGCTCAACGAGGAATACATCTACGGCGAGGACGGACGCCTGCAGAACGCGGGCTTCCTCGATTACCGCGTGCCGGTGGCCTCGGATTTGCCCGCCATCGACACGGTGATCCTCGAGATCCCCAATCCCGGCCATCCCTACGGCGTGCGCGGCGTCGGTGAGACGTCGATCGTCCCGCCCTTGGCCGCGCTCTCGAACGCGGTATCACGGGCGGTCGGGCACCGGATGGATCGCCTGCCGATGTCGCCGCCGCGGATCCTGGAGGCCATTTCGACGGAGGGCTGACATGGTCGCGGTAAAGCTCTGGGGCTCCTTGCGGAAATTCGCGGACGGCAAAGCCGAGGTCGAGGTCGACGCCCGTGATTTCAAGGAACTGCTGGACAAACTCTCCCACGACTATCCCGGCCTGAAACCCCAGATCGAGCGCGGGGTCTCCCTCGCGCTCGACGGCAAGATCTACAAGGAAGCATGGTTCACCGAGATCGGCCCGGACAGCGAAGTCGTGCTCATGCCTTTGATGACCGGCGGGTAGGACCGAAGCTTGATCAGGCAGGCGCCCGAATCGTCTTTGGCGATGGGACTCGTCTGGGGGCGGGCCGCCCTTCTTTACGACGATGCTGACCGAAGGATCACTCCTCGGTCAGCCTCGCCTGTTCGCGCCTCTGATCCCGCACGGCAAGCCAGACGGACAGGGCCAGAAAGCCGGCTGTCATCACGTAGAGGGTGACCGAGATCGGGCTCGCGAGCAGGATGCCCCAGTCGCCGTCCGAGATCGACATCGCGCGCCGCAGATTGCGCTCCATGTCGCCGCCAAGAAGCAGGCCGAGGACCATCGGGACGAGGCTGATGTTCATCTTGCGCAGAACGTAACCGATGACGCCGAACAGGATCATCATCTCAAGGTCGAAAACCGAGTTGGAGATCGAGAATACGCCGACGAAGCTGACGGCGGCGACGATCGGCATGAGGGCCCAGGTCGGAACCATCATCAGGCGCGTGAAGAGGCCGATCAGGGGCAGGTTGAGGATCAGCAAAGCGACGTTCGCCATGTAGAGCGACGCGACGAGCCCCCAGACCAGATCCGGCTGACGCTCGAACAGCAGCGGGCCGGGCGAGACGTTGAGCGAGATCAGCATCGCGAGCATCACCGCCGTCGTGCCGGAGCCGGGCACGCCCAGCGACAGCATCGGGATGAGCGCGCCGCCGGAGGCCGCGTTGTTGCCCGCCTCGGGCGCCGCGACGCCGCGCGGATCGCCCTTGCCGAAGGTCCCGTGCTTGTCGCTTTTCTGCTTCTCGATCGAATAGGCCATCACCGAGCCGAGCGAGGCCCCGGCGCCGGGCAGAACGCCTGCGACGAAACCCACGACCGAGCTGCGCGCCATCGCCCACCGCGTGTCCCAGATCGCCCGGAAATCCGGGATCCAGCTGTCGACGCGGACCGCGACCGGGCGGTGCTTCGCCTCCTTTTCCAGCAGGACCAGAATCTCGGAGATGGCGAACAGGCCGACGAGCGCCACGATGGGCTCGATCCCGTCGAACAGGTGGTAGTTCTCGCCCGTATAACGCGGAATGCCGGAGATCGGGTCGATGCCGACCGTGGCGATCATCAACCCGATCATCGCGGAGAGGAGCGTCTTGCGCGGGTCGACGCCGGCCACGCCGCCGATGGTCGCGAAGGCGAGGATGTAGAGCGCGAAATAATCCGCCGGACCGAAATGGATCGCGGCACGCGCGAGGATCGGGGCGAAGAGCGTGAGACCGATGATCGCGAAGGTCGACCCGATGAAGGAGGCCACCCCGGAAATGGCGAGCGCGTCGGCGGCGCGTCCCTGCTGCGCCATCGGAAACCCGTCGAGCGTGGTCATCACCGCAGGCTCGTCGCCTGGTATGTTGAGCAGGATCGAGCTGATGCGCCCGCCATACATGCACCCGAAATAGACCGCCGACAGCAGGATCAGAGACGAGGTCGCATCGAGGCCGAAGGCGAAGGTCAGCGGGATCAGGATCGCCACGCCGTTGACCGGGCCGAGGCCCGGCATCGCGCCGATGAGGGTCCCGGAAAAGCAGCCCGCGAGCAGGAGCGTGATGTTGAGCGGCGTCAGCGCGACGGCGAAGCCGTTGCCGAGTTGCGCGAGAATTTCCATGTCAGCTCCCTGATCCCGAAGTCATGAGCCGTCGGGAAACCAGCTTCCCAGAAAGGCGAGCGGAAGACCCAGCAACTGATCGAAAAGCGCCCAGAGTCCGGGGGCGATGAACGCCGCGAGGACCAACGCCTTCCATGGCTTGCCGCTCAGGACCATTCCCAGGGCCGCGATCAGACCGAAGGTGGCGAGCGGGAACCCGAGCGGGCGCAGGAGCCACGCGTAGGCGATCAGAATCGCCAGCGCGGCGACCTGACGCAGCATCCGCTCCGGCGGCGGCCAATCGACCGACCCCGCCGGAAAGACGACCAGCGACGCGGCGAGGATCATGGTCGGAATGCCGACGATCAGCGGAAAGACCGACGGCCCGAGCACGTCCCCGAAGTTGATGGTGTAGGTCTGGGATTGCCAGGTGTAGAGCGCCGCGATCACCAGGATCGCGACGCCCAGAAGCCTTATGCTCACTCGATGATGCCGATGTCGCGCGAGATCTCTTCCATGACCGTCGCCTGTTCGCGGACGAACGCTTCGAATTCCGGACCGCCGCGCCAGATCGGAACGAGACCGGATTCGACCGCGGCCGTCTGCCACGCCTCAGAGTTGTAAAGCGTCTCGAGGTTGGCGACCCACGTGTCGTAGTCCTCGTCGGAGACCTCGCCGCCGGTGTAGAGCCCGCGCCAGTTGTATCCGGTCACGTCGATGCCCTGCGAGACCGCCGTCGGAATGTCCGGGAAGGCGGGGATCGGCTCGTCCGACAGCGCCGCCAGAACGCGGATGTCACCGGATTCGATGAAGCCCGCGATCTCGCCGATGTCGGTCGATACGACGTCGATCTGGCCGCCCATCATCTGCGTCACGGCGTCGGTGCCGCCGTCGAACTGCACCCAGCGCAGAGCGCCGAGGTCCTCCAGTCCCGCCGCGTCCGCGACCATGAGCAGGCGAAGGTGATCCCAGCCGCCGGCGCCGGACGAGCCTGCGGTCACGATCGAGGCCGGATCGCCCGCCATGATCTCGTTGAGCTCGGCGAGCGTCTGGATCGGGCTGTCGTTGTCCACGGCGATCACTCCGACATCCGCGCCGAGCATCGCGAGATAGCGCATCGCGTCGAGCGGCGCGGGGTAGCGGCCCTGTGCGATCTGCGTGATGCCGACGGTCGAGGTCGCGACGATGAGGTCGGCATCCGCCGGCCGCTCGGCCGCCACCATGGCGAAGGTGACCGCGCCGACGCCGCCGGGCATGTTCGTGACCTGCACGTTGCCGTCGACGAGTTCCAGCTCGGTGAGGATGCGGCCGATCGTCCGGCAGGTGAAATCCCAGCCGCCGCCGGGATTGGACGGAGCGATGCATTCCGTGGCGCCGGCTGACGCGGCGCTCAGGTTTACCGCCGAGGCGGCGATTGCGGCTCCGAGCGTCAGCGACGCGATCTGACGTATGGTCATTGATGTCTCCTCCCATTTCTCTTTTTTTGGTTACGGGATCAAATGCCAGCCAAGTCGCATTTACAAGTATCCATTCAGGGTTCCTGCATGGTTTTGCGGCGTGCGGAGCATCGCCGACGGCTTCGGCCGCTTGTGTATCGGTAACGCTTGCTGACACTCTGCGACGTCGAACCGCCATCCAAAGGCGCCAGACCAGAGCGGAGGGAAGAATGATGGAAAACCCCGGAGGCGTGCCGGACGGCGCGCCGATCACGGTTTGCGAAGTGGGTCCGCGCGACGGCTTCCAGAACGAGAAGCGGTTCATCCCGACGGAGCGCAAGATCGAGATCGTGAACGCGCTCTTCGCGTCCGGCATCCGCCACATGCAGGTCACCTCGTTCGTCAGCCCGCGCGCGGTCCCGCAGCTCGCCGACGCCGAGCGGGTTCTGGCGGAGATGGACCGTCCGCCAGACGCGGTGATCAGCGCGCTGATCCCGAACCTTCGCGGCGCCGAGCGGGCCGCCGCCGCCGGCGTCGACGCCGTGCACACCGTCGTCTCGGCCTCGGAGACCCACAACCTCAAGAACGTGAACCGTCCGGTCGCGACGTCGCTGGAGGATTTCGAGGCCGTCTTCGCGACGATGGCCAAGGCCGGCATCGCCGTCGAAGGCGGCATCGCCACGGCGTTCGGCTGTCCCTTCGAGGGCGTCGTCCCGGCCGAACAGGTCGCCCGCATCGCCCGGCGCTACCGCGACCTCGGCGCCAGCGCCGTGAGCCTCGGTGACACCACCGGCATGGCGACGCCGGCGACGGTCCGCGCCGCGATTCGCGCGATCCGGCAAGAGGCGCCGGGGTTGCCGATCCATCTGCATTTCCACAACACGCGGGGCGTCGGTCTCGCCTGCGTCATGACCGGTCTCGCCGAGGGCGTCACGCGCTATGACGGCGCGGTCGGAGGGCTCGGGGGCTGTCCGTTCGCGGCCGGGGCCACGGGAAACATCAGCACGGAGGATCTCGTCTATCTCCTCGGCGAGAGCGGCTACCGGACGGGCATCGACCTCGACCGCCTGATCGCGGCCGCGCGCCTCACCCAGGACGTGCTCGGCCGCGAGCTTCCCGGCCAGGTGATGAAGGCCGGCCCGCGCCTGCGCCGCTTCGATCCCGGGCTGACGGCGACGGCCGCGGGATGACCGACCTGCCGCTCGCCGGAGTGAGGGTCATCGATCTCACCCGCATCCTGTCCGGTCCGTTCTGCTCGATGCTCCTCGGCGATCTCGGCGCCGACGTGATCAAGATCGAATCCCTCGACGGCGATCCGGTCCGAAGACAGGGCGCGAAGGTCGAAGGGCTTTCCTGGTATTTCGCGGGCTTCAACCGCAACAAGAGGTCGCTCGCCCTCGACATCCGGAGCGAAGCCGGATTCGCCGTTCTGGAAAGGCTTCTGGCGGACGCGGACATCCTCACCGAGAACTACCGCCCGGGCGTTCTCGAAAGAATGGGGCTCGGCCCCGCGCGTCTCGGAGAACTCAACCCGCGCCTCATCGTGGCGAGCGTGAACGGCTATGGAAGTGAAGGTCCCTATGCGGACCGTCCCGCCTTCGATTTCATCGCCCAGGCGATGTCTGGCTACATGGCGACGAACGGAACGCCGGAGACCGGACCGATGCGGACCGCGCCGCCGCTGACCGACCTGATCTGCGGCCTCTACGGGGCGCTGGGCGCGGTATCCGCCCTCCACGCCCGCGACCGGGGCGGCGCTGCGCGACGTGTCGAAGCCTCGATGATGATGTCGATGATGTCGATGCTGGCCTATCTGTCGTCGAACGCGCTGGCCACGGGGCGCGATCCGGTTCCGACCGGCAACGACCACCCGATCGCTTCGCCCTACGGTCTCTTCCGCGCGGCGGACGGCGACATCGCGGTCGCGCCCTCGACCGAGGCGATCGTGCGCCGGTTCCTCGGCGAACTCGGCATCGCGGACGCGCTCGACGACCCCCGCTTCGCTGACAACGCCGCCCGGCTTGAGAACCGCGCCGCGCTGAACGCCATGATCGACGCGGCGCTGGCCCATGAGACGCAGGAGAACTGGATCGCCCGCCTCAATGCCGCCGGCGTGCCCTGCGGAAAGATCCAGAGCCTGACCGAGGCGCTCGCCGATCCCCAGGTCGCGGCGCAGGAGATGGTCCTGACCGTGCCGCACCCGGGTCGCGGCGACGTGCGGATGACAGGCTTCCCTCTCAAGTTCGACGCGACGCCGCTTCGCGTCCGGCATCCCGCCCCGGAACTCGGCGGACAGGGCGCGGAGGTCCTCGCAGAGGCCGGCTACGGGGCCGAAGAGATCGCCGCCCTGTTCGCGG
>CAVORV010000027.1:0-23685 GCA_963698685.1 uncultured Alphaproteobacteria bacterium
AGGTGACTTCGACCTGCCATCGGCGGACGAAGAGTGCGATGATGTCGGCAGGCTCGCGAGCGGTGTCGGTGCTGAAGAAGGCCTGCGGGGTCCGCTTGCCCTCGGGGTCTCTGACAAGCACCCAGCGGATTGGTCCGGGCGGCGTGCCGGGGCGATACCAGAGTGCGGTGTCCGAGGTGATCTCGAGCGTCTTCTCTTGCTTGCGGCCATACCAAGAGGACACGGTTATTCCGTGCCAGTGCGTAGCGGGGTCTGACAGCAAAGTCTTCAGCTTGGGCAATGGCGCGCCTTTCTGCGCAGGGCGGCCGATGGAGCGCGCATGGCGCTCTGGAGGAGGCGCGAAGAGATTGGCATCGAGCCGGAGCCGGCTGACGAGGGTTGCCCGGCCTGTGATGGCGTGGGCCAGGTCGTGGACGGCGAAACTGCTGTCGCCGACGAAGACGATGTCGCGGTCGGGCAACCAGCGGCAGAGCTGGAGCGCCCCCTGGCGGGCCCAGTCGGTCAGCAGCTTGTGCCTGCGGCCACGCTGGAGGTTGGAGCGCTGTGACGGGGCGAGCAGGGTGAAGACCGGCAGAGCCTTTACGACGCCCGCCCACGGGACCGGCGTCAGCACCATGAAACTCAACCAGCGCAGCCCGCTGGCCTTGACGAAATGGCCATGGCTGGAGCGGACGGGATCACGGTAGATGCCGCGCGCCGTGATCTTGCGTCCCCACCGGCGTTCGATGGTGTCGTCTATCCCGATGACCACCGGACCATCCGGCACGAGGCGGTTGACGACCATGCCCAGCAGGTGCCGCGCCATGACGTGAGGGTTCCACCGGGCACGGTTGAGGAGCTGATGATAGCTTGAAAAGTTCTTCGCCCCGGCGCGCCCGGTCATCCGCAGGCAGGCGCTGACGGTGCGCTTGCCCGGTGCCAGCACCGCGCCCATGACCAGAACAAGCACGTATTCCCAGCTGGGAGCCGTAAAGCAAATTCGCAGTTCCTGCAGCCAATCGCGCAGGATCTGGGGAACCGGATCGCCTGTCGGCGGCGGGGAGGCGGGATGATCTTTCATCCCGTGTTTCGAATCCCTCGCCGCTTACCATGCAAGCAGGCGAACCTGCGGCAAACTGAATCACTCGCCCCGAGGTGCTCCCATGTATGAACGGAAAATGAAGCATGACGACATCCCCGCCCGCATCGAAGCCTTCGACGACGCCAATGGCGGTGGCGTCGGCTATTATGAGGACAACGGCGCTTACCATCTCTACCTGTTGGAGACGGAGGCGCCGATTGCGCGGTTGAAACCGACAGGCGACGGCAACGAGGTCCGGCTCGGATACTGGTCACACCGGCGTAAATGGGAGGATATCGATGACATGGGCGGCGTCGTCATGCCCCTAGACGAAGCGCTCGAGTTCATAGCGAACGAGCCCGTCTTCTGGACTTGGACCTGACCTAAAAATGTACAAAGTCGAGCTGAGAGCCCGATTCAAAAGTTCATGAGACGTGGCAGTATCTTGCGAGTCGCCGGGTCATGAGCCTGATGCTTGCGATCAACGTCCAGGCGGTCGAGCTTGCCAGAGATTTCTCCCAATCCTTTGCGAGGCGTCGGCACCTGCCGAGCCATGCGAAGGTGCGCTCGACGACCCATCGACGCGGCAGCACTTCGAAGCCCTTGGCGGTGTCGGATCGTTTGATGATCTCGATGGTCCAGTCGCCATGGCCTCGGAGCGCGGCTTTGAGTTTGTCACCCGCATAGCCACCATCGGCGAAGACGTGACGCAGCCAGGGGAAGCGATGGCGGATGGCCCGGAAGACGTCCGGGGCGCCGTCGCGATCCTGGACCCCGGCGGAATGGATGACGGCGAACAGCAGCAGGCCCAGCGTATCGGTCATGATGTGGCGCTTGCGCCCCTTGATCCTCTTGCCCGCATCAAAGCCGCAGACCCCTCCGCTTTCGGTGGTTTTGACGCTCTGGCTGTCGATGACGCCCGCCGATGGGCTGGCCTCGCGACCTTCCAGTTCCCGCGCGCTCATCACCAGCAGATGGTTGATGCTCTGCCACAGGCCGGTGTCGCGCCACGCGTAGAAATAGCCCTGAACCGTCGAGACCGGCGGGAAGTCCTTCGGCAGCATGCGCCACTGGCAGCCGCTCGAAGCGATGTAGAGGATCGCATCCGTCACCGCACGCAAATCGGTGGTTCGCGGCCGGCCTCCTCGTTTCGCCAGTGGCAGCAGCGGCGCGATCAGCTCCCACTCGCGACCCGTCAAGTCGCTTGGATAGCGCACGGCGTCCCGTCTATGCTCCACACGAGCGGTATCATTCCAAGGCATCTGGACCCTCCATCTTCTCGACAAAGACGGAGAATCACAAAAGCCTGATATCGCTCAACTTCTTTTCGGGCAGGCTCTAAGGTTTGGACGGCGGTTCTCCGGGCGGGTTCCGGGCAGTTGCCGAGCGTGATCGTCGCGGGCGAGTGCGACCAAGTGGACACTTGGAGCAAAGAGCCGAGCATGATCGAGATCCGCCGCGTGATCTCGATCCCGGAAAACGGCAACCTCGGGTTGACCCGAAAGGCGTTCGTCGAGGCCATGCCCGACGCATGGCGCAAACGGTACGAGAGCGGCGCGAACATGGCGCAATGGCCGTCCAAGAGGGTCGCGGCTCCCGTGACGGCGATCGACGAGACGAGCGATCCGGCGGCGCGCGAGCTTCTCCCGTTTCACGAGCGGTTCATCGTCACGACCGGGCGCGGTTCCGGACGGACCGACGACGGCGCGGAGAGGCTCGGCCGGATCGACCTCCTCTCCGACCTCAAGAGCCGGATGAGCCGCGGGCAATTGAAGGCGGTCCCGGGAATGGAGGCCCGCGACGCCGATCTCCTCCGCCGGTCGCTCGTCGAGATCACCGCGCGACCGCCGCGGAACGAGGCGGACGGGATCGCCCTTGTCGAATGCGATCTCGTCGAGAGCGTGGCGCTCGCGGTGGCGTTGTTCGCCCGCCTCGCGGCGACACGGGCGGCGGTGCGCGGCATGAGCGACGCGGATCGGAGCCGGGCCTATCGGCGCATGGGAATGTTGAGCGGCGGCCCGGGGCGGTGATCGTCCTCGGGATCGACGTCGCCGCTCGGGTTGACCGGACGGCGGCGGCGTTCCTCGACGGGTGGACGCTCGCGGAGATCGCGCTCCTCCGCCCTCCCGTGAAATATCCCGAGGTGCTCGCCTTCTGCGGCTCCGCGGCCGATCGGGCGGACGTGACGCTCCTCGACGCGACGGGCGTTGGCGCGGCGGTCCTCGACATGCTCCTCCTCGATCGTCCGGAGCTCATCGGCGTCCGGTTCACCGCGGGCGACGAGATCAAGGCGTGCGGGCCCGATATGGACGGCGGGAAAGGCCGCGCTCGTGCAGACCCTCCGGGCCGGGCTCTCGACGGGAAAGGTCCGACTCGCCCTCCCGCCCGAACAACGGGAGATGCTCCGCGAGGAGATGGCGGCGTTCCGGCTCGTCCCGGGAAAGCGGCCGGGATCGTGGAAATACGAGGCCGCTCAAGGCGCTCATGACGATGTGCTCATGGCGTGTTGCCTCGCGGTGATCGGTGCGGCTCTTGTACCGAAGGCAAAGGCCCGCCGAGCGTAAAGCGAACGATCACAAGGGCTTGGGAAAGCGGCACCGCGCGGAGTGATCGTCGTGTGATGATTCGCGGTTTTCGGACCGTCCCGCACCACATTTTGTGGCCGCCTCGAGGCGCGGCACGACGCCCGCCGGGAATAAAAAATCGGCGGTGTCCGTAAGCCATTGAATTCGCGCAAAACTAAAATGCCCGTGTGCACTTTCCCTACCATGCTTTTCCGCATTTTGTGTGAACAATAGGAGGCCGACACATCATTTAGTGGAGGCCTCCCGATGAAACCCGAACCCCTCACCGACCGGACGCGCGAGCGGATCGCGCGCGAGGCGAAACTCTATCGCGAGAGCATCTCTCCGACGCGCGACCGGCCGATCGACCTCGTATTCGACGAGCCCGGGCGGCTCGTGACCGAGCACCAACTCGCCGACGCTCTCCGCGTGTCCCTCGCGACGCTCCGGCGGTGGCGGACGCAGGGCGAGCGGCCGTTGCCATTCATCCGCCTCCCGAACGGGCATGTGAGATTTCGCATGTTCGAGCTCCGCGCATGGCTTGACGAGAAGGCTCCCGCCGATGGCGCGGGCTTCCGCCGTGGTGGAGCGGCGGCCTAGAGGCCATGTCGCCTTTCGACCTCAACCCCTCGCGGGCGGGCGCTCCGGGCGTCAACGTGATGCGATCGCGGAATGTCCGCCTCACGAAAACCGTCCGCCTCGAAGGACGGCACGCTCGTGCCGGTGTCGGGCTACGGCGACGCGCGGCGGTTCACTTTCGAGTGGCGCGAGGTCGAGACGGTCGAGCCGCTCGCGAGGCTCCTCTCGGAGCTCTCCGCGGACCCCACGGCGGCGATCTCGCTTTGCCCGGCGGTGGTGCCCGAAGGGTTGAGGCGGGCCCATGCGAGGCCGGGAGAGGCCGCCACGATCCCGCCCGCGCCGTTCCGGGTGCTCCCCGTCGATCTCGACGACGTGCCGACCGGAGGGCTCCGGGCCGACGCCAAAGGATTGCGGGAGATCGCGACGAGGCTCCGGGCCCTGTTGCCCGAAGGGTTCCGCGCGGCCGCGTGCGTGGTGCAGGCCTCGAGCTCGTACGGTTCGGACCCGTGGCGCGCCTCGATCCGCCTTTGGTTCATCGCCTCGAGACCTCTCCTCCGCGACGAGGCCCGCGCATGGCTCGCGGCGTCCGAGGTCGAGGTCGATCTCTCCATGTGGGACGCGGCGCGCGTGATCTACACCGCCGCCCCGATCGTCGAGGGCGGACCCGATCCGATCGCGAAACGATGGCTCCTCCTCGACGGCGAGCCGTTCGCGCGGGTGCCCGATCTCTCGGTCGAAAACCTGTTCACGCCGAGAGCGCGCCCCGCGCCGCGTCCCGACGCCGCGCATTGGGTCGTCCCGGAGGCGGGAAGCGTCGAGGAGGTTCCCCCGCCCGAATGGCTCGATGACCGCGCGTTCCGGCATGTCGCGCGCGTCGGATACGGCGTCGGCGGCGACAGGTTCCACGAGCCGATCCGGGCGCTCACGCTATCGGCCGTCACATGCCACGCCGGGAAGTTCCCGGCCGCCGAGTTCTATGAATGGCTGTGCCGTCTCATCGACGCCCGCGGCGCGGTGGCCGACCCCGGGAAGAATGCCGAGCGGAAAGAGATGGCCCGCCGCGCTCTCGCCGACGCCATCGGCAAAGTGGCGATGGAGCGGGCGGGCGAGGAGGAGCTCGAGGGCGCTCCTCTCCCGACGCTCACGGCCGACGAGGCGGGCGAGGAGGTGGCGCGTCTCCTCGGCGGATGGTTCGGATCGCTCGCGGACAAGACCGAGCCCTCGGAGGCGATGTTGACCGCCTCGCTCGGCGTCGGGAAAACGCATCGCCTCGCCGACGCCCTCGCGGCATGGGCGGCGTTGAACCCGACGCGGCGGGCTCTCGTGCGCGTGCCGACGCATGAGCTCGCCGCCGACCTCCGGGACATGATCGAGGCGCGCTCTCCCGGCATCTCGGGCGTGCACCTCGGCCTTGAGCGTGCCGATCCGAACGCCGAGGGCGCGCTCATGTGTCGACGCGTCGCGGACGTCACGACGGCGCGGACGGGCGGGCGGATCGGTCTCGACGATATGCGGATCGCCGAAACGCGGCCTCTGCCCGCATCACCCGGACAATCCGCGCGTCGAGAGGCCGTGCGGCTACCTCCGCAAGACAACCGCGACGCGCGGATCGTCCTCGTGGCGGGCGACGTGAGCCTCGGCAACGCTCCGCCCGCCGCATCCAACGCCGCGGCGGGCTCGAGAAGGCGACCGGGCAACGGCATTTCGACGTGCTCGTCGTTGACGAGACCTCGCCCGCGTCGATGCTCGTCGAGGGCGCGGTCGGGCTCGACCTCATCGACGAGGACCGATCTCTCCGACTCGCGACCGCCTCGGGCGTCGATCCTCTCCGGCAAAGACGCGGCGCTCTCGTTCAATGACACGCGCCGACCTCCGCGCCGGGCTCGCCCATGTCCGGGCCGGGCTCGAGGCCGAGCCGCTCCGGAGCTTCAACTTCAATCCGGATCTCGTGCGATCGACCCGCGCGCTCGTGTGGCGGCTCGCGGTGGACATATCGACGACGCGGCGGCCGGGCGGAGCGGGCGGCGCCTCGAGGGGCCCTCGCGAAGCCCGGGCAGATCAACGGGCCGTGCGGAAGGTCGCGACGCTCCTCTCGGGCGATCCTTCAAGGCATCGGACGACGGGCCCGAGGGCCTCCCGCACGTCAGGATCGTGACGGCGACGGCGGGAGGGCGGTCCGCGCAAAACGGTCCTATTCGACGCGCGGCAACGGATCGCGGTCGCGTATGGCGGCGAGGAGAGCGGCCCGACAGCGCCGAGGAGGAGCGACCTCGACCTCGAGGAGCTTGTTCGCCAGAAGGCCGAGGCGCGCGGGTTCGAGTGGGCCGAGGGCGTGTTCTCCGATCTCGAGGGCGCGGAGGAGCTCGCCTCCGGCGGGCGTGACGCCCGACCCGGTTCACGTGCTCATCCTCGACGCGACGGGCTCTCCCGAGCCGCTAAGGAAGTGGTGGCCGCGCCTCGAGCTTCTCGGAGACGTGCGGGCAATGGACGCTCCCGGCGTGGTCCGATGCCAATTGTCCGACAGCGCGATGTCGTATTCCGGAAGTGCGTCCCGAGCCGAGAAGCGGCCCGACGACGAACCGGCGGCGGTCGAGACCGCGCGGACGCTCCGGACGATCTCCGAGCTCCGGCGCGTTCAGGCGGGCGGGCGGGCCGGGTTCATCGGCCCGAAGGACCTCGTCGCATGGTACGAGGAGAACGGCCTCGGGTTCGACGACGGGACCGTCGCGAACTGGCTCGGCGAACATCCGAGGATCGAACGCCATGACGGGCGTGTCGTCGCTCGTGGTGGCGTCGCGGATCGCGCGCCGAAACGGAGGAGGCTCGAGCGAAAGGCCGCGGTCCTGTTCGGGTGCGACGTGACGCCCGAGGAGACCTACGCGAACGGCGGCAGGCTCCCGCCTCGAGGGGCTCTACCCGCGGCTCGTGACGATGCGGGACGGGACCGCGCGGCGCATCATGGCGGCCGGATACCGCGACGAGAGCTCGGAGGCCGTGAGGAGGATGATCTCGGATCACGAGGTTGACCAAGCCGAGGGCCGCGCCCGGTCGATCCGGTGGACAGGGACCGGGGACGCTCCTCATCGACGTCATCACGAATTGCGCCGTTACGCGGGCCGGTCGATCATCTCATCTCGTGGAACGAGTACCGCGCCGCGGGCGGATGGATCGGCGAGCTCCTCCTCCGCGGCTTGTGGATCACGGGCAAAGGCCGATCGGAGCTCCTCGCCGCGGCTTGGTGCGGGAGCTCTCAAGCTCGAGGATCCTCATATCCTATATCAGATGACAATCATGGGAATGACACTTCGGAGCCCGAGGCGGTGGCTCAAGGCCGAGCTCCGACCCGCCCGCGCGGATAGGTCTCGCCCGCCGCCGCCTTGTGGCCGAGCTCGACGCCGCGTTCGTCGCGGACCGCGATCCGATCGTCCTCCATGCCCCTTTCCCGGCTCGAGGATGGCACCGCGTCACGGTCCGAGCTCCGGGAGCTCGATACGCGCCCACCGCGCATCATCCGATCCGAAACACCCGACGAGGCGCTCGAGAGGGCGCGGGAGCTTTGGCCGCACGCGGCCTTGACCCTCATCCCGAAAGGCGAGACGCCATGACCATCACACCCGCATCACACGACACGGCCGAGGAGCTCGCGAGGCCCGCGAAACAAGACCTCTCACGGCCTCCGCCCGTTGCGTCTCCGGGCAAAGGTCGGAGGGATGCGCCTCCGGGATTATCAGGTCGAGGCGATCGAGGCGGCGGAGGCGCACCTCGCGGAGGGACATTCGCCGATCGTCGAGGTGCCGTGCGGCGGGGGTAAGAGCGCGATCTCGGCCGCCTTGGCGCTCAACGGCGGGCGGTCCCTCATCCTCGCGCATCGGGCGGAGCTCCTCGAGCAGACCGCGCGCCTCCTCCCGCGGGCGACGCTCGCGTGCGCCGGTCTCGGTCCCGTCGATTTCTCCGGGCGGATCGTGATCGCGTCCCGCGACACCGCGGGCTCGAGGCTCGCCAAGCTCCCGAGGTTCGATCGCATCGTCGCGGATGAGGCGCACTCTGTGGGGCGACGATCCGAAGGCGGCGTTATCCGCGCATCCTCGCGCGCCTCCGGGAGCTCAATCCGGACGTCGGCCTCGTCGGCCTCACCGCGACGCCGTGGCGCGCGGGCAAAGGGCATCTCGTCGGGCTCGGCACGTTCGACGCTCTCGCCTACGCGGTCCCGGTCCGGACGCTCCTCGATCGCGGGTTCCTCGCGCCGCTCCGGGCCTATCTCCCGCCCGATGGGCAGATCGACACGACGGGCCTCATGATCGACCGGATGCGCGGCGACTATCGCGAGAGCGAGATTTCGGCCCGCGCCGACGACGTGACCGGGGTCATAGCGCGGCGGACGGCCGAGGCATTGGCGCTCGGGACGTGCGGGCTCGTGTTCTGTTGTGACGTCCGCCACGCCGAGACGATGGCCGAGGCTCTCCGCGGCGAGGGGTTGCGGGCGGCGGCATTGACCCAAAAGGCGACGGCGGCGGAGCGCGCGGGCATCCTCGAGGCGCTCAAGGCGGGCGAGCTCGACGCGATCGCGAATTGCTCGATCCTCACGACCGGGTTCGATCACCCGCCGATCGACGTCCTCGTCCTCGCGCGGCCGACGCGATCGACGGTCCTCGCGCATCAGATGCTCGGGCGCGGGATGCGGACGTCTCCCGGCAAAGAGGAGTGTCACGTCCTCGACTTCGGCGGCGTCATTCCGGCGTGCGGACCGATCACCGATCCCGTGATCCCGGTGAAGCTCGAGAAGGGCAAACCGCGTCCGCCGACCGAACCGGCGGCGATGGCGTGTCCGTCGTGTTCGATGCTCCTCCCGCCCGCCTCGAGGACGTGCCCGGGATGCGGATGGGCGAAACCGCTCGAGCGTGCCCTCGCCACTGTTTCGAGTGACGCCGACCCTCTCGGAACGCGCGGCGAATGGCATCGCGTCGAGCGGGCCTCGTGGGCCGAGCATGTCGGGCCAAGCGGGGTTCCATCCGCCCGGATGACCCTCACGGCGCGCGCTGACGGGACCGGAAAGACGGTGTCGGTCGCGACGTTCTTCCCGCTCGACCACCCGAAGGCCGCCCGAACCGCCCGAAACCGCCTAGCGACCGTCCTCGGACGGCCCGGCCCGCGCGTGAGCGTCACCGAGCTCGTCCGAAACCCGCCGCCTGCGCCGGAGCTCGTCCGCCTTGGAGAGAACGAGCGCGGCTATCCGACAATCCTCGAGGCATCACGAAAATGGAGATGGACACATGACGGAACCGAACACGAAAGCCCGCGAGATCCTCGAGGACGCGCACCGTCCTGAGCCAGTTCGGAGCGAGGTGCGGCCCCCTCGCGGGAGCCGCGCCCATCAGTGACGGTTACTCGGCGACGATGGTATCGATCGCCATCTTCTTTTCGGCGTCGCCATCCGTGCCGTTCAGGACACTCTCGATCTGCATCACTTGGTCAGACGTGACACTAGCCGGCAGTTCGATCCCCAAAGACATCAGCTTCGCGGTTACTTCCTCGGTCAACTGAGCATCCTGCGCGAACGCGCTTCCCGCCACAATCGTAGCCATCGACAGCGTAACCGTCGAAAGGGCAGTTATAAGCAGTCTTTTCATTAGTTTGCACCTCCAGTTGTGATCCGTTTCATTAAGAGTGCGAAGGCCCGGATCTCTTGACCGACCGCTACAGAGCCTAGGCCCCGTCGGTAAGGTTAACCAGAGTCTTGGAGCGATTTCAATGCGACGGTCACCACTGATCTTGTCGCGATGAGACATGAGCCGACATATCCCATTCGGCCGCTCTCCAGTGAGGTTACGGCCACCTGAGTGGAGTTTCCAAGCATTCTCTGCCTTGAATGATGGTGGAATGGTGGGAACCGGAGGTGAGGAGCGGGTAAAAGGGCCGCGCCGGGCTCCCGATCCCGTCACATGAGCGTCACACGTCCGCCCGTCACACGGGCCGAGGTCTCGCCAAGTCCTTGATTAGTTTGGAGCGGGTGAAGGGAATCGAACCCTCGTCACTTGCTTGGGAAGCAAAAGCTCTACCATTGAGCTACACCCGCGCCGTGTATGTCGATTAGATCGCGGCGCGCGGCCGGTCAAGCTCTTCGAAGGCGTTGCGGGCGGCGGCGATCGGCGTCAGGATCGCGACATGAAAGATCTTCCAGCAATCGTTCGACGGCGGCTCGACGCGATCGGTCCGATCCGCGTCGGCGTGATCGGGGCCGGCAAGTTCGGGTCGATGTTCCTCAACCAGATTCCGTTTTCGCCGCATCTGCAGGTCGTTGCGATCGCCGACCTCGATCCGGGCCGGGCTCGTGCCGCCTGCCGGTCGGTCGGGTGGAGCGAGGAGCGGATCGCGGCGGTCGATTTGCTTGATGACGGGATGGAGGTCATCGCGCGGCCCGATGTCGAGGTCGTGCTCGAGATGACCGGATCGCCGTCGGCGGGCTGCGCGCATGCGCTCGCGGCGGCGGAGCACGGCATGCACATCGTGATGGTCAATGTCGAGGCGGACGTGTTGGCGGGGCCGGTGCTGGCCGCCGCCCATGCCCGCGCCGGGACGGTGTTCTCGATGGCCTACGGCGACCAGCCGGCGCTGGTGGCCGAGATCGTCGACTGGGCGCGGATCTGCGGATTCGAGGTGGTGTCGGCGGGCAAGGGAACGAAGTACCAGCCGCACTATCACGACGTCACGCCCGATGGTGTCTGGGACCATTACGGGCTGAACGCGGATGAGGCCGCGGCGGCGGGGATGCAGGCGCAGATGTTCAACTCGTTTCTCGACGGGACCAAATCGGCGATCGAGATGGCGGCGATCGCGAATGCGACGGGGCTCGGCGTGCCGGAGGACGGATTGCGGTTTCCGGCCGTTGGATACCTGTCGCTTCAGGAGCGGCTGATACCGGCGGAAGCGGGCGGAATGCTGGAGCGCGCCGGTATGGTCGAAGTGGTCGCATCGGCGGAGCGGGGATCGGACGCCGAGCTGGAGGACAGCCTGCGTTGGGGCGTCTATGCCGTGTTCAAGGCGCCGAACGAGTATGCGCGGGCGTGTTTCGCGCAGTACGGGCTCCGGACGGATGCGTCGGGCTGGTACGCGTCGCTGTACCGGCCGACCCACCTGATCGGGCTTGAGCTGGGGGTTTCGGTGGTGAACGCGGTCCTGCGCGGCGAGGCGACAGGTGCGACGCGGGACTGGGCCGGGGATGTGGTGGCGGTGGCGAAGCGGGATCTGGCGGCGGGCGAGGTTCTGGACGGCGAGGGCGGGTATTGCGCCTGGGGCAAGCTGGTGCCGGCCGCGCGGTCGATGGCGATCGGGGCGCTGCCCATCGGGTTGGCGCACGGGGTCGCGTTGGCGCGGCCGGTCGCGCACGGATCCATCATCACGTGGGCCGACCTCGAGGTGGCGCCGGAAGGTCCGGCGGCCGAGGCGCGGGCGACGCTGGAGGCGGAGGTGTCGCCGAGGCTGGACGGACGCGGGGCCGGCGGCTAGGCAGGGGGCCGCAATCGGGAAGGATCCAGACATGAAGCGGGCGTATGTGTTTCCGGGACAGGGCGCGCAGGTCATCGGGATGGGGCGCGACCTCGCGGAGTCCTATCCCGCCGCGCGGGCGGTGTTCGAAGAGGTCGACGCGGCGTTGGGCGAGAACCTGTCTGGGATGATCTGGGACGGGGTGATCTCGGACCTGACGCTGACGGCCAACGCGCAGCCGGCGCTTATGGCGACGTCGATCGCGGCGCTCCGGGCGATGGAGGCGGAAGGGTTCGGGGTGGACCGGGCCGCGTTCGTGGCGGGGCATTCGCTGGGCGAATATTCGGCGCTTTGCGCGGCGGGGGCGCTGGGGTTGGCCGATACGGCGCGGCTGCTGCGGTTGCGCGGCGCCGCCATGCAGGAGGCCGTGCCGGTCGGCGCGGGCGCGATGGCGGCGATCCTCGGGCTGGATCTCGAGGCGGTGATCGCGGTTGCGGAGGAAGCGGCGGGCGGCGAGGTCTGCCAGGCGGCGAACGACAACGATCCGGCGCAGGTGGTGGTTTCGGGGAGTTACGCGGCGGTCGAGCGGGCGGTGGAGATCGCCAAGGCGCGGGGGGCGAAGCGGGCGATGCTTCTGCCGGTGAGCGCGCCGTTCCATTGCGCGCTGATGGGGCCGGCGGCCGAGGCGATGGAGGCGGCGTTGGCGGAAGTGGAGATTTCCGCGCCGACCGTGCCGCTGGTGTCGAACGTGAAGGCCGAGGCGGTGAGCGATCCGGACGAGATCCGGCGGCTGCTGGTCGAACAGGTGACCGGGCGGGTCCGGTGGCGCGAGAGCGTGCTCTGGATGGCCGGGCAGGGTGTGGGCGAGATCATCGAGATCGGCGCGGGCAAGGCGCTGTCGGGGATGGTCCGGCGGATCGACAAGGAGATCGCGACGCGCAACGTGGGGTCGCCCGCGGATGTGGCGGCGCTGAAGGGAGAGAGCGATGTTTGATCTGGGCGGCAAGAAGGCGCTGGTGACGGGCGCATCAGGCGGGATCGGCGGGGCGATCGCGCGGGCGCTGCACGGGCAGGGTGCGGTCGTGGCGCTGTCGGGGACGCGTGTGGATCCGCTCGAGGCGCTGGCCGGGGAACTTGGCGAGCGGGTCCATGTGCTGCCCTGCGATCTTTCGGACGCCGAGGCGGTGGAGGCGCTGCCCAAGCGGGCCGTGGAGGCGATGGGCGGGTTGGAGATCCTCGTGAACAACGCGGGGATCACCAAGGACCAGCTGATGATGCGGATGTCGGACGATGATTGGAGCCGGGTGATCGAGGTGAACCTGACTAGCGTCATGCGACTTTCGCGCGGGGTTCTGCGGGGCATGATGAAGGCGCGGGCCGGGCGGATCGTCAACATCAGCTCGGTGGTGGGCGTGACCGGCAATCCGGGGCAGGCGAATTACGTGGCCTCGAAGGCGGGGGTGATCGGCATGTCGAAGGCTCTGGCCGCGGAGGTCGCGAGCCGGGGGATCACGGTGAACTGCGTGGCGCCGGGCTTCATCGAGAGCGCGATGACGGAGGCGCTCAACGACGATCAGAAGGGACGGATCCTCGCGCAGATCCCGGCCGGCCGGATGGGGTCGGGGGACGAGGTGGCGTCGGCGGTGGTCTGGCTCGCCTCGGCGGAGGCCTCCTATGTCACGGGGCAGACGATCCACGTCAACGGCGGGATGGCGATGATCTGAGGGCGTGACAGGCGGAAAACGTCACGCGTGTCCGCGAGACGAAATCTCTTCAAAGCAATGAGTTGCGGTTTTTCGGTAACGGAGTTTTAACCCGTGTCACACGGCCTCCCGTTGGCCGCTTCCGGGTGTTTCGGGCCGGGAGGCATGTCCTGCGCCTTGGAAAGGTCGAAAAACCGGGGAAGGGCCCGAAGAGCCCCATCCAAGACGTGCTGTTGTTCTCGACCCGACGCGGGCGCGGTCATCGACGGAGCCATCGTCCGCTTCGAGCCTGTTCCGTTGAAAAAGTCTCTTTTTGAAGTAGCTCCGCCGAGAGATGGGGGGCGCTCGAAAACGAGGCGAACCGCCGCCGCTCATGCGGGTCGCGCTGCCTTTGGCATCGGGAGGAGCTTGGCGAGCTTTCTGAGGTTCTGGGCGGTTGCGGCGAGGAGGAATTCGTCGTTTGCGCCGCATGGGCCGCGCAGGCGGAGCATGCCGAGGCCGAGGATTCGCTTGAGATGGGCGAAGAGCATCTCGACCTTCTTTCTGAGCCTGCAGGAGAGCGCGTATTCGTCGGTGGCCGCGATGTCGCGGGCCATCTGTCGCGCGCCTTCGTGCTCGGAGCGCATGATCCGGCGCGGCGCGCCCTTCGGGCAGCATCGCTCCTTCAGATGGCAGGCGTCGCACTGGGCCTTGATCGCGCCGTACTTGGCGAAGCCGGCGTCCTTCGGCTCATGCCGGATGCTCTGGAACTTGCGCCTGTTCCGGCGCGGCTCCTTGCCGGCGGGGCGGAGACAGGCGTCGGTCTTGTGGTCTTAGGCGAAGTCCTCGCGGGAGAACGTTCCGTCGGCGCGCTTCGATTTGTCGATCACCGGGATGTGCGGCTCGATCCCGCGCTCCTCGACCAGCCATCCGAGCGTCTCGCCGGAGCCATGGGCCATGTCGGCGATCAGAAGCTCCGGCCACAGCTCGAAGCGCTTACGCACCCGGTCGATCATCGTGCGGGTCGCAAAGGTCTCGCCGGTGCGGACGGATCTGCTGGCCTGGACGTCGAGGATGATCGCGTGGTCGGTGTCGATCAGGTAGTTGTTGGAGTAGGCGAAGTAGGCGGGACCGTGATGGGCTGCGGTCCACTGGCTGGACGGATCGGCGTGCGACGTGAACTTCGGCGTGACGTCGGTCGCGGCACCGAAGGCGGCGTCGTCCAGCGCGGACAGGTACTCCACCACGGCGCGCGGCGCGGTTTCGGGATCGATGGCGTCGAGGTCCCAATCCTCTTTGGCGGTGGAGTTCAGCTTGTTGGCGTCGGCATGGATGAGGCTGGCGTCGGCCGCGAACCGCTCGCCACCGACGAGGCCCTCAGTGATGCATCGGGCGACGACGTCTTCAAAGACCTTCCGGAACAGGTCGCTGTCGCGGAACCGTCCCCTCTCGGCGATGCGCGCATCGCCTGCCGGGCAGCGCATGCCGGTTCTTCGAAAAGGTGGAGTGATCCGGGATCGGGTCGGTCAGATCGAGCCGGCAGAACCACCGGTACGCCAGATCGAGCCGCACCTCTTCGCAGAGCCGCCGCTCGGACCGGATGCCGTGGGTGTATCCGACGATCAGCATGCGGAGCATCAGCTCGGGATCGATCGAGGGCCTCCCGATGGCGCTGTAGAACGGAGCCAGATGCGCGCGGACGCCGGAGAGATCGACAAATCGGTCAATCGAGCGCAGGAGATGATCCTGGGGCACGAGCGCATCGAGATTGAACTCGTAGAAGAGAGCGCCCTGCGCCACCTGCCGTGGTCCCATCATCGCCAGATCCTCCCCGATCCAGCGAATTGAATCAGCGACCACGCCGCGTTGCAACTATCGTTTTTCAACGGAATAGGCTCGGAGTGGCCGCATTGAATATTCGGCCTTCGCTCATGCGGCAAATCGATCATCTCGGCCAAACCAAAAGGCACGCTGCAGCGCGGACACGAAAGCCGCATTCGTTGTGAAGACAGCGCGGATCAGGCGGCGATGACCAAGTTGCGCAAAGACAGGGCATTCCTTCGGTCGGCCTGTCAGCCCGAAGGTTCCCAAAGCTCGAAAGTGTTACCTTCCGGATCGGCTGCATGCGCGAACCGACCGATGCCTTCCATTTCGGTCTCGTTGAACGGCTCTACCCCGCCGGCACGCAACTGCGTCAGCATCGCTTCCAGGTCAGACACCCGAAAGTTGATCATCACCTGCTGCGCCTTTGGGAAATAATCGGTATCAACCGCGAAGGGCGCGAAGACCGTCACCCCTCCCGCGCTAATCCACGCCGGCGTGTCCACATCAGTTGGCGCCAAGTCTATACCGAGCGTGTCGCGATACCACGCGGCCAGTGCAGTCGGGTCCTTGGCCCGTATGAACACCCCGCCAATTCCGTTTACCTTTTCCATGCTGGCTCCTGTGTGTCTTGTCTAATGTGGACGTCCGACGAGGGACTGGCCTTCTCCGGCGCTTTGCCTGTTTCGCGGCGGTGGCCAACGCGACGGCCCAAGGGCCTTCGATCGCCGCGCTTGTTCCGGCAAGCTTCTCCGGGAAGACGTATAGAAGGCACGCGGTAAAGCAACCGACTGTGGGGCTCGCCTGCCGTGCCCGCCATTGGTAACGTCGTATTCATGGCTCCGCTCGCGAACACCAGGCTCAACCTGCTTCCGTGTCTCGCTGTCGGACTGTTCGCGGCCATCGCCGGCCAAGGTGGTGCGCGCGACGTTCGCTGTGAACCGTTGCTACTGGAGGTCTGGCGGGTTGAGAAGCCGCCCGTTCAATACGCCGCTTTCTGCGTTGAGGAACCCCGAGCCTGCGATCTTTCGGGCGATCCCACGATCAGGTTCGAGACCGCGAAACCGCAGCTTGAGCGGATCAATCGCGCAGTCAACGCCGAAATCGAATATTCCCCCGACGAGCCTGGGGAGCGTGGCGAGGAATGCTGGGAATTCCCCGCGAAGGGCGAGGGAGACTGCGAAGACTTCGCGCTGGAAAAACGACGGCGGCTCGTCGCGGAGGGAGTGCCGTCGGCGGCATTGACGATGGCGATCGTCCACCATGAGGTGCGGTTCTTTCCGCACGCCGTTCTTCTTGCCGAGACAACTCGGGGTACTTGGGTTCTCGACAATCTATTGGACGAGGTGGTCTGCTGGGATGCCGTGCCATACCGCTATGAGCGGCGCGAACGCCCCGATGGAATGTGGGAGCGGTACACCGTGCGGTGACCGTTCGAGGATCGCTGTCCTGCAAGTGGACGCTTCTGAAAACCTCGCCAAATCGCGACGTCGGTGATTCGATCGGCTCCATTTTTCAGGGATGGAGGGGTTGATGGCTGGGCAGCCGGGACTGTTTGATCTGGATGAGCGGCATGCGGCGCCGTCTGAAACGGGCGATCCGCTGGAGCGGCTCGCGTCGGTGGTGGATTTCGAGATGTTCCGTGGCGATCCGGATGCGGCGGCGCGCCGTTCGGACAGGTCGAAGGGCGGTCGGCCGCCCATGGACCCGGTGCTGATGTTCAAGGTTCTGATCCTGCAGGCGCTCTGCGGGTTGGCGGACGAGCGGACCGAGTTCCAGATTCCGTTGGCCGGCAGGCGATTGCCTGCAATCGCCGAGAGGCGGGACCGTCTCAGCTTCATGCGGTTCCCTGGGCTTGATCCTCATGGCCGGATTCCGGATGCGCGGACGATCCGGCTGTTCCGCGGACATCCGACCAAAGCCAAGGCGGCGGATGTTCCGTTCGCCCGCTTCGACGCGCATCTGAAGGAGCGGGGCTGCCTCGCGATGGGAGGCCGGATGATCGACGCCTCGATCATTGAGGCGCCCCGGCAACGGAACACCGAGGCCGAGAAGGACGACCTGAAGGCCGGGCGCATTCCGGAGGAATGGGAGGCCAGGCCGGCGAAGCTTCGCCGGAAAGACCGAGACGGCCGCCGGACCCTTAAACGAGGTCGCCGCAAGAGGCGTCCCGATGGTTCTTTGATGATGGAGGTCGCCACGCCAGCCTGTGGCTGCAAGAGCCATATCGGCGCGGATCGCCGGTATCGGTTCATCCGCACCCGGTCGGTGACTGACGCCGCGCGATGCGATGGCCGCGAACTTGGCGGCCTGCCGGATCGCTCGGACACCGCCTCATCGGTCTGGGCCGACACCGCCTGTCGCTCGGCGAAGAACGAGAAGCGCATCGCCAGGGCCGGGCCGGTTTCCAAGGTTCATTTCCGCAGGCCGCCCGGCAAGCCCCCTCCCGGTGAATGTTCCATTCACCTGCCGGGCAACGGATGCCCGAGCCGAGGCGGCGCGCCAACGCGGCCCGATCCCGGCCGAGGTCGGCGATCGAGCATGTCTTCGCCGAAGAGAAACACCGCATGGGCCCCTTCATCCGAACCATCCGCTGCCAGGCAGTGGTTCGCTTGCAAACCACGAGAGGGGGATCGCGAGAGCCAGAACCAGGATCGGCATGGCCAACATCGCCCGCAATCCTCGCCGGCATGTATTCCGGGAGACCCGGGAGCTCGCTCGACAGGACCGGGCAGCAACGCGAGGCGCTTTTATCGCTGAAAGCCGCCGCGACGGTAGCAACAAACGCGCGCGCCGAGATCAGGCTGTCTCAAACCGCGCAAATGGAAGCGTCCAGTAGACCATGCAACACGCGCCGCTTCACGCGAAATCGCCGTTCGGTCCCGATTCACGAACAGCAACAAAATCCGCTTTGCCGACCTCCCGTCCATTCGCTTCGTACGGTCGGTTGAGACCGGCTCATCCGAGCCAACATGAACATTCGCTATCGGAAAAGCGAGCCGCAACGCGGCAAACTGAATTGCGGAATTAAGCCATGACCTTCGCGGATCGGGCCGCACGTGCGCGAGGCCGCATGATCCGCGCCGCCGGCACTCCAGACGGAAGCGCCACCTCGGATTCCCGCGAGGGGTCACGCGTTTACGGATTGCGACCGCCGGGGAGCGTTTCGGGCGCAAACCGAGGGTACTGCGGTGGCGGAATGGTGGCATTCGTGATTTGCTCAGATCCTCATCGCTTCGGCGCAGAGCGCCTCGTAGGCCCCGATGACGATCCGTCGTAGCCATGCGTTGCCCGGGTCGGCCGTGAGCCTCGCGCTCCAGAAGAACCTGAAGGTGATGTCGGGCAGGTCGACCGGCGGGCGGCGCGCGACGAGGCCGTAGGTCGCCATGTCGGCGCCGAGGAACGGTTTGACGTTGGTCGCGAGCATGTTCGAGCGCGCCAGCAGCGGGCCGATCCCCGAGAAGTCGGGAATGCGGGCCCCGATCCGGCGTTCCATTCCGTCGCGCGCGACCCGTTCTTCGACCGTCTGGCGCGCCGCGTCCGACATGCCGACCACGACATGCGGCCAGTCGAGCCAAGCCTGTCGGCCCCAGGTCTTCAGCGCCGGGTGGCCTTCGCGCATGAAGGTGTAACGCGCGAGCGGCGGCATGACGTGCTCCATCAGACCGTCCGGCAGGGGCTTGTCCGCTACGAGGAGCGCCAGGTCGATCCGTTCGTCGGCGACCGAATTGTAGAGGTGCGGACCAAGCCCGACCCATTCCAGCGCGACGCCCGGCGCCTCGGCGGAAAGGCGGGCGAAGACCTCGTTGATCAGGGCGGGAATGGCGGGGACGGAGATCCGGAAGGCGCGGGTGCTGGTGGCGGGGTCGAAGGCCTGCGGTGGCGACACGACCCGCTGGATGTTGCGCAGGATGGGGCGGATCTCGTCGATCAGCGTGAGCGCGCGAGGTGAGGGCCGCATTCGGCCGCCCACCTTGACCATGAGCGGATCGCCCATCTGGTCGCGCAGCCGGGCGAGCGCGTGACTGACCGCCGAGGGCGTCTTGTTCAGTTTTTCCGCCGCGCCGGCGACACTGCCCTCATCCATCAGCACCTCGAAGGTGACGAGAAGATTGAGGTCGAGGCGGCTCAGCTGAACTTCACTCATGATGCATGAAATCGTTTCGCTTAGCCAATGATGAATTCAGTTCACAATCTAGGCCATCGACGCATTGAGGCACAGCCCGAAAGGGGGCGCGCCATGGCCCTTCTCGCTTTCGATCATGTCAACATCCGCACAGCCCGTCTGGAGGGCATGGTCGCCTGGTACGAAGAGGTGCTCGGGCTCACCTCGGGCCCGCGGCCCGAATTTCCGGTTCCAGGCGCGTGGCTTTATCTGGGCGAGACCTGCGTCCTGCATCTGATCGAGGCGGATCCCGCGCCGATGGTCCATTCGGAGGGGGAGAGTTCCAGGATGGAGCATTTCGCGTTCCGGGCCGAAGGCATGGCGGCCTTCCTCGATCACCGCGATGCGTGCGGCGCGTCCCGCAAGCTCTTGCCCTTCGAGGCGCTGGACATGGTTCTGGTGTTCATCCGCGATCCGGACGGCAACCGGATCCATGTGGACTTCCCCGCCTCCGAGCGGGGATGAGGGCGCTCAGCCGTCCTCGGCCGTGCAGGCGGTCGTGAACGGACGGACCGAGAACACGCCGCTTCTGCTCCGTCCGTCCCCGTCGGTCGCGCGGAAGTGGATGAAGGCGCCGCCGCTGGAGCCGCGATCGCGGATGAGGGCGCCCAGCGCGATGTCGGTGCGGGTCGCGGCCGGATCGGCGTATTCGAGAGCGACGACGGAATCGACCGTGTCGTAGCCGTGCCCGGGCGCGGCGCGCAGTCGCGCGGTCTCGGGGAAGACGACGACGGCGCTCGCGTTCTCGATGCCCACCTCGGCGCTGCGGATGCCGTCGCGGTCGGTGAAGCGGAAGTGCAGGAGTGCCTGCGTCCGGTTCGGGACGAGCCGGTAGAACGGCTCTCCGGGGAAGAGCGGAACGAAGCCCTCGGGACAGGTGGAGTTGTCGGCGGTGACGCCCGGCACGTTGGAATACACGGTGGCGAACGGATCGCCGACCTCGGTCACCGTCAGGCGGGGGGCCGTGCAGGCGCAGAGCAGGAGCAGGGCCGGCAGAGCAGGTCGGATGTCGGGCATGCGGCGGCTCCTTGCCGGTCGGGTTGAGCTTACGTCGGGCGCGGCGTTTGGGCAACCGGGGGGCGGCGGTGGTCCGGCCCGCCTCCGTGGAGGTGTCCCATGTCGCGGGGCAGACGATCGACGTGAATGGCGGGACGGCGATGATCCGAGGGGTGCGGCGGGCGGCATGAGTCACGCGTGGCACTTTTGGAAAATTGTTTTGAGACAAAGGGTTGCGGATTTCTGGTAACCGCGTGTCAACCCGTGTCGCACCGGGTCCGACTGCGTCGAGATGCCGCCCGTAAACATCAGTTGCCATGGGGCGCGGCGTGGTGCGTGACGTGCGCGGGACCAAGGTGGCAAGGTTGGTTGCGGTCGACGCTTCTGGGCCACGTCGCACCTGATACTTCGAGTTGCGGGTCGTTCGGAAACCTAGCAGGATCGGAGGATGCTGATCCGGATCGCGACTTTGACGGATGTCGACGCCTGGGTCGGTCTTCGCGCCCGGCTTTGGCCCGACACGTCGCTTGAGGCGCATCGGGGTGAGGCCGTCACAATGCTTGCGAAGCCGGCGGGGGAATGCGTCGCCCTGTTGGTGGTGGATCCGGAGAGGGGCATCTGCGCCTTTGCCGAGGCGTCTTTGCGGCATGATCACGTCAACGGATGCGAGACGTCGCCTGTGGCCTTTCTCGAAGGCATCTATGTCCGGCCCGGGAACCGGGGTTCGGGACTGGGCAGGCGTCTGGTCATGGCGGTCAAATCCTGGGCGCGCGGGCGGGGCTGCGCGGAACTGGCCTCCGATGCGCCGTTGGACAAAGTCGGGAGCCACGGGTTTCACGCGGCCGTGGGTTTCGAGGAAACGGCGCGTGTCGTCTATTTTCGAGAACGGCTTCGGACGCGCATCTGACCGCGACCGGTTGCAACTCGCACTGCCGATCCTAAGCCGGTCGGGTCTGGCCGTGGACCATGCAAGTGGGGCGCGTTTCGCCGCGGCGGGGCGGCGGGGCCGGCTCCGGTCGACGCGCGGTCAGACACTCAGGACGAGCGGGCAGTGATCCGAAACCTCGGGGTCGCGGATGATTTGGAAAGCGCGGATTTCGGTCTTGCGGCTGACGAGCATGTAGTCGGCGAATTTTCCGGGTTTGGCATAGTGCGAGCTGCGGGTGCCGGGGTGGCCGCCGGCGGTGACGAGGTCGGTCATGCCGGCGTCCCGGAGGAGGGCGAGGGTTTCGCTGCCCGGTTCGACGTTGAAATCACCGCATATCACCGTGAGGTCGTCGGGTTCCGAGACCTGTCGGGAGAGGTCGAGGAGGCGGCGGGCCTGCGCGGCGCGGGCGGGCGTGTCGTGTTTGCCGGCGGGGTCGCGGAGGCCGTGCATGTGGGTGACGGAGATCTGGCGGTTCCGGCCGAAGTCGTGGAGGCGGACGGCGTGTGCCGTGCGCGAGCGCGGGTGGTCGCCGTAGCCTTCGGGGGACCATGACTTGTGCACGAAGCCTTGGGCCTGGGCGATGATCGGGAAGGATTTGTGGACGAAAGTGGCGAGGCCCCATTGCGACGGGACGGGGCGGTCGCCGTCCTGGAGGGCGCCTTGGGCGGCGGGGCAGAAGGTCGCGACGTGATCGGGAAGGGCTTGGCGGATCTCGTGGAACAGGTTGGCGCGCTGGGGCAGGACGTGGTCGCCGTCGCGGTAGGTGAGCCAGGGAAATTCGGTGTCGGGGGAGTGGATGACTTCCTGGAGGCAGAGGATGTCGGGCGCGGTTTTCGCGACGTACGGGAGGAGGGCGGTGTGGAGTTTGCCGCCCCAGGCGTTGAGGGACATGATCTGCATGGGCACCTCGGCGTACGGCAGAGGGTACAAGGCTAGCCTTTTGCTTCCGTTGCGTCAGCCACGGATCGCGCCCACCCCAGGCAGGCGCGATCCTTCACGTCGCGTTGGTTCAGCCGTTGCGGGCCGGGATGCTGAGGGCGGCCTTGGAGGCCGGGCGGGCGAGAGTTCGTTCCATCCACGGGTGGATGTTGGTGAACCTGTCGTAGCCGACCAGGTCGGACGCCCCGTAGAAGCCGGTGAGGGTGCGGACCCAGGGCCAGATCGCCATGTCGGCGATGGTGTAGTCGTCGCCCATGATCCAGTCGCGGCCTTCGAGGCGGCCGTCTAGGACGTTCAGAAGGCGGGCGGCTTCGGCGATGTAGCGGTCGCGGGGGCGGGGATCCTCGATGTCCTTGCCGCCGAGCTTCACGAAGAAGCCCATCTGGCCGAACATCGGGCCGATGCCGCCCATCTGGAACATCAGCCATTGCAGGGTCTCGTAGCGCGCGGCGGGATCGGCGGGCAGGAAGCGGCCGGTCTTCTCCGCGAGGTAGATCAGGATCGCGCCGCTTTCCCAGAGCGGGAGCGGGCGGCCGCCGGGGCCGTCGGGATCGACGATCGCGGGGATCTTGTTGTTCGGGTTGAGCGAGAGGAATTCGGGGGTTGTCGTCTGGTCGAGCGGGATGAAGTGCGGCTCGTAGAGCAGGCCGGTCTCCTCCAGCATCGCGGAGACCTTGATGCCGTTGGGGGTGGGATTGGAATAGAGCTGGATTCGGTCAGGTCGTGTCGCGGGCCAGCGGGCGGTGATCGGTCGGGTGGCGGCGTCGAGCATGTGGAGTCTCCTTTCTCAGGAGGTCCACGTGACCTCGCCCGAGTTCGATTGCAATGGTCGTGCCGGGGTCAGTCTGTCGCCAATCGCGCAACCGGGCGCGTCGAGAGCGCGCGTTCGCGCAGGACGATGTAGAGGCCGGCGCCGACGGTGATGGCGATGCCGAGGGCGGCGAGACCGTTGGGCAGGTCTCCGAAGATGGCCCAGCCGAGCAGGGTGGCGACGGGGATTTCGAGATACTGCATCGGCGCGAGGGTCGCGGAGGGGGCGAAGCGCAGCGACCAGGTCATCGCGAGATGGGCGATCGTGCCGACGACGCCGATGGCGACAAGCAGGAGCGCGTCGGGGCCGGCGGGAATGACGAGGTCGAAGAGCGGCGACGCGGCGAAGGGCGGCAGGATGAAGGCCGCGATGACGAGCGGCGTGGCCATGAGGCCGGAGACGGCCTGGAGGGCGACGGGGTCGGTCTCCTTGGCGATCTGGCGGGTGATGAGCATGAAGAAGGCGAAGCCGAGCGCGACGCCGAGCGGGAGGAGGGCGGGCGGGCCGACGGCGGCGAAGCTCGGCTGCACGACCATCAGCGTGCCGACGAAGCCGACCGCGCAGGCGGCGAGGCGGCGGGGGCCGACCTCCTCCTTCAGGACGTAGCGGCCGAGCAGCAGCATGATGAACGGCATGACGAAAGCGATGGCGACGGTCT
>CAVORV010000028.1:0-30032 GCA_963698685.1 uncultured Alphaproteobacteria bacterium
GATCAAGCTGACAGAAACGGATGCGCTGGGTGGCCATTCGCGGGACGAACTTGGTATCTCGGAGACGGTGACCGCGCATCCGATCCAAGCGGCCTCGGTGTCGGCAGCGACTTTCGCCGTCGGGGCGGTCATGCCGCTCATCATCGCGGAGCTCGTGCCTGCCGCACAGATCACTCTCATCGTCGCGGCCACGACCCTGGTCGCGCTTGCCGTGCTCGGCGGGCTCGGGGCATCAGTCGGCGGGGCGGTTATCGCATAGGGAGCCGTTCGCGTCACCTTCTGGGGCGCGCTTGCCATGGCGGCGCCCGCAACCGTGGGAATGCTCTTCGGCGTGACTGTTGGCTAGGCGCGGTAGTGCGAATGCTGTGCCGGAGGGGCCGCATCAAGGCACCAAAAAATCGGCTGAAGGACATGGTCGCCCATCAGTTATAATAAAATCAACGGCTTATGAGCAAGAGAGGGTTTGACGTGGGTCCCATTCCCTCCGCCACTTGTCCCAGAGAAAGCGTTCTCCCGATTGGCCTGCGGTCGGATTTCCCTTTGTTTGCGAGGGTTGTGCGGGTGGGGCTATTCACCGTCGCCAGAGAGGAACGATCGAAATCAGTCTCTCCGGAGCCGTTTTCTCTGAACCTCATGACTGCGCGGATTTAGTGCAGAGCATGTATCGCGCTGAATTTGCTTTACTTTCCAGACCGGCAACCTGAACACGATAGTGCTCCGGGAGGTGGTGTAAATTGTTCTCCGGCTGGGTGTTGAGCCGGTTTGCAGGGCGGCGATTTTCGCCGGGTCCATGGTATTATCGTCGCAGATGGCGGCGACGGTTTCCAGTGTCATGTGACGACGTGTGACGGCCCATTCGTCGTTCTGCTCCAGCATGAGCGCCCCGACGAGGCGTCTGATGGCTGGCTCGTTTGGGAAAATACCGACGACATTGGTGCGGCGCTTGATCTCCTTGTTCAATCGCTCCGAGGGGTTGGTCGAGTGGATTTGCCGCCAGTGGGATTGCGGGAAAGTCTTGCAGGCCAGCACGTCATCCTCCGCGCGAAGCATCAGCCCAGCAAGCTTGGGGTGTCGTGGCTGGAATGCCTCGATCAGCTTGGCCCGGTGTTCCTTTGAGGCCGCCAGCGTGTCCTGGTCAAAGGCAGTCCTGAGTGCGGCCGTGACAATGGGCCGGTCCTTTTTGCCGACGCAGGCCAGCGCATTTCGCATGAAGTGCACACGGCAGCGCTGGATCGCAGCCCCCGGCACTTTGGCGGCGGCAGCCTTCAGACCCTTATGTTCGTCCGCCATGATCAGCTTCACCCCACGCGGACCGCGATCCGCAAGCGACCGCAGGAATTCGTCCCGGAACACCTCGGCCTCGCTGGGCTGGATGGCAATGCCCAGCACCTCGCGCCGCCCGTCGGTGTTGACCGCCACAGCCACTATGGCTGCCACGCTGACGATCCGTCCCGAACGCCGCACCTTGATGTAGGTGGCGTCCAGCCAGAGACAGGGCCATTCGCCCTCCAGTGGCCGGTCGAGGAAGGCGTCGACGCGTTCGTCGATCTCTACGCACAGGCGGGAGACCTGGCTTTTGGAAATGCCAGTCATGCCCCCTCTCGGCAGATTGCTTCGCAATCGCCTGCCGGGCAGTGCATGGCCTTGACCAGGTCATCGACCGTGCGCGTTGAGACGCCCTGAATGCAGGCTTCCTGTATCACGGCCGTCATGGCTTTTTCCGAGGCGCGGATAGTGCCCCACGGGATGGTGTAACTTTGCTCTTCGGCCTTGGCTGGGCCGCAGTTACAGGGCGGCGATTGTCGCCGGGTCCATAGGGGCAATGTCGCAAATGGCGGCGACGGTTTCCAGTGTCATGTAGCGTCTCGTGATCGCCCACTCATCATTCTGCTCCAGCATCAGGGCTCCGACCAGACGTGTGACCGCGGCTTCGTTTGGGAAGATCCCGACAACGTTCGTCCGCCGCTTGATCTCCTTGTTCAGGCGCTCCAATGGGTTCGTGCTGTGGATTTTCACCCAGTGGTCGCGCGGAAAGCTCTTGTACGCCAGAACGTCATCCTCGGCGCGGCGCATCAGTTCCGCGAGCTTGGGATGGCGCGGTTCGAAGGCGTCGATCAGCTTGGCCCAGTGCTCCTTCGATGCCGCGAGCGTGTCCTGATCGAAGGCGGTTCTGAGCGCGGCGATGACGATGGGGCGGTCCTTCTTGCCGACGCAGGCGAGCGCGTTGCGCATGAAATGGACGCGGCAGCGCTGGACGGTCGCTCCGAGCACCTTGGCCGCGGCAGCCTTCAGGCCCTTGTGATCATCGGCGATGATCAGACGGCTCCCCCGCAGGCCGCGATCCGCCAGGGAGCGCAGGAATTCGTCCCAGAACACCTCGGCTTCGCTGGGCTGGACGGCGATGCCCAGAACCTCGCGACGGCCATCCAGGTTGACCGCCACGGCCACTATGGCGGCGACGCTGACGATCCGACCGCCACGCCGCACCTTGATGTAGGTGGCGTCGAGCCAGAGGTAGGGCCATTCCCCTTCCAGAGGACGGTTCAGGAACGCACTGACCCGTTCGTCGATCTCGCCGCAGAGCCGGGAGACCTGGCTTTTCGACACGCCGGTCATGCCCATGGCCTTGACCAGATCGTCCACCGATCGTGTCGACAGGCCCTGGACATAAGCCTCCTGAATGACTGCCGTCATGGCCTTTTCCGCCGCCCTGCGGGGCTCCAGGAACTCTGGGAAATAGGTGCCCTTGCGCAGCTTCGGGATCTTCACATCCACCCTTCCGGCACGCGTCTCCCAGGCTCTGGACCGGTAACCGTTCCGGCGGTTCACACGGTCGTCGCTGCGTTCGTGCGCGCTGGCACCGCACAGCTGGTCGATATCCAGCGCCATGAGGCGGTCAGCGACGAACCCGAGCATCTCGGCGAGCAGGTGGGTGTCACACGTCTCCGACAAAAGCGCACGCAGCGCCGCGGTTTCTGATAGGCTGTCCTTGGTCATGGTTGTCCTCCTCGGTCAAAGGTCAGGTCGGCAAACCGAACCTTAGCCGAAGAACAACCGTGGCCGCCAAGCGACCCGCGCGGGCCTCGCTTCGCTACGCGAAGGCTCCGCTCAGCCCGCGCTACCGGCGGAAATTACACCAACTCCCGGGACACTGCTGAGGCGCGACGCGGTTCCGGAAACTCCGGGAAATACGTCCCCTTCCTCAGCTTGGGGATTTGGACATCGACAGCCCCGGCACGGGTTTCCCACCGGCGCGGACGATACCCGTTCCGGTGGTTCATCCGCTCAACCGAGCGTTCATGCGACCCGGCACCGCACAGCTGGTCCACATCCGGCGCCATCAAACGGTCGGCGACAAAACCCGGCATCCCGGCCAGAATCTGATGATCGGCGGTCTCCGAAAGAAGCGCCTTCAGCGCAGCCGTTTCTGATATCGTATCCTTGGTCATGGGTGATCTCCTTGATCGGCAGGTCGGTGTGAGTTGAGAAAATGAAGAAGCGGGATCAGCGCGGTGGCATGGCCGCGTCGAAGGCGGCCCAGTCGAGCGGCAGCACGTCGGGCAGGCCGTAGCGGTTCTTGGCGAGGAAGGCCGGGCGCTCCTCGGTGTGGATCACCCGCTCGCCGCTCCCGAGCGCGCGGTTGCTCCACCACGCCGTCGTCGTGCAGATCGAGGGTGCCAGCTACTGCCTGCGCGCCCACGCCGATCTGATCCCCGAGCACACGCACTCGCACGCCGCCATCACCCCGCCGCCACCGCCAAAACGACGCGGCCGGCCGCCGAAGAACGGAGCCTCGCATGCCTGATCCCGGCTGAACGCAAATCCCGAAAGTGGGGAATTTTCGTTCGGCAATTATGGGGACTTTTCATTCGGCATTTACACTGCCCACGGCCGAGTTCATTCGCCGGTTCCTCGTTCATGTACTGCCATCCGGCTTCCACCGCATCCGCCACACCGGCTTCCTCGCCAACGGGATACGCCGCGACAGGATCGAGAAGATCAGGCGTCTGATCGATACGGAGCCACGGCCGGATCGGACGACCGGTGAGGAGAGGCGCTTCGATCCCGACGAGCGGGACCCGCGCCAGACATGCCCCGAATGCGGAGGGGCGATGCGCGTCATCGAAACCTTCACCCGCGGCCAGATCCCGAAATCCCGCGCGCCGCCATGGGAGGACGCCGCATGATCCATCCGTCACACCCGGCCCCGCAATCCAGAGACGTCGGCCCCGTAAGCGCGGCCATTCGCCCGAAATCTGCGCCACGACAGGTCCATGACGGCCAAAACATGCATCGATCCGCGTCATCGGTGCGTGAAGATGGATGGGCCTGCGATGCTCAAACTCATGCGGCCCGCGGTTCAGGACATCGACCGCCCAAGATCTGAGCCACAATCCCAATAGAACCGAAATCCGCCCGCGCTTTCCTCCTTGCCAAGTTTATCGCTGCTGGATGGCGAGCATCCAGCAGCCACAAACCTTAGACGAAGTTGCAACAAGGGATTGGCGCTTGAACGTCCGCTGGTTTGGCGAAGGCAGATCATCGTCCTCCCAATCAAGATCGTAGAGTGCGCCAGTTTGGCGTCTGGGCCCGGCTTGTTTGCACCGCCAATATTTTCTTTGGCTCGGCGTCCCTGTCGACACATGGGGTGTCTTCGACGGCCCGCCGCACGATTATCCACGACAACGGCGGAGAGTTCGCTCGGTACGAGAAAATCACCGAAACGATCGGCCTCGACGCCCGTTTCCGCGACCCACAAAGTCCCCCGGGGCGCGGCTCGATCGAGAACGCCAACGGCAGGATCCGCAGAGACCTTCCCGACAAGACCAGCCTCGGAGAATGCACCGACGCAGACATTGGCGACGGATCCGGAACCTCGACGCCACGCCTTGCAATTGCCTCGGCTACCGCACCCCGACCGAAGCATTCGCCGCAATCTTCGGTTTCGCAATTGAAACTTGAATCGGGCCATGTTTTGGCACCACGCCTCTGCTGCGTTGAGATCATGTGCGCGCCGTGCGGACAAACTGTTCCGCCGAGAAACCTGCGCCTCTCCATGTCGGCCGACGAAGCAGACGCGAGCTCTGAAGACGGATGGATGACGTCTCCCGGAGCATGATTTCGAAGTACGGCTCAGTCCGGAATGATTCTGAAATCCGCGCCCTCGGGCAACGTCTGGCCGCCGTCCACGAGGATGGTCGTGCCGGTGATGTACGACGCCTCGTCCGAGGCGAGAAACAGAAAGGCGTTCGCCACATCGCGCACGTCGCCAAGACGTCCAAGCGGAATCGAACGCCGCATCCCGTCGATGAAGGCGGCACTCCGGTCGCGTTGCACCCCCTCGGTCAGGATGTTGCCCGGCTCCACCCCGTTCACCGTGACGCCGTACTCTGCGAACTCGAGTGCGGCGGAGCGGATGAACCCGTTTATTCCAGCCTTGGTCGCTGAATAATGCCCGTGGCCTGGACTGGTGACCCTCGGACCGGTGATCGAGGAGGTGAAGATCATCCGCCCCGATCCTTGCGCCTTCATCGGACCCAGCGCGGCTTTCGTCGCGAGAAACGTCCCGCGCAGATTGACCGCGAGCACCCGGTCCCATTCCTCGGGCGTGGTGTTCTCGATGAGCGTCCAAGGGTAGACCCCCGCATTCTGAACCAGGATGTCGAGGCCCCCCGCAATGTCCAGTGACGCGGCCACGGCCGCCTCGACCTCGGCCGGATCGCTGACGTCAGCGGACACGAAGCGCGCGCCTATATCGGCCGCCGTCGCTTCACCTTCCGAGCGGAGCGTGTCGCTGATCGTGACGGACGCGCCCTCCTCGATGAACCGCGCGGCGATCGCGGCCCCGATTCCGCGTGCCGCGCCGAACACTAGCGCGGTTCTCCCTGCCAGTCTGCCGTCCATGCCCCGCCTCTCAGAGACTGAAAGCGGCGGGGTTTGCGGCTATGACGCCGGCAAGAAGATCAAGGGGCGCAAGCGCCACATCATGACCGATACGCTGGGCCTGCTGCTGTTCGCCGTCATCCATTCGGCCGGGGTCCAGGATCGCGACGGCGCCCCGGACGTCTTCCGGGCCATCCGCCATCGCTTCCCCTGGCTGCGTCACGTCTTCGCCCCCTTTCGGCGTTTGCTTCGCAAAAGCCTGCCGGGCAATGGATGGCGGCTATGCCGGGGGCAAGCTGAGGGCCGCCCTCAGGGGCCATGGCGACTGGACCATCGAGATCATCAAACGCTCCGACACCGCGAAGGGCTTCGAAGTTCTCCCGCGTCGATGGGTCGTCGAGCGCACTTTCGCATGGCTCGGCAGGTGCCGACGCCTCGCAAAGGATTGGGAGAAATCTCTGGCAAGCTCGACCGCCTGGACTGTGATCGCAAGCATCAGGCTCATGACCCGGCGACTCGCAAGATACTGCCACGTCTCATGAACTCTCTCAGATATACCGTCTTCGTATGCCGTTCTTCGCCGTATCCAAAAGCACGGCCGCCAGCACGAGCGTGCCTTGTATCACCATCGTGTAATGCGGTGGCATCCCCATCACGTTGATGGCCGTCTGGATCGAGGACAGAAGCAGCACCCCGGCGAACACGCCCGAGATGCGGCCGTATCCTCCCTTGAGGCTGACGCCACCGATGACCACCGCCGCGAAGGCCTGGAACAGCATGCCGATGCCGAGGTTGGCGGTCGCCCCCGCCGTTCGAGACGCGAGCAGCCATCCCGCGAGGCCCGCAAGCAGACCCGACAGCACGAAAGCCGAGGTCACCATCCGACCAACCGGGATGCCGGCCCGCCGGCTGGCGGTCGCGTTGCCGCCGATCATGTAAAGGTGGCGGCCGAATGGCGTTCGGTTGAGAACGAACGCGAAAACCGCGCAGGTCGCGACCAGAACCCAAGCCAGCATCGGAATGCCGAAGATCCGCTGGATCGCGACGGCCCGAAGCTCGTCCGGCAGACCGTAAACCGACCGGCCCCCCGACATCGCCACGACCAGCCCCCTGCCCCAGATGTAGGAGGCGAGGGTCACGATGAAAGCGTTGATCTCGAACCGCACGACGAGCACGCCGTTGAGCAGACCGACCAGAGCTCCGACCCCCAAAGCCATCGCGAGCGATATCGGAAACGCGAGCCAGGACGGCTCCAGGGCCAAGCCGCCGCCCGCCCCGCCGGTGCCGAAGGTGAGCGCGACCAGCATCGCGGAAAGCGCCATCACCGATTCGATGGACAGGTCCATGTGACCAGAGATCAGCGTCAGCGACAGGCCCACCGCGATAATGCCGACGAAGGTGGACTGCTCCAGAATGTTGAGCAGGATGCCGATCTGGAAAAACTTGGGGATCAAGACGCTGAACGCCGCCAAGGCGGCGATCAGAATGATCCAGACGAGGTTGTCGAGCACGAAGGCGAGGGCGGGTCTGCCCCGCCCCCTGCCCGCTCCCCGTGTCGGCGGGACTTTGACGGCCCCGGCCGTCAACGCGTCGATCCGCCCGCGTTCATTCGATCGGCGTGACCGGCTCGGTCGGCGGCTGGAGGTTGCCCCAGAATTTGGGGTCGTCCACGTTCTCCAGCGTTATCGCGGCGCCGGGGATCTGAATGTTCGGCCCCCACTCCTCGATCGTCAGCGTCGATTCCAGACCGGTGATGTCATAAACGCCTGGCTCCAGCGTCTCGCCGGCCACGACCTTGTCCGCGAAGGCCGCCAGCGCGGCGGCCTGGGCGTACATCGGCTGTTCAACCTCGACCTGAAGCCAACCGTCGCGGATGAGGTCGAGGCCGACCGGCGCGCCGTTCGAGGACATCATCAGGATGTCGCCCGGCTTCTTGCCCTGCGCCTCGAGAACCGCCGCGACCGCCACCGACAGATGCGCGGCGTGGTTGAAAATGAGGTCGATGTCCGGGTTCACCAGTAACTGGTCCTGCGCGATGTTCCCGGCGTTCGTCGCCTCCCACTGCATCGCCGCATGGGTGATGATCTCGATGTCCGGATACTCGGCCAGCCGCTCCTCGAACCCTTTCTGGATGTCGAGCGTGTAGGGATCGCCCGGATCGCCGAGGATCTGCAGGATCTTGCCCTCCGGCGCGCCGTTGCGTTCGGTGAGAAGCCGGACGGCTTCGGCGGCCGCTGTATGGCCGATTTCGACCGTTCCCGCGACCGACGTGAGGTCGCTCGGCGTCGAGGTGATCTGGCGGTCGAAAATCATCACCGGAATCCCGGCGGCCCGCAGCTTCTCGATGCCGGGCTTGATCGCGTCGAAATCCACCGCCGCGAGGATCACCGCGCTGGGATCCAGATTGAGCACGTCGTCGACCTGGTTGAGCTGCAGATCGCTGCGGTTCTGAGCGTCGAGCGACACGACATCGTACCCGACATCGCCCATGAACTTCTCGATCGCGTCAATCGATCCGGTCTGGAATTCGTCGAGCAGGGTCGGCACCAGGTAGTACATCGTGCCCTTGCTCTGGGCGATCGCCGCGCCGATGCCGGCGAGGCTGACAGCCGTCGCGAGCGCCGCGCCGGCGGCGAATTTCCACATGCGTCTCATGTCATCGCTCCTGTTGGTTGCAACCCGACGTTCTTCGATGGGCCCGCCATGCCGTCCAATCCGCCGGTGATCAGACGCACGACCTCTTCCGGGCTCGTGTCCCGCGCCGCGAGATCGCCCGCGACCTTGCCGTGACGCATCACGACGATCCTGTCCGCGACCGCGAAGGCCTGCGCCATGTTGTGGGTGATGAGCATGATGCCGATGCCCCGGTCCCGCACCCGCGCGATCGTCTCCAACCCGCGCCGCGTCTGCTCGACCCCGAGCGCCGCGAAGGGTTCGTCAAGCAGCACCAGGCGGCCGCCCCAGTGCACGAACCGGTTCAACTCGATCGCCTGGCGCTGTCCGCCCGACAGGTTCTCGACCAGACCGCGCACGGACGGGATGTTCGTGCCGCCCGCCTCCAGCGCCGCCCGAGTCTCGGCTTCCATTTCCCGGTCGCGAAGCACTTTCACGCCGAGCACCCGGCGCGTCAGCTCGCGCCCCATGAAAAAATTCGCGACCACGTCGAGATTGGTGCAGAGCGACAGATCCTGGTAGACCGTCTCGATCCCGGCCGCTTTCGCCTCCGCCGGCGACGCGAAATCCCGTTCGACGCCGTCGAACACCATTCGACCCGCCGTCGCCCGCTGTTCGCCGGAGATGATCTTGACCAAGGTTGACTTGCCGGCCCCGTTGTCGCCGAGCAGCGCCACGACCTCGCCGCACCTGACCGAAAAAGTGACCCCGTCGAGCGCGTCGATCGCGCCGAAGCTTTTGCGGATGTCGATCAGATGAAGCAGCGGACTCTCAGTCACGTGCGTCCCCCCGGTTCAACACCCACTATGGCGCGGGCACCCGATCCGGGCAAGAGGCTCGCGGCGTCACCCACGCGCCGCACTAGACTTAAATCGGAGCGCATGCAGAATCGGCTCCGTTGAGCGAGACGCCAGCGCGGCACCTTCGAACACCAGACCACTGGCGGCCCTGATAACAGGCGCGACAATTCGGCAAGCCGTCAAATGAATCCGGAGGGTATTGTCAGAAGAATGTGTCTTAAGGCAGGCAGGTGGCTTTCTGAGCGTCAACGAATGACCGGGAGCAGCCCCTTCTTCTATTCTAAAACCAGCCCCGAGATCATCCGCCGTGTCGCAAAACTTAGAGTCTGCAAAGTCTGCAATGCCAGCGAAGTCCGCAACTCCGACCTCCTATGCGAGACCGGCGAATGACCGGATTGGTTGGAGCCGGTCCAGTCGGCCGGGAATGTCCACTATCGGGAAAGTGTGCAGCATAGCGGCGTGACTGTGGCTGGAATTATGAAGCTCGGGCGCGGTGAGTGGCACCTATCTTGCTGCATCTGCGTGGGTCCGGTTTGTCTAAGGTTTGTGGCTGCTGGATGCTCGCCATCCAGCGGCGATAAACCTGACAAGGAGGAAAGCGCGGGCGGATTTCGGTTCTATGGGGATTGTGGCTTAGATCTCGGGCGGTCGATGCCCTGAACTGCGGGCCGCATGAGTTTGAGCATCGCAGGCCCGTCCATCTTCACGCACCGATGACGCGGATCGATGCATGTTTTGGCCGTCATGGACCTGTCGTGGCGCAGATTTCGGGCGAATGGCCGCGCTGACAGGGCCGACGTCTCTGGATTGCGGGGCCGGGTGTGACGGATGGATCATGCGGCGTCCTCCCATGGCGGCGCGCGGGATTTTGGCGTTTGGCCGCGGGTGAAGGTTTCGATGACGCGCATCGCCTCTCCGCATTCGGGGCATGTCTGGCGCGGGTCCCGCTCGTCGGGATCGAAGCGCCTCTCCTCACCGGTCGTCTGATCCGGCCGTGGTTCCGTATCGATCAGACGCCTGATCTTCTCGATCCTGTCGTGGCGTATCGCGGACCAGGACGAAACCGCTCTCGCGGCAGGGGCGCTTGAGGCGAGTGTCGCGCGCTGATCGGGGCGCCGGGATTTGGTGGATGAGCCTGCCTGTCGGACGATTGGGACCTTCCCGGTCCGATGACAGGAGGCTTCCATGTCCGATCAACATGTCCCCGCTCTGCGCCGGCGGTTTCTCGAAGACATGCGCATCAAGGGTCTGCAGCCGAAGACGCAGACCATGTACCTGCGGGCGATGCGCGACTTCACCCGGTTTCCGGGTCGCTCGCCCGATACCGCGACGCCTGAGGATCTGCGCGCGTTCCAGTTGGACATGTCCGAGAAGGGCACCGGCTCCGCGACGTTCAACAACCGGCTGAGTGTCCTGGGCTTCTTCTTCCCGGTGACCTGCGCCCGCGAAGAGATGAAGCGCCATATGCGCTATCAGCGTCTGGCGAAGAAGATCCCGGTGGTGCTCAGCGCCGAGGAGGTCACGCGCATTCTCGACGTCGCCCCGGGCCCCGGCCTGAAGTACCGGGCCGCGTTCAGCGTCGCCTATGGCGGCGGGCTGCGGGCGAGCGAAGTGACCCATCCGCGCGTGCCCGATTTCGACAGCGACCCCCTCTCGGGACATTGCTGCGCAATGCCCTGCCGGGCAGCGGGATGCTGATCCGCGTCGATCAGGGCAAGGGCCGCAAGGACCGGCAGGTGATGCTGTCGCCGAGCCTGCTTGAACTCCTGCGCGACTATTACCGCGAGGCCCGGCCTGCGGGCTGGTTGTTCCCGGCCGCAACCGGATCGATCCGATCTCGACCCGGCAGTTCAACCGGGCCTTCGGGGCGGCCTGCGACTTTGCCGAGATCAGGAAGAAGATCTCGCCACACACGTTGCGGCACAGCTTCGCCACCCATCTTCTGGAGGGCGGAACCGACATCCGGGTGATCCAGGTTCCGCTGGGCCATGCCAAGCTGGAGACCACGACGATCTATACCAAGGTGGCGACCAAGACGATCCAGAGTGTGACCAGCCCGCTCGATCTGCTGGTGCGACGGGAAGCTGGTTCCGGCTGATCCCGGTCCCATGCCCCGACCCGAACTGGAGGTCGCGGATATCTTCCGCGCCCACGGGCCTGCCTGGCGCCATGAGCACGCCGGGCATCTGAACCTGCCGCAGCTGAAGGTCATGTCCGCGATCGAGAATTGCCGGACCGCCGCCCTCGGCGGGCACGTGTCGGCGTGCGCCAAGTGCGGCCACCAGCACGTCGCCTACAACTCGTGCCGCAACAGGCACTGCCCGAAGTGCCAGGGCCTCGAGGCGCGGGACTCGATGCAGGCGCGCATCGAGGACCTGCTGCCGGTCGAGTACTTCCACGCGGTCTTCACCCTGCCGGCGCAGATCGCGGACATTGCCTTGCAGAACAAGGCGGCGGTCTATGGTCTGCTGTTCAAGGCTTCGGCCCAGACGCTCCTGACCATTGCAGCCGATCCGAAGCATCTCGGCGCGCGGATCGGCATGACATCGGTCCTGCACACGTGGGGCTCGGCCATGACCCATCACCCGCACGTCCATGTCATCGTCCCGGGCGGCGGGCGGCCGACGGCATGAGCTCCGAACGGCCCATGGATGACCTCGGCCGGCACGCCAAACGGACCGCCCTGGCGATAGGGAAGGGCCAAACCCCGGCCATCAGGCCGCCAGGCCGGCAGCGGCGCTGCCGATCATTCGGACGCCCGCCAAAACAGGGAGTTGATGCGGGTGTCCAGCTCACCGGTCCGATAGGGCGCCGTTTCGCTGCGTGAGCGAAGGCCGCGATTTCGATCCGGCCGCTTGGGGCGCGGAGCGCATTCCAAACGCCACCCCAAAACTCCGCACTTGGTAGACTTTTGCGCCGGCACGTGGCCGGATTATCCTTCGGCGTTGACGCCAGCTTGAGGGATTCGCGAAGAGGTCCAACAAATAGGAAACAGGTGAACCGGCGACTCGAAAATCAAGACCTGCAATTCATTGCGCGATGCGCTGAACGTCAGTTTTACTTACGTCAAAACATTGCCGTCTATTTTTACTTTGGACGTGGTATTTAATAAGTATTATTTGCAGCGGCTATAGGCGCTTATGTCGCATCGGGTTGTTTTCCCAGGATGATCATGGCGAGAATGTCGTCCTCGCTGACATCATCGACATTGACCGTGCCCACGAGTGCGCCGTTCTTCATTACGCTGGCCCGGTCGCACAGATTCTTCACCTGCCGCACGTCGTGGTCGATCAGGAAGATCCCGAGGCCCTGACGTTTCAGCTCCTCGATCAGCTCCGCGACCATCCGGGTCTCCTGCGGCCCGAGCGCGGCAGTCGGCTCGTCCATGATCAGGATCCTAGCGTTGAAATAGACCGCCCGCGCGATGGCGACAGACTGCCTCTGTCCACCTGAAAGCGCCTTCACCGGAGCATGGAACTTCTGGAAGTTCGGATTGAGCCGCTTCATGATCGTGCGCGTCTCGGCCTCCATCTGGTCGTCGTCGACGAATCCGAGTTTCGTGACAAGTTCCCGGCCCAGAAAGAGGTTGGATGCGGCGTCGAGGTTGTCCGCCAGCGCGAGCGTCTGGTAGATCGTCTCGATGTTGTAGCGCCGCGCGTCGCGCGGATTGTTGATCGTCGCCGGCTTTCCGTCGATCAGGATCTCGCCGCCATCGCGTTTGTAGGCGCCGGAGAGGATCTTCATTAGGCAGGACTTGCCAGCGCCATTGTGGCCCAGCACGCCGACGACCTCGCCGGGGTGGAGGTCGATGCTCACGTGATCGACAGCCCGGATGCCACCGAAACTCAGAGAGATGTCTTTCATGTCGACGAGGGGCGCGCCTGCACTCATGCTCCGGCCCTCCTGCGGTAGAACATGTCGATCAGAACGGCCAGCACCAGAACGACGCCCACGACGATCGCCTGAAGCGGCGCGTCGACGCCGACCATGGCCATGCCCGACTGGAGACTCTGCATGATCAGCGCTCCGATCACCGCGCCATAGATGGTCCCGATCCCGCCCGACAGCGCCGTGCCGCCGATGACGGCGGCGGCGATGACGCGCAGTTCGTCCAGCGTTCCCAGATCGTTTCCGACCGCGCCGAGACGCGCGCTCGCGATTACCGAGGCGATGGCGGTCAAGGCTCCCATCAGCGCGAAGATCTTGACGGTCAGAAACCGCGTGTTGATGCCCGACAACTCGGCGGCGTCGGGATTTCCGCCCGTGGCGAAGACGTACCGTCCGAACCGCGTCCGCAGCGACACGACCGTCATGACCACGGAAACCATGAGAAGGATCACCACCGGGATCGCGATGCCATGCGCGAGATCGGCGCCACCCTCCGGTACCGGAAGCCCCTTTGCGGCGAGCATGCGCTCCGCGGCGCGGGCGGGAATGGGATAGGCGTTCATCACCGCCGTGAACCCCAGGACGCAGAAAGCGATCACTCCCGCGACCGTCATCTCGGCCCAGAGCGGCTTGACCGGGAATCCGTGCAGCGCCTTGCGACGCCGGGACATGAACAGGAGCCCGATGCCGACGATGGTCGACGCGATTCCCAGCAGCCAGCTCAGGCGCGCGCCGAGCGTGCCCTCGGCGCCTCCGCCCAGAAGCGAGAACGTCGGGTCGAGCGGCGCTACGGTCTGCCCTCCAGTCACCCACCAGGCGGCGCCGCGCCAGACCAGCAGCCCGCCGAGCGTCACGATGAAGGCCGGGATGCCCATATAGCCGATCAGCCAGCCCTGGAAGCCGCCGATGATCAGACCGACGATCACGCCGGCGATGACGGCCGCGATCCAGATCAGCCCGCTGCCCTGACCGAAGAGGTCCGGCAGGACGTTGAGCTGGAGCGTGCCCATGATCATGCCGATGAAACCGAGCATCGAGCCGACGCTGAGGTCGATGTTGCGGGTCACGATCACGAAGACCATCCCGGTCGCCATCACCGCGACCGACGAGGCCTGGACCGAGAGGTTGAAGAGATTGCGGGGGGTCAGAAACCTGCCGCCCGTCGTGAGGTCGAAGACCAGCCAGATGACGATCAGCGCGCCGATCATGCCAAGAAGGCGGACGTCGATCTCGAGGGATTTCAGCAGTTTGCCGATCGCGCTCATATGAAACGCCTCAAGTGAAAAGCCTCAAGGATTCGCCGCCGTCGCGCTCGGTTCCGGCGGAAAAGGGGCGGGCGGAGGATCCGGCCCCCGCCCCGCCCGGGCGCGTCAGTCGCAGGCGGCGACCGATCCCGCCGGCACACTGGCGCAAAGCTCGTCCTGGCTGATCCAGCCGGCATCCACCACGACATCGAGGTTGTCGCGGGTGATCGGAACCGGCGTGAGCAGGATCGCGTTCATCTCGTTGCCGCCGGGGGTCATGAACTTGCCGGCACCTTCAATGCCGTCGAGCGGCGTTCCGCCCGCCAGGGCCGCGGCGATCTCGCCGGCCGCCTTGCCAAGTTCGCGGGCGTCCTTCCAGACCGAGACCGTCTGGGTTCCGAGCGCGATGCGGTTCAGCGCCGCCTTGTCGCCGTCCTGGCCGGAGACCGGAATGCCCTCCATTCCCTGCGCCGTGAGCGCCGCGACGACGCCGCCGGCCGTTCCGTCGTTCGACGCGACGACCGCGTCGACATTGTTGTCGTTGGCCGTCAGGATCTGCTCCATGTTGCGCTGCGCGTTGGCGGGAAGCCAGCCGTCGGTATAGGCTTCGCCGACGATCGTGATGTCGCCGGCGTCCAGCGCGGACTGCAGGACCTCCTGCTGGCCGCCACGCAGGAAATCGGCGTTCGCGTCCGAGGAGGATCCTTTGATCATGACGTAGTTGCCCGTGGGCTGCTGCGCGAGCACCTCGCGGGCCTGCATCCGCCCGACCTCGACGTTGTCGAACGTGAGGTAGAAGGTGCGAGGATCCTCGATGAGCCGGTCGTAGGCGATGACCGGAATGCCTTCGTTGACGGCGGCGTCAACCGCAGGACCCGCCGCGGCCGCGTCCTGGGCGAGGATGATCAGCGCGTCCGCTCCGCTGGCGATCAGGCTCTCGACATCGGCCAGCTGTTTCGAGGAGGACGACTGCGCGTCGGCCGAGACGTAATTCGCGCCCGCAGCTTCGAGGGCGGCCTTGATCGCTGCCTCGTCGGTTTTCCAGCGCTCCTCCTGGAAGTTCGACCAGCTCACGCCAACCGTCAGGTCCTGCGCCAGCGCCGGACCGGCAATTCCCGAGACGAGAACGGCGGCCGCCATCAGTTTTAAGGATTTCACGTGTCTTCCTCCATGTTTCGGCATGATCAAGCCAATTGCCCGCCAATTCTTGAACGGACGAGTCCGGAAGGCGGAAGTTTCGTGCTCACCTTCTTTTTCTTTGATATGAATGTCAAACAATTATCGGTACCGACACGCCGGCGCCGGCGAAGCGGTTCAGCCTTGCCGTCCATCTCGAACCGCGCTCCCGCCGGCCTCGTCGGACGGCCTTGTCGGACGGTGCCGCTGGACATGACGCGCGGTCGGCCCTTTAGTCGGGACGCCATCGGGCGGAGTGTGGGCAGTGATTTGCGGATCGACAGGAGCGTCTGACGGCGTGAGCGCCTTGGCCCGCCGGGACGGAAGGACCGGGGCCGATTCCCCGGACGTGTCGCGGGAGACCGCGCTGGTGCGGGTTGGCCGCTTGACCCTGTTGCTGCTCGCTCTGGCCGCCCAGGCGGTCTCCGCGCCCCGGTTCGAGGCGGTCGATACCGGGAGCCGCCACGCCTATTCCGGCGGCTGGGAGCATTTCGTCGGTGGCGGGGTGGCGGTATTCGATTGCGACGGCGACCATCTGCCGGAAATCTTCATGGCGGGCGGCGAATCCCCTTCGGCGCTTCTGCGGAACCGGTCAGACCGGGGCGGACCGATCCGGATGACCGAGGAGACGCCCGAGGCGCTGGAGCTTCAGGACGTCACGGGAGCGTATCCCCTCGACATCGACGACGACGGCATCCTCGATCTGGCGGTGCTGCGCGTCGGTCCGGATCTGCTCCTGCGCGGACGGGGCGGATGCGGCTTCGCGCCGTTCGAAGACCTGGGTTTCGAGAGCGGCGACTGGTGGAGCACGGCCTTCTCCGCCACGTGGGAGGGGACGAACGTTCTGCCCACGATGGTCTTCGGCACCTACGTGGACCGGTCCGATCCGGAAGGGCCGTTCGAAGCCTGCGACGCGCCACGGCTCTACCGCCCCGACGGGGCGCGATACCGCCCTCCGCTGGCGCTTGCTCCCGGCGCCTGCGCGCTTTCCGCGCTCTTCTCGGACTGGGGTCGGCATGGACGGCGGGATCTGCGGCTGTCGAACGACCGGCACTACTACGTGTCGAGGGGCGAAGAGCAGCTCTGGGCGATGGAGGCCCGCCCGCGGCTGTACGGACCCGGCGACGGCTGGCGCACGTACCGGATCTGGGGCATGGGGATCGCCAGTCGGGACCTCGACGGCGACGGGTTGCCGGAGGTGTTTCTGACCTCCATGGCCGACCAGAAGCTCCAGTCGCTGTCCGGTCCGGGACCGCTGTTCGTGGACGCGCCCTACGATCGGGGAATCACCGCGCAGGTGCCCTATGCCGGCGATGACGGCCGACCGTCCACGGGCTGGCACGCGGCCTTCGGAGACGTGGATCTGGACGGGCTGGACGACCTGTTCATCGCCAAGGGCAACGTCGAGCAGATGCCTTCCAACGCCATGTACGATCCCAACAATCTGCTGATGCAAGGGCCTGACGGACGCTTCTCCGAAGTCGGTCTGGCTGCGGGGATCGCTAACGGGGCCAAGTCGCGGGGCGCGGCGCTCGCCGATCTGGACGGCGACGGGCGTCTCGATCTGGTGGTGGTCAACCGGAGCGCGCCGTTTGAACTCTATCGCAACGAAACCGAAGTGGACGGCCACTGGGTGGCGTTGCTCCCGATGCAGCACGCGCCCAACCGGTTCGCCGTGGGCGCATGGATCGAGCTCGCGCTGGACGGACGCCGGATCTGGCGCGAGCTGACCGTCGGCGGCGGCCATGCGGGCGGCGTCGCGGGGCCCGAGCATTTGGGTCTCGGTTCGGCGGACACGGCGCGCGTCCGTGTCCATTGGCCGGACGGCGCGACGAGCGGCTGGACGGATCTGGCGGCCGACCGCGCGTGGATGCTGGAACGGACGGGGGCGGGGCTTCGGGCCGTGGAGTTCTGAGCGGGGTCGGACGGACCACCGTTCCGGACGGGTCGAGCGCCGCGGCTCCGGAAACGGCTTGTCAGGGCATGGGCACCGCAAGGCCGCTCGGGACAGCCGCGGGGATGCCCAGCCGTCCGGTCTCCGCGGCCGGGTCGGTCAGCGCGTCGAGAAACGCGATGACGTCGGCGATCTCGGCGTCCGAGAGGGTTCGCGGAGACAATGCGTTCGCTGCGGCGATCGCCTCCACCTCGGCGGGCGTTTCGAGGATTGCGAAGTCCGGAGCCGGCACGTCAAGGTCGGGCAGGACCGCCTGCGTCCGGTCGTAGCCGCGCAGCGAGCCGACAGGGTCGAGGTGGTGGCGGATGACCGCGTCGAGCGTCGCGTAGGCGCCGTCGTGCCCGTAAGGCGCCGTGCGGGTGACGTGGCGCAGCGACGGTGTCCTGAACGCGTAGGCGTCCTCGGCGCGCCCCGTGACGCGCATCCGCCCGAGATCGCGCTGGTGGCTCTCGAAGCGCTCGGCCTTGCCCGGTCCGATCTGAGGCATCGCGATCGCGTGAAAGCCGTGATCGGTCTGGAACTGGCCCGCATGGCAATCGTCGCAGCCGGCCTTGCCGTAGAAAAGCTCCATTCCGCGCGCCGCGGCACCCGTCAGCGGGGCCGTGCCGCGCAGATGTCGGTCGAACGGGCTGTCATCCGCCCGCCATTCCTCGGCGATGAAGGCCGCCAGCGCGTCCGAGATCGAGATGAAACTCACAGGCTCCCCCGGCGCGAGAGCGGCGAAACCGTCCCGGTAGACGGCAAGCGCCGCCACGCGCTCCGAGAGAAGGTCCCAGGCGCCTCCCGGCAGGGAGAGGAAACCCTGCCGCACCGCCTGCGCGACCGAATTCTCCTCGTAATGGCCGGCCATCTCGTCCGGGGACAGGACCGGGAACATGGATTGCGCCGACAGCACGCCGGAGAAACCGACGGTCATGGCGTCCTCGAGCGGCGTGCGAAGCCCGGAGGCGCGGGACGGGTCCGCCTCGAGCCTGCCGTCGTGGAACATCACGGTGAATTCGGCCGCGCCGAGATTCACGAGCCCCGGCGCGTTGCGCGGGATGCGCTGTTCGGGCGGGTTCGCGGAGTCCGCGCGCCGCGTCGGACCGACCCCGGCGCCGCCGTCGCCGATGCCGAGCGACACGCCGTCGCCGGTTCCGAAGGCGGGATGGTGACAGGTGGCGCAGGCGACCTCGCCGTTGCCCGACAGGATCGGGTCGTAGAACAGCAAATGCCCAAGGGCGACTTCACGCGGGTCCTGCGGCGGGAAAACCGCGTTAAAACTCGGCAACGGACCAGCTGGAGCGGCAGCGCCAAGGGCGAGAAAAGCGAAGACGCTAGCAGCCCAGCGCCGTGCGAGCACGCCGGCCTCTGCTTCCACAGCGGCGGCCAAAAGAGGTTTATATCGGTCGCGGAACACCCGGTAGGGCCTATGTTGAGTGAAGTTTCAGGATCGCGTGACAAAAGCCGGGTGTCAAATGGATTGCGCAGTTCGCCGGTCGTTGGCGCCTTCGCCCCCGCCCTATTCCGAAGTCTGCTCCTTCCGCAACACCGCGAGCGCCGCCTGCGTTGAGACGAGATCGGCCAACCGGTCGGCAAAGGCGCTCGGCGTCGACCTTGGTCCCCTCCCAAGAAGCTGCACCGTTCTGAATGAAAATTTTCCGGCTACGATAGGCCACCGAGGAGGGGCCGCAGCCGATGAGGAGATCGAAGTTCACAGTGCAGCAGATCGCGTAGGGCACCTCGAAAAATCTCGCGTGTTGACCATGGCCGGTTAAACTCTCCGCCATCGTTGGCGCGACTTGGGGATTTCTGATGGGCCAGAGAGGCTTCTTCGACGTGGAAACCCGCTGGTCGCCTGTGATTTTCCCGTAAGCGTTTGACAAGGATATTTTATTCCGATTTGAAAAGTATCGGAACACACTACACGACTCTCCCGCAATGAGCGCGTTTTTGGCCGGGCTTCCCGAGCCTTCGCCACGCATTGAGGGCGTCGCCGTGTCCCGCGCTCAGAAGGTTTCGGAGCCGGTCGAAGCCAGTGCGGAACCAGGATTGGGCGAAGTGGCCGTGGGACTTGCGCATGGGCGGGCCCTGCCCGAGCAGGTCGGCGGCGGTGCGCCCCGCCCAGGCGATGGCGAGCGCGACAAGCGCCATGAGGAGGGCGAGTTTGCGCGGGCTGGCGAGGCGGGTGTCCTCGATGTTGAGGCCGCGGGTCTTGGCGTCGCCGAACATGCATTCGATGGCCCGGCGTTTGCGGCAGGCGGCGAGGGCCTGGTGCGCGGGGATATTGGAGGCGACGATCAGCCATTCGGCCCCGAGGCGCTTCGCGGCGAAGTTGAGAAGCGGCGCGTCGTGGGCCTGCGCGTCCTCGCGCGCGCCGAGACGCGCCTGGAAGAAGCGGGTGCGCCCGGCCCGGTGGAGCCGGGCGAACAGCGTGAGATCGCAACCCTCTTCGGTGGTGACGCGCAGATCCTCGCGCAGGCGGATCGCGAAGGGGATATTGGCATCGTTGAGGAATTTGATCCGGTCGGCGCCGATGAACTCGCGATCCGCCAGCAGAAGCCGGACGCTCGAGGCCGGGAAATGCGCGAGATGACGCCGCATCAGCGCGATCCGGGTCGCGGTCGCGCTGTTGCCCGGGCCCTCGAGCAGGGTCCGGAACAGCGGAACCCGGAAGCGCCGGGTGACGACCGCGAGCACGAGGTGGTTCACGTCGTGCGTCCCGATCTTCCAGTTGGTCCGGTCGAGCGCGAGCGTCCGGCTGCCCGCCGGTCCGACCAGGCGCGCGACGACCGGAACCGCCCGGTCAGGTCCGAGATCCACATGTTGGAAGAACCGCTGCGGCCGGCGGCAGGTCGAGGCGATCAGAACGCTTCTCCCCCCTTCGGTGGCGATATGGCTGAGATTGACGGTGCGCGCGCCGACCATGCCCACGACGAGCATGCACAGCGTCTCCACGCGGCTCCTGCCGAGCCCGACATGGCCTCGCAGCGTCCGGGAGAGGGCGGCAATGGCTTGATGAGACATGGGACGATCCTTGCAACGGAGTCGTCCCGTAGAACCGATCCAGCCGCCCTCAGCCAGCCCTGTGTCGTGTAGCGTGGTATCGGAAATCGCAAGGTTTTGTGCCGTACCCCACCAAGACCCTGCGATTTCTTACGCGGCTGCGCGTAGGGGATTCCCATCGCCGCCGGGTCGTGATCCACTCGGGAAAAGCCCTGACAGCGTGGGAGATTGCGATGCGTCCGAAGCAGCCCGAAGCCCCGTCTGACGATCTGTTCCGGAGCTCACTGGAGGCGATCCTCGATCCCAGGCATGAGTTGATCGGACTGTCGGCGCTGATCGACTAGGGCCGGTTCGATGCTGCATTCGGGACGCATTATCACGACCGCAAAGGGCGGCGCGGCCTGCCGACACGCCTCATGACCGGGCTGCATCCGCTCAAGCACATGAAGGGGCTCTCAGACGAGGAAACCTGCGCGGCGTGGCTGGAGAACCCGTACTTTCAGGCCTTCTGCGGCGAGATGCATTTCCAGCATCGCCTGCCGACAGACCGCTCCTCGATGACCCGGTGGCGCCAACGGATCGGGGCGGATGATCTGGAGGCGCTGCTGGCCGAGACCATTGCCGTTGCCGTGAAGACCAAAGCGGTGAGCCGGCGCCAACTGGAACGGATTACCGTTGACACCACCGTGCAGACCAAGGCCATCGCGCACCCGACCGACAGCCACCTGATCCTGCGGGCGATCGAGTGGCTGAACCGTCTGGCCAAGCGCCATGGGATCAGCCTGCGCCAGTCATTCCTTCGGCTGGCGACCAACGCACGGCGCGACGTTGCCCGGCTGTCGCATACCGGCGGCCACAAGCAGGGCCTGCGCTGGTCGAGGTATATGCGCACCCGGTTGGGACGGTTGACCCGGGATATCCGGCGCAAGATCGCCGGAGACCCGGCGCTGGAGGCGGCATTCAAGGTTGTCCCGGAGCGCGCAGAGCGCATCCTGGGCCAGCAACCCGGCGACAGGAACAAACTCTACGCATTGCACGCCCCCGAGGTGGAATGCATCCACTGCCCGGCAGTCGATGCGTCGCATCGACGAGAGGGGGAAAGGGCAAGGCGCGCACCCGCTAGGAGTTCGGCTGCAAGACGTCGAGCTATGGTTGAAATTGGGTGATGGGGCCTGAGAAGGCGGCGTATCGTGGCGGGTGTCGAAGCCTGCCAGAACCTCCCGAAGGAGCGATACGCCATGACAGACGATACCATGATCACCCCGCTTCACCAGCCCGGATCGATCCTCGATCCGCTGACTGGGATCGCGCGCGAGGGCGCGCGCCAGATGCTGGCTGCGGCACTCAGGGCCGAGGCGACGGGCTTCGTCGCGCGGTTTGCGGACGATCGGCTACCCGACGGCCGCCAACGGGTCGTCCGGCATGGCACCGGACCGGAGCGGACGATCCAGACCGGGATCGGACCGATAGCGGTGCAGCGGCAGAAGGTGCGCGACCGGGCGACGGACATCCCTGCCGAGAACAAGATCCGCTTCGCGTCGAACATTCTGCCCCGCCGGGCGCGGCGTTCCCGGAGCCTCGATGCCCTTCTGCCGGTGCTTTACCTGCGCGGCATCTCCACGGGGGACTTTCAGGAAGCGCTGGTCGCGCTGCTCGGGACGGACGCACCGAACCTGTCCGCGGGCGTGATCTCGCGCCTGACCGGGGAGTGGCAGAAGGACTGCGACAGCTGGCAACGCCGCGATCTCTCGGCCCGGCGGCATGTCCACATCTGGGCCGACGGTGTTTGTCTGCAGGCCCGGATGGAGCCGCAGGCCGAGTGCATCCTGGTCATTCTCGGGGCGACGCCCGAAGGCAGGAAGGAGCTTGTGGGCTTCCATGTCGGCGTCCGGGAGAGCGCCCAGAGCTGGCGCGAGCTGCTGGTCGACATCAAGGCCCGCGGCCTCTCGGCCCCGCCGGAGATCGCCGTGGGCGATGGGGCCATCGGGTTCTGGAAGGCCCTCGACGAGGTCTATCCGGGCACGCGTCATCAGAGGTGCTGGGTTCACAAGACCGCCAACGTTCTGAACAAGTTCGCGAAATCGATGCAGCCTGCGGTGAAGGCCGACCTGCGCGAGATCTGGCAGGCCGAGACCCGCGCCGCGGCCGAAACCGCGATGGACACCTTCGCCGAGAAATATGGCCCCAAGTACGAGAAGGCCATGACCTGCCTGACCAAGGATCGCGAGGCGCTGCTGGCGTTCTACGACTTCCCGGCCGAGCATTGGGATCACCTGCGCACTGGCAACCTGATCGAGAGCGTGTTCGCCACCGTCCGGCACCGAACCGTGCGGACCAAGGGGGCGCTGTCGCAGAAGACGGCGACGCTCATGGTGTTCATGCTCGTTCAGGCCGCCGCGAAAACATGGCGCCGTCTGAAGGGCGCGAACCAGTTGCCGATGGTAATCGAAGCCGTCACATTCACCGACGGTGTCGCCGCGAGCGATGCTGAAACCCGCGCCCCTTGATCAGGCCGTGTCACCCAAAATCGGCCATAGCTCTGAGGCGATGCGACCGGGATCTAGAAGAGCCATTAGCGAGAGGGCCTGCACAGGCTGCGGGCCCTTACGGCGAAAAGTCGCTATGCCGCGATACCAAACATCATCCCCACCACCGGCCGTGGCACCCATGGCAAGCGCGCCCCAGAACGTGACGCGAACGGCTCCCTTGACGATACCCGCACCGCCGACCGATGCCCCGAGTCCGCCCAGCACTGAAAGCGCGATCAGAGTGGTGACCGCGACGACGAGAGTGATCTGGGCCGAAGGAACCAGCGCAGCAATGATGAGCGGTATGACAGCGCCGACCGCAAAGGTCGCCGCTGACACCAGAGCCGCCTGGATCGGATGCGCGGTCACGGTCTCCGAGATGCCAAGCTCGTCACGCGAATGCGCGCCAAGCGCGTCTTTCTCGGTCAGCTGGATCGCGACCTGGCGCGCGAGGCCATCGTCAAGCCCGCGCGCAACGTAGATGCGTGTGAGCTCGTCGAGCTCGGCCCCGGGTGTTTCCCTCAGTTCGCGGGTTTCGCGCGCGATGTCGGCCTGCTCCGCATCGGTCTGTGAACTGACGGAGACGTATTCGCCAGCAGCCATCGACATCGCCCCGGCGACGAGCCCGGCAAGACCGGCGATCAGGATCTCGGGACGCCCGGATCCTGCCGCAGCGACCCCGACGACGAGGCTCGCTGTCGAAACGAGACCGTCGTTCGCGCCCAGAACAGCAGCGCGTAACCAGCCGATGCGATGCACCATGTGGACTTCGGAATGGGAGAGTCTGCTCATCTCAAGAGGGCTTTCCGGGCTATGTTGCGGTGAATGTCGGCGTGGGCGGGCGACGAACTGCTGTATCGCCAGGGCTGCCCTCGATCTGACCTACGTGACCCGGCACGATCCTGAGAGCCCGCAACGCGTTGAGGATGACCGCCACGTCGATCAACTCCTGCAGAAGCGCGCCCTGCACCGGGGACAGGTAGCCGAAGGCCGCGGCGATCATGCCCATGACCGAGAGACCAATCCCGGCAGCGACGCTCTCAACAGCGATGCGGCGGGCGCGCTGCGCGATCTCGATACCCGGCAGAAGGCGATCCAGGTGATCGACCAGCAGCACGACATCCGCCGCTTCGGCCGAAGCCGCCGCCCCACGCGCGCCCATGGCGACACCGATATCCGCCGCCGCCAGCGCGGGCGCGTCGTTGACACCGTCGCCCACCATCATGACCGGGCCGTTCTTGCGCTCGGTCAGGACCAGCAGGACCTTCTGGTCGGGGGTCAGATCGGCGCGCACGGCATCGAGGCCAAGGCCCGCCGTCACGGCTTCGGCAACGGCGCGGCGATCGCCTGTCGCCAGCAGGATGCGACCGACGCCCAGCTGTCGAAGCCCTGAAAGCAGTTCGGCCGTGCCAGCGCGCAATGCGTCAGCCATCACGATGTGGCCGGCCAGTTTCCCGTCAACGCCAAGCGAAACCACCACCGATCCCGTCTCGACCTCCGTGCTTTCGGGGTCGGCAACCCCAAGCTGCGTTGCGACGAAACCCGCGCCACCCACCACGACCCTGCGTCCGTCGATTGTCCCGGCAACGCCTTCGCCGGGCGTCTCGACCACGCTCGCGGGGATCGGCAAGGCGATCCCGCGCGCCTGGGCCGCCCCGACGATGGCCTGCGCGATCGGGTGTTTCGATGCCTGATCGAGCGCGGCGGCGAAGTACAGAATGTCGTCCTCGGACAATTCGCCATGCCGGTCGATCGACACGATCTGCGGGCGTCCGTCCGTCAGCGTGCCGGTCTTGTCGAGGATCAGCGTCGTGATCCGGGCCAGCGCCTCGAGCGGTTTCGCGCCCTTGATCAGCACCCCGAAGTGGGCCGCGCGCGAAAGCCCGGCCACCAATGCCACCGGAACGGCGAGGATCAGCGGGCACGGCGTCGCCACCACCAGCACCGCAACCGCCCGGATCGGATCGCCCGTGAACCACCAGGCGGCGGTTGCCAGCGCGACGGTCACGGCGAGGAACAGCAAAGAGTAGCGGTCGGCCAGCCGCGCCATCGGCGCCTTGGATTTCTGCGCCGCCTCGACCAGCCGGACGATCCCGGCATAGGTGCTGTCGGCCGCCCGCCGTGTGACCCGCAGGTCGAAGGCCTCGCCCGCGTTGGTCGAGCCGCTCATCACGTCCTGCCCCCGCGCCAGCCGGGCGGGCATCGACTCGCCGGTCAGCGCGGACTGGTCGAGCATCGCGCCGGCGCTCTCGACGGTCCCGTCCACGGGGGCGACGTCGCCCTGCCGGATCAGCAGCAGATCGCCCGGCGCGATGTCGTCGAGCGGGACTTCATCCAGAGCGCCATTGCGATGCCGCGTGGCGGTCCGGGGCACGCGGGACAGAAGATCGCTCATCTCGCGCCGCGCGCGACCTTGGGCGAAACTCTCGAGGAAGGTGCCGCCCGAATACATCAGCGCGACGACTGCCGCCGCAAGGGTTTCGCCGAACAGCAGCGCCGCCGACATCGACAGCGCCGCGACGATGTCCAGCCCGACCTCGCCTTTGGCAAGGCTGCGCACGATCTCGACGCAGAGCGCCAATAGGACCGGGGCGACACCGGCCGTCCACGCGATATCGGCAAGGTCCGGCCGCCCCACCAGCCAAAGGACGAGGCCGGATACCAAGCCAAGCAATGCGAGGCTCAGCAGGGCGACGTTCAGGCGATCATGAAACAAGGGTGTCATCTGGTGCATGTCCCGGCGTCAGCTCACGCGCTCGGGATCTGGACGGGTCTCGAACAGCCGTCCCACTCTCGTTTCGCGAAGATGATCGCCCTCACGATCAATGAAGAGAGCGCTCAGGTTGCTTCTACGCGCCAATTGCACGCCCTCCAAGCTTCCTTTCACCATGCACGCTGTAGCCCAGGCGTCAGCCTCGGCACATGTCCGCGCGACGACCGTGACCGAAGCTGGCGACGCGAGCACGGGCGCGCCGCGGTCCGGGTCCATCGTGTGCGACAGACGCCTCCCCTGAACCTCGACCCAGTGGCGATAGTCGCCTGAGGTCGCCACGGCGGCGTCCTGAAGCGCCAGGATGGAATGGGGTGCGCGGCGATCCGCGTCCGGGGCCTCGACCGCGATGGTCCAGGCTTGCCCGTCGGGCCGAAGCCCCAGAGCGCGCATTTCCCCGTCGATGCCGACAAGAGCGTCGTCGATGCCATGGGCCGCCAGCGTCTCGGCCAGCCGGTCGACGCCATACCCCTTCGCGATGCCATTCAGGTCCAGTGCAACCGGCGATGTCTTTCGGACAAGGCCGTTGCCCGCGTCGATCTCCAACGCTTCATGCGTTGGCAGCCGGTCAGTCCTCATCGCGGTGCGAATACGGTCGGGTGTCGCCGCAAGCGGTCCGAAACCCCAGGCGGTCACCGCATCGCCCATGCCGATATCGAAGGCTCCGTCAGAGGCACGGCCGATCTCGAGCCCGAGTTGCAGAACCCGCCCGAGTCCGTCCGGCACCGCCACCCACGCGCCCGCCGGCGCCGCGTTCAGGCGCATGAGATCGCTGTCGGGCTTCCAGGTTGACATCTGCGCGTCCACTTCATCGACGGCACCCTGCAGCGCTGCGCGAACCGGTTCGGGATCGAACCCAGCTTGCGCGAAGAACAGCGCAGACCAGCGCGTGCCCATGGTTGGACCGTTCAGGGCATGGCGCATCGGTTCAGTACACATCTTCGACATAACGTCCCTCGGCTTTCAGCACAGCGGGCGAGAGCCCGGTGGGAGCAAGGATTTCAGCCAGCGCGTCGGCGACGCCCGCAGCCATGTCGCGCCCGCCGCAGACCATCACCCGCGCGCCATCTCTGATCAGCCGGGCCACCTCGGCAGCCTCATTGCGAAGCGCGTCCTGGACGTAATGCGGCCGCGCCCCGCGCGAGACGGCGGTGACAAGCCGGGCCAGACGGCCCTCGTCCTGCCAGACGGGCATCTCTTCACCGTAGAGGAAGTCGCTGTCCGGGTGACGCATCCCGAAGAAGAGGTGGATGGGCCGCCGCCTGGAGTTGCCGCGGACGAAACCCGCCAATGGGCCGATGCCGGTTCCGGCGCCGATCAGGATCAGCGGCGCTTGGCCTCGGCCCGGTTGGAACCCCGGATTGCGGCGCAGGAATGCGGTGACGCTCTGCCCGGGTTCCAGCGCGGTCAGTTGGCCGGAACACAGTCCGCCAGGCTGCCTCTTCACCACGATCTCGACGAACTTGTCGCTGCGCGCGGAGGCGAGCGAGTAGAGGCGCGGCACGGGCGATCCCTCGGGCAGGATGCCGATCAGGTCGCCCGCGCTGAAGCGCGCGAAGGCCGCTCCAGTCAGACGCCGCCATTGAGTCGCCTTCGGCAGAGCGAAGCGCAGGATCGCGGTCGGGACCTGAACCTCGTTTCCGTAGTCGCGGCGCGAGATCAGCGTGAGCGTCTCGGTGGCAGGCAGAACCGGCTGATGGGCGAGTTCAAGAGGGGTCCCCAGCACTTGCCCAAGGGTGCGTCCCCAGCGCGCGAAGTCCTGCGGTGACTGGCGGTCGATGGTGTCCAGCGGCAGAAGCTCGGACCAGCCTTTCGCGCGGGCAGCCCCGGTCACGGCCACGGCGAAGGCGCAGTAGGCCGGAAAGCTGCGGTCGCCGAAGCCGAGAACGGCCAGGGGCGCGTCGGGTGCGCGGTCGGAGGCGGCCAGCCGGTCGAGAAAGCCCTTGGCCGAGGCCGGCGCATCGCCGTCGCCATAGGTCGCGGCCAGCACGATGATCCGCCTCGCGCTGGCGTAGCGGTCCGGCGAGAAGGCCGACATGGGTGCTGCGTGCACGCTCTGCCCGGCGCGGCTCAGCGCGGCATGAAGCGTCGCGGCAAAACCCCAGGTGCTGCCGCCCTCGCTGCCGACGAGCAGGATCGTCTCGGCCCGACCGGCAGCCTGATTGCCCCGAATGCGCGGACGACCGCGCCGCCCGGCGAGCCAGATCAGCACGCCCGTTCCGCCCATCATGGGCACGCCGAGCGCCATCAGTCCCAGCACCAGCCCGAGCGTCGCGGCGCCCTGACCCGTATGCAGCATGTAGATGGTCTCAAAAACGTGCTCCCAGGCGGTCAGGTCAGACCAGCTCAGGAGATCCCCGGTGCCCTGATCGAGAGTTCCGGCGCCCCGATCGGTCTTCAGCGTGAAGACATCGGTCGAGTCTCCGGGATAGGGGAAGCTCAGCTCGCGCAAGCCCTCGACGGGCGTGTCGCCAAGCGTCGGTATCGTCGCCAGCGCGACGCCAGTCTCGCCGCTGACCTCGACAGCGAGGGCCGACGCGGCGCTGCCGTTGGGCAGCAGATCGAAGGTGGAGGCCGTCATCCACAATGCGGTGGTGGAGGACAGGACAAGTCCCACGACCGCGATCCGCGCGATCTCGACGTGCAGCCGTCCGGCAAACGGCCCGCGCAGGGGTGCGAACCAGTGCCGCCAACCGCCTGCGCGCCGTGCGACCAGCATCATGCCGCTGAGCGAAAGGATCAGCATCGCCACAGCACCGACAGCAGTGGCAATGCGCCCGCCATCCCCCAGAAACAGCGACCGATGGAGGTTGGTCAGCCAGCGTTGCGTCTGGTTCGGGTCGGCGGAGGCCACACCCTGCCCGGTCGCAGGGTCGATCACGGCGGCGCCGGGCGTACCCTGATCGAACCAGTAAACGGTGATCCGCCCCGAGGGCGCGCGCCGGATCTGCTCGACGCCCGGATAGACGGCCTGGATGCGCTCGGCGAGAGCGGCGACGGTCAGGCCCGGTTCCTCCTGCAGCGCGGTCAGACGCTCGGCCGCCGGAAAGACCGACAGCGCGGCCCCGCTGAGCGTCAGCACCGTGATGAGAACAAGGGCCACCAGACCCGGCCAACGATGAAAAGCGCGGATCATGGCCCGGTCTCCCTCACATGTCGTAGGCGAAGCTGGCGACGTAACGGCGACCCGCCACAGATGTGCCCGCACCGTCGGTCGTCAGGGGCACCGCCACCTCGTTCGGGCTGTCGCGCATGTCTTCGACGGCCGCGTCGATGTGGAGCGTGTAGCCCGCATCGAACAGCGCATCGGCGAGATCGAGCGTGATCTCGAGCGTGCGACCCGCGCCGACGCTGGCGCCGGTGATGCCGTTTACCTGCGCGGTGTCGCCGGAAGTGGCGCGGTACCAGTCGCTCAGGTGCTCGTAGTACTTCGACTTGTCTCCCGCCATCCACAGGCTGCCCATGTAGGCGCCGGAGGTGTCGGTGACGTACAGCGCAAGATAGGCGCCGTCGCCGCCGTAATTGTTGAGGGTCGTGGTGAGCGTCACCGGCCTTGCCATGGCGAGGCCGGGAAGCGTCAGCGCGGTGGTGAGCGCGAGCGTTGCGAGAAGAGATTTCAATTTCATCGGATCGGTCCTTGTTCGGAGAGTTGCTTTGGGGCGGCTCAGTTCACCTGGACCTGCGGCGGGGCGCCGTTTCCGAAAAGCCCGTTCTGCGGTGGGGCGATGGTGCCGGCGGGCGCGGGATTCGGAGCGCTGCCGCCGCAGTTGTCGTCATCGTCGCAGTCGTCATCTCGTCATCGTCGTCGTGATCACGCCGTGAGCCGTGGCTTTCGATCATCGTCGTCATCGTCGTCACTGGCGAGGATGAGGGGCAAGGACTGCGCCGCGTCCTGCCAGATCGCCGCGAAGGGCCGAGGGCTCCTATCGGGGGCGGCGCTCATCGCACTCCAGGCGGTGGTGCCGATCACGGCGGTCAGCGCGGTGGAGGCGACAAGAAGGGTGAGGGTCTTTCGCATCGGAGGGTCTCCTTTTCGTTTGATGAGACCGATATGCAGACCTGACCTGAGGCCTTCCTGACGGCTCTGCGATTCTCGCTTCAGCTTGCCGTCAGGAAAAAAACGCCCCGCCG
>CAVORV010000029.1:0-49714 GCA_963698685.1 uncultured Alphaproteobacteria bacterium
CCTCGGCGGCCTTGACCAGCGCGCCGGTCACGTGATGCGCCTCGCGGAACGGCATGTCGAGCGCGCGCACCAGCCAGTCGGCGAGGTCCGTCGCGGTCGAGAACCCGGCGCCGGCGGCGTCTCGGAGCCGGTCCGCGTTCGGGGCCATGTCCGCCGTCATCCCGGTCATCGCGGCCAGCGCCAGCATCAGCGAATCCGCCGCGTCGAAGACCTGCTCCTTGTCCTCCTGCATGTCCTTGGAATAGGCGAGCGGCAGCCCCTTCATGACCGTCAGCAGCGCCACCAGCGATCCGTTGATCCGCCCGACCTTGGCGCGGATCAGTTCGGCCGCATCCGGGTTCTTCTTCTGCGGCATGATCGACGAGCCGGTCGAGAACCGGTCCGACAGCGTCACGAACCGGAACTGCGCCGAGGACCAGATCACCAGCTCCTCGGCGAAGCGGCTCAGATGCGTGGCGCAGATCGAAGACGCCGCGAGAAACTCCAGCGCGAAATCCCGGTCGCTCACCGCGTCGAGCGAATTGGCCATCGGCCGGTCGAAGCCGAGCGCCGCCGCCGTCATGTCCCGGTCGATCGGAAACGACGTGCCGGCGAGCGCTGCGGCCCCGAGCGGGCTCTCGTTCATCCGCGCGCGGGCGTCGCGGAACCGGCTCCGGTCGCGGTCCAGCATCTCGACATAGGCGAGCATGTGATGGCCCCAGGTCACGGGCTGCGCCACCTGGAGATGGGTGAAGCCCGGCATCACCAGATCCGCGCCGGCCTCCGCCTGGTCGACCAGCGCGCCCATCAGCGCCTCCAGCCCCGTGATCGCCGCGTCGCATTGCCCGCGCACCCAGAGCCGGAAATCCGTCGCCACCTGGTCGTTGCGCGAGCGTGCCGTGTGCAGCCGCCCCGCCGGCGCGCCGATCAGTTCGCGCAGTCGGGATTCCACGTTCATGTGGATGTCCTCGAGCGCGGTCGAGAATTGAAACGTCCCCGCTTCGATCTCTGACAACACCGTGAGAAGGCCTTCCCGGATCGCGGCGGAATCGCTATCGCTGATGATGCCCGCGCTCGCCAGCATGGCGGCGTGGGCGCGGCTCGCCTCGACGTCCTGCGCGGCCAGACGCCTGTCATAGCCGATCGACGCGTTGATCGCTTCCATGATGGCGTCGGGTCCGCTCGCGAAGCGTCCGCCCCACATCGCGTTCGATCTCTTGTCGTGCGTCATCCTGTCGTCCTGTCCGGGGAAAATGCCGATGAAACGCCTGTCCGTTCCGAGCGCCGCCCTGCTATACGCGGCGCTCGCCGCCTTCGCAAACCCCGCCTGGGCCCAGGCTCCGGAAGCCGACACGCGCGCGGAGATCGAGGCGCTCAAGGCCGGCGAGATGCGCAAACTGGTGGTCCATGCCGAACCCGTCACCATCGAACAGGTGGCCTTCACCGACGAGGCCGGCACGGAACGCACGCTGGCCGAGAGCGACGGCAAGGTGCGGCTGGTGAACTTCTGGGCGACCTGGTGCGCGCCCTGCCGCATCGAGAAGCCCTCGCTCGACGCGCTCCAGCGCGAGATGGGCGGCGCGGATTTCGAAGTGATCGCCATCGCCACCGGGCGCAACGATCCCGCCGGCATCAAGCGGTTCAACGAGGAGGTCGGCGTGACGGCGCTCGCCACCAACTACGACCCCAGAAGCGCCGTCGCCCGCGCCATGAACGTGCCCGGTCTGCCCGTGACGGTGGTGCTCGACCGCGAGGGCCGGGAAATCGCGCGGCTGATGGGCGGCGCGGACTGGGAGTCCGAGAGCGCGCGGGCGATCGTCGCGGCACTCGTCGCGGACGGCGGCTCCTGAGTCCGGGCGCGCCCTCCGGTTGACCTGCGCGCGCGACCCTGCGCTAGCTGTCACCGCCTCGAACACGGAGAGCCCGCGCGCCGGGTGCATGACATGACAGCCCGACAGTGACGCCTCGACAGAAACGACCCGCGCTGGTGATCGGCTGGCGCGAATGGATCGCGCTGCCGGAATTCGGCATCGCCTCGATGCGCGCCAAGATCGACACGGGCGCGCGGACCTCGGCGCTGCACGCGCTCGACCAGGAACGCTTCGACGAGGGCGGCGTCCCGTGGGTCCGGTTCCGCGTGCCCCTGCCCGGCAGCCGGCGCCACGCGCGCGTCGCGGCCCGCATCCTCGACGAGCGCGATGTGAAAAACACCAGCGGCACGCCCGAGCGGCGCATCGTGATCCCGGTTCTGATGATTCTCGGCTGGCACCGGTGGCACATCGAGGTCACGCTGGCCAACCGGGAGAAAATGGAATTCGACATGATCCTCGGGCGCACGGCGATCCGCCGGCGCGGGATCCTCGTCGATCCCGGCCGGTCCTGGCTCGCGGGACCGCCGAGGGCGGATCACACCGACCCGTCGCGGGAGGCCAACCCGGCCGGCCCGAAAAACCAAAAGGAAACAATGGCATGAAAATCGTCATGATGGCCCGCAATCCCGACCTCTATTCCCACAAGCGGCTTGTCGAGGCCGCTCAGGCGCGCGGGCACGAGATCGACATCGTGAACACGCTACGGTGCTACATGAATATCGCCTCGCGCCGGCCGGAGGTCTATTACAACGGCGAGAAACTTCCGAATTACGACGCGGTCATCCCCCGAATCGGCGCGTCGGTCACCTTCTACGGCCTCGCGGTGCTGCGCCAGTTCGAGATGCAGGGCGTCTATCCGCTCAACGAAAGCGTCGGCATCGGTCGGTCGCGCGACAAGCTGCGTTCGATGCAGCTTCTGGCGCGCGACGGCATCGGCCTGCCGGTGACCACCTTCGCCCACGACCCCAAGCAGACCGAGGAGGTCCTGCGGCTCGCGGGCGGCGCGCCGATGGTCATCAAGCTGCTGGAAGGGACCCAGGGCATCGGCGTCGTGCTCGCCGACACCGACCGGTCGGCGAAGTCGGTGATCGAGGCCTTCCGGGGCGCGGGCGTGAACATCCTCGTGCAGGAGTTCATCAAGGAGGCCGGCGGCACCGACATCCGCGCGCTCGTCGTCGGCGGCAAGGTGATCGCGGCGATGAAGCGGACCGGGGCGGAGGGCGAGTTCCGCTCCAACCTGCATCGCGGCGGCAGCGCGCAGGCGATCCGCATCTCGCCCGAGGAACGCTCGACCGCGATCCGCTCGGCCAAGGCGATGGGGCTCAACGTCTGCGGCGTCGACATGCTGCGCGCCAATCACGGGCCGGTGGTGATGGAGGTGAACTCGTCGCCGGGACTTGAGGGTGTCGAGAAGGCCACCGGCATCGACGTGGCGGGCAAGATCATCGAATATCTCGAGACCCACGCCAAACCGAACCGGACCCGGACGCGGGGCAAGGGGTGACACCGGTCACTGTGCGGCCGGACCTGGAGATAGGCGGTTTCCGCGTCGCCGCCGGCTCGCGCGCCACGATCGACCTGCCGGTGGGCAAGCTCTCCGACCACACGCCGGTCTCCATGTCGGTGCATGTCGCGCACGGGCGCAGGCCCGGCCCCACGCTCTTCGTCAGCGCGGCGATCCACGGCGACGAGGTCATCGGCGTCGAGATCGCGCGCCGGGTGCTGCGCGCGCCGCAGATCGACAATCTGCGCGGATCGCTTCTGGTGGTGCCGATCGTCAACGCCTTCGGATTCCTCAATCACGACCGCTATCTGCCCGACCGGCGCGACCTCAACCGGTCGTTTCCCGGCGCGCCGCACGGATCGCTGGCCGGGCGGCTGGCGCATCTCTTCCTCAACGAGGTCGTCCTGCGCTCCGATTTCGGCATCGATCTGCATTCCGCCGCCATGCACCGCAGCAACCTCGCGCAGGTCCGCGTGTCGCCGGCGCGGGCGCGCACGCTGGAACTGGCGGACGCGTTCGGCGCGCCGGTGACCATCGTGGCGAAGCTCCGCGACGGCTCGCTGCGCCAGGTGGCCGAGGAGCGGGGCGTCGACATGCTTCTCTTCGAAGGCGGCGAGGCGCTGCGCCTCGACGAGACCTCCGCGCGCATCGGCGCGAGCGGCGTCCTGCGCGTGATGGCCGCGCTCGGAATGATCCCCTCGCGCGGCGTGCCCAAAGCCAAGGCGCGCTCCGTCAAGGCCACGTCCAGCCGCTGGGCGCGCGCGCCCATGGGCGGCCTTCTGCGGAGCTTCAAGACGATCGGCGACACGGTCGTGGAGGGCGAGATTCTCGGCGTCGTCGCCGATCCCTTCGGCGAGAACGAGGTCGAGATCCTCAGCCCCGATGGCGGCGTGGTGATCGGCCGTCGCAACATGCCCATCGTCAACGAGGGCGACGCGCTCTTCCATGTCGGCGTCACCGCCCATCCCGACAGCGAGGCCACCATCGAGACGCTCACCTTGGCCCCGCAGCCCGACTTCATGCTCGACGAGGACGAGATCATCTGAAACCGGAGGAATCGGCACTTCGGCCTGCTCCGGCCTCGTATCATTATCTGCGGTATTATTCCTCAGGAGCGTCTCTGGACTCTGATTCACGCTGCCGGTGTTTCTCCCATCCAAGCCGCTTCGCTTCCCGCACATCTGCATCCCATCGCTCGGCAAGCCACTTAAAGTACTTGCCGGCGAAAAACATGACTGGGCAAGAGGGCACGAGTGCAAACGTTGGAGGTGCTCCCAACCAAAAAAATTACCATTCCGACGCCCGCCACCCAGATGCCGTTTGCCATCTGGACTCAGAGATGTACGAACGCCACGCAGTCGTCTGATGCAGATGGCGCTTACCTGATCCCGAATCCGACGATCAAAAATGCTGTAAAATAAATGCGATGCTGATCCACGCAGGGCTCCGCGCAACGAGGGCAGCAACAAGCTTTCACATTGCAGCCATCAGGCTGGGCTTCGCAACCATATAAGAGGCGCGCCTCACCAAAAGCAGAGCCCCTCAGCAGCGCATTCGTTCGGACGTGCGATTTCCGGGATTCTCGTCTAGAGCGGCTTGGCAACGGACCAATGGTTGTCGAGGTACAAGATCATGAACAAAGCGGTTCGCCCATGACGCAGCACGTGATCCCCTGCCAGCGTCATCTCTTCGACATCCCCCGCGACGTCGCGTATCTCAATTGCGCCTACATGTCGCCGATGCTGAACGCCGCCGTCGAGGCGGGGCGCGCGGCGGTCGAGAGCAAGGCCCGGCCCTGGCTTCTGACCCCCGCCGGTTTCCTCGGCTGGCGCGGGCGGGCGCGCGGCCTCTTCGCCCGGCTGATCGGCGCGCGGGACCACGACGTCGCGCTGGTTCCGGCGGCGAGCTACGGAATCGCGACGGCGGCCGCGAACCTGCCGCTGGCGCGCGGCCAGACCATCGTCACCCTCGCGGACCAGTTCCCAGCCAACGTCTACCCCTGGCGCCGACGCGCGGCGGAAACCGGCGCCGAGGTGATCGCGGTCGAGGCCGGTCCGGGGGGCGACCTGACGGCGGCCCTGCTCGCCGCGATCGACGGGCGCACCGCCATCGTCGCAATCGAGCGCGTCCGCTGGACCGACGGCGCGCTGGTCGATCTCGCGCGCGTAGGCGAGGCGGCCCGGGCACGGGGCGCCGCCCTTGTCCTCGATCTCACGCAATGCGCCGGAGCGATGCCGTTCGACGTGGCCGAGGTCCGGCCGGATTACATGGTGGCGGCCACCTACAAATGGCTGCTCGGCCCCTACGCGATGGGGTTCCTCTACGTGGCGCCGCATCGTCAGGACGGGCGGCCGCTGGAGGAGACCTGGCTCGGGCGCGCGGGGTCCGAGGATTTCAGCCGTCTGGTCGACTACCAGGACGGCTATCAGCCCGGCGCGATCCGCTTCGACATGGGCGAGGCGTCGAATTTCCAGCTCGCGCCCATCGCCTGCGCGGCGCTGGAACAGCTCCTCGACTGGGGCGTGGCGGACCTCCAGGCGACGCTCGCCGCACGCAATCTCGCCATCGCGGAGCGCGCGGCGGGCCTTGGTCTCGTTTCGGCGCCGGAACCGCTCCGCGCGGGCCATTTCCTCGGCCTCGCGTTCCCCGACGGCGTTCCGGAGGACCTGCCGGCGCGTCTCGGCCAGGCCGGCGTCCATGTCAGCCTGCGCGGCCGCTCGCTGCGCGTCACGCCGCATCTGTGGACCGACGACGCGGACGTGGACAGGCTGTTCGAGGCGCTCGGCACGGCGCTCTGACGGTCGCGCCAGGCGATTTCAGATCGGGCGGACGCGAAAGAGTCGCCGCGATGCCGTGCGATCGTCACATGAAGCGGCTACGCTTTCCGCGATCAATCAGATCGAAATAAGCACAACAACAATCCTCTGGGGGGATTCCATCCGAAACGTCATGATGACCAGTCTCTTTTCGGCGGCGGCTCCCGGCTGCGCCTTCGCGACCGCCGACGAGGCGCGGGCCGTGACTTTCAACACGCTCGACGGTCTCGCGCCGATCGTGATCGCGCATCGCGGCGCCATTGGCTATCTGCCCGAGCACACGCTGGCGGCCTATGAGTTGGCGATGGAGATGGGCGCCGACTAGATCGAGCCCGACGTGCAGATCAGCTCCGACGGCGCGCTGATCGCCATCCAGGACGCCACGCTGACCCGCACCACGAACGTCGAGACGCTGTTCGCGCCGCGCGACGGCGTCTACTCCGTGTCCGATTTCACGCTCGCGGAGATCAAGACGCTCACGGCCCTGACCGGCGCCACCGCGGGCTACGGATATTCCGGCTTCACGCCCTCCTCGCCCGATCCGTTCCGCGTGCCGACGCTCACCGAGGTGATCGGTCTCGCCAGCGGCTGGAACGCGGACAGGGGCGCCGATGTCGGCATCTATCCCGAGGCCAAGGCCGCCAGCCCCGAACTGAACCGCAAGATCATCGAGGAACTCGCGGCCGGCGGCTTCGGCGATCCGGGCGACAAGGCGATCATCCAGAACTTCAGCTTCGCGGCGCTGCGCGACATCCTGTCGATCCAGGGCGGCGCTCGGCGCCGCCATGCTCGATGATGAGGGCGTTTACGGGATCTTCGACTTCGGAGTCGGCGCAAGCGTCCCGCTGACCGAGATCACCGGCTTCGCGCGGGGCGTCGGCGTGACGCTCCGCAGCCCGAACCTCGACGCGGACTTCATCGGCGCGGCGCACGATCTCGGCCTCCAGGTTCACGGCTGGACGTTCATTACCGCCGAACCCGTCGCGGCGTCGGCGCAGTTCCAGACCTGTATCGACATCGGCACGGACGGCTTTTTCGCCAACTTCCCCGATCTCGCGGTGGCGGCGGTGGCGGCCGGCCCGTCCCCGATCCCGCTGCCCGCACCGATCGCGCTCCTCGGCGCGGCACTCGTTTCGCTGGCCGGGATGGCCCGCATCCGCGGACACCGCGCCGCCTGAGACCGGCCGGCTCCGCGGACCCGGCGAGACCGCGCCCGTCCGGAGCACGGGAATCGCGCTTGACGCGCGCGCGCCACCGCACCACCTAAGCAACAACCGAAAAGTGCTCCGGGCGGCGCGGCCTCCCTCGCCCCGGAACCCGATCAAGAGAGCGACCGGACATGGAACTCAATCTCGCCCCCGCCGCGAAGGCGGATCTCGTGAAAGACGCCACCGAGGCGACCTTCATGGCCGACGTCATCGACGCCTCGGCCGAAGTCCCCGTCATCGTCGATTTCTGGGCCCCTTGGTGCGGGCCCTGCAAGACCCTCGGCCCCGCGCTGGAGGCGGCGGTGAACGCCGCCGGCGGCAAGGTGAAAATGGTCAAGGTCGACATCGACAGGAACCAGAACATCGCCGCGCAGATGCGGATCCAGTCGATCCCGGCGGTCTTCGCTTTCGTGAACGGCCAGCCGGTCGACGGCTTCATGGGCGCGCAGTCGCCCTCCGAGATCAAGGCGTTCATCGAGAAGGTCGTCGCCATGGGCGGCGGCAATGACGGGCTGGAGGAGGCGTTGACCGCCGCCGACGAGATGCTGGACCAAGGCGCCGTCACCGACGCGGCGCAGACTTATGCGGCCGTCCTCGGCGAAGACCGCGAGAACGTCCGGGCCATCGCCGGAATGGCGCGCGCGCATCTGGCGCTCGGCGACATCGACAAGGCGAAGGCGATCCTCGACATGGCGCCCGAGGCGAAACAGCGCGACGTGGCCATCACCACCGTGCGCGCCCAGATCGAGCTGACCGAGGCCGCGGCCGGCGCCGGCGACACCGCCGAGCTTCAGGCGGCCGTCGACGCCAACCCCGACGACCACCAGGCGCGTTTCGATCTGGCCCTCGCGCTGATCGGCGCGGGCGACGCGGAGGGCGCCATCGACGCGCTGATCGAGATCTTCCGCCGCGACCGCGAGTGGAACGAGGGCGCCGCCAAGGAGCAGCTTTTCAAGCTTTTCGACAGCCTCGGCCCGAAAAGCGTCGCGGCCCAGAAGGGCCGCCGCCGTCTCTCTTCGATGATCTTCCTGTGAGGACGCGTACGGGAGCCGCCTCATGAGCCGCAAGTTCAGCATGGCCGATCTGCCTGACGAGATCCCGATCTTCGCGCTTCCCGGCGCGCTTCTGCTGCCGCGCGCGCGGCTGCCGCTCAACATCTTCGAGCCGCGCTATCTCGCCATGCTCGACGATACGCTCAAGACGCAGCATCGCCTGATCGGCATGGTCCAGCCCATCGTGATGCCCGAGGGCAAATCGACAGGCCGCCTGCACCGCATCGGCTGCGCCGGCCGTCTGACCGCGTTTCAGGAGACCGAGGACGGGCGCTATCTGATCACCCTGTCGGGCGTCAGCCGCTACCGGATGGGCGCGGTCCAGGAGGGCTTCTCGCCCTACATGCGCGCGAAGGTCGACTGGACCAGCTTCGAGCGCGATCTCGGCCGCGAGGAGACCGACGACGAGTTCGACCGCACGCGTTTCCTGGACGTGCTCGGAAGGTTCTTCGAGAGCGCGCAGCTCTCGTCCGACTGGGACAGCCTCAAGGAGGCGGACGAGGAGCTTCTGGTCAATTCGCTCTCGGTGCTCTGCCCGTTCGACCCCGAGGAACGGCAGGCCCTGCTGGAGGCCCCGACGCTCAGCAACCGGCGCGAGACGTTGGTGACGCTGATGGAATTCGCCCTGCGCGGCGGTACCGACGAGGGCGCGATCCAATGAGCGTGACCGACCCGCCCGTGACCGACGGCGCGCCCGCCGGCCCGGTCCGCGTCGACCGCAAGCTTCTGGAGATGCTGGTCTGTCCGGTCACGCGCGGCCCGTTGGTCTACGATTCCGAGCGCCAGGAACTGATCTCCAAGGGCGCCAATCGCGCGTATCCGATCCATGACGGCATTCCGGTGATGCTGCCGGACGAGGCGCGAGTGCTGGACGATTGACCCGCGTCAGCAGGCCGCCAGCAGCTCGGCGTGGCGCGCCAGGAAATCGCGCTTGGCCGCCGCCGCCGCCCGCGGCGTCAGATCCGCCTCCGCGACCCCGTCGATCCCCGGCCGTCCGAAAAACCGGTTCGCCTCCGCTTCGGTGAACCCCGCGATCCGCACCGCCTCCAGCCAGGCGGAGGCCTTGTCCGCGCGCTTGATCCGCGCCTTGACCGCCGCCGGCAGCACCGCCGGCAGCCCGAAGCGCAGATGCACCGCCGCCGACAGCCGCGCGTCGAGCGCGGCGTATCCCGGCCCCACCGCCGATTTCACCGGCGAGATCATGTCGCCGATGACGTATTCCGGCGCGTCGTGCAGCAGGGCCGCCAGCCGCCAGCGCGGCGGATCCTTCGGCGCGATCCGGCCGTAAAGCTCCTCGACCAGAAGCGAATGCTCGGCCACCGAATAGGCGTGCTCGCCACGCGTCTGCCCGTTCCAGCGCGCGACGAAGGCCAACCCGTGCGCGATGTCCTCGATCTCGATATCGAGCGGCGCCGGGTCGAGCAGATCCAGCCTGCGCCCCGACAGCATCCTCTGCCACGCCCGCGTCACGCGATCACCGTCAATTCGTCGGGAAACCGCGCGAGATATGCCGACATCCGCCCCGCGGAGACCAGATGCTTCACCAGGCTCCGGCGCAGGAACGCCGCGTTCGCCATCGGCGGCACGCCGTCCGGGCCGACCTGCGGCGCGTCCGGGAAATGCTCCGCCAGAAACCCGCGATACGCCCGCCGGAACCGCAGCGGGATCTCGCCGCCATCGTGTTTCCACGGCTTCTTCGGTCCGATGAAATGCACCACGTTCGCGCCCGCCGTCGCCTCGAACATCCGCGAGGCCCAAGTGTACTGCCAGTTCCAGACCGGGCTCAGCTCGGCCCAGTCCCCCGCCAGCACGCTGTTGAGGAGATTCTGGTCGTGGCGGATCATCACCTCGCGGTTCGCCCGGCCGAGCGCCACGCATCGATCCAGCAGCCCCGACGCGTTCCATCCCGCCACGTCGATCAGCATGACGCCCGCGTTGAAATACCGCGTGGCGGGCAGCCCCAGCCGTCTGAACTGCTCAGCCCGACGGCCCGGCGTGCGCCACTGGGTGTTGTCGCGCACCGCGCCGACGAAATGCGGCCCGAGATCGACCCCCATCAGAGCCCCGAAATCCCCGCCCTGAATGAAAACGTCGGCGTCGAGATAGAGCAACCGCGCGTAGTCGTCGGCGAACGCGGCAGGCAGCGCCAGGCGCAGATAGACCACCGGCGTCCGGCCCGGATCGAGGCGCAGCCCGTCGAAAAGCCCCGGCACCGTGACATGGCACAGACGGAGCCCGTGCCGCTCCAGACCCGGAGGCGTCTCCAGCCTGTCCTCGCTCGACACCAGACAGATGTCGAAATTCCGATCCGGATGCAGCTCCGCGATCTGCGCCGCCGCATGGAACGCGAAGGCCGCATAGACCCCGTCGCAGGCGAACATCACGGCGCGGGAATGCCTGGCGGGCCGGTCGCTGGTCAGCGTGATCGTCATGGGCGCATCCCTCTTTCCCGCGGCCCATACCATCGCCGACCCGACCGCGACAACTCCGGGCGCTTATGGGTTTGTCCCGCTCGAGGTCCGATGCTATATGCCAGCGGGAAATCCGCAAAGAACATCAGGAGTTGGCCGGTCATGGCACTGGATTACGTGGTAAAAGACATCGCTTTGGCGGAATACGGCCGCAAGGAACTCGACATCGCCGAGACGGAGATGCCGGGCCTGATGGCGCTGCGCGAGGAGTTCGGCGGATCGCAGCCGCTCAAGGGCGCGCGGATCGCGGGTTCGCTCCACATGACGATCCAGACCGCCGTGCTGATCGAGACGCTGACGGCGCTTGGAGCGCAGGTCCGCTGGGCCTCGTGCAACATCTATTCCACCCAGGACCACGCGGCGGCCGCGATCGCGGAATCCGGCGTGCCGGTCTTCGCGATCAAGGGCGAGACGCTCGAGGAATACTGGGGCTACACCGACCGCATCTTCGATTTCGAGGGCGGCGCGAACATGATCCTCGACGATGGCGGCGACGCCACGATGTACATCCTGATCGGCGCGCGCGTCGAGGAGGGCGAGACCGACCTGATCGAGAGCGCCGACCTCGGAGGAGGAGGAGTACTTCTTCGCCCAGATCAAGAAGCGTCTCGCGAAATCGCCCGGCTGGTTCGTCAAACAGCGCCACGCCATCAAGGGCGTCTCGGAGGAGACCACCACCGGCGTGCACCGCCTCTATCAGCTGATGGAGAAGGGCCACCTGCCCTTCCCGGCCTTCAACGTCAACGACAGCGTCACCAAGTCGAAATTCGACAACAAATACGGCTGCAAGGAAAGCCTCGTCGACGGCATCCGGCGCGCCACCGACACGATGATGGCGGGCAAGACCGCGCTCGTGCTCGGCTACGGCGACGTCGGCAAGGGCTCCGCCGCCTCGCTCCAAGGCGCCGGCGCCCGCGTGATGGTTACCGAGGTCGATCCGATCTGCGCGCTCCAGGCCGCGATGGACGGCTTCGAGGTCGTCACCATCGAGGACGTGGTCTCCAAGGCCGACATCTTCATCACCTGCACCGGCAACAAGGACGTCATCCGTCTCGACCACATGCGCGAGATGAAGGACATGGCGATCGTCGGCAACATCGGGCATTTCGACAACGAGATCCAGGTCGCCGCGCTCAAGAACCAGAAGTGGACCAACATCAAGGACCAGGTGGACATGATCACCTTCCCTGACGGCCACCGCATGATCCTCCTGAGCCAGGGGCGGCTTCTGAACCTCGGCAACGCCACCGGACATCCGTCCTTCGTGATGTCGGCATCCTTCACCAACCAGGTGCTGGCCCAGATCGAACTCTGGACCAAGGGCGACGAGTACGAGAACAAGGTCTACGTCCTGCCCAAGCATCTCGACGAGAAGGTCGCGCGGCTGCATCTCGCCAAGATCGGCGTGAAGCTGACCGAGCTCAGCGGCGAGCAGGCCGCCTATATCGGCGTCGAGTCGCAAGGCCCGTTCAAGCCGGAGCATTACCGGTACTGACGCGCGGCCGGGGCCGCCGAAGGCCCCGGCTTCCCCGCCCCGGACGTTGACGATATCGTATCGCGACGATCGGGGGCGGGCGGTTGGGCGAACTCGAATTTCTCAAGGAACTCGGCGTCTGGGGCAGCTTGGCTGTTCGTCCTGATCGCGGTGTCCCTGCGGCTGTTCTGGGGCATCAACAAGGACGACGGGCGCGGTCGCTGGGTCGCCTGGCTGAAACACGACACCTTCGCGCGCCGCTATCGCGAGTTGCTCGATACGGCGCTCAACTGGATCGACCGCCTGTTGTCACCGGAATATCCGAACGCCTCGACCGACCACGACACGAATAGCAAGATCGAGCGCGGCCGCGCCTGGAGCTGGCGTCTGCTCGATCTCTGCCTTCCTGCTGGCGGTCGCCTACCCAGATTCTGGCGATATTTCTGAACTGGGCAGTGACCGGGGATTCGGGCCGGATCGGCGCGGTGGAAGTACTCTCCGCCGAACCGGCATGGTGGCGGCGCTGGTCGCCGGTCCGCTTTGGGGCTCTCGTTCATTTGTGCTACGCTCGCGCGCAGAGCCGATAGAAGCCGAACGCTACGAACAATTCAATTCGTCGCGTTCGGCTTGGCATTCGCAGTCGCAGTCGCAGCCGCATTCGCAATCGCAGGCGCATTCGCATTGGCAGTCGCATTCGCAGTCGCAGCCGCAGGCGCACTCGCAGTCGCAGCCGCAGGCGCATTCGCAGCCGCAGGCGCAGCAGGCGCATTCGCATGCCGCAGGCGCAGTCGCATTCGCAATCGCAGTCGCAGTCGCAGGCGCATTCGCGCAGAATTGGCTCGGCAGCCGGTTCGACCGCACGCGGGCGGTCGCTGTTCGCCTTCTCGGCGCTGCTGTTCGCCGCGCTCGCGCCGTCGTCCGCGATCGGAAGAAAGGCGCCGATGACCAATGATTCGGTCCGTTCGTGCTCCTGTTTCTCGGCTTTCTGCCACTCCTGAACGCCTGGGCCGATTTCGCCTCGGTCGGCCTGACGCGCTGGCGGCTGCGCTGCGGGGTGCAGGGCCACCTCGTGTTCAACGCCGTGGTGGACGCTGTCGCCGCCATCGCGATCCTGTTCCTGCTGGCATTCGCGATCATCGCCACGATCCACTTCGTGCGCCCCGGCGGCGGCGCGCCGCTCGTCAACCTGCCCGCCCTGTTCACCGATCTGCGCACGGCACCCGGACAGTACTGGTGGCTCGGCTTCATGCTGTTCTCGACCCTGCTGCCGACGCTGATCCACCTCGCCATCGGCGCCTTCGCCCTGTTCACGCTGGTCTCCGGCTGGCTCGGCCGGCCCATCGCCGCCGGACTGTTGAAGGGCGACAGCCCGGAGGGCCGGTTCGCCAGCCTCGCGCTCACGATCTGCGCCGCGCTGGCCGTCTGGGCGCCGCTCCTCCTTCTGTGGCTCGTCCTCACGTCCGCCGGGCCGGCGCTGCTCCCGAGCCTGCTTGACGCCTGCGAATGGTTCCACGCCGCCCTTGGAGATGCGTTCCCGCGCGGGTCCGGGTGACGGCCCGACCGAGCTTCACCCCGGCCGATGCGGAATCGCGCCTGACCCCGGTGGGCGGACGCGGTCCGCGGGCACCTTTCCAAGCCCGCGTGTCACACCTTTCCACCGGGTTAACGCGATTCGAATATCCTATTGAAATCAGCGCTTTACCGAAATGGACACGCGTGTCCATTTGGCGGATTTCGGTCCTTCCGGCCGGATCTCCGCCGCCCCGGACCGATCACGCTTCCACCACGCTCTCGTATCCCTCGAAGACCGGCGGGCCGAGATACATCGCGCGGGTCTCGCCGGCATCCGCATGCGCCCGCCGGAAATGCGGGCTCTTCATCCAGCCCTCGAACGCCGCGCGCGTCTCCCAGGTCGAGTGCGAGACGTAAAGCGCGTGGTCCTCCGCGACCGGCCCTTTGAGCAGCTTGAAGGCCACGAAGCCCTCGACCTCCGACAGACGGCTGTCGCGGCTCCGCCACATCTCCTCGAACGCCGCCTCAAAGCCTGGCGCGATCCGGAACCGGTTCATCGCGATGAACATGCGCGGCCGCCCTAGCCGTGGAACGCGGCAAGCGCCGCTTTGGCCCCGGCCTCGATGAACCGCGCGTCCGACGCGATCGTCACCAGATCGAACCCGTCGCGCGCGCCCTGCGCCGCATATGTCGGCGAGGCGCAATGCAGACAGGCCTTGATCCCCTTGGCATGGGCGGAAGTCCGGATGCGCGTCATGATCTCGAGCAGTTCCGGTTCCGTCCGGTCCATCGCCGGCGCGAATCCGTGCGCCGAGGCCAGATCCGACGGCCCGATATAGAGCGCCGCCAGCCCCTCGACCTCGAGGATCGCGTCGAGATTCTCCACCGCCTCGCGCGTCTCGATCATCGCGATCGGCTGGACATGCGCGTTCGCCGCCGCGCCGTAGCCGTCGCCATGCGTCAGCCGCGCCCGGATCGGCCCGAAGCTGCGCGCGCCCATCGGCGGATAGAGGCACGACCGCACGAACCGCGCCGCGTCATCCGCCGTCTCGATCATCGGACAGATCACGCCCTGTGCGCCGGCGTCGAGCGCGCGCATGATCGAGGCGGGATCGTTCCACGGCACCCGCACCATCGGCGCCACCGGCGCCTGCCCGATCGTCGCGAGCAGCGCCAGCATCGAGCCGTAATCCGCCGTGCCGTGCTGAAGGTCGACGGTGATCGCGTCCCATCCCGCACGCGCCATCACCTCCGCCGAGATGATCGACGGCACGGCCAGCCAGCCGTTGACGACGCAGCCGCCCTCTTTCCAGAACGGACGCATCGGGGTCTCGTACGGCATGGTTCTCTCCCGGTTTTTTCTTGAACGGTCTTTTCGCGCGTCATTCATCGCCAAACCGGCCTCCGGGTCAACCCGCCGCCGGCTTGCGGCCCGTCCGCGCCGCCTCTAGGGTCGCGCACCGTCCCGAGGAGCGCGCCCATGAAGATCGCCACCTTCAACATCAACGGCGTGAAGGCCCGCCTTCCCGCGCTTCTCGACTGGCTGCGCGAGGCCGAGCCCGACGTGGCTCTCCTGCAGGAGATCAAATCCGTCGACGAGGGCTTTCCCGCGACCGAGATCGAGGATCTGGGCTATAGCGTCGCCACCCATGGCCAGAAGGGCTTCAACGGCGTCGCCATTCTTTCCAAGATCCCGCTCGAGGACGTCACGCGCGGCCTGCCGGGCGACGCGGACGACGAACAGGCCCGCTGGATCGAGGCGACCGTGGTCGGAACCCGCGCCGTGCGGGTCTGCGGCCTCTATCTGCCCAACGGCAACCCCGCGCCGGGTCCGAAATACGACTACAAACTCGCCTGGATGGAGCGCCTGAAGGCCCGCGCCGAGGACCTGCTCGCGACCGAGGAGATCGGCGTGCTCGCCGGCGACTGGAACGTCATCCCCGAGGGCCGCGACTGCCACAATCCGAAGGCCTGGGAGGACGACGCCCTCTTCCTGCCCGAGACCCGCGCCGCCTACCGCCGCATCCTCAATCTCGGCTTCACCGACGCCGTGCGCGCCTTCGACCAGAACGACGGCACCTACACCTTCTGGGACTATCAGGCCGGCGCCTGGCCCAAGGACCACGGCATCCGCATCGACCATCTGCTCCTGACGCCCCAGGCCGCCGACGTCCTGACCGGCTGCGGCATCGACCGCGAGATCCGCGGTCGCGAGAAGCCGTCGGACCACGTCCCCGTCTGGGTCGAACTCGACGCCTGACCCGCCGCCTCGCTCAGGCCGTCGCCTGCGCGCTCACCACGTCCGCCCCGTAAAGCCAGTCGAACCGACCGAGCAGCGACAGGGGCGCGAGCGTCGAGGCGGTCCGAAGCGCCAACTGCGCCGCCGCCCGCGCCGGCCCGTCCAGATGATAGATCCGCCCGTTGCGCGCCGCCGCCTGCTGGACCCGCGTGGCGCGCGGACGGCGTCGCGCCTCATAGGCCATCAGCCCCTGCTCGGGGCTCACCGCGACGTCCAGTTCCGCCGCCAGCACCCACGCGTCCTCCAGCGCCATCGTCGCGCCCTGCGCCAGAAACGGCAGCATCGGGTGGCACGCGTCGCCCAGAAGCCCGATCCGCCCCTTCGACCACGCCTCAAGCGGCGCATGATCGAACAATCCCCAAAGAAACGTCGTCTCGACCCGCGCCAGCAGCGCCTCGGCCGCATATCCGAAGCCCGCGAACGCGCGCCGCAGGTTGTCGGGATCGTCCGGCGCGGTCCATCCCTCGTCGGTCCAGTCGGCGCGTTCCTCGACCGCCACGAAATTCATCAGTCGCCCGCCGCGCAAAGGATACGTCACCAGATGCCGGCGCGGCCCCATCGTCACGCAGGCCCCGTCCGGAAACAGACCCTCGGGCAGCGACGCCGCGTCCACCAGCCCGCGCCACGCCACATGCCCGGTGAACCGGGGCGGCGCCGCGTCGAAATGCGCCGCGCGCACCGCCGATCGCACCCCGTCCGCCCCGATCGCGATCGAAACCGTCGAGGTCCCGCCGTCCTCCGTCTCGACCGCGACGCCGTCCTCCACCGCCGACACCCGCACGACCTTGCGCCCGAGGCGAAGTGCTACGCCCGCCTCCGCCGCGCCCGCGACCAGAACCGACAGAAGATCCGCCCGGTGAAACTGCCAATACGGCCGACCGTAACGCGTGGCGGCCGCGTGCCCCAGTGGCACCCGCGCCACCATCCGGTCACCGCGATGATCGCGCAACTCGACGCCTTGCGGCGTCGCCGCCAGCCGTTCGGCCCCGTCGCGCAGGCCGAGCGCCTCGAGAACCGCGACGCCGTTCGGCCCGATCTGGATGCCCGCGCCCACGTCCGTCAGCGCGGGCGCCTGCTCGAAGACCTCGACATGCGCCCCGCGCTCGGCCAGCGCAATGGCCGCCGCGAGGCCGCCGATGCCCGCGCCGATCACCGCGACCCGCTGTTCCGCGAGGCTCATGCCCGTCTCCCGCCGCCGCCCGGCCCCCGCCGGATGCGCCGAGCCTAGGCGATCCCGTCCGCGACGTCAGGCGAAATCAGCGCCCCGCGACCCGCAACAGCCGCCGAACCTCGGCCCGGATCGCGTCGGCGCGCAGCACGTAGGCCTCCGTGCCGTCGCGCGCGATGCCCTGACGCGGCGCGAAGCCCGAGGCCGGGCGCGCCGCGCCGCGCGACGGCCGGATCGCCGTGACCATGCCGAGAAGCCGCCCCTCCATGTCGAAGAGCGGCCCGCCGGAAAACCCCGGAAGCGCGCCGGGAAGCCGCGCGACAAGCCCCGGTCCGAAGGCCGGCTGACTGGCCGACGGCTGAAGCACGGTGCCCGAGACCTCCAGCCTCGGCGCGGGCCAGCCACCCGTCGCGTCGACCCCCGCCGAGACCACCTTCTGCCCGGCCCTGGGCGACGCGTCCCCGCGCGCGCTCAGCGCGAGCGCGCCCGACGGCACCGCCACCAGCGCCAGATCCATGCTCCGGCTGACCGCGACCAGCCGCCCCTCGAACCGCGCGCGCGAACCCGTCGACGGCACCAGGTGAACGAAGGCTCCCACACGCAGTCCACGGACCACATGCGCGTTGGTGACCGCCAGTCCTTCTTCGATCATGAACGTCGATCCGACCACGTTCCCGTTGACCAGCGTCGCGTGATAATCGAGCGGTTCCGGAGCGTCGCGCGACCCGGCGTCGGCCCGAAGACCCGCGGTGACCGCGAACACGACCGCGAACAGGATCGCGACGCCCGCTTTTCGGCGCGCGGACATGCCGACGCCATCGGCGAAATGCCGTTCCCTCATGAATTTCCCCCCACGACGCCCATGCCTCCACAGCAGGCGCCCCGAGAGACCCTAGGCCTGCGAACCTTACCGGCGGGCTAATCGGGTCGCGCGGGATGGATCAACTTCGACGTTACCAAAACGGAAACGTTACGAGAAGAATACGCCGCGACAGCCTTGTCTCCGATCCGCCAACGTCGCCCCCGCGGGACCGGCCCATCACGCGAATTTCGTTGCATTCACTCGCGTAAAGAGTGTATTCAACTAAAGGTTGATATGTATTCGGAGTATGCGCGCATGAGAACGTCCTCTCTTTCCCGGCCCCTCGGAGCCTCCGCCATCCCGGCCCGCGCGCTCGCCCTGCTCGGCGTCTCGATGCTCGCGCTCATGGCCCAGCCCGGCGCCGCGCAATCCCCCGAAGGCGGCAAGGTCGTCAAAGGCTCCGCCAAGATCTCCCAGAGCGGCGCGCGCACCACGATCCGCCAATCCTCCGAACGCGCGGTGATCGACTGGCGCGGCTTCGACGTCGGACGCGGCGCCAGCGTCGATTTCGATCAGCCCGGCCGCAATTCCGCCACCCTCAACCGCGTCACCTCCGGACGCGGCAGCGTCATCGAAGGCGCCATTCGCGCGCCCGGCACCGTCATCATCCAGAACAACGCCGGCGTGCTCTTCTCCAAAGGCTCCAAGGTCGATGTCGGCGGCCTCGTCGCCACGTCGCAGGGTGTCGACGCCGACCGCTTCCAGCGCGACGGCGGCCTGCGCATCGGCGGCGGCGCGAAGGCCGGCGCACGCGTCATCAACCAAGGCGACATAACGATCGGCGAGGCCGGCCTCGCGGCCCTCGTCGGCTCCGACGTCGAGAACGACGGCGTGATCCTCGCCCGGCGCGGCACCGTGGCGCTGGCGTCCGGCACGCGCACCACGATCGACCTCACCGGCGACGGCATGGTCCGCATCGCCGTCGACGGCGACCCGGCGGGCGGCTCGCGGATCGTCAACGGCGGCATGATCGACGCCGGCGGCGGGCGCGTGCTGCTGAGCGCCGGCGGCGCGTCCTCGGCCCTCGACAACGCGATCAACACCACCGGCGTGATCCGCGCGACCTCCCGCAGCGGAAATGGCGGAACCGTCGAACTCGTCGGCCGCGGCCAGGGCAAGGTCCGCGTCTCCGGCGCGATCGACGCCTCGGGCGCCCGGAACGGCGGAGCGGTCACCGTGACCGGCCAGAATGTCGGCCTCGCGGACGCGCGCGTCTCCGCGCGCGGCGGCGCGGATGGCGGCGACATCCGCATCGGCGGCGACCGCCAGGGAACGGGCCCCCTCCGCCGCGCCGACCATCTGAACATCGCCGCCGACGTCACCATCGCCGCCGACGGCGGCGCCGGCACGGGCGGCCGCGTGATCGCCTGGTCCGACGACGCCACCCGAATGGACGGCGACATCTCCGCGACCGGCGCGGTCTCGGGCGGCTTCGTCGAGACGTCCGGCCGCTTCGACCTCGCCATCGGCGAGGGCGCCACCGTCTCGCTCGGGCGCGGCGGCCAATGGCTCCTCGACCCCCGCAACGTCTCGATCGTGCGCCCCGACGGAACCAACGTCTCCGGCGGCACGACGAACCCGCCGAACGGCTCCGGCGCCTACACGGTCAACGCCGATTCGATCGAAAAGGCGCTCGACGCCGGAAGCGACGTGACCATCACGACCGAACAGGCGCGACGCGACGATCTCGGCGACATCCTCGTGCTCTCGCCGCTGAACTGGACCGGCACCGGCGCGCTCCGCCTCGTCGCCGACGAGGACGTGACGATCCGCCAGAGCATCACGACCGAGCGCGGCGACTTCTTCGCCATCGCCGACGACGACATCGAGATCGAGGCCCCGGTGACATCGACCGGCTCCGCGAACCTGATTTTCCAGACCCTCGGCATCACGCCGTTCGCCGGCTCCCAGATCAGGATCTACGACAACGTCGTGGCCTCGGGGACCGGCAGCATCGTGCTGGACGCCCAGAAGGGGCCGGTGCGGTTCCTCGGAAACGCCTCCACGAACCTGATCATGCGGACCCAGAGCGGCGACCTCACGATCAGCGCCGGTTCCGCCGACCAGCCCTCGGACCGGTGGGACTTCGGAACCGTGATCGTCGAGCGCGAATCGGACCAGTCCGGAAGCAACGTCCAGATCTATTCCAAAACAGGCTCCGTCGACATCACGGCGGACACCGGCATCGACCTGAACGGCGGGAACGGGCGAAGCGGCAAATGGGTGCGGGTCGGCCGGACCGATTCCTCCTCCGACGTGACCCTCACCGCGCCGAAGATCAACATCACCGGCGGTGACAAGACCAACAACTTCTCCGAAGCCGTCGCCGGAAGCGGCGGCTCGCTGTCCATGCGCGCCGACGCGATCACCCTCCAGAATGGCGCCGGCTTCGCCCGCGCCCTCGCGCAATCCGGCGCCGGGCTCAGCATGCTCGCCGAGACCCAGACATGGAACGGTCGCGTCGAGGCCGGCACCGATCCGGTCACCGGCGGCGAGACCGAGATCTCAGGCGCGATCACGGCGACCGTCCAGCCGCGCTTCAGCCTGTCGGAAGACCGGAGCTTCGTCCTGCGCGCGACCACGCCGCGCGGAGCGCCGTCGAGCTACCGGTCGGATCTCGCCCTCGCCGTCGAGACCTCCGGCTCCGGAACGATCGATATCGGCGGACCCGTCGTCGCCCGACAGGTCACCCTGCTCTCCCAGGCGCGCGTCGGCATCGGCGCGGACGCCCGCGTGACGGGAACCGGACCGGGCGACGCGGTCGTCATCTCCGCCGGCGCCCAATTCCGCAACGAGGCGGGACCGGGCTCCGTGCAGGCATCCGATCAGGCCGCGCGCTGGCTGGTCTATATCGACGCGTTCGCCGGACTTGACGGCACCGCGCCCGGCCCGCGCGGCTACGACCTCTACAACCGATTCTACGATGACAACCTGCCGGATTCTCTTGCGAATTTCGGTGGCAACCGGATCGTCTACGGCGAGCAGCCGGTCCTGACCATCACCGCCGACACGCTGTCGAAAACCTACGGCCAGACCGCCACGCCCGGCTACGCGATCGGCGCGCTCCGCCCCGGCGACACCGCCGCGGTCGCGCTCGACGGCGCGCCCTCCGCCGACAGCGCGGGCTCCCCCGCCGCGGCCGACGCGGGCTCCTATGCGACCCTCGTCTCCGCGCGCGCCTCCGACCAGGGCTACCGCCTCCGCCTCGTCCCGGGCACCCTGCCAGCGGCGTCGGAACCTACGCTCTCACCCCCGGCGGCCAGACCAGCCGCAACTACGCGATCACCTACGCGCCGGGCGCCTTCGCCATCACCCCCGCGGCCCTCACCGTCACGCCCGAAGGCGCCCGCACCTACGGCAGCCTCGACACCGTCTATTCCCCGACCTTCACCGGCTTCGTCCTCGGCGAGGGCCCGGACAGTCTCGACGGAACCCTCACCCACAGCACCGACGCCACCCTCGCCAGCGACGCCGGAACCTACGGCCTCACCGCCTCGGGCCTCAGCGATCCGAACTACGCGATCACCTTCGCGGACGGCACGCTGACCATCGACACCGCGAGGCCGAGCCCGACGTGGCTCTCCTGCAGGAGATCAAATCCGTCGACGAGGGCTTTCCCGCGACCGAGATCGAGGATCTGGGCTACTACGTCGCCACCCATGGCCAGAAGGGCTTCAACGGCGTCGCCATTCTTTCCAAGATCCCGCTCGAGGACGTCACGCGCGGCCTGCCGGGCGACGCGGACGACGAACAGGCCCGCTGGATCGAGGCGACCGTGGTCGGAACCCGCGCCGTGCGGGTCTGCGGACTCTACCTGCCCAACGGCAACCCGGCGCCGGGTCCGAAATACGACTACAAACTCGCTGGATGGAGCGCCTGAAGGCCCGCGCCGAGGACCTGCTCGCGACCGAGGAGATCGGCGTGCTCGCCGGCGACTGGAACGTCATCCCCGAGGGCCGCGACTGCCACAATCCGAAGGCCTGGGAGGACGACGCCCTCTTCCTGCCCGAGACCCGCGCCGCCTACCGCCGCATCCTCAATCTCGGCTTCACCGACGCCGTGCGCGCCTTCGACCAGAACGACGGCACCTACACCTTCTGGGACTATCAGGCCGGCGCCTGGCCCAAGGACCACGGCATCCGCATCGACCATCTGCTCCTGACGCCCCAGGCCGCCGACGTCCTGACCGGCTGCGGCATCGACCGCGAGATCCGCGGTCGCGAGAAGCCGTCGGACCACGTCCCCGTCTGGGTCGACCTCGACGCCTGACCCGCCGCCTCGCTCAGACCGTCGCCTGCGCGCTCACCACGTCCGCCCCGTAAAGCCAGTCGAACCGACCGAGCAGCGACAGGGGCGCGAACGTCGAGGCGGTCCGAAGCGCCAGCTGCGCCGCCGCCCGCGCCGGCCCGTCCAGATGATAGATCCGCCCGTTGCGCGCCGCCGCCTGCTGGACCCGCGTGGCGCGCGGACGGCGTCGCGCCTCATAGGCCATCAGCCCATGCTCGGGGCTCACCGCGACGTCCAGTTCCGCCGCCAGCACCCACGCGTCCTCCAGCGCCATCGTCGCGCCCTGCGCCAGAAACGGCAGCATCGGGTGGCACGCGTCGCCCAGAAGCCCGATCCGCCCCTTCGACCACGCCTCAAGCGGCGCATGATCGAACAATCCCCAAAGAAACGTCGTCTCGACCCGCGCCAGCAGCGCCTCGGCCGCATACCCGAAGCCCGCGAACGCGCGCCGAAGGTTCTCCGGATCATCGGGCGCGGTCCATCCCTCGTCGGTCCAGTCGGCGCGTTCCTCGACCGCCACGAAATTGATCAGTCGCCCGCCGCGCAAAGGATACGTCACCAGATGCCGGCGCGGCCCCATCGTCACGCAGGCCCCGTCCGGAAACAGACCCTCGGGCAGCGACGCAGCGTCCACCAGCCCGCGCCACGCCACATGCCCGGTGAACCGGGGCGGCGCCGCGTCGAAATGCGCCGCACGGATCGCCGACCGCACCCCGTCCGCCCCGATCGCGATCGAAACCGTCGAGGTCCCGCCGTCCTCCGTCTCGACCGCGACGCCGTCCTCCACCGCCGACACCCGCACGACCTTGCGCCCGAGGCGAAGCGCGACGCCCGCCTCCGCCGCGCCCGCGACCAGAACCGACAGAAGATCCGCCCGGTGAAACTGCCAATACGGCCGACCGTAACGCGTGGCGGCCGCGTGCCCCAGTGGCACCCGCGCCACCATCCGGTCACCGCGATGATCGCGCAACTCGACGCCTTGCGGCGTCGCCGCCAGCCGTTCGGCCCCGTCGCGCAGGCCGAGCGCCTCGAGAACCGCGACGCCGTTCGGCCCGATCTGGATGCCCGCGCCCACGTCCGTCAGCGCGGGCGCCTGCTCGAAGACCTCGACATGCGCCCCGCGCTCGGCCAGCGCCATGGCCGCCGCGAGGCCGCCGATGCCCGCGCCGATCACCGCGACCCGCTGTTCCGCGAGGCTCATGCCCGTCTCCCGCCGCCGCCCGGCCCCCGCCGGATGCGCCGAGCCTAGGCGATCCCGTCCGCGACGTCAGGCGAAATCAGCGCTCCGCGACCCGCAACAGCCGCCGAACCTCGGCCCGGATCGCGTCGGCGCGCAGCACGTAGGCCTCCGTGCCGTCGCGCGCGATGCCCTGACGCGGCGCGAAGCCCGAGGCCGGGCGCGCCGCGCCGCGCGACGGCCGGATCGCCGTGACCATGCCGAGAAGCCGCCCCTCCATGTCGAAGAGCGGCCCGCCGGAAAACCCCGGAAGCGCGCCGGGAAGCCGCGCGACAAGCCCCGGTCCGAAGGCCGGCTGACTGGCCGACGGCTGAAGCACGGTGCCCGAGACCTCCAGCCTCGGCGCGGGCCAGCCACCCGTCGCGTCGACCCCCGCCGAGACCACCTTCTGCCCGGCCCTGGGCGACGCGTCCCCGCGCGCGCTCAGCGCGAGCGCGCCCGACGGCACCGCCACCAGCGCCAGATCCATGCTCCGGCTGACCGCGACCAGCCGCCCCTCGAACCGCGCGCGCGAACCCGTCGACGGCACCAGGTGAACGAAGGCTCCCACACGCAGTCCACGGACCACATGCGCGTTGGTGACCGCCAGTCCTTCTTCGATCATGAACGTCGATCCGACCACGTTCCCGTTGACCAGCGTCGCGTGATAATCGAGCGGTTCCGGAGCGTCGCGCGATCCGGCGTCGGCCCGAAGACCCGCGGTGACCGCGAACACGACCGCGAACAGGATCGCGACGCCCGCTTTTCGGCGCGCGGACATGCCGACGCCACCGGCGAAATGCCGTTCCCTCATGAATTTCCCCCCACGACGCCCATGCCTCCACAGCAGGCGCCCCGAGAGACCCTAGGCCTGCGAACCTTACCGGCGGGCTAATCGGGTCGCGCGGGATGGATCAACTTCGACGTTACCAAAACGGAAACGTTACGAGAAGAATACGCCGCGACAGCCTTGTCTCCGATCCGTCAACGTCGCCCCCGCGGGACCGGCCCATCACGCGAATTTCGTTGCATTCACTCGCGTAAAGAGTGTATTCAACTAAAGGTTGATATGTATTCGGAGTATGCGCGCATGAGAACGTTCTCTCTTTCCCGGCCCCTCGGAGCCTCCGCCATCCCGGCCCGCGCGCTCGCCCTGCTCGGCGTCTCGATGCTCGCGCTCATGGCCCAGCCCGGCGCCGCGCAGTCCCCCGAAGGCGGCAAGGTCGTCAAAGGCTCCGCCAAGATCTCCCAGAGCGGCGCGCGCACCACGATCCGCCAATCCTCCGAACGCGCGGTGATCGACTGGCGCGGCTTCGACGTCGGACGCGGCGCCAGCGTCGATTTCGATCAGCCCGGCCGCAATTCCGCCACCCTCAACCGCGTCACCTCCGGACGCGGCAGCGTCATCGAAGGCGCCATTCGCGCACCCGGCACCGTCATCATCCAGAACAACGCCGGCGTGCTTTTCTCCAAAGGCTCCAAGGTCGATGTCGGCGGCCTCGTCGCCACGTCGCAGGGTGTCGACGCCGACCGCTTCCAGCGCGACGGCGGCCTGCGCATCGGCGGCGGCGCGAAGGCCGGCGCACGCGTCATCAACCAAGGCGACATAACGATCGGCGAGGCCGGCCTCGCGGCCCTCGTCGGCTCCGACGTCGAGAACGACGGCGTGATCCTCGCCCGGCGCGGCACCGTGGCGCTGGCGTCCGGCACGCGCACCACGATCGACCTCACCGGCGACGGCATGGTCCGCATCGCCGTCGACGGCGACCCGGCGGGCGGCTCGCGGATCGTCAACGGCGGCATGATCGACGCCGGCGGCGGGCGCGTGCTGCTGAGCGCCGGCGGCGCGTCCTCGGCCCTCGACAACGCGATCAACACCACCGGCGTGATCCGCGCGACCTCCCGCAGCGGAAATGGCGGAACCGTCGAACTCGTCGGCCGCGGCCAGGGCAAGGTCCGCGTCTCCGGCGCGATCGACGCCTCGGGCGCCCGGAACGGCGGAGCGGTCACCGTGACCGGCCAGAATGTCGGCCTCGCGGACGCGCGCGTCTCCGCGCGCGGCGGCGCGGACGGCGGCGACATCCGCATCGGTGGCGACCGCCAGGGAACGGGCCCCCTCCGCCGCGCCGACCATCTGAACATCAGCCGCCGACGTCACCATCTCCGCCGACGGCGGCGCCGGCACGGGCGGCCGCGTGATCGCCTGGTCCGACGACGCCACCCGAATGGACGGCGACATCTCCGCGACCGGCGCGGTCTCCGGCGGCTTCGTCGAGACGTCCGGCCGCTTCGACCTCGCCATCGGCGAGGGCGCCACCGTCTCGCTCGGGCGCGGCGGCCAATGGCTCCTCGACCCCCGCAACGTCTCGATCGTGCGCCCCGACGGAACCAACGTCTCCGGCGGCACGACGAACCCGTCGAACGGCTCCGGCGTCTACACGGTCAACGCCAACTCGATCGAAAAGGCGCTCGACGCCGGAAGCGACGTGACCATCACGACCGAACAGGCGAAGCGCGACGATCTCGGCGACATCCTCGTGCTCTCGCCGCTGAACTGGACCGGAACCGGCGCGCTCCGCCTCGTCGCCGACGAGGACGTGACGATCCGCCAGAGCATCACGACCGAGCGCGGCGACTTCTTCGCAATCGCCGACGACGACATCGAGATCGAGGCCCCGGTGACATCGACCGGCTCCGCGAACCTGATTTTCCGAACCCTCGGCATCACGCCGTTCGCCGGCTCCCAGATCAGGATCTACGACAACGTCGTGGCCTCGGGGACCGGCAGCATCGTGCTGGACGCCCAGAAGGGGCCGGTGCGGTTCCTCGGAAACGCCTCCACGAACCTGATCATGCGGACCCAGAGCGGCGACCTCACGATCAGCGCCGGTTCCGCCGACCGGCCCTCGGACCGGTGGGACTTCGGAACCGTGATCGTCGAGCGCGAATTGGACCAGTCCGGAAGCAACGTCCAGATCTATTCCAAAACAGGCTCCGTCGACATCGCGGCGGACACCGGCATCGACCTGAACGGCGGGAACGGGCGAAGCGGCAAATGGGTGCGGGTCGGCCGGACCAATTCCTCCTCCGACGTGACCCTCACCGCGCCGAAGATCAACATCACCGGCGGTGACAAGACCAACAACTTCTCCGAAGCCGTCGCCGGAAGCGGCGGCTCGCTCTCCATGCGCGCCGACGCGATCACCCTCCAGAATGGCGCCGGCTTCGCCCGCGCCCTCGCGCAATCCGGCGCCGGGCTCAGCATGCTCGCCGAGACCCAGACATGGAACGGTCGCGTCGAGGCCGGCACCGATCCGGTCACCGGCGGCGAGACCGAGATCTCAGGCGCGATCACGGCGACCGTCCAGCCGCGCTTCAGCCTGTCGGAAGACCGGAGCTTCGTCCTGCGCGCGACCACGCCGCGCGGAGCGCCGTCGAGCTACCGGTCGGATCTCGCCCTCGCCGTCGAGACCTCCGGCTCCGGAACGATCGATATCGGCGGACCCGTCGTCGCCCGACAGGTCACCCTGCTCTCCGAGGCGCGCGTCGGCATCGGCGCGGACGCCCGCGTGACGGGAACCGGACCGGGCGACGCGGTCATCATCTCCGCCGGCGCCCAATTCCGAAACGAGGCGGGACCGGGCTCCGTGCAGGCATCCGATCAGGCCGCGCGCTGGCTGGTCTATATCGACGCGTTCGCCGGACTTGACGGCGCCGCGCCCGGCCCGCGCGGCTACGACCTCTACAACCGCTTCTACGACGACAACCTGCCGGATTCTCTTGCGAATTTCGGTGGCAACCGGATCGTCTACGGCGAGCAGCCGGTCCTGACCATCACCGCCGACACGCTGTCGAAAACCTACGGCCAGACCGCCACGCCCGGCTACGCGATCGGCGCGCTCCGCCCCGGCGACACCGCCGCGGTCGCGCTCGACGGCGCGCCCTCCGCCGACAGCGCGGGCTCCCCCGCCGCGGCCGACGCGGGCTCCTATGCGACCCTCGTCTCCGCGCGCGCCTCCGACCAGGGCTACCGCCTCCGCCTCGTCCCGGGCACCCTGACCGTGAACCCCGCCGCTCTGACGATCACCGCGAACGACGCGACGCGCAGCTACGGCGGCGCGGACCCCGCCTTCTCCGCCACCTATGACGGCCTCGTCCTCGGCCAGACCGCCGCCGACCTGACCGGCGCGCTCGACTTCACCAACACCGCCCTCCCCGCCAGCGGCGTCGGAACCTACGCTCTCACCCCCGGCGGCCAGACCAGCCGCAACTACGCGATCACCTACGCGCCGGGCGCCTTCGCCATCACCCCCGCGGCCCTCACCGTCACCCCCGAAGGCGCCCGCACCTACGGCAGCCTCGACACCGTCTATTCCCCGACCTTCACCGGCTTCGTCCTCGGCGAGGGCCCGGACAGTCTCGACGGAACCCTCACCCACAGCACCGACGCCACCCTCGCCAGCGACGCCGGAACCTACGGCCTCACCGCCTCGGGCCTCAGCGATCCGAACTACGCGATCACCTTCGCGGACGGCACGCTCACCATCGACCCCGCGACCCTCACCGTCACCGCCGACGACGCGACGCGCGGCTACGGCGCCGCCAACCCCGCCTTCACCGCCACCTACGACGGCTTCGTCCTCGACCAGGATGCGGACGATCTCGGCGGCACGCTCGACTTCGCCACCGACGCCCGCCCCGAAAGCGACGTCGGAACCTACCGCGTCACCCCGGGCGGCCAGACCAGCCGCAACTACACCATCGCCTACGACCCCGGCGCCCTCGCCATCACGCCCGCCGCTCTGACGATCACCGCGAACGACGCCACGCGCAGCTACGGCGGCGCGGACCCCGCCTTCTCCGCCACCTATGACGGCCTCGTCCTCGGCCAGACCGCCGCCGACCTGACCGGCGCGCTCGACTTCGCCAACACCGCCCTCCCCGCCAGCGGCGTCGGAACCTACGCTCTCACCCCCGGCGGCCAGACCAGCCGCAACTACGCGATCACCTACGCGCCGGGCGCCTTCGCCATCACCCCCGCGGCCCTCACCGTCACCCCCGAAGGCGCCCGCACCTACGGCAGCCTCGACACCGTCTATTCCCCGACCTTCACCGGCTTCGTCCTCGGCGAGGGCCCGGACAGTCTCGACGGAACCCTCACCCACAGCACCGACGCCACCCTCGCCAGCGACGCCGGAACCTACGGCCTGACGGCCTCGGGCCTCAGCGATCCGAACTACGCCATCACCTACGCGGACGGCACGCTGGAGATCGGCCGCGCCGCGCTGCGGGTCCGCGCCGACGACGCCACGCGGATCGCCGGCCAGCCGGATCCCGCCTTCACCGCCACCTACGAGGGTTTCGTGCTCGGCCAGAGCCCGGACACGCTCGACGGCGAGCTGGACTTCCGCACCCCCGCCAACGCACAGAGCCCCGCCGGCCTCTACACCCTCACGCCCGGCGGCCAGACAGGCCGCAACTACGACATCGCCTGGATCGACGGCACGTTGGCCGTCCAACCCGCGCGCCCGCAACCTCCGCAGCCTCCGCAGCCTCCGCAGCCTCCGCAGCCGCCCCAACCCCCGGAGCCACCGCAGCCGCCCGTCGCGACCGGCCTCACGCCACTCAACGACCTCACGCGCGAGTTCGGCCGCGGCGTCCCGCCGCTCACCCCCGGCGACGCGAGCTTCCGCACCACCGTCACCGAGGCGCCCCCCGCGATCGACAGCCCGTTCGCCCTGACCTACTCGCTCGGCGAGATCGTCCAGCTCGCCCCCCAAGGCGTTACGGGCGCGCAGACCGGCGGGTTCGTCGCCGCATCGGGCGGCTTCGTCCCGGCCTCCGGCGGCATCGCGCCCGCAGGTCCGGCCGCCGCCAACGCGGCCGACGCGGAATGCGGCGGACCGATCAACACCGGAGACGGCGCGGACTGCGCGCGCCTGACCGCCACCGAGAATTTCTGGACCTCCACCGCCGAAGGAACGCCATGATCCGCCGCGCCATTCCTCTCGCCGCGGCGCTCGCGCTTGCAGTTCCCGCAGCACACGCCCAGTCACCGGCCGATTTCCTACCCCGCGAACCCGGCGCCACGCTCACGCCGCAGACGCCCGTCGCGGCGCCGGAGCCCGCGCCCGAGACCGGCCCGGTGACGCCCCCCGGCGCCGCCGATCCCGGTCCGCGCCTCGTCCTGCGCGGCATCGCGCTCGACGGCGCGACCGCGATCCCCGAGACCGAACTCGCGCCGATCTGGGCGGATCTCATCGGCCAGCCGGTTTCGCTCGACGCGCTCGACGCGGTCGCGGCGCGCATCGGCGCGGCCTACCGGGCGCGCGGCTTCGTCCTCTCGCAGGCGGTGATCCCCGAACAGAGCGTCGATGACGGCATCGTCCGCATCCAGGTCATCGAAGGCTTCGTCGATCGCGTCGCGCTGAGCGGCGGCGCGCCGAACCAGCAGGCCTACGCCGCGCGCCTTTTCGAGCCGACCGTCGCCGCGAGCCCCCTCGCGCTGCCCGTTCTGGAGCGCGGCGTGCTGCTGGCGCGCGACACGTTCGGGGCCGGCGTCGAGACCGTGCTGGAGCCGTCGCCGCTCACCTTCGGCGCCGCCGATCTCACCGTGCTGATCGAGCCAGACCCCTTCGTCGGCTTCGCCGCGATCGACAACCGCGGCTCGCGGCTCTACGGCGCGTGGACCGGCGCCGTCGGCGCCAGCGCCTTCAACCTGCTGGGCCTCAACGAACGGCTCGATCTGCTCGCCGCCACCGCGCTCAAGGACGGCTCGCTCGCCTACGCGCAGCTCCGCTTCGACGCGCCGATCCCCGCGCTGATCGGAACCGCGCTCGACGGCGCCAGGATCGAGCTCGAAGCCGACATCTCGCGCGCCGATCCGGATTTCACCCAGAGCGGCCAGCCCGAGGATCTCGAGATCGTCCAGAACGAGACGAACGCGACGGCCGCGCTCTTCGTTCCCTTCACCCGCAGCCGCTCCGAGAACCTCTTCGGACGCCTCGCCCTCGACTGGCAGGACAGCGAGAGCGTCACGGTCTTCACCGGACCCGACATGGCGTCGCAGGACCGCCTTCTGGTGCTCGAAGCCCGCGCCACCTGGGACCGCGCCGACAGCTTCGGGGGCGTGAGCCTCTTCGACGGCCTCATCCGCCAAGGCCTCCCCGTCGGCACCACCGAGATCGGCGAAGACGGCCCGTCGGCGGGCGTCGCCGATTTCACCCTCGCGGCCTTCACCCTCTCGCGGCTCCAGCGACTCGGCGAAAGCCCCTGGGCGCTCTACGGCCTCGCGATCGGGCAATACGCCGCCAACGTGCTGCCCAATTCCGAGCGCTTCTCGCTCGGCGACGCCACGATCGGGCGCGGCTTCGCGCCGGGCAACACGACCGGCGACAGCGGTTTCGGCGGGCGGGTCGAGCTTCGGCGCGGCATCGCCGTCGAGAACGCCGGCGGAATCCTCGAAGCGATCGAGGCCTACGGCTTTCTCGATTACGGCCGCGCCTATGACCGCTCGATCGAGCGCGACGGCGATCGCTGGGAGACCCTCGCCTCCGCCGGCATCGGCGCGCGCATCGACCTGCGCGACTGGCTGACCCTCACGCCGGAGATCGCCCGCCAGACCCAGGGCGTCGCGACCGACACGACCGAAACAGGCCTCGAGACGCGCTTCTACATCGGCGCCGTCGCGCGATTTTGAAGCCTCACGGGCCGGTCGCCGGCAGCATCGCGGCGAACACCTCGAAGTCGAGCGGCTTGTACGGATAAGGCGCGGAAAAGACCCGGACCTCCAGACCGTCCGGGTCGACCCCGATCCGCGCGGCGAGGTCGGCGACGGCCTCCGGGCCTCCCCGCCACCAGACGAGCAGCGTCGGTTCCGCAGGGACATCCGGCGGCGCGCCGTATTCCAGGTGGCGCACGCTCCAGCCCGGGCGAACATGGAACAGATTGCCCGCCAGCCACTCGGTGTCGATGATCACCGTACGGACGTCGGGGAACTCCGCCTCCAGCGCATCCGCCACCGTCGCGACCGGCGCCGACATGCGCTGGGGATTGCCTCCGACGCCGATCACCAGATCGATCGGCAGCGCGACCGTGACGAGCGCCGCGATCACGATCACCAGCCGGCGCAGGGCCCGCACGCCGGACGGCTTCACGCGGGCCAAAAGCCAAAGCGCGCAGAGCGGCCCGGCCATGAGAAGCGCCGGCTGCATCCAGCGGGCGTGATAGGCCGTCGACTTCGTCGCCAGAACGCCGACGAGCGTCAGAAGCGCGGCGGCGATCATGGCGCGCGTCAGAAAGACCTCCAGCGCGGTGCGCGACGCCGGCCGTCCCTCCCGGCGATGACGGCGGCGGATCAGCAGACAGACTGCGATCGGAAACCAGACGAACTCCACGATCGCAACGGCGGTCGTGAAAACACCTTCCGTCAGCACGCGCAGCGCTGTCACATCCCTCAGATGCAGCTTGTTGATCCTCGCCAAGGAGGATTCGGGATGCGCCAGCATCCACCAGACCGGCCCGGCCACGATCGCCGCGCCGACGCAACCCGCGATCGCCAGACCGCCCCATCGGATCCTGCCGCGAAGGTCCGGCATCGACACCGCGGCGAGAAGCAGCGACGGAGGCACGACCGCATAGCTCGCCTTCGACAGGATGCCGAGGCCCGCCGCCACGCCCAGAAGCAGGTATCCGCCCCGCTTCCCGGGCAGCGTCCGCGCGAGGAACACGAGGCAGGTCAGCGCCGCCAGCGCCGTCGCCAGCACGGAATGGGTCAGCGCGCGATGGCTTTCCCACGCGATCTGCGGCAGCAGCATCAGCGAGACCGCGGCCATGCCCGCCTTCCAGGCAGGCATCGATCCGCGCAGCAGAAAAAAGACCGCGAGAAACGTCACCGACAGGATGGCGTTCTTCAGCGCCGCCATGGCCAGAAGCGGATCGCCGATCAGCCGGAACGCGCCCCATTGCAGCCAGGCGTAGAGCGGCGGCTGCGGACCGTATCCCGGCTCGAGCGTCCGGCCGTCGAGTATGATCTGGGCCTCGTCCATCGCCAGCGCGCCGCCCATGACGAGGCGCAGCGACGTCTGGAACGCGAACCATCCGAGAATGAGGGCGACCCACGGCCAAGCGCGTTCCGCGAAAAACGCGCCGTCCTGCGGTCTGAATGCGGTCGGCAAGTGACGAAAAACCCTCTGAGGTGGCGCTGCCGCTGGACGCAACGCCCGCGCATCCCTAGAACGGCCGGAAGCACAAGGGAACCACGCATGCGCATTCTGATCACCAACGACGACGGCATAACGGCCCCCGGTCTCGCCGTCGCCGAACAGATCGCCGCCGATCTCGCCGGCCCCGACGGCGAGGTCTGGGTCGTGGCGCCCGCCTTCGAGCAATCGGGCGTCTCGCACTGCATCTCCTACGTGCGCCCGATGCGTCTCGAACGGCTCGGAGAACGTCGCTTCGCGGTCGAGGGCTCGCCCGCCGACTGCGTGCTCGCGGGCCTCAACGACGTGCTCAAGGACGCGCCCCCCGATCTGGTGCTCTCGGGCGTCAACCGCGGCCACAACGTCGCCGAGGACACGCTCTATTCCGGCACGGTCGGCGGCGCCATGGAAGGCGCTCTCAACCGCGTCCGCTCCATCGCGATGTCGCAGTATTTCACCCCGGATTCGCTGAACTCCGACGACCCGTTCGCCGCCGCGCGCGCCCACGGCGCCCCGCTCGTCCGCAAGCTTCTCGACAACGCGCCCTGGCACGACCAGCATTACGGCGTATTCTACAACATCAACTTCCCCGGCGTTCCCGCGGGCGGCATCAAGGGAGTGCGCGCCACCATCCAGGGCGCGCGTGGCGCCTCGACCTTCGGGATAGAGCCGCAGACCGCCCCGAACGGCCGGCGCTTCCTCTGGATCACCCACGGACGCGGCAACGCCGAGACGGCGCCCGGCACGGACAGCCGCGAATGCCATGACGGCCACGTCACGGTCACGCCGCTGCGCGCCGACCTGACCGCGCACGAGATGGTCGAACCGCTCGCCCGCGCCATCGCCTGAGGGAGAAGGACCCCGCCGTGGAACCTTTCGAGCGCCAGATGCAGTTCGTCTTCGCCCTGCGCTCGCACGGGATCACGAACGCGACCGTGCTGAAGGCGATGGAGGCCACCCCCCGCGAGGCCTTCCTCGAAGGCATCTTCCGGACGCGCTCCTTCGAGGACGTCCCGCTGCCCATCAATTGCGGCCAGACCATCAGCCAGCCCTCCGTCGTCGGCCTGATGACCCAGGCGCTCGACATCTCCCCGCGCCACAAGGTGCTCGAGATCGGCACCGGCTCCGGCTACCAGGCCGCGATCCTCTCCCGCCTCGCGCGCCGGGTCTATTCGGTCGAACGCCACCGCGCGCTCGCCATCCGCGCCCGCGACCTGCTGCGACGGCTCGACCTCACCAACGTCACGGTGGTCCACGGCGACGGCTCGCTCGGCCTGCCCGAACAGGCGCCCTTCGACCGCATCCTGATCACCGCCGCCGCAGAGGACCCGCCGCGCGTCCTGCTCGACCAGCTTCGCACCGGCGGCATCATGGTCCTGCCCGTCGGCCAAAGCGATTCGGTGCAGACTCTGATCAAGGTCGAACGTCTCGAATCCGGGCTGGAATACACCGATCTCGGCGCAGTCCGGTTCGTGCCCCTTGTCGAAGGCGTCGCAGAAGATGTATTGGAATGACATGTGCACGCGACATATGGGGGTGGCCACGATGCTGACACGATCGGAAATTCCGTCGGGCGGCGGATTGGCGGGCGGCAGGCTCACGAGCACGGCCATCGCGCTGGTGCTCGCCGCAATCGTCTCCGGCTGCGCGCCCACGCCGAGGAGCGAAGGCTCGATGGTCGTCGTGGCCAACGAGCAAGAAGACAGCCGCGGCGTCATCACCTACGCCACCTACCAGGTCGTGGTGGCCCGTGACGGCGACACGATGGAGACCGTCGCCACCCGCCTCGGCATCTCGACCGAGGCGCTGGCCTCGCGCAACGCGCTCCCCGTCGACTACCGCCCCCGCGAGGGCGAGGTCCTCCTCCTGCCCGACAGCTTCCCGCGCACCGCGACCGGCGACGAGGTCACCACCTCCACCCTGCCCTGGAGCGCCGAATCCGCCTCCGCCGCCATAGACAGCGCCGCCCCCACCGCGCCGCGCCCGGCGGCCTCCGGCGATCCGCTCATCGATCCCGTCCGCCACCGGGTCGAGGCCGGCGAGACCGCCTATTCCATCGCGCGGCTCTACGGCGTCTCGGTCACCGCGCTCGCCTCGTGGAACGGCCTCGGTCCCGATCTGATGGTCCGCACCAACCAGGAACTGCTGATCCCGATCGTCAGCGGCGCCAACCAGATCTCGGGCTCCGTCGACACCGCCCCCGGCGCCGGCACCCCCGTGCCGCCGCCGCCCAGCGCGGCCGAGCCGCTGCCCGAGAACATAACGGCCGGCGCCGATCCGGCGTCGCCGCAGCTCGACCAGTTCCGCACGCCCGCCGGCGGCCGGCTCAGCCCGCCCGTCTCAGGCAGCGTCAGCCGCCCCTTCAACCCTCAGAACCCGAACGGAATCGGCTTCGCGGTCCCCGCCGGCACGCCCGTCGAGTCCGCCGGCGACGGCGAGGTGGCACTCATCTCCGAGGAACTGGGCGGCCTCGGCACCATCGTGCTGATCCGCCACGCCGACGACCTGATGACGACCTATTCGGTCCTCTCGAACGTCACCGTGAACAAGGGCGACCGCGTCACCGCCGGCCAGCCCATCGGCTCCGTCGCGCCCCGCGACAATCCCGAGCTGCAATTCGACGTCTTCCGCGGCACCACCGCCGTCGACCCCACCCCCTACATCCGCTGACGGGAGCCACGCCATGAGACGCCTCGCCCTGACCGCCGCCGCGATCTTCGCCGCCTTCGTCATGGCGCCGGCGCCCCAGGCCCGCGCGGACATGATGTCGGCCTGCGCCGGCGACATCGCGTCGCTCTGCCCGGACGTGCCCAACGGCCGAGGCCGCATCTCCGCCTGCCTGATGGGCTATTCCGACCGGCTGAGCCCGGCCTGCGGGCCGGAAGTCGCGGCCGTCGCCGCGAGCGGCAGCCGCAACATCCTGGTTCCGTCGAGCGTGCGCCGGTCGCTCCGTCCCGGCTTCTCGGCGCCGCTCCCGGCCTCGTGCGACGCCGACGCCGCGAACCTGTGCTCCGGAATTCCCACGACCGAGGGCCGGATCTTCGCCTGCCTCTACGCCCGCGACGCCCGCGTTTCGGCAACCTGCAAAAGCGACATCGACGCCGCGCTCAAGGCGGCGAACTAGGCGACCGCTCAAAGACTCCGGCGCAGCCCGAACAGGAACCGCCGCTCGGTGTACCAGAACGCGTCCACACCGCTCTCGCGGCGGGAAACGCCCACCGCCACGAACGGCGAATAACGCCCCCAGATCAGCACGTCGTTGCGCAGCACATCGAGATCGGCGCCGAATTCGACTTCCCGTCGGTCACCGGACAAGGACCTGGACCGGAACGCGGCGGCCCGACCGCGGCGATTTTTCACGTTGATTTTTCTTGATCGGAATCGGAACGCCCGTCAACTCTTCCAGTCGGGCTAAAGATTTGCAGCCGCATCGGCAGGATAAAATCATGAAGACGCTTGGCGCATTCTTTTGTCGCGGCCGACTTGCGGTAGGCGTCGCATGGATCGGTCTCTCGCTGGCCTCGTCGCTTGCACCGGCAGCATACGCGAACTTCAAAACGCTCGACATGGCCGCGGGTCGATCCCTGTCACCGCTCGCGCAACATCCCATTCCCGTCCAAAGAAACGCCGGTACGTCAACGGACGCGCTTGCGATCCGACAGGGCTATCTTTTCGGCGGCACGGAACGTGTTATCAAGGCGGCGATCTTCGAAAGCGACAAGAGACAACCGTTATCGGATCTGCGGAGGCGGGATCCTGATCTCGACTTTGTACGTTTTTGATCAGGTCCAGATCCAAAAGATGCCTTCGTTAGCGATGAACTCGAGGGCATCGCCGGGTGGCATGACGCAGCCTCCAAAATCATCGACGTCCTCCCATGCTCCGCGGTGTGACCAACAAGCGAGCCTGACGTCGTCTCTTTTGCCGGTCGGTCTCAGGCGGGCGATGGGAGCTTCGGTCTCCAGGAGGTAGAGATGGCAGGCGCCTTCGTGTTCGCAGAGGCCGCCGCCGCCGCCATTGGCGTCGTTGAAGGCCTCGATACGGGCTGCGATATCGTCGGTCCGCATGCCACGATCATGCTTTGGAATGTCTGAGAGCGGCCCGATTCACTTTGCCGCAGCCCACCGACTTGCAGGACGAGCGGCAAGGGATTCGAAGGATGGGATGATACATCGTCTCGACATCCCGCAGCGTTCCGGCGATCCCGTCCCAAAGATCCTGCGCGACTGGCTGCAGTCGCTGCGTTCGTGCTTTACGGCGCCAACCCGGGAACACGTGCTCGTCCTGGTGACGGGCGCCGTGCCGGCCCCGGGTAAAAGGACCGTCAGCGTTTGCCTGCGGATGACCGGACGCGCCGAGGCGGGAAACTTCTCGAGCTTTCACCAGGTTCTCAACCGTGCCCGACGGGATGCCCGCGCGGTGGCGCGACGGGTGCCGGGGATGATCGTCGATCGCCTCGTCCCGACAGGGCCCGTGGTGATCGGGATGGATGACACCATCGAACGCCGGTGGGGTCCCGGGATCACCGCACGCGGCATCTATCGCGATCCCGTACGCTCCAGCCATGGCCATTTCGTAAAAGCCGGTGGCTTGCGCTGGTTGAGTTTCATGGTGCTGACGCCCCTTCCTTGGGCGGGGGCCGCCAAGGCGTTGCCCGTGCCGACCCTGCTTGCGCCCTCCGAGCGGTCCGACCGCCAGCGGGGGCGCAGGCACGAGCTGCTGACCGACCGGGCCCGGCAAGGCATCCTCCAGCTTTGCCGCTGGCTGCCAGGGCGTGATATCGTGTTCGTCGGCGACAGCAGCTTCGCCGTTCATGAACCGGCCCATGTCATCGCCTCACCCGCGACCCTCATCAGCCGATTGCGCCTCGACGCCAACCTCTTCGCACCCCCTCCACCGCGTACGGCCCATACCTTTGGCCGACCGGCGCGGAAGGGGCCGCCCCTCCCGAAACTGAAGACCCCGCTCACCAACCCGGCCACCTCATGGCGGAGCGTCATCGTATCTTCGCGGTACGGCCACAGGACACGGAAAGCCCTCGAGATCGCCTCGGATACCGCCTTGCGGTACCGCCCCGGCACGCCACCCCGACCGGTTCGCCGGGTGCTGGTCAGGGACCCCGAAGGCAAGCGGGACCCGCAGGCCTTCTTCAGCACCGACGTCGCGCCTGATCCCGCCGACATCATCGCGCTGTTCGTACGCTGGCAGCTCGAGGTCACCTTCGCTGAAGCCCGCGCCCATCTCGGCGTCGAAACCCGGCGACAATGGTCCGACACTGCAATCTCACGGACAACCCCCGCGTTGCTCGGCCTCTACAGCTTGACAGCCCTGTGGGCCTGCGATCTGCCGACCGGCTCGAGCGTGCCCTATGCCGCAGCCTGGTATCGCAAGACCAACCTGACCTTCACGGATGCGATCGGCGCAGTCCGCCTCGCCCTGTGGATCGGAGACATTTGCTCACACTCCCCGCCCCGCCGGGACCGACAAAAAACACCCCCGGACCGGCTCGTGCGTATGGCAGAAACTCTCTGCTTCGCCGCTTGATGTACAAAGTCGAGCTGATGTGTTGATGCCGTACCGGCCACATCAAGGCATCGTCATTGACCATGCGCTCACGCCACGCTCCGAATTATGGGAACCGCGACATCGTAAAGCACTCGAATCCACGCCGCGGCAGGGCGTCGGCGGCGTCGCCGGAACGTAGCTCCTGTCGACGCGGTGCCGCCTTCGCTAGGAAACGCGGGCCAGCGCGCGACGCGTCTCAACGCGCGCCGCCGCCTGAACCGGCCCTCAGCCGGCGCGAACGGCCCTGAGCGCGTCCGTGAATTCAGGCGACGCCATCAGCCTCCGGCAGCGGTCGAAGCGGCCCGTCGCGTAGGCCCAGAAATCGTCGGCGGGGTTCGCGTTGCCGTGCTGGATCAGACCCCACAGCGTCCAGAGCAGATCGCACATCGCCTTGTGCAGAACCATGCGCCCCGCCTGCGCGGCCGTGGGCGGCCCGTCGCACCAGGCCCCAAGCATCTCGCGGTCCTCGGCGGGACCGAACCCCGCCTCGACCGACAGGTCGCCCAGATCCCAGAGCGGGTCGTTCATCCCTGAATATTCCCAGTCGACGATCCACATCCGCTCGCCCGTATCGAGGAAGTTCTCGCAGAGCGGGTCGCAATGGCTGGGCGCAAGATCGACGGGATGCGCTTCGATCGCGGCGCGCACGGTCGCCGCCTCGGCGACGGCGGCGTGATAGCCTTCGGGCAGATCGGTTTCGAGACCGGCGAGCACCCCGAGATACTCGTCGATCATCGCGAAGACCTCGAAGCGGAACCGGAACGTCTCGCCGCTGCCGTGCAATCGCCGGAACGCCAGCGCCGCGCGGGTCGGGGCGCCGGCGCGCGCGCGGAACAGCTCGGGCGTCATGGTCACGCCTTCGACATGGCGGGTGAGCATGACGCCGGAGGCCGCGTCGCACCAGAGCACGTCCGGCGAGACGCCGACGCCGGCCGCGACGCGCGAATTGTGCGCCTCGACCTCGCGATCGATGTAGGCCTCGGTCCCGGCACCGGGCAGACGCAGCACCACCGGCCCGTCCGGCAGATCGACGCGCCAGACGAGGTTGGTCAGGCCGCCGAGGCGTTCGGCGCACGCGCCCTCCGCTCGGTCCGCGTATCCGGGGATGCGCCGCAGCGCCTCGATCGCCTCGTCCTGGTCCATGCTGCGCCCTTCCCGTCCGGCCTCGGCCTTTCACAATACCGGCGCGGGGGCTATCGTCCAGCCATGCGGGGAAAACGGAGCGGATGATGGGCGATGGCGGCAGCGAAAATCTCGGGCGGGTCTATGCGGCGCGCTCTCCGGACGAGATCGCGAAGAGCTACGACGCCTGGGCCGACACCTATGACGCGGAGATGGCGCGGGTGGGATACCGGCATCCGTCGATCGTGCTGGCGCTTCTCTGCCGTCACGCGCCGCGCGGGGCCGGGCCGGTGCTGGACGCGGGCGCGGGCACGGGCCTGATCGGGGAGTGGCTGCGGATCGTGGGATTCGGGCCGATCGAGGGGCTGGACATCTCTGAAGGGATGCTGGCCGTCGCGGAGTCGAAGAAGGTCTATGACGGTCTGCACCGCGCGGTTCTGGGCGAGGCCCTGCCCTTCGCCGACGGGCATTTCGAGGCCGTGGTTTCGGCGGGCGTGTTCACCACCGGGCATGTCGGCGCGGAGGCGCTCGACGAGTTGGTCCGGATCACGCGGAGCGGCGGCGTTCTGGTGCTCACGATCAAGGACACCATCTGGACCGGCGGCTTTTCGGCGCGCGTCGGGGAGATGGCGGAGGCGGATCTGATCGAATTGGCGGAGGAGACGCCGCCATACGTCTCGATGCCGGGCGAGCCGGACACGGTACCGGGGCGTGGCGTGGTCCTGCGGGTGGTCTGAGGCTCAGATCTCGAGATCGAGACCGGCGGCGGTGTTTCGGATGTGACGCGCCATCGCGGCGGCGGCGGCCTCCGCGTCGCGGGCCTGAAGCGCGTCCGCGATCGCGTCATGCTCGGCGGCCGACGCCTCGGCGCGTTCGGGCCGTGGTGACGGGGATCGGATGGCTCTGGGTCTCCTGGAGCATCACGCGCGCGCCGTCGTAGAGGTCGCGCATCATCCGGTTGCCGCAGCTTGCGACGATCATCTCGTGGAAGCGGCTGTCGTGGCGGAACACGCCGATCAGATCCTGCGAGCGCCAGCCCGCGCGCATCTCGTCGGTGGCGGCCCGCAATTCGGTCACAATGGCCGGATCGATCCGCCGCGCCGCCTCGGCCGCGATGGCGCATTCGAGCGCGAGACGGGTCTGGAACACCTCGCGCTCGGAATAGCCCGGACCGAAGCGCCAGCGGCTGAGCGCGCCCGAGCGGGTCGGCGCGTCGGAGACGACGAAGGTGCCGCGCCCCGGCTCGATGGAGAGAAAACCCAGCGTCTCGAGCGTGGAGAGCGCCTCGCGCAGTGTCGCGCGGCTGATGCCGAGGCGGGCGGACATCTCGGTCTGCGACGCCATGCGCGCGCCCACGGCGATCTCGCCGCCGAGGATCATGCCCTGGATACGCTCGACCGCGCCGTCCGCCACCGATTTGCGGGTCATCGGGATCTTCCTCCATCGCCGCTTGTAACCGCCGGCCGCCGCCGCTAGCCTCGTCAGACAGGTCAGACCTGTCAACGGGATTTCGGCGGAACCGGAGCTCGGCATGACCCTTTCAACAGAGGAGCACTGAAAATGGCCCATACCCCCCTGAGGATCACGATGGCGGCGCTCGCCGGTCTCGCGCTGAGCGCCGGAGCGAGCTTCGCCCAGACCCTGACCGTCGGCGCCAATATCGGCAACGTGCCGTGGGAATTCCAGGACGCGGACGGGAACATCGTCGGTTTCGAGGTCGATCTGGTCAACGAGGTCGCCTCGCGTCTCGGGCGCGAGGTCGTGATCGAGAACATCCCGTTCAACGGCCTCTTCCCGGCGGTGCAGTCGGGCCGGATCGACATGGCGATCTCGTCGATCACCATCACCGAGAAGCGCCTCGAATCGGTCTCGTTCGCGCAGCCCTATTACGACAGCGACCAGTCGCTGACCGTCACGGCGGCGAGCGGCATCGAAGGTCTCGACGGCATGGACGGCAAGATCGCGGCCGTCGATACCGGCTCGACCGGCGACATCTGGGCGACGGCGAACGCGGACCAGTACGGTTTCGCGGAGATCAAACGCTACGAGGGTCTGGCGCCGGCGATGCTCGACCTCGCGGCCGGCCGCATCGACGGCTATGTCAGCGACATTCCGGCACTCCAGTACTACGTCAAGGACAAGCCCGACCTCGCGGTCGTGCAGCGCATCGAGACCGGCGAGAAATACTCGATGATGTTCGCCAAGGACGCGCCGCTGGCGTCGGAGGTGAACGCGGTTCTGACCGAGTTGAAGAACGAGGGCTTCATCGCCGGCCTGCACGAGACATGGTTCGGCGCGGCCCCCGAGGACACGACCAGCACGGTCATGGTCACCGACATGCCGATGCTGCAGTAACGTGAGCTCCGCGCCGGGCGGGTGACGTCCGGCGCGGCTCCGCGGATACGTGATGGACATCGTCGACACTTTCTTTAACGGCAGGGTTCTATTGGAGAGCCTGCCCCTGCTGTGGATCGGGCTCCGGGTCACGCTCCAGCTCGGCGCGCTCAGCATCGTACTTGGGCTCCTGCTGGGGCTGTTCCTGGCATTGGCCCGGATCTACGGTCCCGCGCCGGTCCGGCTCACGGCCAAGATTTATATCGACGTCTTCCGCTCGATCCCGCTTCTGGTCCTGCTGATCCTGATCTATTACGCCCTGCCCTTCGTCGGGATCAGGCTCTCGTCGTTCTGGTCGGCGACCGCCGCTCTGACGCTCGTCTCGGGAGCCTACACCGCCGAGATATTTCGCGCGGGGATCGAGGCGATCCCGAAGGGGCAGTTCGAGGCGGCGACGGTCTTGGGCTTCAGCTGGCGTCAGACGATGTTCGAGATCATCCTGCCCCAGGCGGTGAAGATCGTCATTCCGCCGCTGACCAACAACTGCATCAACGTGCTCAAGGACACGGCGCTCGCGTCCGTCGTGGCGATGCCGGACCTTCTGAAACAGGCGACCCAGGCGCAGGCGCTCGCCGCCAATCCGACGCCACTGATCGGGGCGGCGCTGATCTACATCGCGATCCTCTGGCCGCTGGTGATCCTGGTCTCGCGCTTCGAGGGCCGCTTCCGGGTGGCCGGGCGCTGATGGCGGGCTTCATCTCGATGCGCGGGGTCGAAAAGCGGTTCGGCGGGTTCAAGGCGCTCACCGCCGTCGATCTCGACGTTGCAGAGGGCGAGGTGGTCTGCGTGATCGGACCGTCGGGCTCCGGAAAATCGACGCTGATCCGCTGCGTCACGCATCTTGAGGCGCATGACGCGGGCGAGATCGTCGTGGACGGCGTGCCGGTGCGGCCTGGCCGCGCGCTGGCGCAGGTGCGTCGCGAGGTCGGGATGGTGTTCCAGTCGTTCAACCTTTTCCCGCACATGAGCGTGATACGCAACGTCATGCTGGCGCCGATGCGGGTGCGGGGCGTGTCGGAACCGGACGCGCGCAAACGCGCGCGCGACCTGCTGACTCGCGTGGGGATCATAGAACAGGCGGACAAGCATCCCGACCAGCTCTCGGGCGGCCAGCAGCAGCGCGTCGCGATCGCGCGCGCGCTCGCGATGGAACCCAAGGTGCTGCTCTTCGACGAGCCGACCTCGGCGCTCGACCCCGAGATGGTGGGCGAGGTGCTCGACGTGATGAAGGCGCTGGCGAAAACCGGCGTGACGATGGTGGTGGTGACCCACGAGATGGGCTTCGCGCGCTCGGTCGCCGACCGCGTCATCTTCATGGACGGCGGCATGATCGTCGAGGAGGGTCGCCCGGAAGAGATTTTCGACAGCCCGCGCGAGGAACGCACGCGGGGATTTCTGCGCGCGGTGCTTCAGCACTGATCGCGGTGTAAAAAACGATGGAGGAACGGAAGATGACACTCGATATGGGCTTCGTGGAGAGCCAGTTCCCGGCGGTCGCCGCGCGGGATTACATCTATCTCGACAATGCCGGCGGATCGCTGGTGCTCAAGGGCGTGGCTGACCGGGTCAGCGACTATCTGCTGACCTCGAGCGTGCAGCACGGCGCCAGCTATTCAAAGTCGGTCGAGGCCAAGGACCGCATGACCGAGGCCAACGCGGCGGTGGCGAAGCTCATCAACGCCAACCGCGTCGAAGAGGTCGTGATGGGCGGCAACACCTCGCTTCTGATGCGGATGCTCGCCACGGCCATCGGCGAGACGCTCAGCCCCGGCGACGAGATCATCGTGTCGATCGGCGAGCACGAGGCGAATTACGGGCCGTGGCTGATGCTGGAGAAGCTGGGCGTCCGGATCGTGCCCTGGCCGCTGAACGCCGACACGCTGCTTCCCGATCCCGCGATGCTCCAGACGATGATGACGCCCCGGACGAAGCTCGTCTGCGTCAACCACGTCTCGAACATTCTCGGCATGATCCATCCGATACGCGAGATCGCCGATGTGGCGCACCGGCATGGCGCGCAGATCGTCGTGGACGGCGTGGCCTACGCGCCGCACCGGCTGGTGGACGTCCAGGCGCTCGACGTCGATTTCTACGCGTTCAGCTTCTACAAGACGTTCGGGCCGCATCACGCCGTGCTCTACGGGAAATACGACGCCCTCGTCGCGCTCCCGGTGCAGAACCATTTCTTCGTGACGCCGGAGATGACGCCGTACAAGTTCCAGCCGGGCAACGTGAATTACGAGCTGTCCTACGGCTGCATCGCCATCGGGGAATACCTCGAAGCGCTCGGGCGGCGCGGCGACGCCTCGCTGGACGGCCGCGCGGCGATGGTCGCGGGCTTCGACGCCATCGCGGCGCACGAGGCGGACCTGTCGCGGCAGTTCCTCGACTGTCTCGCGACCGTGCCCGGCGCGAGGGTCTGGGGAACCACGTCGAGCGACGTGGCCGCGCGGGTGCCGACGATCAGCTTCACGGTCGGATCGCACGACAGCGCCGAGATCGTGAACGGGATGGACCCGTATGACATCGGCATCCGTTTCGGCGACTTCCACGCCAAACGCGTGGTGGACTGGCTGGGTCTCAAGCCGCAGAACGGCGTCGTGCGGGTCTCGATGGCGCATTACAACACGCACGCAGAGATCGACACGCTGATCGCAGAGCTCGATCCGCTGATCAGCCGCAAGGCGGCCTGACGCGCGCGATGCTGTCCTACCAGCACGCGTATCACGCGGGCAACGCCGCCGATCTGCACAAGCACGCCGTGCTGGCGGAGATGCTGACGCGGCTGACCGTCAAGGCGCGCGGCATCAGCTATGTCGAGACCCATGCCGGGCGCGGCCTCTACGATCTGGACGCGCCCGAGGCGCTGAAAACCGGCGAGGCGGCGCGCGGCGTCGAGGCGGTCGCGCTCGATCCCGCGACGCCCTACGGCCGCGCGTTGGCGGCCGTGCGGTCGGAATACGGACCGCGCGCCTATCCCGGCTCGCCGATGATCGCCCGCGCGCTTCTGCGTCCGCAGGACCGGATCACGCTGATGGAGCTGCACCCGGCGGAACACGCGGCGCTGCGCGCGGCGATGACGGGGGACGGCGTGGCAATTCACCGACGCGACGGGCGCGAGGGGGTTCTGGCGCTGGCCCCGTTCAAGCCGCGAAAGGGCCTCGTGCTGGTCGATCCGTCCTACGAGGTGAAGGCCGAATACGGCGAGACGGCGGATTTCGCGCGCGCGCTGATCGCGAAATGGCCCGAGGCGGTGATCGTGATCTGGTATCCGCTTCTGCCGGCCGGGCGGCATCGTGATCTGCTGGCGGGGCTCGGCTCCCTGCCAGTCCTCGTCGACGAGGTCACGTTCGAACCCGCCCCCGAGCGCGGAATGACCGGATCGGGCCTCGCGATCGTCAATGCGCCGCACGGCACGCGCGACGCGCTGCGATCGGCGCGGCTGGTCGGAGCGCAGCTGTTCGCGCCTCCGGCGTGACGGCAAGCGGCCGCCGGTCGCATCGCCCCGGAAAGTCTTGCAAACCGGCGCGGGAGGGCCAGATTCAAGGTCGGAGGCGCGCGCGATGAGACAGAAGACAGACCTGACGCCCGGACGGGTCGAGACGGACGGGCCAGTGGCCCGGAAATCCGCATCCGGCGACGTCGCGGCGTTTCTCAAGCACGCCAAGGCGACCACGCCGCGCGTGGCGGGCGCGCGCGGGCGTCTGGTCTTCGCGCTCGACGCCACCATGAGCCGCCAGCCCACATGGGATCTCGCCTGCGACCTCCAGGCGTCGATGTTCGACGCGGCGGCCTCCGCCGGCGGGCTCGACGTGCAGCTCGCCTATTTCCGCGGCCACCGCGAGGCGCAGGCCTCGCGCTGGGTCGGAGACGCGCGGGCGCTCAAGGGCCTGATGACCGGCATCACCTGCCACGGCGGCCTGACGCAGATCGGCCGCATCCTCGACCACGCCGAGAAGACCGCGACCAAGGCGCCGCTGGCCGCGCTCGCCTATGTCGGCGACGCGATGGAGGAGGATATCGACGCGCTCTGCCACAAGGCGGGCCGCCTCGCGGTGCGGGGCACGCGGGCGTTCATGTTTCTCGAAGGCGGCAACGCCGCCGCCGAACAGGCGTTCCGCGAGATCGCCCGGCTGACCAACGGCGCGTTCCTGCCCTTCGACGCCCGGTCGGCGGACGAGTTGCGCGCGCTGCTCGGCGCCGTCGCGACTTTCGCGGCGGGCGGGCGCGCGGCGCTCGAGGCGTCGGGAACGGGCGCGGCGCGGCGGCTTCTGTCCGACATGAGGCCATGACGGCCTGGATCTGGCTGGCGATCCTGGCGGCGCTCGCGGGCTCGGTCATGACGCTGGCGGTGCGACGCCTCCCTCCACGCCAGGCCGGCGCGGTGGCGGTCGGCGGCGCGGCCGTGGGTCTCGCCGCGCTGCGGCAGTTCGCGCTGGCGATCCCCCTCGCCGCGCTGGCCTGGTCGCTCTGGCGTTCCGGCGCGCCGGGTCCCGCCCCGAGCGCGGGTCAGCGGTCGGAGGTGCGCAGCGACGGTCTGGTGATGAGCCTCGATCACGATACCGGCGCGATGGACGGCGAGGTTCTGACCGGCCCGCTCAAAGGCGCGCGGCTGTCGGATCTGGGCCCCGGCGATCTCCAGGCCCTGGCCCGCCAGTTCGAGGCCGGCGGCGACGAGGACAGCCTGGCGCTGCTTCTGGCCTATCTCGACCGCGTCGGCGGCGGAGCGGCCCGAGGACGAGGCGCCTCCGGCCGAGGCCGATGGCGGCATGTCCGAGGCGCAGGCGCTGCGCATCCTCGGGCTGGAGCCCGGCGCGTCCGTCGACGACGTGCGCGAGGCCTATCGGCGGCTGATCCGCCGCGCGCATCCCGATCTGGGCGGATCGAGCGGCCTCGCGGCGATGATCAACGAGGCGAAGGCCCGCCTCGATCCGGATTGAGGTCTCAGCGCAGCGCGGTGACGTCGGCGAGCGCGATCTCGGCGCCGGCATCGGTCAGAAGCACCGGCGCGCCGTCCTTGAAGCGGACTTCCGAGACCGTCGAGAACACCTGGCCCGCCTGGCTGTCGACCATCTCCTCGCCCTTGTAGCTGTCGAGCGCGAAGCTGTAGACGCCCGCCGCCGCCTGGCGGCCGGACGTGTCCGTGCCATCCCAGACGAGGTTCGCCGCATCCGGCTCGACCGTCCGGCGGGCGACCACCTGGCCGAAATCGTTGCGCACGACGAGCACCGCCTGGTCGACATCGGCGAGCGGCGTGACCGCGACCTCCATCGGCACGCCGGCATAGGTGCCCTTGCCCGGCGCGCGGACGTCCTTGCCGATCCAGGCCGCGAGACCGTCCGTCGCGCCGCCGCCGAGCGCGGCCGCGATGACGTCGAGCTTGTCGTTGGCCCGGACCTGCTGCTCGACGGCCGAGAAGCTCGCGAGCTGCGCGACGAATTCGGTCGATTCCATCGGTTTGAGCGGGTCCTGGTTGCGCAGCTGCGTCGTCAGAAGCGTCAGGAACGTCTCGAAGTCGCCGGCCATCTCGTTGGCGCCGTTGGTGAGCGCGCCGGTATCGGCGCCGGCGCCGCTCGCGGTCGATTTCGACGCTCCGGGCAGAACGCTGGTGGTGGGTGCGAGTTCCATGGTCAGTCTCCTTCGGTGAGGGTCAAAGGCGGATGTCGAGAGATCCGGCGGCGACCGCGCGTGGCCGCTCCGGCGCGCTTTCGGCGGCGGCGGACTGCGTCTCGGCCGAGGCGAGCGCGCGTGGCGCCGAAGCCTCGGCCCCGTCGCGCTCACGCGGCGTGTCGCTGCCGCCGGCGGTGAATTCCATCGTGACGTCGCCGTAGCCGGCATCGGCCAGGTCGCGTGCGAGCGTCTCGGCGTGCCGGCGCAGGAAGTCGCCGGTCTCGGGCCGCTCGGACATGACGATGACCTGGACGCCGCGCTCGGTCGGATTGAGCTGGATCTGGACGCGGCCGAGTTCGGGCGGATCCAGACGGACCTCGATGCGGCTGTTGGCGCTCTGGGCGATCGCGACCGCGATCTGTCCGGTGACCGCCTGGGGCTGGGCCTGCGCGGCCGCATGGGCGGGCGCATGCGCGTGGACATGCGGCGTCAGGCGCCAGTCGAGCCCGTCGGTCACGACGCCGCCGAGCGCGAAGCCGCCCGCGGGCGCCGGCTGGGCCGCGGCCTGCGGCTGCGCCGGCAAGGCCGCGCGGAGGTCCGCGGCTTGCGCCGTGCCGGACGGCGCTTCGGGACCCGTGCGCGTCGCAGGCACGACATCGGCCTCCGGCGGGGGCGCGTCGGCGGCATCGCCGATGACCGGCGGTGCGGCAGGTGCGGCCTGGGTCGACGGCATCGCGGGCGCCGCCGCTCCGACGGCGCCGGCCGCGCCGACCGCTCCCTGCGGGCCCGCCGTCACGGGGGCCGCGACGGCTTCGGCATCGTCCGGAACGACGGTCGTAGGCGTCTCCGCGTCGGCGGGAACGGCGTCGGCGAGAACGGCGTCGACCATCGACAGGTCCCCTTCGGCCGGCGCCGCTTCGGGATCGACGGCGACCGGGATCGGAATGACGGACACTTCATCGCCGCCCGCCTCCGCGTCAAAGGCGGAGGCCTCGGAAGGCGCCGCATCCTCGTCTGTCGGGGAAACGGACTCCGCCGCCGGGGCGGCCTCGGCTTTGCCCGCGTCGGCGGCCGGCTTCTTCGCCGCCGCCCGCTCCTCGGCGTCCACGACGGCGCCGAAATCGTCCTCGCGCCGTCGGTCCGACGACCGGCGTTCGGCCGGCGTGACCGCCGCCGCGTCCTCCCGTCCGGGCGCCGGTCGCGCCTTCGGACCGGATTTCGGCGCGGCGAATGTGATTTCCTGCATCGGTCCGGTTCTCCGTCCGCTTGGCGTCATGTGATCCACCTAAGGACAAAGCCTTACGAATTATTTACCGGGACGCCCCATATCGGGCGGGTCTCAAATCCCTCACCGGAAGCGCCCGCATGGACCTCCCTCCGATCACGACCGCCCCCCGCCCGGGCACACCCGCCGCCATGGAGCGCGAGGATCCGCGCACCTGGGAGGCCGCCCGGTCCTTCGAGGCGAGCTTCATCGCCGAGATGCTCAAGGCGTCCGGGCTCAACGCGATGCCCGAAGGGTTCGGCGGCGGCGCGGGCGAGGAGGCGTTCTCCAGCTATCTCACCCAGGAATACGCCGACATCATGTCCGAACGCGGCGGCTTCGGCCTGGCCGAGCGGATCTTCGAATCCCTCAAGCTCAGCGAGCAGGGCCGATGATCGGCCGTCTGCTGCGCTCGGGCCGGCACGAGCGCATTCTCAAGCTGCTCGACCAGGAACGCGAGATCATCCTGAACGGGCCGCTCTCCGAACTCAAAGCCCTCGTCGACAGACGTGAGACCGCGATCAACGATATGATGGCCGAAGGCGGTTCCGCCCCGGAGGCGTTCCTGACCGCGCTCGAAGCCAAGGCCAAACGCAACGCGCGGCTGATCGAGGCCAGCCTCGCGGGCGTCAGGGCGGCCACGGCCGAGGTCGACCGTCTGGAGGCCGCGACGGGCAACCTGCGCACCTACACCGAGCGAGGCGCGCCGGTCGACGTGCGCGCGCAGCACATCACCCGCGACGAGCGGGCCTGAACCGGAGGGTGGATGGTGGGTGATGACGGGCTCGAACCGCCGACATTCTCGGTGTAAACGAGACGCTCTACCAACTGAGCTAATCA
>CAVORV010000030.1:0-233054 GCA_963698685.1 uncultured Alphaproteobacteria bacterium
TCGACACGTCTATCCCGTCTCCGTCGGAGACGCCTCTGGCCCGCGCGTCCGCGGGCGCGATCAAAGCTCCGCGGCCTCCTCCCGGGCGGCGAGTGTCGGGAGCGCGCGCCCGTGATCGTAGAAGGAATGGAAATGGGCGAACATGCGCCCGTGAGCGAGGATCAGTCCGTCGTAACCGCGGATGGTCACAGCCGCGACTGGCAGCGGTGAAAGCCCCATCGACGCCGCGCGTTCGGAATGGAACTCGATCTTGCCGGAAGGCGTGCCGAGCTTCCGGGTCGGGTAGGCCACATGGGAAACGTTCAAAGGGACCCGGCCTCCGCCGGACCGCAGCCGCTCGACCGTGGCATGACCGGTCGCCGGATGATCGAGGGCGGCGTTCATCGCCGCCTCCTGATCCGTCCAGGGGTACACGTCGGCGACGCCGAGGCGCCGGGCGAGGCCCTGGTGGAGGTCATGGGCCGGCCTCGCCTCCCCGGAGGCTGGCAGGACGCGGTCGGACAGATGGATTTGCGTGTTCGTCGACTTCGCGCCGATCTCCTCCAGCCAGATCGTCCCCGGCAGAACGATATCGGCGGCTTCCCGGATCATCTGGCTCGGGAAGATGTCGTAGGCGACCACCGTCTCGGCCTTGTCGAGGGCCGCGCGCACGCGGTTGGCGTCCGGGAACGAGGACAGGAAATTCGACCCGATCGAGATGAAAACCTTGATCGCTCCACTCTCGAGAGCCTCGATGATCGCTTCCATCTGGTTCGGGACATATTCGCCGGGCCTGCGCCGATCCGACGCGGACAGATCGTTGAGCCCGGCCCCGTGGCTGCGACCGCCATGGCGCGGGCCGATGCCGCCGCCAGACCGGCCGAAATCGCCCGTCAGACCCGCGAGACAGGCAATCGCCCGGGCGGCGTTCCAGGCGTTGTCGCCCTTGTGCAGCGACGAGCCGCCGATGACGATCATCGCGGGTCGGGTCGCCGCATAGAGCCGCGCCAGCGCGGCGATGCGTTCGGCCGGCACGCCGGTCCGCGTCTCCGCCCAGGCGGGCGTCATCGGGTGAAGGTCCGGCCGGAGGGCGTCGAAGCCGACGGTGTGTTTCGCCACGAAATCCGCGTCCCAAGCCTCATCGGCGACGATGACATGCATCATCGCGAGGGCGAGGGCCGCATCGGATCCGGGCCGGACGAGGATCACCTCGTCCGCAAGCGCAGAGGCTTCGGTCCTGTGGACGTCGATCGCGACGATTCGCGCGCCCCGCCGCTTGGCGCGTTCGACATGCCGCAAGGTATTCGCCTGGCTGACCGTGTTCACGCCCCAGAGAACGACCAGTTCGGAATTGGCCCCGAGGTCCTCCTTGGTCGAGGTCTCGAGCGCCCCGGTCAGACCAAGACCGAAGGCGCCGAGACCCCAGCAGATCATCGCGGAATTCCAGTACTGGCATCCGTAGAGATTGGCGAAACGTTCCATTTGGGCACGCTTCAGCCCGAAGCCGTAATCGTTCACCAGGTTGCCGTGACCCTGCCAGAACCCCACGGCCTCGCGCCCGGCGGCGTCCATGCTTGCCGCGATCAGATCGAGCGCGTCTTCCCAGCCCGTCTCGGTCCAGTCGTCGATCCCGCGCTTCGACAGGACGCGTGGCGGAGCATCCTGCAGTCGTTGCCGATGATCTCGTGCGCCGCCTTGCCGCGGATGCAGAGAAATCCCTCGCTGTCGGGGTTGGTCTCGTCGCCCTCGATGGAAACCAAACGCGCGCCCTCGACGGTCACCTTCATGCCGCACAGGGTCGGATGGCAATTCATCGGGCACATGGTCTTGAAAACGGTCCGGGCATGCGTCATCGGCGCTCCTCGGGTCCCTGCTGCCCGTGAGCTCCGTTCCGCGTGAGATCATCCAAGGCGGCGTCCTCCGAGGCGACGATCATTGTCGCCGCACGATCCCGGAACCGTCTCGGGCGGGGACTTCCGCTAGACTTCATCGCGAGAGATCCACCGCGCGAGCGATGCCGCGAGACCCGTCGACGGCTTGGCGGGCGGACGGGGAGCCCCGGTCGGCCCCTCGGGGCGCCAGGCGCCATTGGCCGACCGCGTTGAGGACCGCCGCCTGGACGGGGTCGATCAGGATCGCGGGCACCTCGTCGCGGATCAGCGGGGCGAGACCGGCGATGGGAGCGCCGGCCAGGATCAGAACGTCGGCCGTCCGCGCCGCGACGTGGCAGGTTTCGGCAAGGACGGTCCGCATGTCTTCGGCCACGGTCGCGATGTCTCCGAACCGCCCGTCGGGCGCGTGGATTCCGGCGAACCGCGCGTCCAGCCCGGCGGCGCGGACCTGTTCCAGATACCAGGGGCCGAGCGCCGGGGTGAACGTCACGAAGGCGAAGCGGTCTCCGAGCGGAGCAGGCGGCGAGCATCGACGCCTCCGTCATGCCGGCGACCGGAACGTCGAAGAGTTCCGCGCCGCCCGCAGACCCGGATCCCCGAAGGCCGCGATGATCGCGGCGTCCGCGTCAGGGGCCTGTCGTGCGAGCGTGGCCAGGACCTCGGCCCCGGCGATCTGCGCTTCGGCGCGCGACGAGATGTAGGGGAACCCCCGTTCCGCGGTCACCGCGAGCAATTCCACGTCATTCTCCAGCACCTGGCTCGCGGACGCCGCCAGCCTGTCCGTCAGCGCCCGGGTGGTGTTCGGATTGATCAGAAGAAGACGCATCAGTAGCCCAGTCTCTCCGGCAACCATGTCACGATCGCCGGAAAAAGGATGCACAGAAGCAGCACGACGTACATCGCGGCGATGAACGGCCAGCTCGCGCGCACGAGTTCTCCCATCTTCACTCCGGTGATCCCGCAGACGACGAAGAGCACCACGCCGACCGGAGGGGTGAGCATGCCGATCACGAGGTTGAGTACGAAGATGAACCCGAAATGCAGCGGATCGAGGCCGTATTCCAGCGCGATGGGATGGAAGAGCGGCACCAGCATGATGTAGGCGGCGTTCGATTCGAGAAACATTCCTACGACCAGAAGCATCAGCGAGATGAGGCAGAGAAAGACGAACGGGCTCTCGGTGACGCCCTGCATCGCCGTGGCGAGCCGCATCGGGCAGAAGATCGATCGTGAAGAGGAACGTGACGGTCGAGGCGAAGGCGATCATGGCGCCCACCAGCGCCGAGGTCTTCGCCGCGGTCAGCAGAACGTCCGGCAGATCGGACAGGCGAAGCTGGCGCGTCACGAAGAAACCGAGAAGGAGCGCGTAGCAGACCGCCGACCGCGGCTCCCTCGGTCGGGGTGAAGGCGCCGGCGACGATGCCTCCGATCACGACGACGGGCATCAGGAACACGAGGATGGAGCGCCTGAGCTGACGCAGGATGTTGGCGAGGCTGATCGGCTCTCCGGCCAGCGGGTAGTCGCGCCACCAGGAAATGAGCCAGCAGAGCGCCATGAGCGAGAGGAACAGGATCAGACCGGGAATGACGCCCGCCATGAAGAGGCCGCCGACCGACACGCTGGACCCGGCCATGAAGGCGTAGACGATCATCGCTCCCGACGGCGGGATGATCGGCCCAAGATTCGCGGCGGCCGCGACGATCCCGGTCGAGAAGCCGAGTCCGTATTGTTTTTTCAGCGACGGCACGAGGGTAGAGGACAGGGCCGACGCGTCCGCCACCGCCGCTCCGGACACCGAGGCGAGGCCCGCGCCCGCGATGATCGCGACCTGGGCGAGACCGCCGCGAATCCGCCCGATGAAGGCGTTCGCGAAATCGACGAGCCGGTCCATGATGCCTCCCTTCAGCATCAGCTCGCCCGCCACCATGAAGAGCGGTATCGACATGAGCGGAAAGGAATTGACCGAGTTCATCAGACGCGGCGCGAGGACCGAGAGATCGAAGCCCGACAGCCAAAGCCCCGCCATCGCCGACACGCCGAGCGAGAAGGCGAGCGGCATGCCGAGGAAGGCGAGCACGAGAAAGAGGACGATGACCAGAAGGCTCATGCCGGAGCATCCGGCGTGAAGCCGAGGTGGAAGAGGTGCAGCGCCGAATGCAACGCGCCGAGGATCACAGGTATGAAGAAGACGCTGGAGGTCACGTCGATCGAGCCGAGCCTCTCGGACCATGTCGCCCCCGCGACCACGACGCTCTGCCAGAAGAGGATCAGCATCATTGCGCCCGCGATCAGGCTCATCGCCCGGAAGACCATTCTGCGGATGGCACGGGGAAAGCGGGCGACCAGAAGCTCGATGCCGACATGGGTGCCGTCGCGGATGCCCAGCGGGATCGCGAGAAAGATCGTCCAGACGAAAGCGAGACGTGAGACCTCGTCGGCCCAGTCGAAGGAGCCGTTGAAGACGTAGCGCATGATCACCTGAGCCGCGACGACGGCGACCATCGTCGCGGCGCCGGCGATAACGAGGACGCGCGCGCCTGTGTCGGCGCGCGCGAGGATCGAGGCGAGCGCCCGGTCCATGGGGCCTTCAGAGGCCCTGTTTTGCGGTTTCGCTGTCGAGAAGCTCAACCAGACCGACGTCGAGCCGGGCCTTGGTCTCGACCGCGACCGGAGCGGTCAGCTCGCGCAGCTTTTCGGCCAGTTCGGGCGAGACCTCGGTGTAGGTCATGCCTGCGGCGGTGAGTTTGCCGAGAGCCTCGGCATCCTGCTCCGCGGCCAATTCGCGTTGGAACGCGACGGCGATGTCCATCGCTTCGCCCACGACCGCGCGGGTCCCCTCGTCGAGCCCGTCGAACCAATCCTTGTTTGCCACGACGGAGATGAAGTCGAAGAAATGGCCGGTGTTGGAGACGTATTTCTGGACCTCGGGGTAGCCCGCCACGTTGATGATGGCGAATGGATTCTCCTGGCCGTCGATCACGCCCTGCTCCAGCGCCGAGTAGAGCTCCTTGACATCCATCGCCACCGGATTGGCGCCAAGCGCGCGGAACGTGGCCAGATGGGTCTCGTTCGGCTGCAGCCGGATCTTCAGGCCGGCGATGTCGTCGACGGTCTCGATGGGATGGGTGTTGTTGGTGAGCTGGCGGAAGCCGAGCTCCATATAGCCCATCGAAGTCATGCCCTCGGCGGCCAGCTTCTCGTCAAGCGCAACGCCGACCGGTCCGTCGACCACGGCGAACGCCTGCTCGCGGGAACCGAATTGGAACGGCAGGCCGATGATTTCCAGCTCGGGCACCGTCCGCGTGAGGTAGGCGGTGCCGACCCACATCATCTCGATGGCGCCGATCTTGACCGCCTGGACGTTCTCCGCCGCGCCGCCGAGCTGCTGGGCGGGGAAGATGTTAACCTCGATCGCGCCGTCGGAGAGTTTTTCGACCTCGGTCTTGAACACCTCCATCGCGAGGCTCGACGAGTGTTCGGTCGCGAAATTGCCGGCGATGCGGATCGTCTCCTGCGCCATCGCGCCCGCGGTGGCGAGAGCGAGGACGGAGGTGGCGAGAAGGGGAACGAAGGCTTTCATCGGATCGACTCCTTGGTTTCGGTTTCAGGTGCGTGGGATGTTCCGTTCCGCCCGCCGAACGCCTTTGTGGCGCGACGGCGGATGACCGAGGCGATCTCGGCCAGTGCGGTGACATGTTCTTCGACGGGGTTCGCCCCGAGACGGCGTTCGAAGCTCTCGAAAAGGGCGCCCAGATCCGGCACCCGGTGCAAGGCGACGATGAAAGGATAGCCGAAACGCGCGCGGTAAGCCGCGTTGAGCGCCTCCAGCCGCCGGGCCTCGTCCGGCGCGAGCGAGGTGAGGCCGAGCCTCGACTGCTCGTCGGTGGAGGCTTCGGTCATTCTGCCGGCGACGGCCTCTTCACCGGCGAGCTCGGGATGCGCCCGGAACAGCGCGAGACGATCGGCGGGACCCGCCGACAGGATCGTTTCGATCAGCGCTTCCGCGACCGCCTCGCCGGAATCGAAGGGCCGCTCCGAGACCGCCGCCATCCCGACCCAGGGAGACCGCTCGACAAGCGGGCCCAGAAGCGCGGCCGCGTCATGCGCGGCGGATCCGTTGAGGTGGGAAAGCGCCGGGTTCAAGCGAAAGGCCTCCGATTACGGTTACACCCGCTGAACCGTAGACGGGCCTGCTGTTTCAATCCATGATATTAACGACAACGCCGCATTCTGAAAATCAGAACGGAAGATTCCGATGAGCCTCCATCTCGTTCCCCGGGGACTGCTGTACGTCGAGGCAGTCGCCGAGCACGGTTCGATCCAGGCCGCCTCGCGTGCTTTGGGGATCGCCGCCTCCGCCATCGATCGCCAGGTGATCCTCATCGAGGAGCGCCTCGGCGTGAAACTCTTCGACCGGGTGCCGACCGGAATGGAGCTTTCGCCGGCGGGCGAGATGCTTGTCGTGCTCGCCCGCCGCTGGCGCGGCGACGAGAACCGTGTCTGGTCCGACGTCAAAAAAATGCAGGGCGTCGATCTCGGCCATATCCGGCTCGTGGCGATGGACAGCCTGGCGAACTGGACGATCCCGCGCTTTCTGCGCCGGGTGTCGGCGGAGTATCCGAAGGTGCGCATCGACGTGGAGATCGCGACGCCGGACGTGGCGGTGGTCGCGCTCGACGAGGGGCGGGCCGACATCGCCCTCGCGTTCAACCTCAGGCCGCAGCGGGACATTCACGTGACGTGGACGGAGGACCTGCCGCTCATCTGCATCGCCGCTCCCGATCATCCGCTGGCCGGCCGATCCGAGACGACGCTCCGGGACGTCCGGCGGTTTCCCCTCGTTCTTCAGAGCCGCGCCCTGGCCATCCGCAGGATCCTCGAGGCTCGGCACGCCACCATGGTCTCCGACGAAAGGCCGCCCATCGTCACCAACTCCCTTCAGCTTCTCAAACATCTGGTGGCCGCCGGGCCTCATGTCGCGCTGACATCGGAAGTCGACGCCGCGCAGGAGATCCTGAGCGGCCGTCTGATCGCGATCGACGTGTCCGAGGCCCCGCTGTCAAAACAGTCGATAAGCATCGCCGTGAGTTCGCGCCGGCCCCTTCCCAGGATCTGCCGCGTCGTCGCCGATACGCTGGCCGAAGACATGAAGTCCTGCCTCGACGAGGTGCGGTCATTCAGAAGGGCGTCGGCGAAGGCTCCGGCCTGAACCGAGCCGCAAAGGGGTCTACCGCGTCTGATCCCGTCCCCAGGCCCTGCGCAATGCGACGCACGCATCGTTCTCGATCCCGGTCGTGAGCCGAAGGTCGATCCCCATCATTTCGGCGAAACCTTCGATGGAATAGGTCCCGAGGTCGGTGCGCCGCAGATCCGCATGGCGGGCGCCAAGGACGACATGGCGGATCCCGTGCAGGTGAAGCGCGAAAGCGCACATCGGGCAAGGCTCCATCGTGCAGTACAACGTGGCGCCGGCGACATCGACGCCTGCGCTTCGCGCCTGCGCCAGAGCGTCCGTTTCCGCATGGGCCGTCGGATCCGAAGCGGTATTCTGACGGCCCCGCCCCGTCGACAGGATCTCATCCCCCCTGGCGATCACGGCCGCGACGGGCCAATCTCCATCCGCCAGGGCCTCGTTCGCCAGATCGAGCGCATGCCGCATGTGCAGGACATGGGTCGTTTCTTTTTCTGGCATTCCAGTGCTCTCCTGCGGCGGCTCGGGTTACGTTGATTGGATCATTCGCCGGTCAGCAACGATGTACTAACGGAATTTCGACCGCCCGGAAATAATATCCGATTGCGCGTGACGGGCGGACGGTGACGGCCTGATCAGGGCACGACAGTCTCACCGACGCGCGGTCATCCATCCGAGCAGGTTGGTCCAGAGCCGCCCGTAGCCTTCCCAGGCGCAGAATTCCGGCGACAGCCAATGCGGTCCGATATCGCTCGTCCAGACCGCCGTGCGGCCCTTGCCATGTTCTCCGAGCACGAGCAGCGGATGCCCGCCCTGGTCTTCGGGCAACCGCACCAGAATCCGGGCGCCATCCTTGGGCTCGACCTCGTTCACGCCCAGAAGCGGCGGCCAGTCGCCCCCCATCCCGTCGAGCACCGCGTGTCCGGCCTCCACGATCTCCGCGCGACACCCCTCGGGGATCTCCACCCGGTCGTCATGCGGCAGACAGCTCACCGGCAGGACGTCCTCGACGGGCGTGCGCCGCCAGCGGGCGCGCCCGTCGATGCCCTGGAAGCTGAAATAGCCCCCCGCCATCATCAGGTTGCCGCCCTGCGCGACCCAGTCGCGGATCATCTTGAGCCGGTTCGGCACGGTCCGCGAATGCAGCCAGACCTCGGGCGGCAGGAGCAGCGTGTTCGCGCCGATATCCGACAGGATCAGCGCGTCGTACCCCGACATCCCTTCCATCTCGAACGGGAAACCCTCGGCGGCCTCGTGCGCCTTCATGTGGGTCACGTCGAACTCCGTACCTTCGAGCGCCGCCAGCAGCGGGTCGGCTCCTGTATGGAACGTCACCGACCCGAACTGGTCGAAGCCCTTGTAGTGCGTCGCCGAGCTCATCCAGCTCTCGCCGACCAGAAGCACCTTTTTCATCTCATCCTCCGGCAGAAAAAAATGGCGCGGTCCGAGCGCGATCGCCCGGACCGCGAGACGGGCTCAGCCCATCGTCGCGAATTGCAGCCTGAGCGCGCCGTCGGGATACTGGACCCAGTCCACCGAGGACGAGGCCTGGAGCACCGCGGGGAACACGAGGAACAGCATCGGCGCCTCCTCCGAGATGATCCGCTGCGCCTGCCGGTAGAGATCGGCGCGCGCGGCCTGGGCAGGCTCCGCGCGGGCCTCGCGCAGAAGCGCGTCGGTGGCCTCGCTCTGCCAACCCGCGAAATTGTTGGGCCCGTCCATGGTGAAGTAGTTGAACATGTTGCCGTCGGGGTCGGACCGTCCCGACCAGGGCGACATGCACAGATCGAACTCGCGGCCGCGGAGCACCGTGATCAGGCTCGTGGAATCGATCTGGTTGATCGTCACATCGAAGCCGGCCTGCCCGCCCTGGGCCTGCATGATCTCGGCGACCCGGACGAAGATCGGCGAGTTCGTCACCGTGATCGCGACCGGCACCGTGCCGGAGACGCCCGCTTCGACCAGCAGCGCCTTGGCGCCCTCGACGTCGCCGCGCGGCGCGCTCAGTTCCGGATCGTAGGCCCAGCCCATCGATGGCGGGATCGCGCCGAACGAGACCGACCCGGAGCCGAAATAGCCCGCCTGGAGGATGACCGCCGGATCGACCGCCATGGAGAACGCCTGACGGATCCGCGCGTCGTCGAATGGCGCCGCGGTCGTGTTGAAGGAGAACGCGTTAAACCCCAGCCCCGGCGACTGTTTGAGGTCGAGAGCCGCGTCGGATTCGACCTGCGGCACGGCCTGCGGCGGCACGCCGTCGATCAACTGGATCGTGCCCGAACGCAGGTTGGTCAGGCGCACCGTCTCGTCCGCGATCGGCTTGAAGACCACGCGCGGGATCGCCGGAGCGCCGCGCCAGTATCCGTCGAACGCCTCGAGGACCAGTTCGGCGTTCTTGGTCCAGCTCGCGACCCGGTAGGGGCCCGCGCCCACGGCCATGGTCGCGAAATCCTCTCCCATTTCGGCGACGGCGGTCGGTGAGACCATCATGCCCGCGCGGTTCGACAGGACCTGGAGGAACGGCGCGTAGGCCGATTTGAGCCGGATCGTCACGGTCAGCGGATCGGTCACCTCCACGCTTTCGACCGGACCGAGATCATTGGCGCGCGGCGACCCGGTCGCCGGGTCCATCATCCGGTCGAAATTCGCCTTGACCGCCTCCGCGTCCAGCGCGGTGCCGTCATGGAACGTCAGACCCTCGCGCAGGGTGAGAACGTAGGTCACGGGATCAACGATCTCGACGCTCGCGAGTCCGGGCTCGATCCCGAGCTCCGGCGTCATGTGCAGCAGCGGCTCGTGGATGTTGTACTGGACCGCGATCTCGAAGAACGACGCCATCATGGCCGGGTCCAGCGTGGCCGGGTCCGAGACCACCGCGACGGACAGGGTGCCGTCGCCTTGCGCGAACGCGGCCACGCCGTGAAGCCCGGGGATCGCGAGCGCGCCGGCGGCGGCGGTCTGAAGGAACGTGCGTCTGAGAAGCATGGTCTTGTCCTTTTCGGTTGAACGGGATGGCAGCGCCGTCGGCGCGTCAGGTCTCACGCGGATCGAAGAAGTCGCGCAAAGCGTCTCCCACGAGGTTGAAGCCGAGCACGGTCAGGAAGATCGCCATGCCCGAGGACCAGGCCAGCCATGGCGCGAGGTCAAGGAACGCGATCGAATTGCGCAGCATGTTGCCCCAGGTCGCCATCGGGGGCTGCGCCCCCAGCCCGAGGAACGAGAGGTACGATTCCGTGATGATCGCGGCCGCGAAAAGCAGCGAGCCCTGGACGATGAGCGGCGCCGCGATGTTGGGAAGGATCGTCCGGAACAGGATGTCAACCGGCCCGAACCCGAGGGCGCGCTTGGCCTCGACGAAGTCGAGGCTTCGCACGACCATCGTCTGCGCCCGCGCGATGCGCGCGAAGACCGGCAGGTTGACCACCGAGATGGCGATGATCGCGTTGATCAGGCTCGGCCCCAGCACCGCCGCGATGGCCAGCGCCAGAAGCACACTCGGAAACGCGAAGATCACGTCCATCACGCGCATGATGACGGCGTCCGCCCAGGACCCGGCATAGCCGGCGGCGGCGCCCAGCACGGTACCCGCGATCAGAGCGCTCAGGACGCTGAATACTCCGACGACGAGCGACACGCGCGCGCCGTGGAAAACGCGCGTCAGCACGTCGCGCCCCAGATCGTCCGTGCCCAGCGGATGCTGGAGCGACGGCCCGGACAGCACCGCGAGGAAATCCGGCTCGTTCGGCGCATAGGGCGTCAGGACCGGCGCGAGGAGTGCCGCCGCCACCGCGAGACCGACGAGCGCGAACCCGGCGGCCGCGCGCCGGTTGCGCAGCATCGCCACGACGCCGCCCCGCGCGGCGGCCGATGCCGGAACCGCCCTCATGCGACCCGCAACCTGGGATCGATCAACGTGTAGAGGACGTCCGTCGCGAGGTTGATCAAAACGAAAAGCGTCGCCGTCAGCAGCACCGCTCCCTGCACCACCGGATAGTCGCGCGCGAAAATGGCGTCGACGGTGATCTTGCCGATGCCCGGCCACGAGAACACCGTCTCGGTGATCACCACGCCGCCCAGAAGCTGTCCGAACTGGATCCCCAGCAGCGTGACGATCGGGATCTGCGCGTTTCGGAACGCGTGGACCCAGACGACCCTGCGCCGCGAAAGCCCCTTGGAACGCGCCGTCCGCACGAAATCCGCCTGGAGCACTTCGAGCATCGTCGAGCGCGTCATGCGCATCACCGCCGCCGCGAGCGCCGTCCCGAGCGTCACCGCCGGCAGGACCAGGTGCCGCAGGAACCCGCCAAGATCCTCGGCGGGCGAGACGTAGCCCGACGCGGGCAGGATCGGAAAATGAATCGAGAAGGTCAGGATCAGCAGCACCCCGAGCCAGAAGCTCGGCATCGAGAGCCCGCAGAGCGCGATGAACGACGCCGAATAATCGGCGGCGCTGTCCCGCCGGGTCGCCGCGATCACGCCGGACGGGATCGCGATCAGGAGCGAAACGATCAGCGCGGCCACGGACAGGAGCGCCGTGGGCCCGAGCGCGTCGAGCAGCATCGGCAGCACCGGACGCCCGCCTTGGATCGAGCGCCCGAAATCGCCGGTCAGGATGTTTCCGAGCCAGGTCAGGTATTGGACGACGACGGGCTCGTCGAGCGCGAGCCTTTCGCGCACAGCCGCGATGGACTGCGCGTCCGCCTCCATGCCGAGCAGCGCGAGCGCCGGATCGCCGGGGATCAGACGGACCAGCAGGAACACCACCGCCGACGCCCCGAGCAGGATCGGAACGAGGCCCAGAACCCGCCATGCCAGAAACGCCTTCAACTCGCGATTGATCCCTCAGGTCGGCTTTCGCTTGTCTGTACCGGCCCAAAATCCCGTTGAACCGGTTCAACATCCCGTATATTCCCTATTCAGGTCATGCATTGTCAATGGGATTCCATCCTGTGAACGAAGCTCGGAACGTCGGGGAAGCGGAGGACGGTTCGCCCGGTCCCGTTCTCGACGTCGCGGACCTCTCGATCCGGTTCGGCGACGGCGCCGCGATCGTGGACGGGTTCGGCCTGACCATCGCCCCCGGCGAACTCGTCTGCGTCGTCGGCGAATCCGGCTCCGGAAAAAGCCTCAGCGCGCTCTCGGTCATGGGGCTCCTGCCGGGCGGGGCGCGGGTCACCGCGCGGACCATGCGGCTCGGCGATCACGATCTCGGCGCGATCGGCGAGAGCGGGCTGGAGAAGCTGCGCGGCGACCGTATGGCGATGATCTTCCAGGAGCCCATGACATCGCTGAACCCGGTGATGAGGGTCGGCGACCAGATCGTCGAGGCGCTCGCGCGGCACCGCCGGGTCTCGCGCCGGGACGCGCGCGCCACCTGTCTCGACATCCTGCGGCGGGTCCAGATCCCGGCGCCGGAGCTGCGCGCGGAGATGTATCCGCACCAGCTTTCGGGCGGCATGCGCCAGAGGGTGATGATCGCGATGGCGCTGGTCTGCCGGCCGGCCCTGCTGATCGCCGACGAGCCGACGACGGCCCTCGACGTCACGATCCAGAGCCAGATCCTGCGCCTGATCGACGATCTGCGGACCGAACTCGGGACGGCGATCCTGTTCATCACCCATAATCTGGCCATCGTCGCCGAGATCGCCGACAGCATCGCGGTGATGTACGCGGGCCGCATCGTCGAGCGCGGCACGCGGGCCGAGATCTTCGACGACCCGCAGCATCCCTACACGCTGGCGCTTTTCGCGGCCATGCCGCGCGCTTCGGACATCGGCGGGCGTCTGGCGTCGATCCGGGGCCAGGTCCCCTCCCCCGCCGACATGCCGCCCGGCTGCCGCTTCGCGCCGCGCTGCGACTTCGCCGTGGACGCCTGCCGGGCCGAGATCCCCGCCCTGCGCCGGACGGCCGGGACCCATTCCGTCGCCTGCCTGCGCGCGCCGCTCGAGGCGAACGCCGGATGAGTGACGCCGTCCTCGAGATCCGCGGCCTGACCAAGACCTACGCCGCCGGCGGCGGGCTTCTGCGCGCGGCCGCTCGGGCGACGGTCGTCGAGGACGTGAGCTTCGACGTGCGCCGGGGCGGGACCTTCGGCCTCGTCGGCGAGAGCGGGTCCGGGAAATCCACGATCGCGCGCCTTGCGCTCCGGCTGATCGAGGCGGATGCGGGCGCGATCCGCTTCGACGGGACCGACATCCGCGCCGCCGACGCGCGCGCGCTCAAACGGCTGCGCCGCCGGATCCAGATCGTATTCCAGGACCCGTTCAGCTCGCTCGACCCGCGCGTCCGGATCGGCCGCGCCATCGCCGAGCCGATCCGGCTCCACGGCCTGCGTCCGCCCGGCGCGATCCGCGACCGCGTCGTCGAACTGCTCGAGACGGTCGGGCTCGGCGCGCCCCAGGCCGACAGGTTCCCGCACGAGTTCTCGGGCGGCCAGCGGCAGAGGATCGCAATCGCCCGCGCGCTCGCGGTCGAGCCCGACCTGATCGTCTGCGACGAGGCCGTCTCGGCGCTCGACGTATCGATCCAGGCGCAGATCCTGAACCTGCTCGCCGACCTTCAGGCGCGTCTTGGCGTCTCGCTCCTCTTCATCTCGCACGACATGGCGGTCGTGCGGCATCTCGCGACGGATGTCGGCGTGCTCTACGCGGGGCGGCTGGTCGAATCCGGACCGGCCCCGCGCGTTTTCGGCGATCCGCGCCACCCCTATACCCGCGGCCTGCTCGCCGCGACGCCAAATCCTGTTCCGGGCGCGCGCGCCGCGACCGCGAGCCTCGCCGGCGAGCCGCCGAGCCCGTTCGCCAAGGCGCCGGGCTGCGCCTTCGTCTCGCGCTGCCCCGACCGGATCGGGCGCTGCGAGACCGAGCGTCCCGGGGCGGAAGCGTTTTCCGGCGGGGGCCGCGTCGCCGCGTGCTGGCGCTCCGCCGGGCTCGACGCGCGCGCGGCGCTCTCCGACAGCGAGGCGCTCATGTCGCCGGCCTACCGGCTGCGGATCGGCCTTCTGCGCGACGCCCGCGCGCGGACGGACGCATGACGGAAAAACCACGCGATCCCGGCGGGCGCGGGTCCGCCACGATCGCCGACGTCGCGCGCCTCGCCGGCGTCGCCAAGGGCACGGTCTCGAACTATCTCAACGGGACCGCTCCGGTCTCCGACGACATCCGCGCCCGCGTCGGGGCGGCAATCGAGACGCTCGCCTACGAGCCCTCCGAGATCGCGCGGTCGTTCACGTCGCGGCGTCGCGCAGGCCGGGCTTTCGACCGCCTCAAGCCCGATACGCCCCGCCTGACCACGGTCGGCTATGTCAGCGTCGACTATATCGCGCGGCTGGGCGCGATGCCGCGCGAAGGCGGGCGCGTCATGGCCCCCGAGATCCGCAAGGCCGTCGGCGGACCGGCCGCCAACGTCGCCGCGATCGCCGCCGGAATCGGCGGCGACTGGAGCGTCGCGTGCTCGCTCATCACCGCCGTCGGCATCGACCAGGACAGCGACTGGGCCATTTCCGAGCTTGCGGGACGCGGCGTGGACGTCATCACTCCCGTCGAGCGGCGCGAAGGCAGGCTCTCGCGCGCGCTGGTGCTCGTCGGACCCGGCGCGAAGCCCGCCATCGTGGCGGAGCCGCTGAGCCTCGGGCGCGTCGATCTCGCCAGATTCGTGGAAACGTCCGAACTCGACGGCCGGACATGGTGCATCCACATGGAGGGCTACCAGATTCCGGGCCAGATCGACCAGATGCGCCGCGCGCGCGAGGCGGGGTTTCTCACGGCGATGCATGCGACCGGCCTTCCACCGGCCTGGCTGGCGGGCAATGCCGACGCGATGTTCGCGGCGCATGACCTGATCGTGCTCCAGCGCGAGACGCTCGGGCATCTTCCGGGCTGCCCCGCGGATCCGCAGCCGGCGCTCTCGTGGCTCGCGCATCGCCTGCGCGAGACCGGCGCGGCCGGCCCGCAGGTCGTGATCCTGACGCTCGGCAAGGACGGAGCCGCCGCCGTCACGCGGGCGGGCGAAATCATCCGGGCGTCCGCGCTCGACGTGGACGCGGTCGACGAGACCGGGGCCGGCGACGCGCTGACCGGCGCGTTCCTCGCCCTCTGGGTCAACGGGGTGGCGCCCGCCGACGCGCTCCGCTACGCCTGCGCCGCCGGAAGCCTCGTGGTCACGCGGACCGGCGCGCAGGAACTCCGGCCCACGTCGGAGGATCTGATGCGGCTCGTGCCTTCGGCCGCGCGCGGCGCCGAGATGACGGCCACGAACCGATCCGGTTTTCAGGAGTAGAACGTGCCATCAATCTCAAAAGTCTTCCGACCCAAACGGAACGCGATCGAGGCGCTGTTCGGCCGGACCAAGGCCGTCATCGGCGTGATCCACGCGCTGCCGCTGTCCCGGATCGTCGATGTATGACGGCGATCCGATCGAACGCGTCTACGATCACGCGGTCGCGGAGGCGAAACGCTACCGCGAGAACGGCGCCGACGGCGTCATCGTCGAGAACCATGGCGACATCCCGTTCCTCAAACCGGGCGACATCGGGCCCGAGACCGCCGCCGTGATGGCCGTGATGACCGACCGCGTCCGGCGCGAGGTCGGCGGACCGGTCGGCGTCAACGTGCTCGCCAACGCGCCGGTCGTGGCGCTCGCCTGCGCCAAGGCTTCGGGGGCGGATTTCATCCGGGTCAATCAATGGGCCAACGCCTATGTGGCCAACGAGGGCTTCATGGAGGGCCGCGCCGGCGAGGCGACCCGCTACCGCTCCTGGATCGGCGCGCGCGACGTCCGCATCTTCACCGACGTCCACGTCAAACACGGCGCCCATGCGATCGTCGCGGACCGGTCCCTTCCCGAAATGGCCCGCGACGTGGAGTTTTTCGACTCCGACGGCATCATCGTCACCGGACAGCGCACCGGCGACAGCGCCGACCCCGAGGAACTCGCGACCTTCGCGGCCTCCACCGGGCTTCCCGTCCTCGTTGGCAGCGGCGTGACCCGCGACAACATCCGCGCCATCTTCGATCATGCCGACGCGGTGATCGTCGCGAGCTCGCTCAAGCGCGACGGCCTCTGGTGGAACGAGGTCGACCCCGAAAGCGTGCGCGACCTGATGGACCAGGTCCGGGACATCCGCGCGTGAACCGGGTTTTCGTCCTCGGCAACGCGACCATCGACGTCACGATGAGAATGGCCGCCTTTCCCGCGCCCGGCGAGACCGTCCTGTCGGACGGCGTGCGGCGCGGTCCCGGCGGCAAGGGCCTCAACCAGGCCGTCGCCGCAAGCCGCACGGGCGTCGCCGTCACGTTCATCTCCCCGGTCGGAGACGACGAGGCGGGCCGGATGCTGCGCGCGTTCGTCTCGGCCGAGCCCGGACTGGAACCGCGCTGGATCCCCTCCGGCCAGCCGACCGACATGTCCGTCATCTGGGTCGCGGGCGACGCCGAGAACATGATCGTCTCCTCCGCCGACAGCGCCCGCACGCTCGACGCCCTGCGCGTCCCCGCGCTGCTGGACGGGATCGGGAACGCCGATATGCTGCTGGTCCAAGGCAACCTGTCCGCCGAGACGACCCTCGCCGCCTGCCGCCTCGCCAAGGATGCCGGCGCGCGGGTGATGATCAACCCGGCGCCGCTGGACTGGGACATGCACGACATTCTGCCGCTGGCCGACGTGCTGATCTGCAACCTTCCCGAAGCGCTCGCGATCACCGGCGAATCCGGCGAGGCCGCGGCGCGGCTTCTTTCCGAAGCGACGGGCGGCACCGTGATCCTCACCCTCGGCGCGTCCGGCGCGCTGCTGGTCTCGGACGGGGACCGGACGGCGATCCCCGCCACCTTCACGGACGCGGTCGACACATCCGGCGCGGGTGACACCGTCGCCGGCGTCGCCGCGGCCGCCCTGACGCTCGGACGCTCCGCCGCCGACGCGCTGCGTGTCGGCATGTGGGCCGCCGCCGTGACCGTGACCCGTCCGGGCACGCTCAGCGCGTTCCCGTCCGCCACCGAGATGCGCCGCATCTGCGCGACGCCGTGACGGATTTCCCGACAACAGCAAGGAGAAGGAGGGCTCGACGAAACATCGGACGTCAATCGCAAGTCAGACCGGACTCAATGAAAAACGACCCAACCAACGGATGGAGATCACCATGAGACTGACACGACGCCTCACGCTCGCCCTCGCCGGAACCGCTCTCGCCGGCCTCGCCGGCGCCGCCGCCGCGCAGGAGGCCAAGACCTTCGCCCTCGTCCAGATCAACCAGCAGGCACTGTTCTTCAACCAGATGAACGAGGGCGCGCAGGCGGCCGCCGACGCCGCCGGCGCCGAGCTTCTGATCTTCAACGCCAACAACGATCCCGCCGCGCAGAACAGCGCCGTGGAGACCTACATCACCGAGGGCGTGGACGGGATCATCGTCGTGGCCATCGACGTGAACGGCATCATGCCGGCGGTCATCCAGGCCGACGAGGCCGGAATTCCCGTCGTCGCCGTCGACGCGATCCTGCCCGAAGGACCGCAGAAGGCCCAGATCGGCGTCGACAATGCCGATGCCGGCGGCCAGATCGGCGACTACTTCGTGAACTTCGTCGCCGAGAACGGCGGCGCGGCCAAGATCGGCATCGTCGGCGCGCTCAACTCGTTCATCCAGAACGTCCGCCAGGACGGTTTCGAGGCCAAGCTCGAAGGGGCGGAAGGCGTCGAGATGGCCGGCGTGGTCGACGGCCAGAACGTCCAGGACACGGCGCTTTCGGCCGCCGAGAACCTGATCACCGCCAACCCCGACCTGACGGCCATTTACGCCACCGGCGAGCCCGCGCTGCTCGGCGCGGTCGCGGCCGTCGAGAGCCAGGGCAAGCAGGACTCGGTCGGCGTCTTCGGCTGGGATCTGACGCCCAGCGCCGTGGCCGGCATCGACGCGGGCTACGTCAAGGCCGTCGTCCAGCAGGACCCGGCCGGCATGGGCGCGGCCGCCGTGGACGCGCTTGTCGCCATCACCAACGGCGACGCGGTCGATCCGGTGATCGCCGTGCCGATCACCATCGTGACCCGGGAGAACGTCGACGAATTCCGGTCGATGTTCGAATGATCGCTGCCCGAGACGTGCGGGGGGCCTCGGCCCCCCGGACACCCCGCGCGTCCCTGCGCGGCATCCACAAGAGCTTCGGCTCGGTCGAGGCGCTGCGCGGCGTCGATCTCGACCTCTGGCCCGGCGAATGCCTCGGGCTGGTGGGCGACAACGCCGCCGGAAAGTCGACGCTGACGAAGGTCCTCGCGGGCACCTACATTCCCGACGACGGGACCATCACGCTCGACGGCGAACCGATGCGAATCACCGGCCCCGCCGCGGCGCGCGCCGCCGGGATCGAGATGGTCTACCAGGACCTCAGCCTCTGCGACCACATCGACGTCGCCGGCAACCTCTTCCTCGGCCGGGAACTCACACGCGGCCCCTTCATCGACCGGCGCCGCATGCAGACCGAAGGCCAGCGGATGCTCGACGCGCTCGAGATCCGCATCCCGCGACTGTCGGCGCGCGTCGAGATGCTCTCGGGCGGCCAGCGCCAGGCCATCGCCATCGCGCGCGCCGCCGCTTTCGAGCCGCGCGTGCTCATCATGGACGAGCCCACCTCCGCCCTCGCGGTAGCCGAGGTCGAGGCGGTTCTCGCGCTGATCAACCGCGTCAAGGCGCGCGGCGTCTCGGTCATCCTCATCACCCACCGCCTCCAGGATCTCTTCCGGGTCTGCGACCGCATCGCGGTGATGTACGAGGGGACCAAGGTCGCCGAGCGCGCCGTCGGCGAGACCGACCTCCAGGACCTCGTCAAACTCATCGTCGGCGAAGGAGCCCACTGAAATGTATTCCGAACGCCGCCTGGGCAGCGTCTGGCTCGACGTCGTCGCCGAGAACGCCCAGGTCCTCTCGATCCTCGCCTTCTTCATCGCCTGCCTCGTCGTCTTCACCATCGGCAGCGAGCACTTCCTGTCCGCCGGCAACCTGCTCAACGTCATCCGCCAGGCCGCGCCGATCCTCGTCGTCGCGGTGGCCATGACCTTCGTGATCGTCACCGCCGGCATCGACCTGTCGGTCGGCAGCCAGGTCGCGCTGGTCAACGCGGTCTGCGCGATCCTGCTCGCGGCGGGCTGGCCCTGGATCCCGGTGGTGATCGGCATGCTCGCCTTCGGGGCCGCGATCGGTCTCGCCCAGGGCTGGTTCATCGCGCACCAGGGCATCCCCGCCTTCATCGTCACCCTCGCCGGCCTCTCGATCCTGCGCGGCGTGGCGCTCTACCTGACCGAAGGCTATTCGATCCCGATCCCGCAGATTCCCGCCTTCTACGCGATCGGGCGCGGGACCCTTCTCGGCATCCCCGTCCCGGCGCTGATCGCCATCGCGGTCGTCATCCTCGGCGCGGTCGTGCTCAACCTGACCAAATACGGCCGGCAGGTCGTCGCCGTCGGCTCGAACCCCGAAGCCGCCCGCCGCGTAGGCATGCCCGCGCGCGGCCTCGTCGCCTCGGTCTACGCCATCGCGGGGGTGGCCTCCGCGCTCGCCGGCCTGATGATCGCGGCCCGTCTCGGCTCGGGCTCGTCCAACGCCGCCGTGGGCTTCGAGCTTCAGGTCATCGCCGCGGTGGTGCTCGGCGGCACGTCGCTGATGGGCGGGCGCGGCACGATCCTCGGCACCACGCTCGGCGCGCTCACCATCGCCGTCATCGGCAACGGTCTGATCCTGATGCACATCTCGCCCTTCTTCACCCAGATCGTCACCGGAGCGATCATCCTCGTCGCGATCTGGCTCAACACCCGCATCTTCGCCGTGCGCCTCGGTCCGCGAAGGAAGAAGACATGAGCGAGCTTTCCCCCGCCCATGCAGGCTCCGGTCTCGTCATGAGTGTCGAAGGCCCGATCCCCGTCTCCGATCTCGGCATGACGCTGATGCACGAGCACATCCTCAACGACTGCTCCTGCTGGTGGAACCCGCCCGGCCCCGACCGGGAGCATCTCGCCGACGCGGAGGTGGAGCCGGGAAACCTCTGGGAACTGCGCCAGGACCCCTTCGTCAGCCGCCGCAACATCCGTCTCGACGACGAGGCCGCCGCCATCGCCGAACTCGGTCTCTTCGCGGCCGAGGGTGGCCGGACGGTGGTCGATCCCACCTGCCGCGGCATCGGACGGAACCCGGCCGCGCTCCGCCGCATATCCCGCGCGACCGGCCTCAACATCGTCATGGGCGCCGGCTACTACCTCCAGGCCTCGCATCCGCCCGAACTGGCCGCGATGTCGGCCGAAGCGGTCGCGGACGAGATCGTCGCCGAGGCGCTCGACGGCGTCGACGGAGTCCGGATCGGTCTGATAGGCGAGATCGGCGTCTCGTCCGACTTCACGTCCGAAGAGCGCAAGTCGCTGCGCGGCGCGGCCCAGGCCCAGCGCCGCACCGGCCTGCCGCTGATGGTCCACCTGCCCGGCTGGTTCCGCCTCGGCCACGAGGTTCTCGACATCGTCGAGGCCGAAGGCGCCGATCCCGCCCGCACTGTGCTCTGCCACATGAACCCAAGCCATGACGATTTCGACTACCAGCGCACGCTCGCCGAGCGCGGCGCCTTCATCGAATACGACATGATCGGCATGGATTACTTCTACGCGGACCAGCAGGTCCAATGCCCCGACGACGACGCGGCCGCGCGCGGCATCCTGCGCCTCGTCGAGGCCGGCCATGGCGGGCGCGTCCTGCTGAGCCAGGACGTGTTCCTCAAGATGATGCTCACCCGCAACGGCGGCAACGGCTACGCCTTCGTCCCGCGCCACTTCCTGCCGCGCCTCGTGCGCCACGGCCTCGACCCCAATGCCGCGCGCGCGATGCTCGTCGAGAATCCGACGGCAGTGTTTACCGGTTGAATTTCGTTGCGGGTTGGAGAGCAGAACTTGGGACGGTACGGTGCCGCAACGGCGCCGCTCACTCCCTTTGTGCTCCGTCCTCCGACGCGGGCGCGCCTGCGGCGCTTCGGGCATCCGCACGGAGCCATCCTCCAAAAAGTTGGTTCGGTTCTCTGAAAAGGTACGGGGGTTGAGGGCATCATCATCGGCGGCATTGGTCGTGAATGAGAGAATCTGACCGATGTCATTCCGTCCGTGGTGGCGTCCCTGCGCCGAACCGCCACCTGCTTGCTCGCCGACTATCGCAAAAGGTGAATGCAACCAGAGCGAAACTCAGCCGGTTTCCATGAATGCAGGATTTTTCGACGCGCCCATTCTACCCCCCCTACAAGGCCCCTTCCCGTCATTGGGATCTCAACGCCAAGGGTCGACCGACAGGCACGATCGGCAAAAGCCGTCGCCGTGCCGAGTTCGTCGCGGCGGTTCCGGGTACCGTCGGCGAGACGTAGCCCGAGATGCTCGATCTCGACAACCTGACCGTCGAGGCGGCCCTTCAGACCGCGACCGGAGAGATCCGGGCCGGGGGTGGACCGGTGGCGCGCCCTGCCGAACCCGCTCGATTGGAAGGTCACGTCCGAGACCCGATAGCTTCTCCGACACCGGCGCGATCCGGAGTTCGAAGGGCTGCGGCCGTTCTTCTGTCAGGTCGAGGCGATCGAAATCGCGATCTGGCTGGCGGAGGTCGCGCCACATCGGTCGCGCACCGCGCGTCTTCTGGAGCGACTTCGCGCCGTGAACGAAGCCGCCACGTCCCCCGCCACAGCCGCGGGATCGGATGGGTCCCGCCAACCGTCCGGCTGGATCCCGGGACGGGACGGATTAGCTTTCCTTCCGAAGGGCGTCTCCGCCAGTGGGACGGGCGGGCGAAAACCCATTCCGGGCGCGGTCCGAACACGATGCGCACGCGCTCCAAGAGCGTCCGGCGGAGTCCGGGAGTTCGATCCGGGATTGATCGACCCGCCGCAACGGCCCTGGCGTCTCCCCTCGTGGCCACGGAAAAAGGACCCGGATGGCGGATTCGGAACGACGAGGGCTGATCTCGCGCTTTTTCTCCAGGACCGCCAACTCCGCGCATGAGGCGAGCGGAATCCGGGACCCCGCGCCAGCCAGAAGGCGAGGTCTGGGCGGACAACGCGACGCGACCGGTGGGCGGACTGGTCGCCGCCGCGCTGCGCGAACCCCGATGCCTGATCGTGACCGGCTATCAGGACTTCCTTTCGTCGCTGACGATCCTGCTCGACGCGGTCGGGGACCTGAACGGGCGTCCGCCGGGCAGCGTCCGCATCGTCTTCGGCACGAACACGGAAACCCGACGCGACCTTGGCGGCGCGGGCCGTCCGGTGGCCGAGGAGGCGCGCCGGCACTTCCTGGGAGCGCGCGGCCTCTCGGTCGTCGATCTGGCCGATCTCCGCGCCGTGCTGGCGATGGACGCGACAGAGCGCGGGATCATCGAGCTTCGCGCCTACGATCCGGCGCTGGCGGAGGCCGGACTCGGGCGACGGCCGCCGATGCTCCACGCCAAGCTCTTCATCGGCGAGCGGACGTCCTGTCGGGAAGCGCGAACTTCTCCGTCGGCGGCCTGCGACGCAACCTCGAATTCATCGACGACGCCGGTTCCTGGCCCGAGCTGGCCGCGGCGCGTCGCGAGGCCGCGGAGCGGTTCTGGGAAACGGGGCGGGACTGGACGGAGCCGGCGCTCGAGATCCTGCGGTCCCTCCTCCGCCTCGTCACGCCCGAGGAGGCCGTCGCCCGGACCGTTCACGAGGCCACCGGTTTCGCGCCCTGGCGGGCGGCGGGCGAGACCAGCGCCGGTCGCCCGCCGCAACCTTTCCAGGCGGATCTCGTCTATGAGGCCGCCGGGACCGTCCATGAGCACGGCTTCGCTTTCATCGAAGCTCCCACCGGCGCGGGCAAGACGGATATCGGCAAGCACCTCGCGACCGTTCTTCCCGTCAGTCACGGACAGACCGTCTTCTCCTGGGGCGAACGCGCCGATCAGCAACGGCTTGGATCACTGGCGCTCATCCCCGCCAGCGTGTTGAAGAACTGGACGACGAACGCGCCGGCGAACTTCAAACCGATCAAACACAGCCATCTCTCCCGCCGCGGCAAGGAGGAAGCCGCGGAGCTCGAGGAGATCAACCGTTCCGTCCGATCCTCCGCGGCGATGATCGTCGATGAGAGCCGCCGTCTGAGCTCCAGGTATCTCGCCCCTTCGACCCGTTCCGTGGTATTCGAGCGCAGCCCGGCGATCTGGACCGCCTGCCTGTCGGCGACGCCCATGGGAAATCAGGGCCTCGACGGCCTTCTCGCTTTCCACGAGAAACGCGCCTCGATCTACGTTCCCCCCGCGACGACCGATCAGATCAACAGGCACATGGCGAAGGTGCGCGAGCGCGGCGCGCTTGTCCGCGACCTCGAGCTGACGAACGCCCGGCTCGAAGCTCAACGCTTCCAGACCGACATGTTCGACAACGCGGAATCCCTCCGGAAAGAAGTCAGGACCCTCGAGCGCGCGATCGAAACCCGCGGGCTCGGGCTTCCCGCGCTCCAAAGCGGCCTGGCCGACGCTCTCGCGTCCTATGTGGTTCGCCGGCAGCGCGCCTGCATCGGAGAAAGCCCGGATCGGACGAGTGGCGACTTCGTCTATCCCGCCTGACTGTCCGATCGGATCTCGCACAGTCGGGGGAACGAGGTCGTCCATGATCCCGCCGAAATGCGCGGCATCGGCCAATCCTTCTGCCGGGCCAACAGCGCATCGCTGGCGCATCCGGGCGGGCGGCTGGACGAATTGCCGCTCGACGCGGCCATCGAGCGCATTCTCGCGGCCCGCACGGTTCACGTGATCAGGCTTGACCGTTCCTTTCCGGTGGCCGCCTATTTCGCCTATGCGTTCCATCGCGCGAACGTGCGGACCATCCAGATCACCGGCATGGGCAGCCTCGCCACCGAACGGGTCGCCACGATGCGACCGGGCGACCTTCTCGTCTCGATCGGCTTTCCACCCTACGCCCGACGGACGATCGACGCGACGCGCGCCGCCCGTGCGGCGGAGCGTGACGTCATCGCCTCTCCGAAGGCGTTATGAGAGGCCGGATCGACCTGCCGCGCTTCGTGGCGCTCACGGCGACGATCAACGCCAAGACCTACGGGATGTACCCGCGCGAGGGCACCATCGCCATCGGCGCCGACGCCGACATCGCGATCTGGAACCCGGAAATCCGAAGAACGATCCGCCACGCCGACCTGCACGACGCCGCGGACTACACGCCCTACGAGGGAATGGAGGTCGCCGGCTGGCCCGAAACCGTCATCCTGCGCGGCACGACCGTGATCGAGGACGGAAGGCTCGTCGCCAAAACGGCCGGCCGGGAAGTCCCGCGCCTCGGTTGAAAGCAGGTCGTGGCCGAGGGTCGTGTGAACGAAAGTTTCCAAAGGCCGGTTCGATGAAATCGCGCCTCGTCGCCTCGCAACCCGCGGCGATCCCTCCCGACCCGCTCCCCGCCTCAGAACCGCGGCACAAGCATCCCGCCGTCGACCGCGACCACCTGCCCCGTCGTGTAAGGCAACCCGCCGCCCGCCAGCGTCGCGATCACCCGCCCGACCTCCTCCGGCGCGCCCACGCGCGGCATCAGCGTCAACCCATCGACGGCCCGCGCGCGGTAGCTCTCGATCACCGGCGCCGTCATCTCCGTCTCGATCAGCCCCGGCCGCACGTCATAGACCGCGATCCCCTCCGCCCCCAGCCGCACCGCGAAGACCGACGACCCCATCGCCGCCGCCGCCTTCGACGCGCAGTATTCGCCCCGCTGAACCGCCACCGCGTACGCGTTCGCCGACGTCACGTTGACAACCGAATGGAACAGCCCCGCCTCCCGCGCCCGCCCCAGCAGCCATCCGCGCGAAGGCCTGCGTCAGGAAAAACGCCCCCCGCGCGTTCACCGCCATGCACCGGTCCCAGCTCTCCGGCGTCACGTCCAGCACGTCGCCCCGCGACATCACCCCGACGCCCGCGTTGTTGACCAGCGTCGTCAGCGGCCCGATCTCCGCCTCGATCCGCTCCAGCGCCGCCGCATGCGCCCCCACATCCGCCACGTCGAATGCCGTCGCCACAACCGCCCCGCCCTCTGCCCGCACCCGCTCGACCGCCCCGGCCAGCTCCGCGTCCTCCGCCGGCCCGTTCACCGCCACCGCGAAGCCCGCCCGCGCCAGCTCCACCGCCGCCCCCAGCCCGATCCCCCGGCTCGACCCCGTCACCAGCGCCGCCTGTCCGCCCATCGACCTCTCCCGTCTTGCCCGCGCGCCTTTCCCGACGATAGCCTCCCCCGTCAAACCGAGGAACCCGCCATGACCCGCCTCCTGCCGCCCGGCCCGCACGCCTTCGCCGACCTCCGCGTCGGCGACCGCATCGAGACCGGCGCCGCCACGATCACCGGCGCGATGATCGACGCCTTCGCCGACCTTTCCGGCGACCGCTTCGAGCTTCACATGTCGAAATCCGCCGCCAACGATCTCGGCTTTCCCGACCGCGTCGCCCACGGCCTGCTCGTCCTGTCGGTGGTCGACGGCCTCAAGAACCAGGCCGGCCCCGTCCTCCCCGCCCTCGCCTCGCTCGGCTGGGACTGGACCTTCTCCGCCCCGGTCCTGATCGGCGACACGATCCGCGCGACCATCGAGATCACCGAGAAACGCGCCACGCGCCGCCCCGACCGCGCCATCCTCCGCCTGACCTTCGACGTCACCAACCAGCGCGGCGAGACCGTCCAGAAAGGCTCCAACCTGATGATGGTTCGCGTGTGACTACGCCTTCGGCGTGAAGTCCGGCGCCCGGCTCGAAGCCCGCGCCGCCAGCCCCTCCGCCAGATCATCCGACCCGGCCGCCAGCGCGCTGGCCAGCGATTCCAGCACCCGCTCCCGCTCCTCGCCCTCCGCCGCGTTCACCAGCATCTTGGTGAGCTCCGTCGCCCGCCCGCTCCGCGCCAGCACCCGAACCGCCAGCGCCTCGGCCGCCTCCAGCCCTTCACCGGAAGCCACGACCATGTCCACCAGGCCCAGCCCCCGCGCCGTCACCGCGTCGAACACCTCGCCGAACACCGCCATCCGCCGCACGACCTGCGCGCCGAACCGCCGCACCGCCCGCTGCGTCCCCGACCAGCCCGGGATCACGCCGATCCCCGTCTCCGGCTGCCCGACCGTCACATGCGCCTCCGCGATCCGGTAATCCGCGCAGGCCGCCAGCTCCAGCCCGCCGCCGAGACAATGCCCGTTCAGCACCGCGATCACCGGCTGGCGCAGCCGCGCGAGCGCGTCGAACGCGTCATGCCCGTCACGGATCCACCGCCGCCCGAACGCCTCCGCGCCCTCGCCGCTCCAGGCCGCGATGTCGCCCCCCGCGCAGAACGCCCGCTCCCCCGCGCCGGTGATCACGCAGACCCGCGCTTCCGACCGCTCGACCGCGGCACAGGCCGAAGCCAGCGCCGCCACCATCGCCGCGTCCAGCGCGTTGAGTTTCTCCGGCCGGTCGAGAATGATCCGCGCCATCGCGCCATCGATCTCCAACCGCACGCGCAGGTCCATCACGCGCCGATCTCCAGCCCCATCGCCTCCGGCCGGAACAGCCGCGCGTCCATCTCGCGCAGATCCTCCGCCACCCCCAAAGGCGTCGCCGCCTGGTCCAGCACATCACGCTTCAGATCCAGCCCCGGCGCGATCTCCGTCACCACCAGCCCCTCGCGCCGTCAGCCGCATCACGCAGCGCTCGGTCACGTACGTCACGTCCTGCCCCTGCGCGACCGCGCGCCGGCCCGAGAACGACACCTGATCCACCGTCTCGACCACCTTCGCGATCGTCCCTTCCCGGTCGATCCGCAGCCGCCCGTCGACGAGGCTCATCTTCGCCCCCGCGTTGAAATTCCCCGAGAACACGATCCGCCGCGCCCGCGCAGTGATGTCGACGAACCCGCCGGCCCCCGCCGTCCGATGCGGCGTCGCCGCCAGCCGCGAGACGTTCACCGACCCGTCCCGCCCGATCTCCAGAAACGACAGCAGCGAGGCGTCAAAACCGCCGCCCTGGAAGTAACAGAACTGATGCGGCGAGGCGACGAAGGCCTCGGCATTCGCCGCGCAGCCGAACTGGAACCCGAGCAGCGGCACGCCGCCCACCGCGCCCTGCTCGATCACCCAGGTCACCGCGCCGTGCAGCCCCTCCTCCATCAGGATGCGCGGCACGTTCGCCGAAACCCCGAAGCCGATATTGACCGCCCAACCGCGCCGCAGCTCCATCGCCACCCGCCGCGCGATCGCCTTGCCCACGCCGAACTCCGCGCCTCGAAACTCGAGATCGGCCGGAACACCTCGCCCGAGATCGCCGGATCATAGACCGTCGCCGTCGTCTGCATCTGGTCCGGCACCTCGACGATCACGTCCACCAGGATGCCCGGCACGTGCACGTCATGCGGCCGCAGGCTCCCGGCCCGCGCCACGCGCTTGACCTGCGCGATCACCACGCCGCCGCAATTGCGCGCCGCCAGCGCCATCTCCATCGCGCCGAGATACGCGCCCTCATGCTCGTAGCTCAGATTGCCGTTCTCGTCCGCCGTCGTCGCCCGGATGATCGCCACATCAGGAGCGATGGCGGGAAAATAGAGCCAATCCTCGCCGTCGAACTCCACCCGCCGCACGATGGGCGCCGCCCGCGCGGCGTCGTTCATCGCGCAGCCGTCCTGGTCGGGATCGACGAACGTCTCCATCCCCACCTTGGTCAGCACCCCCGGCCGCTTCGCCGCCGCCTCGCGCAGCATGTCGAACACGATCCCGCTCGGCACGTTGTAGGCCTCGACCTCGTTCCGCCCGACCATCGTCCAGATCGCCGGCGGCTCGGCGTTCGTCGGCCCCGACGGATACGACCCCCCGATGATCCGCTTGAGCAGCCCCGGCCGCGCGATGTGATCCACGCCCTTGATCCCGAACATGTCCCCCGACGCGATGGGATGGATCGTCGTGAGCCCCCTCGGCGCCCCCTCCGCCTCGAACCGCGCGCCGATCGCCGCCAGCACCGCGTCGGGACAGCAGAGCCCGCTCGACGAGCTCACCGCCACCACCGCGCCGTCGCCGATCAGCCGGGCGGCGGCCTCGGCGCTCCTGATCTTTGTCATTCAAGCCTCTGGTTTCAAAGCGCCCGGAACAATGCCCGCCCCGCGCCGTTCGATCAAGGCGGATCGGCGCATGACGCGCGCGGCCCGAAACGCTAGAAGCGTATGGAACGACCGGAGGGACCCCGATGAACATCTGCTTCCAGAAGACCAACCAGCGCGCCTTCGGAACCTGGCCGCTCAAGGGGGACGACCTGCGCGCCGCGTTGGAGACCGCGCTCGACGTCGGCTACCGCGCCATCGACACCGCCAAGATGTACGGCAACGAGGCCGAGGTCGGCGCGACCATCGCCGCGAGCGGCATCCCCCGCGACGATCTCTGCGTCACCACCAAGGTTCCTCCGGAGAATTTCGACGCCGGCAAGTTCATTCCCTCCGTCGAGAAGAGCCTCGCCGATCTTCAGCTCGACCATGTCGACATCCTGCTCCTGCACTGGCCCCCGATGGGCGGCGACGTCGTCCCGCCCGTCAAACTCCTCGCCGAAGCCCGCGACAGGGGCCTCGCGAAGAACATCGGCGTCTCCAACTTCACCGCCCGGATGCTGCGCGACGCCAAGGCCGCCATCGAAGCCCCCATCGTCACCAACCAGGTCGAATTCCACCCCCTGATCGAACAGACCACGCTCCTCGCCGCCGCCTCCGAAATCGGCATCCCCCTCTCGGCCTACTGCTCCGTCGCCCGCGGCGCCGTCTTCAAGATGCCGATCTTCGACGAGATCGCGAAGGGCTACGGCGTCACCGCCGGCCAGGTCGTCCTGCGCTGGATCCTCCAGAAGGGCGTCAGCGTGAACACCATGTCCACCAACCCCGCCAACATCCGCGCCAATTTCGACGTGATGGGCTTCACCCTCTCCTGCGTCGACATGGCCCGCATCGACGCGCTCGGCTCCGCCCACGGCCGCATCGTGACCAAGGACGTCGTCCGCTACGCGCCGGACTGGGACTGACGCGCCGGGCGAAAAAATGTCCGCATTCGACCGGGTGACGAAATCTCAGCCCGCGCTCACCCTTCGAGCGCCACGTCGAACGCGGTCCCGAGCTTCTCCACCAACTCCCCGATCTCGTCCTCCGAGATGATGAACGGCGGCGCCAGCAGCACGTGATCGCCGCGCCGCCCGTCGATCGTCCCTGCCATCGGGTAGCAGATCAGCCCCGCCTCGAACGCCGCTTTCTTGACCCGCCCCGCGATCCCGCGCTCCGGCGCGAACGGCTCCTTGCTCTCCCGGTCCGCGACCAGCTCCAGCCCCCGGAACAGCCCCCGCCCGCGAATGTCGCCGACATGAGGATGTTGCCCGAACGCCGCCCGCAACGCGTCGTCCAGCCGCTCGCCCATCTCCGCCGACCGCGCGACCAGCCCGCGCTCCAGGATCGCGTTCAGCACCGCCAGCCCCGCCGCCGCCGCCACCGGATGCCCGACATAGGTGTGCCCGTGTTGGAAAAACCCGCTGCCCGCCTCGATCGCGCGATAGATCGCGCCCGAGCAGATCATCGCCCCGATCGGCTGATACCCCGCGCCGAGCCCCTTGGCGACGCAGAGGATGTCCGGCGACACCCCGTCCGCCTCGCAGGCGAAGAGCCGCCCCGTCCGCCCCATCCCGCACATCACCTCGTCGAGGATCAGAAGCACCCCATACCGGTCGCAGATCTCGCGGATCCGCCGGAGATACCCCTCCACCGCCGGCACCGCGCCGAGCGTGGCGCCCACGACCGGCTCCGCCAGAAACGCCATCACGCTGTCGGGCCCGAGCCGCAGGATCTCGTCCTCAAGCTCCTGCGCCGCCCTCTGGCCATACTCGAACGCGCTCTCGTCCTCCGCCCGACCGCGATACTCGTAGCACGGCCCGATATGGCTCACGTCGATCAGCAGTGGCGCGAACTGCGCCCGCCGCCATTCGTTGCCGCCGACCGCCAGCGCGCCCAGCGTATTGCCATGATAGCTCTGCCGCCGCGCGATCAGCTTCGTCCGTTCAGGGCGCCCCGTCTCGACGAAATACTGCCGCGCCAGCTTGATCGCGGCCTCCACCGCCTCCGACCCGCCCGAAACCAGATAGACCCGCTCCAGCCCCGCCGGCGCGTGTTCGATCAGCAGATCCGCCAACGCCTCCGCCGGCTCCGACGTGAAAAACCCGGTATGCGCGAAGGCGAGCCGGTCGAGCTGCGCCTTGACCGCCTCCGTCACCTCCCGGTCGCCGTGCCCCAGACACGACACCGCCGCGCCCCCCGACCCGTCGAGCCAACGCCGCCCGTCCGCTCCGATGATGTGGCATCCTTGGCCGCCAACGGCGACCGGCGGATCGACACGGCAATGCCGCGGAAATACATGTCCCATACCCCGACGTTATCCCCGCCGCCGCATTTCGACAACGCACGCTTTTGCATGGCCGCCCCCGCGCGGCCGGGCTAGTCTCGCCCCGGACCGGAATCGGCACGGACGGAAATCGCATGGCCAACGGCGTGAGCGGAAAATCGGTCATCGTGACCGGAGCGGCGAGCGGCATCGGCCGCGCCATCGCGCGGCGCTTCGTCATGAAAGGCGCCAACGTGATGATGGCAGATGTCGAGGAAGCCCGCCTCGACATCGAGATCGAGACGCTGGCGGGCGAAGGCTATGACGGCAAAGCCCAGCCATTCTACGGCGACGTCTCCGAGAAACTCAGCATGACAAACCTGCTGGCCGCGACCATCGACGCCTATGACGGCATCGACATTCTGGTCAACGCGAGCCGGATGCTGGTCTCGGCCGCGCCCCTCGCCTCCGAGGGCGACCAGTTCGAGGCGATCCTCGGTCAGAACGTCATCGCCACCTACCGGCTCAGCCAGATCGTCGCGCGCCGCATGATCGAGATCGCGGGCGACGAGGACGGGGACGACCGCGTCGACCGCGCGATCCTCAACGTCAGCTCGATCCAAGGCCGCCGCTCGGTGCCCGAGCTGCTGGCCTATTCCGTCAGCTGCGCCGCTCTCGAACAGCTCACCCGCTCGTTGGCGGGGACGCTCGCGCACCACCGCATCCGCGTCAACGCCATCGCGGTCGGCGGCATCCTCGGCGCCACGCTCGGCGACGCGCTCAGCGGCATCGACGATCTCGCCGAGGCGATGGAGGAGGTCATCCCGCTCGGCCGTCTCGGCGACCCGGCCGAGGCCGCCGAGGCCGCGCTGTTCCTCGCCTCGCCCTCGGCCAGCTTCGTCACCGGCCAGATCCTCACCGTCGACGGCGGACGGCTCCTGCTCGATCCGCTGGCGAGCCGCGCGACCTAGATCCGTCTCCGCCGCCCGGCTCGGAACCCGGTCTGTCACGCGCCCGGCGGCACCGGAGTCACGAGCCCGACGCCGCTGTCATTGATCGCCGTGATCAGGATCAACAGCCCGACCACCACCCCGATCGCGATCCAGACCACCGCGTTGGGTTTCGATCCGCCGGCCGGCTCCGCTTCGACCGGCCGCGCCTGATCCACCGGGGCCGTTGCCTGTTCCACCCGCGCGCCTGTCCGAGCGGTCTGGGCGAACGCGCCGCCGACCGGCGCGAAGGCCGCGAGAACGAGCGCGAGAACGAAAGGCAGGAAACGCATCGGAATTCTCCTTTCAGACCGGTGGGACAAGCCTATTCGGAAACAATCTCCGCATTGCTCAGCCCCACCACGACGATGATCAACGCAAGGCCCAGTCCCAAGGCGACCCAGCCGATCGCCCCGGGAAGCGAGCCGCCGGACCGTTCCGCCGGCTCTTCGACGTCTCCCGGCTCGCTCTCCTCGCCGCGCGGCGTCCCAAGTGCCGTCGCGCCGTCAGCCGCCGAGTGGGCCGGCGGCGCCAGCGCGCCCGTCCAAACCGCCAGCGCGACGAGGAGTGTCCTGGAAACACTCATGACAACAACAGATCTGAATAATACATGGTCACAACCATGTCCGATCCAGAAAGCCATGCCTTGATCTGGATCAATCCGGAACGGTTCCGATCCGCCCCCGACACTCGAAACGCGTGCCGTTAACACAGGTTGACGCGCGGTTAACGAAAATCCGGAAACCGTTCAATTTCAGAAACTTGGCAAAAACGCCACGCGTGACACACGCGTGGCGTTTCACGTTTTCGGCGCGGTATCAGCCGTCTTTCGACGGCTCGTCCTCGTCTTCGGCCACGTCGCCGCCGCCGGACTTGAACAGGCTCTCCGCGTCCGCCTTGGCCGACGAGCGCGACACGCGCTCCTCCTTGGCTCCGCCGAGCTTGAAGTTCTCAAGCCCCGACATGCTCGCCGGAATGCGCGCCTCGGTCTCCATCCCGAGCGACTGCTCGGTCGAGACCAGCTTCATCCGCTCGGTGTCGTCCATCACCACGCCGTCGCCCTTGGCCTTGGCCACGGCCTTGGCGATCGCCGCGTCCATCTCGCTCTGCCGGCACATGCCGAGCGCGACCGGATCGACCGGCGTCACGTTCGCGATGTTCCAATGGCTGCGGTCGCGGATCGACTGGATCGTCGGCTTCGTCGTGCCGACCAGCTTCGAGATCTGCCCGTCCGACAGCTCCGGATGGAACTTCACCAGCCAGGCGATCGCCGCCGGCCGGTCCTGGCGTTTCGAAAGCGGCGTGTAGCGCGGCCCCTTGCGCTTCATCTCGCCCTCGGCCGCCGGGTTGTGCCAGAGCTGGAGCCGCGCCTTGGGATCGGCCTCGCAGCGCTTGATCTCGTCGGCCGTCAGCTGCCGGTTCACGATCGGGTCGTAGCCCTTGATCCCCTGCGCGACCTCGCCGTCGGCGATGCCGTTCACCTCGAGCTCGTGCAGCCCGCAGAACTCCGCGACCTGCTTGAAGCTCAGCGTGGTGTTGTCGATCAGCCAGACGGCGGTGGCCTTCTGCATCAACGGTAGCGCCATGACATTTCCCTTTCGTCGAACATATCTCTCCCCGAGCCGAAAACTCGGAAGCGCGGATGGCGCGAAGAGCGGTTTTCGTGGGGAATTGCGGCTGGTATATAGGCGCGATGATCGCAATGATAAAGAGCTTTTCGCGGCACCCGGGCCACGTCCTCGCCGCCCTCGCCCTTCTGGCCGCCGCACCCCTGCGCGCCCAGGATTTCGACTATTACGTGCTCGCGCTCTCGTGGAGCCCGACCTGGTGCGCCGGCGACCCCGACCGCCGCTCGTCGGAGCAATGCGAGCCGTCGCGCGATCTGGGCTTCACCCTCCACGGTCTCTGGCCGCAATACGACGCGGGCGGCTGGCCCGAGGACTGCCACTCCCCCGAGCGGGACGCCACGCGCGGCCAGACCGCCGCCATGGCCGACATCATGGGCACCGGCGGTCTGGCCTGGTATCAGTGGAAAAAGCACGGCCGCTGTTCCGGCCTGTCGGCGGGCGATTATTTCGACACCGCACGCCTCGCCTACACCCTGCTCTCGCTCCCCGAGCCGCGCGGCGCGATCACCGCCGCCGAGCTGGAGCGCGACTTCATCGCCGCACAATCCCGGTCTCGACGGCGACGAGGTCATCGTCACCTGTCGCGGCGGCCAGGTCCAGGAGGTGCGCATCTGCCTCACCACCGGCCTCGACCCGCGGGCCTGTTCGCGCGACGTGCTCGAGGACGCCTGCCGCTCGCGCGGCCCGCTCGACGTCCCCGATCCGCCCTGAGCGTCAGACCGCGCCGGTATACTCGCCCCGCGCCGGATAATCGTTCTTCTGCGCGAAATCCAACGCGCCGACCAGCTCGCCGAAATGCGGCCGCGCGAACGGCATCGTCTGCGTCGCGCCATAATAAAGCGTCCCGTCCGGCCGCACGATGAACACGCCGGGCTCGGCGAACAGCGCCGGCTCCTCGACACCCGTCGAGGTCTTGCCCCGCGACGTCGAGATGTAGAGGCCCCAGTCCCGCGCCGCCGCGAGGCTCAGATCATAGGCGAAGCGCAGATCCTTGGCGCCGATCTTCTCCGCCATCATCCGCGTGCGCTCCTCGCCGTCGCTCGAGATCGCGACCGTCGTCAGCCCGCGCTCGGCGAAATCGGCCGTGCGCTTCTCCAGATCCCCGAGATAATTCGCGCAGATCGGGCAATGAAATCCGCGATAGAAACAGATCACCGTCCCCCAGGCGCCGGTCTCGGCGGCCAGATCGAACGTTCCGCCGCCCAGAAGCGGCAATGTCAGGGCCGGAACGGCCTCGCGTGGCATCAGCATGTCTCTCTCCTTCACTTCGTCTTGTCAGATCACATCCGGAGGTCTATCAGAGATGGATGCAGGAAAACTCCGATAAACCTGATCCAGACACCGATTCCACGCCCGTACGGTTCGACCGTCTCTCGAGCCTGATGGCGCGCTTCCCGATGCGGATCACGTCCGCCCCTCCCGGCGCCGGAAATTTCGGCATCGTTCCGGGCCCGAACGGCGGCCCCGATCGCGCGGTGCTCGCGCCGACCGGCGCGCCTGTCGACGGCGCGATGCTCGCGATGGATGTCGATTGGGGCGGCGCGCTCAATCCGCTGCTCAAGGCGCTGCCGCCGCGCGTCGAACTGGCCGGTGAAACCGATGCGGACGCGGGCGCGCTGATCCGCCTCCTCGTCTCGGAGACCCGCGACGCCCGCTGCGGCGCGCCCGGCGCGGCCGCGCGGCTCTGCGAGGTGCTCGTGATCCGCATGCTGCGCGCCGAGATCTCGCGGGGCGCCGCCGGTCCCGGCCTGCTCAGCGGCCTGACCCATCCGCGCGTCAGCCGCGCGCTCGTGGCGATCCACGACGATCCGGGCCGGCCATGGCGCAATGCCGATCTCGCGCAGGTCGCCGGCCTGTCGCTCAGCCGCTTCGCGCAGCTTTTCGGCGAGACGGTGGGTCTCGCGCCCAAGGCCTATCTGCGCCATTGGCGCCTCGCCCTCGCGCGCCAGGACCTCGTCGCCGGCGCGCGCGTCAAATCCGTCGCGCGCCGGCTTGGCTATTCCAGCCCCGAGGCGTTGTCCCGCGCGGTCCAGGCGGAGTTTGGCGCATCCCCGACCGAACTGCGCGCCGCCTGACGCCGATGGTTGCCAACCATCCTCCGGTCCTCAAGGGTGCTGCGGTTCCGGCCGAGGACCGATCATGAAACGTCCATACGATGTCCCCGGCATGCCGGACCGTCCGCCCGAAGGGCCCGGCCCGGACCTGCCGTCGCGCGGCGGGTTGACCCGCCTGCACCTCGCATTCGGGCGCATGGCGGTCTACGCCGTCTCGCTGACCCGTCCGCGCATGACCTTCGGCGTGCGTCTGCACGCCCGCGACGCGCAAGGCCGCGTCTTTCTCGTACGCCATTCCTACGTGCCCGGATGGCATCTGCCGGGCGGCGGCATCGATGTCCGCGAAACCGCGCGCGAGGCCGCCGTGCGCGAGGCCGCCGAGGAGGGCGGCCTCCGGATCACCGCCCCGCCCGCGCTCTTCCACGTCTATCTGCGCCGGACCCGCGCCATCGACGACCATATCGTGCTCTTCACCGCCGAAGGCGCCGAGGCGCCCGACGATCCGCGCGGCCCCTCGGCCGAGATCCTCGCGTCCGGTTTTTTCGCGCCCGACGATCTTCCCGCCGAGACCACCCCGGCGACCCGCGCGCGGATCGCCGAGATATGCGACGGGATCTCACCGTCAGACTGGTGGTAGAGCCACGCGCCGCCGGAACAGCCGCCCGTCGATCGCGGCCAAACCCGCCGCGATCAGGGCCATCCCGACGACGTGCCGGGGCATCAGCACCTCGCCGAGGAACGCGACCCCGAGCAGGATCGCCGTGACCGGCGCCAGCAGCGTCACCAGCATCAGGTTCGTGGCCCCCGCCGTCGCCAGCAGGCGGAAATAGATCACATAGGCCAGCGCCGAAGAAAACGCAGCGATCCCCGCCAGCGACCCCAGCGCGGCGGCGCTCGGCATCGGCAGCGTCCACGGCCGATCGAAGAGCAGCGCCAGAGGCACGAGGATCAGGCTCGACATCATCACCTGCCCCGTCGCGGTCGCCATCGGCGCCACATCCATCCTCCGGAACCCGCGTCCGAAAATGCTCGCAAGCGAATAGGAGACCGCGGCGCCCAGCACCGCGATCTTGGCCAGAACCTCGCCGCCCAGCGCTTCGACCGCCGATCCGCCGATCATCACCGCCACGCCGGCCAACCCCAGCAGCACGCCCGCCATCCGTCGCCCGGTCATCGGCTCATCGGATGTCAGGAAATTGGCGAGGATCACCGTGAAAACCGGCGTGCTCGCATTGAGAATCGCCGCGACGCCCGACGCGATCTGCGTCTGCCCCCAGACGATCAGCGTGAACGGGATCGCGTTGTTGAGCAACCCCATCACCAAGAACGCCGCCCAGACCCGCCGGTCGCGCGGCAACGCGATCCCGAACGCCCGCAGGACCACAAGCAGGATAAGCGCCGCGCCCGCCACCCGCGTCGCGACCACCGACAGCGGCGGCAGTTCGGCCACCGCGACTTGGTTGAAAAAGAACGACCCGCCCCAGACCACCGACAGCAGGATCAGAAGACTCCATTCGACGGCGTTCATCGGGCGCTGGATCACGGGAACGGGCATGACGCGGACACTCCTGTTCGGCCCCGTCCAATAGACCGGGCGAAGGCACGCAGGCATTCCGATTCCTGCTCAAAGCGCTGCCACGAACCGTGAGCGCGCGTGATGCAATCGCACGAACGCCACGCTCTGGAAATTTTATCTTTTTAAATCAAACACATGGTTTCCGTCCAACGTTGGACGCTGTGGCCTCAGACCACTTCGAGCACGATCTTTCCGATATGCGCCGAGCTTTCCATCCGCGCATGGGCGGCCGCGGCCTCCTCCAGATCGAAGGTCTGATCCATCACCGGTCCGATCCGTCCCGACGCCAGAAGCGGCCAGACCTCGTCCTCCAGCGCCCGCGCGATCCGGGCCTTCGCCTCGACCGATTGCGGCCTGAGCGTCGATCCGGTCAGCGTCAGCCGCTTGACCATGACTTGCGCGAAATTCAGCTCCGCCTTCGGCCCGTTCAGAAACGCGATCATCACCAGCCGCCCGTCCGTCGCCAGAGCCCGCACGTTGCGCGGGATGTAATCCCCGCCCACCATGTCGAGGATCAGATCGACGCCACGCTTGCCCGTCGCCTCCTTGACCGCCTCGACGAAATCCGCCTCGCGGTAATTCACCGCGACCTCCGCGCCGAGATCGAGACAGGCCGCGCATTTCTCCTCCGACCCGGCCGTGGCGAACACCCGCGCGCCCCGCGCCGCCGCGAGCTGGATCGCAGTCGTCCCGATCCCCGACGAGCCGCCATGCACGAGAAACGTCTCGCCCGCCTGAAGCCCGCCCCGCTCGAACACGTTCGACCACACCGTGAAGAACGTCTCGCAGAGCGCCGCCGCCCGCACCATGTCCATGTCGCCCGGGATTGGCAGAACGTGATCCCCATGCGTCAGCACGTATTCCGCGTATCCCCCGCCCGGCAGCAGCGCGCAGACCCGGTCGCCGACCGACCAGCGCGAAACGCCCGGCCCGACCGCCGCCACCACGCCCGCGCATTCCAGCCCCGGCAGGTCCGACGCGCCCTTCGGCGGATCATACGCCCCTGCCCGCTGCAGCGCGTCCGGCCGGTTCACCCCGGCGGCATGCACCTCGATCAGGATCTCTCCCGCGCCCGGCTGCGGCACGGCCCGATTTGCGAGCTTCAGCACCTCCGGCCCGCCCGGCTCCGATATCTCGATCACCCGCATCATGTCGCTCATGCCGCCGCCCTCTTCTGATGCGCGAAGTCCCAATAGAGCGCCCGCGCCCGCGCCGCCACCGGTCCCGCCCCGATCTCGCGATCCTCGAACCGCGTCACCGGCGTCACCTTCGTCGCGTTTCCGGTCAGGAATATCTCGTCCGCCGCGCGCGAAATCCTCGACGCCCAGCCGCTCCTCGACCACCTCGACGCCATCGGCGCGCAGAAGCTCCATCACCCGCGCCCGCGTGATACCGGCCAGAAACGTCCCGTTCGGAACGGGCGTCGACACGACGCCGTCACGCACGAGAAACACGTTCATCGACGCGGTCTCCGCCACGTTCCCCTCCGCGTCAAGCGACAGGGCGTTGTTGAACCCGCGCCGTTTCGCTTCCGCCACGATCCGCCCGTTGTTGGCGTAGAGACAGGCCGCCTTGGCCTCGGTCAGCGCGCTGTCGGGTGTCGGCCTGCGATACGGCGAGACGGTCAGCGCGTAGGGTCCGGGCTCGCGCATCGGCAGATCCTCGATGCAGACGCAAAACGCCACCGCCTCGGGCAGCGGATCGATGATCGACGGAGAGCCCTGCAACGACCACATCATCGGCCGCAGATAGAGCGCAGCCTCCGGCGCGAAACGTCGCATCCCTTCCCGGACGATCCGCTCGATCTCTTCCGCCGTGACGGAAGGCGCCATGCCCATCGCCTCGGCCGAGCGGATGATCCGCGCGCAATGCAGGTCGAGATCGGGTGTCACGCCCTCGAATGCCCGCGCCCCGTCGAACACCATCGTCCCGAGCCACGCGCCATGATCGGCTGCGCCGAGAACCCGCGCGTTCCCCTCATGCCACCGTCCCTCGAACCAGGTCGCGGCAGTCGTACCGAGCGTCATGCCGCCCCCTCGATCCTGCTGTTCCCACCGTCAGCCCCTGCGGCGCAGCGAACCCGGCAGATCGGAGGGCGCAGTATCGTCAGGCGCCCTGACGCGGTCAAGCAACCGGTTCGGCCCCTTCATGAGCGCTGCGGCAACCGGGTTTTTTCGGATCGTGGCCTTCAATTCCTCGAACCGCATCACGTCGTCGATCCGCCGGTTGACGAAGTCGCGCGTCGCGGAGGCTCCCGTTGTCGTGTCCCCCAGCCAGAACAGCGCGCAGGACGAATAGACCGCCGAAAGCGTCGTGCGCTTGGTGTACCAGTTGTAGTCGGTGCTTGTATCGCCGAGCGCCCTCCAGATCGTATCGGCGGTGTGCCAGACCGCGCGGGCCCCGTCCGCCGTGTAGAGCGGCAATGCGAACAGCGCCGCGCCCCGCCGGACCGCCTCGCGATCCGCGATCTCGAGCCGCCGCATGATGGCGTGAGCGACGCGGTCTCGGAACCGCAGACCGGCCAGATCCGCCGAGGCCAACTCGTTCGCGAGATCGCCATCAAGCTGATAGTGATAGCCCAGCGCCAGATCGACGCCTCCGCGCGGAAACGCCAGAAGCGAAAGACCCCGGTCGATGCCCGCATCCTCGACGGCGCGCGCGAGGGTCCGGTCGGTCCAGCCGTCAAACACGACATGGGGCAGCGCCGCGTCGATCACGGCGCGCTTCGCTTGCGCGACATGGTCTTCTTCGGTGCGGGGCGCGTCGGTCATGGGCGGTCTCCTTAATGCTCTTTGTCGGCCCGCCGAGGTGGACAGGCACGGTTCACTTATGTATGTAGCGCGCTCCTGCGATATATCGAAACGCTTGACTGGAAGGTGGTGACTACCCGTGCAGGTAATGGTTCGTGACAACAACGTCGATCAGGCTCTGCGAGCTCTCAAGAAGAAGCTGCAGCGCGAAGGCGTGTTCCGCGAAATGAAGCTGAAGCAGCATTTCGAGAAACCCTCCGTTAAAAAAGCCCGTGAAAAGGCCGAAGCCGTCCGCCGCGCGCGCAAACTGGCGCGCAAAAAGGCGCAGCGCGAAGGCGGTCTCTGAGACCCGGAACGAACTGACGGAACTCCCGGCGCGCGGCCTCCAAGGGGCCCGCTCCCGGGATGACCGCGTCCTCGGAACTGATTCGCGCCGGATGCCGTATGCGACCCGCCACGTTGACGTGACGGGTCTTTTTTTCTTGAGGCACGACACCGTGAAACGGACGCTCCACGGATCTGGACTGCCGGACAGCGCCGTGCGATCGGTTTACGCTGCGGGTGAAGCCGGACGCGGGATCACCCGTTCGCTGGCCTCCGGCTACATTCGTTCCTGAACGGCGGCCCCGGCCCGTTCCTCTGCCTGCATCGTCTCCCAGACGCTGTTTTGGCCGATGTCGGTCTCGCGACGGTACCCGGTCTGGACGCCCGGAATGCGCGCGAAGTCCTCGCGGAGCGTTTCGGGAAACCAGCTGCTCCTCACAGAGGTGAAAGGCGGCACGTCCTGCACGACTTCCGCCGTAACCACCGAGCAGGTCATCTTAAACGATTTGCCCTCGGCACGAGCGTTGGCGATGATCCGGTCCGCCGTCTCCCGGCTGACCGGAACCGTCTGGGTCTCGACGAAATGCGAGAACCGCGCGTGATACCGTTCATAATATTCGACATATTTCGGCGTCATGCCGTAGTGGATGTCGCCCGCCCGCGGCAGATCCGGATGCTCGAAGGTCCCGGCGGGATCATACAGTACCCGTTCCGATCCGTTGATGAGCAACGCGGAATGGGCCGACCTCCCGCTGCTCGTCTTGACCATCGAGATCAGCGTGACCGACGGCGGCTCCGCGCTCTCGTAGCGGGCGCGCGCGATCTCGTCGGGCGTGGCGGGTCGGTAGACCTCGCATCCCGACAATGCGACGGCGCCCGCGAGTGCGAAGGCGATCCGCCGCGAGATCACCGCAGCCCGCGCGAAATCAGGAGTTGAAGAGCGCGAGAAAAATCAGGATGCCGATCGATATCCCGAAAAGCCAGACAAAGAATTTTATGAAGCCCTGAAAGGTCTTCTCGTTCTCCGTGATGTCCATCTCGCCGTGCTTGTACTCGTCGGCCATGGCGTCTCTCCCGTCTTCGGCGTCGAGCATGGTGTTATCGCGATCCTCGGCCCGTGTCAGCCGGTTTCTGCGTCGCAGGGTCGCCGAATTCTTCAAAAGCGCGCGAGTCCCCGCCGGTTCGGAGCGCCTCGGCCATTCGCGCGCCGCCACATCCAGACACCCTCCCGGCTCCGCTCGCGCGTGACCTCGCCAAGCCCGAGCAGGTGGTTGAGGTGCCCCACCGCCTCGACCAGCGCCAATCCGTACTCCCCCGCCCTGATCCTGCGCTGGTAGATCGCGTCAAAACACTCCGCGGCGCTGCGCGGACGCTCCAGCGCCGAACGCAGCCGCTCAAGCGCCTCTTCCTGATGCGCGATCATCTCGCCAAGCCGCTCCGGCAGCCCGGTAAAGGGCAGCCGGTGCCCCGGCAGGACCAGATGCCGATCCTCGGCCAGTCCGGCCAGACGACGGCAGGATGCGAGCCAGTCGCCGACCGTGTCCGCGCCCGGTTCGGTCGCGTAGACGCCGAGGTTCGGCGTGATCCCCGGCAGGATCTGGTCGCCCGCGAGAACCAGGTCGTGATCCTCGCCCCAGAGCGTCGCCTGTTCCGGCGCGTGCCCATGCCCGATCTCGACGCGCCAGCGGCGGCCGCCCCCGACGACCGTGTCGCCTTGGGCGATCCGACGGAACCCCAGCGGCATCTCCGCCACCGAATCGCCGTAGTTCAACGGCCGGCTCTCCGCGCGCTCCGCCAGGATCGCCGGATCCATCCCCGCCCCGCGCCAGTACGCCATCGTCTCGGGCGTCGGCCGCGCCTGCTCGTCGAGCCGCATCATCCGGGCAAGAAGCCATGCTGTGCGGGTCGTCCAAAGCTCCGCCCCGTACGCCGTCTGGAACCAGCCGGCCAGTCCCATATGGTCCGGATGGTGATGCGTGACGATCACCCGCCGTATCGGACGGCCGCCGAGCGGCCCGGCCAGAAGCGCGGCCCAGATCCCCCGCACCTTCCCGGTGTCGATCCCGGTATCGACGATCGTCCAGCCGTCGCAGTCATCCAGCGCGAAGACGTTGACGTGATCCGGCCGCATCGGCAGCGGCAGTCTCATCCAGAGCGCGCCCTTCGCGATCTCGACCGCCTCGCCGGCCTCCGGCGGCTCCGGAAAAGGGAAGCGGACTTCGCGCGCGCCGCCGTCCATCAGGACCCGAAATCCAACGCATGGAGCATTTTCGCCCCTTCGCAGGCCGCATCGCAGAGCCCGCCGGTCTCAGGCACGATCCCGCGAATGTGAAACGCGGCGAGCGGCATCCGCGCCGCATCCGCCAATGCGCCCTTCAGCAGGTAATGCCCGCCAAGGACCAACGCGAACGCCCGCAGATACGACGCCGCCCCGGCGAAGCGGTCCTCCATGTCGGCGGCCACCATCCACTCCGTGGCTTCGCCAACCCGCGCGGCGGCGCGCCCGAGATCCGCCCCGAGCTCTGCGCCCGCCCGGGCCGTTTCCGCCACCTCCGCCAGCAGCGCCCGCGCGGCGGCGCCTCCGTCCATGAGTTTCCGGCCCACCATGTCCATCGCCTGGATGCCGTTGGTGCCCTCGTAGATCGTCGTCACCCGAACGTCGCGATAATACTGCGCGACGCCGGTCTCCTCGATATACCCCATGCCGCCATGCACCTGGACGGCGAGTTCCGCCACCTCGCAGCCGACATCCGTGCCGAACGCCTTGGCGATCGGCGTCAGGAACGCCGCGCGCGCGTGCCATTCCGCGTCGCCGGTCGCCCCGCCCATGTCGATCGACAGCGCGCAATCCAGACAGATCGCTCTTGCCGTCGCCGTCAGCGCCGCCATCCGCCCGAGCATCCGCCGCACGTCCGCATGGCCGATGATCGCGGCCTCGTCCGCGCGCCCCGTCCGCCCTTGGCGCCGGTCTTTCGCGAAAGCCACCGCCGCCTGCAGCGCAGCATCCGCTTGCGCGACACCTTGAATGCCCACGCCGAGCCGCGCGTTGTTCATCATCGTGAACATCGCCGCCATGCCCTGATGCGGATCGCCGACAAGCCAGCCGGTCGCGTCGGCATATTCCATCACGCAGGTCGGAGAGCCGTGAATGCCGGTCTTATGCTCCAGCGAGATCGCCCTGACGCCGTTCGCGACGCCGGGCCGCCCGTCCGCGTCGGGAAGGAACTTCGGCACGAGGAACAGCGAGATCCCCCGCGTCCCCTCGGTCGCGTCCGGCAACCGCGCCAGCACCAGATGGCAGACGTTCTCCGCCATGTCATGGTCGCCCCAGGTGATGTAGATCTTCTGCCCCGTCACCGCGAAGGTCCCGTCGTCCTTAGGTTCGGCCCGCGTCCGTATCGCGCCCACATCGGTCCCGGCCTGCGGCTCGGTCAGGTTCATCGTTCCGGTCCAGGTCCCGGAAATCAGCTTCGGCAGATAAAGCGTCCTGATCGCGTCGCTCCCGTGATGCCAAAGCGCCTCGATCGCACCGTGAGTGAGCAGTGGACAGAGCGACAGCGCCAGGTTCGCGCCCGCCATCGTCTCGTCGACGCAGGACGAGAGCGTCTGCGGCAGCCCCATGCCGCCGTAATCCGGATCCGCCGAGATCCCCAGCCAGCCGCCATCGGCGATGCGCCCGTAGGCCTCCGCGAAGCCGGGCGTCGTGCGCACGACACCGTTCTCGATCCGCGCCGGCTCCAGATCGCCGGCCCGCCGCAGCGGGGCCAGAACGTCCTCCGACAGCCTCGCCGCCTCGGCGAGGACCGCGTCGCGCGTCTCGGCCGTCGCCTCGGCGAACCGCTCCGTCGCGGCCAGCCGTCCCGCGCCGAGCACGTGATCCATCAGGAAGCGCATCTCGGAAACAGGCGCCGTATAGGACATCGGAAACTCCGGAACGGTTGCGGGTTTCGGCGCGGCGCGCGGCATTCTATGAAGCGTCTCGCCGCCGGACAGGCGGAACCCTAGGGCGACACCGCGCGCCAGACAAGCGAGACCCCGCGTCAGATGGCCGACCACAACACCGTAACGCTCTCTGACAGCGATCGCGGCCTGCGCGCGGCCACGTCGATCCTGCGCGCGGGCGAACTCGTCGCGTTCCCCACCGAGACGGTCTACGGCCTCGGCGCCGACGCCCGAGACGACCGCGCCGTCGCGCGGGTCTACGAGGCCAAGGGCCGCCCCGCGTTCAACCCGCTCATCGTCCATGTCCATGACCTCGAAGCCGCCGAACGCTTCGCGATCTTCGATCCGGCGGCACGCGTCCTGGCCGAGGCGTTCTGGCCCGGCCCGCTCACCCTCGTCCTGCCGCGCCGCGCCGGATCGGGCCTCTCGGACCTCGTGACCGCCGGCCTTTCGACCGTTGCGATCCGGGTTCCGGCCCACGGCCTCGCCCGCAGGCTGCTGGAAACCTTCGGCGGCCCGCTCGCGGCGCCGTCCGCGAACCCGTCGGGCGCGGTCAGCCCGACGACGCGCGCGCATGTGCTGGACGGTCTCGACGGCCGGATCGCGGCCGTTTTCGAAGGCGGCGCCTGCACGGTCGGCGTCGAATCAACCATCATCGGTTTCGAGAACGCCGCGCCGGTTCTCCTGCGGGCAGGCGGACTGCCGGTCGAGGACGTCGCCGCCAGGCTCGGACGGTCGGTCGGCACAAGGGACTCAGGCACGATCACCGCGCCGGGCCAACTGGCCTCGCACTACGCGCCCGAGGCTGCGTTGCTGCTCGACGCGAGCGGCCCGGGCGCGGAGGATCTTTGGCTCGGCTTCGGCCCGGTCGAAAGCCTACGGCCCGGCCTCAACCTCTCGGCTTCCGGCGACCTGGTCGAAGCGGCCGCAAATCTTTTCAGCCACTTGCGGCACCTCGATGAGATGGCGCGGGAACTCGGCCTGTCGCGCATCGCCGTCGCCCCGATCCCGTCCGTCGGGCTCGGCCTCGCCATAAACGACCGGCTGCGCCGCGCCGCCGCCCCCCGACCCTGAAACCGCCAAGAGACGTTCGCGAGCCCGTGCGCGGTCGCCGCGGCCCTCATCAGGCCCGCCCGCCCTCCGCCGAAAGCAGTCGGGGATCGATGTTGAGCGACCGCAGCGCCGCCGCCCATTTGCCGCCATCGCGGCCGCCGAAGACCAGATCCGGATCGGCGCGCGCCGTCAGCCAGCCGTTCGCCTGGATCTCGCCCTCGAGCTGGCCCGGCCCCCATCCGGCATAGCCCAACGCCAGCAAAGCCCGCGTCGGCCCGGCCCCCTTCGCCATGTCCCGCAGGATGTCGACCGTCGCGGTCATCGAGAATTCCGGCGACACGCTCAGACTGCTGTCTTCCGCGCCGTAATCCGAGGTATGGAGCACGAAACCCCGTCCATGCTCGACCGGACCGCCGAAATGCACCCGGGTCTCCGGCAACTCCGCGCCGGCTTCGATCTTGAGCTGCGCCAGCAGATCCCCGAACCGCAGTTCCGGCGCGGGCTTGTTCACGATCAGTCCCATCGCCCCCTCGTCGGAATGCGCGCATAGAAAGATGACCGACCGCTCGAAACGCATGTCGCCCATGCCCGGCATGGCGATCAGCAGCTGCCCGTCGAGAAAACTCGGAACCGATTTTTTCATGAAGACGAGAATGGGACGCGTCAGAGCGGAATACAAGCTGGCGCGCAGGCTCGCCCATTCGTGACTCGCCGCGGCCGTCCGGGCCGCTATGCTGCGCGTCTGCCTGTGGAAAGTACCTCCCGATGCGTCTCGCCCTCTCGTTCGCCCTCTGCCTCGGGATCCTGCCCGCCGGCGCCGCTTCCTCCCAGGGCTTCGCCCAGGATGTCGCCGGCGTCAGCCTGATCGAGGGCTGGCGGCGCGACGACGGCACCCACGTGGCGGCTGTCGAGATCATCCTCGAACCGGGCTGGCACACCTACTGGCGGGTGCCGGGCGCGAGCGGCATCCCGCCGCATTTCGACTGGTCGGCCTCGGCCAACCTCGCCTCCGTCGCCTATGAATGGCCGCGGCCCGAAGCGTTCGACTCCGCCGGCGCCCTCACCATCGGCTATCACGACCGCCTGGTCCTGCCCGTGATCCTGCGTCCCGCCGATCCGACCGCGCCAATCGACCTCTCGCTCGATCTGTTTTTCGGCGTCTGCGAGGACATCTGCGTACCGGCGAGCGCGACCGTGACGGCACGCCTCGATCCCGCGGCCGGATCGAGCGGACGCGACAGCATCGAGGCCGCCTTGGCCGCGCGGGCGAAAACCCCGGCGCAGGCCGGCGTGGAACACGTCACCTGCTCGATCCGGCCGGGCGAACGCGGACATGAACTCGTGGCGACCGTGACATTCCGCGAGGCTCCGCCGCGAGGCCAGATCGCCATCCTCGAATCGGGTCGTCCGGACGTCTGGATCGGCGAGGCGCGCAGCGAGACGCGTGGCCGGACCTTGACCGCGACCGCGAATATGGAACAGACCGGCGCCGTGCTCGATCGCGGCGACATCCGGGTGACGGTCCTCGACCACGCCCGGGTCGTCGACATCCAAGGCTGTCAGACGCCGGGCTGAAGCGGCCCCACATCGATCGACATCGATCCTCCGAGCGTCTCCCCCGGAGCCAGCGGCGCAAGCCCGCCATTCGGCCCCATGTCGTCCGGCCAGTCCGGCCGCGCGTTGTGGGCGTCGATGACGTGGCTGACCGGCTCGAAACAGAAATAGCCCGCATCCGGCGTCGGCGAGAACAGGATGTATCCGCCCAGATTCGCGCTTGCGGCGATTTCCGCGACAAGTCCCGCATCCGGCCACTCGATCCGCGCCCGGCCGGTCCATCGTGTGAAGAGGTTGTTGACCCATCCGTCAGGCAACGGCGCGGGCCGCGAGAAATCCAACTCCGCCGCGCCCGGATCGTCCCAACCGGCGGGCATGTGCTCCGCATCCTCCAGCCAGGCCCGCCCGGCGGGCGCCATCAGGCGCGTGCCCGCCGCGCGCCGGAACCAAGGATGGAACCCTAGCCCGAACGGCAGTTCGACCTCGCCCGCATTCGTGACCTCCAGCCGCTGGGCGAGCCGCGCCCCGTCAAGCGCATACGTGACCCGCGCCCCGTAACGGTACGGCCCCGGCCCGTCGGAGCGTAGCGACAACGTCACGGACGCCTCCGACCGGTGCTCCACATCCCATGGCAGGCTGAACCCGTCGCCATGTATCGGATACTTCTCCCCGTCGACGTTCGGCTCAAGCGCGTGGAATGCCCCCTTCCACTCGAACCCGCCACCGGAAATCCGGTTCGACCAAGGCACAAGAAGGATCGAGGCCAGCGGAAACCGCTCGTCCACCGTCGCGTCCGACGAGCGCAGCACGTCAGCCCAGCCGCCGCCCGCCCGCACCCGGAACGAAGCCAGCCCGGCCCCACGTTCGGGAACCACTCCGACTTCCGCTTCGTCGCTCCGCAGCGTCAGCATCACCAGCCCCCGTCGATGCCGATGTTCTGCCCCGTGATCATGTCCGACGCCGGCGAGGCGAGGAACGCCACCAGCCGCGCCACATGCTCCGGCTGGATGCGCGTCTTGAGGCATTGCCGGTCGAGCACCCAGTCGGAATACTCCGCCGCCTTGTGCCCGAAGACCCGCGCCTCGGCCTCCGACACGATGGCGCCCGGCGCCACGGCGTTGACGCAGATGCCGAACGGCCCGAGTTCCCGCGCCAGCGATTTCGTCAGACCCAGCAACGCGCCTTTCGACGCGATATAAGGCACATAGCCGTCGATCTGACCGTTCAGCGTGATCGAGGTGAAATTGATGATCCGGCCCCAGCCCCGCGCCTTCATCCCCGGCGCGCAAGCCTGAGACAATGCGAAGGCCACCGCCGAATTGACCCGAAGCTGGTCCTGATACTCGTCGAGCGAAAACTCCTCGAACGGCCGGTTGATGATCAGCGCGGCGTTGTTGATCAGCACGTCGATGCCGTCAGGCCCGTCCGCCAGCCCCCGCACCCGGTCCCGCGCCGCCTCCAGATCGCCCAGATCGCAGCCTTCGAACCGAACGCCCGGCCCGAGCGCCGCGGCACTCGAAGCCCCGCCTTCGAAATCCGGCCGGTCGAGCACGATCACCGAAGCGCCCTGAGCCGAAAGCTCCGTCGCCTGCGCGCGACCCAGCGACCCGAGCCCGCCGGTCAGAAGAACGGACTTTCCGTCAAGCGCGCCCATCATAGAACCGTCAGGATCTCTTGGAGATCCGTGTCCTCGACCATCCGGTCGAGCACGATCTCACCCCGCGCCATCGCCACGATCCGGTCGCAGCACTCGAAGACCTGGTGCATGTTGTGGCTGATGAAGATGCCGGTGACGTGCTGCTCCTTGAGCGAGCGCACGAACCCGATGACCTTCTCCGTCTCCTTGACCGACAGGTGATTGGTCGGCTCGTCGAGGATCATCACCTTCGATTTGAAATGCATCGCCCGCGCGATCGCCACGCCCTGCCGCTGGCCGCCCGACAATTCACCGACCAGCGCGTCCGGCGAGCGCAGATGCAGATCCACGTCGGCGATCGCCTTGACGCTGTCCTCGCGCATCTTCTTCTGGTCCATGATCCCGAGCCCGAAGATCGACGCCTTCAGAGGCTCGCGCCCGATGAATACGTTGCGCGCGATGGTCATGGTCGGAACCATCGAATTGTACTGGTAGATCGTCTCGATCCCCCGATCCATCGCGTCGCGCGGATTGCGGAAGTCGACCCGCTCGCCGTCGAACCGGATCTCGCCCTCGTCCGGCCGCTCGGCTCCCGACAGGATGTTGATCAGCGTCGATTTCCCGGCGCCGTTGTCCCCCACGAGGCCCAGCGCCTGATCCGGATGGATGTCGAGCGAAACGCCCTTGAGCGCGTGCACGCCCGAATACCATTTGTGAAGGTCGCGGATCGAGATGATCGGGTCGGCCATGCTCAGGTCTCCGTCTTGATCGAACGCGCCTTCTTGCGCAGCCACGAATTGACGATGACCGCGAAGACCGTCAGCGCCCCGATGGCGAGCTTGAACCAGTTGGCGTCGACCCGGCTCAGCACCAGCCCGTTGTCGATCACCCGGATCAGGACCGCGCCGATGATGCCGCCCAGCACGGTCCCGATTCCTCCGGTCAGCGCCGTCCCGCCGATCACCGCCGCCGCTACGGCCTGAAGTTCCAGCCCCTCGCCGATCGAGGGAAGCGGCGCGCCGAGGCGCATCATCTGCATCGTGCCGGCGAACCCCGCCAGCAGCGAGCAAAGGACGAAACACATGATCTTCACTCGTGCCGTCGGTATACCCATCGCTTGCGCCGCCGGAAGAAACCCGCCCGTCGCCCGAACCCAGTTGCCGAAATTCGTGCGGCTCAGCAGCAGCGACAGCAGCACCGCGATCCCGACGAACCAGATGAACGACATGCGGAAGAGATCACCCGGTCCGACGAATTGCGTGAAGAGCCAGCGCGGCAGCCCGTCCGCCGGCATGATCGGCGGAAAGCCGCCCGAGATCACGATGGTCAGCGAGCGTGCGACGAACAGCATCCCCAACGTCGTGATGAAGCTCGGAATGTTGAAGTGCACGGTCAGGAACCCGTTCACCAACCCCACGATCCCCGCAGCGCAGAACCCGGCCAGAAACGCCGGCCCGAAGCTCCAGCCATCCGCCATCAGCACTCCGATGATCATCGGCATCAGCGCGAAGACCGACCCGACCGAAAGGTCGAACTCGCCACAGATCATCAGGATTGTGACGCCCATCGCGACCAGCGCCATCTCGGGCAAAAGCCCCAGAACCCCCTGCATGTTCTGAAGATTGAGGAATATGCCGTTGGAATTCCATTGGAAAACCGCCGTCAGCAACACGAGAAAGACGATCCCCGCCAGCTCCGGTTTCTCGAGATAGATTTTCAGAAGCCGCTTCATGGACCGTCCCGTTCATTTCTGCCCGGGCCGCCCTGCGGCGGCCCGGAAACGTCAGATCAGCGCAGACCCTGCGCCGCGAGATCGCGGAGTTCCGCCACGTCCTCCTGAAGGATCAGACCCTTGCCGGTGTCGATGTCGGACGGCGCGAGGCCAATGTTCTCGGCGAGATACGCCTCCATGACGCCCATGAAGCCCTGCATATACGGCTGCTGGTCGACCTGGACCTGGATGTATCCCGCGTCCATCTGAGCCAGAACCTCGGCCACGACGTCGAACCCGCCCATCAGCACCTGGCCCGGCGGCACGCCCCGATCGGCCAGCACCTGCGCCACAAAGGCGTGCCAGAGCCCGGTGTCAAAATACGCCGTCGTGTCCGGGTTGGCGTTCAGGTAAGCGCCCACGCGGTCGGCCACCACGGCGCCGTCGGTGCCGGTATCAAGCCGCACGATCTCGACCTCACGGTCCGGGTTCGCCGCCTTGTATTCCTCGAGAAACGCCATGACACCCGCGCCACGTTGCTCCGACCAGTTCTGGCCGGGCGCCGAGATGCCGACGACCGCCTTGATCGGGCCCTCCTCGGGGAAGAACTCCGACATCTTCGCGCCGAGCGCGTGGCCGGCCGCGAGGAACCCCTGGCCGATGAAGGCCTGCCGCGCGTTGCCGGCGGCGCCCTCGGTGTCGTCCACGTTCACCGCGATCACCGTCACGCCGTTCGCCCGAGCGTCGGCGATGATCTGATCGAAGGCGGTATTGTCCACAATCGACGTCAGCAGCGCGTCGGGCTGACCGGCCAGGCCCGCCATCATGTTGGCGGTCTGCTGGTCGATCGAGCCCTCGGTCTGGGTGAAGATCATCTGGCAATCGGCCGCGATCTTCTCGCAGGCGTCGTCGAAGCCCTTCTTGACCGCCTGCCAGAACGGGTTCGAGGCCGAGGAATGGTGCGTGAACACGATGCTCATCGGCTCCTGCGCGATCGCCGCGCCGCCCGACAGCATGGCGGCCAGCGTCAGTCCGGTCAGTGTGCGTCTCATGTATTTTCTCCCCTTGGTTTGCGTCCGTTTCAGTCGATCGTCGCGGCGTCGCTCACCCGCCGCCGCGTTGTGAAAATCCGGTCGAGATCGGGATTGAGCTCCGTCCCGAGACCCGGCCCCGGCGGCACGGTGATCATCCCGTCTTTCACCTCCGGCACCGCCGTCAGCACGTCGCGATACCAGGTCCGGTAAAACGCCCGCACGCTCTCCTGCACCAGAGCGTTCGGCGCGTTCAGCGACAGATGCGTGGACGCCGTCAGAACCACCGGCCCGGTGCAGTCATGCGGCGCGACCGACAGATGCCATGCCTCCGCCATCGACGCGATCTTGCGCGCCTCCGAGATCCCGCCGCACCAGCTCAGATCGAGCATCACCACCCCCGCCGCGTCCGTTTCCAGCAGATCGCGGAACGCCCAGCGCGACGCCAACGTCTCCGACGCGCAGATCGGCGCCGGCGAGACGGCGGCGTAGCGCCGCAGGCTCGCAAGGCTGTCCATCTTGATCGGATCCTCGTGCCAGAACGTGCCGTAGGGCGTCAGCGCCTTGGCGATGTTCATGGCGGGCATCAGCTGCCACATCGAATGGAACTCGACCATCACGTCCATCCGGTCGCCCACCGCCGCGCGGATCTTCTCGAACGGCTCCAATGCGGATTTCAGTTCCGCGCTGGACAAATAGAGCCCGTCATTCGCCTCCGCCGCGGCATCGAACGGCCAGATCTTCATCGCCGTGATGCCCTCGGACAGAAGATCCTCCGCCAGCGCGCCCGCGTCATTCAGGAACCCGTTCAGATCGTCGTAGCGTGCGCCCGCCGTGTCGCTCAGGCCGTAATTCGACGTCGTCTGCCCCTTCGACTTCTTCATGTAGGTCGGCCCGGCGCAGGTGTTGTAGGTCCGGATCCTCTCGCGGCTGAACCCGCCCAGCAAGCTGCGCGATCGGCTGTCCCGTCACCTTGCCGAAAATGTCCCAGAGCGCGATGTCGAAGGCCGAATTGCCCCGCGTCTCCGCCCCCGTCGACCGGAACCCCAGGTATCCGTTCATGTCCCGCGCCAGCCGGTCGATGGCCAACGGATCGCGCCCGATGGCGCGCGGCGCCAGATGCTCGTGCAGATACGCCTCCACCGTCTCCGACAGCAGGAACGTCTCGCCCAGCCCCGTCACGCCCTCGTCCGTATGGACCAGGATCCACACGAGGTTCGGAAGCTCCTCGGCCCGGACCGTCTCGATCGCGCGTATCCTCATGGCTCAGCCTATCCCCGCGGCGACGAGCGCCTTCGTCGAATGGTCGTAATGTTCGGCGATCCCGGCCGATGCCGCCTTCGGATCGCCCGCCTTCACCGCGTCCGCTATGGCGTTGTGGCAATTGACGTTCAGCCACCGCTCCGCGTCGTTCGGCCGCGCCTGCCAGCCCACCGCCCAGGTCTCGCGCATAACCCCGGTCAGCGCCCCGGTGATCAGCGCGAAGACCGGATTGCGGCAAGCCGTCGCGATGGTCTCGTGAAACGCCACGTCATGCGACTGCACCTTCGGCGGATCGTCGAAATTCTCCGCCATTGCGCGCGCGTGCCGCACCAACTCGTCCGCCTCCGCCTCGCTCCGGCGCAGCGCCGCCAGCGCCACCGTCCGCATCTCGATGGTCCGCCGCACGTCATAGACCTGCTGGATCGAGATCTGCTCGGTCTGCACGCCGTGCCCGATCATCAGCGACATCGCATGGTGATCCAGATGCGCCACCCGCGCCCGCCGCCCGTTTCCCAGTTCGATCAGATGCAGCGTCGCCAGCGACCGGTACGCCTCGCGCACCACCGTCCGCGACACGCCGAGATCGCGCGACAGTTCCGTTTCGCTCGGCAGAGGATCCCCCGGCCCGAGATTGCCGGCGCGGATCAGCCCCGTCACCGACCGCACGGTCCGTGACACCAGAGTGTCCTGCGTTTCGGCGGCTTGAGCCAACACTTCCCCCTGAATGAGCGCGCAGGTCTCACCCAACCTGTCTGACAGCTTCTATTTGAAACAGCCGTAATTCCGCGATACGCTTCTGTCAAGCCGCACCGGAGATCGCGCCATGACGCCCGCTCTGATCCTCGACGCCCGCAACATCGTCGGCGAAAGCGCGCTCTGGGACGCGGGGCGCGGCCTCCTCCGCTGGGTCGATCTCGTCGGCCGCAACGTCCATTCGATGCGCCCCGACGATCCCGACTCCCACCGCGTCCAGCCGGTCGGCGACCTCGCCACCTCACTCGGTCTCACCCGCGACGGCCGCGCCATCCTCGGCGGCTCCCGCGACGTCCGCCTCTGGGACTTCGCCGACGGCTTCGAGCATCTCGCCACCCCGGAGCCGGACCTCCCCGGCAACCGTCTCAACGAAGGCGTCGTCGCCCCCGACGGTTCGTTCTGGGTCGGCACCATGCAGAACAACGTCGCCCCGGACGGCTCCCCCGTCGACATCGCCAACGATGCCGGCCGGCTTTACCGCATCTCCCCGGACGGCGCCGTCGCCCGTCTGACCGAGGACCGCTTCGGCATCACCAACACCCTCGCCTGGACCCCGGACGGCCGCCTCCTGACCGCCGACACCATGGCCAACACGCTCTATTCCTACCCGATCGAAAACAGCCGCCTCGGCCCCCGCCGCGTCCTGTTGGAGAACTTCCCGCGCGGCCTGCCCGACGGCTCGGCCCTCGACGCCGAAGGCGCTCTCTGGAACTGCCGCGTGGTCGGCGGAGCCTGCGTGATCCGCATCCTCCCCGACGGAACCGTCGACCGGATCATCGACCTGCCCTGCACCTGGCCCACCAGCTGCGCCTTCGGCGGCGAGGATCTCCGCACGCTCTTCATCACCTCCGCGCGTTTCACCATGAGCCCGGAGCACCTTGCCGCGAACCCGTCGGAAGGCGCCCTCTTCGCCGTCGATCCGGGCGTCGGCGGCCTGCAGCCCAATCTTTTCGGCGCTTGACGGACAGCCAAATACCATCCATATACCATCCAAAGAGATGGGGAATCGAATGGGCGAAGTCAGACAGTTGCGCGACCAAGGCGGCGAAACGGAGAAGATCACCATCAATCTCGGCCATGTCGATCTGGGCCGGATCGATCTGATGGTGCGGGACGGCTTCTATTCCAACCGCACCGATTTCATCCGCACCGCGATCCGCACCCACCTCACCGACCACGCCGACCAGATCTCCCGGTCGGTCGAGCGCCACATGCTCGAGCTTGGCCTGCGAGATCTCACAGTCGCCGATCTCGAGGCCGCCCGTTCCGTCGGCGAGACTCTCCACGTCAAGGTGGTCGGCCTCGTCCGCATCGCCTCGGACGTCACCCCCGAACTCGCGCTCGCCACGATCGGATCGATCCAGGTCCTCGGCGCGCTCCAAGCCTCGCGAGAGATCAAGCAAGCCCTCGCCGACCGCATCACCTGAACCGCAAGGACACCCACATGAGCCCCGATTTCACCGACGCCATGCGCAGGGCGACACGGAGCACCCGCTCCGGCGATCTCACTGAGGCGACCCGCATCATCCAGGCCGCCCTTTCCGGCGGCGCCCCGGACGGCACTCCGCCGCCCCGATCCTCCCGCGTCGACCCCGGCGCGGAGACGGCCGTGGAGGTCGCACCCTCCAAACCACGCCGCAGGCTGGACGGCATCGTCTCGAAACTCCGCGAGGGACGGGCCCGGCTCAATCTGGACGCGCTCAGACCCGCCCCCACGCGCGGCCCCGACATCCCCGAGGGCGCGAGCTTCCTCGCCTCCAACCATTCCGGACCGGCGGGCGACCGCGAGTACCGCCTCTACGTTCCCGCCGCCCTGCCCGAGGACGGGCCGCGCGGGCTCGTCGTGATGCTGCACGGCTGCAAGCAGAACCCGGAAGACTTCGCGCTCGGCACGACGATGAACGCACAGGCCGAGATCCACGGCCTGCTTGTCGCCTACCCTCGCCAGACCGGGTCCCATAACGCCTCGAACTGCTGGAACTGGTTCCGCCCGGGCGACCAGATCGCCGGACGCGGAGAGCCGGGAATCCTCGCCGCCCTGGCCCGCGAGATCGCGACGGAACATGGCGTCTCGCAGAACCGCGTCTTCATTGCCGGCCTCTCCGCGGGGGCGCGATGGCTGCCGTCGCGGGCTCGACGCATCCCGAGACCTTCGCCGCCATCGGCGTGCATTCCGGCCTGCCCGCCGGAGCCGCCCATGACGTCATCAGCGCCTTCGCCGCCATGCGCGGAGAGGCCGCGACGCCCGCCGCACCCCTGCCCCGTGCGATCGTGTTTCACGGGGCGGCGGATCGGACCGTCCACCCCCGCAACGGCACCCGCGTCTTCGAGGCCGCCCGAAGCGGGCCCGTGTCCGACACGACGACCGGACCCGGCTGGACCCGCGAAGTCACTGAGACGGCCGAGCACTGGCGGATCGAGCGCCTCGGCCACGCATGGTCCGGTGGCGACCCGCGCGGCTCCTTCACCGAAGCCTCCGGTCCGGACGCCTCCGCCGAGATGGTCCGGTTCTTTCTGGACGGTCCGGGGCAGTGACAGCCGCCCGCCGCCTGCTCCGACGGACGACAGGTATGGCGGCCATCTGCGGCGGCGTCCTCATCCCGTCGGTGGCGACCCTCGCCGACGACGCCTGGACGACCCGCAAATGCGAGATCTACTCGACCGCTTGGTCCCGCGCGCTCGACCTCCACGGCGACGCGGGACTCGGCGCCGGTTTCGTCGAAAGCCAGGAAGCCTTCATCGCCTCGGGATGCGCGGACGGGGCGAAGGTCTGCCCGACCTCCGACGCAGAGATCCGCCTCGCCGACACCCTCACGATCCTGTCGATGAACGAAGGCATGGCCAGCACCTTCGTACCCTTCGCCTGCCCTCCGATCAGCTCCGCACCCGGCGCGCCAGAACAGGCATCGCCACCAGCACGATGACGAGCAGGCCGGCGAAAAGCGTCGCGAACGCGGCCCACGCGGCCGAAACACCCGGCAGCGCCTCGACCACCCAGGCCGCGGGACCGACGGGTGCGCCCGCGACCAGAAGCGGGCCGAACGTCGCGGCAAGCCAGACCAGTCCCGCCAGCGTCGCGCCCCGGACCACGCCCGAGGGGCCACCCTCGCGCGGCCCGATCGCCCGGCGCCAGGATCGGATCTGCATCCGCACGTCGCTCTCGATGACCAGCAGCGCCGGCACGATGATAAGCACCAGAATCGCGCCCACCCCGAGACCGTAGACCAGCGTCACCACCGTCGGCTTGAGGAACAGCGCCTGCTGGCTCCGCTCGAACACCAGCGGCGCCAGCCCCAGCACCGTCGTCAGCGAGGTCAGCAAGATAGGCCGGAGCCGGTCGCCCGCCGCCGCGATCACCGCCGGCACCGTCGCCATGCCCCGTCCGTGCTGCTCCACCGTGGTGATCAGCACGATGGCGTTGTTGATGATTATCCCGGTCATGCCGATCAGCCCCACCACCGTGAAAATGCTCAGCGCCAGATCCCATTGCCAGTGCCCCCAGATCGTGCCGATGAACCCGAACGGAATGATCGCCATCACCACGAGCGGCCGGAACCAGCTCTCGAACACCCAGGCGAGCGTCAGATAGATGCCGATCAGGCAGAGCGTGAAACCCGCCAGCGCATCGCCGAGGAAATCCCGCTCCTGCTGCGCCAGACCGGCGAAAGCGTAATCCACCGCGAACCGCTCGGCGATGTCCGGCAGGATGACCTCTTCCAGATCGCGCGTCAGCGCGACGGCGGCCGCCGGATCGTCCTCGCTGACGTCTCCCGTCACGCTGACCACGCGCGACCCGTTCTCGCGGCTGAGCTTCGAAAACCCCAGTTGGCTCTCCAGCGTCACGATGGCGTCGAGCGCCACCAGATCGCCGTCCGGCGAGCGCAGCCGCGTCCGGTCGAGGAAATCCCCCGTGATCTCGTCCTCGGGCAGGCCGACCCGCACCGTCATCGTGCGCGCGCCTTGCGCGAATTCCGCCGCCTCGATGCCTGAGAGCCGCGCGAAAAGCTCCGCGCCCACCGCGTCGATGGTGAAGCCGAGCCGCTGCCCCAGCGGCGTCAGCTCCAGCACCAGTTCCGTCTTGTCATAGGCCAGCGTGTCCTCGAGCCCGCTGACGATGGCGTTCGGCGCGAGCGCGGTCTTGACCGCCTCGGCCGCCGCCTTGAGCGTGCGGGCGTCCCCGCCGGTCAACGTCACGTCGAGCGCATCGCCCCCCGGCCCCTGGCCCCAGCTCCGGAAACTCAGCGTCTCGAGCAGGGGCGCGCGCACCACCTCCTCCTCGACCATCGCCACGAATTCATACGACGAATACGGCCGCAGATCCGGGTCGATCAGTTCGATGTCGATGGAGCCGAGCTGATCGGGATCCTTGACGTCGTCCGACGAAAGGCCCCGGCCCGCCGTCCCGCCCACCTGCGACAGCGCCGAGGCGACCGGGGCCGCGCCGTGCTCGGCGAGCATCCGGGCGTCCACCGCCGCGACCGCGCGCTCCAGCTCGCGCACCATCGCGACCGTATCAGACCGTCCGGCCCCCGGCAGCATCGCGATGTTGCCGGTGACCGAGCCGCTCTCGGGCGATGCGAAAAACCGCCAGGACACGTCGCCCCGGATGAACATCGCGCCCGACTGCGCCAGGAGAAGGATCGCCGCCGCGATCACCGGATAGCGCAGCCGGACAACCCAGCCGATCGCCGGCATGAAGAACCGCTCGCGGAACGCGTCGAGCCCCCGGTTGAAAACCCGGCTCGGCGCGTCGATCCAGCTCTCGCGCGCGCCGCGCGCCAGCGCGCCGACCATGTGGTGCGGCAGGATCAGGAAACACTCGACGAGGCTCGCGATCAGCACCACGATCACCGTGAACGGGATGTCCGAGATCATGTCCCCGAACCGCCCGCCAATGAAGGTCAGCCCGAAAAACGCCAGCACCGTCGTGACCATCGCCGAGAAGACCGGCAGCGACATCCGGGCCGCCGCGCTCTCGGCCGCCACCGCCGCCGGCTCGCCCAGCTTGCGCCGGCGCCAGTCCGCATGCTCCGCAACCACGATCGCGTCGTCGACCACCAGCCCCAGACAGAGGATCAGCCCGAACAGCGAGATCATGTTGAGCGTCAGCCCCGCCGCGAACATGAACCCCACCGCCGCGACCATCGCGACCGGAATGCCCGCCGCGACCCAGAACGCCGTGCGGGCGTTGAGGAAAAGGAACAGCAGCCCGACCACCAGCGCCAGCCCCATCAGACCGTTCCGAAGCAGCAGATCCAGCCGGTCGGTGATCCCCTCCGCCCGCGTCCGCACAAGCTCGATCCGCACCCCGCCGGGCAGCACGGCCTGCATGTCCGCCGCAACCCGCGCCACGCTCTCCTGCATCCCGATGGCGTCGCCCTGATCGGAGCGGTCCACCCGGATCGTGACGGCCGGCTGGCCCCCCATGAAATACGCCCGGCCGGAATCCGCGCCTTCGACCTCGATATCCGCCACGTCGCGCACCAGCAGCTTGCCGCCCCCGGCATCCGAACGGATAACCAGATCGCCGATCGCGTCGGCCCCCCGCCGCTCGGACCCCGCGCGCAGCCGCGTGCCGCCGCCCGCGACCTCGCCCGCCGGCGCCGCCTCCGTGCCGCCCTCGATCACGTCCGCGATCTCGCGCAGGCTGGTGTCGTGGCGGATCAGGCTCGCCTCGGGCGCCGAGACGCGGATCACCGGATCGGCGACGCCGCGGATCGTCGTGCGCGTGATCCCCTCGCGGTAGAGCAGCGCGGTGAACTCGTCGGCGAAGCGCCCGAGCTGCGCCACGCTCACCGGCCCGTGGATCACCACGTCCGTCACCCGGTCGCGCCACTGGCTGCGCCGCACGTCGGGGTCTTCGGCGCCTTCGGGCAGATTCGAGATCCCCGCCAGCGCCGTCTCGACGTCCGCGACGGCGCGGCCCATGTCCCAGCCGGGCTCGAAATCCAGATCGACCTCCGCGCGGCCCTCGCGCGCCGACGCCTCCGACCCCTCGACGCCCTCCACCGCCATAAGCGCGGGCTCGACCAGCGCCACGATCCCGCTGTCGACCTCCTCCGGTCCCGCGCCCTGCCACGCGATCGAGACCGAGACCGAATTGACCACGACGTCGGGAAAAAACTGGCTGCGGATCTGGGTCGCCCCGAGCAGACCGAAGGCCACCATGAGCACCATCAGAAGATTCGCCGCCGTCGGATGCCGCGCGAAATAGGCGAAAACGCCCTGTCCCGCCGCCCGGACCCGGTCGCGCGCCGCCATCGCCTCAGCCGCCGCTTCGGCGCGATTCGAGGCGGTCCACCATCGCGGCGGGCACCTCGTCGCTCTCGAGCGTCGCGAGGATCCGCGCCTTGGCCTCCTCCGGCATCCGCCCGTTGGCGCGCACCGCCTCGATCAGCCCGGCGCGACGTTCGGGCGACAGACGCACCATCGCCTCGGCCTCCGGCGCCCCGTCGCGCAGAGGCCGCACCAGGATGCCCGCCCCGAGTTGCGGCTGCCGCTCCGTCACGAATTCCCGCCCGAACGGCGCGTCCGCGACGATCACCGCGTCGCCCTGGCGCCGCAGCACCGTGACCCGCGCCGCCTCCAGACGCCCGTCCTCGCCCAGAAGCAGAACGCCGCCCTCCGCGTCGACCGCCGTCGCGGGAAGCACGGCCACACCCGTCAGGCTCGGCTCCTCGACACGCACCGTCATGAAATCTCCCGGCCGCATCAGCCCGAGCCGCTCCGTCTCCAATGCCGCGTAGACCAGCCGGCCGGACTGGCCGGCCACGCTCGACGCGCCGGTCCGGTCGATCCGTCCCGCGACCGCCACCTCGGCGCCGTCCGCCGCGAGGATCGCCGTCACGTCGAGCGGCATCACGTCGCCCGCCGCGTCGGCGATCCGGGCGAATTCCCCGTTCGAGACCCGGAACGCCACTTCGAGCGCCGTCGGGTCGAGCAGGACGCCGAGCTTCTCGTTGGTGGTCACGAGCCGCCCGAGCACGGCGTCGACCTCGGTCAGCACGCCGTCGAAGGGGGCCACGGCCACGGTGTCCGCCAGGATCCGCTCGGCCTCGGCCACCCCGATCGCCGCGCGCGCGGTCGCGATCGCCGAGCGCCCGATCCGCGCCTCGGCCTGCGCCAGCGCGAGCCTGCGTCCGGTCACTGCCTGCTCGGCCGTCGCGAGCGCCAGTTCCGCGTCCTCGAGCGCCGCGGCGGTTCCGACCCCGCGCCCGCTCAGATCCTCGGCGCGCGCCAGCGACTGCGCGCGCAGATCGCGCTGGCGTTCCGACGCCGCGCGCTCCTCGCGGGCGAGCGCGAGACCGGCAAGCGCCTCCGCCTCCTCCGCGATGGCCGCCGCGTGATCGCTGCGCGCGAGTTCGAGCGCGGTCTCCGCATCCGCCGGGTCGATCCGCCAGAGCGTCTCGCCAGCCGCGATCCGCCCGCCGTCGCGAAAGCCGGGCGCGAGTTCGATCAGCGTCCCGCCCGCCTCCGCGCGCAGTTCCAGCGTCCGCGCGCTGCGCAGATCGCCCCAGGCGGTCAGCACCGGCTTGGCGGTCACCGCCTCGAACGTCGCCACGTTCACCGCGAAGACGCGCTCGCGCGCCGGCTCCCGGCCCCGCTCATCCGCGTTTCGGGTCGCGAGCGCGCCGGAAATCGTCCCGACCGCCATGGCCAGAAGCCCCAGCGTCAACACCAGGAGCATCATGCCGAACAGACTGCGCATCGCGAACCGCATCCGGCGGCGTCCTCCAACTCTCAGGTCATGGCAGGAATATAGACCAATCCCGTGCGATGTCGGAGAAATACCGATCAGTCACGAAATTTTGGCTCCCGGCCCGACGACCCTTGAACGCCCGCCGCGCGGACTTCCGCCGCTCAATCCTCGGGTTCGGTGAGAAACCGCAGCGGATACCCTTCGCGCGCGCCCATGTCCGTCGCCTGGGTCGCCTTGGTCTCCGCGATCTCGCGGGTGAACACAGCAACCACGCAGACGCCCTTGCGATGCGCCGTGATCATCACGCCGTGCGCCTGATCGCGACTCAACCCGAAGACCCGTTTGAGCACGCCGATGACGAAATCGCGCGGCGTGAAATCGTCGTTGAGAAGAACCACCCGGTAAAGCCGCGGCCGCGCCGGCTTCATCCGGGTCTCGATCAGATCCTTCAGGTCGGTTCCGCTCACCGCGCCGCGCTCCCGCATTTGCCCGACACCCTTCATTTATCGCAGATCCGTGCGTTCACGTCCACTTCAAGAGGCGCCCTGCGACAACTTGCGGACCCGTCGCCTCGGACGCATGATCGCATCGGAGGCCGCCATGATCGAAACCCGATGGTCCACCGTTTCCGACGCCGCCGATCTCGCGGCGGCCCATCGCGACGCCTGGCGCAACGCCTATCTCGGCATCCTGCCGATGCCCGTCATCGAACGCGCCGCGGGGACGCGGGGTCCGCGGTTCTGGCGGCGCATGGCGACGCGCGGCGGACCGCCTCTGGTCATCGCGCTCGACGGCACGCTTTCGGGATACGCCCTTCTCGGACCCGACCGGGTCCGCGCGACGGGCGGCGAGATCTACGAGCTTTACCTCCGCCCGGAATTCCAGGGGGTCGGCCTCGGATCGCGCCTGTTCCACGAGGCGCGCCGGCGGCTCGCCGAGGCCGGTCTGCGCAGCCTGACCATCTGGTGCCTGACCGAGAACCGCACCGGATGCCGGTTCTATCGCGGCTTGGGCGGAACCGTCACCGCGAACGTCCGGGGTCGTTTCGGCGGCGCCCTCGTCGAAAAGACCGCTTTCTCGTGGGCGTGACTCGCCGGAGCCTTCCAGGCGCCATTGTCGGTGGCGAGCGTTAACGCGACCTCGGCGAGACTCGAGAGAAGCGCCCCACGCAATCCTCATCTTTTGTATTTTTAAACAGAGCCCTATAGGAGACTTCTGTCACGTCACTTGATGCGCTTTGCGCGCTGCACGCGTTTACCGGGCGCGGCGGTCAAGCCTTTTGAGGCCCGCTTGCGATGGTATCCTGCCCGCATGAACCTGCATCAGGGAGCAAAATGATGGGCCTCATAGGAAACCTCGCCAGTCTTCTGGCTGGCGGATCGCGCTACGTTCCGCCCCCTCCGCCGACACGCCGCAGACCGGCCCGGACAGCACCCAATCGACATCCGCGCGCCTCCGGTCGCCGAGGGCGCGCCACCCCCTGCCACGACTGCGATCCACCGGCCCGACGAATGTCCAACCATCCTCGGCGCGCCCGACAGCCGCCGCGCAAAGCGTCCCGAGACAGGGCACGCCGGCGGATACGAGTCTGCTCCGCGCGGATTTCAGCCTCGCGCCCCGACGCGCCGACGAGGAGTCCGCCCGCGCCTTCGCGATCGCGGCCCAGGCCCGCGAGCGTCTCGGCGATCTGGTCAAGGGCCTCGCCGACGCCCCGGACGCCGCACCCGCGCTGTCGGGCGGCGGGGCCGAAAAGCCGGAACAGCCGCTCGGCGGCGGCGGCATCAACGCCACCCTGCCCACGCTTCGGGGCGAGAACGCAGCCGGGGCGGTCCTCGACAAGGTCGCGTGAGGTCCCGACCGCATTAACCCTTTGTCAGGCTTCAAAGGCATTTTAAATCATATACTTGCCACAGGTTCACGCGTGGACCAGGCCCCGGGGCGTCACTTCCGCCGCCGGTGCTCCTCGAGCCGGGGCAGGATCTCGACGAAGTTGCACGGCATGTGCCGATAATCGAGCTGGGCGCCCAGGATCCCGTCCCAGGCGTCCTTGCAGGCCCCCGGCGATCCGGGCAGCGCGAACAGATACGTGCCCCCCGCCACCCCGGCGCAGGCCCGGCTCTGGATCGCGCTCGTCCCGATCTTCTCGTAGGACAGCATCGTGAACAGCGTCCCGAAGGCGGGGATCTCCTTCTCGTAGACGTCGCCATGCGCCTCGACCGTCACGTCCCGCCCGGTCAGGCCCGTCCCGCCCGTCGAGATCACCACGTCGACGCCATCATCGGCGATCCAGCCACGCAGCCGCTCCGCGATCTCCGCCCGCTCGTCGCGCACGATCGCGCGGTCCGCGAGCACATGCCCCGCCGCCTCAAGTCGTGCGACCAGCACGTCACCCGACCGGTCCTCCGCCAGGCTCCGCGTGTCCGACACCGTCAGCACCGCGATACGGGACGGCAGAAACTCGCGTCCTTCATCTATCCCCATCTCACCCCTCCAACCGCGCCCGGACCGCCAGAAGATCGGCCCAGGCGTCGCGTTTCTTCATCGGATCGCGCAGCAGAGCCGCCGGATGGAACATCGGCATTACCGGCACGCCCCGCCATTCGCCCCACGTCCCGCGCAGCCGCGTGATCCCCAGCTGCGTCTCTAGGAGCGTCCGCGTCGCCGAATTGCCCACGGTCACGATCACCTCCGGGCCCGCCAGCTCGATATGCCGCGCCAGAAACGGCGCCATCATCGCGATCTCGTCGCCCGACGGATCGCGGTTCTGCGGCGGCCGCCACGGCAGCACGTTGGCGATGTAGAGCGCGTCCGCCGCCGCCTCGGCGCCGCGCGACAGCCCGATCGCCGCGAACATCCGGTCCAGAAGCTGCCCCGACCGACCCACGAACGGCCGCCCCGCCAGATCCTCGTCCCGCCCCGGCGCCTCGCCCACGATCATCACCCGCGCCTCCGGATTTCCGTCCGAGAACACCAGGTTCTTCGCGCCGCGCTTCAGCGCGCAGCCGTCGAACGCCGCCATCGCGGCCCGAAGCGCCGCCAGATCCCCGCATGCCGCCGCGATCGCCCCGGACGCCGCGTCCAAAGCCGCCGGCGGCGCGGGCTCCGCCTCCGGCTCCGGCACGGCCTCGCGCGTCACGACCGCCTCGGCCGCCTCGTACCGGTCGACCGGCTCCTCGCAGATCGCCTCGTCCGCGCCAAGCTCGACCAGCCAGGCCAGCGTCGCCAGATCCGCTTCGAATGAACGCTCCGCGGCGCTCATGGCCGCTCCCGACGCCGCGCGTGCCAGGTCAGCGCCAACGCCGCGCAGTGCCGCACGGCCTCGGGCGGGGTCGCGTCCGACAGCAGCACCCCGCGCGTCCCGGCATATCGGAACAGGTCGCCGTACCGCGCGCGGATCTCCTCCACGAGCCCGGTGCGGCAGTTCAGCAGCATCGCCGACTCCGCAGGCTTCCCCGCGAGCCCCAGCCGCACCGTGCTTCCGCTCCGGGTCGTCCCGGTCAGATACGCGGGCTCGCCCCATTTCAGCGTCTCGGTCAGTTCTCCGACGCGCGGATCGCCCGCGGCCGCCGCGAAAACCTGACCGCGCGCCGCCAGAAGCCGCGCCCGCGCGGCCTCCGGAAAGCGCGCGAACGCGTCGGCCACCGCGGGCGGAAGCTCGGGCGTGCCGTCCACCATGTCCCTCAGATCCCTTCGACGATCGCGAGCGTCGCCTTCGCCGCGCTTTGACGCAGCGCCCGCAGGGGCGCGTAATCCGGATCGTCCAGCGCCGCCCGCGCCGAGGCCGCGTCGGGGAACCGCACGATCACCAGCCGCGTCGGCGTCCACGTCCCGTCCTCGACGACGTCGAGCGCCCCGCCGCGCGCGAGATACTCGCCGCCGTGCCGCTCCAGGATCGGACGCGCCCCGGCCTTATAGCGGTCGTAGGCCTCGACATCGTGGATGTCGGCGTCGACGACGAGATAGGCGGCCATGGCGGGCTCCCGCGAACGTTTCGGATGCCGCGAGCCTACCCGAGCGTCCGCACCCGCGCCAGCCCGCCCCGCGACGGGTTGTCCCGCACCGGCCGCCTGCTATAGATGCGTCCGGAACCTTCCCGGAGAAACCCTTGTTCGCGCATCGACATCTGCTCGGCATAAAGGACCTCTCCCGCGCCGACATCGAGACGATCCTCGATCTCGCCGAGACCTACGTCGATCTGAACCGCAGCCCGCAGAAGGGCGCCGACGCCCTGCGCGGCCTCACCCAGATCAACATGTTCTTCGAGAACTCCACCCGCACCCAGGCGAGTTTTGAGCTCGCCGGCAAACGGCTCGGGGCGGTGGTCATGAACATGAGCCTCGCCGCAAGCTCGGTCAAAAAGGGCGAGACCCTGATCGACACGGCGATGACGCTCAACGCCATGCATCCCGATCTGCTCGTCGTGCGCCATCCCCATAGCGGCGCGGTCAACCTGCTCGCCTCCAAGGTCAACTGCGCCGTGCTCAACGCCGGCGACGGCCGCCACGAGCACCCGACCCAGGCCCTGCTTGACGCGCTCACCATCCGTCGCCGCAAGGGCACGCTCTCGCGCCTGACCGTCGCGATCTGCGGCGACATCGCCCATTCGCGCGTGGCGCGCTCCAACATCTGGCTGCTCGGCCGCATGGAGAACCGCATCCGCCTGATCGCCCCGCCGACGCTCCTGCCGCCCGGCATCGGAAATTTCGGCGTCGAGGTGTTCGAGGACATGCGCGAGGGCCTCAAAGGCGCGGATGTCGTGATGATGCTCCGCCTCCAGAAGGAACGCATGGACGGCGCGCTCATCCCCTCGATGCGCGAATACTACCACCGTTTCGGCCTCGACGCCGAGAAGCTCTCATACGCCAAACCCGACGCCATCGTCATGCATCCGGGTCCGATGAACCGCGGCGTCGAGATCGACGGGCTTCTGGCCGACGACATCAACGTCTCCGTCATCCAGGAGCAGGTCGAGATGGGCGTGGCGATCCGCATGGCCGCGATGGACCTCCTGGGCCGCAACCAGCGCGCCAGCAACGCGGTGGCGTCCGCATGAGCGACGTCTTCGCAGCTCCTTCTTCCGTGGCGTCAGCCCCGGATCGCGCCCGACCCGCCCCCCGGGGCCGGCGCGATGCGCCCACCCACGGGCCGGGCGCGGTCCTCCGCGCATCGCGATACCACGCGCCAGTCACGATCACGGGCTCCACCCCATGCTGACCCTCACCAACGCCCGCATCATCGACCCCGAAGCAGACCGCGTCTTCGACGGCGGCCTGGTCATCGCCGACGGCGTCCTCACCGAGATCTTCGAGGGCCCCCGCCCCGGCTTCGACTGCGGCGGAAAACACCTCGCCCCCGGCATCGTCGACATCGGCGTCAAGGTCGGCGAACCCGGCGAGCGCCACAAGGAGAGCTTCAAGACCGCCGGCGCCGCGGCCGCGGCCGGCGGCGTCACCACGATGGTCACCCGCCCGGACACGGAGCCCGCCATCGACGACCCCGAAATCCTCGAGTTCATCCTCCGCCGCGCCGCCGGCGCCAGCCCGGTCAACGTCCTGCCGATGGCCGCACTCACCAAGGCCCGCGAGGGCGTCGAGATGACCGAGATCGGCCTGCTGATGGACGCGGGCGCCGTCGCCTTCACCAACTCGGCCGCCGTGAAAAATCCGCGCGTGTTCCAGCGCTGCATGACCTACGCCGCCGGTCTCGGCGCGCTCGTCGTCGGCCATCCACAGGATCCGACGCTCAGCGCCGGCGCCTGCATGACCTCGGGCCAGTTCGCCAGCCAACTCGGCCTGCCCGATGTGCATCCCATGGCCGAGCGCATCGGTCTCGAGCGCGATCTCGCGCTCGTCGAACTCACCGGCGTCCGCTACCACGCCGACCAGATCTCCACCGCGCTGTCGCTCCCCGCGCTCACCCGCGCCAAAAAGACCGGTCTGCGCGTCACGGCCGGGGCCTCGATCCACAACCTCACGCTCAACGAACTCGATATCGGTGACTTCCGCACGTTTTTCAAACTGACGCCGCCGCTGCGTTCCGAGGACGACCGGATGGCGATGGTCGCGGCTCTCGCTGACGGCCTCATCGACATCATCGGCTCGTTCCACACGCCACAGGACGAGGAATCCAAGCGCCTCCCCTACGAGGAGGCCGCCTCCGGCGCCGTCGGGCTGGAAACCCTGCTCCCCGCAGCGATGCAGCTTTTCCATTCCGGCGCGCTGACCCTGCCCGCGCTCTGGCGCGCGCTCTCGTTCAACCCCGCGAAACTCCTCGGCCTGCCCTCAGGCCGCCTCGCGCCCGGCGCTCCGGCCGATCTCGTGCTCTTCGATCCCGACGCGCCGTTCGTTCTCGACCGCGCGGATCTCCGGTCGAAATCCAAGAACACGCCCTACGACCTTCGCCGCATGCAGGGCCGCGTCCTGCGCACCTTGGTCGCGGGACGCGAAGTCTTCGCGAGGTCCGCCGCATGACATTCGTCCTGACCATCCTGTTCGTGATCATCGGCTATCTCGTCGGCTCGATCCCGTTCGGTCTGGTGATCTCGCGGCGGCTCGGCCTCGGCGACCTGCGTCAGATCGGCTCCGGCAACATCGGCGCCACGAACGTCCTGCGCACCGGCAACAAGGGGGCCGCCGCAGCGACCCTGATTCTCGACGCGCTCAAGGGCGCGGTCGTGGTGCTCGTCGCGCGCGCCTTCGCCGGTGAAGGCGCGGCGCTTCTGGCCGGTCTCGCGGCCTTCATCGGGCATCTTTTTCCGCTCTGGGCGGGCTTCAAGGGCGGCAAAGGCGTCGCGACCTTCCTTGGCGTCCTGCTCGCCGTCAGCTTCCCGGCAGGCCTCGCATCCTGCCTCGTCTGGCTCGTCTGCGCCGCGATCTGGCGCATCTCGTCCCTCGCCGCGCTGGCCGCCGCGGCACTCGCGCCGACCTGGCTCGCGCTCTTCGGACGCTTCGACGCGCTTTGGCTCGGACTTGCGATGGCCGTTCTGGTCTGGATCCGGCATGCGGCCAACATCCGCCGCCTGATCGACCGCACCGAGCCCAGGATCGGTGGCGGCGGTGGCGAGTCCGGGAAAAAGTCGCATTAACACTTAAATACAATACTTTCAGCATGTTGCGGACCGGCCAACATTGGACGGTTCCGTCTTCGACCGGAAACGCCTTGACCGCCACCCTCCCGCGCGCGACGCAGGCCGGGCCATGACACCCGATCAGATCCTCATCTTCGCGATCCTCGCGGCCACGATCGGCCTCTTCGTCTGGGGCCGCTGGCGGCACGACATGGTCGCGCTCGCCGCCCTGATCGCCTGCGTCGCCGGCGGCCTCGTGCCCGGCCCCGAAGCCTTCCTCGGCTTCGGCCAGCCAGCCGTCATAACGGTCGCCTGCGTCCTGATCCTCAGCCGCGGCCTCCAGACTTCCGGCGCGGTCGACGTGATGGCCCGCCGGCTGCTGCCCGCCGAGGCGACCCCCGCCTTGACCATAGCCGGCCTCACGACGCTGGCCGCCGCCCTGTCTGGCTTCATGAACAACGTCGGCGCCCTCGCCCTGCTCATGCCCATCGCGATCCAGGCCGCCGCGCGCCTCGACGTCCCGCCCGGCCGGATGCTGATGCCGCTCGCCTTCGGCTCGATCCTGGGCGGCATGACGACGCTGATCGGGACGCCCCCCAACCTCATCGTCTCCGCCTTCCGCGCGCAGGAGTTCGGAGAGGGCTACGGCATGTTCGCATTCACCCCCGTCGGCCTCGCCGTGGCGGTCGCCGGCGTCGCCTTCATCGCTCTGATCGGCTGGCGGCTTGTGCCGGGCCGCACCCGCTCCGGCGTCGCGAGCTTCGAAGCCGGTGCCTATATCACCGAGGCGCTCGTTCCCGAGGGCTCGAAGGCCGTCGGGATGCGGCTTCGGGAGATCGAGGACACCCTCGCGGCGGCCGAGGTCCAGGTCATCGGTCTGGTCCGCCGCGACGTGCGGCTCCGTGCCCCCCGTTCGAACATGAAGGTCCTCGCCGACGACATCCTGATCCTCGAAGCGGAGCCGGAGGGCCTGTCCAAAGCGCTCTCGCAGCTGGGCGTGTCTCTGGAGAAGGAAGCGCCGCCGGACGAGGTTGATGAGGACCAGGAGACCGCACCCGTCGAAGCGGAAAAGAAGCCCCCCGCGGAGAGCGACGAGGTTCTGATCGAATTGGTGGTGACGCCGACCGCGGCTCTCATCGGACGCTCGGCGACGGCGGTCCACATGCGGACGCGATACCAGATCACCCTGCTCGCCCTGTCGCGACAGGGAGAGCGGTCGATCGGGCGGCTGCGCGACACGCGGTTTCGGGCGGGGGACGTGCTTCTGGTTCAGGGACCGCCGGAGAGCGTCTCGGTCTTCGCGAGCGATCAGGGCTGTCTGCCGCTGGCGGAGCGGGAGCTGAACCTGCCGGACCGGCGGCGGATGATCCTCGCGGCGGGGATCATGCTGGGCTCGATCGGGCTTACGGCGGCCGGATTGCTGCCGGCGGCGGTCGCGTTCGCGGCGGGGGTGCTCGCCGTGATGGTGACGCGGGTGGTCCCGCCGAGATCGGCCTATGACGCGGTGGACTGGCCGGTGATCGTGCTGCTCGGCGCGTTGTTGCCGGTGGCGGCGGCGCTTCAGAGCACCGGGGCCGCGGATCTGATGGCGGGGTTCATGGTCACGGACCTCGCGCGGGGATCGGCGCTCGCGGCGCTTTTGCTCGTGCTCGTCGTGACGATGACATTGTCGGATCTGATGAACAACGCGGCGACGGTTGCGGTGATGGCCCCGATCGCGCTCGGGGCCGCCCGGTCGCTGGGAGCGGAGCCGGACGCGTTCCTTATGGCGGTGGCGGTGGGGGGATCCTGCGCGTTCCTGACGCCGATCGGGCATCAGAACAACACGCTGATCCTCGGGCCGGGCGGGTTCCGGTTCGGCGATTACTGGCGGTTGGGGCTGCCGGTCCAGATCATCGTCATCGCGGTGGCGGTGCCGATGATCCTGCTGGTCTGGGGACTCTGAGGATCCGTCCAACTTTGGCGCCCGACCAAGCCACTGATATTATTTATTTAAAGTATTAACGTGATGACTTTCGTCAAGAACGGACCGGATGCCGGCCGCCGCGATCGCGCCGGTTCTCGCCAAACGCCAAGGGACGGCGCCGTCGCGGGCCGACGCCTGGATGCCCGCGAATGTCATCATGACCGCTTCGGCCAGCGCCTCGGCGACATCCGGCGATCCCGTACGATCCGCTCCTCGATCAGACCGCGCGTCATGGGGCAGGCGCCGTTGCGGGTTTCCTCGATCACGAGACGGCCGCAGGCGGCGGGATCGGCGGCGCAGGCGCGCGCGTCCTCGTTCAGAAGCGCCGCGAGCCTGTCGACGGGGTCGGGGCCTCGGCGATGAAGCCGCCTTCGGAACGGCCGTAGAGCGCAAGCGCCAGTGCGAGCAGACCGCGCATTCCGCCGTAGGCGGCGCAGAAACCGGTGGCCTTGATACCCGGCGTGGTACAGATTTCCGCCATTCCGACCGCGGCATGGCCGCGGGTGGGGTCGGAGATCGACTGCTCGACGCCGTGGCGCAGGCATGTTCTCGGTTTCATCGGGATCGCCGAGGTGGAGATCGTCGCGGCGGACGCGATGGGATGCGGGCCGGAGCGTCCGGCGCAGGCGAAACAGCGGATCAGGCTGCTCGCGGCGGCCTGATCAGCGAGCGGCGCGGCGGATCAGGCGCAGGCTTCCGGGCCGCCCGCCGCGATACTGGTCCCAGAGCGCCCCGGCGGGGTCGCGGGTGCCTGCGATCGCGGCCCTGAGCGCGGCGCGCAGCGCGGCGTCATCGTCGTCGTCGCGCAGGGCGCCGACGGTCATCAGATCGGCGATGGCCTCGGTCAAAGAAGGTCGCAGGGTTTCGTGGTCGTGATCGTCGTAGGCCATGAGGGTCGGCTCCCTGTCGGATGCCCCTTTATGGCCGACCAACCGTTACCGTTCGGTTCCGTTTTGTTCTTTTTGAACGAATAAACCCGACAAACCGCGATTTCGCACGCCTCGATTGGCCGCGTTAACGAAGCGCATACTTGTCGTTAAGCCTCCGTTCACGCTTTGTGACGGATCGGAGGGGTCCGGGCGGGCGGAACTTCGCCACCCGGACCTGACGTGGCCGCGCGCGCCTTGGCACCCGTTGCCGCCGCTCCGCAGGCTAGTAACTGTACTCGCCATAGATGCGGTCCAGGTCGCCGTTCCACTCGCCGTGGAACTTCGCCAGAAGCTCGTCGGCGGGCGTGCGGTTCTCGGCGACGATCTCGTGGAGCGCGTTGAGGAAGTGGGTCTCGTCGGGAACGAGGCCGCCGGCGCCTGGCTTGGCGCGCGCCTTGAGCCCGCCATGGGCGATGGCGAGCACGTCGGCGGCGAGGTCGCGCAGGCTCCGGCCGTCGATCTCGGCCTTGAGCCCGTATTTCGCGGCATCGTGGCGGAACGTGTCGCGGGTCCCGGCGTCCCAATGCTTGCAGAGGTCCCAGGCCGCGTCGAGCGCGCTCTGGTCGTAAAGGAGCCCGACCCAGAAGGCGGGCAGCGCGCAGAGCCTGCGCCACGGGCCGCCGTCGGCGCCGCGCATCTCCATGAATTTCTTGATGCGGGCCTCGGGGAAGATCGTGGTGAGGTGGTCCGCCCAGTCCGAGAGCGTCGGCTTCTCGCCGGGCAGCGCGGGCAGCTCGCCGCGCAGGAAGTCGCGGAACGACTGGCCGAGCGCGTCGATGTATTTGCCGTCGCGGTAGACGAAGTACATCGGCACGTCGAGCGCGTAGTCGACGTAGCGCTCGAAGCCCATGCCGTCCTCGAAGACAAAGGGCAGCATCCCGGTGCGGTCGGCGTCGAGATCGCGCCAGATCCGCGCGCGCCAGGACTGCCAGCCGTTCACTTTGCCCTCGAAGAACGGCGAGCTTGCGAAGAGCGCGGTGGCGACGGGCTGGAGCGCCAGCGCCACGCGGAATTTTTTCACCATGTCGGCTTCGGAGGCGAAGTCGAGGTTCACCTGCACGGTGCAGGTGCGGCGCATCATCTCGGTGCCGTGGGTGCCGACCTCGCGCATGTAGCGGTCCATCAGCTTGTAGCGGCCCTTGGGCATGAGCGGCATCTGCTCGTGCGTCCAGATCGGCGCGGCGCCAAGACCGATGAAGGCGGCGCCGATGTCGTCGCCCACCGCGTGGACCTCGCGCAGGTGCTCGTTCACCTCGTCGCAGGTCTCGTGGATGGTTTTGAGGGTCGCGCCGGAGAGCTCGAGCTGTCCGCCGGGCTCGAGGCTGACATTGGCGCCGTCGCGCTCCAGCCCGATCAGTTTGCCCTGCTCCTCGACCGGCGACCAGCCGTAGCGGTCGCGCAGGCCCGCGAGCATCGCGTGGATCGAGCACGGGCCCTCATAGGGGAGCGGCAGATGTTTTTCGAGGCAATAGCCGAACTTCTCGTGCTCGGTGCCGATGGTCCAGTCCTCGGCGGGACGGCAGCCGGAAGCGAGGTATTCGGCGAGTTGCTCTGGACGCTCGATGGCGCCGCCGCCGGATTGTGGGATGGACATCGGGTCGGGCCTCTCGCCGGTTTCGCGAACCGCTTATTGGGCCAGCCGCGCGCTCAGTGCAAGCGCCGGACGTCGACCGGCGGCGGGCGGCCCCAGACGCGGATGCGCTGCGGGCCGGAGGGGTCGAGCGCCGCGGCGCCCGCGTCGAAATCGATGCCCGGAAGCGGGCTGAGCGCGTCGAAGATGCCCTCGGCGCCCTTGGCTCCGAGCGGAATGGAGAGGCGCGTGCCGTCCTCGGCGGTCAGGACCCAGGCGTGGATACCGGACCGGAGCGCGGCGATCTCGACCGAGACCAGCGACGGCAGATCGACGAAACCGCCGTCATGGGGTCCCATGTAGCCGATGCGCGCCTCGTCGATGACCACGACGCCCTCGCCGATCTCGGCGCTCATCAGACGCATCCGGCGCAGCGACGCGCTCAGGAGGCCGCCGCCGGCCAGCGCGAGAAGCGTGCCGGCGGCGAGGGCCAGCGGTCCGACCTCGACATAGCCGCGCCAGATCAGCCAGAGGCCGGCGGCGAGCACGGCGACCGACAGGATCGGCTCGCGCAGCATCCGCATGCGCGCCACGGCCTCGGGACGGATGACGCTCATCGCCAGTCGCCCAGCGTGGATTGCCAGAGCGTGATCGCGGCCACGGCGGCGGTGTCGGCGCGCAGGACGCGCGGACCGAGGGTGACGGGCGTGACGTAGGGCAGCGCGCGGAGGCGTCCGGTCTCGTCGGGCGCGAAGCCGCCTTCGGGGCCGATCAGGATCGCCCACGGGCCGGGCGAGGTGGCGGCGAGCGCCTCGGCGGCCGGGCGGGCGTCACGCGTCTCGTCGCAGAACATCAGGCGGCGCGCGGGGTCCCAGCCGTCGAGCAGGGTGTCGAGCCTGGCGGGCTCGGTCACCTCCGCCACATGGGTCTCGCCGCATTGCTCGGCGGCTTCGACGGCGTGCGCTTGCAGGCGGTCGACGCGCAGGCGCTCGGCGTTGGTGTGGCGGGTGAAGACGGGCAGGATGCGGGCGACGCCGAGTTCGGCGGCCTTCTCGACGATGAAATCGGTGCGCGTCTTCTTGATCGGCGCGAAGGCGAGCCAGAGATCGGGCGGCACCCGCTGCGGCGCGGTTTTCTCGCGGACGGCGAGGACGCCGCGGCGTTTGCCGGCTTCGGCCACTTCGGCGCGCCATTCGCCGTCGCGGCCGTTGAAGATCGACACGGACGCGCCGGCTTCGAGACGCATGACGTTGAAGAGGTAGTGCGCCTGGTCGCGGTCGAGCGGCACCGCCGCGCCCTCGTTCAGCGCCGCCGTGACAAAGAGCCTGATCTTGCCTAGCCTGTCCGCCATCACCCACTCCGAGATACGGGCCGGACTATGACGATTGACGCGAGCGATGGAAAGGTGGCCGACGCGCCCGCCGCCAACTGGGTCGACCGGAGCGCGCCGCCGTCCTGGCGGGCGTATCTGCGCCTGAGCCGGGCGGATCGGCCGATCGGGACGTGGCTGCTGCTGCTCCCGTGCTGGTGGGGGCTGGCGCTGGCGGCGAGCGTGGACGGGCCGCGCGTATTCGATCTCTGGATCGCGGTCGGGTGCGGCATCGGCGCGTTTCTGATGCGCGGCGCCGGGTGCACCTGGAACGACCTGACGGACCGGGACATCGACGGCCGGGTGGCGCGCACGCGCTCGCGCCCCCTGCCGTCAGGACAGGTGACGCAGCGCCAGGCGGTGATCTGGATGTGCGCGCAGGCGTTGGCGGCGTTCGCGATCCTGTTGACGTTTCCACCCTTCGCGATCGCGCTCGGGATCGGGTCGCTGGCTCTGGTGGCGATCTATCCGTTCGCCAAGCGGTTCACCTGGTGGCCGCAGGTGTTTCTGGGGCTCGCGTTCAACTTCGGGGCGCTGCTGGCCTGGGCGGCGCATGCCGGCTCGCTCGGCCCTGCGCCGGTCCTGCTCTATCTCGCGGGCATCGCCTGGACGCTGTTCTATGACACGATCTACGCGCATCAGGATCGCGAGGACGACGCGCTGATCGGGGTGAAATCGACCGCGAGGCTGTTCGGAACGCGCACGCGGACGTGGTTGTCGGGATTTCTCGCGGCCTCGGTCGCGCTGGCGGCGCTCGCGGTCATGGCGGCGGCCGAGGGCGGCGCGGCGCTCGCGCTCGGACTTGCGGGCGTCGCGGGGTTCGGCACGCATCTGGCGTGGCAGTTGCGCGCGCTCGACATCGACGACGGCGCGCTCTGCCTCTCGCTCTTCCGGTCCAACCGCGACGCGGGGTTGATCCTCGCGGCCGGTCTGGCCTCGGCGGCGCTCGCTTCCGCGTGAGCGACCCGTGGCTTGATCCGCCCGGAGCGAGGGCCTAGAACGCGCGACGGGTTCCGACAACGGGGGTGGCGCGTCCAATGCGTCTGCGCGCTTTTCTCTATATCGTGGTGGTCCTGGCGGTCGTCGGCGCGGGTGCCTTGGGCCTTGCGCGCGGCGCCGCGGCCTATTTCGAGCGCGACGCCAGGGCGCGCCTGACGGACGGCCTTGCGGCGGCGGGCGAGGATTGGGCGCGGCTGGAGGTCGACGGTCTGCGCGTCATCATCTCCGGCGAGGCGCCCGACGAGACCAGCCGGTTCCGCGCCATCGAGACGGCGCGTCAGATCGTCGATCCGGACCGCATCGAGGACGCGACGAGCGTCGCCGCAGCCGATCCGCTGATGCCGCCGCCCTTCGCGCTCGAACTGCTCCGAAACGAATCGGAGATCTCGCTCATCGGACTGGTGCCGGAGGGCGCCGGACGGACCGATATCACGCAGGCGCTGGCCCGCGAGGCGCTCGGGGGCGCCGTCACCGACATGCTGGAGACCGCCGCCGCGCCCGCGCCGGACGGCTGGAACGACAGCCTGGCGTTCGGCCTCGACATCCTCACCACCCTGCCCCGCGCCAAGATCAGCGTGGCCCCGGGCGCCGTGACGGTGACCGCGACCGCCGTGAGCGACGCGGCGCGCGCGGCGCTGGAGACCCGGCTGCGGGCGCTCAGCCCGGACGGGATCGATCTCACCCTCGACCTGTCGGCGCCGCGTCCGGTGATCGCCCCCTTCCGCGTCGCGTTCGACCTGACCGACGGCGTCGCGACGCTCTCGGACTGCGCCGCCGAGACGGACGAGGACGCCACGCGCATTCTCGCCGCCGCGCGCGCGGCCGGATATTCGGGAAACGCCGCCTGTCCCGTCGGCCTTGGCGCGCCTTCGCCGGATTGGGCGCGCGGGGTCGTCGCCGGCCTCGATACCGTGTTCGCGCTCGGTGGGGGACGTTTCGCGGTCTCGGATGTCGAAGCGGTACTGACCGGTCCGCCGGACGTCGATGCCGAGGCCCTGGCGGCGGCGGGCGAGGCGCTCCGCGCGACGCTTCCGGCGGTGATCTCGCTCAAGACCCTGGCGCCGCCGCGCATGGTCGAGACCGGCGACGGACAGATCGTCTACGCGCCGCGCTTCGACGCCGCGCTGGGGTCGGACGGAAAGGTCGTCCTGACCGGCGCGCTTCAGAGCGAGACCTCGCGCGCGGCGGTGGCGTCCTATGCCGCGGCGCTGTTCGGCCACGACCGGGTGACGAGTGAGACGGTGATCGATCCCGCGTTGCCCGAAGGCTGGCCGGGACGGGTTCTCACCGGCATCGAGGCGCTGTCGCGGCTCAAGGAGGGCGGCCTGAGCATCACGCTGGAGGAGGTCGCGCTCGACGGAAGCAGCCTGGAGAAAGACGCGGACGCGCTTCTGGAGGCGCTGTTCGCCGAAAAGGTCGTGACGCCCGCGCGCGTCGATGTCAGCTACGATGCCGAGGCTTCGGCCATCGCCGCGCGCACGCTGCCCGAGATCTGCGCCGACGAGATCGCGGGGATCATGCAGTCCGAGACGATCGAATTCGACGCGGGTTCCGCCACCATCGCCCCCGAGAGCCGGGGCGTGATCGCGGCGGTGGCGGACGTGCTCCGGACCTGTCCCGGCGCCTATTTCGAGGTCGGCGGACATACGGATTCGCAGGGCCGGGCGGAGGTCAACCAGCGCCTGAGCGAGGAGCGGGCCGGCGCGGTGATGGCCGCGCTGGAGGGCGAGGCGTTGCCGCTGATCCTTCTGTCGGCGCGGGGATACGGGGCCGAGCGGCCGGTCGCCGACAACGCGACCGCCGAGGGCCGGAGCCGCAACCGGCGGATCGAGCTGACGCTCGTGCGACCGGGGGATATCGACGCCGTCGAGACGGAGGCCGAGGAAGCGGCGACGGCCGGCGGATCTGACCCCGAGACATGCGCGGTCGATCTGGCGGCGATCCTGGAGGCCGCGCCGATCCAGTTCGATCTCGGCTCGTCCGCCATCGCGGCCGGAAGCGCCGGGACGGTGGAGGAGATGGCCGAGGCGTTGACCGCCTGTCCCGGCGCCGCCTTCGAGATCGGCGGGCATACCGATGACCGGGGACCGGCGGAGGTGAACGACCGTCTGAGCCGCGAGCGGGCCGAGGCGGTGCTGGCGGCGCTCGGCGATGCGGGGGTCTCCGAGGTGACTCTGACGGCCGCCGGCTACGGCTCGGCGCGGCCGGTCGCGGACAACGGCTCGGCCGAAGGGCGCGAGCGGAACCGTCGCATCGAGATGGCGCTGATCGCACCCGCTCCCGGCGAGAACCCGGTCGAGGCGGGGACGGACGGCGCATCGGACGCCGAGCCGGCGACGGCCGGGTGCGCGACGACGGTGGCCGCGATCCTGGAGGCGGACGGGATACAGTTCGATCCCGGTTCCTCCGCGATCGCCGCGGAGAGTGCCGGAACCATCGCCGCGCTGACCGGGGCGCTCGGGGCCTGCGGCGGGGCCACCTTCGAGATCGGCGGGCACACCGATGATCGGGGATCGTCGGAGGGCAACCTGCGGCTGAGCCGCGCGCGGGCCGAGGCGGTGCTCGCCGCGCTCGAGGCGGCCGGTCCGGAGGGGGTGACGCTCACGGCGCGGGGCTACGGCGAGGATGCGCCGATCGCGGACAACGGGACGAGCGAGGGCCGGAGCGCGAACCGGCGGATCGAGATCAGGATGCTGTCGGGGCCAGAGACGCCGGACGCGGCGCCCGCGCCCGGGCCGTCCGAAGACGCGACCGCGGACGACGCCGCGGCCGACACGGACCCGGAGGCGGCGGACGATGAGCCGTGACGAGTTGACGCTCGCGATCGCGGCGGTGCTGGTCGGCGCGGTGGTGGCCGGCTGGGTGCTCCACGCGGTCTTCCGCCGGCTGAACGCGGGCGCCGGACCGCGCAGCGTGCGGCAGACGGCGGAGATGGCGTCGCGGCTGCACGCCGCGGAGGAGGCGCAGCTGGCCGCCGAGATCCGGCTTCGGAACGTCGAGGGCGATCTGAAACGGCGGCTGGCGGAAACGGAGACGGATCTCTCGTCGACGCTGGCCGAACTTGAGCGGACGCGGGTGCAGTGTGACGAGATCCGCGAGGCGTATCGCGACGCGATGGCCGAGGGCGGGCCGCGGAGCCGGCCGGGGGGCGCGCCGTAGGTCTTGGCGCGGTCGCTCCGGCGGCATAGAACGCGCGAGCGGAATCGGGAGGATTTGCGGATGATCGGACGGCTGAACCACGTGGCGATCGCCGTGCCGGACCTGGCCGCGTCGGCGGCGCAGTATCGCGACATGCTTGGCGCGGAGGTCGGCGCGCCGCAGGACGAGCCCGAGCACGGGGTGACGGTGGTGTTCATCGTGCTGCCCAACACCAAGATCGAGCTGCTGCATCCGCTGGGGGAGAACTCGCCGATCGCGGCGTTTCTGGAGAAGAACCCGTCCGGGGGCATCCACCACGTCTGTTACGAGGTGGCGGACATCGCGGCGGCGCGCGACCGGCTGGTGGCGGCGGGCGCGCGGGTGCTGGGCGGCGGCGAGCCGAAAATCGGCGCGCACGGAAATCCGGTGCTGTTCCTGCATCCCAAGGATTTCAACGGGACGCTGATCGAGCTGGAACAGGCATGACGATCACGGCGGCGCTGGTCCTCTATGCGGTGATCTGGTTCCTGACGCTGTTCGTCGCGCTGCCCATCGGGGTGCGGACCCAGGGCGAGGAGAACGACGTGGTGGCGGGCACGCCCGCCTCGGCGCCGGCGGACGCGATGATCAGGCGCAAGATGCTGTGGGTGACGCTGGTCGCGACGATCCTTTGGGCGGGGATCGCGTCGGTGATCCTGTGGAGCGGGCTGACGATCCGCGACATCGACTTTTTCGGCAGGATGTAGCCGCGCGGGGCCTGCGACAGTTTGACGTTCGACGGAATGTGGATCCGTGCTATCGTCAGGATCTCTTCAATATTGAAAGGGATCTTCAAGATGAAGGCACTGACTGCAATGGTTACCGCGATCGGCGTCCTGGCGTTTTCCGGGTCCGCTTTCGCGCAGTGTTCGGGCAAAAGTCACTCGCCGATGCCCGACCAGACGGCTGAGACCCCGATCGTGATCCTTCCGGATTCCGTCGGAAGCTGAGTAGTGACGAGTGCTGTTCGCGTTGAAGGCGGCCTCCGGGCCGCCTTTTTCGTCCGGCACTCGTGGTCTGGGCGGAAATGGCCACGCGTGGCCAACCGATATATTGCCATTTTTTCAGCATCTTGCCGGTTTCCGGCAACCGAGGGTTGACCTTTCGACACGGCGCGTTGTGGACCGGGACATCCTCCGGCAGCAGGCCTGTGTCGAGCGTATCGATCTTCGCGGCGGCGGCTTGACGTTCTCGCCCGGAAGCCGTCAGCCTGCGGAGGCATCCACGACCAATTCCTCCGCAAAGCGGCTCCATGTCCAGAAAATCCGCGCGCAATTTTATCGTCGTCGGCCTGGGGACCTTCGGCACGACCGTTGCGACGGAACTCATGCGTTTCGGAAACCACGTCATGGGCATCGATCGGGACGAGGCCGTCGTGAACAGGATCGCCGACACGCTCTCCCTCGCCGTGATCGCCGACGGGCGGGACGAGGACGCGTTCAAGGAACTCGGTCTGGACTCCTATGACGTGGCTCTGATCGCGATGGGCGAGAACCTCGAGGGGAGTGTCGTCACGGCGCTGTCGCTCAGGATGGCGGGCGTACCGCAGGTCTGGGCTAAGGCCACAAGCCGGATGCACCATCGAGTTCTCGCGCGCATCGGGGTCGACCGGATCATCCATCCGGAAGAGGAGATGGGCCGCCACATCGCGCAGATGCTGAACAACCCGCTCGTTCGCGACTATTTCAGTCTCGGCAACGGGTATCACGTCGTGAACATCATCGTGCCTCAGCGACTGGCGGGGCGCTCCCTGGCCGAACTCGGGCTGATGAGCAAATTCGGCCTCCGTTGCGTCGGAGTGATGAAGGGAACGGAGTACAAGGGCGACGCCACGAGCGACTGCACGCTCGCGGAAGATGACCGTCTCCTCCTGCTCGGTGACCGCGCCAGCCTTCGCCGCTTCGCGGATTCCGTCTGATCGTGTCACGCGGCATCCGGCGCCTCCCCGCGCCCGCTCTTCTGGCGATCCTCTATCTGTGCTTCATCGCCGCGGGCGCCGTCGTCCTTCGCCTGCCCGTCTCCCATCACGGCGCGGTCGGATGGATGGACGCGCTGTTCACCTCCACGTCGGCGGTGACCGTCACGGGTCTGGTCGTGGTCGATACCGGGTCGGCCTTCACCTTCTTCGGACAGGCCGTCATCGCGTTCCTGATCCAGATGGGCGGACTCGGTCTGATGACCTTCGCGGTCCTGCTTCTCTCGGCGCTCGGGATCCCCGTCGGCATGCCGCAGAAGCTCGTCCTGCGCGAGGAGGTGAACACGACCTCCTTCTCGAACCTCGCCGTGCTGGTGCGGATGATCTTCAAGATCGCGATCATCGTCGAAGTCATCGGCGCGGCCCTGCTGTCCCTCGTCTTCGTGCCGGAGTTCGGCTGGCGGCAGGGACTCTGGCACGCGGTGTTCCATGCCGTCTCGGCCTTCAACAACGCCGGCTTCGCCCTGTTTCCCGACAGCCTGAGCCGTTGGGCCGCCGACCCCCTGATGAACGCCGTGGTGCCCCTGATGTTCATCGTCAGCGGTCTCGGCTTTGTCGTCGTGGGCGACATCGTGCAGAAACGTCGGTGGCGTGGACTGAGCCTTCATACGAAAATCATGGTGGTCGGCACGGTCGCGCTCCTCGCTTGGGGAACCGTCACCTTCGCGGTGCTGGAATGGTCAAATCCCGGGACGTTGGGGGCGATGGATGGCTTCGGCGACAAGCTGATCGCGTCCTGGTTTCAAGGGGCGACACCGCGGACCGCGGGCTTCAACACGCTCGACACGGCCGCCATGCGTGACGAGACGGCCCTGATGACCATGACATTGATGGTGATCGGCGGCGGCAGCACCTCGACGGCGGGAGGGATCAAGGTGGCGACCTTCATCGTTCTCCTGCTCGCCACGGTCGCCTTCTTCCGCGGCCGGTCGGATCTGAACATGTTCGGCCGCCGCCTCGATGCCGGCGAGGTCATGAAGGTTCTCGCCCTGACGACGGTGAGCCTGATCCTGGTGATGGTTTCCCTGTTCCTCCTGATGCTCGTCGAAGAGGCCGATTTTCTGATCCTGGCGTTCGAGATCACCTCGGCCTTCGGCACGGTCGGCCTGTCGATGGGCGCGACCGGAGAGTTGGGAACGCCCGGAGAGCTGATCGTGATGGTCGTCATGTTCCTTGGCCGCGTCGGTCCGCTGACGCTCGGGTTTTTCCTCGTGACGCGGTCGCGTCCGCGCGTGCGCTTCCCGAAGGGTCAGATCTATATCGGATGATGGCCGTCGCGTTCAGCGCGGGGGCATCCCTCGGGGGGCGGTTCCAACGATCCGGTGGAACTGGTGGGTGAAGACGGCGACGCCGAGGATGGGGATGAGGAGGTTCAGGACCGGCACGCTCATCGGGATCGCCATGGCGATGCCGGCGAGCCAGATGCGCGCGGCGTTGCGCGAGCGCAGGGCCTTGACCTCCTCGGACGGCAGGCGGCGGATGGCGACGAGCTGGAAATACTCGCGGCCCAGAAGGAAGCCGTTGACGATCCAGAAGATGAACGGCGCGAGAGGCGCCACGGTGAGATAGATCACCAGCGCGAAAATGTTGACCGTCAGCACGAGGGCGAGGAACCGGAGGGATTCGACGACCTGAAGGCTGACCGGCTGTTCCTTGACCGGCGGCAGGCCCGGATAGTGCCGCGCCTCGACCGCGTCGGCGACGTTGTCGAGAAAGAAGCCGACGACGGCGGCGGCGGTCGGGACCATCAGGACCACCGAGAGCGCCAGCATCAGGCCGATGGCGGCCCATGACAGCAGGTTGTCGATGAAGCCGACCTCGCCGATCCAGGGCAGCGTGACCGTGTCGGGCAGAAGCCAGCCGAGGCCGCCGACGACGGCCCAGAACACCACGGCCAGCGCGCCGATCGTCAGGGCGAGCGCCCAGAGCAGCACGCGAAGGAAGCGCGGATCGGACATCTGCGCCAGCGCCCGGAAGGTGTCGGAGATCAGGCTCATCCGTCGAGCCATGTGGTGATCGCGGCGATGTCAGGGCGCGGACGGTCGGGGGGCGGCGCGGTCGCGGTGCCGACATGGATGAAGCCCGCGATCCATTCGTGGGCGTCAAGGCCGAGCGCGTCGTTCAGAAGCGTGCGGTCATAGGCGGGCCAGCCCGTGAGCCAGTTGGCGCCCCAGCCGGAGGCGAGCGCCGCGTTCAGAAGTCCGAGGCAGACGGCGCCGGCCGAGAGGGTCTGTTCGATCGGGGGTATCTTCTCGCTCGGGCGGGTGAAGGCCACGACCGCGATCGCGAGCGGGGCCTGCTCGAAGGCGAGCGCGCCCTTGTCGGGATCGTCGCCGGTCTGAGCCGCGCGGGCCCGGATGGCGGCGGCGAGGCGGGCGAGGCCGGCGCCTTGCAGGACGATGAAGCGCCAGGGTTCGAGCTTGCCGTGATCGGGCACGCGGGCGGCGGCGGTCAGCAGGGTTCCGATGGTCTCACGGTCGGGACCGGGGGCGCCGAGGAGCTTGGCGGGCCGCGACCGGCGCGTGAGCAGGAAGTCGAGCGTGGGGTTGGGGGCGGTCATGGGGGGCTCCTTCGGTGCGCCAGGGTTTGAGATGTCCGTTGGAGAAGAGCGCGTCAAGGTTGGGGTGCAAGTCCGGGTCCGGGCTCTTGGCCCCGACATCGCACGTCCGCCCCGTCACGCCGGAGGCGTGCTTCCAGCACGACGCGTGACCTGGGATGCCATCACTCCCGGCGCAGCACCTTGTCCACGAGAAAATCGGACTTGGGGCCGGAGGCGTAGTCCGCGCGGAGCGCATCGCGGTCGTAGCGGGTCGTGACCCATTCGAGGAACGGCATCGGCGCTTCGGCGGTCTCGACGGCGTAGCGGCGGAGCATGAAGGCCATGATGCCGGTCTGCGCGCCCGCGACATGGAGGCGGCGCCACGACAGCTGCTCGAGCGCGGTTTCGACGGGCGCGTCCTTGCGCAGGATCAGGTAGAGCGCGGCGGCGAAGCCCGCGCGGTCGGCGCCGGATTTGCAGTGGATCAGCATTTTGCGCTCGGCGGTGGCGAAGACCTCGTTCAGCGCCACGATCTCTTCGACGTAGGGTGGCTTGCGCGAGGTGAGCTTGAGGTCGATCAGGGCGAGCCCCGCCGCCCGGCAGGCTTCCCGTTCGAGCAGGTACGAGCCCCATTCGGTCTCGCCGCGCAGGTTCAGGATGGTGCGGAACCCGTCGGCGGCGAGGCGGCGGATGCGGGCGGGGTCGGGCTGGTTCGAGCGCCAGACGCCGTCGTCGATCCGGTGCATGTTGCTCCAGACCCGACGAAGCGCGCCGTGATCGAAGATCAGCGAGTCGATCGCGGCGCTGCGACGGCGGGCCGGGCTGTCGGGCGCGCCGATCCAGCCGTCCTTCCAGCGGCGATGCCAGCTTCGACGCGGTCCGTTCACAGGGCGGGGTCCGAGGCGACGCGGCAGGGGGCGGTCAGATCGCCGAGGCGGGATTTCTGGCCGCCGTCCGCGTCGAAATTGGCGGGGGCGAGCCAGATTTCGAAGGCCGGCCGGAGGCCGGACCAGTCGCCGTCGGTCATGGCGAACCAGGCGGTGTCTCGGTTGCGGCCCTTGACGACCATGTGGTTGCGAAAGACGCCCTCGTAGGAGAAGCCGAAACGCTGCGCCGCGCGGCGCGACGGGATGTTGCGCGCGTCGCATTTCCATTCGAAGCGGCGATAGCCTGCGTCGAAGGCCCAGGCGGCCATCAGGAACACCGCCTCGGTCGCGGCGGGCGTGCGCTGGAGCGCGGGGGAGAGGCAGATGTGGCCGATCTCGATCGAGCCGGCGGCGGGCGTGATGCGAAGGTAGCTCATCACGCCGCCCGGCGCGTCGGTGGCGACGTCGCGGAGCGCGAAGAAGCGGGGATCGTTGGACGCCGCCATGCCATCGACCCATGCCTGGTAGGCGGCGAGTGACGGGAACGGCCCATAAGGCAGCCAGTCCCAGATCGCGTCGTCGGCAGCGTTGGCCGCGTGGAGCGCGGGCGCGTGACCGGGAGCGAGGGGTTCAAGCGTCACGAAGCGGCCTTCGAAGGTGGTCCGGCCATCCGGGCGCGTCGGCGGCGTCCAGTCGGCAAGCTGCGCGGTCACGGGGGTCAGCTCTCGGCCTTGGGCTCTTCGGCCAGGGCGTAGCGCTGGAAAAGCGGAAGCTGCGCCATGATGAAGAGGAAATTCGCGGCCGGGAGCACGAAGGTGCGGAAATTGACCCAGACGTCGGTGCCCCAGACCCGCCAGACGATCTCGTTTGCCACCGCGAGCAGGATGTAGAAGACGATGAAGCGGGTGGTGAACTTCATCCAGCCTTCCTGCTGCATGGGGATGAGCTCGTCCATCAGGTAGCGAAGGTAGCTCTGGCCGCGCAGCATTCCGAAGCCGAGAATCGAGGCGAAGAGGGTATAGAGGATGGTCGGCTTCATCTTCACGAACGTGTCGTCGCGCAGGATCAGCGTCAGCCCGCCGAAGATGATCACGACGACCGCGGTGATGACGGCCATCTTCGGGAGCTTGCGCGTGAGCGCCCAGCTCGCCGCGAGGGAGGCCAGGATCGTCGGGATGAAGACCTTGGTGGAGAACAGGATCTGTTCGAGCTGGCGCTCGGAGGTGCCGAGGCCCTCGGGAACCGGCGCCCAGCGATAGGCGAGGAAGAAGACGGCGATGGGGCCGATCTCGAGGACGATCTTCAGGATCGGATTGATGTGGCGCTCGGTCATGGCGACGCCATACAGGCCCGGCTTGGGGATTTCCACGGGATTCCGCGCCGCCACGGTCAGGGCGCCGTTGCCGTTGAGCGATCCCGGTGCGACAGCGGGTGGCGAGGCGCGCGGCCCCGCCATCCGCCGGGTCGATCAGCAGTAATAGACGCCCACGGCGCAGCGCCGGACCGTGCGACGGCCGACGCCGGCGACGCTGACGGGGGTCAGCGGCCTGCCGACCCGGGCTTCGGCAGGCTGGACGAGACCGGCGCCCTGCGTTCCGAAAGGAGCCGGCGCGTATTCGAGGCCGGCGGCCGCGGTGATCAGGGCCAGCAGAACGATCGCGATGCGACGTGCCATCTCAGTTTCCTCCTTCGACGGAATAGATGCCGGCGAGATCGTCGAGATCCGGCACCTCGTTCGGTGCGACCTCGCGCGCGTCGGCGGGGATTTCGACCGCGGCCGCCGCGGCGGCGTCGGCCCCGGTCGTCCAGCCATGGATATCCAGGACGTATTGCGGCGCGTGCTCGACCTCGGTGTTGGAGATCGAATAGCGGCACGGATAGGGATCGGCGCCCTGGGCGATCCAGATCTGCATGTCAGCGACCTCGGTCCGGAAGGCGAGGTGATCGCATTCCACGCCGCCGATCACGCCGCTGCCAAGATCTTTCACGTCGGTGAAGAGCGGTCCGAGCGCGCCTTCGACATCCGGAAGGAGCAGATCGGCGGCGGGCAGCGGGCGCTGATAGCTGTCGCGCAGCTCGTCGATCAGGTGCTCGACGCTGCCCGGGATGTCGGCTTTCGCGTAGACGTTCTCGTCCCTGTTCAGCACGGTCAGCGAGGTGCCGTCGAAACTGAACGCGACGGACGCGAACCCGCCGTCGCGCGTGGCGGCGAGCTTGCCGGGGCGCTCCATCGCGACCGTGCCGGAACTCGCTATGGTCAGGATCTGACCCTCGCCGGTCACGACGTCGAGGCTCGCGTCGTAGTCGAAGGAGAAGGCCTCCTGGCCGCCGAGATACGCGGACATCTCGCCGAATCGCTGGCGGGCGAAGGCCTCGTCGGCGAAGGCCGGCGCGGCGGCGGCGCAGAGCGCGGCCGAGGCGAGCGCCAGCGCGCCGCACACGCGTGGAAGGATCGGTTTCGTGATCGGCATGGTGACTCCTGGAAAGTGACGTGTTCTCAGAACGAGACCGCGACGCCGAGAACCGGCCCGTAGAGATCGACGCTGACGTCCTTGTCGTTGATATCCTTCTCGATGTTCATGTAGCGATAGCCGAACTGCGCCGACCAGCGTTCGTTGAACCGGTAGCCGACCGTTCCGACCGCCTGCCAGGTCGAGCTGTCCTGGGTGACGTAGCCGCCGGCGTCGGCATAGGCGGCCGCGAACCACTTGTCGCCGAAGGGCGCGATCACCCGCGCCGCGACCAGCGGATCGACCCAGCTCGTGTCGACTTCGAGGTCGCGGTCCGACACGTCCGGCGAAGCCGCGTTCAGCTTGGTGTCGATCTTCATTCCGAAGGCCCGGAATCCGCCGCCGACATCGACCGCGACGGCATCGGTTTCATAGACCCGGTAGAGCGCGTAGGCGCTCAGCGCCGTGAGCTTCAGGTCGACCTCGACATCCTTGAAGACGCGGCCGAACGTCGTGTCCTGGCTGTTGGAGAGATCGGTGTAGATGAGGTCCCCCAAAAGGCCCCATTTGCCGCGTCGGGCCTCGAACGTGCCCATGAAGGCCATGTCGAGCGCGGAGAGCGCGTCGCTGCCGCTTCCGCTGGATTCGAGATCGCCGAAGCGCGTGTCCACCGACACGTCCATCGCCGGCACCCAGCCGTAAAGCCTCGCCTCGTAACTCCAGTCCTGAGCCAGTGTCGGCCCGGCGACGGAAAGCGCGCCGATCGTCAGAAGCGGCAGTATTCTCATGGAACGGCATCCCTCTTTTAGCCACGCCGAGACGGGCGGTGCGTTGCGACGTTAGCAGTCAAAACCCGCCTGCGTTTCACCTGGCGCGCCACTTTGAGCGCCGCCGGAGCAAGAGAGCGTGATCTGTTTGAACCGATGATCGCGGGGACGCAATCCTGAACCGCGGGAGCGGCGGAGAGGATCGCGCCTCAGCCGAACTCCACCACGACGGCGCCGAGCGCGATGACGGCGACGAGGGCGGCGCGGACGGGACCGACGCGTTCCTTGAGGAAGAGCCAGCCGATCAGGGCGGCGAAGACGACCGAGGTCTCTCGCAGGACGGCGGCCTGGCCGACCTTGTCGAGGCGGGTGGCGAGCATCACCGATCCGAAGCTGGCGAAGGCGACGAAGGCGCCGACCAAGCCCCGGCGCATCAGGGGGGCGATGGCGGGACGGACCTCCATCGCGCGCCAGCGGAAGAGCGCGATCCACGGGAAGATCAGCCCGTCGACCACGAAGAACCAGGCGAGGAACGTGAAGGGGTTGGTCGTGGCGCGGATGCCGTAGGCGTCGTAGGTGGTGTAGCCGGCGACGAAGATGCCGGTCAGGAAGGCGAAACCCACCGCCTCGATCAGCTGGCGGCGGCCGATGCGGGTCTGCTGGACGTTGAAGGCGGCGAGCGTGAAGATCGCGCCCGAGAGGAGCAGAACGCCGCCCCATTGCGCCAGCGAGTAGACCTCGCCAAAGACGACGCCGGCGGCCGCGACGGTTACCAGCGGGCCGGTGCCGCGCACGATGGGATAGACAACGGTGAAGGCGCCGCGCTCATAGGCCATGGCCTGGGAGAGCTTGTAGCCGACATGGATCACCATCGCGCCGGCGAGGATGAGCCAGACGCGGCCCTCGGGCCAAGGTACGAGGAAAAGGGCGGCGGGCAGAGCGATCAGGCAATAGGAGATGTCGATCGCGCCGCGCGTCAGCCAGGGATCGTGGCGGCCCTTCTGGAGCGCGCCGAAGATCGCGTGGCTGACGGCGGCGAAGAGGGCGAGGCCCATGGCGACGTGGCGGCCCGTCTCGGTGCCTTCGATCGAGGCGAGCCAGGCGATCAAAGGTGGGCGGTCACGGCAGGCGCCGACCCATTCCCGTGCGGATCTCAAAGCCGTGGCGACGGTAGAGCGCGTAGGAGCCGGGATCGGCGATCAGGCTGAGATAGCAGGTGTCGGGCAGGTTCGCGCCACACCACTCCATCAGCCGCGTCATGACCTCGGAACCCACGCCTTGACGCCGCCAGCCCGGGTCGACGCAGACGTCGACGATGTGCGCGACGGTGCCGCCATCGCCGACGACGCGGCCCATCGCGACCAGGCGTCCGCGCTCGCGGCCGGTGACGGCGTGGAGGCCGCCTTTGAGGCCCGCCGCGGCGGCGGCGGCGCTGCGCGGACCCATGCCGCCGATGCGGCGCAGCTCGATGTATTCGCCGACGCCGGGTATGTCTTCGGACCAGGCGAGGCTCATGGCTCGGCGCCCGTCAGCGCGCGGGCGAAATCCTCCGGGTCGAAGGCCGAGAGGTCGTCGATCTGCTCGCCCACGCCGATGGCGTGGATCGGCAGGCCGAAGCGGTCGGCGAGCGCGACGAGCACGCCGCCCTTGGCGGTGCCGTCGAGCTTGGTCATCACGAGGCCGGTCACGTCGGCGATTTTCCGGAAGATCTCGACCTGGCTCAGCGCGTTCTGGCCCGTCGAGGCGTCCAGCACGAGGAGCGTGTTGTGCGGCGCCTCGGGGTCGCGTTTGCGGATGACGCGCACGATCTTGGCGAGCTCAGCCATCAGGTCCTCTCGGTTCTGCAGCCGCCCCGCCGTGTCGATCAGCAGGAGATCGGCGCCCTCGGCCTCGGCGCGGGCCATCGCGTCATAGGCGAGGCTGGCGGGGTCCGAGCCCTGGGGCGCGGTCATCACCGGCACGCCGGCGCGTTCGCCCCAGACCTGGAGCTGTTCGACGGCGGCCGCGCGGAAGGTGTCTCCGGCGGCGATCACCACGGATTTGCCGGCGGCGCGGAACTGGCTCGCGAGCTTGCCGATCGTGGTGGTCTTGCCGGATCCGTTGACGCCGACGACGAGCACGACCTGAGGGCGTTTGGCGTAGATCGGCATGGGACGAGCGACAGGTTCCAGGATGTCGGCGATCTCGCGCGCGAGCAGGGTCTTGATCTGCGACGCGCCGATCCGGGTGCCGAAGCGGCCCTCGGCCATGTTGGCGGTGACCTTGAGCGCGGTCTCGACGCCCATGTCGGCGGAGATCAGCAGCTCCTCGAGGCTTTCGAGCATGTCGTCGTCGAGCACGCGGCCCTTTTCGGCGCCGAAAAGCCGTCCGGCGAGGCCGCTGCGGGGGGCGTCCGGTTGCGGCGGGGCGGGCGTCGGAGCCGGCGCGGGCGGCGCGGCGGGCATCGGTTCGGGGGCCGGAGGCGCCGCGGGCTTGCGCTCGGGAGCCGGCGGGGCGGCCGGCGCGGCCGGTGTCGGATCGGGGGGCGGCGGCGCTGAGGCGGGGACATCTTCGAGTTTGGCCGGGGCCTCGTCGATGATCGCGTCGAGGCCTTCGTCGATCTTGGACGAGGACTTGAACAACCGCTCCTTGAGCTTGCTGAAAAACGCCATGGACGACCCCGCCTGAAGACCCGCATTCACCTAAACCCGGCGGAGGGCGGATGCAAACGGGGGCGGCGGCGCTTTGATCGCCCGGACTCGAGCCATAGGCGCCGGGCGAGCGCCTGCCCGTTCCATCGAAAATCAGAAAAGGGCCCGTCAAGCCTCACGACATGCGGAGGCGCAGATGGTCAGCCCTCGTCCTCGTCCTTGTCGATGAGCGTGATGGCCCCGGCGCGGACCTGCGCCTGGACGGCCTTGCTGAGCGTGAGCTGGGCGGCTTCGCCGTCCTTGGCGGAGACGGCCTCCAGGGCGGCCATGTCCTCGACGAAGCGTTCGCCGAGGCGTTTGGGCAGGTTCTCGATGACGAAGGCGACGCTGGGGCTGCCGGCGGCCTCGCCGTATTTGAGCGCCTTGAGAAGCTCGTCCTCGGGCACGTCGCGGATGACGGCGGAGACGTCCTTGCCGCTCAGGCGCGTGGCGATGTCCTCGAAGGTGAACATCGTGCGCTGGACCTCGCGGGCCAGCGACGGCTCCTGCGCGGTGAGATGGGCGAGGAAACCGTCGCGGGCCTCGGTCGAGATGTTGTCCATGAGGCCGGCGATGAGATCGGCCGGGCGGCGGCGCGACATGTTGCGCTGGAGCACCGAGAGGAATTCGCGGTCGATGGCGCCCATGATGCCGGTCCGGATCGCCATGTCGAGCGTGGGCACGCGCGAGAGGCGCAGGACCACGTCCCGGGCGAAGTCGCGCTCGAGCGTCTCGAGGATGCCGGCGGCGATCTCGGCGTTCATCTCGGTGAGGATCACGGCCGCGGCCTGGGGATGCTGGGCGGCCATGAAATCGGCCAATGCGGCCTGCGGCGCGTCGTTCATGCGCTCCCAGACGGAACGCGTGCTGACCGGCGCGGGACCGCCGAGCAGACGCGTGACGTCGTCCTCGTCCATCACGGCGCCCAGAAGCGCGCGGGCGGTCTTCATGCCGCCCGTAAGCTCGGGCCCTGAGGTGAGCGCTTCGAGGAACTCGACCACCACGGCGTCAAGCACTTCCTGGCTGATGCGGCCCAGCCCGCCGATGGCGTCGGCGAAGCGGGTCATGTCCTCCTCGGAGATGTCGCGCAGGAAGCCGGCGGCGAGTTCGGGGCCGATGGCGGTCAGGATGATCGCGGCCTTCTCGATGGGCCGCGGCATGCGGTCGGGCCGCAGGCCGAGGATGCGCGGGCCTTCGGTGCGGGCGGGAAGCGTCGCGCTGTCGGTGTCGGTCATTGCGCGTAGCTCCTTACCATCGCGCCGGCGAGCAGCGTCCAGCCGTCGGCGATCACGAAGAATGCGAGTTTGAAAGGCAGCGAGACGATCGCGGGCGGCACCATCATCATGCCCATCGACATCAGGATCGCCGCGATCACGAGATCGATCACGAGAAACGGGAGGAAGATCAGGAAGCCTACCTCGAAACCGCGCTGGATCTCCGAGAGGAGAAACGACGGCACGAGCACGGAGAGCGGGGTCTCGAGCCCCAGATCACGCGGGACGGGGAGCGCGGCGTTCAGGGTCTCGATCGTGTCCGGATCGACGCGACCCTCCATGAAGACGCGGAAGGGCGCCATCGTGGGCGCGAAGGCGTCCTCGGGCGTGATCGCGCCCTCGACCAGCGGGCTGATCCCGTTGATCCAGGCCTCGGTGAAGACCGGTTCCATCACGAACCACGTGAGAAAGAGCGCGAGGCTCACGATCATCATGTTCGGCGGCGCCTGCTGCACGCCGATGGCCTGGCGCAGGATCGAGAGCACGGTGACCATGAACGGAAAGCAGGTCACCATGATCGCGAGACCGGGCGCCAGGCTCAGCAGCGTCAGAAGAATGAAGAGCTGGACGGTGCGCAGGCTGATCGACTGGCCGTCGCCCAGGTTGATCGACACGTCCTGGGCCAAAGCCGGCCCCGAAACGAGCAAAACCCCCGCCGCGAGAACGGCGAGGGCGATGTTCCGCCGGAATGCGGCGTCAGACGTCATTCGAGAGGTCGGCCACTTCGGTCAGGCGCACTCCGAGACGGCCGGTCTCGTCGCCGACCTCCTGAAGCTCGCCGCGCGCGATCAGGCGGTCGCCGATGTAGAGTTCCACCGGATCGTCGATCGAGCTGTCGAGCGTGAGGACCGAATCGCGGCGCAGTTCGACAAGCTCGCTGACCAGCGGGCGGGCCTTGCCGACCGAGATCGTGACCTCGATGGGGACGCCGAGGAACGCGCCGGCGCGGGCCGGGCGTGTCGGGGCCTCGGCGGGCGCGGCCATGTCGGCGGGCTGCTGCGGTTCGAGATCATCCATGGTCGTGTCCGTCATTTCCGGCCTCCTCGGCTGGCGGTTGCAGATGGCGCGCGAGGCTCTCGCCGATGCCGGCGATGCAGGCGTCGAGATCGAGGCTGTCATAGCCCTGGTCCCAGTGGATGCGCGCCTCGCGCGGCATCAGGGTCGGGGCGGCCTCGACGGTCGCCTCGACGCCCCGCTCGCGCAGAACGGCCTCGACGCGGGGGGCGAGTTCGGGCGCGCAGCGCAGGCGCAGGCGCGCCTCGGGGGCCGCGTCGAGCGCGCGCGCGGCGAGACGTTCGATCTCGCCGATCAGCCCGGCCTCGGCCAGCGACGGCGCGACGGCGGTGAAGAGGGTCCTGATCAGGGGTGCGACGCTCGCCATCACGTGCCGGCGCGCGGCCTCGTTGGTCAGGCGCGCGTCCTCGAGCGCCTCGATCAGCTCGCTCGACAGGCGCGTGTCGTCGGCCAGATGCGCGTCGGTCGCGGCGGCCTGGCCTTCGAGCCATCCGGCGGCGCGGGCCTCGTCGCGGGCGATGTCGATCCGGGCCTGGAGCGCGTCCTCGCCGCCCGGCGCGCCGGTCCTCGGAATGAAGGTCTCAAGTCGGAAGGCGGTCATGTGCGGGCGGTCTCCCTCGGCGCGTCAGGCGCCTCGATCCACTGGCGGAGCACGGCGGCGGAATCATCGCCGCGGCTGGCGATGACCTCGCGCAGGCGGTCGATCTTGCTGACGGTCCTGGGCGGCGCCTCAAGCGCCGGCGCGCCGGTGTCGGCCTCCTGCGCGGTCGGCGCGTAGGACGCGATCTGGGCCGGCGCGGGGCCGGTCAGCTCGGCCATCGCCTCGGCCGGGACGCGCCGCGTCATCATCGGGCGGAGCACGAAGAAGATGAGCGCGAGCACGATCAGGCCGAGCACGCCCATCTGGGCCAGACGCGCGCCCTGGGCCTCGAGAAATCCGCTGCCGCCGGCCTCGGCCAGCGTGCCCTGGTCGGGCGGCGCGGTCAGGCGCAGCGACTCGATGGTGACGGTATCGCCGCGCTCGGCATCGAAGCCGATGGCCGACTGCACCAGCAGGCGCAGCGTCTCCATCTCCTCGGGCGCGCGGGGCGTCCACTCGGTCGTGCCGTCGGCCGCGGTCTCGGTCACGCCGTCGACCATGACGGCGACGCTGATGCGCTTGACCTGACCGGGCAGGATGATCCGCTCGCGGCGGGTTTCCGAGACCTCGAAGTTCTGCCGCTCGCTGCTCTGGCTCGACGTGCGGGTGTTGGCGCCGGACGCGCCGACGTCGCCGTCGGGCAGGTTGCTCGCGACCGTCACGCCGGGATTGGAGCCTTCGGCCTCCTCCTGGCTCTGCTCGGACTCGGTGCTGATCGCGACGCGGCTGTCCGGATCGATGACGCGTTCGGAGATGGTCTGGCTGTCCATGTCGGCGTCGACGCTGACCTCGACGACGGCGCGGCCGGGTCCGACGCGGGCCTCCAGCAGGCGCTGGATGCTGGCGCGGAGCGATTCCTCGCGGGTGTCGGGGGTCTGACCGGCGGTCGCCATCGGGCCGGTCTCCTCGCCGGCGAGCACGACGCCGGCCGCCGAATCGAGCACCGCGACGTTCTCGGGCAGGAAGCCCGCGACGGCCGACGACACGAGGAACCGGATCGCCTTGGCCTGGCTGAGATCGAGCGTGCCGCGCGCCATCGTCACCGTGACGGAGGCCGAGCCGATGGCGGTGCGCGCGAAGGGCTGCGACAGCGGGCTCGCCAGATGCACGCGGGCGGCGCGGATGTTGGGGGAGCCCGCGATGGTGCGGGCGAGTTCGCCCTCCTTGGCGCGCCAGTAGGCGGCGTCGAACATCTGGCTGGTGGTGCCGAAGCCCGACAGCCCGTCGAGGATCTCGTAACCGGCGGCGCCGTTTGAGGGCAGATCCTGGGCCGCGAGCTGCATGCGGATGCGGTCGCGCTGCGAGGTGTCGACGAGGATGCGGTTGTCGGCGACTTCGAAAACGACGCCTTCGGCTTCAAGTGCCGCGACGACTTCGCCGGCGGCGGCCGGGTCCAGTCCCGAGTAGAGCAGCGACATCGAGGGCGTGGTGGCCACGCGGGTGATGCCGAAGACGGCCGCGACGATGGCCGCCGCGCTCAGCAGGCCGATCAGGCGCTTGCGCCCGTCAAGCCCGTCCCAAAATTCCTGGATCTGTGACAAACGCGGCCCCTTCCGGTCCTCGGCAACTCGTAACTCGCGACACGGTCGGCGCGGACGTCCGCTCCGACCCGCGCACATTCACCGGAACAGGCTTAAGATTTGGTTAGTGATGAACAGGTTACATGCGACCGGAACGAGAACACCAGGTAGCGGGACCGCAATGGCAGACGTAGCAGACGGGGGCGCGATCGACGCGCCCGACGAACCCGCGAAAAAGGGCAAGATGGGCCTGATCATGGGCCTTGTCGGCGCCTTGGCGCTGGGCGGAGGGGGCTTCTATTCGGTCTATTCCGGCATGTTCGACCCGATGGCGATGCTCTCGGGCGGCGGGGATGACGGGCATGGCGGCGGAGACGGCGGCCATGGCGAGGCGGCCGCGTCGCTGTCGGGCGTGGCGTTCGTGCCGATGGACCCGATCATGATCTCGCTCCCGCCGGGATCGTCGGCCAAGCTTCTGCGCTTCATCGGCAGTCTCGAGGTCGATCCGGCCAACGCCGAGGAGGTCACGCTTCTGATGCCGCGCGTGCTCGACGTGCTGAACACCTATCTGCGGGCGGTCGACGTGCGCGATCTGGAGCAGCCCTCCGCGATCCCCCGCCTGCGCGCGCAGATGCTGCGCCGCATCCAGGTCGTGACCGGGCCGGACCGCGTCCGCGATCTTCTCATCACCGAATTCATCCTCAACTAGGGAGCGCGCCGATGGGACTTCTCATGGACGGCCTTCTGATGGCCGCGAGCCTATTCGCCGGCGGCTATTGCTGGGTGCTCTCGCGCCGGGTGCAGGACCTCAAGAACCTCGACCGGGGCCTGGGCGGTTCGATCGTCAACCTGACGCGCCAGATCGAACTGGCGCGCACCACGCTCGACGAGGCGCGCGGCGCCTCGGACAAGACCCGCGAGGATCTGACGGCGCTGGTGGCGAAAGCCGAAGCGGCGACCGGACAGCTGCGGATGACGCTCGCGACCGTCCGGACCGCGACGCCGCCGCCCGCGCCCGCGCCCCGGGCCGATCCGCTTCCCGCGCCGGTGGCCAAGCGACCGAAACCCGAATGGCCGGATCCGGCCGCGACGCCGCGCGCGCGGCGCGAGGAGCGCGAACCGGTCGGCGAGAAGGCCGAGGCCGGGATCGACGGCGTGCCGAAACCCCGCGCGCTCGCCCCGCTGGAGCATCCGCTGCGCGCGCTGCGCCGCGAGACCCCCGCCAACGCCGAGACGGACATCCTCGCGGCGCTGAACGCGATCGCCAAGGGAGAGCGCTGAGCCATGGCCGTCAAATCCGCGACCGGACCGCAGATCGGCGGCGTCGGTCTGATCGTGCTCTGTTTTCTGGGATCGGCGGCGCTGCGCGCGACCGAGAGCGGCGCGGCGATCGCCGAGGAGATCGGCGCGATGGCGTCCGGCGACCCGGGGACCGTGCAGGCGCCCCCGAGCGACGGAGCGCCCGACGCGCTGCTGGCGGCGATCCGGGACCGGGAGACCCAGCTGGAGGCCGAGGAACGGCGCATGGCCGACCGCGCCCAGACGCTCAACGTCGCCGAGACCAAACTGGCCGAACAGCTCGCCGCCTTCGAGGAGGCGCGCGCGCGGCTGGAGGAGACGCTCGCGATGGCCGACTCCGCGGCCGAGGACGACATCTCGCGCATGACCACGGTCTACGAGAACATGAAGCCCGCCGAGGCGGCGCGGATCATGGAGCGCATGGACGTGAACTTCGCCGCCGGCCTGATGGCGCGGATGCGTCCGGAGATCGCGGCGCAGGTCCTGGCGGGCATGGAGGTCGACGCCGCCTACGCCGTCACGTTAACCATCGCGAGCCGCAACTCGGCCGTTCCGACCGAATAACGCCGCCGTTTGAACATTTCTTAAGACCGGACCGCCACAAAGGCGCGTGCAATCACGACGGAGATTGCCGCTCCAGGCACGGGTTGAGTAATGATTGGCATTGTCGGCATCTGCATCGTTTTCGTGATGGTCTTCGGCGGCTACGTCGTGGCCGGCGGCAAAATGGGGATCATCCTCCACGCGCTGCCCTACGAGATGGCGATGATCGCCGGCGCCGCGGTCGGCGCCTTCGTGATCGCCAACTCGATGCACGGCATCAAGCACACGCTCAAGGACGTGGCCAAGGTCTTCAAAGGCCCGCACTGGAAGACGCAGGACTATCAGGACCTGCTCTGCCTGATGTTCAAGCTGATCCGCATCGCGCGCACCAATCCGGTCGAGCTTGACGGGCATATCGAGGATCCCGGCGGTTCGTCGATCTTCAACGAGTATCCCCGCGTCATGGCGGATTCCGAAGCCGTCGCGCTGATCTGCGACACGCTGCGCTCGGCCTCGATGAACTACGACGACCCGATGCAGGTCGAGGAGGTCCTGACCAAACGCATCGAGCAGAACTATCACGAGGCGCAGCATTCCGCGCACACCCTCCAGACCATGGCCGACGGCCTGCCCGCGCTCGGCATCGTCGCCGCCGTGCTGGGCGTCATCAAGACGATGGCCTCGATCGACCAGCCGCCCGAGATCCTCGGCAAGATGATCGGCGGCGCGCTCGTCGGCACGTTTCTGGGCGTGTTCCTCGCCTACGGCATCGTCGGCCCCTTCGCGAGCCGGGTGAAGGACGTGATCGACGCGGACCAGCATTTCTACAACCTGATCCGCGAAGTGATGGTGGCGGCACTCCACAACCACGCGCCCAACATCTGCGTCGAAGTGGGCCGCCAGAATACGCCGCACGGCGTCCGCCCCTCCTACAACGAGCTGGAAAGCGCGCTGCGCGCCTCGAAGCTGAGCCTGGCGGCATGATCCGCCGGGCGCTGATCGCGGGCACGGCGCTGGTCTGCGCCGCGACGGCGCACGCCCAGGAAGGCGGCGCGATCCGTTCGGGCGAGCACGCGGATTTCTCGCGGCTCGTCATGCGCGTCGACGTGACCACGGAATGGTCGCTCGAGACGCGCGACGGGCGCGCCACGGTGTTCTTTCCCGGCAAAACGCTCGATTTCGGGACCGGCGACGTCTTCGACCTGATCCCGCGCACGCGCGTGACGGGGGTGCGGACGGAGGCGACCGAGGGGGGAACGCGGGTCGAGATCGACCTCGGCTGCGACTGCCGCGTCAGCACCACGTTCGTCGACGGCCGCTGGCTCGCGGTTGACGTCGCCGACCGCGGCGCGACAGGGCAGAGACCGGACGCTTTACCCGAACCGGAGCCCGAGATCGCCGAGGTCGAAACCGCTCCGGTGGAGACCCCCGAGGAACGCGCCGCCCGCGAGGCCGGGGTCGTGGCCTCGGCCGAGGACATTCTCCTCCAGCAGATCGAACGGGCCGCCGACCAGGGGATCATCCAGCTCAAGGTCAGCCAGTCCGCGCCCCCGCGGGATCCGGGCGCGCCGGCGATGCCGCGGACGCTGCCTCCCGAGCCGCCGGCGGAACCGGAGATCGCCGCGACGGAACCGCCGGAAATCCGCCCCGAACCGCAGGCGGCACCAGGAGAGGATCCGTTGGCCGGCCTGCTGGATCATCGGCAGATCGTGGCCACGACGGTCTTCGACCGCGACCGCGCCAGCCTCATGGGGCGCATGGCCGAGACCGCCGTGCCGGTCGAATGCGTCGACGACGCGCGGCTCGATGTCGGCGAGTGGAGTTCCGGCGCGCCGTATCTCGACCAGGCCGCGGATCTCGCCCGGCTCGCGGTCGGCGAATTCGATACGGTCGATCCGGTGTCTTTGGCCGCGGCCGCCCGGCTCAAGATCCATTACGGCCTCGGCCTCGAGGCGGAGTTCCTGCTCGGGGGCTTCGACGCGCCGGTGGCGGACCGCGCGCTGCTGGTCGATCTCGCCCGCGCCGTCGAGGGGCGCGCGCCGGCCGAGGACGGCCCGCTTTCGATCGCCGCCGCCTGCCCCGGACGCCACGGGCTCTGGCTCGCGCTCGCGGGGCCCGACCCCGTCTGGCACGGAGACGACCATTTCGCGAGCGTGGCCGTCGCCTATGCCGAGCTTCCGCCCGACCTGCGCGCGCTGATCGGTCCGGCTCTGATGGATCGCTATCTGGAGGCCGGTCTCACGGAAGCCGCGCGCAAGGTCTACGAGACCGTGACGCGTTCGGCGACCGCGGCCTCCCCCGAGATGCGTCTGTCCGAGGCGAGCCTCGTCTCAGTGGAGGGACATCCCGTCGAGGCGATCGCGGCGATGAACACGCTGGTGGAATCAAATGCGCCCAACGCGGCCGAGGCGTTGACCCGCATGGTCCGGCTGGCGCTCGACGACCAATTGCCGATCCCCGAACGCCTGATCACCGATCTGCGCTCGGCGGCGTTGCAGCATCGCGGCACCGCGCGCGAGCCGGAGCTTCGGGCGCTCCTGGTCGAATCGCTCGCACGCGACGGCGCGCTGGCCGAGGCGATGGGCGAGATCGACGCCGCGAAGGCGGATCTGCCCGATTCGGATCCCGACTTCACGGCGCTCGCGGCCGACATCCTCGGCGAGGCCGACCCGGAGACCATCGGCGCCGCGGCCTATGCCGAGATCATGCTCGACTGGATGCCGCGTCTCGACCGCGCGCCGGCCCAGGACGCGACGCGGATGCGGGTGGCGGAGCGCCTCGACGCGCTCGGCCTGCCCCGCGCGGCCCTCGACACGCTCGATCCCGCCGTGCGCCGGGGCGGGGCCGAAGCGCGCCGCATGGCCGCGGCGGCGCGGCTCAAGCTTGGCGAGCCCGATGCGGCTCTGGCCGTGCTCGGCGATCTGAGCGGCGCGGAGGCGGCGGAGCTGCGCGCCCGCGCGCTGGCGCGACGCGGCGATTTCGCCGGCGCGGCCGTGGCGCTCGATGTGGAGGGCTTTGCCGCCCGTGCGGACGACTACGCCTGGCCGTCCGGCGCCTGGCCGCGCGCGGCCGAGGCGGCTGAGACGCCCGAGCGCGCCGCGATGGCCGAGTTCATGGCGATGCGCGCCGATGGGACCGCACGCCCTGCCCCGTCCGACGCGCCCGAGGCGCTGGAGCCGGTCGCGGCCTTCCGCGAGCCGCTGCCGTCGCTCGAGCGGCCAAGTCTCGACGCGGCGCGCAGGCTTCTCGCGTCGGGCGCGCAGATCGAGGGCTTCGTGCAGAACCTTCTGGAGAACCCCGAGCCCTGAGCCCTATTCGAAAAGCGACCGCTCGATGTTCTCGCCGGTCATCTGGCTGTACATGTGCTGGTTCCAGTACGGCGTCCAGCAGACGAGCGCGCGGCCGGTTCCGCTGAACACCCGAAGACGCTTCTGACCCGAGATGAGATTGCGCGGAAACCGCGCGGAGCGCTGCGAGCTGAATTTCAGCCCCTCGGTCCGTCCCAGGACCAGCCGGCCCTGGACCCGCAATTCCCCGTCCTCGACGTCCACGATCTCGACGGGACCGGGCGCGTTGATCGCGACCGTCCCGTGTCCGTCAAGCGTCGTCTTGAACGCGAAAAACCCGTCACCCGCCCACAGACCGGCCCAGAACGGCTCGCGGTGGAGCCCGAGATCCACATCGCCTTCCGAGGCCTGGTAGACGCCGGGCTCGAGGATCCAGCGATCGTTCGCTTTGACGTCGAGCAGGTGGTAGCCGCCCAGCGACGGCTGGAGCATGATGGTTCCGGAACCGCTGTAATGGGGCCGGACGCGGGCCTCTTCATTGAAAATGGCGCGGATCGTATCCCCGACCGTCGGCAACCTCGGCGTCAGCGTGATGTTGCCCGCCATGTTCGACATGGCGCCGCTGCGCGCGCGCACGGTCTCGTCGGAGATCCCGATGCGGACCTGCCTCATGCCTTCGACTTCACGGATCGAGAACTCAGCCATGCGCGCGTCCCGTCATCCCCGTGGCTCGTCCCATTTCATCTCGCGGTCCCAGAGCCGCTCGAACGGCTCCGGCGGAAGGCCCGAATCGCCCCGCAGCGGATCGTCGAGCGCGACGATCACGAAGAGCACTACCCCGAGGAAGAACGCGTTGATCGCGCCGAGCACGAAATGCGGGAGGGGCTTCATCCTGAGCATCAGCAGCAGCAGGATGTTGATTCCCGCGCCGACCAGAACCGCGTACCAGAGCACGGCGGGGATCTTGGTGATCACGCCGTTCAGGCGCTGCTGGCGGAACGAGCTGAACTCCTTGAGGGACGCGATCGTCTCGGCATGGACGATCTCCTCGCGCGGCGTGGACGGCTCGAACGACGCGAGCGTCCTGCGCAGCGCGTCCGAACGGCTGATGCCGCCATCCATGTAGAGACCGTCCCGGTGGGCCGGCCAGTCCCTGTGGATCGTGTAGAGAACGTAATCGCGCAACTGGCCCTTCACGTCCGAGCTGATCGGTTCGGGATACGAATCCATGTCCGCGTAGAGCGAGCCGACCGCCGCCGCCTCCTGCATGATGGCCGTGTTCACGCGCTCGCGGTTCTGATAGGCCGAGACGGTCAGAAGCCCCAGCAGAAGCCCGTAGAACAGCCCGCTGCTGGCCGTGGCGAAACCGATGTTCTCGTTGAGGTCGGGCCCGCCCCCGACGAGCAGCCGAAGGATCGGTTTGAGGAACAGAAGCCCCAGAAACGTTCCGCCCACGGCCAGAACCGCGAACCAGAACGCGAGATCGGCCTGCGGAATGTCATAGACGAAATCCGGCATGGATCACACTCGGCGACATGCGACCCCGGTGGCCACATTCGTTGCGTAGCATCCGGAACCGGCCGCCTGAAACCTTTTTTGCGCTTGGCGCGGCGCGCTCCGGGTGCTTTTATCGACCCTGACCAGCCAGACAGGATCGGACACCGGACCATGCGCGCCCGAATGCTCAGTTTCGCGACGGCACTGGCGGCGACCGTGGTCACCGCCCCCACGGGCGCGCTCACCTTTTTCGACGTGGCCTCCGGCGATCTGGAGGGCGGATACTACTCCGCCACCAGCGCGATCTGCGACCTGGTAAACGCCAGGAACCCCGACGTCCTGCGCTGCTCGCCCGAAAGCACGCCGGGATCGCTCTACAACATCAACGCGCTGCGCGACGGCGATGTGGATTTCGCGCTCGCGCAGTCCGACTGGCAGCGGCGCGCCTTTGAGGGCACCGACGTTTTCGCGGCCGACGGACGGATGGAGACGCTGCGCGGCGTGATGGGGCTCTATCCCGAAGCGGTCACGATTCTCGTGAGCCGGGAGTCCGGGATCGACACGCTGCGTGATCTGGAGGGCAAGACCATCGACATCGGCGTGCCATCCTCGGGTCGGCGCGGCACTGCAAGATACCTTCTCCAGGCGCTCGGGCTCGAGGAGGAGTTCTTCGCGGACGTCCTCGGCCTGCCGTCCGGCACCGCGATCCAGGAAATCTGCAACGGACAGCTCGACGCCACGATTCTCGTGACCGGACATCCCAACGCGTCTGTCGACAGGGCGCTTTCGCAATGCGGCGCGCGGCTGATCCCGGTTCGGGGGGCGGCGGTCGACCGGCTGCTCGCGGATGGAAGCGACTACGCGGTCTCGACGATCATGGCGTCCGACTACCCGTCTCTCGACGTCGACGTTCCGACATTCGGCGTCTACGCGACGCTCCTCACGCTGGCGAGCCAGGACGATATCGTGGTCGAGACCCTCGTGCGCCAGACGCTCGCCAACCTGCCGCTGCTGGCGGTCCGGGCGCCGATCCTGACCGGGCTGACCCCCGAAGGCATGCGGACGCTCGGCATGACCGTGCCGCTCCATCCTGGCGCGCAAGCCGCCTACGACACGGACCCCGAGGCGCGCTAGCCGAAAGCAGAAGGACGGCCCATGGCCAAGGACCCCTATTCGGCGCTCGGCGTCGCCAAGACCGCGTCGCAGGACGAGATCAAGAAAGCTTACCGAAAGATCGTCAAGACGAGCCATCCGGACATCAATCCCGGCGACGCGGCGGCGGAGGAGACGTTCAAGGCCGCCGCCGCCGCATACGACATTCTCAAGGATCCCGAGACACGCGGGAAATTCGACCGCGGAGAGATCGACGCGAGCGGCGCGGAGAAACCCGAGCGCCGCTATTACCGCGAGTACGCCGAGAACCCGCAGGGCCAGTACCGCACGAGCCGTGGCACGGAGGATTTCGCGGATTATTCCGACATCTTCGCCGATCTCTTCGGTGGACGCGACCGCGCGGCGCGCGGCGGAGGGGAGACCATCCGCATGCGCGGCCAGGATCAGCACTACACGCTCCAAGTGGCGTTCCTCGACGCGGTGCGCGGGGCGTCGCGCCGCATCACCCTGCCCGGCGGCTCCGATCTCGAGGTCCGGATCCCCGAAGGCCTGAACGACGGGCAGACGCTTCGGCTGCGCGGCAAAGGCGGCGAGGGATATGGCGGCGGTCCGGCGGGCGACGCGCTGGTGACCGTCACGGTGGTCTCCGATCCGACGTTCCGGCGCGAGGAGGACGACATCGTCATCGACCTGCCCGTCAGCATCGACGAGGCGATCCTGGGCGGCAAGGTCGAGGCGCCGACCATCGACGGTCCCGTCAAGCTGACGATTCCCAAGGGCGCGAGCGGCGGCCAGACGCTCCGCCTGCGCGGACGCGGCGTGAAGGGCCGCTCGGGAACCAAGGGCGATCAGCGCGTGATCCTGCGCGTCGTCTCGCCACCGGTGATAGACGACGAGCTTGCGGAGTTCATGACCGCCTGGCGTGAGAAACACGGATACGACCCGCGAAAGGGGGGCAAGCCATGACCCGACTGTATTCCGAATCCGAAACCGTCGCGACGGTCGAGCGGCTGACCGTCACGCGTCTGCGGACCTATGTCGCGGCGGAATGCGTCGCTCCGGAGGAGAGCGGCGGCGCTCTCGCTTACTCCGACGCCGACCTCGCGCGGCTGGAGCTGCTCGCCGACCTTTCGGAGGGATTCGATCTCGACGAGGAGGCGCTCGGCCTCGTGATGTCACTGATCGACCAGATCCACGGCCTGCGCCGCGAGTTGCGCGCGCTCGGCGAGGCGGTCGGGGCCGAGCCGGACGAGATCAGAACCCGCGTCCGCGCCACCTACCGGGCGCGGCGCGGCTGACGGTCAGAGATCGGCGCCCAGCGCCTCGGCGACGGTGAAGATGTCCTTGTCGCCGCGACCGCACATGTTCATCACCATCAGATGGTCGCGCGGCAGATCGCCCGCGATCTTCGCCACATGCGCCAGCGCGTGCGCCGGCTCCAGCGCGGGGATGATCCCCTCGGTCGCGCAGCAGAGCTTGAACGCGTCGAGCGCCTCGGCATCGGTGACGCTGACGTATTCCACGCGCTTCATGTCATGGAGCCAGGCGTGCTCCGGCCCGATGCCCGGATAATCGAGACCGGCGGAGATCGAATGACCTTCGAGGATCTGACCGTCGGCATCCTGAAGCAGATAGGTCCGGTTGCCATGCAGCACGCCCGGGCGCCCGCCGGTCAGCGAGGCCGCGTGCTCCATACGGTCGTCGACGCCGTGGCCGCCGGCCTCGACGCCGATGATCCGCACGTCCGCGTCGTCGAGGAACGGATGAAACAGACCCATCGCGTTCGAGCCGCCGCCGATGCAGGCGACCAGGCTGTCGGGCAGCCGACCTTCGCGCTCCATCATCTGCTCACGGGTCTCCTTGCCGATGATCGACTGGAAATCACGCACCATCGCCGGATACGGATGCGGCCCCGCCACCGTCCCGATGCAGTAGAACGTGTCGCGCACGTTGGTCACCCAGTCGCGCAGCGCCTCGTTCATCGCGTCCTTGAGCGTGCCGCGCCCGGACGTGACCGGCACCACCTCGGCGCCGAGCAGCTTCATGCGGAACACGTTGGGCTTCTGCCGTTCCACATCGGTCGCGCCCATGAACACGATGCATTCGAGCCCGAACCGCGCGCAGACCGTCGCGGTCGCCACGCCATGCTGACCCGCCCCGGTCTCGGCGATGATCCGGGTCTTGCCCATACGGCGCGCCAGCAGGATCTGCCCAAGCACGTTGTTGATCTTGTGCGCGCCGGTGTGGTTGAGCTCGTCGCGTTTGAGATAGATCTTTGCGCCGCCGAACCGGTCGGTCAGCCGCTCGGCGAAATAGAGCGGGCTGGGCCGGCCCACATAGTGCTTCCAGAGATCGTCCATCTCGGCCCGGAAATCGGCATCGGTCTTCGCCTTTTCATATTCCGCCTCCAGATCGAGGATCAGCGGCATCAGCGTCTCGGAGACGAACCGGCCGCCATAGATGCCGAAGCGTCCGGTCTCGTCCGGGCCGGTGCGGAAGGAATTCGTCTGTGGCGCGTTCATTGTCGGGACCCCCTGTCGGAACGGTGTTTTCTATCGGCGGTCCCGGCCCGCGTCGAGGGCCGTTCTCAGGCGGCTGCGGCCGACGCCGCCCGAGCCGCCGCGATGAAGGCCTCGATCCGGTCCGCGTCCTTGATACCCGGAGCGCGTTCGACCCCGGACGAGACATCCACCTGTTCCGCGCCGGTCAGCCGCACGGCCTCGGCGACATTGTCAGGCCCGAGACCTCCCGCGAGCATCCACGGCCGCGACCAGGACCGGCCCGCGATGAGCCGCCAATCGAAGGTCAGCCCGTTTCCGCCCGGAAGCTCCGCGTCCTTCGGCGGCCGCGCGTCGACCAGGATCTGGTCGGCGACGGCCTCGTAATCGTCGATCGCGGCGAGGTCGCCCTCGTCGGCCACGCCGACCGCCTTCATCACCGGCAGATGGAACCTGCGCCGGATCTCGGCGACCCGCTCGGGGCTCTCGCGCCCGTGCAGCTGGAGCAGTCCCACGGGCAGGGACGCCACGATCTCCTCTAGCTCGGAATCCTCCGCGTCGACGGTCAGCGCGACGAGCGTCAGGCCGTCGATATCCGCCTTGTCCAACATCCACTTCGCGTCATCGATCGAGATGTTGCGCGGCGACGGCGGAAAGAAAACCAGACCCGCGTAGGACGCGCCGCATCGAGCGGCGGCGGCGAGATCGGCACGCGCGCGCACCCCGCAGATCTTCACGTGCACCGCGCGGACTCAGTTGGAGATCAGGGCGAGAACGTCATCCTCTGGTTTGTTCTTGCGCCGCAACCGCTCATTCTCGCGGGCGAGCTCCGCGGCCTCGTAAGTCTTGATGCTGGCGCGCTTGCGATGCTTGTGCTCGCGGAACCATTCAAGCAGATAGCCCAGCACCATTCCCACCAGAATCGACACGAGGCTGAGCACGAAAAGCGGCACCTCGAGCGAGAGCGGCATGATCCCCGACATGCCCTCGGGCAGCAGGTTGAGCACGACGCTTTCGCGGTTCGCCAGCGAGAGAACGACGATCGCGACCAGGATCAGCGCCAGAAGAATGAGTTTGATGGTCCGCATGTCAGTTCCGGCTCCTTCGCCCGACTCAGCTTTCGTTCAGACGGTCGCGCAGCAGCTTGCCGGTCTTGAAGAACGGCACGTGCTTCTCCTCGACCGCGACGGATTCGCCCGTCCTGGGATTGCGCCCGACCCGCGCGTCGCGGTTCTTGACCGAAAACGCCCCGAAGCCGCGCAACTCGACCCGGTTGCCGGCGGCCAGCGCCTCGATGATCTCCTCGAACACCGTGCCGACGATCCGCTCGACGTCCCGGTGGAACAGGTGCGGATTGTCCTCCGCGATCTTCTGGATGAGTTCGGACTTGATCATGCGCCTATCCCCGTTCCCCCTGCCGGATCATATCGCCGCGGTTGCCCCGCTGCGCGCCCGTGAACCGATACTGGCAGGAATCATCGCATGATGGAATAGAGCTTCGCCCCGGTCCGGGTGGAAATTTCCGTCAGAATCCCGCCGGTTGAGGCGACCCGGCCCAGAATTCCGGCGACGATGCCGTCATCCCGCTCCACCTGCCACTCGCGAACCGGAAGATCGCCGAGGCCCGTTTCGCGCGATTCGAGCCAGGCCAGAGCCTCCGGTTCGCCGCCGATCTCGTCGACAAGACCGCTCTCCAGCGCCTGCCGCCCGGAGAAGACGCCGCCGTTGGCGACCGAGTCGAGGCCCGCGCCGCTGAGGTCGCGCCGCTCGCCCACCAGACCCCGGAACCATTGATAGCTGTCTTCGATCATCGCCTCGTCCCGCGCCCGCGCCTCGGGGTTGGTCGGACGGTACGGCGACGGTTCGGCCTTGAGATCCGATGAGCGCACGGTCTCGATGCCGATGCCGAGCCGGTCGATGAGGCCCGTCAGGTCCGGGTATTCCATGATCACGCCGATCGATCCGGTCAGCGTGTTGCCCCGCGCCACGATATGGTCGGCGGCGATGGCGGCGACGTAGCCGCCCGACGCCGCCACTTCGCTCATGACGGCGACGACCGGCTTGGTCTCGGCGACCGCCCGCAGCGTCTCATAGAGCGCCTCGGATCCGGCCGTGGTCCCGCCGGGCGAGTTGATCCGCACGACGACCGCCCGCACCGCGTCATCCTCGGCGAGGTCGCGGATCAGCCGGTCGCGCTCCGGATCGTCGGTGATGACGCCGCTGACGGAATAGCGCGCCACATGGACCCCGCGCGCCTCGAAGGCCGAAGGCAGGGTCAGCGCCGCGATGATCCCGGCGAGGATCGCCGCGACCACGAAGCCCTTCCAGAACGCGGAGCGGCGCCAGGATCGGCGCCGCTCCTCGTAGAAATCACGTTCGAAAACGTCCATCCGAGATTAGTCGTCCTCACGCTTTTTGAGCGCGGCGCCGAGAATGTCGCCCAGCGACGCGCCGCTGTCCGACGAGCCGTACTGTTCAACGGCCTCTTTCTCCTCGGCGATCTCGCGGGCCTTGATCGACAGACCCAGCTTGCGGGTCTTCATGTCGATGTTGGTGATCCGCGCGTCGATGTGATCGCCCTTGGAGAAGCGCTCGGGACGCTGCTCGGAACGGTCGCGGCTGAGGTCGGACCGGCGGATGAAGGCTTTCATCCCGTCATACTCCACCTCGATGCCGCCGTCCTCGATCGAGGTGACGGTGACCGTGACCACGTCGCCGCGCTTCACGCCCGACGTCGCGTCCGCGAACTTGTCTCCGCCGACTGCCTTGATCGAGAGCGAGATGCGCTCTTTCTCGGCGTCCACGTCCGTGACGACCGCCTTGACGATCTCGCCCTTGCGGTAATCCTGGATCGCGTCCTCGCCGGAGCGGTTCCAGTCGAGATCCGACAGATGCACCATGCCGTCGATGTCGCCCTCGAGACCGACGAACAGACCGAATTCGGTGATGTTCTTGATCTCGCCCTCGACCTCGGTGCCGTTGGGATGGGTCTGCGCGAAGGTCTCCCACGGATTGCCCATGGTCTGCTTGAGGCCCAGCGACACGCGGCGTTTCGCGCTGTCGATCTCGAGCACGAGAACCTCGACCTCCTGGGAGGTGGAGACGATCTTGCCCGGATGGACGTTCTTCTTGGTCCAGGACATCTCGGAGACGTGGACCAGACCCTCGACACCGGGTTCCAGCTCCACGAAGGCGCCGTAATCGGTGATGTTGGTGACGCGGCCCGTGTGGCGCGAATCGATCGGGAATTTCTCCTCGACCGTGTCCCAGGGATCGGCCAGCAGCTGCTTCATGCCGAGGCTGATGCGCTGGGTCTCCTTGTTGATCTTGATCACCTGGACCTTGACGGTCTCGCCGATGCTCAGGATCTCGGACGGATGGTTGACCCGGCGCCACGCCATGTCGGTTACATGCAGCAGGCCGTCGACGCCGCCGAGATCGACGAAGGCGCCGTACTCGGTGATGTTCTTGACCACGCCGTCGATCGTCTGACCCTCGGCGAGTTTGCCGACGATCTCCGCGCGCTGTTCGGCGCGGGATTCTTCGAGAATCGCGCGGCGCGAAACGACGATGTTGCCGCGGCGGCGATCCATTTTCAGGATCTGGAACGGCTGGTTCATGTGCATCAGCGGACCGGCGTCGCGCACGGGGCGCACGTCGACCTGGCTGCCCGGCAGGAACGCCACGGCGCCGCCGAGATCGACGGTGAAGCCGCCTTTGACGCGGCCGAAGATCTGGCCCTCGACGCGCTCTTCCTTCTCGGCCGCCTTCTCGAGACGATCCCACGCCTCTTCACGACGGGCCTTCTCGCGGCTCAGGACGGCTTCGCCCCGCGCGTTCTCGACCCGGTCGAGATACACTTCCACGACGTCGCCGACCTTGATTTCGGCGGGCTTGCCCGGAAGCGAGAATTCCTTGATGTCGACGCGGCCTTCCATCTTGTAGCCGATGTCGATGATGGCCTGTCCCGCCTCGATGGCGAGGACCGTGCCTTTGACGACGGTTCCCTCGTCGGGGGTCTCGAGCTCGAAGCTCTCGTTCAACAGCGCTTCGAAGTCATCCATTGTTGCCGCAGCTGGCATTCAGTTCTCCTAATGACATTATTTCCGGCCGGGCGGTTGGTTCCGCCGGTCTTTGGGTTACGTCCCGGGACGGCTCAAAACCGAAACACGGGCGAGGGTCAATCCCTTCCCGCGTGCATCCGGCTCCGAACGTAAGCGACCGCCTCGGCGACGGCCGCGTCTATAGACAATTCCGTCGTGTCCAGCAAGAGCGCGTCCGGCGCCGCGACCATCGGGCAGACGTCGCGCCCCGCGTCGCGCGCGTCGCGCGCCCGCAGATCGGCCAGAACCTGCTCGAATCCATGCCCGTCGCCCAGCTCCGCGAGCCGCCGCGTCGCCCGCGCCTCGTCCGAGGCGGTGACGAACAGCTTGGCCTCGGCCTTGGCGCAGATCACCGTTCCGATGTCCCGCCCGTCGAGCACCGCGCCGCCCTCGCGCCGCGCGAAGGCCTTCTGGAAATCGAGAAGCGCCGCGCGCACCTCGGGCAACGCCGCGACCTTCGAGGCCGCCTGCCCCGCCCGCGCGCTGCGCAGCTCGGGCCGCTCGAGATGCGCCGGGTCGAGCGTGGCCGCGATCCGCGCCGCCCAATGCGGATCGATCACGCCGCGCCCGTCATCAAGCGCCCGCACGCCCACCGCGCGGTAGAGCAGCCCGGTATCGAGATGCGCGAAGCCGAATTCGGCCGCGACCGCGCGCCCGATCGTGCCCTTGCCGGCAGCGGCCGGCCCGTCGATGGCGACCGTGAAGATCATCCCCTCACTCCTCCAGAAGTGCCCTTGCAAGGCCGGACGCACGTCTATTCCCGCGCGGCCCGGGGCGCAATGTTCGTCCCGTGATCTCGATCACCGGCAGCGCCCGTCGCACGCCGCATCTTGGCGGCGGACCATGCTTTCCGGTCCGACATTGGAGAGATTCATGGGCATCCTGAACGTCACGGAATACCGCGTCGGCACCAACCGTAGCCGGACCAACACCAACGCGCACCGGTATTATCTGAGCCTTTCGGGCTTTTCCGAATCCGGACCCGCCCGCAGCGCCATCATCTACTTCTGGCCGTCCAAACCGGCGGACACCGTCGGCTACGTCGCCGGCAGTCTCGTGGTGGGCCTGCTCGACGACGGCGATTTCGCATCCTGGTACGACATCCTGCGCGCCGAGAAGCCGGTCAAGCTGAGCTATGTCGAAAACTCGTCCCCCTCCGAGAACAAGCTCTGGCACATCTCGATCGGAACGACCGAGGAAGCCGTCGGCGAAGGCCCCAAGGACCCCCAGGCCTGAGACGGACCGCCGCTCGCGAAGCGACGCGGGCGGCGACGATCCGCGGGTCAATCCCCGAAGGTGGCGCCCAGACCGCGCATCAGCCCGACGAAATCCGGAAAACTCGTCGCGATCGGCGACGCGTCGTCGACCGTGATCGGGGCCTTCGCCGCGAGACCGAGGCACAGGAACGACATGGCGATCCGGTGGTCGAGCCGGCTTTCGACCGTGACGCCGCCCGCGACGCTCCCCGGCCCGCGCCCGTGCACGATCAGGAAATCCTCGCCCTCCTCGACACTTACGCCACAGGACTCCAGCCCGCGCGCCATCGCGTCGATCCGGTCGCTTTCCTTGACGCGCAGCTCCTTGACGCCGCGCATCACCGTCGCCCCCTCCGCGGTCGCCGCCAGGGCCGCGAGCACCGGATACTCGTCGATCATCGACGCCGCGCGCTCCGGCGGCACCTCGACGCCCTTGAGCGGCCCGAAGCGCACGCGCAGATCCGCGACCGGCTCGCCGCCCTCCTCGCGCCGGTTCTCGAACGCGATGTCCGCACCCATCTCGACCAGCGTGTCGTAGATGCCGGCCCGCGTCGGATTGAGGCCGATGCCCGGCACCAGCACCTCGGACCCCTCGACCAGAAGTGCCGCCACCACGGGAAACGCCGCCGAACTCGGATCGCGCGGCACCACGATGGTCTGCGGCCGCAACTCCGGCTGGCCGCGCAGGGTGATCACGCGGCCCTCATTGGTGACCTCGGTGGAGATCTCCGCCCCGAATCCCGCCAGCATCCGCTCGGTATGGTCCCGCGTCGGCTCGCGCTCGACCACCACGGTCTCGCCCGGCGCGTTCAGCCCCGCCAGCAGAACCGCGGATTTCACCTGCGCCGACGGCATCGGCGTCGCGTACCGCACCGGCATCGGATCGGCCGCGCCGGTCAGCGCGATCGGCAGCCGTCCGCCCCGCCGCCCGCGCGCCTCCGCGCCGAACAGCGCCAGCGGCTCGGTCACCCGCCCCATCGGCCGCGACCGCAGCGACGCGTCGCCCGTGAAAACCGCCGTCAGATCGCTCGTCGCCACGGCGCCCATGATCAGCCGCACGCCGGTTCCGGAATTGCCGCAATCGATCACGTCCTCGGGCTCGATGAACCCGCCGACACCCACGCCGTGCACGACCCAGGCCCCCGGCCCGGTCCGCTCGACCGACGCGCCGAACGCCCGCATGGCCCGGCCGGTGTCGAGAACGTCGCCGCCTTCCAGAAGCCCCTCGATCCGGGTCTCGCCGACCGACAGCGCGCCGAGGATCAGCGCCCGGTGCGAGACCGACTTGTCGCCGGGAATCGACGCCGTGCCCCTGAGCGGACCCGTCGCGGAACAGCTCATCGGTTTCGGCTCGCCATGACCCGCCATCGGGGAACTCCTGAGTGATTGAACGCGGTTCCTAGACGATCGCCCGACGCGGGTCCATATGGGCCCGCGGGCCGGTCAAAGGTCCCAGAACAGCGGGATGAGCAGACACGTCGCGATGCCGATGATCAGGTTCATCGGAATGCCGATCCGCATGAAATCGGTGAACTTGTAGCCGCCGGGCCCGTAGACGAGCGTGTTCGTCTGATACCCGATCGGCGTCGCGAAACTGGCCGAGGCGCCCACCATCACCGCGATCACCAGCGGCCGCGGATCGATCCCGAGCGACAGGCCGAGGGCGATCGCGATCGGCGTCACAACGACGGCCACCGCATTGTTCGTGACGATCTCGGTCAGGACCGTCGTCAGGGCGTAGACGCAGACCAGCACCACGAAAGGCGGCAGCCCCTGCAGATGGGGCGCGATCGTATCGACGATCAGCGAGACGGCCCCGGTCCGGTCGAGCGCCGCGCCGACCGCCAGCATCGCGAAAATCAGCGCCATCAGGCGCCCGTCGATGTACGAGAACGCCTCGTCGGCATCGAGAATGCGCGTCAGAAGCACCAGAACCACGCCGAACATCGCGAGGATGTGGATCGGCGCGACCTCGAGCGCCGAAAGCCCCACCACCGCCGCCAGAACCCCGATCATCAGCGGCGCGCGCTCGCGCCGATAAGGCCGCTCGGTCGGCTCGGCGATGTTGATCAGATCGACGTCGCTCGCGAGCCGGCGGATGTCCTCGGGCGCGCCTTCGAGCAGCAGCGTATCGCCGACCCGCACCACCACCTCGTCGAGCTGCCGGCCGATGTTCTGGTTCTTCCGGTGCACCGCCAGCGGATAGACGCCGTAGCGCCGCCGCAGACGCAGGCTCCCGAGGCTCCGCCCGACCAGGCGGCAATCCGGCGAGATCAGCGCCTCGACCGTCGTGGTCGAACGCGACCCGACCCGGTCGACCAGGTTCACCGCCTGGTTGTCCTTGAGGCCCAGAAGCTCGTTCATCTCGGTGCGGAGCACCACCCGGTCGCCTTCGGACAGGGTCACATCCGGAAACTGCCGCCGAAGGCTCTCCTCGCCGCGCAGGACGTCGATCACCCGCATGCCCTCGCGTTTGAAGAGGCCCACCTCCATCACTTTCTCGCCGATCAGATTCGAGCCCTCCGGCACGACGACCTCGGTGAAAAATTTCATCTTCTTGCGGCCGCCCAACAGGTCCGCCATCGAATCGCGGTGCGGCAGAAGCGCCGGCACGAAAATCCGCATGTAGAGCAGCCCGATCGCGGCCAGGCACACCGCCAGCGGCGTGATCTCGAACAGCGTGAACGGCTCCAGGCCCTGCGCCCGCGCCACGCCGTCGACCAGCAGGTTCGTAGACGTGCCGATCAGCGTGCAGAGCCCGCCGAGAATCGCCGTATAGGACAACGGAATCAGAAGCTTGGACGGCGCCACGCCCATCGAATGCGCCAACTGCACCGCGATGGGGATCAGCACCACGACAACCGGCGTGTTGTTCATGAAAGCGGATGCCAGCACCGTGAATCCCGCCATCGCCGCCAGCACCAAAACCGGGTGTTTCGCCCCGTGCCGCGAGATCAGCCGCGTGATGTTGGCCAGCGCCCCGGTCCGCACCAGCCCGCCCGACAGGATGAACATCGCCGCGATCGTCCAAGGCGCGGGATTGGAGAACACCGTCAGCACGTCATCGAACGGCAGAAGACCCGTGGCGATCAGAACGACCGCCCCCGCCATCGCCGTCACTTCGGGCGGATAAAGCTCGCCGATGAAGGCCGCGAACATCACGCCGATGACGCACAGCGTCAGCACCGGCGCGAACAGATCGTGGGCGAGAAGTTCAGTCAAACGGAACCCGCTCTGCGTTGTCGCGACCTCTGCGCCGCGCGCCGGCGCGCAAACTGACGCAATCGCAGCATCCGCTCAAGCGGATTCGGCGCGGGCGCTCAGACCGGAGCCTGCGGCGCCAGACGCCCCCCGACCCGCACCGGAACGACCCGCCGCGCCTTGCCCGTGGCGTCTTCGGTCTCGACGAAGACGCCGCACAGCGTGGCCTCGCCCTCCGCCGGCGAGAACCGCCCCTTGGACATGCCCGTGACGAACCGGCTGATCGGCTCGAGCTTGTCCATGCCGATCACGCTGTCATAATCGCCGCACATGCCCGCGTCGGTCTGATACGCCGCGCCCCGCGCCAGGATCTGCGCGTCCGCCGTGGGCACATGGGTGTGCGTGCCGACGACCAGGCTCGCCCGCCCGTCGCACCAATGACCCAGCGCCATCTTCTCGGACGTCGCCTCGGCATGGACGTCCACGATCACCGCCTGGACCGCCGCCCCCAGCGTCGCGGGCCTGAGCGCCGCGTCCAGCGCCGAGAACGGGTCGTCGAACGGCCGTTTCATGAACACCTGCCCGAGCGCCTGCGTCACGAAAACCTTGCGCCCGCCCGGCGCCGGAAACACCCGCGCGCCCTTGCCCGGCGCGGTCTTGGCGAAATTCAGCGGCCGGAGCACGCGCGGCTCGCTCTCGATGAACGACAGCATGTCGCGCTGGTCGAAGGCGTGATCCCCGAGCGTCAGGCAATCCGCCCCCGCCTCGAGCAGCGCCGCCGCGTGCGCGCCGGTCAGACCCATGCCGCCGCTCGCGTTCTCGGCGTTGACCACGACGAAATCGAGCGCCCAGTCGCGCCGCAGACCCGGCAGACGCTCCGCGACCGCCGCCCGGCCCGACCGGCCCATCACATCGCCCAGAAACAGGATTTTCATGGGCACCGGCCTTAGTCGGGATGCGCGGCCACGGCAAGCGGTCAGGATCGGGGAAAAGTGGCGGGCCAAGCGCGACCGTGGCGGTGTTTGATCCTTGAGAGCCTGGATAACCAGGTGGGCGCCAGGTGCGATAGGCCAAGGCCAGTCACAGAGCCAGCTCCCTCAAGAACAATTAAGGCCACTAGGATGCAAGCCGATCACGGGAAGGCGAGCACCCGCCGACACTCAATATAGCACGCGCGCGCCCCGTTTGAAGGGGCGCCGCATCACGCGCCCCGCCCGCCGCAGATCGCGCAGTCCGTCCGTGCCGGGATCGCGATCCGCCGGCTCTCCGCATGCAGCCCGTCGAACAGGAACATCCGCCCGCGCAGCCCCTCGCCCGCCCGCGCGATCAGCTTGACCGCCTCGAGCGCCATCATCGACCCGATGACGCCCGGCAGCGCGCCGACAACCCCAGCCTCGGCGCAGGACGGCGCCAGCCCCGCAGCCGGCGCCTCGGGAAAGACGCAGGCGTAGCACGGGCCTCCGCGCGCCGGATCGAACAGGCTCACCTGCCCCTCCCATTGGCTCAGCGCCCCCGAGATCAGCGGCACGCCCGCCGCCACGCAGGCCGCGTTCACCGCCGCGCGCGTCGCGAAACTGTCCGACCCGTCAAGCGCCGCGTCGCATCCATCAAGCAGCCCGGCCGCGTTCGCGGCATCAAGCCGCGTCTCCCGCGTCTCGACCGTCACATGCGGATTGATGCGACCGAGCGTCGCTTCGGCCACCGCCGTTTTCGCCGCCCCGACATCTCCGACGCCGAACAGGATCTGCCGCTGCAGATTGGACAGGCTCACCGCGTCGTCATCCACGACCCGAAGCGTCCCGATCCCCGCCGCCGCGAGATACATCAGCGCCGGGCTCCCGAGCCCGCCCGCGCCGACCACCAGCACCCGCGCCGCCTTCAACCGCCGCTGGCCGGTCCCGCCGATCTCGCGCAGCACGATATGCCGCGCGTAGCGGTCCAGCTCCTCCGGCGACAGGCTCACGCCAGATCCTTGGACATCCGCAGACGGCTCCGCCCGCCGCCGAGCGCGTCCGTTCCCTCCACGCGGTAGCCCGCCCGCGCGAAAAACTCCGGCGCCTGCCAGTCGCCGGGCGCCGCCAGCATCCGCGCCACCCCGTCCGCGCGCAACTCGCGCTCCGCCGCCGACAGCAGCCGCCCGCCGATCCCGTCGCGGCGCCGCTCGGGAGCCACGCGGATCGCCTCGACCTCGGCGCCGTCCGCGAACCGCCGCAGCCGGACATGCCCGACCAGCGCGCCGTCCGGATCGCGCCAGGCCAGCGAAACCGTGCCCGCCCCGCCCGGCGTCTCGCCCTCCAGCGCCGCGCGCGTGTCGCCCGCCAACGCCCGGTCGTCATCGATCCGCACGAGCCCGACCCGGCGCGGCGCCGCCTCGTTCAGCCGGTCCGCCCCGGTCCGTTTGCGAAGACGTCGCAGGAAAACCGCGTAGATCCCGATCGGGATCGCCGCGAGCCCGAGCCAGAACCCCACCCGCGCCGTCGTGACCAGATCGACCCGCATCGGATGCCCCGGCGCCAGAAACTGCGAGCCGAGCACGAGGAACCCCGCACCCGCCAGGATCAGCTTCCACGAATCCTTGGGCGCGCCCACAACCCGGGCCAGAAGCAGCGCGAACAGCGTCAGGATGACGATCAGGAACATTCCGCGTCAGCCCCGATCCGCGCCGGACCCGGTCGATCCGAACCCGCCCGCGCCCCGCGCCGTCCCGTCCAGCGCCGCCGTCTCGCGCAAGGTCGCCCGCGCGACCGGCGCCGCGACCATCTGCGCGATCCGCTCGCCATGCGCGACGCGCACCGCCTCGGTCCCGTGGTTGATCAGGATCACGCCGATCTCGCCGCGATAGTCGCTGTCGATGGTGCCCGGCGCGTTCACGAGCGTCACGCCCCTCTTGAGCGCCAGGCCCGAACGCGGCCGGATCTGCACCTCCCAGCCCGGCGGGATCCCGAGCGCGATCCCGGTCGGCACCAGCTTCCGCTCCCCCGGCCCCAAGGTCAGACCCTCGGCGCGATCCTCGGGGCCCAAATTCGCCCGCAGATCCATCCCGGCCGCGCCCTCCGTCTCATAGGACGGCAACGCCACCTCCGGATCGCGCTCCGCCAGACGCGCCACGTCGATCGCCACGCCACTCATGCCAGCGCCTCCGCGATCCGGTCGGCCAAGAGCCTCGGCGACCGCCTCCTTCGACATGCGCGGCCAATCCTCGGCGCCCTCGGCCGTCAGCAGCGTCACCGCGTTCTCCGTCCCGCCCATGATCCCCGTCGCCGGGCTCACGTCGTTCGCCACCAGCCAGTCACACCCCTTGCGCGCACGCTTCGCCGTCGCGTTGGCCAGCACGTCATCGGTCTCCGCCGCGAACCCCACGACCAGACGCGGCCGCCCCGCGCCCATCGCGGAAACCGTGCGCAGGATGTCCGGATTCTCCGCCAGCTCCAGCGCCGGCGGCCGCCCCGACCCGTCCTTCTTCATCTTCGATGCTCCCGCGCCGACCACGTGCCAATCCGCCACCGCCGCCGCGAACACCGCCGCATCCGCCGGCAGCGCGCGCGTCACCGCGTCCATCATCTCCGCCGCCGTCCCGACCTCCACGATCTCGCAGCCCGCCGGCCGCGCCGCCTCCGCCGGTCCCGTCACGAACGTCACCCGCGCGCCCCTCCGCGCCAGCGCCGCGCCGATGGCCGCGCCCTGCCGCCCCGACGAGCGGTTGGCGATATAGCGCACCGGATCGATCGGCTCGTGCGTCGGCCCCGACGTGACGATCACATGCCGGCCCGCGAGCGGTCCGCCGCCCGAAAGCGCCGCCTCGATCGCCGCCAGGATCTCCGCAGGCTCCGACATCCGCCCCGGTCCGAACTCGCCGCAGGCCATTTCGCCCGCGTTCGGCCCGACCGACAGGACCCCGTCCGCGGCCAGAACCGCCGCGTTGCGCCGCGTCGCCGGATGCTCCCACATCCGCACGTTCATCGCCGGCGCCAGCAGCACCCGCTTGTCCGTCGCAAGAAGCAGCGTGCTCGCCAGATCGTTCGCGAGGCCGCCCGCCATCTTCGCCATCAGATCGGCCGTCGCCGGCGCCACGACCACCAGATCGGCGCTGCGCGACAGCTCGATATGCCCCATCTCCGATTCGTCGCCGAGATCGAACAGCTCGGTCCAGAGCCGCTCGCCCGCCAGCGCCGAGACCGAAAGCGGCGTCACGAATTCCGCCCCCGCCCGCGTCAGGACCGGCACGACCGCCGCGCCGGATTTGCGCAAAAGGCGGATCAGTTCCAGGCTTTTGAACGCCGCGACGCCGCCGCCGATGATGAGGAGAATTCTGCGCCCGTTCAGCATCTACCCGTCCCCGCGCGGACATGATCCGAAATCCGAGCCGAAGGTGTAGGTCCCGCGCCTCCCGCGTGCAAGCCGGCCGACCCGCGTCACTCGGCCGGTCGGTCGCTGAACACGGCGCAGGGGTCGTCCCGCTCCGGCGCGGCCGCCATCATGTAGGCGTCGAACGCTTCCGGCGCGTCCGGCGCCGCCTCGAACTGCCCGAGCGACAGGATCCGCGCCTCCGGATCGGCGACCAGAAGCTTCGCCGGCATGCCGCGAAGGCGATCCGCATGCCCGGTGCCGGTGATCACCACGACCTGCCCGCCGCTGATGGTGCGCGCCCAGCGCGCCGAATTGGCGAGCGCCGCGTCGCGCAGCCGCTGCGCCTCGACCATGCCGGGCAGCATGTCGGCCGGAAGCGCGTCGCAATGCGCCGCCGCCTGCGTCGCCTCGCGCGCGGCCTGCTCGTCGGGGTCCAGCGCCACGTCCAACCCGAAAATCTCCGCGTCCACGCCGAAGACCTCGGCCGCGCCCTCGCTCACCGCGCGCCGCACGTCCTCGACCGGCAGCGCCGCACCGAAGACCAGCGCGTCCGGCGCCGCCTCCAGAATCGGCGCGTACATCGCGAAATCCGGCCAGCCGCTCGCCTCCCAGTCCAGCGCCGCGGCGATGTCGTCGCGCCCCGCGCCTTCGGAGCGCAGGCGATTGACGTCGTCCTCCCTGTCCTGCGGGATCATCTCGAACACGAGCGCCGCCGGCTGAAGGGCGTCGACGATCTCGGCCTGGATCCGATGATGCTCGGGGTTGTCGTGGATCTCGCCCAGCACGACGAAATCGAAGTCCCGCGCCGTCCCGATGAAATCGGAAACGCCCGTCGGCTGCGCGCCGATCGGCCCCGCCGCAAACAGCGCCCCCGTCAGAACCGCCACCCTCACATCCATTTCCGCCTCCAGAACACGAAAAAGCGCCCGCACCTTCGCACGGACGCTCTCGCCGGTCACGCTTCGATCAGGCGATGGTCAGCGTCTCCGCCGCCGATCCGGTCACGCTCTCAAGCCGCTTGCGCAGTTTCAGCAGAGCCTGCGCCTCCAGCTGCCGGATGCGCTCCTTGCTCAGGCCGAGATCATTGCCCAGGCTCTCAAGCGTGCGCGGCTCGTCGCGCAGCTTGCGCTCGATGATGATCATCCGCTCGCGCTCGTTCAGCGAATGCAGCGCGTCCTTGAGCCAGCCGCGCACCCGTCCCAGATCGGCGTCGCGCGTCACGGTCTCGGCCGCCTGCGGGCTGTCATCCTCAAGGGTCTCCATCCATTCGCGCCCCTCCTCGCCCGCCTGCTGGGCGTTGAGCGAGAAATCCGAGCCGGCGAGCCGCGCGTCCATCATCTCGACGTCGCGCAGCGGCACGCCGATCTCCTCGGCGATCATCTCGCGCAGACGCTGGCCGTCGAGCACGTCGCCGTTCTGCCCCGCTTCGCGCTCCAGCTTGGCGCGCACCCGGCGCAGGTTGAAGAACAGCGCCTTCTGCGACGACGTCGACCCGGTGCGCACCATCGACCAGTTGCGCATGACGTGATCCTGAATCGAAGCCTTGATCCACCAGACCGCGTAGGTCGAGAACCGCACGCCCCGGTCGGGATCGAACTTCTCGGCGGCCTTCATCAGGCCGACATTCGCTTCCTGGATCAGATCGGCCATCGGCGCGCCGTAGCGGCGATACTTGGACGCCATCGAGATCGCCAGCCGCATGTAGGCGTTCACAAGCCGGTGCAGCGCCCGCTCGTCACCGTCGTTGCGCCAGGCGCGCGCGAGCTCCAGCTCGGTCTCGGCGCTCAGCATCTCCGCGCCCATCGCCTTGCGGGTGACCGTGCGGGTTCCGTTGTCGTCAAAAGCCATTGTCGCGTCCTCCGGTTGGCGGGGGCCGGCTTTTGGCGACCGTGTCTCCCCGTACTGAAAAAGCCTACGCGCGCCGTTAACAAACGGATCACACCTCGGCGCCACGAAACGGATTGTTTCCTGCCGGAAAACGTGAGCGAAATCGCACACTTGCGGAATCCCGTCGCATACCGGCCCCGTCCGGCGGTCCTGCGCGGGCCCTCCGAAAGTTAACGCCGCCGAAACCATTGCCGCGCAAAGGTCGCGCGAACCCGCCCGGACGGAGCCACATGGTCGCGCGCGCCTACACTGTCGCATTCCAGGGCGTGGACGCCCGCCTCGTCGAGGTGCAATGCGCCATCGCCGCCGGTCTGCCCGCGTTCAATCTCGTGGGCCTGCCCGACAAGGCGGTCTCCGAGGCCAAGGAACGCGTGCGCGCCGCGATGACCGCGATGGGCCTCGCCCTCCCGGCCAAGCGCATCACCGTCAACCTCTCGCCCGCCGACCTGCCCAAGGAGGGCTCGCATTTCGATCTGCCCATCGCGCTGGCGGTTCTCGCCGCGATGGAGATCCTGCCCGCCGACGCCGTCGCATCGAACGTGGCTCTCGGCGAACTGTCGCTCGACGGCACGCTCGTCGCGGTCGTCGGCGCCCTGCCCGCCGCGATGGCCGCCGCGGAGGCCGATTGCGGGCTGATCTGCCCCGCCGCCTGCGGGGCCGAGGCCGCCTGGGTGGGCGCCGTCCAGGTCATCGCGCCGAAATCCCTGCTGGCGCTGGTCAACCACTTCACCGGCCGCACCGCGATCGCCCCCGCCGAACCCGGCACCGTCCCCGGCCCGGCAAACATCCGCGATTTCCGCGACGTGCGCGGCCAGGAAAAGGCCAAACGCGCGCTCGAGATCGCCGCCGCCGGCCGCCACCACATCCTGATGATCGGCCCGCCCGGCAGCGGCAAATCCATGCTCGCCGCCCGCCTGCCCGGCATCCTCCCGCCGCTGGAGCCGTCAGAGGCGCTCGAGACGTCGATGATCCACTCCCTCGCGGGCCTGCTCGACGAGGGCGGCATCTCCCGCGCGCGCCCCTTCCGCACCCCGCACCACACCGCCTCGATGGCCGCCATCGTCGGCGGCGGCCGCGCGGCCAAACCCGGCGAGATCAGCCTCGCCCATCACGGCGTGCTCTTCCTCGACGAGCTGCCCGAATTCAGCCGCGCCGTGCTTGAGACCCTGCGCCAGCCCATCGAGACCGGCGACGTGGTCGTCGCCCGCGCCAACGCCCATGTCCGCTACCCCTGCAAATTCATGCTGGTGGCCGCCGCCAATCCCTGCCGCTGCGGCCATCTCGCCGACCCCGCCCGATCCTGCGCCCGCGTGCCCGATTGCGGCGCGGACTACCTCGGCCGCATCTCCGGCCCGCTGATGGACCGCTTCGATCTGCGCATCGAAGTCCCGCAGGTCGCCATCGAGGACCTCGCGATTCCCGCCGCCTCCACCGGCAGCGCCGAGATCGCCGACCGCGTCGCCCGCGCCCGCGCCGTCCAGCGGACCCGCTTCGACGGCATGGACGGCCTTTCCACCAATTCCGACGCCGAAGGCGACCTCCTGACCGAGATCGCCGCCCCCGACCCGGAGGCCGAGGCCCTGCTCGCGCAGATCTCCAAACGCTTCGGCTTCAGCGCGCGGAGCTATCACCGCGTCCTGCGCGTCGCGCGCACCATCGCCGATCTCGACGGCCGCGACGGTCCCGTCACCCGCCCCGACGTCGCCGAGGCTGCCGGCTACCGCCTCGCCTACTGACCGGCGCGACGACCGCGCGCGGCCTTGACCGGCTGGCAGCCACGCGGCAATCCTCGATCCGCCAGTCAGGGGGAGCCGAAGCACTATGCCGTCCGACGCCAAGCCCGGTCTCGGGACCCTCTCGACCGTATCCATCGGCATCGGCGGCATGGTCGGCGGCGGCATCTTCGCCGTCACCGGCCTCGCGATCGAAGTGACCAAGGGCTCCGCTCCGTTCGCCTTCATCATCGCCGGCGTGATCGCGCTCCTGACGAGCTATTCCTATCTCAAGCTCACCCTGCGCTATCCCGGCGAGGGCGGCACGGTCGATTTCCTCAACCGCGGCTTCGGCGACGGCGTGCTCACCGGGGCGGCCAACATCCTGCTGCTGCTGAGCTACGTCGTGCTGCTCGCCGTCTACGCCTACGCCTTCGGAAGCTACGGCGCGCGCGCCCTCGGCCTCGGCGCCTCGGCGTTCTGGATCCATGCCCTGACCTCCGGCGTGATCATCGGCCTCGTGCTGGTCAACGTCTTCGCCTCGAAGATGGTGATCCGCTCCGAAAACGTCTTCAACATCGCCAAGCTCGCCCTCCTCGCGGTGTTCATCGTCGCGGGACTGCTCACGCCGATGGACTGGACCCGGCTCGGCCCGGAGCACGCCGTGACCCCGATCGGCATGGTCGCCGGCGCCATGCTGATCTTTCTCAACTACGAAGGCTTCGAGCTGATCGCCAACGCCTCCAAGGACGTGAAGAACCCCGGACGCTCCCTGCCCATCGCCTTCATCGGCGGCGTGCTGCTGGTGATCGTCATCTACGTCGCGATCGTCGCGGTGGTCATCGGGCATCTGAGCTTCGCGGAAGTTTCCGCATCGAGCGACACCGCGCTCTCGGCCGCCGGAGACCGCATCCTCGGCCCCAAGGGCGGCCTGCTGATCGCGGTCGCGGCGCTTCTCGCCACCAGTTCCGCCATCAACGCGACCTTCTACAGCACCGGACGTCTCACCTACATCGTCGCCAAGACCGGCGAGCTCCCCCGATCGCTGGAACGCGAATTCCGCGGCGAGCATTTCGAGGGCGTGCTGATCAGCGCCGGCCTCGCCCTGATCGTCGCGAATTTCGTGCCGCTCGAAGCCATCGCGACGATGGGCAGCGCGGGTTTCCTGCTGCTGTTCTTCGCGGTCAACGTCGCCGCGTTCCGCCTCGCGGCCGAGACCGGCGGCCGGGCCTTGATCTCCGCCCTCGCGGCCCTCAGCACCGCGATCGCGCTGGTCGTGCTCTGCGTCGAGGTCGACGAGAACCCCGCGACCCGCAACCACCTGTGGATCCTCGCCGGGATGATCGGCGTCTCGCTCGCCATCGAGATCGTCTATCGCCGCCTCACCGGCCGCAAGATCCGGCCGCCGCGTCCCGTAACCCGGCCGCCGGGGGTCTGATCCGGCGTCCGGTACCGGATTTGCGCGTCCCGTGACCCGAACGGACGCGAAAACCCGGCCTCGACGCATCAAGAGGTTTCGACCCCGGCTCAAATCAGAACCCGGGGTCGAGCCGTTTTCAAGCTCCGCGCGACATCTCACGTCGGATCGAGCCGCCTCGGGACATCCGCCGCGGACCGGTGGAGATTCTACGGCGCGTCGTCGTCCTCGGGACCTTCGCCGGGGATCTCCTCGCCGGTCGCGACATAGGCCGCGCGAAGCGCCCGCGTCGTCGTGGATCCCGAGGCGTGACAATACCGCAGAGACACCGGCGATTCCGACCGCACCGCGTCGTAGATCCGGTCGAATTCCTCGAACGGCAGATCGGCGTAGACCGAGATGCCGTTATGATTGAGCCCGCCGACGTTGTAGACGTTGCCGCCGAGACCGGTCTGGCTCTCGCGGAAGCTCAGACTGCCGCGATGGACGATTGCGTGGGTCATGGTCGGGCTGGTCACGAACAGACGGGCGAACCGCCCCCCGTTGTTGCGGCCCACGGTCAGCGTGTAGGCGTCGATGACGAATTCCGGCATGGCTCATTCTCCATTCGCGGTTGCGTGAAGCCGACGGAGAAAGTCACCCCGATGGGGCGTTTCGCGTCGATGTCGTGATCCTGATGCGCGCCACGGGCCGGTCGTCCGGCCCGCACAGGCGCGCGCCCTGTCGGCATGACACCATGCCGCAGGCCATCCCGTCGGAGCGTGTCCCCGCTCACGGTCGGAGCGAGGTCGCCGCCCTCACTCGGGCATCGTCACCGTGATCTCGATGGCGGAATACCACGCGGCCAGATGCGCGATCTCCTCGTCGGTGAGACCCTCGGCCATGATCGACATCTGCTCGTTGACCCGGCGCCCTTCGCGGAAATCCTCGAGCTGCTTGGTCAGATACATCGCGCTTTCGCCGCCGATGTTGGGAACGGTCGGATTGGTCCCGAGACCGTTCAGGCCGTGGCACACTTGGCACTGCGTGGCGAGCTTGCGTCCCTCCGCCGGATCACCGGCCGAATTCGCCAGAGCGGGAGCGGCAAGCGCGAGGAACGCGGCCGCGGTCGCGAATGGTCTCATCTGATTTCCACCTGAAAGGAAGGCCCGGAGCGCCCCCGGGGGCGCTCCGGTCAAAGTCGTCACTGACCGGTATAGGCGATCCGCCAGATCGCGCCGGCGAAGTCGTCGGACACGATCAGCGACCCGTCCGGCAGAACCGCCACATCCATCGGACGGCCGCGGTACTCGCCGGTCTCCTCGTTCAGCCAGCCATCGGCGAACACTTCCGTTCCGGCCGCGTTGCCCTCCTCGTCGAGCGTGGTGAACATGATCCGCGCGCCCACCGGCACCGTTCGGTTCCAGGACCCGTGCTGGGCCGAGAAGATGCCGCCCTGATACTTCGCCGGGAAAGAGTTCCCGGTATAGAAGATCATTCCGAGATCGGCCGCATGCGCGTCCATCTCGACCTGCGGCTCGACGAAACTCACGTTCTCGGGACGCGGCACATCCTTGAACGCCGGGATCTCGACCTGCGCGTTGGTCCACGGAAAGCCGAAATGCTGCCCGGCCTCGGTCTGCCGGTTCAGTTCGCCCGGCGGGATGTCGTCCCCCATGCCGTCGACCTGGTTGTCGGTCCACCACAGATCGCCGTTCGCCGGGTTGAAGTCCTGCCCGACCGAATTGCGCACCCCGCGCGTGAAGATCTCTCGTCCCGTGCCGTCCTGGTTCATGCGGATGATGCCGCCGATCCCGAGCTTGTCGTAAAGCTCGAGCTTCTCCACCGGCTGCACGTTGTGCGGCTGGCCGAGCGAAACGTAGAGCTTTCCGTCAGGCCCGATGTCGCAGACCCTCGCGGTGTGGTTGAAGCTCTCCTCCTCCGCCGGGATCAGCTCGCCCTGCTGGACGAGAACCACGGTGGGTTGCTCAGGACCTTCGAAGAAGAATTCGGCGGCCGGGAACTTCAGGATGCGGTTGCGTTCGGCGATGTAGAGGATGCCGTCGCGCGAAAAGCACGGTCCGTTTGGTATATCGAAAGTGACCGAGGGCGCGAAGTCCTTCACCTCGTCGGCCACCCGGTCGCGGTCGCGGTCGACCACCGACCACACCTTGTCCTTGCGCGTGCCGACGAAAGTGACCGTACCCTGCGGTGCCACGGCCATCGATCGCGCGTCCGGCACGACCGCGTACAGGCTGACCTCGAAACCTTCGGGCACGTTGATGTTCGGCACGATCGCCTCGAGCGACTCGCGGGTGCCGCCCGTCTGCTCAACGAACGTGAAGGCTGCGTCGGTTTTCTGCATGTTCTGCAGCTTCTGCATGTTGTCCTGCGCGGACGCCGGGACGGCGATCGCAACGGAAGCCAGAAATGCCGCGTGAAGCGTCAGTCTCATCGTGATTCCCCCCAAAGGAATGTTTGTTTGCGCCGACTGCTTTACGTGCCGGTCAGAGACTGAACGCATCCCCGCGCATGATCGTCAAGAGGGCATCATCCATCGGTCCCCGATCACTCTACGGCTCGGGAGCCGCGCGTGACACACCTTTCCCGCGGGTTAACGCGATTCGAAAAATGTTTTAAACTCAAGCCTCTAGCAGAAACGACACGCGTGTCGTTTTTTCAAGGAGTCACGCCCGCGCGGCCGGAACCGGATGTTGCCCGACGCCTCACGCGCGCCGCGCCTCGATCGCTTCCCAGATCTTCGCCGTCACGTTCACCCCGTCGAACCGCTCCAGTTCCCGCAACCCGGTCGGCGAGGTCACGTTGATCTCGGTCAGCCAGCCGCCGATCACGTCGATGCCGACGAAGATCTGTCCCTTCTCGCGCAGGAGCGGCCCGATCCGGTCGCAGATCTCGCGGTCCCGGTCGGTCAGCGCCACCTTCTCGGGGCGCCCGCCCGCATGCATGTTCGACCGCGTCTCGCCTTCCGCCGGCACCCGGTTGATCGCGCCCACCGCGACCCCGTCGACCAGGATCACCCGCTTGTCCCCCGCGCTCACGTCCGGCAGGAATTTCTGCGCGATCAGCGGCTCGCGGTTGATGCCCGCGAACATCTCGTAGAGCGAATTGAAGTTCCGGTCGTTCCCGTCGAGCCGGAACACCCCCGCCCCGCCGTTGCCGTAGAGCGGCTTGAGGATGATGTCGCCGTGCCGGTGCTTGAACGCCCGCAGCACCTCCGGATCGCGCGCCACCGTCGTCGGCGGCGTCAGATCGGCGAAATCCAGCACCAGCAGCTTCTCGGGATAGTTCCGCACCCAGAACGGATCGTTCACCACCAGCGTCTTCGGATGGATCATCTCCAGGATGTGCGTCGTCGTGATGTAACCCATGTCGAACGGCGGATCCTGCCGCAGCCAGACCACGTCCTGGTCCGCCAGATCGATCTCGGTCTCCGCGCCCTTGGTGAAGTGATTCCCCTTCTCGCGCCGCACCTCGACCGGCCAGCCCCGCGCCTTCACCCGTCCCTCGTCGAACGAGAGCCGGTCCGGGGTGTAGTAGAACAGCGCATGGCCCCTCGCCTGGGCCTCCTCCATGATCCGGAAGGTCGAATCCCCGTCGATGTTGACGCTCTCGATCGGGTCCATCTGGACGGCGACTTTCAGACCCATTCCTAGCTCCTCCGGCTGTTCGGCCGGACCATGGCCGAGCCGCGCGCGAACGGCAAGCCGGGCCGCAAAGCGTTTGTTAACCGTGATCGGGCTACGAGTTGGCTCAGACGTCCCTTGATCAGAGTGCGAGTTCCCCATGGTATACGGATTGACTGACCGGCTTCTGCGCGACCCCTCCGGCGCGACTGGAACCACCTACGCCCTCCTCGGCGCGATCGTCGTCGTCGCCGGCATCGGCGCCATCGGCGGCGCCGGTTCCAAACTCGGCGAGCGCGTCGCCGCCTTGGACACTCTGCCGGAAACCGAAGCCCTCGCCACGATGATTGAACCCGCCGCGATTGAACCCGCCGCTCCGGTCGAAGCCGCACCGATCATCGAGGTCGCGTCCACGCCCGCCCCGGCCCCGGTCGACGCCGCACCGGTCGCGATCCTCGCCGCCGCCGCGCCGCATGTCGGCTCCGAAGCGCGCTTCGCCCCCGCCCGGACCGACCGGCCGGCACGCGTCGCCGCCGCCCGCGCCGAGCAGGCGCGTCTGGACGCGATCCGCGATGCCGTCTCGGTGGCCCTCGCCACCGCCGCTCTCGAGCGCGCAGAGGCCGATGCCGAGCAGACCGAGGCCGCGTGGATCCCGGCCTCCGGCACCCTCGACATCCGCCCGCTCGGCAGACCGGCGGAGTGACCCCGAGCGCGGCTCCGTCCGCGAGAACTTGCGGGCGTCCGACGATCCGCTAGGTTACCCCCCTGACAGCGATCCGCTGGACAACAGGGGGAGAGACCGGATGCCCGAGGACATGCCACAGGGAACGACGGCGCGCCGCAGCGTCGTCGTCGAAGGCTTCACCAACAGCGTGCTCGACCCGGCGGAGCCGATGCTCGGCCCGGTCGAGGATGGCGGCACGATCATCGCCAACACCGCGCCGGGCTGCTGGGGGCCGATGATCACGCCAGCCCTGCGCGGCGGGCACGAGGTGACGCGCCCCGTTTACGTCGAGGGCGCGGAGCCCGGCGGAGCGGTGGTGATCCGCATTCGCGACGTGACGGTGACCTCGATCGCGACCGCCAGCGGACATGACAGCTCCCCCGAGGGATTCTGCGTGGGCGACCCGTATGTGGCCGGGCGCTGTCCGACCTGCGACACGGTCTGGCCGGAGACCCATGTGGAGGGGATCGGTCAGGACGCGGTGCGCTGCGACGTCTGCGGCAACGCGGTGAAGCCCTTCGAGATCGTGCACGGCTACACGGTGGTGTTCGACGACACGCGCGCGGTGGGGCTGACGATGCCCAAGGCCGCCGCCGAGACCATCGCGCACGAGGCCAAGCACTACGCCGCGCTGCCCGACGCCTCGGCGCAGCATTCGATCCTGACCTACGCGCCCTCGGACATGGCCGGCGTGATGGTGCGGATGCGGCCGTTTCTGGGTCAGCTCGGCACCTGCCCGTCGATGCCGATGCCCGACAGTCACAACGCCGGCGATTTCGGCGCGTTTCTGGTGGGCGCGCCACATGCCTACGGGCTGACGGCGGAGCAGCTCGCCGAGCACAAGACCGACGGGCACATGGATATCGACGCCGTGCGGCCGGGGTCGATCCTCGTGGCCCCGGTCAAGGTGAAGGGCGCGGGCGTCTATATGGGCGACATGCACGCGGCCCAGGGTGACGGCGAGATCGCCGGGCATACGATGGACGTCGCCGGGAGCGTGACGTTGCAGGTGTCGGTGATGGCGCGCTGGCCGATCGACGGGCCGGTGCTGTTCCCGTTGCTTGAGGATCTGCCGCCGCTTGCGCGGCCGTTCTCGGAGGCCGAGAAAGCGAAAGCGGCGCGGCTGGCGAAGACCTGGGGCGTCGAGGCGATCGAGGAGAGCGCGCCGGTCTCCGTGATCGGGACGGCGGCGAACATGAACGCGGCGATCGAGAACGGGCTGGAGCGCGCGGCGACGCTTCTGGGCATGAGCGTGCCGGAGGTCCGCAACAGGGCGACGGTGAACGGCGCGATCGAGATCGGCCGGGCTCCGGGGGTGGTGCAGGTGACGTTTTTGGCGCCGCTCTCGAAGCTCGACGCGGCGGGGATCGGCGATCTGGCGCGCGAGCAGTACGGGCTGTGAGTGGCCGGTTCGCGGGCGTCCAACCTTGGACACTCCACAAGTTATTGATATTATGTAATAAAAGTACCAATATCGAGTCGCGCTCGATACGGAAACGGGCTTCGGGCAACTCGGGCATGACGGCAGCGGGGCGTGTGGTGTCGGGCCGAGTCCTGCAAGAAAGCCGGCGGACCAACGGAGAATCATCGGCATGGATCTCAGCGAGACGGGGCGCGCGTTCGCGGCGGAGGTGGCAGAGCGCCATCAGGTGAGCCCGGAGGCGGTGGCGGAGCTTTTGCGCGCACTGGCTGCCGGGCGGGGCACGCAGGCGCAGTTCAGCCATCCCGATCTGGGGGGCATGGGGCAATGGTCGCGCGGCGGCATGATCATGGTCGGGGACATGTTCAACAACGGGCTGAAGGCGAAGGTGGATACGCTCTGCACGGAGCTGTCGGCGGCGGTGCTGGAAGGCGGAATGTTCGCGGCGCCGACCGCGTCGCAATCGCAGAGCCCGTCTGGCGGCGCTGCGGGGGTGAGCCTTTTCGTGCCTCAGGCGGACTGGTGGCCGGGCGATCTCGGGGTTCCGTCGTCGAGCGGGGCCCAGAACGGGTTGCGCTACGGGTTCTTTCCGGCAACGCGGCGGCTCGCGGTGGATATCGGCGGGACGGTCACGGTCTACGATACCGGCGATCACATGATTTCGGGCGTATCGCAGCAGCAGGGCGGTGACCGGACGTTGAGCTTCACGAGCCAGCGCGGATTGGTGCGGCTGGCGGATCTGCCGGTGGCAAGCGGTGATCCAAGGCGGGCGAAGGCGCCGAAAGCGTCGTCGACCATGGCGGCGGCAGCGAAATCGGTTTCGCCCGCCCTGGCGGAAAGGGCGCCGGCGGCTGCCAGCGCAGGAGAGGCGGAAGCGGACGTGTTCGCCAAGCTGGAGCGGCTGGCGGCTCTGCACGCAAAGGGCATTCTGAGCGATGCCGAGTTCGAGGCGAAGAAGACGGAGTTGCTGGCGCGGATCTGAACGGGCGGCGCGGGCGGGCGGCGCGTCAGCCGTCCGGCGAGCGCGGGACGGCGACATTGGTTTCGGAAAACACCATCGCCCGGATCTCGCGTTCGAGCTTCTCGATGATGGCTTCGGCGAAATCGTCGAGCGTCGCGATCTCCATCACAAAGCTGTCGGGACCGGTTATGACGTTCCTCCGATAGTAGACCGTCAGGCCCGGGTCGTCGTCGATGATCGCGAGGCCGTTGATCGTGACGCCGCGACGGCCGGCCAAGCGGTTCGCGTGCGCGAGCAGCGTTTCCTGATTGGTCGCCCCGGGGGGCGCGGCGCGCTGGATGGCCTTCGAAGTGGTCGCCCGCCCGTCGCCCGAGACGTTGATCACCGAGCGCAGCGCGCAGCGCGACGGATCGGACAGGAGATTGAGCGCCGCCTGGACGCCGTTGCCGAGACCGGTCCCGCCGTAGGTGTGGCGCGGCATGGTGGCCAGGCGCTCGGCGAAGCGTGCGGCATCCGCGCGGCTTTCGATCATGTGCCAGGGGACGATCTGGACCGGCGCGCCGGGGTCGCCCCAGAAGACGGCTGCGAGGTCGACGCGGCCGGTGAGGGCGATCGCGTCGAGCACGACGGGATGTCGGAAGGCGGCGGCGAAGCCGTCGAGCTGGAGGGCGAATTCGGCGTCGTCGATGCTTCCGGAACTGTCCACGGCGAGGACGAGGGCCACGTCCGCGCAGGGGACCGCGACCGCGCGTTCGGGCATCCCGAACAGCGCGGCCAGCAGCAGGATCAGGCCTGGCGGTCTGGCGATCATCGGGAGAGGATAGCAGATCGCGGAGGCCTCGCGGCGGACAAAACGCCGCGCGGGGAGCGAGGCGGCGGGGCGGTCTGCGGTTTCGGGCGTGCCGGAAGGAAAAGCGTCACGCGTGAACACGAGACGAAATTTATTATCTTCAATGGCTTATCGATTTTCATTTACCGCCTGTTAACCGCGATTCACGGGCGTTCTCGATCAACCCGCCGCACGTCGATCTGCGCGGGAGCCTGCGCCCCTTTACCGCTCCGCCTCGATGCCGCCGATGAATGCCGCGCCGTCAGCAACGTGGCGCATGCCGGTTCACGCCCGGCCAGGACATTCCGGCGCGGCGGTGCCTGTCGCGGCACGGGGCGGTTGCGGGAATCGCATGAAACCGCGTATGTGGCGCCGCGGAAGGTAGGGGACGGGCGATGGATGTGTTTTCCGGCGTGGCGGGACGCGAACAGGCGATCATCGAGCTCTTCACGGCGACGTTCACCGCCTCGGAGGGGGCGGACGAGGGCGCGCGGATCGGCGGCCTCGTCCGCGATCTGCTCGCCGACACGCCGTCCGCGGACATCCGCGTGTTCCGCGCCGAGGACGGGGATCGGGTGATCGGCGCGGCGGTCTTCACGCGCCTGACCTTTGCGGAGGATCCCCGCCGCGTGGTCCTGCTCTCTCCGTTGGCGGTGGCGACCGCCCGACAGCGGCAGGGTGTCGGGCAGGCCCTGCTCGCCCACGCGCTGGAGGCGCTGCGTTCCGAGGGATTCGCCGTCGCCATCACCTACGGCGACCCTGATTTCTACGGGAAAGCCGGGTTCATGCCGATCTCCGAACGACAGGCTCGCGCGCCTCTGCCGCTCAGCTTTCCGCATGGTTGGCTGGGACGATCGCTGACTGACGGGGCCATGCCCGACCTCAAGGGGGCGTCGACATGCGTTCCCGCGCTGAACAGGACCGACGTCTGGTGAGGCGCGCGACCGGCTGACCGGTCGACGCTCAGGCGCGAGAGGATCGTCCGCGTTCTCAGCCGTCAGCGCGGATCGTCCCGTTCTTCGGGTCGTAGGGGCTGTCTTCGGTGATCTCGGCGTCCCAGAGGCGGTTCTGCATCCTGACCTTGAGCCTCGTGCCCGGCGCGGCGAGGGCGGGCGTGACGTAGCCCATGCCGATGCTCTTGCCGAACGCCACCGAATAGCCTCCGGAGGTGAGGCGGCCGACTTTGGCGCCGTCGTCGTAGAGCGCCTCGCGGCCCCAAGGGTCGGCGTCGTCGGGACCGTCGATCAGGAGGGTGACGCACTGGCTGCGGATGCCGGTGGCTTCCATCGCCTCCTTGCCGTGGAAGTCTTTCGAGAGATCGACGAAGCGGTCGAGGCCGGCCTCCAGCGGAGTGGCGTCGCGGCCGAGTTCGGTGCCGAAGGCGCGGTAGGATTTTTCCTGACGCAGCCAGTTCTGGGCGCGGGCGCCGACGGTTTTCAGGCCGAGGGGTTCGCCGGCTTCCATCAGGCGGTCGAAAAGGTAGTTCTGCATCTCGATGGGGTGGTGGAGTTCCCAGCCGAGTTCGCCGGTATAGGCGACGCGCAGCGCGTTGACCGGGCACATCAGAAGCTCGACCGCGCGGGCCGAGAGCCATGGGAAGCGCTTGTTGGAGAGCGCGGTGGCCGGGTCGGCGTCGCGGATGAGTTTGGCGAGGAGCGCGCGGGAATTGGGGCCGGCGAGGGCGAAGACGCCGTGTTGCGTGGTGACGTCGTGGATCTCTATCGGGCCGAAATCGGCGGTCTTGTCCTCGGCGGCCTTGCGGAGGTAGTCGCCGTCATAGGCGGTCAGGGCGCCGGCGGAGACGAGGTAGTAGTCGTGCTCGCCCCTGCGCTGGATGGTGTATTCGGTGCGCGTGGTGCCGGTTCCGGTCAGGGCGTAGGTCAGGTTGATGCGGCCGACTTTCGGCAGCCTGTTGGTGGTGAACCAGTCGAGGAAGGCGGTGGCGCCGGGGCCGCGGACGATGTGCTTGGTGAAGGCGGAGGCGTCGATCAGGCCGACGTTTTCGCGGATCGCGCTGGCTTCCTCGACCGCGTATTGCCACCAGCCGCCACGGCGGAACGAGCGCGCGTCGTGGTCGAAGTCTGTCGGGCGCGTCGAGCGGTCCGAAATAGTTCGGGCGCTCGAAGCCGTTGACGACGCCGAACTGGGCGCCGCGGGCCTTCATGCGGTCGTAGCAGGGCGCGGTGCGGAGCGGGCGGCAGGCCGGGCGTTCCTCGTCGGGGTGGTGGAGGATGAAGACGTGGTCGTAGGCCTCCTCGTTCTTGCGCGCGGCGTATTCGGTGGTCATCCAGCCGCCGAAGCGCTTGGGGTCGAGCGAGGCCATGTCGATTTCGGCTTCGCCCGCCGTCATCATCTGGGCGAGGTAGTGGCCCACGCCGCCGGCGGCGGTGATGCCGAAGGAGAAGCCTTCGGCGAGCCACATGTTGCGCAGGCCCGGCGCGGGGCCGACAAGCGGGTTGCCGTCCGGCGTGTAGCAGATCGGGCCGTTGAAATCGTCCTTGAGGCCGCAGTTTTCCGATGAGGGGATGCGGTGGATGAAGGACATGTATTCCTCTTCGATGCGCTCCAGATCGAGCGGGAAGAGATCGGCGCGAAAGCTGTCGGGGACCGCGTATTCGAAGCGGGCGGGGGCGTTTTTCTCGTAGGGGCCGAGGATCCAGCCGCCGCGCTCCTCGCGGACGTACCACTTGGCGTCGGCGTCGCGCAGGACGGGGTGCTCGGGGTTGGTCTTGCGGTAGTCGAGCAGGGCCGGGTCGGGTTCGGTGACGATGAACTGGTGCTCGACGGGGATGGCGGGGATCTTGAGGCCCAACAGCCCGGCGGTGCGCTGGGCGTGGTTGCCGGTGGCGGTGACGACGTGCTCGGCGGTGATCTGGAAGGTCTCCTCGCCGGGGACGAGGTTGCCGCCCTTCTCGATCATGTTGCGGCCCGAGACGATCCATTCGGAGCCGGTCCAGTCGTAGGCGTCCACCTGCATGCGGCGGACGATTTCGACGCCCATCTGGCGCGCGCCCTTGGCCATCGCCTGCGTGACGTCGGCGGGGTTGATGTAGCCGTCGGTCGGGTGGAAGAGGGCGCCGATCAGGTCCTCGGTGCGCACGAGCGGCCAGCGGGATTTGATCTCGGCGGGGGTCATCCACTCGTAGGGGATGCCGACGGTTTCGGCGGTGGTGGCGTAGAGCTGGTATTCGTCCATGCGCGCCTGCGTCTGGGCCATGCGCAGGTTGCCGACGACGGAGAAGCCGGCGTTCAGGCCGGTCTCGGCCTCGAGGGTCTTGTAGAGCTTCACCGAATGGTCGTGGATGTGGGAGGTGGCGTAGCCCATGTTGAAGAGCGGAAGCAGGCCCGCGGCGTGCCAGGTCGAGCCGGAGGTGAGCTCGTCGCGCTCGAGCAGCACCGTGTCGGTCCAGCCGGCCTTGGCCAGGGCGTAAGCGATACCGGCGCCGACCGCGCCTCCGCCGACGACCACCGCGCGTACATGGGTTCTCATGGGCTGGTCCCTCCGTGTTGCCGGGCCCTGTCTAGACCGGAACCCGCGGGCGCGCGGCATGCGCCCGACGGTCGGTAATGGAAAAACGACTCCGGACGCTCGCCGCAGGCGGAGACGCGCCCGGGCGCCGTCGCGGAACATCGTCCAGTGTAGGACGTTTGCGCGGCGAAAGGAGAAGGACATGGATCGACTGAGCATAATCCTCACGCTGATGACCGGTGCGGTTCTGACGGGAGGTCTGGTGATCGCGGCGTTCTCGCTCGGGTGGTACGGATGGCCTGCCGTGATCGGAGCGGCGGTGATCGGATTCGGGGCGTCGTGGCCGAGCGCATACCTGATCTCCAGGCGGATCAAACGGCAGGACCCCGGCTGGGACGAGACGCGCGTCGACAGGGTCGACAGGAAGGTTCCGGATCCGGACGCGCCGGAGGTGTAGGCCGGTGCCCCTCACGGCGCGGCGCGCAAAGACCCTTTGGCCTTTCCCGCGAATTCCCGTATGCGTCCCCGTGACGGATCGTCGGCAATCACCGGACGGTCCAGCATTTGAGGAGATCCGCCATGCGCCTGACCGCAGCCCTGTCCGTCGTTCTGGCCCTGTCGGCCAGCCAAGTCTTCGCTCAGACGCTCGATCGGATCGCCGAGAGCGGCGAGATCAGGCTCGGCGTCCGGGCGGATGCGGCGCCCATGTCTTTCGTCGGCGCGGATGGCGCGCCGGCCGGATACTCGGTCGGCGTCTGCAATTCCGTCGTGGAGCTGCTCGGCCAGTCGTTGGGCCAGGAGATCACGGCGATTCCGATCACGGTGAGCGCCGGCGACCGCTTCGACGCCGTCGCCGAGGGGCGCGTCGACATGCTCTGCGGCGCGGCGACGATCACGTTGGAGCGGCGGGAGAGTGTCGATTTCTCGATCCCGATTTTCGTGGACGGCGCGGCGGTGATGCTCCGGGCCGGGTATGATCCCGAGTTCTCGGCGCTGGACGGCAAGAGGATCGGCGTACGCGCGGACACGAGCACCGAGACCGTGCTGCGCAATTCGGTCGAAGCCTCGGGAATGAGCTCCGAGATCGTCACGTTTGACAGCCACGAGGGCGCCGTCGCGGCCTTGGTTGGCGAGGAGATCGACGCGTATTTCGGCGACCAGTCGATCCTGTTCGCGCTCTATTTCGCGGCGGATGATCCCTCGGCGCTCGTGGTCTCGGAGAACACGCTGACGGTAGAGAAGCAGGGGCTGGCTCTGCCCCGCGGCGACGACGATTTCCGGCTTGAGGTCGACCGGGCGCTGAGCGCGATCTACGCGTCGGGGCGGATGCGCGAGATCTTCGAGGCCAACCTGCCCGGCGCGACGCCGGGCGCCGCGCTTCAGGCGCTCTTTCTGATCGCGCCCGAGCTGCCCTGAGCGCCGAGAGCGGCGGCGAAGACGTACGCGTCGACGTTGCCGCCGCTCGCCACGACGATCACCGCGTCGCCCTCGATCTCGCCGCCCCGACAGAGCGCCGCGGCGAGGGCGACCGCGCCGCCGGGTTCCAGCACGATCCGCAGGTGCTCGAACGCCGCGCGCATCGCGGCGAGCGCCTCGGAATCGGTCACGGCGAGGCCGGGACCGGCGAGGCGTCGCAGCACCGGAAATGTCAGCGCGCCGGGCATCGGCGTCAGGATCGCGTCGCAGATCGAGCCTGAGGCTGACGGGTTTCCGAGCCGTTCGCCGGCGGTGAGAGAGCGCGCCACATCGTCGAAGCCGGCCGGTTCGGCCGTTCGGACGCGCAGTCCCGGCGCGTCGGCCTCGAGCGCCAGAGCGATCCCGGCCGCGAGGCCGCCGCCACCGCAACACGTCAGCACGTCGGCCGAATTCACGCCGGCCTCTGCCGCCTGGACCGCGATCTCGAGGCCGGTCGTGCCCTGTCCCGCGATGACCTGCGGATCGTCGAAGGGCTTGATCAGCGTCAGGCCGCGCGCTTCGGCGACGGGTGCCGCGATGGCGTCGCGGTCCTCCGTCCCGCGGTCGTAGAGCACGATCTCGGCCCCGAGGGCGCGCGTGTTGGCGATCTTCACGGCAGGGGCGTCCGACGGCATCACGATCACGCAGGGCGCGCCAAATGCCGCCGCCGCGCGCGCGACGCCTTGGGCGTGGTTTCCGGACGAGAACGCGATCACGCCGCGCGCGCGGGCATCCGGTGTCATCGCGGAAAGCGCCGCCCAGCCGCCGCGCGCCTTGAAGGATCCGGTGTGCTGGAGGCATTCCGCCTTGACCAGAACGCGGCGGCCGGCCAGCCGGTTGAGACCGTCGGATTCCAGCATCGGCGTTCGGCGGAGATGTCCTTCGGCGCGGATCGCCGCCGCGCGGATCATGGCGATGTCGCTCAATCCGAAACCCGCGCGAGGAGGGCCTCGAACGCCGCGAGCGCCTCGGGCTCGTCAAGGAACGGCACGTGGCCCCGGTCGGGCACCTCGGCCACGATCAGGTCCGGACGGCGGGCCTGCATCATGGCGAGTGTCGCGGGGCTCAGAAGGTCGGAATTCGCGCCGCGCACCACGGCCACGGGAAGGTCCGCCAGCGCGTCGAAGAGCGGCCACATGTCGGCGGCGGGCTGCGCGGAGGCCGCCTCGACCGCGTCGCGCAGCTTGGGGTCGTAGTTGAGCATCAGGCCGTCCGGTCCCTCGTCGAACCAGCGGCCGGCCAGTTCCAGCCAGCGCTCAGGGCTCAGCCCCGGGAAGGCGGCGCCCATCCGCGCCTCGAGTGCTTTCGCGCCCTCCGCCAAGGTCTTCGCCTTCGGCGCGACGCCCAGATAGGTCATGATCGCGGCGAGGCCTTCAGGCGCCAGTTCCGGCCCGATGTCGTTGAGCAGGACGCCGGCCAGACGGTCCTTCGCCATCGCGGCGATCACCATCGCCACGAGACCGCCGCGGGATGTGCCCACGATCACCGCGCGATCGAGGCCCAGATCGTTCAGCAGTTCGATCACGTCACGGGCCTCGATGGCCGGGTGATAGTTCATCGGGTTCGGGTCCCGGTCGGACGCGCCGCGCCCCCGGAACGTCAGGCGGATCAGCCGATGCCGTCCGCCCAGCGCCGCCGCGAGATCGTCGAAATCGCCCGAGTTGCGCGTGAGCCCCGGCAGGCAGAGGATCGGCGTTCCGGACCCCTCGTCCTCGAATGCGAGCGAAAGCCCGTCCGATGTCTTGAAGCGCTTCATGATGTCGCCCTCGCCAGTTTCGTGATCCCGGTCAGGTCGGAAGCCACGTGGCGCGGCGTCCACGGGAGCCGGTCCATCGGCTCCGCCGCGCGGTTGACCCAGACCGTCTCGAACCCGCAGCCGGTGGCCGCCGCCGCGTCCCAGCCGTTCGACGAGACGAACAGGACCTGGTCCGGCCGCGTCCCGAAGGTCTCGGCGACGAGATCGTAGACGGCGCGCGCCGGTTTGAAGACGCCGACCGCCTCGACGCTCAGGACCGCGTCGAGCAGGTCGCGCAGGCCCGCGCTTTCGACCGCGCCGTCGAGCATGTCGGGCGATCCGTTCGAGAGGATCGCGGTCGTCAGGCCGGCCTCGCGCAGCGACGCGAGGGTCGCGGGCACTTCCGGATAGGCCTCGAGCTCCCAATAGAGGGCCAGAAGCCGCTCGCGGAGTTCGGCATCATCCAGGTCGGCGGCTTCCAGCGCCCAGTCGAGACCGTCCCGCGTCACGCTCCAGAAATCCGCATGCGCGCCCGTCACGGCCCGCAGCCAGGTGTATTGAAGCTGTTTGAGACGCCAGTCGCGCGCCACCTGCGGCCAGACCCGGGCGAACGCCTCGCGGCCCTTCTCCCCCGCCGCGCCGCGCGCCGCCGCCGCGACGTCGAAGAGCGTCCCGTAAGCGTCGAAAACGACCGTGTTGATCATGGCGACCCTTCAGAGGTTCTCGGGCTGCGGCATCCCCGTCACGTGGAAGCCGCCGTCGACGAACAGGATCTCGCCCGTCGTGCAGGCGCCGAGGTCGGAGGCGAGATAGAGCGCCGCGCCGCCCACCGCTTCGAGCGTCGCGTTGGCGCGCATCGGGGCGTTCGCCTCGGTCGCGCGGTAGACCTTGCGCGCGCCGGCGATGGCCGCGCCGGCCAAGGTGCGCATCGGACCGGGGCTGATCGCGTTCACGCGGATGCCCTGTGGGCCAAGGTCGTTGGCGAGATAGCGGACGGCGCTCTCAAGCGCGGCCTTGGCGACACCCATGACATTGTAGTTGGGCGTGACGCGCTGCGCGCCGAGAAAGGTGAGCGTCATCACCGAACCGCCCCCGGCCATCAGCGGAACCGCCCGGCGGGTCAGGTCGACGAGGCTGTAGCAGGAGATGTCGAGCGAATTGAGGAAGTTCGCGCGGGTGGAATCGATGAAGCGGCCGTCAAGTTCGGCCTTGTCGGAATAGGCGATGGCGTGGACGAGGAAGTCGAGCCGGCCCCATTCCTTCCCGATGCGGTCGAAGAGCGCGTCGAGCGAGGCCGGGTCCTGAACGTCGGCGGACATGACGATGTCGGCGCCGATGCCCTCGGCCAACGGAACCACGCGCTTGCCGAAGCCCTCGCCCTGATAGGTGAAGGCGAGTTCGGCGCCGTGGGCGTGAAGCACCTGCGCGATTCCCCAGGCGATCGAATGGTTGTTGGCGACGCCGAGGATCAGCCCGCGCTTGCCCGCCATCAGGGTCGAGGCGGGCGCCTCAGCCATGATAGCGGCTCATGGCCAGCGTCGCGTTGGTGCCGCCGAAGCCGAAGCTGTTGGAGAGGATCGTGTCGATCCCGGCCCCGTCGATCCGCTCCAGCGCGATCTCTTCCGGTTTCAGCGCGGGGTCGAGGTCGAAGACGTTGGCGGATTTCGCGATGAAATCGTCCTTCATCATCAGGAGCGAATAGATCGCCTCCTGGACCCCGGTGGCACCCAGCGAATGCCCGGTGAGCGATTTGGTGGACGAGACCTTTGGTGTCGTCCCTTCGCCGAAAACGCGCCGGATCGCCTCGATCTCGGACACGTCGCCGACCGGCGTCGAGGTGCCGTGCGAGTTGATGTAGGTCACCTTGCGCTCGCCGATGGTCGAGAGCGCCAGCCGCATCGCCCGCTCGCCGCCCTCGCCCGAGGGCGCGACCATGTCGTGCCCGTCGGAGGTCGCGCCGTAGCCGGTGACCTCGGCGTAGATCTTCGCGCCGCGCGCCTTGGCGTGCTCCAGTTCCTCGAGCACCAGCGTTCCGCCGCCGCCCGCGATCACGAAGCCGTCGCGGTTCGCGTCATAGGCCCGGCTCGCCGTCTCGGGCGCGTCGTTGTATTTCGAGCTCATCGCGCCCATCGCGTCGAAGAGGCAGCTCAGCGTCCAGTCGAGCTCCTCGCCGCCGCCGGCGAAGACGATGTCCTGCTTGCCCATCTGGATCTGCTCGACGCCGTTGCCGATGCAATGCGCGCTCGTCGAGCAGGCCGAGGTGATCGAATAGTTGATGCCCTTGATTTTGAACGGCGTCGCGAGACAGGCCGAATTGGTCGAGGACATTCCACGCGTCACCATGAACGGCCCCATGCGCTTGGGGCTGCCCTTCTCGATGACGATCCGGTGCGCCTCGAAGATGTTGTGCGTCGAAGGTCCGCCGGATCCCATGATGAGACCGGTGCGCTCGTTCGAGACGTCGGTCTCCTCGAGCCCCGAATCCTCGATGGCCCGCTGCATCGCGATGTAGTTCCAGGCCGCGCCGTCGCCCATGAACCTTAGCGCGCGCTTGTCGACGTGCTCGGCGATGTCGATGTTCGGCTGGCCTTTGACCTGGCTGCGGAACCCGTGTTCTGCGTAGTCCGGCGCGAAAACGATGCCCGACCGGCTTTCCTTGAGCGAAGCGGTGACCTCCTCGGCGGTGTTGCCGATCGACGAGACGATCCCGAGGCCGGTGATGACGACGCGGCGCATGGGCGGCCCTCCGTTGTTATTCCTGAAACAGTCCGACCTTCATGTCGGTGGTCGTATATATGGTCTCGCCGTCGGCTTTCATGACACCGTCGGCCATGCCGAGCTTGAGCTTGCGATCGATGACCCGCGTGAAATCGACGTGATACTCCACGAGCTTCACCTTCGGCGTCACCATTCCGGTGAACTTGACCTCGCCGACGCCGAGCGCGCGGCCGCGCCCCTGCATGCCGCGCCAGCCGAGATTGAAGCCGGTCAGCTGCCAGAGCGCGTCGAGGCCGAGGCAACCCGGCATGACCGGATCGCCGATGAAATGACATTCGAAGAACCAGAGGTCCGGCCGGACGTCGAGCTGCGCCACGACGTGGCCCTTGCCGTTCGTCCCGCCATCCTCGGAGATCGACGTGATCCGGTCGAACATCAGCATCGGCGGCGCCGGAAGCTGCGGATTGCCCGGACCGAACATCTCGCCGCGGGCGCAGGACAGAAGCCCGTCATAATCGATGCTGTCAGGGCGTTCGCTCATGTCCGGACCGTCATTTGTCGCTCCGCCGCGTTCCACGCGACCGACAATCCTCTAGCACCGCATCGGAATCGGGCGCAAGGCCTTGACCCGTGGGTCCCGACACCACAATCCCGCCGATAAAGGCTGGAATTTCTCGGTTTTTTCTGATTATCTCGGTGCCATCGACAGGGTGGAGACGATGACGACGCGGCCAGAACCTGACATGGGAGAGCGACCCACGCGCCGCCGCGCGGCGGATTGGCTGACGGGCGCGGGACTGCGTCCGACCCGTCAACGCCTGACCTTGGCCGAGCTTCTGGTCGGCGACGGACGGAACCGTCATGTGACCGCGGAGAGCCTGCACGAGGCGTCTCGCGATCTGGACGATCCGGTCTCGCTCGCGACGGTCTACAACACGCTCAAGACGTTCTGTTCCGCGGGTCTGATCGCAGAGGTCACCGTGGACGGCACCCGGTCCTATTTCGATACGCGGATCGACGATCACCCGCACTATTACTGGGAAGAGGACGGCCGCCTCACCGACGCGCCCAACGACGCCGTCCGTCTCGCCGGCGCGCCGGTCGTTCCGGAGGGCGCCGAGGTCAGCCGCATCGACATGGTGATCCGCCTGCGCCGCAAGACGGCCTGATCTCAGTCCAGCACCTCGCCGGGGTCGAGGCCCCAGAGCGCCGGTTGCTCCACCCATCCCTCGAGGCCGTCGATCGAGATCTCGCACCACGTCCCGTCGCAGGATTCGATGCGCGCGATGACGCCCGGCTCGACCATCGCGCGAAGCGCCGTGCGGTCGCTCGCTCCGGCCTGGAGGCGCACCGGGCCGTCGCCGCGCACGAGGCCGGTGCGCGTGCCGGACAGAAGCGAGTGATGCACCCAGCCCCCCGCGCCGTCGGCGTCGCGCACCCGGCGCCATTGGCCGTATTCTGCGGTGACCTCGACCGGCAGCCCGCGTCGCCGGTACTCCCAGTCGATCCGGTGGGTCAGGCCCGGCCCGCGTCGCACGTTGGCTTCGCGCGCCCGGATCGACACGTAGCGGGGCAGCGGCAGGGACGTGACCGGCCCGACCCCGTCGGTTTCCTGCGCCCGGAGGGGCGCGGACGCGCCGCCCAATGAAAGCGCGACCGCGAGGGCCAGCGCGAACCGCGTCGGAACTCCGTTCATCAGGGACATCCGCTCTCGTGCCTCGACGCCGGGAAGTGGCTGGATTCTCCAGACCCGCCCGTGCAATTATCCTGAGAACATAGTGAATTCGTCCGCTCAGAGAAACAGGAATCCGCATGCCGAGCCCACGCGCCCGCGTCATCGTCACACGCCGCCTCCCCGCCCCCGTCGAAACCCGGCTGGAAGAGCTTTTCGACGTGACGCTCAACGCGGCCGACAGGCAGATGCCCGCCGAGGCGCTCGGCCGCGCGCTCGGCAGCGCGGACGTGCTGGTCTCGACGATCACCGACCGGATCGACGCGCGGATGCTTGCCCAGGCCGGTCCGGACCTGAAACTCATCGCGAATTACGGCGCGGGCTTCGACCATATCGACGTCGCCAGCGCCATCCAGCGCGGGATCACGGTGACCAACACGCCCGGCGTGCTGACCGAGGACACCGCCGACATGGCGATGGCGCTGATCCTCGCGGTGCCACGCCGCATGGCCGAGGGAGCCGCCCTGCTCCGGCGGGGGGAATGGGAGGGCTGGAGCCCGACGGCGCTGATGGGCCACCGCATCGCCGGCAAGCGGCTGGGCATCCTCGGCATGGGACGGATCGGCCGCGCCATCGCCGCGCGCGCCGCGGCCTTCGGGCTCGACGTCAATTATCACAGCCGCAAACGCATCCATGCCGACACCGAAGCCGCGCTCAAGGCGACGTGGTGGGACAGCCTCGACCAGATGCTCAGCCGGGTGGACATTCTGACCGTGAACGTGCCGCACACGCCCTCGACGTTCCACATCCTCAACGCGCGCCGGCTCGCGCTGATGAAGCCGACCGCCTACATCGTGAACACGGCGCGCGGCGAGGTGATCGACGAGAACGCCATGACGCGGATGCTGCGCGCGGGAACGCTGGCCGGCGCGGGTCTCGACGTGTTCGAGCATGGGCACGACATCAATCCGGGCCTGCGGGAACTGCCCAACGTGCTGCTTCTGCCGCACATGAGTTCCGCCACGGTCGAAGGGCGCCTCGAAATGGGCGAGAAGGTGATCGTGAACATCAAGACCTTCCTCGACGGGCACCGTCCGCCCGATCAGGTCGTGCCGTCGATGCTCTGAACGACACGTCGGCGTCCGACTTTGACGGAGGCGCGAATGGCCGCCGTCCGGCAGTCCGCTTCCAAGCGGAAGCGCTTGCTCCGCCCGTTCCGGCCGGTGCCGAGAATGCATGACGTGCTGCGGTGTCCCGGGCGAACGTAGATCGGGCGTCGCCGACTTCGGGAAACGTCCCGTGATCCGCGGCATCCGTTCACGCGGGTGACGCGGATGTCGGCGGACGCCCGGTCGCCGAAGTCGCGCTCGCCGACTGCGCCGCAAGCGGTCCGAGCACCGCGAGCGCCAAGGCCAGGGCCGCGAGCGCCACTCTGATCGTCATGCCCATCTCCGTCTCCCTGCCGGCATCGTGTCGCGGTCAGCGTGGGAGAGAAGGCTTAAGCGGCGATTAAAACCCGCGCGTTTACGATACATGCATCGAGGTTTTGAGGAAAATCCGAACGAATGCTAACGTCGCCCCGGGGGGACGTTTCGCATGCTTCGGGTTCTGGCTTTTCTGATTTTCTGCGCGGGTTCACCCGCGATCGCCGGTCCGCCCGACGCAGCGCCGGCAGACGCGCCGGACATCCTCGTCACCGATTTCGACGCGGCGGGGCTCGCGCCGGACGAGCGACGGCTCGTCCAGCTCGCGCTGGTGTCGACGGGGGATTACGCCGACCGCCTCGACGGGGTCTGGGGAGCGAACAGTCAGCGCGCGCTCGACGCATGGGCGCGGCGCGAGTTCGATGATCTGCCGCTGGGGCTTTATGCCGCCGTGCTGATGGTCTCGTTCCTCGACCGGATCGAGACGGAGGGCTGGGCGCATGTGGAGATTGCGGGGCGCGGCACGGGCATCACGCTCCCTCTCGCCCGGTTGCGGGCGATGGAGAGCGTCGGCGACGGCCGGCGCTGGTTCGACACGTCGGGCGGCCGTCTGTCGGTCGAGATGATCGCGCAGGACACGCGCGAGGCCGTCGCGACCCATGCCGCGCGCGACGCGGCGATCGCGGAGGCCGCCTGGACCATCCGGAGCGGGGATCTGATGGTGACGGCGGGCCGGCTCGCGGATGGCGGGGTGTTCCATCTGCGCTCCGAACGCGAAGGGGACGTCTGGAGCACGTTTCATCTCGTGGGCGACGTCGAGGATTTCGGCACGCTGAACCTGGCGGTCGCGAGTTTGGAGCAGACGGCGCAATTGCGATGGACGCTGCCCGAGGGCGGCGCGCTCGAGATGCTGATCGCCGAATCCGTAGCGCTTCTGGGCGCGCCGGACGTCGGGATGCCGGTTCCGCCGGAGCCCGTCAGCCGGCCGCCCGACGGGGGCGATCTGCTGGGCAGCGGTACGGGGTTCTATCTGGGCGCGCGGCTTCTCGTGACGGCGCGGCACGTGATCGACGGCTGCGGGCGCGTGACGCTCGCCGATGGCACGGACCTGACGCTGGCGGCGGTCGACGCGGATCTCGACGTGGCGGTGCTCACGACGGCGCGGCCCTCGACGACGTGGCTGCGCATGACGGACGGTCCGGGGTCGCGGCTCGGGCAGAGCGTCCATGCGGTGGGATTTCCCTACTACAGCCTGACCGGCACGGCGATGCATCTGACAAGCGGGAACGTCAGCGCGCTTGCGGGGATGGATGACGATCCGAGGTTCGTGAGCTTCACGGCGCCGGTCCAGCCGGGCAACAGCGGCGGGCCGCTGATCGACCGGGGCGGCGCGGTGGCGGGCGTGGTGATCGCGCGTCTTTCGGACACCTACATCGTCGAGACCACGGGGACCGTGCCGCAGAACATCAACTTCGCGCTCAGCAGCGCGGAACTGCGCGGATTTCTCGACCGCAACGGGTTGGACGCGGCGTCCGACGGTCTGCCTGAATGGGACATGGCCGACGGAGCGCCGGCCGGGATCGCGGAAGCGGTGGTTCCGATCGTCTGTCACTGAATCCGGCCGGCATGCGACTTCGGCGTGACGCGCCGGTCAGGCGGACTTGCGGGCCGAGACCGCCGCGCCGAGCGCCTGGAAGAGCGGGCGGGAGACCGGGTCGGCGGCGGCGCGCCATTCGGGATGCCACTGGACGGCGATGGCGAAGCCCGGCGCGTTCTCGATGACGATCGCCTCGGGCGTGTCGTCGGGCGCGCGGCCTTCGATGATCACCCGCGCGCCGCTCTCCTCGATGCCCTGGCCGTGCAGGGAGTTGACCATGACCTCGTCGGCGCCGAACAGGCCGGAGAAATAGCCGCCGGGCGTCAGGGTCACGACGTGGCGATGCTCGAATTTCTCCTCGAGCGTGCCGTCGGGCGGCATGCGGTGGTTCATCCGGCCGGGGATCTCGCGGATCTCGGGGTGGAGCGTTCCGCCGAAGGCCACGTTGAATTCCTGGAAGCCGCGGCAGATGCCGAAGACCGGCACGCCCCGCGCGACGCATTCGCGGATGAGCGGCAGGGTCACGGCGTCGCGGTCGGGATCGAACGCGCCATGCTTCTCGGTCGGCTCGTGGCCATAGAGGCTGGGATGGACGTTGGGCCGGCCTCCGGTGAAGACGAACCCGTCGCAGGCGTCGAGCAGATCCGAGACCGCGCCGACCATCGGCAGGGCGGGCACGATCAGCGGGATCGCTCCGGTCAGGTCCGCGACAGCCTCGATATTGGAGAGGCCGCAGGCCTGGACCGGATACGAGTCGTCTATGACGTTGGCGTTTCCGATGATGCCGATGACGGGACGGGACATTCGCGCTCTTGATGGATGGATATCTGCGTTCGTCAGGAGGATAGGCCGGGATCGAGGCGGCGTCGAGGGCCGGACAAAAGCCGGTCCACGCGTGAGAAAGACTGAAGACATCGGGGCAACCCGCTGATTTGTAACATCTCCGATATTGGTGAACGGGGAATTAATGCGAGTTGAAGCGCTCTCGCGCGCACCGGAGACCGGCACCGTCGCGTCTTGACGTTTTTCCGCCCGACGTGAGACGGTCCCGCCGCATCGGTTCAGGAGGGGCCCGTCATGAGTGCTGACCGCGAGGCCCCGGTGATCCGGCTGTCCGACCATGCGCCGCCGGCGTTCCTGATCGACCAGGTGACTTTGACGTTCACGCTCGATCCGGCGGCGACGCGGGTCCGCGCGCGCATCGGGTTCAGGCCCAATCCGGAGCGCGCAGCGGACGCGCCGCACGATCTGCGGCTGGACGGGCGGGGTCTGACGCCGGTCTCGGCGGAGATCGACGGTGTTCCGGTGCCCAAAAACGCGCTCTCACACGATGACGAGGGGCTGAGCGTCGCGGCGGAGCATGTCCCGGGGCGGGATTTCGTCTGGACCTGCGAGACGGTCATCGCACCCGAGAGCAACACGGCGCTCGAAGGGCTCTACATGTCGAAGGGCATGTACTGCACCCAATGCGAGGCGGAAGGGTTCCGCAAGATCACCTACTATCCCGACCGGCCCGACGTGATGGCGGTGTTCACCGTGCGGGTCGAGGGCGACGCGCCGGTGCTGCTGTCGAACGGCAATCTGACCGGCTCGGGCGACGGCTGGGCGGAATGGCACGACCCGCATCCCAAGCCGAGTTACCTGTTCGCGCTGGTGGCGGGCGACCTTGTGGCGGTGGAGGACCGGTTCCGCACGGTGTCGGGGCGAGACGTGCTGCTCCAGATCTGGGTCCGTGCGGGGGACGAGGTTCGCTGCGATTACGCGATGGACGCTCTCAAGCGCTCGATGCGCTGGGACGAGGAGGTCTACGGGCGCGAATACGATCTCGACCGGTTCATGATCGTGGCGGTCGACGATTTCAACATGGGGGCGATGGAGAACAAGGGGTTGAACGTGTTCAACTCCAAATACGTGCTCGCCAGCCCCGAGACCGCGACGGACGACGACTACGCCAATATCGAGGCGATCATCGCGCACGAGTATTTCCACAATTGGACCGGCAACCGGATCACCTGCCGCGACTGGTTCCAGCTGTGTCTCAAGGAGGGGCTGACGGTCTACCGAGACCAGAAGTTTTCGGGCGACATGCGCAGCCACGGGGTCAAGCGGATCGAGGACGTCATGCGCCTGCGCGCGCAGCAGTTCCGCGAGGATGCGGGACCGCTCGCGCATGCCGTGCGGCCGTCGCAATACGTCGAGATCAACAACTTCTACACGGCGACCGTCTACGAGAAGGGCGCCGAGGTGATCGGGATGCTGCGGCTTCTGATCGGCGAGGAGGCGTGGCGCGCTGGACTCGACCTCTATTTCACGCGCCATGACGGGCAGGCCTGCACCATCGAGGACTGGCTCGCCTGCTTCGCGGAGTCGAGCGGGCGCGATCTCGGGCAGTTCTCGCGGTGGTATTCCCAGGCCGGGACGCCGCATGTCGCCGTCACCGAGGATTGGGACGGCGTGCGGTATACGCTGACGCTGGAGCAGCGCACGCCGCCGACGCCGGGCCAAGCGGAGAAGGCGCCGCTGGTGATCCCGGTGGCCTACGGGCTGCTCGGCCCCGACGGGAGCGAGGCGGCCTCCGGCGTGCTGGAATTGACGCGGGCGCGGCAGACGTTTTCCTGGGAAATGGACGCGCGCCCTGCCCCGTCGCTCCTGCGCGGGTTCTCTGCTCCGGTGGTTCTGGAACGCGCGACCGACGCGGCGGAACGCGCGTTCCTGCTCGCCCATGACCCGGACGCGTTCAACCGCTGGGAGGCGGGGCGCGACTACGCGTTGGAGCTTCTGGCGCGACGCGCCACGGACCCTTCGGCCGCGTTCGACACGGAATACCTCGACGCGATGCGGGCGGTGGCCGGGGACGCGGCGCTCGATCCGGCGCTCAAGGCGTTGGCTTTGGGCCTGCCGCCGGAGGACGAGATCATCGCGCATGTGGCGGACGGTGGCGGCGTGCCCGACCCGCTCGCGGTCCATGCCGCGCGGCGGGCGCTGGAGGCGGCGGTCGCCGAGGCGCTCGGCCCGATGGTGGCGGAGCTTCACGGCGGGAGCCGGGTCGACGGACCGTACACGCCGGACGCGAAGGCCGCGGGGCGCCGGGCGCTTCACGGACGCGCGCTCGCGCTGATGACGGCGCTCGATCCGGAAGCGCGCGAAGCGAAGGCCGCGTTCGCGGCGGCCGACAACATGACGGAGCGGATGCAGGCGTTGGGGCTTCTGGTCGGGCGCGGCCAAGGGGCCGAGGCGCTCGAGGAGTTCCATGCCGAGTGGAAGGACGACCGGCTGGTGCTCGACAAGTGGTTTTCGGTGCAGGCGACGCGCACTCCGCCCGAAAGCGCCGCCCGGACCGTCGAGGCGCTGAGCCGGCACGCCGATTTCGACTGGCGCAACCCCAACCGGTTCCGGTCGCTGATCGGCGGCTTCGCGCTGGGCAATCCGGCGGGACTGCACAGGGCGGACGGTGCGGGGTATTCTCTGGTCGTGGACTGGCTGATCCGGCTCGATCCGCTGAACCCGCAGACGGCCGCGCGGCTGACGACGGCGCTCGGGACATGGCGCTTGTTCGACGCGGACCGCCAGGCGAAAATGCGGATGGAACTGGAACGACTCGCGGCGCTTCCGGGTCTGTCGCGGGACACGGCCGACATCGTCGGACGCCTGTTGGGCCGGAAGGACGCGTAGGCACTCGCGATGGATGGCAGGCGGGAACGGTGAGAGAGATCGTCGACCAGCTGATCGAGGAGCGCGCCCCGTGGCTTCGGCGCGGCGGTCCCGGCGTGTCGGGCGCCCGCGCCCTTCTCCACAAGCTGCTGGGTTACGAGCGCACCGTCAGCATCGCCGAGGCGCTCGAACCCATGCCCGGACCGGACATCATGCGGACGCTCGCGGACATGTTCGCGCTGCATGTCGAGGTGACGGGGCTCGAGAACCTGCCCCGGTCCGGCGCGGCGATGGTGATCGCCAACCATCCGACCGGCATCGCCGACGGCGTCGTGCTCTACGGCGCGCTGGCCCCCGTCCGGCCCGACCTGTTCATTTTCGCCAACGCCGACGCGCACCGCATCCTGCCGAACCTGAGACAGGTGGTGGCGCCGGTGGAATGGCGGCCGGAGAAACGCACCCACAGGCAGAATCGCGAGACCATGGCCTACGCCCACAAGGCGTTCGCCGAGGGGCGGCTGGCCGTCATGTTCCCGTCCGGCCGGCTCGCCAAGCGCCGCTGGCTCGCGCTTCATGAACGCCCGTGGATGGCCAGCGGCGCGATGCTGGCGCGGCGGTTCGACCTGCCGGTGGTGCCGCTGCACATCACCGCGCGGAATTCCGCGCTGTTCTATCTGTTCGACCGCATCCACCCGACGCTGCGCGACATCACCATCTTTCACGAGGTCATGAACAAGACGCGCCAGCCCTATCGGTTGACGATCGGAGCGCCGATCGACCCCGCGACGTTGCCGGCGGGATCGGCGGAGGCGACGGAGGTGCTGCGCGCCCGGACGCTGGAGCTTGGCGGCCTGAAGCCGCAGACGGTGCTGACGGCGCCGCGCTATACCCGTCCGAGGCCGGAGATGGCGGGCGCGCGGATCTGAGGCCCGAGGCCGGGCTTGCCCGGGCGGGTGGCTCCGCGTATGACTTCGCCGGATTTCAGGATGGACGGGCGAATGGCGGAACTGGCCTACAGCGAACCGGCGGCGAAGGTGTTTTCGGGCGTCACCGGCGATTGGGAGATCGTGATCGGCATGGAGGTCCATGCCCAGGTCAGCTCGAAATCCAAGCTGTTTTCGGGAGCCTCGACCGCGTTCGGCGCCGAGCCCAACTCCAACGTCAGCCTGGTGGACGCGGCGATGCCGGGGATGCTGCCGGTGCTCAACGGGTTCTGCGTCGAGCAGGCGGTGCGGACGGGGCTGGGGCTGAAGGCGGAGATCAATCTCTATTCGCGGTTCGACCGGAAGAACTATTTCTATCCCGACCTGCCGCAGGGCTATCAGATCAGCCAGCTCTACCATCCGATCGTCGGCGAGGGCGAGATCCTGGTCGACCTCGGCCCCGGCGTGGCGCGCAAGGTGCGGGTGGAGCGGATCCATCTGGAGCAGGACGCGGGCAAGTCGATCCATGACATGGACCCGGCGCTCAGCTTCGTGGACCTCAACCGCACGGGCGTGGCGCTGATGGAGATCGTCTGCCGGCCGGACATCCGCGGCCCGGACGAGGCGGCGGAATACGTCCGCAAGCTGCGCCAGATCCTGCGCTATCTCGGGACGTGCGACGGCAACATGCAGGAAGGGTCGATGCGCGCGGACGTGAACGTGTCGGTCTGCCGTCCGGGCGATTACGAGCGGTATCGCGAGAGCGGCGATTTCGGGCATCTGGGCACGCGCTGCGAGATCAAGAACATGAACTCGATGCGGTTCATCCAGGCGGCCATCGACTTCGAGGCGAAACGCCAGATCGCGATTCTGGAGGATGGCGGGACGATCACGCAGGAGACGCGGCTCTACGACCCGAACAAGGGCGAGACGCGGTCGATGCGCTCCAAGGAGGAGGCGCACGATTACCGCTACTTCCCCGATCCGGATCTGCTGCCTGTGGAGTTCGAACAGGCCTGGGTGGACGGCATCGCGGCGGGGTTGCCTGAACTGCCGGACGCCAAAAAGGCGCGGTTCGTGCTCGATTACGGGATGACGGAATACGACGCGGGCGTGCTGACCGCCGAGGTGGCGAGTGCCGCCTATTTCGAGGCGGTGGCCGAGGGGCGCGACGGCAAGCAGGCGGCGAACTGGGTGATCAACGAGCTGTTCGGGCGGCTGAACAAGGAAGGCCACGGGATCGAGGACAGTCCGATCGGGCCGGGCCAGCTCGGCGGTCTGATCGATCTGATCGGCAAGGGCGACATCTCGGGCAAGATCGCCAAGGACGTGTTCGAGATCATGTGGACCGAAGGCGGCGAGCCGGCGGAGATCGTCGAGGCGCGCGGGATGCGCCAGGTCACCGATACCGGCGCGATCGAGGCGGCGGTGGACGAGGTGATCGCGGCGAACCCCGACAAGGCGGCGCAGGCGGTGGAGAAGCCGTCGATGGCGGGCTGGTTCGTGGGCCAGGTGATGAAATCGACCGGCGGCAAGGCCAATCCGAAGGCCGTGAACGATCTGGTCAGGGCCAAGCTCGGGATCGGGTGAGGCGCGCGAGGGGGAAGGCATGAGCTATTTCGACTACAAGGTGGTCCCGGCGCCGCAACGGGTGAAGAAGGTGCGGGGCGTCACGGGGGCCGCGGATCTCTTCGCGCTGACACTGACCGACGCGATCAACGAGGTCGCGCGCCAGGGCTGGGAATACGTGCGGGCCGAGACGATGGTCGCCGAGGCGCCGGGCGGGTTCCTGCGCAAGGCCGCCGCGTCCGAGCAGACGATGCTGGTGTTCCGCCGGCCGCGCGAGCAGCTGAGCCCGAGGCTCGCCGCCGCGCCGGAGACGTCGGCGCCGGAAGCCGCGCCGGCGGCGCCCGCCGCGCCCGCCGCGAGTTTGAGCGCGCGGCCGATCGAGGACCGCGTGCAGGGGGCGATCCGCCGCCGCGAACCGACCGTGCTTCCGGAGATCGGGACCGAACGGCCCGCGGCCGCGAGCCCGCTGCGTCCGTCGCCCCGGCTCGGGCCGGCGCAAGAGGATTGAGGCGGGTGTGACACGGAGACGTGCCCCGCGTGGCACTTTTCTCAAGTCACTGATATGACTTATAAATCAGATTCACGTTAACCGCGTGGAAAGGTGTGCCACGCCGCGTTTCCGATCCTACGGCGCGAGGGCGAGCGCCGTGCCCCACATGCCGATCCCGAAGACGGTGTGCGCCACGAGGTTGAGCGCGCGGACCTTGCCGGGATTGGCGGTTTTCGAGGCGGCCCAGCCGAGGCCGAGGCCGGGTTGGAGCAGGAACCATCCGGCGGCGACGGTCAGGATGGCGAAGATCCAGGCCGGCAGGAACGTGGGCGCCGCGAGCCAGACCGGGCCGGCGAGGATCGCGAAGACGATGCCGTAGATTATGCCGATCGCGTAGTGGCCGATCCAGCCGAGCGCGAGTTCACGCTCGTAAGGTTCGGCCTTGGCGATGTCGTCGTGGAAGATTGTTCCCTCGCCGAGATGGCGGAACCAGCGGCCGACGAGCGCCCAGTTCGGCAGGTTCTGGCCCGCGACGCGGTTGAGAACGAGCGCCCAGACGTCCATGAGCGCGGTGGCGACGAGGCCCATGAGAGTACCGGCGAGGATCGCCGACATCTCAGGCCGTCCGCGCGCGGGCGGACGCGCTCACGCCTCGGTGCCCGAGAGGTCGAGCGCGAGCGCGTGGACGGAGGTGGCAAGCTCGTCGCGGAGCACGGCATGGACCCGCCGGCTGCGGTCGACGCGGCTGAGCCCGTTGAAGGCGCCGGCGCGCATCACCACCTTGAAATGCGTCTCGCCGCCCTCGCGCCAGCCGCCGTGGCCGCGATGCTGTTCGCTCTCGTCGATCACGAGAACGCTTTCGGGCGCGAAGGTCTCGGTCAGTTTCGTCTCGATGGTCTGCGCCATCGGCGGGCGGGGTATGGTCATTTGTCGCTCCGGGGTCATTCGGGACTTGGCCCGTCTCGCCAAAACACTAGAGTGATGCGCCCGAGTCGCAAGGTGGAAAGGAGCGGCCCCGACATGACACGCCGTTCGCCGTTCGAATTCGACATCTCCGTCTCCGCCGACAAGAAGCGGCGGGCGCGGTCGCGTGGCGGCTCCGGGGCCGTGGAGACCTCGAGCCGGGTCTGCGCGCGCGACGGATGCGACAAGCCGGGCAAGTTCCGGGCGCCGAAATCCCCCGATCATCTGGACGAGTTCGTCTGGTTCTGCATGGCGCATATCCGCGAATACAATCAGAAATGGAATTTCTTCCAGGCCCACACCGATGACGAACTGGAGCGCCAGTTCGCCGCCGACCGGGTCTGGGAGCGACCGACAAAGCCGTTCAAGGAGGCCTTCGCGCGCACGACCGGCAACCAGCCGCACGCGGAAGGCAAGGCCTGGCAGCGGTTCGGGCTCGATGATCCGATGGAGCTTCTGGGCGACAAGGCCACGCTCAATCCGGGCAATACCGGCGCGCGGCCCAAACGCCGCCTGCCGCCGACCGAGCGCAAGGCGCTGGAGATCCTCGACGCCGAGGATACGGCGACCAAGGCCGAGATCCGCAAACAGTACAAGGCGCTGGTCAAGGATCTGCATCCCGACATGAACGGCGGCAAGCGCGACGACGAGGCGCGGCTGGGCGAGGTCGTCTGGGCGTGGGAACAGATCAAGGTGAGCCGGAGCTTCCGGGACTGAACGCGCCCGGGTCCGTCTTGCATCGACGGGGCATTCGGGGCAGACAGCGCGCGACGTGGAACGGGCGCGGGCCGGGGCCTGCGGGGAAGGGATTCGGACATGGCGGACGGCGGAATGGAAATGGACATGCCTGCGGAGCCGACGCTCGACATGAGCGTGCGCGATCTGTTCGGCATCGACACCGACATGACGATCAAGGGCTTCGCCGAGCGCACCGACCGGGTGCCGGACATCGATCCGACCTATCGCTTCGACCCGGACACGACGCTCGCGATCCTGGCGGGCTTCGCCCACAACCGCCGCGTGATGATCCAGGGCTATCACGGCACCGGCAAGTCGACGCATATCGAGCAGGTGGCGGCCCGGCTCAACTGGGCCTGCGTGCGGGTGAACCTTGATTCCCACATCAGCCGCATCGACCTGATCGGCAAGGACGCGATCCGGCTCAAGGAGGGCGTGCAGGTCACCGAGTTCCAGGAGGGCATCCTGCCCTGGGCGCTGCGCAACCCGGTCGCCATCGTGTTCGACGAGTACGACGCCGGCCGGCCGGACGTGATGTTCGTGATCCAGCGCGTGCTGGAGGTGGACGGGAAGCTGACGCTGCTCGATCAGAACAAGGTGATCCGGCCGAACCCGTATTTCCGGCTGTTCGCGACGGCGAACACGGTGGGTCTGGGCGACACGACGGGCCTCTATCACGGCACGCAGCAGATCAACCAGGGCCAGATGGACCGCTGGAGCCTCGTGGTGACGCTGAACTATCTCGAGCACGACGCCGAGGTTGAGATCGTGGTCGCCAAGTATCCGGAATACGCGAGTGCCGAGGGCCGCAAGACGGTCAGCCGCATGGTGACGGTCGCGGACCTGACGCGCGCGGCGTTCATGAACGGCGATCTCTCGACGGTGATGAGCCCGCGCACGGTGCTGAGCTGGGCCGAGAACGCGCGGATCTTCGGCGACGTGGGCTTCGCGTTCCGCCTGACGTTCCTCAACAAATGCGACGAGCTGGAGCGGCAGACCGTGGCGGAGTTCTATCAGCGGTGCTTCGACAAGGAATTGCCGGAGAGCGCGGTAAGCATGAGTTTGGGCTGAGCCGCCCTTTGGCGGCATGTCGGGCGCGCGGGTGCGCGCGAATTTTTTCTGATACGCGCCTGTTGGCGCGTATGGACTGCTCTCCAGGTTGGCAAACCCGTATGAGAGCCTTGTTGCGCGTCGGGGGCCGGCGCGGTTAATTCGGAACGACATGACGAAACCCTCCGACAATCCCGCCGAGCCGTTCAAGAAGGCGCTGACCGACGCCACCAAGGCGATGGCCGGGGCGCCGGAGCTGACGGTCGCCTATTCGGTCGATCCGCCGGGCATGGGGTCCAATTCGATGCGGCTGCCGCAGATCACGCGGCGGATGACGCGCGACGAGGTGATGCTGGCGCGCGGCACGGCGGATTCCTACGCGCTCAGGATGCGGTATCATTCCGACGCGACGCATGCACGCTACGCGCCGAGCGGCGAGCAGGCCTCGGCGCTCTTCGAGGCGATGGAGACGGCGCGCTGCGAGGCGGTCGGGGCGCGGGCGATGCCGGGGACCGCCGGGAACATCGACGCGCGGATCGCCGACGAGGCCAAGCGCTTGGGCTATGCCGGCATCACCGAGGCCGAGAAGGCGCCGATGGCGCAGGCCGCGGGGTATCTGGTGCGGCATCTGGCGACGGGACGCGATCTGCCGGCCGGGGCGCGCAACGTGATGGATCTCTGGCGCGGGCATCTGGAGGAGAAGGCCGGCGGCACGTTCGACGGGCTCGACGGCGTGCTGGGCGATCAGCAGGCCTTCGCGCGGTTCGCGCGTCAGGTGATCGAGGATCTGGGCTACGGCGAGCAGCTGGGCGAGGATCCGGACGCCGACGAGATGGACGACGATTCGGAGGATGCGGGCGAGGAGGAGACCGGCGAGGAGGAGGAAGGCGGCGAGTCGGACGACGGCGACGACCAGCAGGAGAGTTCCGAGGAGGCGCCGTCCGACCAGAGCACCGACACGCGCGAGATGACGGCCGCGCTCGAAGACGCGGCCGATGCGGATCCGGCCGAGGAGGCCGAGGCGCAGGAGGGCGAGCGGCCCGACGAGCGGCCCTTGCCGGCGCATTCGGACGCGGATCCGACGTACAAGGTCTATGAGACGAAGTTCGACGAGGAGATCGGCGCGGCGGATCTGGCCGATCCCGCGGAGCTGGAGCGACTGCGGGCGTATCTGGACCAGCAGCTGGAGCCGCTCAAAGGGGCGGTGTCGCGGCTGGCCAACAAGCTGCAGCGCAGGCTTCAGGCGCAGCAGAACCGGTCGTGGGAATTCGATCTGGAGGAGGGCACGCTCGATGCCGGTCGGCTGGCGCGCGTGGTTTCGAACCCGATGACGCCGCTGAGCTTCAAGCGCGAGCGCGACACCGAGTTCCGCGACACGGTGGTGACGCTGCTTCTGGACAATTCCGGGTCGATGCGCGGGCGGCCCATCTCGATCGCGGCGATCTGCGCCGACGTTCTGGCGCGGACGCTGGAGCGGTGCCAGGTGAAGGTCGAGATCCTCGGTTTCACCACGCGGGCCTGGAAGGGCGGGCAGAGCCGCGAGGCGTGGCTGGCGGCGCATCGGCCCGCCCTGCCCGGCCGGCTGAACGACCTGCGCCACATCGTCTACAAGAGCGCCGAGGCGCCCTGGCGCCGCGCCCGGCCCAATCTGGGGCTGATGATGAAGGAAGGGCTGCTCAAGGAGAACATCGACGGCGAGGCGCTGGAATGGGCGCATCGGCGGCTGATGGCGCGACCCGAATCGCGGCGCGTGCTGATGGTGATCTCGGACGGGGCGCCGGTGGATGACAGCACTCTGTCGGTGAACCCGGCGAGCTATCTCGAGAAGCATCTGCGCGACGTGATCGCGATGGTGGAGCGGCGGCGCGCGGTGGAACTGGTCGCCATCGGAATCGGCCATGACGTGACACGGTACTACGACCGCGCGGTGACGATAACCGACGTCGAGCAGCTGGCCGGGGCGATGACGGAGCAGCTGGCGGCGCTGTTCGACAACGATCCGATGGCGGCGGCGCGCGGGGCGCGGCGTCGGCGGCGCTGAGGGTTCAGCGGCGGCGGGGGCGGCTGAGCCAGAGGAGGCCGGCCGCAACGAGAAGCGTGGCGGCGATCGGAATGGAGAGCAGCCAGTCCGTGAGAGATCGCTCGGCGCCGTCGGGGACCGCGAAGCGGTCGGGCCAGGTCTCGGACAGCGCCTGTCCGATGGTGGTGAAACGGTAGGCGTAGCCCTCGCCGATGGTCGCCTGCCAGTCGGCGGCGGCCTGCCAGAGTCCGAGGGCCAGCAGGATCAGGATCAGGATGATGCGTACCAATGCGTCCGCTCCGGGCTGGATCAACTTATGCGAGCATAGCCCCGATTGACCCCGGCGGCAAAGCGTCGGTAGATCGCGCCGCTCAGAAAAACGGACCGGACCACATGTTTCAGGACTTCCGACAGAGAACCACGCCCGACGAGGGAGCCGCCCGCCTGCGCGCGCTCCGCGAGGAGATGGCGCGCCAAGGTGTGGATGCGTTTCTCGTGCCGCGCGCTGACGCGCATCAGGGCGAGAACGTGCCGGCGCGGGACGAGCGGCTGGCCTGGCTGACGGGGTTCACCGGCTCGGCGGGGCTGGCGGTCGTAACGGCGGAGCGGGCTGCGGTTTTCGTGGACGGTCGGTATCGGTTGCAGGTCCGCGACCAGATCGACCTGAGCCAGTTCACCGTTATGCGGCATCCGGAGGACAAGCCGGGCGCGTTTCTTGCGGAGATTCTGGTGAAGGGCCGAACCGTCGCGTTCGATCCGTGGCTGCACACGGCTTCGGACGTGGAGACGTTGACCAAGGCGCTGGAGCCGCGGGGCATCGAGCTGGCGCCGTCGGCGAACCTGGTGGACGCGGTCTGGGCGGATCAGCCGGCGCCGCCGGCCGGCGCGATCGTCGCGTATCCGGAGGCGCTTGCGGGGCGAAGTTCGGCGGACAAACGCGCGGCGGTGGCGCTCGATCTGGAGAAAGCGGATCTGTCCGCGGCGGTGCTGACGCTTCCCGCGTCGATCGCTTGGCTTCTGAACGTGCGGGGCTCGGACATCGCGCGGGTGCCGGTGCCGCTGGCCTTCGCGATCCTGCATGCGGACGGGCGGGTGGATCTGTTCACCGATCCGGCGAAGGTGGCTGACGTCGATCTTGGGAGCGGCGTGCGCGTGCTGCCGCCGGACGGATTCGAGGCGGCGTTGGCGGCCCTCGACGGCCGCGTGGCGGTCGACAGGGACAGCGCGCCCCATGCGGTATCGCGGTTGCTGAAGGCCGAGACGGTCTGGACGCGCGACCCGTGCCTGCTGCCCAAAGCGTGCAAAACGCCGGCCGAGATCGCGGGGGCGGAGGCGGCGCATCTGCGCGACGGCGCGGCGATGGCGCGGTTTCTGGCGTGGCTGGAGCGGACCGCGCCGGAAGGCGGCCTGAGCGAGATCGACGTGGTGACGCGGCTCGAAGGGTTCCGCGCCGACACGGGCGAATTGCGCGACATCTCGTTCGAGACGATCTGCGGGTCGGGACCGAACGGGGCGATCGTGCATTACCGCGTGACCGAGCGGAGCAACCGGCAGGTCGCGCCGGGCGAGCTGCTGCTGATCGACAGCGGCGGGCAGTATCTGGACGGGACGACCGACATCACCCGGACGGTGGCGGTCGGGCCCGTGGCGCTGGAGGCGCGGCGGCCGTTCACGCTGGTGCTCAAGGGGTTGATCGCGATGACGCGGCTGGTCTGGCCCGTGGGGCTGGCGGGGCGGGATCTGGATGCCATCGCGCGGTCGGCGCTCTGGGCGGCGGGGCTCGATTACGACCACGGGACCGGGCACGGGATCGGGGCGTATCTCGACGTGCATGAAGGGCCGCAGGGGATTTCCCGGCGCTCGGCGGAACCGTTGAAGCCGGGGATGATCCTGTCGATCGAGCCGGGGTATTACCGCGAGGGGGCGTTCGGGATCCGGAGCGAGAACCTGGCGCATGTGCGGGCGGCGGCGGTGCCGGACGGGGGCGAGCGCGAGATGCTGGGGTTCGAGACGCTGACGCTCGCGCCGTTCGACCGGGCGCTGATCGACGCGGACCTGCTGGAGCCGGGCGAGCGGGCCTGGCTCGACGCGTACCATGCGCGGGTGGCGGCCGCGCTGGTCCCGCTGGTGGACGAGCAGACGGGGCGTTGGCTGGCGCGGGTTTGCGCGCCGCTCTGATCCGGCGTCAGACCTCCGCGAGCGCGCGGGCGGCGGCGCGGGCCTCGTCGGTGACGGTGTCGCCGGCGAGCATCCGGGCGATCTCCTCGATGCGGGCCTCCGGGCCGAGGCCGGTGACCTCGGTGCGGGTGACGCCCTTGGTGACGGTCTTGCCGACGCGCCAATGGTGCGCGCCGCGCGCGGCGACCTGGGGCGAATGGGTGACGACGAGGATCTGCGCGGTCTCGCCGAGCGCCTGAAGCCGGCGGCCGACGGCGTCGGCGGTGGCGCCGCCCACGCCCCGGTCGATCTCGTCGAAGATCAGCGTCAGGCTTTCGGAACGCGCGCTGAGGCAGACCTTGAGCGCCAGCAGGAACCGCGAGAGCTCGCCACCCGAGGCGATACGGTCGATGGGTCCGGTCGCGGCTCCGGGATTGGTCGCGGCGGTGAAGCGGACGCGGTCGGCGCCGTCGGGGCCGGGATCGCCGGGGGTGATCTCGGTGCGGAAGACCGCGCGGCCGAGTTTGAGCGGTGGAAGCTCATCCGCCATCGCCGCGTCGAGCCGTGCCGGCCGCTTTCTCCCGGAGGGACGTCAAGGTGGCGGCGGCGGCGGTGAAGGCCTCGTCTGCGGCGTCCGCCTCGGCTTCGAGCCGCGAGATGTCGGCGGCGCCGGTCTCGAGCGCGCGCAGACGGGCGCGCAGGTCGGCCGCGAGATCGGGGAGCGCGTCGGGCGGGACCTGGTGTTTGCGGGCGGCGGCCCGGATGGCGAACAGCCGCTCCTCGGCGCGTTCCAATTCGCCGGGATCGCCGTGCAGGCCGTCGAGCGCCGTCTCGACCGCGCTCAGGGCGTCACCCAGTTCGGAGAGCGCGCGGCTGACGCCTTCGATGGCGGGGTCCAACAGGCCCTCCGACTTGGCCGAGGCGTCCTCCAGCCAGCGCATCGCCTGGATGAGCGGGCCTTCGGCGCCGTTCGGACCGAGCGCCTCGGCGGCGCGGATCACGTCCTCGCGGATGCGGCCCGCGGCCTGGAGGGTTCGGCGGCGGGCGTCGAGCTCCGGCTCCTCGCCGGGCTGCGGGTCGAGGGTGTCGAGCTCGGTGACGGCATGGGCGAGATAGTCGGCATCGCGGGCGGCGCGCTCAAGTGCGGCTCGGGCGGCCTCCAGCGCTTTGGCGGCTTCGGCGCGGGCCGACCAGGCGGCGCGGACGGCGGCGAGCGGCGCCGCGTCTCCGAGATAGGCGTCGAGCAGCGCGCGGTGGCCCTTGGGGTCGAGAAGGCCGCGGTCGTCCTGCTGGCCGTGCAGCTCGACCAGCGTGTCGGACAGGCCGCGCACGGTCTCGGCGGTGACGCGGCGGTCGTTGATCCACGCCTGGCGGCGGCCGTCGGCGCCGGTGACGCGGCGCAGGATCAGGTCGTCCTCGACGGGCAGGCCGGCATCGGCCAGAACCGCACGCGCGGGGTGGCCGGGCGCGAGGCGGAACGCGGCGGTGACCTCGCCCTGGTCCGCGCCTTCGCGCACGAGGCCGGAGCGGGTGCGCCAGCCCAGCACGAAACCGAGCGAATCGAGCAGGATGGATTTGCCGGCGCCTGTCTCGCCGGTCAGGACGTTGAGGCCGGGCAGGAAATCGAGATCGGCCGCCTCTATCAGCACCATGTCCCGGATCGCGAGGCTGGTCAGCATGGGGGAGACTCCGCCCGTCGCGTCAGCGCCATTGCCCCAGAACGACCTGGCGGTAGGTCTGGTTCAGCCAGCTGTCGCCCACGTCCTCGGGCCGGAGGCCGCGTTGCGTCAGGATGATGTAGGTGTCGCGGTACCAGACCGAGCCCTGGAAGTTGTAGCCCAGGATCGCGGCGGCGGTCTGCGCCTCCTCGACGAGCCCGAGCGAGAGGTAGGATTCGACCAGCCGGTGCAGCGCCTCGGGCGTGTGGGTCGTGGTCTGGTAATCCTCGACCACGACGCGGAAGCGGTTGATCGCGGCGGTGTAAGTGGCCGCGGTTGAGGTAGTAGCGCCCGATCTCCATCTCCTTGCCGGCGAGATGGTCGAGGGCGAGTTCGAATTTGAGCTGGGCGGATTGGGCGTATTCGCTGTCGGGATAGCGCTCGATGATGTCGCGCATCTCCTGGAGCGCCTCGAACGTGTTCGACTGGTCGCGGCCGATATCGGTGATCTGGTCGTAGTAGCTCAGACCGATCAGGAACTGCGCGTAGGGCGCGTCGACGTCGGCCGGGAAGAAGTCGAGATAGCGCCCGGCGGCGGCGCGGCTTTCGGCGTAGAGCGCCCCCTCATGGTAGGCGAAGGCGGACATCAGCATCGCGCGCTTGGCCCATTCGGAATAGGGATAGAGCCGCTCGACCTCGGAGAAGGTCTCGCCGGCGTCGCGCGGGCGGCCGTCGGCCAGCAGCGCCTCGCCGCTCAGGAAGATCTGCTGCGGGCTTTGATCCTCGATCGAGATCTCGGGTTCGCGCGTGAACGGATTGGACGGCAGATAGGAGCAGCCGGCCAGAAGGCTGACGAGGAGCACCGGAACGAGCGCCAGACCGCTATTCGTCGAACGCGCAGTTTCCATTCTTCCCTCGGACACTTTCGTCCACGCCATACGTCAGCCACCCACACGGACGGCCTCAGTTAGCACAGACGCCGAGGGAGCCACAAAGGAAAAGCGCCGTCGCTCAGACCGCCACGCGCAGATCCGCGAGCACCGCGCCGGCACCCGGCAGACGCGCCGCGTCGGCCGCGTCAAGGGACACGGTCTCCCAGGCGTCCGTATCGGCGAAGAGCGCGCGGAGCAGACGGTTGGTGACGCCGTGCCCGGCCCTGACGCCGGAATAGGCGCCGAGGATCGGCGCGCCGGCCAGCGCGAGATCACCCAGCGCGTCGAGCATCTTGTGGCGCACGAATTCGTCGCGGCGGCGCAGACCGCCCGGGTTCAGCACCCGGTCGCCCTCGACGACGACGGCGTTGTCGAGCGAGCCGCCAAGCGCGAGACCCGCCGCCTGCATCGCATCGACGTCGGCGCGGCGGCAGAAGGTCCGACAATCGGCCAGTTCGCGCGCGAAGGCGCCGTTGGCCATGTCGAGCGTCCTGGCCTGGCTGCCGATGGCGCCGTCCTCGAAATCGATGGCGAAATCGATCGAGAACCCGTCGGCGGGGCGCAGTTCGGCGCTCGCGCCGTTCTCCTCGACCCGGACGGGGCGGAGGATGCGGATCGCGCGGGCCGCGACCTCGAGACGGCGCAGACCGGCCTTGAGGATCTCGGCGGAGAAGCGGACGGCGCTGCCGTCCATGATCGGCACTTCGGGTCCGTCGATGTCGACGATCGCGTCGGTCACGCCGGTGCCCGCGAAAGCGGCCATGAGATGCTCGACGGTCGAGATCGAGACGCCGGAGGCGTTCGTGAGGCGCGTGCAGAGCGTGGTGTCGCTCACCGCGTCCCAGCGTGCCGGGATGACGTTGTCGCGGTCACGCACGTCGACGCGGTGAAAGCGGATGCCGCCGGCATCGGTCGGGCGCAGTATCAACCGCGCCGGACGCCCGGAGTGAAGTCCGGTTCCGACGAGAGAAATCTCGCGTTTCAATGTCGTTCGCATGTCAGTCTCCGAAACTCTGCCTCGCGTGCCCGATTGGAATCCGGGCTTCGCAATTCCTGTTGCATCGCAAGATAGCGATCGGAACGGTTTGCGACAAATCAATGATTGTGACCGATTGCAACAACGCGGCGCGGGAATCCGCCTGTTCGCAACAGCTTGCGGCCCGACATGAAAAAAGGCGCCCGGAGGACCGGGCGCCTTCGATCGGACTGGCCGTCCGTGGACTGGGGAGGAAGCGTCCTCAGTTGGCCTGCCGACGAAGAAATGCCGGGATGTCGACGCGCTCGCGATCGGGATCGTCGTAGCCGGTGTCGAGGGTCTGCTCGTCCTGCGGAGCGGCATGCTGCGTCGCGCGCGGCTTGGCCTGTTCCTCGCGGCCGACCTGGCCGGTCATGCGGTGGATCAGGCTGTTGATCGTCAGACGGCTCTGACGCTCGGCGTCGCGATGCGCCGGGGCCGCCGGAGCGCGGGTCATCGGTGCTGCCTTCGGCACGTTCTGGACGGCGCGCTGGAGCCGGCGCAGGGCGTCCGGGGAGGGCTCGCCCGTGCGGTGCCCATCGCCATGCTCGATCTTGGGCTGGCCGAAGGGCGCGGTGCGATGCGTCGCCGCCGGCTGCGGCACGTCGGCGGCCTCGGGCTCGGCGAAGAACTCTTCGCGGATCTCGGCGACCTCGGCGTTGCGGTCCGCGAAGGTCGGCGCGCGCTCGCGCTGCATCGCGGGCTCCGGCTGGGGCTCGCGGCGCGGCTCGGCGGGTGCGGCGACCGGCTCCGACACGGTGCGGTGCGCGACCGGCGCGGTCTCGGACCGGACGGCGGCGTCGATGCCGGTGGCGACGACGGAGACGCGCATCATGCCGTCCATGTCCGGGTCGAGCGTCGAGCCGACCATGATGTTGGCCTCGGGGTCGACTTCGGAGCGGATGCGGTTGGCCGCCTCGTCGAGCTCGAAGAGGGTCATGTCGGGACCTGCGGTGATGTTGATCAGCACGCCCTTGGCGCCCTTGAGGCTGATCTCGTCGAGCAGCGGGTTGGCGATCGCCTTTTCGGCCGCCTGGACCGCGCGGTCCTCGCCGGAGGCCTCGCCGGTGCCCATCATCGCCTTGCCCATCTCGTTCATCACGGAGCGGACGTCGGCGAAGTCGAGGTTGATGATGCCCGGACGGACCATGAGGTCGGTCACGCCCTTGACGCCCTGGTAGAGCACGTCGTCGGCCAGCGCGAAGGCGTCGGTGAAGGTGGTCTTCTCGTTCGCCAGCCGGAAGAGGTTCTGGTTGGGAATGATGATCAGCGTGTCGACGTGCTGCTGGAGCTCCTCGACGCCCGCCTCGGCCTGGCGCATGCGGCGCGAGCCCTCGAACTGGAACGGCTTGGTCACGACGCCGACCGTCAGGACGCCCATCTCGCGCGCGGCCTTGGCGATGATCGGCGCGGCGCCGGTTCCGGTGCCGCCGCCCATGCCGGCGGTGATGAAGCACATGTGGCAGCCCGAGAGCTTTTCGACGATGTCCTCGATGCTCTCCTCGGCGGCCGCCGCGCCCACTTCGGGACGGGCGCCGGCGCCGAGACCCTCGGTCACGCGGGCGCCGAGCTGGAGCTTGTTGTTGGAGCGCGAGTTCTGGAGCGCCTGCGCGTCGGTGTTCGCCACGACGAACTCGCAGCCCTCGAGCGCGTTCTCGATCATGTTGTTTACGGCGTTTCCGCCAGCGCCGCCGACACCGATCACGGTGATCCGGGGGCTGAGGTCGTTCGTTACCGGGATGCTGAGATTCAAAGCCATGTTCCTGTCCGCCTGTTCTGTTTCGCCTCTGCGCCCGCGCCCCCGCGCGATCCGCTCGCCTGCCCTATGATTCGAGAATGTACCGGAATGCGACCACAAGGTCACGCGATTTCATGGGAATAACCCCCAAAATCTAGTAGGTTAACACAAGATGGGAGCGTTTTTTCGTATACTTCCACTACTTACCAATTCTCCTTAAACCACCGCAAAGCGCGCGTGACGCGGCGCGCTCCGTGACGGTCCGCCGGCATCTCGAAATCCCAGCATTCGTCCTGGGGATGCGACACGTGCAGCGCGAGACCCACGGCCGTGGCGAACGCCGATCCCGTGGCCGATTGCGGCAGGCCCTGCACGCGCAGCGGTTTGCCGATGCGGCATTGCCGTCCGAGGATGCGCGACGCGCACATCTCGAGGCCCGGGATCTGGGCGCTGCCCCCGGTCAGCACGATGCGCTGGCTCGGCAGATACTCGAAGCCCGACGCGTCGAGCCGGGCTCGGGCCTCCTCGAAGATCTCCTCGACGCGGGGACGCATGACGCCGATCAGTTCCGATCGGCTGATCTGACGGCGGTCGTTCTCCCAGTCGCCGAGGATCGACGGCAGTTCGATCATGTCGCGGTCGTCGAGGCCGGTGGCGACGAGGCCGCCATGCATGGTCTTGAGCCGCTCGGCGTCCTGCATCGAGACCTGGAGGCCCTGGCAGATGTCGGAGGTCACATGCGCCCCGCCCATCCGCACGGCGTCGGCGTAGATCATCTGACGGCGCACGAAGACCGAGATGCCGGTAGCACCCGCGCCCAGATCGATGCAGGCGGCGCCGAGCTCCTGCTCGTCCTCCACCAGGCTCGCGAGGCCCGAGGCGTAGGACGACACCGCCACGCCCGCGAGTTCGAGGTCGCAGCGTTTGATGCAGTGGAGAACGTTCCGGAGCGCCGTCGACCCCACGGTCAGCAGATGCATGTCGACGGCGAGGTTCGAGCCGACCTGGCCGCGCGGGTCGGTCAGGCCGGAGCGCCGGTCGAGACAGAAATTGACCGGCAGCGCGTGGATCGCCTCCAACTCATGGCCATAATCGGGAATCTCGCAGGCGGCGAGCACGTGGCCGATGTCGCGCTCGGCCACCGCGCCGTTCTCGACCTCGGTCTCGCCGGTCACGCCGTAGGACCGGGGCCGTCCGCCGGCGAAGCTGACGATGACATGGTCGACCCGGAGGCCCGCCATTTTCTGCGCGCCCTGGATCGCGGTGCGCACGGCGCGCTCGCATTCCTCCATCGACGATATCTCGCCGAAGGTCACGCCGCGTGACCGGGTGTTGGCCGCGCCGATCACCCGGAACGCGCCCTGGCGCAGCGTGGGCCGGCCGTCGGGCGCGGTCTGACCGTCATCGGGGACGAACTGCAGCACGAGACACGCGACCTTGGCGGTTCCGATGTCGAGCACCGCGATCACGCCGCGCTTGAGCGCCGCCTCGCGCCGCGCGCGCATCGCCCTCTGCACCTCGTAAAGTTCGCGCCTCATGCGTCCTCGCCTCCGACCATCGCCCTCAACCTCGCCAGTTCCGCCAATGAATGTTCCGTCAGCCGCGCCATCGGACGGGCCGGATCGCGCATGTCGACAATCGTCAGGTCCCGATCGAGCAGGTCCTGCGCCGCGTGAAGCGCCATGATCTCGGCCAGAGCCGCGACCGGTTCGATCGCCGGCAGCCGGATGACCTGATCGCGGTCGAGCACGAGATCCCAGCGCCGCTCACCCATGCGCACGAGTCCCCGGATGCGGCCGGAGACGGGCCTGGCGGCGGCCAGCAGCGCCAGCGCCTCGGCCACATGTGTCGATGCGCCCTCGCCCGCGATCAGCGGCAGATCGGTTCGGCGCAGGCGGCTGTCGATCTCGGCCACGCGCACGCCGCCCTGGTCCAGAAGCTCGAGCCCGTCGCCGGAGCGCCAGACGACCACGGGAATGCGCTCGATGGCGCGGATCTCCAGAACGCCGCGCGCGAGAGCGCGCACGCGGGCGCGCTCGACGGCGGCGAGGCCCTCGACGCGGGTCCGGACGGCATTCACGTCCACCTCCAGCGAATTGGCCGGCAGCTTGACGAACGCGGCCACCCGGATCTGTTCCGCGAGATCGGCGCTGACGTCGGGAATGTCGAGTTCGGTGATGGTGAATTGCGGGCGTTCAACGATCGACGCCTTGATCCCGGCCACGGCATCCGCGAGGCGGGCCCGCGCGTCGAACTCGGCCGCCAGCGTCCAGACGAGCGCCACGCCGGCCAGCATCGGCACGCCGAAATTCACCAGACGCCGGAATGAGGGGCGCAGCCACAGCCGCGTGAGCTTGTAGCGCAGGCGCGACGGCGCCGGATCGCGGCGGGCGGATCTCACCGGGAGCATGACGCGTCCTCCACCATCCAGCGCATCAGCGCGCCGAACGACATGCCCGCATGCGCCGCCTGTTCGGGGGCGAGCGAGGTGGGGGTCATGCCCGGCTGGGTGTTCGTTTCCAGAAGGACGAGACCGTCGAGCCCGCGGCTCTCGTCCCAGCGGAAATCGGTGCGGCTGAGACCCCGGCATCCGAGGGCGTCATGGGCGCGGACCGCGTAGTCCAGACAGGCCCGCGCGATCTCATCCGGAACCTCGGCCGGGATGACGTGCCGCGATCCGCCGGGGCTGTACTTCGCGTGGTAGTCGTACCAGCCTTCCGCGATGATGTCGGTGACACCGAATGCTCGCCCCCCGAGTACCGCCGTGGTCAGCTCGCGGCCGGGAACGTAGCGCTCGACCATCAGAACGTCCGGCATGTCATCGGACACCTGCGCCGGTCCGTTGGCGCCCTCGTGCACCAGATAAACGCCGACCGACGAGCCCTCGTTGTAGGGCTTCACCACATAGGGAGGCTCCATCGGATGTGCGCCGCGCACCTCCTCCCGAGAGACCAGACGCCCCTCGACGACCGGCAGGCCGGCCTCCTCGAAGGCGCGTTTGGCGCGGATCTTGTCCATCGCCAGCGCCGAGGCCAGCACGCCAGAATGGGTGTAGGGGATGCGCAGCCATTCCAGAATGCCCTGAAAACAGCCGTCTTCGCCCCAACGGCCGTGCAGGGCGTTGAACACGACATCCGGTCTTTCAGCCTGGAGAACGGACGCGACATCGGGACCGGCGTCGATCTCGACGACGTCGTATCCCTCGTTCCGCAGCGCGGTCGCGCATTCACGGCCGGAGACGAGCGACACTTCGCGCTCGGCCGAACGGCCGCCTTTCACCACCGCGATGCGGGCTGATGTCCTGCTCGACATGCCCGCCTCAACTCATCGCCCCTCGGCCTTTGCGGCCTTTTCGGGGTCTTGTCAGAGGGGTGACTCGCGTCCGACCCTCATTATCTCCCACTCTAGCTCTATTCCGCTGAAATCTAAAACCCTTTTTCGGACAAATTCGCCGAGTTCCTCCAGATCGGCGGCTTTCGCCCCTCCGGCGTTGATCAGGAAGTTGGCGTGTTTGGACGACATCTGCGCTCCACCCATGGTTGCGCCCTTCAGACCGGCATCCTCGATCAGCTTCCAGGCCTTCAGATCATGCGCGTCATCCGCCCGCCCGGTCGACGAGAACCCCGCCGGATTGCGGAACGTCGATCCGGCGGAGCGGTCTTTCGTCGGCTGCGTCGCGTCACGCCGGGCTATCTGCTCCTCCATGCGCGCGGCGAGTTCGGCGGGATCGCCGGCCGGTCCCTCCAGCACCACCTCGGTGAGCACGCAGTCCGGCGGCAGATCGCTGTGGCGATAGGCGAAACCCATGTCCGCCGCCGTCAGCGTCGCGCGGCTTCCGTCGCGGAACACCGCCTCGGCCGAAACGAACACGTCCGCGAGGTATCGCCCGTAACACCCGGCGTTCATGCGCGCGGCGCCGCCCATCGCGCCGGGGATCGTGCGCAGGAACGTCAGATCCACGCCCTCCTCCGCCGCGCGCCGCGCCACATGCGCGTCAAGCGCGGCCGCGCCCGCCGTCACGCGCGTCCCGTCCACCGCGATCCCGTTGAACCCGCGCCCCAGCCGCACCACCACGCCCTCGATCCCGCCATCCCGCACGATGAGATTGGACCCCACGCCCACCGCCATCACCGGAACTTCCGGCAGCAGCGCCGCCAGAAACGCAGCGAGATCCTCCGCATCCGCCGGCTGGAACAGCACGTCCGCCGGCCCGCCCACGCGCAGCCAGGTCAGCTCCGCCATCGGGCGGTCCGCGGTCAGCGTCCCGCGCGTCTCCGGCATCGCGCCGGTGGCGCTGGCTCCGGTCATCTGTCGCCCATCATCCGGTCGAGGCCGGCGCCGAGCCGCCGCATCCGGCCGAACATGTCCGCGACCGTCAGTCTGCTCGCCGTCAGCTGCAACTCCTCGACGATCACGACCGTGCCGGAAAACGGCGAGGGTGCCCCCGGCAGATAGACCACCACCCGCCCGTCGCTCATCCGTTCCGCCACGAAACCGATCGAGGTCTGGTCGTCGAATCGCACGAACACCACCTCGCCGTCCGCGTCGGACCCGTCGCCAAGATCCGTCGCGGTCGCCGTCTGGACGTGGATCGTCCGGCTCAGCAGCCGGTAGGACGGGAACCGCATCAGGACCGCGGATTCCAGCGCCGCGAACGCGCGCGCGCCAAGCGGGCTCATCGCGAAAAGCCCCGCCAGGAACGCCAACACGACCAGCACGAGGACCGCGAAAAGCGTCGCGCCGACCTCGCTGGCCGCATGCGGCATGAGAACCGCGCGGATCGCGTCACCGGTGGGGCGCACGATGCTCAAGAGCTTGCCGAGCACGATCAAGACCAGGCCGAACGGCAGAAGAAACGCGGCCCCGCCCAGCAGCGTCGCCTTCAGGAATCCGGCCAGCCCCCGGCCACTTCGGGCACCCGGATCGTTCGCGCCTGAGCGGCCGGCCGTCACGCCTCCACCGGCTCCTTCGCCCCGTTCTTCTCAGCCAGCCGCGCGGGCAGCGCGTTCACCCAACCGCTGATCGTTCCCGCGCCGAGACAGACCAGCATGTCGCCCGGCCGGCATTCGGCCCGCGCGAACTCCGCCAGCGCCTCCTCGCCCGCCAGAGGAAGCGCCCGCCTGTGCCCGTGCGCGATCAGCCCGCCGACCAGCGTGTCGCGGCTGACGCCCTCGATCGGCGCCTCGCCCGCCGAATAGATGTCGGTGATCGCCACGGTGTCGGCGTCGTTGAAACAGGCGCTGAACTGGGTGAAGAGATCGCGCAGCCGCGTGTAGCGATGCGGCTGATGCACCGCGATCACGCGGCCTTTCGTGGCCTGCCGCGCGGCCTTGAGCACGGCGGCGATCTCGACCGGATGATGCGCGTAGTCGTCGATGATGGTCACGCCGTTCCACTCGCCCACGCGGGTGAAGCGCCGGTTCACGCCCTCGAACGCGCCCAGCGCCTTGCGGATCGCCTCTTTCGGAATGCCCAGATGCCGCGCCACCGCGATGGCCGCGAGCGCGTTCGAGACGTTGTGATCGCCCGTCATCGGCAGGCGCAGCCCCTTGATCGTCTGGCCCTCGGCGTTCAGCGCCACGTCGAAATCGGCGCCGCCGTCGCTGAACGTCAGGTTCTTTCCCTGCACGTCCGCCTGCGGGTTGAAGCCGTAGGTCGCGACCCGCCGGTCGGTGATGCGGCCGACCAACGCCTGGACCTCCGGATGGTCGATGCAGGCGACCGCCAGCCCGTAGAACGGGATGTTGGACACGAACGTGTCGAAGGCCGCGCGCAGCGCCGCGAAGTCGCCGTAATGGTCCAGATGCTCGGGGTCGATGTTGGTGATGATCGCGATCGTCGCGGGCAGCTTGTTGAACGTGCCGTCGCTCTCGTCGGCCTCGACCACCATCCACTCGCCGCCGCCGATGCGCGCGTTCGAGCCGTAGGCGCGGATGATGCCGCCGTTGATCACCGTGGGGTCCATGCCGCCGCCGTCGAGCAGCGCCGCGACCATCGAGGTCGTCGTGGTCTTGCCGTGGGTGCCCGCCACGGCGATGTTCGACTTGAGCCGCATCAGCTCCGCCAGCATCTCTGCACGCCGCACCACCGGCAGGTTCCGCGCCCGCGCGGCGTCCAGTTCCGGATTGCCGGGTTTGATCGCCGACGAGATCACCACGACCGTGGCGTTCTCGAGGTTCTCCGCCTTCTGTCCGATGAAGATCTTCGCGCCCTTTCCGGCCAGACGCTCGGTGATCGGAGAGGCTTTCGCGTCCGACCCCTGCACGGTGAAGCCGTGGTTGAGCAGCACCTCGGCGATGCCGGACATGCCGATGCCGCCGATGCCGGTGAAATGGATCGCCCCGATGTCGTGGGGAAGGCGCGTCTGTCCGTTCATCGCTTGGCTCCTCGCTGTGCCAGTTGTTCGACGAGATCGGCAAGCCGGTCCGTCGCGTCCGGAACGCCCTGCGAGAGGCTCGCCCGCGCCATCGCCTCGGCCCCTTCGGGGTCGGACAGGATCGCGGTGATGTGCCCCGCCAGGCCCTCCGGCGTCAATTCGTCTTCGCGGATCATGAAGGCGCCGCCCGCCTCGACCAGGCCGCGCGCGTTCGCCGCCTGGTGGTCGTCCGCCGCAAGGGCGTAGGGGATCAGGATCGCCGGGCGGCCGATGGCCGTGATGTCGGCGACCGAGCTCGCGCCCGCCCGGCTGATGACGAGCGTCGCGGAGGCCAGCCGTTCGGGCACGTCGTCGAAAAAGCTTTTGAGATCCGCGTCCATGTCCAGATCCGCACAGGCGTCCTGGACCCGCTCCATGTCTTCGGGCCGCACCTGTTGCGACAGCGCCAGTCGCGCGCGCAGTTCCGGATCAAGCAGCGCCAACGCGTCCTGCACCACCCGCGCGAACAGGCCCGCGCCCTGGCTGCCGCCGATGACCAGAAGTCCCATCGGGTGGTCGCCGGGCGTGGGATAGACCGTGCCGGCCCTGCCCCGGATCGCGCTCCGCACCGGGTTGCCGGTGTGGACGTGGTGCGCGCCTTCGGGCAGGTCGGTCGGCCATATGCCGCAGGCGACCACGTCGACGCGCTTGGCGAACATGCGGTTGACCCGGCCGAGCACGCCGTTCTGCTCGTGGATCAGGGTCGGCAGCTTCAGGAGCGTCGCGGCGATCATCGCGGGCAGCGCCGGATAGCCGCCGAACCCCGCGACGCAGGCGGGCCGGTCGCGCCGCATGGCGGCGAGGCTTGAGGCCGAGCCCGCGGCGATGGCGAAGGGCGCGGTGATCCGCGTCAGCGCGGAGCCCTGAGCGAAGGTCGCCGAAGACGTCACGCGCCGCTCGACCGCTTCCGGAAATCCGCCCGCATACCGCGCGCCGCGCGCGTCCGTGGCGAGCCGGACCCGCCAGCCGCGCGTCAGCATCGTCTCGGCAAGCGCCTGGGCGGGGAACATGTGTCCGCCGGTGCCTCCGGCGGCGATCACCAGAAGGGGCGCGGCCTCCGTCACGTGATCCGGGCCTGACCGAGGATGTCGTCCATCTCGTGCTGCGGCCGCTTGCGCGTCATCGCGAGCAGGACGCCCAGGCCCAGTCCCGCCGCGATCAGCGATGAGCCGCCATAGGACACGAGCGGCAGCGTCATGCCTTTGGCCGGCAACAACCGCACCGCGACGCCCATGTTGATCATCGCCTGCATGCCCAGAAGCACCGCGAGCCCGGTCCCGGCCAGTCGGATGAACGGATCGCGCTCGCCGACGAGGCGCATCAGCGACCGCACGACGATTGTGGCGTAAAGCACCATGATCACGACGCAGAGCAGCAGGCCGTATTCCTCGGCCGCGACGGCGATGATGAAATCGGTATGCGCGTCGGGCAGCGTCCATTTCACGCTGCCGTTGCCGACGCCGACGCCGAGAAACCCGCCCTCCTGGATCGCGTTGGTCGCGTAGCCGATCTGGGTGCGCGGATCGACGTCGGAGGCGAGAAACCCGTCGATGCGCCGCGCGACGTGCTCGGAATTGTGGTAGGCGAACCAGCCGAAGGCGATCACGCCGGCGCCGACCCCGCCGAGCAGGATGACCGACGCGCCGGCGGCGAAATACATCAGGCCCCAGGTCGCGATGATCAGGCCCGCCTGGCCGAAATCGGGCTGGAGCGCCAGCATGCCGGTCAGCATGATCGCCACCGCGAACGACATCGCCTTGCCCGGCGGTCCCTTGATGTCGTAGCTCGCCGCCATCAGCCAGGCGCAGAAAATCGCGAAAGTCGGCTTGAGGAACTCGGACGGCTGCACCGAGACGACCTTCAGCGAGTACCACCGCACCGCGCCCTTGCCGAAATCGGTGCCGAAGACGGGCAGCAGCGCCACCGCGACGAAGCAGACCAGAAACGCCACGACCGCCCAGCGGCGCAGGCGGGTCGGCGACATCATCGACACGGTCAGCATCGCGACAAGCGCGACCGCGCCGAAAATCACCTGGCGTGTGACGTAGTGGAACGGGTCAAGCCCGTTGCGCTCGGCCAGCGGCGGCGAGGCAGCGAGCCCGAGCAGGATCCCGATCAGAAACAGCCCGATGATGGCCGCGAGCGACCAGCGGTCGAGCGTCCGCCACCATTGCGGAATGATCGGCTCGCCCGGCTTCGCCGGCGCGGCGCCGAATACCATGTCGGTCATCGGGAGCTGCCCTTGCCCATGTCCTGTCCGCCTCGATCCCCGCCGTTTTTACGGAATGCGGGGTTGTTTTGCGAAACCTTAGCGAATCGCGGCCGTCAACGCCAGCTTTTCCGGAGGCGGATGCAATCTGAAGTTGAATCGGACGCGGTCGAATACAGCCGCCTTCGTTCTTCACCGCTGAGGACCTGTCGGCCTCAAGCGATGATCCGTACAAAGCGTCATGCGCATTCTGGTGCGCCAGTAGTTTTATATATTAAAGTCAATGACTTGAAGTCACGCCAACCTTGGACAGTCGCGAAACCGCCGCCTCGAACGCCTCTCCGCGCGCCTCGAAGCCGGAATACTGGTCGAAACTCGCGCAGGCCGGGGCCAGCAGGACCGTCTCGCCCTCCTCCGCCTCGGCCAGCGCCGCCGCGACGGCCACATCCAAGGTGCCGCAGATCTCATGCGGCGTCTCGCCCAGCGACGCGGCGAACTCTTCCGCCGCCTCGCCGATCAGGTACGTCTTGACCACGCGCCCGAAGAGCGGGCGGAGCGGTTCGATCCCGCCCTCCTTGGGCCGACCGCCGGCGATCCAGCGGATGCGCTCGAAACTCCCGAGCGCTTTGGCAGTGGCATCAGCGTTCGTGGCCTTGCTGTCGTTCACGACCCGCACGCCCCGGATCGTGGCGATGGTCTGACACCGATGCCGGAGACCGGCGAAGGTCGCCAAGGCCGGTTCGATCTGGCGCGGGCCGAGCCCGAGACTGCGCGCGGCCGCATAGGCGGCGCAGGCGTTCTGGTGATTGTGCGCGCCGGGTAGGCCCGCCATGTCGCGCAGGTCGATCGACGCGGTCTGACGCCCCGCCCGCCATTCCGCGAGGAACCCTTTGCGGGCGAAAACCGACCAGCCCGGCCCGGACAGTTTGCGCGCGCCAGAAACCTCGATCACCGGATCGCCCGTGCCCGTCACTTCGCGCATGACGTTGGCCAGAAACCGCCCCTCCGGCTCATCCACCCCGACGATGCTCCGCTCCGGCCCGCCTTGCGTGAACAGCCGCCGTTTGGCCGCGAAATATCCTCCCATCCCGCCATGCCGGTCGAGATGGTCGGGCGAGAGGTTGAGGAACACCGCGATGTCCGGCTGAAGCGCGCGGGCGAGCTCGATCTGATAGGAGGACAGCTCCAGAACGGTGATCTGACCCTCCGTCGCCGGATCGAGATCGAGCACGCCGCGCCCGATATTGCCGCCCATCTGGACTGGACGGCCCGCCTTCTCGAGAATGTGCGCGAGAAGCGCGGTCACCGTCGATTTTCCATTCGATCCGGTGATGCAGACGACCTTGGGGACCTTCTCGAACTCCTCCCATTCCGGTGTCGCGAACGACCGGAAGAAAAGCCCGACATCGTTGTCCACGGCGACGCCGGCCTCCTGCGCCGCCGCGACCGCCGGATGCGGCGCCGGATAGAGATGCGGGATGCCGGGGCTGACGATGAGCGCCGTCACGCCGTCCCAGGCGCCGGCCTTCGCGAGATCGACAAGCGCGATCCCGTCGGTCTCGGCCTGGGCCCGGGTCTCCGCGCCGTCATCCCAGGCGATGACCTCCGCGCCGCCGGCATGGAGCGCCGCCACGGTCGGGCGTCCCGAACGGCCGAGCCCGAGCACCGCCACCTTTTGACCGTCATAGCCGCGCACCGGGATCATTCGGAACCCTCCATTCGCCTGAGCACCGCCACATATCCGAACCGGCGCCCGCGCGCCAGAGACCGGAGCCGCGCCGGACGGCCGCCAGCCTCCATGTCGGGCGCGTCTCGACCCGCGCCTTGACCCGCATTCCGATGACCCGCAGGATCGTCGGATACGGGCGGGACGGACAAGGGAGCCCTGTCTCATGAATATCGAACGCGGCGTCGCGGATGCGCTCAAGCGATACCTGCAAGCCTATCGGGCTGGCGACGCCGCCGCTTGCGCCGCCTGCTATCTGCCCGACGGAGCCATCTATTCGCCGTATGCACCCCCGGCGCTGGGCCGAAGGGCCATCGAGGACCTGCATCGGGGGTGGACCATCGAGGGCGCCCCGCACAAGACCCTCGACCCGGTCCAGATCGGTGGAAACGAACGCGTGGCCTGGTGCTTCGCCCGCTTCGCCGAAGGCGATGCGACCGGTGAAGGCTGGTCACTGAACGTACTCGAGGCGCAGGACGATGGGAGATGGCTGATCCGGATCAGCAGCCTGACTTCGGACGAATGACCTCGAGCGATAGGCATCGGCGCTACATGCAGCCCGGCCGCCCCGAGCCCGGCCACGCCGCGCGTTCCTCCCCGAGCTCCGCACGGGCGTGCGCCTCGCGGGGGGGAACCGGACGCCTTCCGGACCCTGAATTCAGGCCTCAGCGCAGCTTCAACGTGGCGAGGCCGACCAGGGCCAGGATCAGCGAGATGATCCAGAAACGGATGACGATCTGCGGTTCGGCCCAGCCCTTTTTTTCGAAATGGTGGTGGATCGGCGCCATCAGGAACACGCGCTTCTGGGTGCGCTTGTAGTAGAGCACCTGGATGATGACGCTGAGCGCCTCGACCACGAAAAGCCCGCCGATGATCGCCAGCACGATCTCGTGCTTGGTCGCCACGGCGATCGCGCCGAGCGCGCCACCGAGCGCCAGCGAGCCGGTGTCGCCCATGAAGACGGCGGCGGGAGGGGCGTTGTACCAGAGGAACCCCAGCCCGCCCCCGATCAGGGCCGCGACGATGATCGTGATCTCGCCGGTGCCGGGCACGAAATGCACGCCGAGATAATCGGTGAAATCGGTGCGGCCGACCACGTAGGCGATGATCCCGAGCGAGCCCGCCGCGATCATCACCGGCATGATGGCGAGCCCGTCCAGACCGTCGGTCAGGTTGACCGCGTTGGCGGAGCCCACGATCACCAGCATGGCGAAGGGCACGAAAAGCCAGCCGAGGTTGAGCAGAGCCTCCTTGAACACCGGAAACGCGAGCTGTCCGGTCAGATCGCCCGGATGCAGCCACATGGCCCACGCGCCGGCGATCGCCGCGATGCCGAAGCCGATCGCGAGCCGGACGCGGCCCGACACGCCGGCATGGGTCTGGCGTTTGACCTTGGCGTAATCGTCGGCGAAGCCGATAAGGCCGAAACCGCCGGTGACGAACAGCACCATCCAGACGAACCCGTTGTCCCACCGCGCCCAGAGCAGCGACGAGACGAGGATCGCCGAGAGGATCAGCAGGCCCCCCATGGTCGGCGTGCCGGCCTTGGCGACGATGTGGCCTTCGGGTCCGTCGATGCGGATCGGCTGGCCGCGGCCCTGGCGGACACGCAGCATCTCGATCAGCGGACGTCCGAAGATGAATCCGAAGATCAGCGCCGTCATGAAGGCGCCGCCCGCCCGGAAGGTGATGTACCGGAACACGTTCAGCCCGGCGACGTCCGGCAGCAGATCGGCGAGATGATACAGCATCGCGGCCCCTATTCCCTTTCGGCATCCTGCGGCCGCGCCGCGCCCATGCCGCGGATCGCATCGACCACGCCGGCCATTCTCGAACCGAGCGACCCTTTGACCATCGCGACGTCGCCCGCGTCGAGCAGTCGGCCCGCCCGCGCCGCCATCTCGTCGGAGGTCCTGAACCATTCGCCGCGTTTTTCCGGCGGCAGGGCCGCATGCAGCGATTTCATCAACGGACCCGCGCAATGCACTTTGGTGATCGCGGCGAGAGCGGGAACCTTGGCGAGACCCGCGTGAAGCGGCTTCTCCTGCGGACCGAGTTCCAGCATGTCACCCAGAAACGCGATCCGCCTGCCCCGCGTCTTGCGCCCAAGGCCGTCACGCGGCTCCTCGGCCGCGAAGACTTCGAATGCCGCCGCCATCGCGGAGGGGTTGGCGTTGTAGCTCTCGTCGATCAGCGTGATCGCGCCGTCCATGCCGCCCGGCCCGAGCGCCACGACCCACCGCGCGCCGCGCCCCTCGGGCGGCGTCCATAGCGCCAGCGCGAGACCGGCGCGGGCGATGTCGCCGCCCAGCGCCTCGACCGCCGCCATCGCGCCGAGCGCGTTCATCGCCAGATGCCGGCCAGGCGCTCCGAGCCGGAAGAGGAACGGCGCGCCACGGACCCGCGCCGAGACCGCCGTGACGCCTTCGGCCACGTTGGCCGCGACCAGGCGGAACTCGGGGCGTCCGGTCGCGCCGAAGCGCACGGGCCGCGCGCCGAGTCGTCGCGCGGCACGGAGCTGGATGGGATAGGTGTCGGTGTCGCGGTTGATGATCGCCACGCCGCCCGGCTCCAGCCCGTCAAAGATCGAGGCCTTTTCGCGGGCGATGCCCTGGATGTTCCGGAACGCGGCCATGTGGACCGCCGCGACGGTGGTGATCATCGCCACATGCGGCCGCGCGAGCCGGGACAGCGGCGCGATCTCGCCGGGCGCGTTCATGCCGATCTCGATCACGGCGAAATCCGCGTCCGCCGGCATGCGCGCCAGCGTCAGGGGCACGCCCCAGTGGTTGTTGTAGGATTTCTCGGCCGCGTGGACGCGCCCTTGGACCTCCAGCGCGGCGCGCAGCATCTCCTTGGTGCCGGTTTTGCCGACGGAGCCGGTGACGCCGACGACGCGGCCCTGAAAGCGCGCCCGCGCGGCCTTCGCCAGCATTTCAAGCCCTTGGAGAACATCCGGAACGACCAGCAGCGGCGCGTCGGCCGCGACACCTTCGGGATGATGATCGACCAGCGCGGCGGAGGCGCCCTTCGCCAGCGCGTCCGCGACGAAATCATGTCCGTCACGCGCGTCCTTGAGGGCCACGAAGAGATCGCCGGACGCGAGCGTGCGCGTGTCGATCGAGACGCCGGTCGCCGCCCAGTCGCCCGTGGACGTCCCGCCGGTCGCGGCCTCGGCCTCGGCACGCGACCAGATGACGCTCACGCGCCCAGCCCGTCGAGCGCCGCCACCGCCACGCTCGCCTGTTCGATGTCGTCGAACGGAAGCACGTCGTGGCCGACGATCTGGCCGGTCTCGTGGCCTTTGCCCGCGACCAAGAGCGCGTCGCCCGGTTGAAGCGCGTCGACGGCGGTCAGGATCGCCTCGGCGCGGTCGCCGATCTCGGTCGCATCGGGACAGCCCGCCATGACCGCCGCGCGGATCGCGGCGGCGTCCTCGGTGCGCGGATTGTCGTCGGTGACGAAGACGACGTCGGCGGCCTGCGCGGCCGCCTCGACCCATCAGCGGACGCTTGCCCCGGTCCCGGTCGCCGCCGGCGCCGAAAACCACGAGAAGCCGGCCCATCACGTGCGGGCGCAACGCCTCGAGGGCGGTCTTGAGCGCGTCGGGCGTGTGGCTGTAATCGACGAACACGGCGGCGCCGTTCGACCGCGTCGCCGCCCGCTCCATACGTCCGCGCACCGTGCGCAGCGCGGGCAGCGCGTCCAGAACCGCGTCGGCGTCGCTGCCGGATCCGATGGCGAGCCCCGCCGCGACCAGCGCGTTGTGCGCCTGGAAGCCGCCGATCAGGTCGAGCCGCGCGCTGCGGTTCCGGCCCTCCCACGAAAACAGAACGTCCTGCCCTGTCGCGTCGAACCGCTGGCCGATCAGGCGCAGATCGCAGCCCTCGTCGCGCCCGACGGTGATGACGCGCTGGCCGCGCTCGATGGCGGCGGCCCGCACCGCCGGCCCGTGCGCGTCGTCGAGGTTGACGACGGCCGTCCCGCCACGCGGCAGAACCCGCGTGAACAGACCCAGCTTGGCGTTGAAATACGCCTCGAAATCCGGGTGATAGTCGAGATGATCGCGTGTGATGTTGGTGAAGGCGGCGGCTTCCAGACGCACCCCGTCGAGCCGCGCCTGGTCGAGCCCGTGGCTCGACGCCTCCATCGCGGCGTGGGTCACGCCCTGATCGGCGAGATCCGCGAGCAGCGCGTGCAGCGTGATCGGCTCGGGCGTCGTGTGCGACAGGGGGGCCGCGACCGCGCCCTCGACGCCGGTCGTGCCGAAATTGACCGCGCGCTCGCCCAGCGCCTCCCAGATCTGACGCGTGAAGCTCGCCACGGAGGTCTTGCCGTTGGTGCCGGTCACGGCGACCATCACCTCGGGCTGGTCGCCGCTCCACCGGCTCGCGGCGAGCGCCAGCATGCGGCGCGGATTGTCGGCGAGGATCACCGGCACGGGAAGCGGGCCGCCATTGTCGGCCTCGGACTTTTCAAGCCCCTCGGCGTCGGTCAGCACCGCGACCGCGCCCATGCGGAGCGCGAAGGGCACGAATTCCGCGCCGTGCACGGTCGATCCCGGAAGCGCCGCGAAAAGGTGTCCCGGTTCGGTCCGGCGGCTGTCCACCGACAGGCCGGTCAGCTCCGGCAGATCGCCGCTCCAGTCGCCGGCGCGGCGTGTTCCGGCAAGCAGGCCGAGGCGCTCGAATCCCGTCAGATTGTCCGTCCGATCCGTTCCCGACATGATCCCTGCGCCCGATCCGCCCGCGTCGCGGGGCTATTCGCTTCGTGTCGCGGTGTAAAGAACCGGCATGCTTTCGAGCGTTGAGGGCAGCGGCCGCATGCCGAGGATCGGCGCGATCCGCCGGATCGCGTTGGCCGCGACCGGGACGGCCGTCCATCCGGCGGTGCGGATCTCCTGGCCGTTCACGTCCGCCTTCGGCTCGTCGAGCGTGATGATCAGCACGTAGCGGGGCGCGGAGGTCGGGAAGACGCCGGCGAAGGTCGAGATGACCTTGTCGCGCGCGTAGCCGCCCGTGTAGTTCGGCTTGTCGGCGGTTCCGGTCTTGCCGCCGACCTCGTAGCCCTCGACGTTGGCGAAGCGCGCCGTCCCGCGCACCACGACCTGGCGGAGCATGTCGCGCACCTGCCGCGAGGTCCGCTCGGACAGCACCCGGTCGGCTTCCGTCGGGCGCGCGTCGCTCGCGATGACGCTCGGCCGGACCTGAAGGCCGCCGTTGAGCAGCGTCGCATACGCGCTCGCCAGATGCAGCGGCGTCACGGCGATGCCATGGCCGTAGGAGATCGTCATGGTGGTCAGTTCCGACCACCGCTCGGGAAGAAGCGGCGCGTGCGCCCGGCCTCGGTCAGCTCCACCGGTGAGGCCTCCAGCAGACCGAGCCGCCCGAGGAATTCCTTCTGCGCCGCGGCCCCGCCTTCGACGGCCAGCCGCGCTGTGCCGATGTTGGAGGATTTGACGATCACGTCCTCGACGCTCAGGCGCGGCCCGTAATCATGGAAATCCCGGATCGTGAACCGGCCCCAGCGCATCGGCCCCTTGGTGTCGATCATCGTGCCCGGCGAGACCAGACCCGCTTCGAGCGCCTGGGCCACGGCGAAGGGCTTGAACGTCGAGCCGAGCTCGTAGCGGCCCTGCGCCGCGCGGTTGAAGAGCGGGCTTTTCGCCGGATCGCCGGCGGTTGGAAGCGGCGGCCGCAGGTTCGGATCGAAGTCCGGCAGGCTCGCGATGGCGCGGATCTGACCGGTGTCGATCTCCATCAGGATGCCGACCGCGCCCTCGGCGCGCATTTCCGACATGCCGGCGGCGAGCACCTCCTCGAGCGCGATCTGCGCGCCCAGATCGATCGAGAGACGCAGCGGCTCGGCCGCCTTCGCCGGATCGCGCAGACGCGCGTCCATGTCCCGCTCGACGCCGGCGACCCCGACGAGCTCCGCCGCATGGACGCCCTCGCGGCCGTAGCCGGCGCCGCCCAGCAGATGCGCCGCCACGGCCCCGTTGGGATAGAGCCGCGTCTCGCGCGGGCCGAACAGCAGCCCCGGCTCGCCGAGATCGTGCACGAGCTGGCGCTGCTCGGGCGAGATCGTCCTGCGGATCCACATGAACCGCCGGCCGTCGGTCATTCGCGCCGCCAGCGCGTCAGCGTCGAGATCGGGAAAGATCCGCGCCAGTTCGCGCGCCGCGCGGTGCGGATCGATCATCAGCTGCGGCTGCGCGTAGAGCGATGCGGTGACGAGGTTCGTCGCGAGGACCGCGCCGTTGCGGTCGGTGATGTCGGAGCGCTGCGCGGCGATGCGGGCCTCGCCCGATTCCGCGCGCGGCTCCATCGGTTCGGACGCCGAGAGGAGCGCCATCCGCCCGGCGACGGTCGTGAAACCGAGAATGAACACGACGCCGAGCAGCAGCAGCCGCGTCTCGGCCTTCTGGCGCTCGGCCCGGTGACGCGCGCGCAGGCGCGCGGCGCGCTCCTCGGCCTCGACCAGATCGGGGTCGTCGCCGTGGGCGCGGGCCGAGAGGATGCGGGCGAGCGGACGCAGCGGACGGCGGATCATTCGGGGTCTCCCGAAGCGGGGATCAGATCTTCGGGCGGCTGCGGAAACGCGACCATGGCGGGATCGGCGAAGTGCTCGGGCGTCAGCGGCACGAGACCGAGCGCATCCGCGTTGCGCTTGACCAGAACCGCCAGCCGGTCGGGACGGTTCAGATAGGCCCATTCGGCGCGCAGCACGGCCAGCGTCTCGCGCTCGTGGGCGATTGCGGCGCGCAGATCGGCCACGCGGTTCTGCGCGTCCTGGGTGGAATAGTTCACGCGGTAGGCCCAGACGGCGCAGAGCACCACCAGCACGGTCGCGGAGAGATAGAGGAGAATCCTCACGGGTTCAGCCCTCGCACCACGAGGCCCGGAAGCCCGAGGCCCGCCGTTTCGATCGCGCCGGCCGGCGCGTCGAGACGCCGGGCGATCCGGAGCTTGGCCGATCGCGCCCGGGGATTGACCGCGATCTCGTCGGCGTCCGCGACCACCGCCCGGCGCGTCACGAGCTCGAAGCGCGGCGCCTCGACGTCCGCCGCGGGCGCGAAACGGCTGCCCTTGGGCGTACCGCCGGACCGCGCCTGGAGGAAGCGCTTGACCACGCGGTCCTCGAGCGAATGGAACGTGACGACCGCGAGGAGCCCGCCGGGGGCCAACGCCGCCTCGGCGGCGACGAGGCCGCGAACCAATTCGCCAAGCTCGTCATTGACCGCGATCCGCAGCGCCTGAAAGCTGCGCGTGGCGGGATGGGGCTGACCCGGTTTCGAGCGCGGCATCAGGGTTTCGATGAGGCCCGCGAGCCGCGATGTCGTCTCGAAGGGCGCGGCGACCCGCTCCGTGACGATGGCCTTGGCGATGCGCCGCGAAGCCCGCTCCTCGCCGAGCTGGAAGAGGATGTCGGCCAGTTCGGCTTCGGACGCGGTGTTGACCAGATCGGCGGCGGACGGCCCCGCCTGCTCCATCCGCATGTCGAGCGGCCCGTCCTTGAGGAACGAGAACCCCCGCCCGCCCTGGTCGATCTGCATCGAGGAGACGCCGATATCGAGCGCGATGCCGTTCAGGCGGGGCGCGCCCGCCTCCGCCGCGATCCGGTCGAGGTCGCCGAAGCGGCCGGCGCGAAGTGTCAGGCGGTCGCCATATTGATGCGCCCAGGGCCGCGCCCGCTCCAGCGCTTCCGGGTCGCGATCGACGCCGATGACGCGGTCTGCACCCGCGTCGAGCAGCGCCCGCGCGTAGCCGCCCGCCCCGAACGTGCCGTCGAGCCAGATGCCGGAGACGGGCGAGACCCGTTCTATGATCGCGCCGATCAGGACCGGCACGTGAGGACCGACCGGCGCCATCATCATGATCCGCCTCCGAAGGCGGCGGCATCCATCGCGTCGAGCGCGTCGAACGGCGTCTCGCCCTCGGGCCGCGCGGCGCCCCACTCATCCAGATCGGTCATGTCGGCCTGGAACTCGTCCGGCGCCCATATCTCGAACTTGTCGCCCATGCCGGCGAAAAAGGCCTCGGCCTCGATGCCCATCAACTCGCGCAGCTTCTGCGGCAGGACCACCCGGCCGGTCTCGTCCATCTGTGCATAGACCGATTTGGTGTTGAGCCAGCGTTCGAGCGCCTTGCGGTTCCTGCTGAAGGTCGGCATCCGCGAGATCTTGTCATCGAGCGCGGCGACCGCTTCGATGGTGTAGCCCTCAAGGCACCGACCGGACGGGCCGCCGTAGATCAGCACCAGGTTGGGGTTCTGTCCCGGCGCCCAGTCGGGGTCGCCCTCCTCGAGCACGCGACGGAACGGGGCGGGGACCGACACGCGTCCCTTGGCGTCCACCTTGTGGACCGACTCGCCCTTGAACCGCCGTTTCACCCGGCCTTACTCCTGCCACTCGCCCGACCCCCGGAACAAATGACGGGCCGTGCTGCCTGAAAGCACGACCCGTCACCTGGTCCCTCAGGGCCTTGGCCCGACTGCGTCACGTCCTGCGCTTCTGCTCGTATCTTTTTTTCTTCGCGTCGGGTCTTCTTTTGGTCGGGAAGAGTGCGGGCCTGCATGAAACCTGCCTAAAGTCTCTGGATGGGTCTTTGTCGCCCTTGTCCGAATACCGCCGCCTTCCGTGGATTTTGGATAGCATGGGAGATCGTGGGATTCAATGGAATTCTGTGGGAGACTTTGGGCTCCAAGCACTTCAAGCGCGCGTTTCAACTTAAAGAAAGAACAAGTTGCCCGAACGCCTCCCACTTCTTGTGGCGGGCCGGTGGATGATCACAAGATATGGGCAAGCGCCTGATCGGCGGTTTCAGGGCGTCAAATCTCTAAAGTTGTACGTGACGGGACTTCGCGGGCCGTCGCCGGAACCGAAGACGGCGAATCAGTCTCGATTCCGACGGCCGGATGGACCGGGGATTCGCGCGCGGATGGCCTGTAAGCCGGATTCTGTGACCCCCTCGCGGAGGCCGGCGACCATTCATCTGGGCCCGCCGTCGCCGACGGGCTCGTGCAGCCAACCCGGACCGTCAGGGCGGAAGAAGCCCCGGAGCGTGAGCTCCGCGCGGTCCCTATTTGGCCTTGCTCCTGGCGGGGCTTGCCGTGCCGCCGACGTTGCCGCCGGCGCGGTGGGCTCTTACTCCACCGTTTCACCCTTGCCTCGGACCGGAGCCCGCGGCGGTCTGTTTTCTGTGGCGCTTTCCCTCGGGTCTCCCCGGCCGGGCGTTACCCGGCGCCATTTCTTCCTGGAGTCCGGACTTTCCTCGAGCCCCCGAAGGAGCCCGCGGCCGCCCGGCCATCCGCGCGTCGCCCGTCTATGTGGGAACCCCGCCCCCGTCAACGCAAGGCCACGCCTCGGCCAACGCCGCCATCAGCCCCGCATCCGCGGCGTCAAGCTCCGCGCCCCGCCCCTGCGGCCGGAACCGCAGCCGGAACGCTTCGAGCACCGCCGCCCGGTCGCCTTCCGCCATGCGGTATCCGACCCGTGCCGCCGCCGCGTCGAACGTGTCCGGCGCCGCGGCGTCCGACTCCACCCAGACCGAGCGCCCGCCCAGCGCCAGACGCCTCCAGTCGAATTTCGGTCCCGGATCGGCCTTGCGTCCCGGCGCCATGTCCGAATGCGCGATCACCCGCTCGCGCGGAATGCCCCACCGCGCCATGATCCCGTCGAGCAGCGTCTCGAGCGCCGACATCTGCGGCTCGGCGAATGGCGGAAATCCCGCGAGCGGCCCCGGATTGTCGAGCTCGATCCCGATGGAACGCGAATTGACGTCCTCCACCGCGCCCCAGGCCCCCGCGCCCGCGTGCCACGCGCGCTCGGTCTCGGGCACCATCGACCAGACACGGCCGTCCCCCGCGATCAGGTAATGCGCCGAGACCTCCGCCGCCGGATCGCACAGCCGCGCCAGCGCCGCCTCGGCACCCGCCATCGCCGTATGATGGATCACCACCATGTCCGGCAACGCCCCGCCGCGCCGCGGGCCGAAATTGGGACTGGATTGTTCGATGATTTCCATGGCTCTCTCGTCCGACGCGCCGCACCTGACCAGAAGGCGGGCCGCCATGTCCAGACCCTCGCCGCTCCCCAACCGCTGCGCCCCCGACGGCACGCTCCACGCGGTCGCGGCGCGCGGCGGCCTCATGGGCAATCGCGGCGGCCGACTTCATCGCGATGATTTCTCGCTCGGCCCCGCCCGCTGGAAAGGCCGCGCCTGGATCGCCTGCCGGCTCGACTTCAAGAGCCGCCATCGCAGCGTCATGGGGTCCGGATATACCGAGATGTTCTTTCTCGACGAGGTGACGGCGCTCGCGGCCGGACATCGCCCCTGTTTCGAATGCCGCCGCTCGGACGCGATCGCCTTCGCGGACGCATGGGCGCGTGCCCAAGGGCTGAAGGCGCCGCCCCGTGCCGCCGAGATGGACGCCGTCCTGCACGCGCAGCGTCGAGGACCGCCCGACACCGTGTGTGCCGATTACCTGCCGCCCGGCGCGATCTTTCGGCAAGGGGCCGCCTTTCATCTGAGAACACCGGCCGGATGCGCGCGTTGGAGTTTCGAGGGCTACGCGTCGTCGACCGGAACCGAAAGCATCTCGGATCCGGTCGAGGCCATCACGCCCGCGGCGATCCGCGCCCTGCTCCGCGATTACGTCCCTCAGAGCGCCCTGTAGGGCGTCGGGTCCCACCCGCAGGCGAATCCGTCGCCGTCCGGGTCCAGCCCGTAGCGGTCCGTGGCCGGGCCGCCTGCGGAAAGAAAAGCCCGCTGAGCGTCATCCGCCGTCGGGAACCGCCCGCAGCTCGACCGCGCCGAAAAGCCTCCGCCGGAGCGCTGATAGACGCGCTGGCCGACCGGGTTCGTCGTCTGCTTGGCGAAAAGCGCGACATTGACGCCCTCCACCCGGTCCGGAAGCGCGCCCGGCTGCACGACCACGAGCTGCGATCGCGCGTTCTCGAGCTCCCGCTCCGCGATCGCGGCGTCGATCTTCTGCTGTTCGATGGTGTAGAGCGTAAGGTTCAGCCGGTCGTCATTGAGCGGCGTCGCGGTCTGCGGCAAGCCGCCATCGATGCCGGACGTCGAGGTCATCGCCGTGCCCGGCGGCGTCACTTCCATCATGCCGCCCGGCGTTACCGGGACGGTCACGTTGGAGGTGCATCCCGCCATAACGCCGAACGCGAGTATCGAAGCCAGTCTCATCCCAATCCGCCTTTCAGGCCAGAACAGTCGTTCAACGACAGTCCTTACCACCATTTTTCCGGCTTTGCGACAAATCCGCTCGCATTTTCCAAAGAATGGGCGACATCGAGCATTCCCGCCTCGTCCCATGGCCGTCCGATGACCTGCAAACCGAGCGGAAGTCCCGCCGCGTCGAGGCCGACCGGCACGGACGCGCCCGGCAGACCGGCAAGGTTCACGGTCACCGTGAACACGTCGTTGAGGTACATCGCCACCGGATCGCTGTCCGCGGCCGAGCCCAGCGGAAAGGCCGCGCTCGGCGTCGTCGGGGTCAGGATCGCGTCCACCCCATCGGCGAAGACGGTGTCGAAATCCCGCTTGATCAGGCTCCGCACCTTCTGCGCCCGCAGATAATACGCGTCGTAGAACCCCGCCGACAGGACATAGGTTCCGATCATCACGCGCCGCCGCACTTCCGGCCCGAAACCCTCGGCGCGCGTGCGCTCGTACATCTCGGTGATGCCCTCGCCCGCGCCGGTCTTCGCGCGGCGGCCGTACCGCACTCCGTCGTACCGCGCGAGGTTCGACGACGCCTCGGCCATCGCGATTATGTAATATGTCGGAACCGCGTATTTCGTGTGCGGCAGGCTGACCTCGACGATCTCGGCCCCCGCATCCTTCAGCATCTCGGCACCCCGGGTCCAGAGCGCCTCGATCTCCGACGGCATGCCCTCGACGCGGTACTCGCGCGGCACGCCGATCTTCCTGCCCCGCAGGTCGCCGGTCAGCGCCGCCTCGAAATCCGGCACCTCGCGCGGAGCGGAGGTCGAATCCTTCGGGTCATGTCCCGACATCGCGCGCAGCAGGATCGCGGCGTCCCGAACCGACCGGGTCATCGGCCCCGCCTGGTCGAGCGACGAGGCGAAGGCCACGATCCCCCAGCGCGAACAGCGCCCGTAGGTCGGCTTCACGCCGACCGTGCCCGTGAAGGCGGCCGGCTGGCGGATGGATCCGCCGGTATCCGTCCCGGTGGCGCCAAGACAGAGGCCCGCCGCCACGGCCGCCGCGGATCCGCCGGACGACCCGCCGGGCGTCAGCGGTTCGACCTCGCCCGCGCGCCGCCACGGGCTGACCGCCGGGCCGTAGACCGAACTCTCGTTCGACGAACCCATCGCGAACTCGTCCATGTTGAGCTTGCCGAGACAGACCGCGCCGGCCTCCCAGAGCTTCGCCGTCACGGTGCTCTCATAGGGCGGCACGAACCCGTCGAGGATGCGGGACGCCGCCTGCGTCGGAAGCCCTTCGACGCAAAAAAGATCTTTCACGCCCAGCGGCATTCCACAGATGTCGGGCGCGTCGCCGGCGTCGATCCGCGCCTGCGCCGCGCGCGCGTCGTCCAGAGCCCGCTCGGGCGTCATCGCCGAGAACGCGTTGAGAGCCTCGGCGCCTTCGGCCGCGTCGATCGCCATGCGCGCCAACTCCTCGGCGCGCATGTCACCCGCCCGAAGCGCGTCGCGCGCGCCGGCGATCGAAAAATCCGTCAGATCGGCCATCTACTCGACCACCTTGGGCACGGTGAAGAACCCCGCCCGCGCGTCGGGGGCGTTGGCGAGAACCCGGTCCTGACAGCCGCCGTCGGTCACCGCATCCTCGCGCCGGATCAGGCGCATCGGCGTCACGGAGGTCGTAGGCTCGACACCTTCGACATCGACGGCGTTCAACTGTTCCATGAAATCTAGGATCGCCGAAAGCTCCGCTGCCAAAGGCTCCAGATCGGCCTCCGCGACCTCGATCCGCGCCAGATGCGCGACACGGCGCGCGGTATCCCTGTCGATCGACATGTTCCGGTGTTTCCGCAGTCGTTTCCCGGTCCGCGCATTACCCCGGACGCCCCAACGGCGCAAGGCCGCCCCCCGCCCCGCAACCCGGCTTTCACACTGACAAGCTTGCCCGGAGAGCAGTCGGCACGCGCCAACCGGCGCGGGCCAGACCAAAAGACTTGCGCGCACCATGCGCTCGCAATGGCGGCAAAGGCCGCCTTCGACCTCCGGTCGCGACCTCAGTATCCAAGCGCGCAGCCGTCCTTGCGCGGATCGCTCGCGCCGATCAGCACGCCGTTCTCCGCGTCGATCACGATCGCCTGCGCTCCGCCGATCGGCGAATCGCACCGCGTGACCCGATGCCCCAGCGCAGTGAGACCGTCCGCCACAGCCTCGGAATAACCCGTCTCGAGTTCCGTGTCGCCCGCGTCGTGGAAGCTGCGCGGCGCGTCGATCGCCTCCTGCGGGTCCATCCCGAAGTCGATCATGTTGGTCAGGACCCGCACGTGTCCCACCGGCTGATAGGCGCCGCCCATGACGCCGAAAGGCATCGTCAGGCGGCCCTCGCGGCGCAGCATCGCCGGAATGATCGTGTGCATCGGTCGCTTGCCGCCACCGGCCTCGTTCGGATGTCCCGGCGTGAGGTTGAAACCGGCCCCGCGGTTCTGGAAGTTGATGCCGAATTTCGCCGAGGCGAGTCCGGAACCGAAGGTTTTGAAGATCGAATAGATCAGCGAGACCGCCATCCGGTCTCCATCCACCACCGTCAGATATACCGTCTCGCGGTGCACCGCTTCCGAGATCGCGGCCGCGCCCGGCATCGCGCGGTCCGGATCGATCAGCGCCGCGAGCCGTTCGGCCGTTACGTCCGAGAGCATGTGATCGAGGCGGGCAACCCGGTCCGGATCGGCGATGAATCGGTCGCGGGCGTCATAGGCGAGCTTCGTCGCTTCCGCCTCCAGATGCGCGCGGGCCGTCCCGAACGGATCGAGCGCCGCGATGTCGAATCGGGCGAGAATCTTCGCCATCAGGATCGCCGTCGCGCCCTGGCCGTTGGGCGGCAACTCGACCAGCTCGTGACCGCGATAGGTCCCCGAGACCGGCTCGACGTAGTCGCAGGCGGTCGCCGCGAAATCCTCCGACGTGTGCGTGCCACCCAGCGCGCGCAGGGACGCCACCATGTCCTCCGCCACCTCGCCCTCGTAAAAGCCCGCCCGCCCCTCGCGCGCGATCCGGCGCAGCACCTCGGCCTGTCCCGGCGCCCGGAACGTCTGGCCGGTCCGGAGCGGCTCGCCGTCTGCGAGATAGTGCCGGCGCGCATCGCCATGGAGCTTGTCCGCACCGCGGCTCCAGTCGAACGCGACTCGGGGCGCGACCGGCACGCCCTCGTCCGCGTAGCGGATCGCCGGCTCGAGGGACGCGGCGAGCCCAAGTCGTCCCCAATCCGCCGAAAGTCGGACGAAAGCGTCAATCGCGCCGGGGATCGTGACCGCCGCCACGTCCCTGAGCGGCACGACGGAATGTCCCGCCGCGCGCAGCGCCGCCGCGTCCAGTCCGGCGGGCGCGCGCCCCGACCCGTTCAGCCCGACGATCCGCTCGTCGCCCGCCGGTTTGACCAGCGCGAAACAATCGCCCCCGATGCCCGTCATCGCCGGTTCGCAGATGCCGAGCAGCACGGCGGCCGCGATGGCCGCGTCGACCGCGTTGCCGCCGTCCTGCATCATCCGGACCGCGACCTGCGCCGCGAGCGGATGGGAGGTGGCGCACATGCCGTTCGCCGCGATGGTCACCGAACGGCCCGGGGTCTGGAAATCGCGCATGTCTGCTCCGGATCAAAGGAAAGGCCGCGCATAGAAGGCCGCCGGCCCGTCGAATGCAACCGGCCTCGCGCTTGCCAAACCCGCAAGGCCCGGCCATGGTCGTCGTCATGACACATGTTGGCGGCATCGCGGAGTTTTCCCCGGCACCGGATCGGGTGGTTTTCCACCGGACCGAACTCTCCGTGATCATGGGGCTTTACGGCCGCATGGTCGCTGCGGGCATCTGGCGCGACTACGGCATCTCGATGCTGTCGGACGTCGCGGTGTTCTCGGTCTTCCGCCACACCGCCGAGCATCCGATCTACCGCATCGAGAAGCGTCCGAAGCTCGCCAACCGCCAAGGCCAGTACAGCGTCATCGGAATGGACGGACGCGTGCTCAAGCGCGGCGCGGACCTGCGCTCGGTGCTCCGGGTGCTGGATCGCAAGCTCATCCGGGCGGTCTGAGGGCGCCCGCCCGCGCTTGATTCCCGCCCGCCGCCGTGCTTGGCTTTCCCGGGACGGAACGGATCGGAGACCCACATGACCCCGCTGACGCACGCCACCGGCGCTCTGGCGCTTCTCGTTCTCGCCGCATGCGCTCCGACCACGGTCGTCGATGACGGCGGCAACGCCCTGGTCAACGGCGATTTCGTGGCGGGGACGGAAAACGCGTGCGGCGCGAACACGCGCCAGGATCTGGTCGGACAGAACGCCTCGGTCCTCAACACCGCGATCCTGCCCGACAACAACCGGACCATCTATCCCGACGTGGTCGAGAACAGCCGCTACGACGTCGGCCGTCTGACGATCCGCGTGGACGCGACCGGCACGATCACCAGCGTCGCCTGCGGCTGATCCGCCTCAGGCCGGGCGGGGCCGCGTGCGGACCGCGATGAACCCGGGCACCAGCCCGAGCGGCGCCAGAAGCGCCAGCGCCGCCGGCAGGCCGAACGCGCTGGCCATGATCCCGATCGCGGGCGGGCCGATCAGGAACGCCGTGAAGGCGATCAGCGCCAGCGCCGCCACGTTGCGTTCGGTCCTCTGACCGGGAACCGCCGCCACCATCGACATCGTCAGCGGATAGATGTTGGCGCAGCCCACGCCCACCATGATGGCCAGCGCGGCCGAGAACCAGACGCTCGTCGACAGGCCGAAGCCGAGGATCCCGACCCCCATCAGAAGCCCGGAGACGAGGATGATCGGGACCGGCCCGAACATCTCGGCCAGCCTGTCACCGGCCAGGCGCATGAACGCCATCGACAGCGCGAACAGCGCGAAGACGAGGGCCGTCTGGAACGGGTTCGCCGCCACGTGCTCGCGCAGCAGCAGCGCCGACCATTCCATCATCGCCCCCTCGATCAGCAGCGCGCCGATCGGGATCAGGCAGAGCAGCAGCAGCGCCCGGTCGGGCAGCGCGAAGCCGGGTTCGGCCCCGGTCTCGCGCGGGTCGTCGGGAAGAAGCCGACGGCCGAAATGGATCGTCGCGGCGGCCAGCAGCGGCTGCAGCACCGCCTGCTGCGCGAGAAAGCTTATGCCCGCCTGAGCGGCCGCGCCGCCCGTCAGGGCCCCCGCGACGGTGCCGAAACTCCAGAAAGCGTGGCAGCGGGTCATGACGCGACGCCCGCTGTCGCGTTCGACCTGCGAGGCCTTGGCGTTCATCGCGACCTCGATCGTGGCGATGGTCAGACCGCAGACGAAAAGCGCGAGGCCGAGCGTCACCGCGTTCCAGGCCAGCGCCGGCAGGATGAAACTCAGAAGGAACACCGCCCCGCCCCAGACGCAGGCGGCCCGCACGCCGATGGCGCGGGTGATGCGGCCGACGCTGAGAAACCCCATCATCGTTCCCGCCGGCAGCCCGAACAGGCAGAAGGCGAGCGTGAGCACGTCGAGATCCAGCGCCGCCTTCACGTCGGGAATGCGCGGAAACCACAGCGCGAGGCCCAGCCCGTTGAGCGCGAAAACGATCTGCAGGGCGAGAAGACGCTGGCGTTCGAGGGTCATTTCGGGGGTCCCGGAGCGGAGCCGCCCACTATCGCGGGGGCCGCCGTTCTGTCCAGCGACAAAACGGACTCAACTCGCGCGCGGTTTCCGGCAAAATAGAACATAACAGGAACAAATGGGAATCGAATCGATCATGCCGCCGCGCCGCATCCTGTCCCTCTGGTTTCCCCGGCTGGCCGCCGAGCGGGTGCTCCGGGCCGAGCCGCAGATCGACGGACGGCCGCTCGCCGTCGTGGCCGAGGCGCGCGGCGCGCTGGTTCTCGCCTCGCTGACCGGCGCGGCCGAGGAGGCCGGCCTGCGCCGCGGCATGGGGCTCGGCGACGCGCGGGCGATCTGTCCCGCGCTCGCCACGCGGCCCGCCGATCCGCCGCGCGAGGCCGCGTTCCTCGCCGCCCTGCGCCGCTGGGCCGGCCGGTTCAGCCCCTGGGTGGCGGAGGAGGGCGCGGACTCCCTCGCGCTCGACCTGACCGGCTGCGCGCGCCTGTTCGGCGGCGAGGCCGCGCTGATGGATCAGGTCGAGACCGAGGCGGCCGATCTCGGCCTCAGCCTGCGCGCGGGGCTTTCCGACACGCGCGGCGCCGCCTGGGCCATCGCGCGGTTCTCCGGAGCGCGGGGCGAAACGCTCCATGCCGGCGACGCCATCGACCAGGAGGCGCGCGCGACCCGCTCGCGGGCGCGCAAGCGGCGCTGGGAACGGGGCGGCGCCGGCCCGCTGCTCGCCGCGGCGCCCTCCGGGCTCGGCCGGATCGCCCCGCCGGGCGAAATCCGCGACCATATCGATCCGCTGCCGGTCGCGGCGCTGCGGCTCGACGGCGCGGACATCGCGGCGCTGGAGGCGTTGGGTCTGCGGCGGATCGGCGATCTGGCCGCCCTGCCCCGCGCGCAGCTGGCGCGTCGCGCGGGCCCCGGGGTGCTGCGCCGCCTCGACCAGGCGACGGGCCGCATGCCCGAGCCGGTCTCGCCGGCGCGGCCCGACCACGTCTTCGCCCTGCGCCTGACCTTCCCCGAGCCGATCGGTCTGGAGGCCGACATCCTGGCCGGGATCGACCGTCTGCTCGGGCCGCTCTGCGCACGGCTCGACGCGGCGGGCATGGGCGCGCGGGTTCTGCGCGCGACCGCGATCCGCGCCGACGGAACCTCCGAGAGCCGCGAGGCCCGCCTCGCGCGCCCCTCGGCCCGGCCGGAGGTGGCCCGCCCGCTTCTGGCGCTCCGCCTCGCGGGGCTCGACGCGGGTTTCGGCATCGAGGTGCTGCGGCTCGCCGCCATGGCGGTCGAGCCCGTCAGCCCGCGCCAGCATCGCGGGCAGCTCGACGCCTCGGCCCGGGCGGCTCCTGCGGATGCGGACGCGATCGCCGATCTGATCGGACGGCTGGGCGCGCGGCTGGGGCTGGAGGCGCTGACGCGGCTCCATCCGGCAGACAGCAACATCCCCGAGAAGAGCGCCACGGTGATGGCCGCCGCTTTCTCCGCGCCCGCGCCGGACTGGCCGGCGCGCGGGACGGCGCGGCCGATCGTGATGTTCCCGCCCGAGCCGGTCACGTCACACGACGACGCGACGCCGCCCGGACGCTTCGTCTGGCGCCGCCGCGACCGCGTCCGTGCGGCCGCCTTCGGCCCGGAACGCATCGCCCCGGAATGGTGGCTCGACGACCCCGCCTGGCGCTCGGGCCCGCGCGACTACTGGCGCGTCGAGACCCGCGACGGCGACCGGCTGTGGATCTACGAGGCCAAGGGCGGCGAAAGCGCGGCAGGCTGGTTCGCGCAGGGGATTCTCGCGTGAACGCCCGCCGCCCGACACTCAGCTCGCGTTCGGACCGCGCAGGATGCGGATCGCCTCGCGCACCTGACGCCATTGCGCGGCCGTCTGCGCGTCGCCGCTCTCGTCGCAGGCGCGGGCCTTCTGCGCGGCCTCGAATTCGGCCTTGTCGCCATGGGCGGCATAGAGCCGGTGGGCGTAGTCATCGACGTTGATCGTCTCCATGGATGTCTCCTCTCTGAAGTCTGACGACACATTCTAACATGAACGGAACGGATTCGGCACCGCCGAAGGGGGGCCTGACACGGGAACCGGACCGCAATGGCTTTCGCGGAACTCTGCATCACGTCGAATTTCACCTTCCTGACGGGCGCCAGCCACCCGGAGGAACACGCGCGCCGCGCGGCCGAACTGGGCCTGCCGGCCTTCGCCATCGCCGACCGCAACTCGGTCGCGGGCGTGGTGCGCGCCCATGTCGAGCTGCGTGAGATCGCGCGGGCGGGCGGCCCGGTTCCCCGCCTGATACCGGCCGCGCGGCTCCGTCTCGCCGACGGGACCGAGATCACCGCCCTGCCCCGCGACCGCCCGGCCTGGGGCCGGCTCTGCAGGGTGCTGAGCCGGGGCGCGCGGCGGGCGCCCAAAGGCGAATGCGAACTGCACGCCGAGGACCTCGACGATCTGGGCGCGGATGTCGCTCTCCTGCTCCACCCGCCACAAGCGACCACGCATGAGCGCGGCGCGGGCGCTTGGCTGCCGCGCGCGCGGCGCCTGACGCGCCGCTTCGGCTCCGTCCATCTGGCCGCCGCCCCGCGCTACGACGGCCGCGACGCCGCGCGCATCGCCAAGCTCGCCCGGCTCGCGGAGGATCTGGGCGCGCCGCTCGTCGCCACCGCCGAACCGATGATGCATCACGGCGGCCGCCGCCGGCTGGCCGACGTGCTGACCTGCATCCGCGAGGGGCTGCGCATCGACGCGATCGGACGCGCGGCGCTCGCCAACGCCGAGCGCAGGCTGCGCCCCGAGGCCGACATGCTGCGCCTGTTCGCGGGCCACGAGGACGCGGTGCGCCGCAGCGGCGAGATCGCCGAATCCTGCCGCTTCTCGCTCGACGAACTGCGCTACGAATACCCCTCCGAGGCGCTGGACGGCGAGCCGCCGCAGGCGCGGCTGGCGCGGCTGACCGCCGAGGGGTTGCGCTGGCGCTATCCCGACGGCGTGCCCGACCGCGCCCGCGCCCAGGCCGATCATGAGCTCGCGCTGATCGGCCGGCTGAACTACGCGCCCTATTTCCTCACCGTCAGCGACATCGTCGACTTCGCCCGCTCGCGCGGCATCCTCTGCCAGGGGCGCGGCTCGGCGGCCAATTCCGTGGTCTGCTACGCGCTCGGCGTCACCTCGGTCTCCCCCGAGATCGGCACGATGGTCTTCGAGCGCTTCGTCTCGGAGGCCCGCGACGAGCCGCCCGACATCGACGTCGATTTCGAGCACGAGCGTCGCGAGGAGGTGATCCAGCACATCTACGAGCGCTACGGCCGCGAACGCGCCGGCCTCTGCGCAACGGTGATCCACTACCGCGGCAAGCGCGCGATCCGCGAGGTCGGCGCCGCCATGGGCCTCAGCCGCGACACGGTGGCCGCGCTCTCCTCCCAGGTCTGGGGCTGGGGAAGCTCGTCCGTCCCCGCCGAACGCCTGGCCGAGATCGGCCTCGACGCCTCCGACCGCCGCCTCGCCCAGACGCTGGCGCTCGTCGACGAGATCATCGGCTTTCCACGCCACCTCTCGCAGCATGTCGGCGGTTTCATAATCACCGAAGGCCGGCTCGACGAGCTGGTGCCCATCGAGAACGCCGCGATGGACGACCGCACGGTGATCTGCTGGGACAAGGACGACATCGACGCGCTCGGCATCCTCAAGGTCGACATCCTGGCGCTCGGCATGCTGACCTGCATCCGCAAGGCTTTCGATCTGATCGCCGCCGAATACGGCACGCGGTATTCGTTGGCCAGCCTGCCGGCGGAGGACCCGGCGGTCTACGACATGCTCTGCCGCGCGGACAGCCTCGGGGTCTTCCAGGTCGAGAGCCGGGCGCAGATGAATTTCCTGCCGCGCCTCCGCCCGCGCTGCTTCTACGATCTGGTGATCGAGGTCGCGATCATCCGCCCCGGCCCGATCCAAGGCGACATGGTACATCCGTTCCTGCGCCGCAGGCGGGGCGAGGAGAAGGTCGAGTTCCCCTCCGACGCGCTCGGCGACGTTCTCGGCAAGACGCTCGGCGTGCCGCTCTTCCAGGAACAGGCGATGCAGATCGCCATCATCGGCGCGGGCTTCACCCCCGACGAGGCCGACCGCCTGCGCCGCTCGCTCGCCACCTTCAAGAAACACGGCAACGTCAGCGAATTCCGCGCGCGGTTCCTGACCGGCATGGAAGCCAACGGCTATCCGGCGGATTTCGCCGAACGCTGCTTCGACCAGATCGAGGGCTTCGGCTCCTACGGCTTCCCCGAGAGCCACGCGGCGAGTTTCGCGCTGCTGGTCTACGCCTCGGCCTGGATCAAGCGCCACCATCCGGCGGTCTTCGCCTGCGCGCTTCTGAACTCGCAGCCGATGGGTTTCTACGCCCCCGCCCAGATCGTGCGCGACGCCCGCGAGCACGGCGTCGTGGTGCGCCCGGTCTGCGTGAACGCCAGCCGCTGGGACTGCGCGCTGGAGCCCGACGGACGCGGCGGCCTGGCGCTCCGCCTCGGCTTCCGCCAGATCAAGGGCATGCGCGAGGAGGACGCCGACTGGATCGCGGCGGCGCGCGGCAACGGCTATCCGGACGTGGGCGCGCTCTGGCGGCGGGCGGGCACGCCCCCGCGCCTGCTCGCGGTGCTGGCCGAGGCCGACGCCTTCGCCGCGCTCGGCCTCACGCGCCGCGACGCGCTCTGGCAGGCCCGCGCCATTCAGGGCGCCCGTCCGCTCCCGCTCTTCGACGGGCTCGAAGGCGAGGGCGGCGACGAAGGCCCCGTCCGGCTCCCCCCGATGACGCTCGGCGAGGAGATCGTGGCCGACTACACCGCGCTGCGCCTGACGCTGCGCGCGCATCCCATGGCGCTCCTGCGCGACCGCCTGAGCCCGCCGGCCCCCTGAGCGACCCTTGCGCGAAGGCCGGGGCCGTGGTTTATCGCCGCGAAGGCCGGATGGGAGACGAGGACCATGGAAAAGTTCACCACGCTGAGCGGAGTCGCGGCGCCGCTGCCGCAGATCAACGTCGACACCGACATGATCATCCCAAAGCAGTTCCTCAAGACGATCAAGCGCACCGGTCTCGGCAAGAACCTGTTCCACGAGATGCGTTATGACGACGAGGGCGAGGAGATCGCGCATTTCCTGCTCAACCAACCCGCCTACCGGAACACGAAGATCCTGATCGCCGGCGAGAATTTCGGCTGCGGCTCGTCGCGTGAGCACGCGCCTTGGGCGCTGATGGATTTCGGCATCCGCTGCATCGTGGCGACGTCCTTCGCGGACATCTTCTACAACAACTGCTTCAAGAACGGCATCCTGCCCATCGTCCTGCCGCAGGAGGACGTGGACAAGCTGATGGACGACGCCAGCCGCGGCGCGAACGCCGTCGTCACGGTCGACCTCGAGACCCAGACCATCACCGGACCGGACGGCGGCTCCATCGCCTTCGAGATCGACCCGCACCGCCGCCACTGCCTTCTGAACGGTCTCGACGACATCGGCCTGACCATGGAAAAGGCCGACAGCATCGACGCCTTCGAGGCAGAATACGCCCGCCGGACGCCCTGGCTCGCCGCCGGTTAATCAAGCCTTAACGCGGACGGCCCAAGCCTGCGCCCATGGCGCGGGCTTTTCCATTTCTGGCGGCGGTTCTGGGGCTCCTCGCAGGTGCTGCGGCCTCCGCCGGGACGCTGCGCATCGCCACCTACAACACCGATCTCAGCGCCGACGGCCCGGGCGTCCTGCTCCATGATCTCGGCCGGGACCCCGACGAGACCCTGACGGCCGTGATCGCCGTGATCCAGGCCACGCGCCCCGACGTGCTGCTCCTCACCCAGTTCGACCATGACGCCAAGGGCCGCGCCCTGACCGCGTTCCGCGACCTGCTCCGCAGCGGCCCGCGCGGGATCGACTACGGCCACGTCTTCGCCCCCCCGGTGAACGCGGGCGTGCCCTCCGGCGCGGATTTCGACGGCGACACCATGCTCATGGGTCCGGACGACGCGCTCGGCTACGGCAAGTTCCCCGGCGACGGCGGCATGGCCGTCCTCTCCCGCCTGCCGATCGACCGCGACGCCGCGCGGACCTTCAACAACCTGCTCTGGCGCGACCTCCCGGACGCGCTCCTGCCCGTCCATCCCGACGGCGCGCCCTGGCCCGACGCCGACGCGCAGGCGGCCATGCGCCTGTCGTCGCGCGCCCATTGGGACGTTCCGGTGATCCTGCCGGATGGCGGACGGCTGCACCTGCTGGCGACAAACCCGACGCCGCCGCTTTTCGACGGACCCGAAGCCCGCAACCAACGCCGCAATCACGACGAGATCGCGTTCTGGAGCCGCTATCTCGACGGAACCGCCTTCCCCGACGATCAGGGTCGCACCGCGACCGCCCCGGACGCGCCGCTCGTGGTCCTTGGCGACCTCAACGCCGACCCGAACGACGGAGCGGGTCTGCGCGACGGCATCGCCGGCCTCCTTTCCCATCCCCGGCTGCGCGACGCCCGGCCCGGGAGTGCCGGGGGCGCGGAAGCCTCCCAGTCGCAGGGAGGCGCCAACGCGGAGCATTCCGGCGACCCCGCCCTCGACACGGCGGACTGGCGCGACGACGGGCCCGGCAACCTGCGCGTCGACTACGTGCTGCCCTCGGCCGGACTCGACGTCACCGCGTCCGGCGTGTTCTGGCCCCTCCCCGGCGAACCGCTTTCGGCCGAGGTCGCGGCCGGATCGGCGCACCGGCTCGTCTGGATCGACATCGCTCCGCCGTGAACTTGACCGCCGCACGCGCAGGGGATACCGCAGCGGAAATCACCGAAAAACCCGCGAGGAAACGTACCATGGCCGATCCCACCCTTCTGATCCTGCCCGGCGACGGCATCGGCCCCGAAGTCATGTCGGAGGTCCGCAAGGTCATCGAATGGTACGGCGAAAAACGCGGCATCGGCTTCAACGTCGAAGAGGACCTCGTCGGCGGCGCCGCCTATGACGCGCACGGCACTCCGTTGACCGACGCGACGATGGAGCGGGCCCAAGCTGCCGACGCGGTCCTGCTCGGCGCGGTCGGCGGCCCGAAATACGACGATCTCGATTTCTCCGTGAAGCCCGAACGCGGCCTCCTGCGCCTGCGCAAGGAGATGGACCTCTACGCCAACCTGCGCCCCGCCCAATGCTTCGACGCGCTGGCCGATTTCTCGTCGCTGAAAAAGGAGGTCGTCGCCGGCCTCGACATCATGATCATCCGCGAGCTCACCTCCGGCATCTATTTCGGCGAGCCGCGCGGCATCTTCACCGAAGGCAACGAGCGCGTCGGCATCAACACCCAGCGCTACACCGAGGGCGAGATCGCCCGCGTGGCGCGCTCCGCCTTCGAACTCGCCCGCAAGCGCTCCAACAAGGTCTGCTCGATGGAGAAGGCCAACGTGATGGAATCGGGCGTGCTCTGGCGCCAGGTCGTCACCGAGGTGCACGCGGCGGAATACCCCGACGTCGAGCTCAGCCACATGTACGCCGACGCCGGCGCCATGCAGCTCTGCCGCTGGCCCAAGCAGTTCGACGTGATCGTCACCGACAACCTTTTCGGCGATCTCCTGTCCGACGCCGCCGCCATGCTGACCGGCAGCCTCGGCATGCTGCCCTCCGCCAGCCTCGGCGCGCCCATGGCCAACGGCCGCCCCAAAGCGCTCTACGAGCCGGTGCACGGCTCCGCGCCGGACATCGCGGGCCAGTCCAAGGCCAACCCCATCGCCTGCGTGCTCAGCTTCGCGATGGCGCTGCGCTATTCGTTCGACCAGGGCGACGAGGCGACGCGTCTGGAGACCGCCATCGAGACCGTGCTCGCGGCCGGCGCGCGCACGCCCGATCTGCTCGGACCCGACGGCGGCACGCCGATCACGACCTCCCAGATGGGCGACGCGATCGTGGCGGCGCTCGACGCCAGCCTGTGACCCGCGGGGACGCCGGGGACCCGGACAGGTGAGCCTCAGCCTCCGCAGTTCGGACGCCCGCGGCGCGGCCCTCGCGCTCCTCGCCTTCGCGATCTACTCGACCCATGACGTCGTGGTGAAATTCCTGGGCGGCGACTACTCGCCGTTCCAGCTGCTGTTCTTCAGCACGCTCTTCGGGTTTCCGGTCGTCACCATCATGCTGATGCGCGACGCCCGCGACGCCAATCTCCGGCCGCGGCACCCCTGGTGGATGGCGCTGCGCACGGCGACCGCGCTCCTGACCGGCGCCGCGGCCTTCACGGCATTCTCGACCCTTCCCCTGGCGCAGACCTACGCGATCATCTTCGCGGCGCCGCTGCTCATAACGATCCTCGCGATCCCGATGCTGGGCGAACGGGTCGGCTGGCGTCGCTCGCTGGCGGTCGCGGTCGGCCTCGGCGGCGTCATCGTCGTGCTCCAGCCGGGCGCCACCGAGTTCAGGCTCGGCCATCTCGCCGCCCTGACCGCCGCCATCTTCTCGGCGCTCGGCGCGGTCATCACCCGCAAGATCGGCGCGGAGGAGCGCTCCGCCGTCATGCTGCTCTACCCGATGATGGCGAACTTCATCGTCATGGGCTGCGCGCTGCCCTTCGTCTACCGCGAGATGCCCGGTCCGGATCTGGGCGGCATGGCCCTGATGGCGATCCTCGGGCTCGTCGGCGGGATCTGCCTGCTGGCCGCCTACCGTCTCGGCCGGGCCGTCATCATCGCGCCGATGCAGTATTCGCAGCTGATCTGGGCCACGCTCTACGGCGCGCTCTTCTTCGGCGAGCGACCGGACTGGAACACCGCGCTCGGCGCCGCGATCGTCATCGCGAGCGGCATCTACATCGTTTTCCGCGAGGACGCGCCCAACGTCTCGAACACGCGCCCGCTGCTGCGCAGCCACACGCGCTTCTCGGTCGGCACCGCGCCGCGGGTCGGCGTCCTGAACCGCCTGCTGCGCCGCGGACAGGGCCCGGACGCCTGATCGGCATCCTGCCGGTCTTCCGGACCGGTCCTTTCCGGAGCCGGCACGCCTCCCTCGTTGGGCAGCGTGTTTCACAAACGGGGAAATCTGGTCGGAGTGAGAGGATTCGAACCTCCGACCCCCTGCTCCCGAAGCAGGTGCGCTACCAGGCTGCGCTACACTCCGACACGGGGCCGCTTGTAATCAGGTCAAAGCCGCGACGCAATGTCGATTCCGGCGCCTTTCATCAAACGTGCCTGCCGGTGTGCGAAGACGCCGACAGAGCTTTCCATTCTCCGCCCGCCCGTCCCGCCAGGCGTCGGGTGCGCGCGATCCGTGTCCGGCGCGCGGCCTTGAGCACCCCGTGCCCGCGCCGCCGTGCATTACGGTTTGGCTTCGCCCGCGTCGGTCAACAGCTCGAGAAACCGGGTCCGTTCCGCGTCGCTCATGCGGACGAGATGCCTCTCCTCCGGGTAGGCGCCGCTTTCGACCTCCGCCCGGAACTCCGCGAACGCGGCGATCCGCTCGCCCTGAAGACGCGCGTATTCCGCCGCGAAGTCGCGATAGACCTTCGAATGACGCGGCACGTGGCCGGCCGTGTACCCGAGCAGATCGTTGGCGAACAGGTATTGCGCGTCGCAGCCGGCTCCCGCCCCCATGCCCCACAGCAGAACGCCGACGCGTCCGGCGATCTCGGTCGCGACCTCCTCCGGTACGACTTCGATCTCGACGGCGAAAGCGCCCGCCGCCTCCGCCGCCCGGACCTCGTCCAGCAGCGCGAGCGCCTCGTCCGCGCTCTTGCCCACCGCCCTGAACCCGCCGGTCCACGTCGCGCGCGACGGCACCAATCCGACATGGCCCACCACCGGGATGTGCTCCCGGGCGAGATGCGCGATGGTCTGACAGCTGCCGGAGCAGTAGATCGCGTCCGCCCCGGCGTGCATGACCGACCCGGCCCAACGCAGATAATCGTCCGCCGTGCCGGCCTCGAGATGCGTCTTGCCGGTCATCGAAAACAGCGTCGGCGCCGCCTCGCGATAGCCGGGATCCAGCATCAGCTCCGGCGGAACCGACACGATGTCGATCCCCGCCGCCTCGGCCGCGGCCGCCTCGTCGAGCGTGAAGACCCTCAGCATCGTCATCCGTCCGCGACCTTTGCGGGCGCGCAGATCGGCGACCGTCGGGAGTTTGCGCGTCATTCGTCCCGTCCCGTCATCCTCGGGATCCACCCGTTCCGATCCCCGTCGGCAAGGTCGCCGTCGCGTGGTGGCGCGGACCCTCCACGCGACGTCATGCCGGCATCCTCTCGGGAACGGCCCGGTGCAGATCCTCGCGATACGGCCGCGCCGACGCCGGCAGCTCGCGGCGCAGGAAATACCCCGGCTCCCGGCGCTGGCGCAGCACGGCGCGCACCATGTCGCGGTACGCGGCCCAGATCGACGGGTCCGGCTCCGGCAGGTCGTGTTTGACGATCTCATGCAGCCGGGGCAGCGCGTGATAGGGCACCATCGGGAACATGTGGTGTTCGACGTGGTAGTTCATGTTCCAGTAGATCCAGCGCGACACCGGGTTCATCAGCACGCTGCGCGAGTTCAGCCGGTGGTCGAGCACGTCCTCGGCCAGTCCGCCATGCTGCAGCAGCCCCGTCATGATCATGTGCCAGCAGCCGTAGATGCGGGGCAGGCCGATCAGCATGAACGGGATCAGCGCCCGCGAGCCCATGCCCGCCGCGAGCATCCCGAGCGAAACCAGCGCGGTCGCGGCATAGATCGCCAGATGGATCCGGGCCGCGAGGATCGCCTTGGGCCACTCGGATTCGGGCGTGTAGTCCCGCTCGTCAGGAGACAGCTCGCCTAGCGCGTTCCGGGTGATGCCTTTGAAATACAACCAGACCTCGCGCACCCCGACATAGGCGAGCGCCTTGAGCGCCAGGTTGACCGGATGCATCCAGGCGATCTCGGCGTCGCGGCCGACGATGATCGTATCGGTGTGGTGCCGCGCATGCGACCACCGCCAGTTGACCGGGTTGCGCATCACCTGGAACGACGCGATGTGATAGACGACGTCATTCATCCACGGCGTCCGGAACGCGGTTCCGTGACCGCATTCATGCCAGCGCGAATCGCAGGCCGAACCGTAGAGGACGCCGTAGGCGATCCAGAACGGCACGCACCACCAGCTCCCCCAGAAATAGATGCCACCCGCCGCCGTCAGGACGTGCAGGGCGATCCAGAGCGCCGTGTCGCGCATCGCCGGTCCGTCCCGGCGCGCCATCAGCGCCTTCATCTCCTTGCGCGGAATCTCGGTGTGGTACCAGTCCGCGGCGACAAGGCCGGCCTCCGCGGCGTCGCGGGCGCTCTGACCCGTCAGCGAATAATCCCTGCCCTCGACCGGAGACATGCTCGTCATCGACGCTCTCCCTCCTTCCGACCGGTCCCCGTCAACCGTGGCGCGCCATCTCGCGTCCATCCCTTCGGAACAGCCCGTGAGGACTGCGACAAAGATACCGTCGCGGAGTCACCTGACAGAATTCGGCCGGATTCGGCAAATGACAAGTAGGAAGCGCCCGCGGACGGTCGCCGGTCGGTTTGACGGGGGCATCTCGCCATGCGGGACTCCCGACAGCGCCGTCCTCCATGATCTGTAGCCGCCGCATATCCCGGCATCCGTGCGACCGGGACCAATCCCGCGCGGCATACGAAGCCCAAACCGGTTCGCCGCGACGCGCCTGGTCTTCCCGGTCCCGACCCGCCGCATGCCGACGCCCGAGCGCCACGAAAGAGTTGCGAGGCTTCGCGTCGCGTGTAGGCTGCGCTCACACGGGATCCGCGGCCGCGCCGCGATCCGCTCGCCCGAATCCGGATGCGTTGAAACCGATGAGAACCTCCGCGCTGCCTCCATCTCGCGATCCGATCACCCGCTTGTCCCGCGCCTCCGGGCGCCGACCGTGACGCGCGCGCCCGTCGCGGTCATCGGCGCCGGCCTGATCGGACGGTCCTGGGCTGTCTGTTTCGCCCGCGCGGGCTTCCAGGTCCGCCTTCACGACACGGCGCCGGGCGCCGCGGAATCCGCCCTGCGCCTTCTGCGCGCGACACTTGACGACCTCGCGGCGCGCGACCTCCTCGACGGACAGGATCCATCCGCCATCGCCGCCCGCGTCACCATCACCGACCGCCTCGCCGCCGCGCTCGACGGCGCCACCCACATCCAGGAGAACACGCCCGAAAAACTCGACGTCAAACGCGCCGTCTTCGCCGAACTCGCCGCCTTGGCGGACCCCGATGCGGTGCTGGCGAGTTCCACCTCCGCCCTGCTCCCCTCGACCTTCACCCAAGGTCTCGACGCGGCGCCCCGCTGCCTCGTCGCCCACCCCCTCAATCCGCCCCACCTGATCCCCGCCGTCGAGATCGTGCCCTCGCCGGTCACCGACCCGAAAACCGTCGAGACGACCCGCGCGCTCATGGCCGGGATCGGCCAGACCCCGATCGTCCTCGCGCGCGAGGTCGACGGGTTCGTCGTCAACCGTCTTCAGGGCGCGCTTCTCGACGAGGCCGTGGCGCTCGTCGCGTCGGGAATCTGCACCGTTGACGAGATCGACATCGCGATCCGGGACGGCCTCGCGCGGCGCTGGTCCTTCATCGGTCCGTTCGAGACGATCGACCTGAACGCGCCCGCCGGCATCGCCGACTATTTCGACAGATACGGCGAGGCCTACGCGGCGATCGGCGCGGAGCGTCCCGCCCGACACCCCTGGACCGGCGACCTCGCCGCCCGCATCACCGCCGAACGCCGCGCGCTCCTGCCCGCGGAGCGCCTGTCCGAACGCCAATCATGGCGCGACCGCCGCCTCGCCGCGCTCTCGGCCCATCTCGCCCGCAGCGACGATACATGACGCCACACGTCCGACGGCGCCCAATTCCTTGCCAAAACGCGATCTCACGCCGATCCCGGTCTCACCACCGCGCGACGTCCTGATCCGGACCCTCAGAACAGCAGACGCTTCCTCAACTCGGCGTCTTTCCGGCACATTTCGAAATCCTCCGCCGCCAGACGGCCTCCGGGCCGTCCGACGATCCGGAAATTGCCGAAACGGTCCTCGCCGCTGACCAGGGCGACCATCGGCCGTTCCCCGGACGTCTGCCGCATCGACGGCTTGATGTACCGGATGGCGCACCCGATCCGGCGGTCGGCGCTGACGTTCGGACCGGACGCATGGAACAGATGGCCGTGGTGCATCGAGGCCTGCCCGGGCCGCAATTCGGCGGCGACGCCGTCCTTCTCGTCGACATCGACCGCGATCTCCTGACCGCGCGACAGCAGGTTGTTCTCCGCATAGGTGTCGACGTGCGGCACGATGGCCTGCCGGTGACTGCCCGGCACGAATTTCATGCAGCCGCTTTCGGTCGTGGCGGGCGACAGCGCGACCCAGCAGGTCGTCTCCCCGGAATCGTCGAGGCCCCAATAGGTCAGGTCCTGGTGCCACGAGACGATCTTGGGCGACCCGGCCTCCTTGATGAAAAGCCCCGCGCCCCACACCATCAGATCGGGACCGAGAACCGCCGACGCCGCCGCGATCAGGTTCTCATTGCGGACAAGCGCGTCGAATGACGGCAGCAGCCGGTCCGGATAGACGTGCAGCAGACGCAGCCGCTCCGGGTCGCCCGCAAGCTCGGCCTCTGCGGCTTCGAGATCGTCCCGCAGCGCCCGCGTGTCCCCGGGACCGAGAATGTCGATCGGAACCACGAAACCGTCCCGGTCATAGGCCTCGGCGATGGTCTCGCCGCCGGCGGTCGACAGCCGCGCATCTGTCATCGGAACGCTCCTCGCCGGTTCGGTGCAACATCGTCGAGTATCCACGATTTCGCCCGCGCGGCAATCGCCTCCCGCATCCGGCGGGGGCCGGTCGCGCGACGACGTACCTCCCGGCGAACGATTCCGACGTTCCGCGTCGGAGTTGCCCGGCGGCGCACGGGGCGATAGCGTCTGAAGGATGGCGCCGAAGCTCCTGCGAACCGGGATCACGGCCCTCGCCGAAACACGGCTATACAGGTTTCCACCAGGTTAACACGATTCCAGAAACGATTTGAAATCAACAGCATGCCGATTTCGACACGCGTGACGCTTTTCGCGGAAAACACGGGAGAACCCTGAGATGCGCGCCGTCTTCGTCATGTTCGACTCGCTCAACCGCCACGTCCTCGGCCCCTATGGCGGGACCAGTGTCCCCACGCCCAACTTCGACCGGCTCGCCGCGCGCAGCGTCACCTTCGACCAGCACCACGTCGGCTCGATGCCCTGCATGCCCGCCCGCCGCGACATGCAGACCGGCCGCCTGAGCTTCCTGCACCGGAGCTGGGGTCCGTTGGAGCCCTTCGACAACTCCTTCCCCGAGATCCTCGCCACCAAAGGCGTCTACAGCCACTTCATCACCGACCATTTCCACTATTTCGAGGACGGCGGCGCGACCTATCACAACCGCTATGACAGCTACGAGTTCGTGCGCGGCCAGGAGGGCGACCGCTGGAAGGCGATGGTCGCCCCGCCCTGGGACGCCATCCGCGAAAAGATCCATCCCTCGCAGTTCTCCACCGAACCCCGCACCTATCTCCGCCACAACGCCGTCAACCGCGAGTTCATCCGCGAGGAGGAGGACTTCTCCTCGGCGCAGGTCTTCGCCAAAGGACTCGAATTCCTCGATCTCAACCGCGAGGCCGACGACTGGCTGCTCCAGATCGAGACCTTCGATCCGCACGAGCCCTTCCACGCCCCGGACCGCTTCAGGAAACCGTTCGAAACCGGCTGGAACGGCGGCGCCCGCGACTGGCCGCCCTATGCCCGCGTCACCGAGGATGCCGCCGAGGCCGACGAATTGCGGGCCAATTACCACGCGCTCGTCGCCATGTGTGACGAGCATCTCGGCAGACTGCTGGACCGGTTCGACGAACACGATCTCTGGAAGGACACCGCGCTGATCGTCACGACCGACCACGGCTACCTGCTCGGCGAGCACGATTTCTGGGCCAAGAACCGCATGACCATGTACGACGAGCTCGCCCGCATCCCGCTCTTCGTCCACGACCCCCGCGCGCCGGACCTCGACGGCGCCCGCAGCGCCGCGCTGACCCAGTCCATCGACATCGCCGCCACCTTCCTCGACCTTTTCGACGCGCCGGTCCCGCCCGAGAACGAGGGCCATTCCCTCTTCGGCATGACTCCGTGGCGAGAAACGCCGCGACGCCGTGATCTTCGGCTATTTCGGCGGCGCGGTGAACGTCTCCGACGGCCGCCACGCCTATCACCGCTATCCGAACGACCTCGCGACGCAGGAGATCTTCCAGTACACCGTCATGCCCACGCACATCTTCTGCCCGTTCACCACCGAGGAGCTGGCGGGCGCCGAGATCTCCGCGCCCTTCCCGTTCAGCAAGGGCGCGCGGATGATGCGGATCCCGGTGATCGAACGCGCGCCGTTCCACGCGCTCTACGGGCCAGGCTGTCTTCTGGAATCCGAGACCCGGCTCTACGATCTCGAGACGGACCCGGCGCAGGAGAACCCGCTGGACGATCCCGATCTGGAGGGACGCATGGTCGAGGCGATGACCGACCTCATGGCCGCCAACCACGCGCCGCCCGAGGCGTTCATCCGGCTCGGCCTGCCCTCCGACCGCGCCACCTCCCCCGCCTCGGCCGCGCCAACTCCGGCGACCTCTCCAATCTGCGCCCGAGGGTCGGCGACCTGAGGCAGGTCGCGAGCGTCCGGCGGATCACGCTCGACGACGGCCCGGAGCGCGGCGTGCGGGCGCTTGCCTTCTCGACCGGCGGCGGGCTCGACTTCTGGGTCCTCTCCGACCGGTCGATGGACATCGGCCCGCTCTGGGTCGGCGGCGTCCAGATCGCCTGGCAGCCGGCCGGCGGTTTTCCTGCGCCGGGGCTTCTGGACGCCGAGAGCGAGAACGGCCGCGGCTTCAACCGGGGCTTCTCCGGCTTCCTCGTGACCTGCGGCATGGCCCATTTCGGCCAGCCGCGCGACGGCCATCCGCTGCATGGGCGGCTGCCCTACACCCCGGCCCGCGTCACCGCTCATGGCGAGGACTGGGACGCGCCCGAGCCGGTCCTCTACGCGGAGGGCGAGGTCGTCGAGGCCGCCTATGGCGGCGACGCGTTCCGCCTGCGCCGGCGGATCGAGGCGCCGATCGGCGGGCGGGTGCTGCGCATCCGCGACACCGTCGAAAACATCTCCTGTTCCGTCCAGCGCAACGAGATGCTCTATCACTTCAATCTCGGCTGGCCGGTGGTGCGCGACGGCGTGACCCTGTCGCTGGACGGCGCTGACCTCGTCGGACCGATCGCCGCCCCCGAACCGGCGACCGGGCCGGCGCGGTCCTGGCCCTGCGCGGCATCCGAGGCGCGGGTCGTCGTCGCCGGACCGGACGACGGCGCGCCCCGGGTGGAGTTCGGGTTCGCGACGGAGACGCTCACCCACCTCCAGCTCTGGAGAGACCTGCGCGCCAATATCGGCGTGTTCTCGGTGGAACCTCGCACCAGCGGCCTCGAAACAGACGGCGATCCGTCGCGAAAGGCGGACCTCGATCCGGGCGAAAGCCGCGCGTACCGGATCGACATCGCTTTTTCCGCCTGATCAGAACCGGCCGCGCATGATCGGGACCGCGCGTTTCGCGGACCGGATCGGCCGGGATCTGAAGGCGCGCAAATCGCCGTTCCGGTCGGAGCAACTCCGGCTTTTCGCCGACCTGCGGCGGCGCCCCGACGGCAGGCCGCCCGTCCCGGTTCCGTCATGCCGCCGCCCCGGTCTGGCGCGAGATGAAGGCGGCATAGGCTCCGTTCAGCGCGAGAAGCTCCGCGTGGCGTCCGCTCTCGATGATGCTGCCGCGTTCCAGAACCAGAATGCGGTCCGCGCTCCGGATCGTCGAAAGGCGGTGCGCGATGATGACGCTCGTCCGCCCCGCGAGCAGTCTGTCGAATGTCGCCTGGAGGGCCGCCTCGGTGGCCACGTCGACCGCCGATGTCGCCTCGTCGAGCACGAGAATCGGCGCGTCCTTGAGAAGCGCGCGGGCGATCGAGATGCGCTGTTTCTGCCCGCCCGACAGACGCACGCCCCGCTCGCCCACGCGGGTGTCGTAGCCCTCGGGCAGCCTCGCGATGAAATCGTGGGCCTCGGCCGCGCGGGCGACCGCCTCGATGTCGGCCGCCCCGGCATGCGGCCGGCCGAAGGCGATCACCTCGCGCACCGTCGCGTCGAACAGGAACACGTCCTGGCTGACCCGGGCGATGCTGTCGCGCAGCCCCGCGAGCGTGAGATCGCGCAGATCGCGCCCGTCGAGCGTGACCCGCCCGGTTTGCGGATCGTGGAAGCGCGAGAGGAGCGCCGCGACCGTGCTCTTGCCGGCGCCGGTCGCGCCGACCAGCGCCACGCGCTCGCCGGGCTCGATCCGGAACGACACGTCGCGGAGCACCGGCTCGTCCCCGTAGCCGAACGTCACGTTCTCGAAAGCGATCGCGCCGCGCGCGGGACGCGGATCGACGGCGCCGGGCCGGTCGACGATCTCCGGCTCGGTCGCCAGCACCTCGTCGATCCGCCGGGCGGAGGCGAGACCCTTCTGGATCAGCTCGACGCCGTGGACGACCGTGTTGAGCGGCTGGTAGATCGCGCCCACATAGAGCAGGATGGCGATGAGATCTCCGACCTCCGCGCGGCCCGCCGCGAGCCGCAGACCGCCGACCCAGACCACGAGCGCGATGGCCAGACCCGTCGCGACTTCCACCGCCGGACCGAACCGGGCCATCAGCGTCCGGTTCGAGATCTCGCGCCGCGCGAGCCCCCGCGACTGGCGTGACAGCGCCCTGTGCATCTGGCGCTCTCGCGTGAAGCCCTGGATCTCGGCGATTCCGCCGACGTGATCCTGAACCTCGGCGGACAGCGCGGCGAAGCGGGCGGATTCGTCGCCGAACGCCCCGCCCACGCCCCGGCCCTGCCAGAGCAGGTAGACCAGCGCGAACGGCAGTGGCAGGATCGCCACGAGCGCGAGGAGCGGATCTATGTAGAGCGACATCACCAGCACGCCGAGCGCCACGACCGCCGAGGACAGAAGCTCGTGAGTCACGTCCGCCAGGAGCGGCTCGAGCCGGGAGGTGTCCTCCGTCACGCGCGTGACGACCTCGCCGGACGGCCGGTCGGCGAACCACGATGGCGGCAGCCGCTGGATCTGGGCATAGAGCGCGCGACGGGTGTCGTGGACTGTGCGGAAAGCCACGATATGAACCCAGTGGAAGATCGCGAAGGCGGAGGCTGAGCGGCCGACATAGCTCGCGAAGATGAGAACCGCGAGAAGGACGATGCCGTCGGTGCTTCCGGCCTGGACCCGCGTGACGACCTCGCGCACGAGCAGCGGCCCCGCGAGCGTCATCACCGTTCCGACCGCGATCGAGGCCAGAACCAGCGCGATCAGCCGCTTGTATCGCCGCAGGGGCGCCAGCGCGCGCAGCCCGAACAGGGGGCGCGGTCTGCGCCACGCGTCCGGCTCCGGGCTCCGTTCCTCTGGGCGAGCTGTGGTCATCCGAACACGAAAGCGCGGTTGCGCGCCCCTTGCAAGAGAATCCCGGCGGCGGACCCCGTCCGGCACCCGGCGTTCGCCGCGCGGGATACGACGCGTTCCGGTCCTCCGGCGACCGTAACCCGAAACCTGCGCCATGATGCGGCCGGGCCCCGTCCCGACGCCCGACCTCATCCGGAAGAGGATGCGAGAGGCCGAACCCGCCCCAGCGGGATCAGCGCAGGACGCGGCCCAGCAGGTCCTGCCAGTTGCGGTGGCAGAGCCGCGCCATCAGCGCGTCGTCGTAGCCGTGCGCGCGCAGCGCCTGCTGGAGCGCGGGCAGGCCCGACACGTCCTCGATCCCGTCGGGGATCGTCGCGCCGTCAAAATCCGAACCGAACCCGACCCGCGTCTCGCCCAGCCGGGAGATCAGGTGATCGAGATGCCGCAGGATCGGATCCCAGCCGATATCCGGATCGCGTCTCCCGTCCGGCCGCAGAAACCCGACCGCGAAGTTGAGCCCGACCATGCCGTCCCGCTCGGCGATCAGATCGAGCTGCCGGTCGGTCAGGTTGCGCGTCGAGTTGGTCACCTCCCACGCGTTGGAATGCGTGGCCACCAAGGGCGCCGTGCTGATCGCGGCCACGTCGTCGAAGCCCTTCTCGTTCAGATGCGACAGGTCGACCATGATCCCGAGCTCGTCGCAGGCGCGCACCAGCGCCTTGCCCGCGTCGGTCAGCCCCGGCCCGGTATCGGGCGAGCCCGGATACCGGAACGGCACCCCGTGGCCGAACGCGGTCGGGCGGCTCCAGACCGGCCCGATCGACCGCAGGCCCATCGCATGGAACGCGTAAAGCGCGTCGAGCCCCGGATCGATCGCCTCCGCCCCCTCCATGTGCAGGATCGCGGCGATGGTCCCGTCCGCAAGGCAGGCGTCGATCTCGGCCGCGCTCCGGCACACGCGGAACGCCCCCTCCGCCGCGCGCTCCATCGCGAAGAGGATCCCGATCATGCCGAGCGCCACGGGCTGCGCCTCGGCCAGCGGGATCGGATCCGGCAGAGGCGCGTCGTAGGGCGGCGTCTCCATCAGGGCGTCCATGTCCAGCGGGCCGTCCGGGGAGGGAATGTAGACCGCGAAGAACCCGCCCGCGAAGCGGCCCTCACGCATCCGCGGCAGGTCGAGATGACCGTGACCGTCGCCCTGGAGCCACAGCGCCTCGCGCGCGGCGGGCTCGGCGCGCCAGAGCCGCAGCAGCAGGTCGTTGTGCCCGTCGAAAACCGGCAGCGGCGTGTCGCTCATGTCGTTCCCCCGTTCCGCGATTCCGCGCCCTGGAACCCCTCGCTGGCGACCAGAAGGGCGCGGGTATACTCCTGTCCGGCCTCGCGTCGCTGAAGCCGCTCGCGCGTCAGCTCCTCGACGCTCCGGCCGTTCTGCATGACGATCAGACGCTCGCACATGTGGGCGACGACGGCGAGATCATGGCTGACCAGAAGGTATGTCAGGCCGTGCTCGTCGCGCAGCCGGTCGAGCAGGTTCAGCACCTCGGCCTGGATCGAGGCGTCGAGCGCCGAGGTCGGCTCGTCGAGCAGCAGAACGCGCGGCTCGAGGATCAGCGCGCGGGCGATGGCGACCCTCTGGCGCTGGCCGCCCGAAAGCTGATGGGCGTAGCGGAACCGGAAATCCGAGCCGAGGCCCACATCCTCCAGCGCCGTCTCGACCCGCGTCTCGCGGTCGTCGAAGCCGTGGATGGCGAGCGGCTCGGACAGCACCCGGTCGATGGTGTGGCGCGGATGGAGCGAGGCGTAGGGGTCCTGGAACACCATCTGCACCCGGCGGTAAAACGCCGGATCGCGCGGGCTGCGCACCGGCTCGCCCGCGATGCGGATCTCGCCGCCGGAGATCGGCGCGAGCCCGCAGATCGCGCGCAGGACGGTCGACTTGCCCGACCCGCTCTCGCCGACGATGCCGAAGCTCTCGCCCTCGGCCACGCTGAACGACACGTCGCGCACGGCCGCGACCCGCCCCGCGCCGGTCCCGAAAGTGACGTCCAGCGCCCGCGTCTCGACGAGCGGGGTCACTTCGCCCATTCCGCGTCGCGCTGAAGCGTCGGCAGCGGCCGCGTCCCGCCCTCGATCCGGGGCAGACAGTTGAGCAGCCCGCGCGTGTAGGGATGGCGCGCGTCGGAAAGCTGGTCGGCGCGCAGCTCCTCGACCACCCGCCCCGCATACATGACCAGCACCCGGTCGCAGAACGACGCCACCAGCCGAAGATCGTGGCTGATGAAGATCAGCCCCATGCCCCGGTCGCGCACCAGATCGTCGAGGATGGCGAGCACGTCGAGCTGCACCGTGACGTCGAGCGCCGATGTCGGCTCGTCCGCGATCAGCAGATCGGGCTCGGTGATCAGCATCATCGCGATCATCGCGCGCTGCCCCATGCCGCCCGAAAGCTCGTGCGGATAGGCGCGGAACACCCGCTCCGGATCGCGGATCTGGACCGCCTCCAGCATCGCGAGACCCCGCGCGCGGGCCTCGGATTTCGGCGCGTCGACATGGCCGCGCCAGGCCTCCATGATCTGGCGGCCGATCGTCATCACCGGGTTGAGCGAGTATTTCGGATCCTGCATCACCATCGAGATCCGCCCGCCGCGCAGGCTCCGCCAGGTCCGCGTCGAAGCGTTGCGCAGATCGATCCCGTCGAATTCAAGCCGTTTGGCGGTCGCGACGCCCGGCGCCGGCGTCAGGCCGAGAATCGCGCGCCCCGTCTGCGACTTGCCCGAACCGCTCTCGCCGACGATGCCGAGCCGTTCGCGCCCGAGCGTGAAGCTGACGCCGCGCACCACCTCCGACGGCCCGGCGCGCGTCGGGAACGTCACCCGCAGATCCTCGACCTCCAGAAGCGCGCTCATTTGCGCGCCTTGGGATCGAGCACGTCGCGCAACCCGTCGCCGAGCAGGTTGAAGCCGAGCGACACGATCAGGATCGCGACCCCGGGCATCGTCGCCACCCACCAGCTGTCGATCAGGAAGCGCCGGCCGCTCGCGATCATCGCGCCCCATTCCGGCTGCGGCGGCTGCGCGCCGAGACCGAGAAACCCGAGACCGGCGGCGGTCAGGATGATGCCGGCCATGTCGAGCGTGACGCGCACCACGACCGAGGAAAGACAGAGCGGCACCACATGCCCCCAGATGATCCGCGGCGACGCGCGCGCCCTGCAGCCGGATCGCGGCGATGTAGTCGGCGTCACGGATCGTCAGCGTCTCGGCCCGCGCGAGACGCGCGTAGGGCGGCCAGGACGTGAGCGCGATGGCGATGATCGCGTTCTCGATGCCCGGCCCGAGCGCCGCGACGAAGGCGAGCGCGAGGATCAGGCGCGGAAAGGCGAGGAAGATGTCGGTCAGGCGCATCAGGACCGTGTCGACCCAGCCGCCGAAATAGCCGGCGGTGGTGCCGACCAGAAGCCCGATCGGCGTCGCGATCACCGCCACCAGCGCCACGACCATCAGCGTCAGGCGCGACCCGTAAACGAGGCGGCTCCAGATGTCGCGCGCCTGCTCGTCGGTGCCCATCCAGTGCTCCCAGGACGGCGGGAGCAGCCGCTCGGTCCGCAGATCACCGCCGATCAGCGGATCGTAGGGCGCGATGACATCCGCGAAGATCGCCATGACGATCAGCAGCAGCACGATCCCGAGCCCGACCATCGCGAGCCGGTTCGACCGGAACGCGAGCCAGGTCCGGTAGGCCTGCCCCATGCGGGCCTGACGTCGCGAGCCCGGCCGGTCGCTCAGAAGCCAGTCGCGGCGCGAAAGTTCCGTCATGCGCGCCGCCGCACGCGCGGATCGAGCAGCGTGTAGAGCAGATCCGACAGGAGGTTGAGACTGACGAAGATCACGCCGATCACCAGCGTGCAGCCCAGCACCGCGTTCATGTCCGCGTTCTGGAGCGAGTTGGTGAGATACTGCCCCAGCCCCGGCCAGGCGAAGACCGTCTCGGTCAGCACGGATCCTTCGAGAAGGCCGGCGTAGGAGAGCGCGATCACCGTCACCAGCGGCACCGCGGCGTTCCGGAGCGCGTGGAACCAGATGATGCGCCATTCCGGCACGCCCTTGACCCGCGCGGTCACGACGTATTCCTGGCCCAGCTCGTGGAGCATGAACGACCGCGTCATGCGGCTGATATAGGCCATCGAGAAATACCCGAGCAGCGCCGCCGGAAGGATGATGTGGCTCAGCGCGTTCCGGAACGCCTCCCACTCGCCCTGGATCGCCGTGTCCCAAAGCAGCAGCCCGGTGCGCTGCGTGAACGAATACTCATAGGCGATGTCGATCCGCCCCGGCCCCGCAACCCAGCCGAGCCTGGCGTAGAACACCAGAAGCCCCAGCAGGCCCAGCCAGAAGATCGGCGCGGAGTTTCCGATCAGCCCCACGACGCGCACGATCTGGTCGGGCAGCTTGCCCTGCTTGACCGCCGCCAGCACGCCGATCGGCACGCCGATCAGCGTGCCGATGAGGATGCCGACGGTGGCGAGTTCCAGCGTCGCGGGAAACACCCGCCGGATGTCATCGACGATGTCGCGTTTGGTCAGGAGGGATTCGCCCAGATCGCCCTGGAGCACGTTGGTGATGTATATCCAGAACTGCTCGTAGAGCGGCTTGTCGAGACCGAGCTCGAGATAGACCCGCTCGTAGACCGACTGGGACGCCCGGTCGCCGACCACCGCCAGCACCGGATCGACCGGCACGACCCGCCCGATCAGGAACGTGACCAGCAGCAGCCCGAAGAACGTGAACGCGATCGTCAGGAGAAGCTTGACCACCCGCCATCCGAAAGACGGAAGAGCGCCGAAGCGCCCTTCCCGACCTTCGAAGGTCTCCGCGTTCATCCTATTTGGTCACCTTGCGGAAGCTGTTGTCATTGAACGACGGCCCGACGATGAACCCTTCGACGTTGGCGCGCCGGCCGATCACCTCGATCTCCTGGAACATGATCACGAAGGGCGAGACCTGCTGATGCTCGCGCTGGAGATCGAGATAGATCTCGGCCCGCGCGTCCGCGTCCCGCTCCAGGATCGCGCTGTCGGCCACGAGCGTCATCTCGGGGATGTCCCAGGCGTTGCGCCACGCCAGCGGCTTGGAGGCCGCGTCGTCGCTGTTGTCGGGGTTGCGCGCGAAGGTGTCGGCGTTGGTGTGCGGGTCCTGATAATCCGGACCCCAGCGGCCGATATAGATGTCATGGTTGCGCGCGCGGTATTTGGTCAGCGTCTGCTGCCCGTCGCCCGGAATGAGCTCCAGCGTGATCCCGGCCTGGGCGAAGGTCTGCTGGATCGCCTGCGCGATGCCGGTGATGTCGGGCGTGTTGCGGGTGTCCATCGTCACCGTGAACCCGTCCGGCAGACCGGCCTCGGCCAGCAGCTCCTTGGCCTTCTCGACGTTCAGCGCGAACGGATTGTCCTCGAGCACGCCGAGAAACCCCAGCGGCAGGAACGCCTGATGCACGATCACCTTGTCCTTCATGATCGTGTCGGCGATCGCCGCGTAATCCACGAGATACTTCAGCGCCTGACGCACTTCCGGCTTGGCCAGATACTCGTTCTTCTGGTTCAGCCCGAGATAATAGATCGACCCCTTCACGCCGCTGTCGATGACGATGTCGGGATTGTCCGCGAGGCCCGCGATCTCCTCCGGCCCGAGGTTGCGCGCCATGTTGATGTCCCCCTGCTCGAGCAGCAGACGCTGGGTCGAGCCCTCGGGGATGTGCCGGTAGATCGCGCGCGCCATCGGCGGCGCGTCACCGACGTAGTTGTCGTTGCGCTCGAGCACGACCACCTCGTTCGCGCGCCACTCGCGGATCGTGAACGGGCCGGACCCGGCATAATTGACCTTGAGCCAGTCATACCCGAAATCGCCGTCCACCTCGTGGCTCTTGACCAGCTCGCTGTCGACGACCATCGCGACCGTCGCCGTCAGGCAATAGAGCACCAGCGTCGGCGCGTAGGCCGCGTCCATCTCGAACTCGAACGTGTACTCGCCGGTCTGCCGGATCATCGCGTCGACGTTGTCGGCGGTGAACCCGAACTGCGTCAGGATGAAGGCCGGCGACTTGTCGAGCTTGACCGCGCGCTGGAGCGAATACACCGCGTCCGCCGCCGTCAGCGGGTTTCCGGAGGCGAACTGGTTGCCCTCGCGCACCTTGAAGGTGATCGTCCTGCCGTCCTCCGACACCTCCCAGCTCTCGGCGACAACGCCGAAGATGTCCGAGACGTTCTCGACGTCATAGCCGATCAGCGTCTGATAGCTGTTGCCGAGGATCTCCGACGCGGTGAACTCGAACACCTCCGCCGGATCGAGCGAGATCATGTCGTCGATCGCCCAGGCCTGGATCAGCGTGTCGGGCGGCGTCTCGGCCCGCGCCTGCGGAACCGCGCCGATCGAGATCGCGGCGATCGCCGCGGCCGCGAAAAGCTTCGGGAGCATTTTCATGTGTCGTCACCCCTGTCGTGTGGATTTGCGCCGAATGCCGCCATCGCCATCCGGTCATTCTTGATGCCCATCTAACGGCCCGGCCGACGCACAAGTCAAGGACGGCGCGCGCCCGGCGGGCCGGGACCCTCCACGCCGATCCGGCCGCCGCGCCCACCCCGAACCGCAACCGCGGACGCCCCACACTAACACTAGGACATCGCACGACCGCGGGCGGGCGAGAATCGCACGCCCTGGGGGGCGGTCGTGCGATGTCCGGGCAAGAGCCCGAACCGGTCCCCCAAAAAAACCGACACGCCACCACCCCCCAAACCCTCTGGCGCCCCCCGCCCCGCATGCTACGCTCGCCATACGCGCACCCACCCGGAATCGCCCCATGATCCGCCCCCTCGCCCTCGCCGCCACCCTCGCCTGCCTCGCCACGCCCCTCGCCGCGCAGACCCCGATCACCCGCACGGAGCTCGGCCGCACCGGCCTCGAAACCGCCCCCGGCATGGAAGTCGTCATCGCCGACCTGACCATCGCCCCCGGCGCCCACGTCCCGAAACACACCCGCCACGGCTCCGAACGCCGCGTCGGCATCGAAGGCGGTCCCGTCACGCTTCCCGACGGCGCCACCGCCGAGTTCGCCCCCGGCAGGATCGAGCATTTCGAGCGCGGCGTGGTCCATGCCGGCATCACCAATTCCGGCGACGCGCCGATCCGGTTTGATCACGGTTCACATCGTGGACAAGGGACAGCCGCTGAACGTGCCGGCGCAATGAGGGGGCTGTCTGATTAAGCATCGCTGCCTAATTTACATTCAGCAATTCTTTCAGACGACGCCACCTCTGTCCAAATGCTCCGCCCTGAGTGGACCTCTCGGCTACGTAGTTTCCGATATTTTTGCTTATTGTTGATACATTGCATGAAATATTCACGAAAGCCTCCAAAGGCTTCTTACTTTTCGAAACATCGAGATTAAAGGTTTCTGGTGGAAAGTTATTGGCACATCTTGCAATGATACTTGCTTCCGAGCCCCTTCTATAAGGCATCCAAGTTTCAAACTCATGCTGATAATTGATCTTATTTCTGACTGCCGACATCCAAGTTGACCCCTCCCCACCATCTACAATGGCACGCTTCAATTCCAATGTTTTTTGCAGAAAGATTCTAGAATTTGGCAGACCCTCCTCAATAGACTGCTCCGCTTTTTCGATCAAGTAGTTAGAAAACAACAACCAAAATGCTTCATGCACTCCTTTCCCTGAAGGGGTGGGCCGTAAAGATACTGACAATTCACCTCCACCCACTTCACGCTGATACGTTGATGTAATCAGATAATTCCCCGAGGAGAAACTCGAACTATTTTTTTCGTAAAGTTGCAATATCTGGCTAATGTGAGTTGCTTGCCGCCGATCTAAATTGATTACACCAGCTCCTGCACTTCGAAGGATGTAAGCGCTACGGCGATGCCCTATGCGGCGAGGCTTGACGGCTGCGCGTAGCGCCACGGCATCAGGTCTTCGATGCCGCTTTGCGGGTGGCCGTCGAGGATCGCGCGGAGGGTGGCGACGATATAGTCGACGGGGTTCACGCCGGACATTTTGCAGGTGGCGACCAGCGAGGCGAGCATGGCCCAGTTCTCGGCTCCGACCTCGTTGCCTGCGAAGAGCGCGTTTTTCCGTGTCAGGGCAATCGGTCTGATCTGATTTTCGACGGGGTTGGTGTCCAGCTCGAGGGTGCCGTCGTCAAGGAAGCGGATCAGACCGGGCCAGTGTGCCAAGGTGTATCGGATGTCTTCGGCCAGCTGGGATTTCTGCGGGATGCGCGAGAGCCGGGCTTCCAGCCACGGCTTGAGCGCGGCGATGATCGGCGCTGCGTGTTCGCGCCGGGCGGCAAGGCGCGCTTCTCCGTCCCTCCCGCGCACGGTCTTCTCGATCTGATAGAGCAGCGCGATCTGGCGCAGCATCTCCTCGGCGATGGGGGAGCCCTCGTTCTCGAAGCGTTTCACGAAGCGGCGGCGGACATGGGTCCAGCAATGGACCAGCTGCCACGGGCCGTTGTCGCGCGCGATGTCCGTCAGCGCGTTGTAGGATTGATAGGCGTCACATTGCAGGAACCGACCGCGGTATCCGGTGAGGAACTTCAGCGGATGTTCCTTGCCTCGACCGGGGGCATAGTGGAACAGCACGATGGGCGGGCCAGCGCCGCCATGACCGCGATCATCGGACACGACGGCCCAGAAGAAACCGCTCTTGGTGGCCTTGCGGCCCGGGTCCAGCACCGGCGCGCGGGTCTCATCCACGAAGATGCGATCGGCGCTGCGCAGATGAGCCTTCATGTGATTGATGATCGGCATCAGGTGGAAACAGGCGCGACCCACCCAGTTGCCGAGTGTCCCACGGTCGAGGTCGATCCCTTGCCGCTTGAAGATCTCCGCCTGACGGTAGAACGGAAGATGATCGCCGAACTTGGACACGATGATCCAGGCGATGAACAACTCCGTGGGCAGCCCGCCGGGCACGACATGCTCGGGCGCGTGCGCCTGCGCCACGGACCGCGAGCAGCGGCGGCAGGCATATTTCGGGCGCCGCGTGACCAGCACCCGGAACTGCGCCGGGATCACGTCCAGCCGCTCGGACACGTCCTCGCCGATCTTCGCCATCTCGCCGCAGCCGCAGGGGCAGAGCGTGCTGGCAGGCTCGATCACGCGCTCGACCCGAGGCAGATGGGACGGCAGATGGCCGCGGTTGCGCTTGGGCTTGCGGGGCGCATCCCCGCGCGCCCTTTGCATCGCGGCTTCGGCCTTTTCCTGCGCAGCCTCAAGCACACCTTGCGCAAATTCGGCATCTTCCAGAGGCAGGTTGAACTGATCGGGCGACAGCTTCTCGGAGCGCTTGCCGAACTTCTCCCGCTGCGCCGTGCGCAGGATATCTTCCAGACGGCGATTGGCCTCTTGCGTCTGTGCCAGTGTTGCCTCGACCTCGGCGAGGCGGGCTTTCAGCAGGGCATTTTCGCGCTCAAGATCAGCAGGTTCCATGCCTTGAAGTGAATCACGGGACGTCGCGCCAGACCAGTAAAAACGGGCTCTTCAGCGCTTTTACCCGTTCACCCTGCCGCCAGCGGGCGTCGCGCGCGCTCCGGCCGGACCAGGCGCCAGTCCAGACCTTCGAACAAGGCCGCCAGCTGCGCGGAGGACATCCGCATCACCCCGTCCTGCACCTGCGGCCAGACGAACTTCCCGCCCTCCAGCCGCTTGTGAACCAGCACCATGCCGGTCTGGTCCCACATCAGCAGCTTGATCCGGTCCGCGCGTTTCGAGCGGAACACGAAGACCACTCCGCAGAACGGATCGAGCCCGAACATCTCCTGCACCGCCAGTGACAAACCGTCGATACCCTTGCGGAAATCAACCGGCCGCGTCGCCACGAAGACCTTCACCGGCCCGCCCTGGCCGAACATCATGATGTCGCGGCCCGCGCCGCGCGGATAGCCCGCGTCAGCTGACCCTCATCGGCATCCGGCCCCGCCCGGATCACGACGTCGCGCACCACGACCTCAAGGTCGTGCAGGCTGCCCGAAGTCGCTGCATCGTTCGGGGGAACCTCGACGAACAGTTCGGCGAACGCAGGCAGGTCCGCAACAGCCTCGGGCACCACCAGGTTGCCTTTGCGTATCTGCTTGCGCCAATCGTAAACCTGCCAACGGGTCGTGCCGTGCTTGCGCGCGACATCGGCGACCTTCACCCCCGGCATCATGCTCTCCGCGGCGATCCGCGCCCGCTCAGATCTCGTGCGCCAACGCCGCCCGCTGGGGCCTTCGATCACCTCCAGCCGCGAAACCCCAACACTCCTTGAGCCGTCCAAATGGACGCCCATTTTGCCGTCTCTTTCCAAAATCCAATACCTCCGCCGCCCGTGTGCGCGCAGAATGGCCGGATCAGGTCAGAAATGGCAGGAGGGGGGCGGCGTTGCGCTTACCGAAGGATTGCGTGGGCAGCGAAGAAGCTTGAATAGTACAATTTAAGTATTGGCCAGCTAGCAGAGCCGAACTCACGCTGCTCTGACATTGATACATAATAGGTTTCAAGCGAGGCTAGCGAAAAACGCTCGAAATCAAAGGACATCGCATTCGAAAACTGTTCAATCGAGGCTCGAGAAAAAACGACTCCACCCCCTTCGATTGACTCAGGGGAATAAGTACCTTTCACTATCCAACTCTTTATACCACCTCTTGAAGCGGATCTTAACCCCAAGTGTGGAAGAACATGCGCACTCAATATGTTTGAAAGTTCGTCCACCTAATTCTCTCACAGCGAAAGCTTAGAGCTCAGGCGCTTCTCAAGATACTCACGTAAATTAGTCCAACTTGCTCCAGGCTTCTCAAGTTTAGAGATCGGCATGTTTGAGAAAATTGGTAGGATGATTTCTTGAAAGTTTTCGGCTGTGTAGCTAGTACCAAATTTATCTACATGCCTCTGCGCTACATCTTTAAATATTGAGATGAACGCCCTAAATATGACGGGCTTAGAAAGCAGCTCGACTGAAGATTTCTTCAAGATTTCCGATCTTACAGCTAGAAGATAGGAATTCAAAATTTCAAAGATTTCATCGGTTTTGCGCGCCGAAAATAGCGGCAAGAGAGGCTTGGTGGCATTGTTGAAGGTCACCCGCGTTATCTTTGTGCGCGATGCCTCTGATGGTGATAGTATTCCACCCATTGCGCTCTTTGGATCCGAGTTAAAGAGATCAAACACATCGCGCAAAACCTCCTCCGCTTCACTTTCAACATCAGCCAATTGCTTAATGTCGAGAAGTAACTGCGACGGCACAGGTTTTTTTAGTGTTTATGTCAATAAAAAGCCTTGTTTCATCTCTTCTTGATAGGCCATTATATATTACGACGGGAACCCGCAAAGATGTTCTTGCTTTTGAGAAGCCATACACACGATGCTGACCATCCAATATTAGAAAGGCTCCCGGTGCCTTATTGAACTCAATCGTCTTTCCTCTACCGACGATCTTTAGCTCCGCAACATCTTGGGCGGATAAAACTATTGAATTCGGAATGATTCCGAGGTCTTCATCAATGTATTTCGCAATCTCAATTGCTCTTTTTTCATCAAGTTCTCTCTGAAATCCCTTTGTAGGGTCTTCTTTTCTTGTAGTCACAACACAAGTTTCTGCCAAAACTTCGCTTGGCATAGTCAGTGTATAAAACTGGTGTTTCCCTTGACGGACCAAGCTAACACTGTAGCGGAGCCTGTTCTCATTTTCTGTATCCGCAAGTCCGGTCGGCACTCTATCAGGCATAACCAAATAATCCCATCCATCCAAGCATGCACAAGTATCAACCTTTCCCAGTTGAGGGCAACAGCGCAAGAGGGGGCGCGAGTCAGTCTTCGTGAGTCACATCAACGAGAGAATGCCGTCCGATGCCGCGCATCCGCAAGATGGATTTTCTTGAGCTGGAATGACTTTACAGAGTTATGGTGGCGTCGGCTTTAGGGCATCAATCGCAAATGGTTTAATACCCCTCACGCCATCTTCGCCGCCTTGGCCAGCATGTACGCCCGCAGCACCGCGTTCATCCGGGCCTGGTAGCCCTCGCCCTGCCGCCAGAACCATTTCGCCATGTCCGCGTCCAGGCGGAGCGTCACGCTGACCTTGCGCGGGCGGGTCGGGTTCTCCGCGTCGACACGGTCCCAGCCCTTCGGGCATCCCTCCCGGATCCGGTCGGTGCGGTTCCACTCGTCGAGCGTCCCCTGGAGCCGTTCGAGCGCCGCCATCGCCTGCCGCTGCGCCAGATCGTTCTTGTAAGCCATGCCTGAGTTCCTTGCCGAGGTGTGAATCCCCGACAGGTCTAGCGCATTCGTCTTAAGATTTAGCGATGGGAAAAGTGTAACTACGGATAACCTACGCATAACCTACGGGATTCCCACGCCACCTGGCGACCCCGCCGGCCCAGGTTAACGTCACATGCCGAGCGCTTCCTTGTAGAGCTCCAGCACCGCCTCCTCCTCGGAGACATCTGCCGGATCCTTCTTCCGCAGCGCGATCAGTTTGCGCAGAACCTTGACGTCGTACCCCCGCCCCCGCGCCTCGGCCATCACCTCTTTCTGCGCGTCGGCGATGTCCTTCTTCTCCTGGTCAAGCCGTTCATATCGTTCGATGAACTGGCGCAGCTCGCCCGCCGTCACCTTGTATTGCGTCTGCCCCGAATCCTCGATGACGTCGTCCATCTGAGCCTCTCCATTCCTGCCTGAAACCTGCCGGCGCGGACCCTATCGCCGAGGTTGAGAACCGGCAAGGCCCTTGCGCCCGACGCGCGCAGCCGCTAAGCCCCGCCCCGCGCAACCCGCGGAGAATCCATGACAATCCTGATCATCGCCGGGGCCATCCTCGTCGCCGCCGGCCTCTTCGGCCTCGGCTTCTGCATACGCACCGGCTACGCGATCAAGCGCGAAAAACCCGACCCCGCCGAGATCCGCGCCCGCCTCAACCGCCTCCTCGCCATCAACCTCGCCTCCGTCGGCCTCGCCGCCCTCGGCCTCGCCATGCTCGTCGCCGGCCTCATGCTCTGACCCGCGCCGCGATCAGCGCGCCCCCCGCGATCAGCAGCGCCGCGAGCACCAGCGACGCGCTCGCCGGCGCGTATCCCGCCGCGATCAGAACAACCGTCGACAGCAGCGGCGCGGCGTAGGCCGCCGTCCCGAGCAGTTGAATATCACCGCGTTTCACCCCGACGTCCCAGATGTAGAACGCGAGCCCCACCGGCCCCGCCCCGAGCGCCAGCATCGCGATCCACGCGAGCGCCCCCTCCGGCCAGACCGTCGCCTCCAACGCCAGATGCGCCACCGCAGACAGTAAAGCCGTGACCAGGCAGAACACCGCCACCGTCTCCGTCGGCGCCGACCCCATCCGCCGGCTCAGCACCGAATACCCCGACCAGATCAACGCGCAGAGCCCCGCCGCCGCATATCCCGGAACATGCTCCGCCGAGAACGCCGCCCCCGGCCCCGCCATGACAAGCGCCGCCCCGACAAACGCCACCACGGCTCCCGCAACATGCCCCGCCCGCAGCCGCTCGCCCGGCAAAAACCCCGAAAACAGCACGATCAACAACGGCCAGAGATACGCGATCAGCCCCGCCTGCGCCGGCGGCGCCAGCCGCAGCGCGGTGAAATAGAAGAAATGATACCCGAACAGCCCACCGATCCCGATCGCCCAGACGCCCGCCGGCAAGCCGGCGAACACCTCCCAACCCTTGCCGCCGACGACGATCCAGACCAGCCCGAGCGCTCCGCCGATCCCGAAACAGATCGCCGTCAACTGGAACGGCGGGACGTCCCCCGTCGCGACGGTCAGAAGGGCCAGCAGCGCCCAGAGCAGGACCGCTCCGAACCCGATCAGCGTGGCGCGCGCCCGCGTCACGCCTCGGCGCGCGCCGCCGCCACGAGGTGCAGATAGTCGACGATCAGACGCGCCCAGTCCGGGCTGTGGACCGGCACCGCCAGCGTCGCCCGCGCCGCGTCCGCCACGTCCATCGGAATGACCGTGCCGGCGCGCAGCGTGAGAAGCGCATCGAAAAACTCCGGCCCGTATTCCGGATGCGGCTGGAGCGTGATCGCGTCGGGGGCCTCGGGATCACCGTAGGCCACCGCCGCGTATTCGCAATGCGGCGAGCGGGCCAGCACCGTGGCGTCTTCCGGCAACGCGACGATCTGGTCCTGATGCAGCGCGCGCACCGCGAACCGGTCCGGCATGTCGGCCATCCAGGAGGGCTTCGTCACGATCTCGTAGCTCTGAACCCCGAGCCCCCAACCCTTGTCCGATTTCACGGCGCGCCCGCCCAGCGCCTCGGCGAGGATCTGATGGCCGAAACAGATGCCGACCATCGGAACCCGCGCGGCGCGACTGGCCCGCACGAAATCCTTGAGCGGACCGATCCACGGCAGATCGTCGTAGACCCCGTGCCGCGAGCCGGTGATCAGCCAGGCGTCAGCGTCCCGCGGATCCGGAAGCGCCTCCCCTGCCACCACTCGTACCGTGAGGAATTCCAGCGTCGGATCGACCGCGCCCAGCATCTCCGCGAACATCCGGGGATAGTCCCCGTGCTTCTCGAGCAGGTCCTGATGGACCTCGCCCGTCTCCAGAATTCCGACCTTCATGGCGCGCTCCACGACCGTATCGCGGCGATAAAGCACGAAGGCGCGGATCGCGCAATCCGGCTGGCCTGACACCAGACCTCCTTTCGCCGTCACGGCGGCAAACCCTTTGGTTTGGGCCGGTTTCCCGGGACCCCGCGCGACCTCGGCAGCCGCGGCCGGACCCCGTCGCCGCTGGACAGGCCCGGCGGATTGCGCCAAACTCCGCACACGGCGGGCAACGTCCCGCGGATCGGCCACCAACATCTGCCGCGCGAAGCGGCTCAGGGAGGATACATGAAGACCATCAGATCACTCGCTCTCGGCGTTTCCATGGCGGCGATCGCCGCTGTGTCAGCCCACGCGCAGACGGAACTCGTCGGCGCCGTCCAGTTCGACGAGAACCATTCATACACCAAGGCGATGCGCGAGTTCGAGCGGGTCGCCTCGGAATGCTCCGGCGGATCGCTGACCTTCGACATGCATCTCAACTCCGAACTCGGGCTCGAGAAGGATTACTTCGAAAACATGAGCCAAGGCATCGCGGTGGATTACGCCATCGTTTCCCCGTCGCACATGTCCACGTTCAGCCAGATGGCGCCGCTGATGGACATGCCGTTCCTGTTCCGCGACATCGACCACTGGAACGCAGTGATGGAGACTGACGCGCTGGAGCCGCTGGCCCAGGACGTGCTCGAGCAGGCCAACGTTCGGCTGATCGGCTATGCCGGTGGCGGAACGCGCCAGCTCATCGTCAACAGGCCCGTCACGAACATGGCCGAACTCGAGGGCCTGCCGATGCGGGTGATGGGCGCGCCGATCCAGACGCGGATCTTCGAAGCGATCAACGCGGCGCCCTCGGTCATCGCCTATGACGAGGTCTACAACGCCATCCAGACCGGGGTGATCGACGCGGCGGAGAACGAGGCCGCGGGCATCGAGCAGATGAAGTTCTACGAGGTCGGCCCTGACATCTCGCTCACCCAGCACGCGATCACCGTGCGGCCCATCGCCTTCTCGAACGCCACGTTCGAGCGGCTTACGCCTGAGGAGCAGGCCTGCGTTCTCCAGGCCGGCAAGGCCGGGGCCAAACTCGGGCGCGACATCGAATCGGGCCAGGACAGTGAAAAGCTCGCGGCGATGGAAGCGGCCGGTCTTCTGACCACCCACGAGTTCACCGAGCGCGACAAGCTGCTCGAACTCGCCGGTCCGATCCAGGACGCGTATGCCGAGGAGCTGGGCGCCACGGAAGTGCTCGAGGCGATCCGCGCGGTCCAGTAACCTTCCGAAAGCAACAGCCGGCGGGATCATGATCCCGCCGGCGACCAATCCGCTCCGGCGGAGCGGAGGCGAATGACGACCGTGCGCGCAATTCTCGACGGCTGGTACAGCCTTCTCAAGTTCCTCCTGACGGTGCTGATGATGGCGCTCGTCATTCCCATCGGCATGCAGATTCTCAGCCGCTACACCGGCATCATCCCCCGCTTCATATGGACGGAAGAAATCGCGCGGTTCTGTTTCGTCTGGATCATCCTGATCGGGTCGATGATCGCGGTGCGGGATGGCACCCATTTCGACGTGGACGTCCTGCCGCACAGCGCGAACCGGAAAGTCGAGTTCGGCCTGCGTCTCTTCGTGCATCTGGCCGTGCTGCTCGCCGCAACGACCTTCCTGCGCTACGGCTGGGACTTCGCCATTCTCGGCTCCCGCCAGCAATCCGAGATTTCCGGCCTGCCGATGCTCTCGATCTACATCGCGTGGCCCTTGGCCGGCGCGACATGGGCGCTGTTCACGATCGAGAAGATCGTCGACGACGTCGCGTCCTACAGGGAAGGCCACGATTATGGGACCAGGTGAGGTCGCCGCGATCCTGTTCGGCACCTTCGCCGTCCTGATCATCCTGCGCGTTCCGGTCGCCTTCGCGCTCGCGCTCGCGGTCATCCCCGTCTTTTTCATCGAGGAGCGCCTGACCCCGGTCCTGCTGCTGCGCGAGATGTTCAAGAGCTACAACGCCTTCGTCCTGCTCGCGGTGCCGTTCTTCCTGCTCGCGGCCAACCTGATGAACGGGGCGGGCATCACCGACCGCCTGATCCGGTTCGCCAGCGCGATGGTCGGGCACCTCCCCGGCGGTCTCGGCCACGTCAACGTCATGGTCTCGATGCTGTTCGCCGGCATCTCCGGCTCGTCGACCGCCGACGCCGCCGGCATCGGCTCGCTCTTGATCCCGCAGATGAAAAAGGAGGGCTACGACAGCTCCTTCGCCGTGGCGATCACCGCCTGCTCCTCCGTGATGGGCGTCATCATCCCGCCATCCATTCTCATGGTCGTCTGGGGCGGGCTCATGTCGGTCTCGATCGGCGGGCTCTTCCTCGCGGGCGTCCTGCCCGGCATCCTGATCGCCGCGTCGCAGATGATCACCGTCTATATCTTCGCCAAGCGGCGCGGCTATCCGATCCATAAGCGCTCCACCTTCATCGAACTCATGGTCGCCGCCGCCAGCGCCTCGCTCGCGCTCATGACGCCGCTGATCATCGTGGGCGGCATCGTCGGCGGGTTCTTCACGCCGACCGAGGCGTCGGTCGTCGCCGTGGTCTACTCGCTCTTCCTCGGCCTGCTCATCTACCGCTCGGTCGCGCCGCGCGAGCTGCCCGGGCTCTTCTACGACAGCGCGCGGTTCGCGGCGATCTCGCTCTTCTGCATCGGCACCGCGTCGGCCTTCGGCTGGTGCCTCGCGTACTTCAAGATCCCCGCCGCCCTGGTGGACCAGATCGAGATGATGGGTCTCGGGTTGATCGGCACCGGGATCATGGTGGCGCTCGCGTTCCTTCTGATCGGCATGTTCATCGACGCGATCCCCGCGATCATCATCCTCGGCACCGTGCTCTATCCCGTGACCCAGCACGTCGACATGCACCCGATCCACTTCGCGATCATCGGCGTGATCAGCCTCGGCTTCGGGCTCGTGACGCCGCCATACGGGCTCTGTCTGCTGATCGCGGCGAGCATCGGCAAAATCCGCCTCGTGGACGCGCTCCGCGACGTCGCCATCGTGCTCGCGCCGATGCTGCTCGTCCTGCTCTTCGTGATCCTCGTCCCCGACGCGATCCTCGCTCTGCCGCGCCTGATCATGCCTCAATTCATCCAGTAGCGGCGCTACCGCGACGCGTCGGCGATCGCGGTTCCGGCCGCCCAGCCGGACGACCATGCCCACTGGAAATTGTAGCCGCCGAGCCATCCGGTCACATCGACCACCTCGCCGATGAAATGCAGGCCCGGAACCCGCCGCGCCGCCATCGTGCGCGCGTCGAGATCATCCGTATCGACCCCGCCCAACGTCACCTCGGCCGTCCGATACCCCTCGGTCCCCGAGGGACGCAGCTCCCAGGCATTGATGGCCGCCCCGGCCTCGGCGAGCCGCGCGTCGCTCATGTCGGCCAGGTTTCCGGCAAGTCCCGCCCGCTCCGAGATGTCCGCCGCCAACCGCTTCGGCACGATCCCCGCCAGCGCCGTTCCGACCGACCGTCGGCCGTTCTCGCCGCGCGCCGCGCGAAGCAGGCCCGCCACGTCGCGCCCCGGCGCCATGTCCACCCGCACATCCTCGCGCTCGCGCCAGTACGACGAGGCCTGAAGGATCGCCGGCCCGGAGAGCCCCCGATGCGTGAACAGCACCGCCTCGTCGAACGCGACCCCGCCCGCCGCGACGCGCGCGTCGACCGCCACGCCCGCCAGCGCCTTCATCCGGGGCAGAACGTCCGGCCCGAAGGTCAGCGGCACGAGCCCAGCCCGCGTCGGCCGGAGCTTCAGCCCGAAACGCTCCGCGACCCGGTATCCGAACCCGGTCGCGCCCATTTTCGGGATCGAAAGCCCGCCAGTCGCCACGACGAGGCTGTCGCAGAGATGATCGCGACCGTCGATCACGACCCGGAACCCCTCCGCGCCGCCCGCGACCTCGCCCACTTCCGCCCCGAGCCGGAGCGTCACGCCCGCGCCTTCCATCTCGGCAAGCAGCATCGCGATGATCTCGCGCGCCGACCCGTCGCAGAAGAGCTGACCCAACGTCTTCTCGTGCCACGGGATCCGATGCCGGTCGACCATGGCGATGAAATCATGCTGATCGTACCGGCCCAGCGCGGATTTGCAGAAATGCGGATTGCCGGAGATGAAGGCCTCGGGGCGGCAGTGCAGGTTGGTGAAGTTGCAGCGCCCGCCACCCGAGATGCGGATCTTCTCGCCCGGCGCCTTGGCGTGATCGACGATCAGAACGCGCCCGCCGCTGGCGGCCGCATGGACCGCGCCCATCATCCCCGCCGCGCCCGCGCCGAGGATGATCGTGTCGAAGCGCAGGCGCCTCAGTCAGCGACCTTGACCACCACTTTGCCGAAGTTCCGCCCTTCGAGCAGCCCGATGAACGCCTCCGGCGCGTTCTCAAGGCCCTCGGTCACGTCCTCACGGTACTGGACGCGCCCCTCGGCGAGCCAGCCCGCCATGTCGCGGCTGAAATCCGCATAGCGGTCCGCATAATGGTCGAAGATGATGAAGCCCTGCATCTTTATCCGTTTGGTCAGAACCTGACGCATGAGGCCGGGGAGCCTGTCCGGCCCCTCCGCCGGCCCCGTCGCGTTGTACTGCGCGATCAGCCCGCAGACCGGAACACGCGCATGGGTGTTCAAAAGCGGCAGGACCGCCGCGAACACCGCGCCGCCGACGCTCTCGAAATAGACGTCCACCCCGTCAGGACAGGCCGCCTTGAGCTGATCGGCGAAGTCATCGGCCCGGTGATCGATGCACGCGTCGAACCCCAGCACCTCTACCGCATGGCCGCATTTCTCCGGCCCGCCGGCCACGCCCACGACCCGGCAGCCCTTGATCTTGCCGATCTGCCCGACGATCGACCCCACGGCGCCCGTCGCGGCCCCCACGACGATCGTCTCGCCCTCCTTCGGCGTCCCGAGATCAAGAAGCCCGACATAGGCCGTGAAACCCGTCATCCCCATCACGCCCAGCGCCCATGACGGATGTGCCATGTCTGCCGGCAGCTTCATCAGCCCCGTCCCGTCCGAGATCTGGCGGCTCTGCCATCCGCTGTTGGCAAGCACCAGGTCTCCGACGTCGAAGCCCGGGTGATGCGACGCCTCGACCCGCGCCACGGTCTGCGCGCCCATCACGCCGCCGATCGCGACCGGCTCCGCATAGGACGGCCCGTCACTCATCCGCCCGCGCATGTAGGGATCAAGCGACAGCCAGAGCGTGCTCAGCAGCACCTCGCCGTCTCCAGGCGCCCCGACCTCCGCGGTCTCCAGACGGAAATCGGATGCCTTGGGCGCGCCCTGCGGCCGGGCGGCGAGCACGATCCTGCGGGTTTGAAGCGTCATGGCGATCTCCGTGGTTGGTTGCAGGCTCAGCGCAGATGTACGGCCTGGAACAGCGCGAGCGTCCCGCCATCCGCGTCGGTCAACTCCAGCGCCTGACCGTCCACGCGCCAACCGGCCGTCTCGGCCAGCACCAGCAACAGTTGGCGCTCCCACTCGTCGAGCGGCGGCGGACAAGCCATCATCGTCGATCCCGCACCCGTGAACACCAACCGGTCGCCCGATACGGTGAACCGGCCGAACATGTTGTTGCAGCCCACCGTCGCGGCGAATGCCATCTCGGATTCCTGGAGCGTCAGATGCGGGTCCGTCGCACCCTCGGTCGGCACTATCTCGGCCGACCCGAGACGCAGGATCTTCCAGTACGTGTTCGTCAGGCTCGCGTCGCTCTGGCGCGGCGCGCAGGTCTCGTCGGGCCAGACGCCGGTGAACTTCCGCACCTCGACCCGGTCCTCGTCCCCCGCGTCTCCGCCCCTCCGGATGCGTCCGTCGAAGCTGGCCAGCAGTCGCGAGCCCTGGGCCACTCCGGCCGCCAGATACGCGGATTCGAGCGTGGCGAAATCACCCTCCCGCGACAGCGCATAGGTCTGACCGGTCAAGCACTCGGTGATGCGCGGGCTGTCCGACGGGATGGTCACCATCCCCCGGATCGGAAGCTCCATGTCGATCGGATCGAGCGTCCCGTCCGAGACCAGGTCATAGTTCAGATCCGACACGATCGCCGTGCCGTCCCGGGCCAGAAGCCGGATCCTGTCCGTCGCCAGAACCTCGAATTCGATGCTGTCCTCGCCGGATGTCAGGGTGAGGATCCCGCGCGCCGGATCATCGGTCCATTGCCCTATCGTGTCCTCGGTGAGGTCCGTTCCATTCCAGATCCTGCGCAGATGGAACACGTCGTCAGGCCAGAAATTGATCGTGTACCGGATCGCCGCGCAATCGGCGCAGGGAAGATCGCCCCGGAAAGTGGCGGGCAGATCCAACATCGTGCGCGACGGAACCGGCGATCCGTCCAACTCCGCCTTGACCATCCGCACGTCCACGACCAGCGGCGCGCCGCGCGTGATCACAGGATGCGCGGTGTCGGAGGTGAAGAGCAGCCGCTCGCCGTCCACCAGACGTGTGCGCACGGAATAGGCGTTGCGTTCGTCTATTTCGGCCGAATCGTATTCGATCGAGAAGTCATAGGGAGGCGTTCCGGCATTCGCGACGACCGTCCGCCCGATGACGATCGCCGGCGCGTCGGCCCGGCTCACGTCCTCGATCACCGCCTCGAAGGCGGCATCGGGCGGCGGCGCGATACGCTCACGGAAACTCGCCGTTCCGGTCACGAGACCGTCCGCCATCGCAAAGCTACAACTGCCCGCGAGCGCCGCGGCAACCACCGCCACGATCCATCGCGAAATCATGTGTTCTCCTTGGTCCTCTGCGTGCGCCAATGTGGACCCAAAACCGTTCCGCGCCAATCCCCGAATTGATCACGATGCATTGCAACTTGCTGATGCCGCCGGACAACCGGGATCAGAGCTGGCTTCGGATCGGCAACCGCCCCGCGATCCATGCCAGCGCCGATCGCAGCGCGTCCGCATGGGGCTCGCGGCCGAAGCTGCGCCCCTCGTCGTCCCAACGAAGCGCGCCATCGTCAAGCGACAGACGCCAGCTGCGCTCGACCGAGGTGTCGCGCCCGAATATCCGGCGCATCCCGGCGGCGATCTGGGGCTGATCGAACACGATCCCCATCTCCGTGTTGAGATACGCCGACCTGAGATCGAAATTGAACGATCCGATGAACCCGCGCGTCCCGTCTATGGAAAAGCACTTGCCGTGCAGCGACGAGCGGTCGGACCCCAGACTGGCGTAGACCTCGCGCCCGGGGTCGGTCGGCTTGAGCTCGAACAGATCGACCCCGCCCGACAGAAGCCGGTGCCGCGCGCGGGCATAGGCCCCGTGGACCAGCACCTGATTGGTGGACGCCAGCGAATTCGTCAGGATCGAGACCCGCACGCCGCTCCGCGCCAGCCGGACCATCGCTTCGACGCTCCGCCCGTCCGGTACGAAATACGCGGTGGTGATCCGCACGTCCTTCTCCGCCTCGAGCAGCATCGGCACGAGGCTGCGGATCAACCAGTCCGCCTTGCCACGTTTCTCGGTCTTCTCCGGCGGATCCGAGACGATCCGCGCCTCATCGGTCCAGTGAACTCCCTCGCCTCGTCCGATCAGCTCGCCCAACGACCGCGCCGGATCGCCCCGCCCCAGATACCGCGCGGCTTCCCCGCCCTCCGCAACCCGCCTCAGATCGGCGCGCAGCCCGCGCAGGTTTCCCTTTCGCCCGCGCGACCACAGCGCCCGGATCGGCAGCACCTGAGGACTGTTCCAATACGCGTCGAACACGGCCCCGGCCTGCGGCACCGCCGCTCCGACCACCAGGGCGTCCATATCCAACGAATTGAAATCCCGTGCCGCGTCGAAATACGTGTCGCCGATGTTGCGCCCGCCGATCACCGCCATCCGCCCGTCGACGATCCAAGCCTTGTTGTGCATCCGACGCGTCACCTTGACCGCGCGCAGCATCATCTCGATCCCCCGGCGCAGCGTGTTCGTCCGGTTCTTCGCCGGATTGAACACCCGCACCTCGATGCGCGGATGGGCGTTGAGCGCCAGATAATGCGGATCGCGGCCGCGCGTGTTGATGTCGTCGATCAGAAACCGCACCCGCACGCCCCGATCCGCCGCCCGCAGCAGTTCAAGCGCCAGCAGATCCCCGGTCAGGTCGCTGCGCCACAGGTAATACTGCACGTCGATGCTGCGCCCGGCCGCCCGCGCCGATCCCGCCCGCGCCGCGTAGGCGTCCATGTTCGCGTCGATAAGCCGGATCCCGGTCTCTCCGGGGCGGCCCTCCGTCAGCGGCGCGACGACATCGTCGACGCCGGTGGCCGCCCCCCTGATCGGCCGCGAATGCGACGAAGCCCCGCGCGCCCGCTTCGCGAAACGCCCGTAGAACCAGACCGCGACCGATGACGCGACGAGAAAACCCGCCACGATCAGCGCAAGCGTCACCAGGAAATCGGCGTCAAACCACAGGTTCAGCATGTCGGACCCCGTACGGCCCGCGCGCGCCTAAAGGCGCAAGACCCGCGCGTCAGAGCTGCTCCATGACCTCGTCGGAGATCTCGAAATTCGCGGTGACCGACTGGACGTCGTCATCATCCTCGAGCGCCTCGATCAGACCCATCAGGCTCCGTGCGGCGTCCAGATCAAGCTCTGTCGTCGTCTGCGGACGCCAGACCAGCTTGGCGGTCTCGCTTTCGCCCAGCGCCGCCTCCAACGCGGTCGACACTTCGTTCAGATCGGTGTCCGCGCACCAGATCACATGCCCGTCCTCGCCGCTCTCGACATCCTCGGCCCCCGCTTCGATGGCGGCCATCATCACGTCGTCGGGGCTGCCGGCCGACGCGGCATATACGATCTGCCCCTTGCGGTCGAACATGAAGCTGACAGCTCCGGTCTCGCCCAGATTGCCGCCGCGTTTGGTGAAGGTCGAGCGCACGTTCGACGCCGTCCGGTTGCGGTTGTCGGTCATCGCCTCGACGATGATCGCCACGCCGTTGGGCCCGTATCCCTCGTAGCGGATCTCGTCATAGTTCTCCGCATCGCCACCGATGGCCTTCTTGATGGCCCGGTCGATGTTGTCCTTGGGCATCGAATTGGCCTTGGCCTCCTTGACGGCCAGGCGCAGGCGCGGGTTCTTCTCGGGGTCCGGGTCGCCCATCTTGGCGGCCACGGTGATCTCCTTCGAGAACTTGGAGAACATCTTTGACCGCACGGCGTCCTGGCGCCCCTTGCGATGCTGGATGTTGGCCCATTTGGAGTGTCCGGCCATGGCACCTGTCGTCCTTGAGATGCGTGAGGTCGCGCTGTATAGGCGGGCGAACGACACGACTTCAAGTGGACACGAACGCGACATCTTCTTAGATTTCCGCGATGTCAAAACCACAACATGTCGCGCCGTCGAGCGGATGCGCCGGAACCGTCTCCCGGTGGCGGTTGTCGTCGCGAAAGCCTGCCGGTGTGTGGGCGATCGTTTTCGCGCTGGCGGCTTCGGGCTGCGCGGGCGTGCCGTTCGACGCGCCCAAGACGCCGAGCGCGGCGGAGCCGCCGGCGCGCGCCTCGCGGGCCGGCAGAGTGGCGGCCCCTTGGCTCGACGGTTCCGGCAAGTCCGGCTTCGTGCCAATCGGGGCCGGGGAGGCCGCGCTGGGCGCGCGCCTGCGTCTGATCGAAGAAGCCGAACACAGCATCGACGCGCAGTATTTCCTGATGAAAGCGGACCTCTCCGCCGCTCTCATCGCGCAGGCGCTCATCGAGGCGGCGGATCGCGGGGTACGCGTACGCTTTCTTCTCGATGACGTCTTCACCACGGCATCCGACGAAAGCCTCGCGATTCTGGACGCCCGACCGAACCTCGAGGTGCGCATTTTCAATCCGGTGAGCCGTTCCGGGCCGCAATGGCTCGCCTTTCTCCGGGATTTTTCGCGTACGAACCGGCGGATGCACAACAAGTCGTTCATCGTGGACGGATCAATGGTCATCGTCGGGGGCCGCAACATCGCCGACGAATACTATGCCGTTGAACAGGAGATCGAGTTCGCGGACTTCGACGTGTTCGGCGCAGGGCCCGTCGCGATGGACGTCTCCCGGAGCTTCGATCTCTTCTGGAACAGTAATCTCGCGGTGCCGCTCGACGCGTTGATCGACGAAGACACGAGAGTGGCTGCGGCCGAATCACGGATAGGCGACCGGGCCGAGCCCCTTCAGCTCGCCCGAGCGCGCGAAGTCTACGACGGCGCGGTGGAGGATCAGTTGTTCCGCGACCTGCGCGCGGGACGGATCGAGCCCATCGACGGCTACGGAATCGTCGTGACGGATTCGCCGGCGAAACTGGGCTACCCGGTCGGGTCCGGTCTGGAGGAGTTGTTCAGCGACATCTCCTCGCGGATGGAGGCGGCGAAGCGCGAGATCGTCATCGTCACGCCATACTTCGTGCCGCGGCGCGAGGGTGTCGCCCTTCTCAAATCGCTGCGGGAACGCGGAATAGACATCATCGTCATCACCAATTCCCTTGCCTCGACCAATCACCCCTACGTGCACGGCGGGTACTTTCCGTATCGGAAGGAGCTTCTCGAGGCGGGCGTGCGGATTTACGAGGCCAAGGCCGACGCGGCGATTTCCCAGCTCACCGGCGAGCCCGTCAGCCTCACGCTCCACACGAAGGCAATTCTGATTGACAGGGAGACGGTCTTCATCGGTTCGCTCAACTACGATCCGCGCTCGATCGAGCTAAACACGGAGATGGGCGTCTTCATCGAGTTGCCGGAGTTCGGGGCCATGTTCGCCGAGGCGATCGAGGACGACATGCCCGCATTCGTCTATGAGGTCGGGCTTGACGCGGATGGACGCACCGTCTGGCGGTATGGCGACGGAGACTCGATGCGGATCTGGCGCAGCGAACCCGGGGCCAGCGGCTGGGAAAAGTTCGTCGCCAGGATCACGTCGCTGCTTCCGGTCGAAGACCAACTCTAGAACCGAGTGCGGCTTACGTGGTC
>CAVORV010000031.1:0-15966 GCA_963698685.1 uncultured Alphaproteobacteria bacterium
CCGTGGCGGTCTTGTCAACGGTCCCGGCGAATCCAGCGGCCGGCGAAGCAGGTGATCCGGCCCCGCCACGGGAAACGCGGGCTGGCCCGTCTCGGCGGCGTTGTCGGAATACGGGTTCGGCAGGCTGTTGCCGGGCGGGACGTCCATCAGGATGAACGGATAGAAGGTGACGCGCAGCCCGCGCGCCTTCATCTCCTGGATCGCCTGCACCACGGCGAAGTCGGACGGCGTGCCGCCATAGACGGGGCGATCCTGATCGTCGCGACTGACGAGGAAGGCGTTGGCGCGGCTGACGCCGTTCACCGACCAGCTGACCGGCGTGGTCGATTTGGCCGACACCTCGACGCCCGGCCGCACCTTGCAGGTTCCTGCGCGCAGGTCGTCGCCGAACCAGGCGACGACGAGGCTGACGCTCTCGACCTTGGGCGCCATCGCCTGCAGCCGGTCCAGCGCCTCCACCATGTCGGTGGAGTCGGCCAGCGCGTTCAGGTTCTCCGCCTGCGTCGCGCCACCATCGGTCTTGCGGATGGCCTGCGTGGCGTAGGTGAACTCGCCCGAGGCGGGGATCATGGTGACGGCGCGGGTCAGCCCCTCGGCGGTGTCGGGATCGGCGAGTGGCCGGAACACCTCGAAGGAGAGCTGCGGCAGGCGGTTGCCGTAGGTCGAGAGCGCCAGTTCCTCGAAGACGACATAGGCCGTGCCGCGATAGGCGGGGGTGCTGGCCGCGCCCATCTTTGCTGCGATGAACGGATCGGCAGACTGTGCTTCGTCGCCCGGATACCAGCGCAAGGTGACGCCGGAGAGGTCCATCGGCTTGCCGTCGGCCCAGATGCGCCCGATCCCGGTGATCGGGCCCTCGCAGAGCGCAACGGCGAAGCTCGCATAGTACAGATACTCGGTCGTCTTGACCTTGCCGCCCCCGCCGCCCTTGCCGCCGCCCTGCGTGGTGGTCTTCGTCTCCTCGCGGAAATCCGTCGCCCAGATGATGTTGCCGCCCATCCGCATCCGACCGTAGAGCCGCGGGATCACCGCACCCTCCGTGGCCGAGGTGATGCGCAGCGTGTCGAGACGCGCGCCCTCGATGCGCTGCGTGGGCGCGAGCGACGAGATGATCCAGCTGTCGACGACCGAACCGATGCTGGAGCCGATGAAGCCGCCGATGGTCGCGGCGCTGACGCCGAGGATCGCGCCGCCGATGCTGCCGCCAATGGCGGCGCCGGCCGCGCCGAGGATGAGGGTCGCCATGGGACCTCGCGGAGCATGGGTGAAACGAAGACGGAGGCAGCGGCCGGTCAGGGTGGTCCTGCGGCCGACGGAAGGCGTTCAGACCCGGGCCACGCCGTCCCCGCCCGGCGTTCCGGCCACGCGCGTCATGGGATGGCTTCGGGCAGCAGCTGCCCGTCGCCACGAAGGCGTCTCCGATCAGCATTCGATGACGGTGGTAGGGTCGGGCTGTGCGGCGAACTCCGTACGAACGCGAACCTGAATGGCGCTCGTTTCGGTTGCGGACGTTCGGCAGGCGGTTCGACTGGCCGTCCATGCTGCGATGCGGCAGTCCGGTCAGAGCTCAATCTGCCATAGTCGCTCCAGCGCACCGGCACCAGCCTACAGCCTGAATGACACGGCGAAGCTTCGTGGTCGAAAACGATTCGGCGCCGAGATATCCGGCATGTCAGACTGTTGTCTTGAGCCAATCATCTACAGGTTCGAATCTGGAGGTTGAATCAAGTTGCTGACCATCTGGGGTGGATTGAAATCCAACAATGTTCAGAAGGTTGTCTGGGCGGCCGACGAACTCGGGCTCGAATATGCCCTCATCCCGGCAGGCATGGAACACGGTCTGACCGGCACTGCCGAATTCAGAGTTCTCAATCCGAATGGCCTGGTGCCGGCAATCGACGATGGCGGATTCATATTGTGGGAGTCGAATGCAATTGTTCGCTACCTCGGAGCCAAGTACGGCGGTGCCCACTTCTATCCGATCGACGTGCAGGAGCGTGCTCGCGCCGACCGCTGGATGGATTGGGCAAATTTGCAATTCTATTCAGCAATGGGTCCCGCGTTCCACCAGTTGGTCCGTGCCGAGGTGGACAAGCGCGATCTTCGCCTAATTGAGGAGTCGTTGGCGAAGGCAGAGACATATGCCGCCATTCTTGACCACCATCTTGCCGACAAGGAATTCGCCAATGGCGCGCATTTCTCAATGGCGGACATCTGCCTCGGTGTCATCGCCCACCGTTGGATGGGATTGCCGGCAAACAAGGTATCGCGACCGCATTTTGAGCGATGGTTTCGGGCGGTTCGCGATCGAAAGGCGGCGAAGAAGGTCCTGGTCCTGCCGCTGAGGTGAAAGCGCAGATTACTTGGCACCGACCGGATAATCTGAGCGTCGGAAACAGTGTGTTCACCATCGGCAGGCTTCGTCCACATTGTTGTGGTCCGACCAAATGTCAGCGAACGGCCGGCCTTCGCTTCGCCGTTGCGAACGGCCCGGTCGGGCCCGGGCCAGACGGGGGCGTGCGGTCCGGGATAACTTCAATGCAGGCCGGGCCGAGCTACGCTTTGGTTCTCGTAGGATCCGATCGGACGTGATGCCGATCGGGACGCGCCCGCCGCGCGCTCGCGTCTGGCGTATACGATCCTTCGACAATATCGGGTGATTTCGCGCGGCTCGATCTGAAAAATGGCTTCCAGTTCCCGGGGGTCCAATTCCGAGAGTTCGGATGCCATCCGTCTGTATTCGAGTTGAATTTCCACGCAGGTCCGGATTTTTTCAAAGAAGCTTTCCATTGTCCTCTCCAGCATTATGCGCTGTGCCGCGATGCCACAGCGTCGGACGATATTGGGCTCATCGCGTTCAGACGTCTTTCAGGAGAGGTCCGGAAAGGATCCGGAAGACGTCCGATTTTCTTGGATGCGGGCGCTCGATTGTGGTGAAATGGACGCATGACGAACGGACAACGGGTCGTCACCTTCGGTGATTTCGAACTCGACGCCGGCCGGGGCGAGCTGCGGCGTTCCGGTCAACCTGTGCGGATTGAACCCCGGGTGTTCGACCTCATTGCCCATTTCGCCAACCGCCCCGGCGAGATCGTCACGCGCGATGATCTGATCGAGACCGTCTGGAGAGGTCGAATTGTTTCGGATTCCGCCATTTCCACGCAGATCAACGCCGCACGCGCCGCGCTCGGTGACGACGGCGCCTCGCAGCGCATGATCCGCACGATCCCGAGACGCGGCTTCCGGTTCGAGGTGGATGTCGGCCACTCAGATTCATCACCTCATCCGCCGCTTCCTGACAAACCGTCGCTGGCGGTGCTTCCCTTCCAGAACATGTCGAGCGATCCCGAACAGGAGTATTTCGCGGACGGAATCTCGGAAGACATCATTACCGAACTGTGTCGTATCGGGTGGCTGTTCGTGATCGCACACAACACGACGCTCAGTTACAAAGGCCAGACCGTTGACGTGCGGCAGGTGGCTCGCGAACTCGGCGTGCGATACGTCCTGGAGGGCAGCGTGCGCAAAGCGGGTCGCAGGTTGCGCATCAATGCCCTGCTCGTCGACGGCGAGTCCGGCAAGCAGATATGGGCGGAGAAGTACGACCGGGATCTTGAGGACGTGTTCGAGGTTCAGGACGAGATCACTGAAAGTATTGCCGGCGCCCTTGAGCCCCGACTGGCCACGGCGGAGAGCGTCCGCGCCCGTCGGAAGGCCGTGCGGAGTCTCGATGCATGGGACCTTGTCATCCAGGCGATGGCGAAGATCGGCGAGTTCTCGAAGTCGGGGAGCGACGAAGCCATCGCCCTTCTCGACAGGGCGATCGAGGTCGATCCGGCCTATGCGAAAGCCCACAGCCAGAAGGCGTGGACGATTTCATGGCGGACGATGCAAGGCTGGGAAGATGCCGAGCATGCCATCCCGGCGGCGATGGAAGCCGCCGAGAGCGCCCTGCGGTTCGACCCGGATGATCCGTGGGCCTACATCGCGCTGTTTTTCGTCGCCGCGATCAGGCATGAGGGGCCGAGAATGATCTCGACGGCGAGCAAGGCCATCGAACTCAATCCGAATTTCGCGCTTGCCCACTCGTTTCTCGGCGCCGCGCTCGCGCTGACCGGAAATGGCGCGGAGGCGTTCCGATGGATCGAGAAAGCCAGACGTCTGAGCCCGAGGGATACCTTCAGGATCGAGTTCGACGTGCACGCAGGCATCGCGCATTTTCAGACCGGAGATTACGGGCGTGCCGCGGAATTCTTCTCCAAGGCGTTGGAGCCCAAGCCCGATCATCTTTATCCCCATCTCTTTCTGGCAGCTTCCCACGCCCATTTGGGGGCCTTGGAGGATGCTCGAAATCAGATAGACAAGATACTGCGCCTCGCGCCCGAGTATTCGCTCGCGCTCGCCGAGGAGCGTTGCGTGTATACCGAACCGGATGAAAAGACGCGGTTTCTGGACGGTCTCCGACAGGCGGGGCTCCCCGAATAGATCGCGACCTGAGTCTGATGCGACATCGCGTCCGTTGCGGCCAACGGACGAAAAGTCCGCACAGCAGTCCATACCTTGGTTCAAATGCTGCGCCGTGCACGAACGGCAGCAATGCTGAAGTTGCGCCACAGCGTCAGGTCTGTTTGGGGGATCGCCGCATTGGGTCGGACCGTAGCGAGCTTTCTTTCGGACACTTCTCAAAAAACAACTTCCTCGAGGAAATATCGCCCGTTTGCACGCACTCTCCCGTGAAATGTCATGAGGGTTGAATGTCTCGGGGACCCTTCATAAATCATCGGTCCGGCACCAAGATCAGCTTGGGTGCATTTCAATCCAACATCAAAAAAGGGCGAGAAACCCCACGAAAGACCGCCATGGAACATGTTGACCTTCCCAAGTTCCCGACGCGACCCGGGTATATGACCGAAAAGATCCAGCGGGATTACATCCGGGCTGCGATCGACAAGGATTTGTTGCCGACGGAAGCCCATCGTATGGCTGACATATTGTCGCTGACGGCACCAAGCGACGTGTCAAAGCCGATCCAGTTCTGGCAATTGTACTCCGTGCTTGGTCAGGACCCTATCGTGGAGATCGTCCAGAGCTTCTATCAGCGTGTGTTTGATCAAGACGAATGGTTCCGGTCCGTTTTCGAGCGTGTCGGTGGCATCAACCATCACATCAACACGCAAGCGTCGATGTGGATCGATGTGATGGGCGGCGGGCCGTACTACCATGGTGCGGAATACCGGCTGAACTTTCATCACACCCACAACGCGATGCAGCTGATGAACGAAAAAGGGGCGGATCTGTGGTCCAAACTCATGCTGGAGGCGCTGGACGCATCAGCGCACCTGACGGCGGATGATCCGCGCATTCGGACAAGCATCAATACGTTTCTGTCGTTCTTCATGAGCAAATACGCCGAGGATTTATCGTTCGAAACCTGCAGTGTCTTTGGAGAAACGAACCCGCCATACAAGCGGAAGATCAACTTCATGAAGATGACTGAACAGGCAATCGAGGCGCTGAGCGAAATCGAACTTGTCCGACGCACTGTCTGAGCGGGGGATTGATGTTACTCAGTACGAAGGCAAAGCGGCAAAGGTGAACAAGGCGCTGATGATGTAGTCACCAGCGCCCATCCTGCCGCTTGAGAATATTTGCAGTGCGTTATGTGAGTTCGTTGCCTCCAATATTTCGCGCATGCCGCGAAAGTCAGGTTCGACGGCCACACTGTGGCATGACGGTGTGCCGGTCAATGTCCGCAGTGGGCCGGAACTTCCGGCATTTTGGCATTCAGCTCTCGCTCATCCTCCGTCCTTTATCCTGGGGAAGAGAAACGCCAAGGCGACGCGCCGCCGCCAGGCATGGGTGAGCGACTCCTCGATCACGCCAAGGCGCTCATAGGCATGGAGGAAGGTGTCGGGCCCGGTCAGGATCCCGACATGCTTGGCGATGGCGCGGGGCTTCATGCGGAAGAGAACCAGCGCGCCCGGACCGACCTCCGAGACGGAACATCTCCGGTCATCATCCGCCGCGCGCCCTCGGCCAGCACCTCGCGCGGGCCGGTCTCGCCCCAGTCGCGGCTGTAGGGCGGGATCGGGAACGGCTCGGGGCCGACCACCTCGCGCCAGACGCCCGCGCGCCAGCCCGAGGCAGTCGCAGCCGACGCCCCGGAGGCTGGCCTGGTCGTGGTACGGCGTGCCGAGCCAGACCGCGGGCTGCGGCGATGACGCGCTCGGGATCGGCGGGCTTCACAGCACCGCCCCCTCGTGCCCGCCATCCCTGGTGGCGTAGCGCAGAACCGCATCCTGACCGGGGATGTGCGGGAAGCCCCGGAAGTTGGCGGTGTTGGCGAACTTCGCCCCGCAGGTCTCCATGCGCTTGTCGCAGCCCGCGCGGATGGTGAAGGCGTCGCCCTCGGCGATGGACGCGCACCGGCGCTTCCAGCAGCGTCAGCACCGCGATGCCGTCCGTGACGTCATGGCCCAGCACCTCGGTGCGCCGCCCCGCATTCGCGCCGCTCGTCCATTCCAGCGTGCCGAAGGTGAACCAGCCGGAGGTGAAGCCGCCGAGCCCCGAGGCGGTGAAGGCCCGGTCGCGCAGGAGATCGATGACGGCGCCCGTGCCCTTGAAGGCGGGATCCTCCAGATCGACCCCGCAGCGCGCATCGCCGAGCGCGGCGTCGCAGGTCGCCTGGAAGGTCCGCCCGACCGTCTGGCCGAGCACATGGGCGAGCGAGCGCACCTCGGCGACGAACGCCAGCCGCCCGCGCCGGATCTGGCCGATCGCGCCGCGCCGCATCAGCACGCGCTGGCCCGTGTCGGCCCAGTTCACCCGCCAGACCTCGACCTCGGCGTTGTCCCAGCGGCCGTCGAGGATGTCGGTCTCGGTGATCCGGTCGGAGGTCAGCACGCCCTCGGCGTCCTGCGCATCGACCGACAGGTCCGAGCCCGAGCGGACCTCGGAGGCGGTCAGCCCGCTTTCGGGCTCGAAATCCGTCCCGTCGAAGCTGAGCGTCCGGTCGTGGTCGGTGAAGCCGAAGGTCACGCCGTCCGCGCGGAGGATCCGCCAGCACCAGGCGAGCGTGGTCGTCCCCTCGTCGAGATGGGCCTGCAGGGCCGGAGAGAGCGTCTTCATGTCAGGGCCGCCTCGAAAGGGTCACCGCAGGAGCGACAGGAGCAGGAGGAGCGCGGCGACGGCGAGGCCGACGCGAACGCGGTGGACGAAGGCCTGACCGGCATCGGCAGGGTCGCAGCGGATGGAGCGCGCGAGGCGGAGAAGCTCATGCATCGCCGTCGCCCGCCTTCCCGCGGCGCAGCCGGGCGAGGACGACCTCGATGAAGGCCGGGCCGAAGATGCCGACGAGATAGGCGGCGGACCCCGCCGCGCCTCCCGCCGGGATCGCCTCGGGCGGCAGGCCGAGCCAGCTCGTCACCAGCGCCATCGAGACGCTGCCCATCCCGGCGGCGATCAGACCGCCGAGCAGGATGTGGCGGATCGCGTCGCGCAGGCGCATCTTCGTGGTCAGCGCGTTGGTCGCGCCGCCCAGCGCGCCCCATGCCGCGAGGATCACGGCGGTCGAGGCCGCGAGCTCCCGAAGGACCGCGGCGATGAAACCGGTCTCGTCGTTCATCGCCGGATCTCCAGAAGCGGGATGGAGGTGATCGAGCCGAGCCGCTCGAGGTCGAGCGTCACGTCGAGCGCGTCGGTGTCGAAGCGGACGGGCACGTCGAACTCGAAGCCCGCGGTGATGGCGACGCCGGCGCCCGGCGCGGCGCCGAAGGTGACGACGCCGGTCGTGGTGTCGACCGACCAGCCGGACGGCTGCTCGACGCCCGCCGAGCGCGATGCGCACGGTGCCCGCCACCGGCTTGGCGATGGTCCGCGTCCAGGATTGCGCGCCGGAGGCGTAGCGCTTCACCAGCTGGAACGCCGTCGTCGCGCCGTCGCCGGTGCCGATCGACTGATCCGGGGGCGATGGCGTGCCCGAGGGCAGGCAGGACTTGTGGTCGCCCCAGTCCTTGAAGCGGAAGCCGTGCAGGCGACCGTTGCGCGCCTCGAAGAAGGCGACGACGGCCGCCAGATCGTCGGCGCGGCGGATGCCGTAGGCCACATCGTAGCGGCGGCGCGAGTTGGCCCAGCTGGCGTTGCGCTCCTCGTCGCCCGAGGCGAGCTCGACGATCTGCGTGCGCCGTTCCGGCCCGCCGCGCGCGCCGCGGCTGATGTTGTCGGGAAACCGGACCTCGTGAAACGCCATCACATGCCCCTCCGCCCGAGCGAGACCGCGCGGGCGATGTCCGCCGCGACCTGCGTGCGGGACTGCCGGAAGCTCTCGGCGTCGCGGGCCATGATGGTGACGTTGACCCGCGCGCCTGCGCCGTAGCTCGGCGTCTCACGGCGCGAGAGCACGCGCTCGCCCCGCTGCAGGATCGCCGGCACCTCGTCGTGGCGAGGCCCGCCCATGCCGCCGGCATGCATCCGAGATGCGCCGGCGAAGGCCATGCGCCGGGACCATCCGCGAGGGCCCGGCCGATCCGACCATGCCGCCCGCGTGCAGGATGTCGGCGAAGATGCCGCCCGCGCCGCCGAGCGCGCCGGACGAGCGCATTGGCGATCGGCCCGAGGATGAACCGCCGCGCCGCGAGCTTGGCGAGATCGGCCAGCAGCGAGGTGACGAGATCGCGGAAGTTCAGCTTGCCGGTCTTCACGAACTCGCCGACGGCGTTCTCGGCCGACTGGAAGGCGCCGACGAGGCTCTGGCCGATGTCGCCGCCGATCTCGCGGGCCTTGCTGGCGTAGTCCGACAGCGCCGCCGTGACCGCCTGCCAGCCGGTGACGGCGGCCTCGGTCGCGGGCTCCGCCGCAGCGGCAGCAGCCCCGGCCGCCGCACCTGCACCCGTCGCGGCGCGTCCGGCATCGCCGAGCGCCGTCTCCAGCCGCTCGGCCGCGCCGGTGGCCTCGGTCAGCGCATCGGCACTCGGCCTCGTCGGTGCCACGCACCGCGTCGCGCAGCGCCTGCCAGCTTTCGAGGGGCGCGCGAGCCCCTTCGGCCAGATCGCGCGCGGCCCCGCGATAGAGGTTCGCGGACTCGAGCGCCCGGTTCGCCGCCTCGGTCAGGCCGAGATCGGGCGCGGTCAGCGGGTTGTCCTCGAAGGCCCGATCAAAGGCTGCCTGCGCCGCTGTCGTGGCAGCACTGGCCGCGCCCTCGAAGCGGTTCTCGATCTCGCCGAGGTCGAGGTCCGGCACCAGCGAGATGCGCCGCTCCGACCCGAGCGCTTCGAGCCCCTGGTTGATGCCGCCGATGAAGCCGTTGATGCGCGAGACCACGCCGTTCAGCATCGCCTCGACGCCGTCGACCAGACTGTTGGCCGCCTGGAACGCCAGATCGCCGATGGCGGCGGGCAGCAGGCCCCAGATCGCCTTGATCGCCTCGTAGGCGCCCTCGAAGGTGTTCGCGGCCGTGTTGCCGAAGCCCACCACGCTCTCGATGGCGCTCTGCATGCCCGACGCGGCGTCGGCCTTCAGGTCGAAGAACATCGCCGTGGCGGCAGCACCCGCCGCCGCAGCGCCCATCCTGATCCGCTCCCAGACCTCGACGGCGAGATCCTTCAGGAGCGACATCGCCTCGCCAAAGCCGCCCGCGCCGGAGACGAGGCGGGTGAACTGATAGACGAGCTCGCCCGCGCCGACGATCAGCGCGCCGATGCCGGTGCGGATCAGCGCGCCGCGCAGGACGACCAGCGCCGTGGCGAGGCCGCGAACCGACAGTGCCGCCGCGGCCATGCCCGCCACCCAGCGGCCCGCGAGGAAGGCCGCGAAGGTGGCGGCGTAGGTGGTCAGGCGGCCGATGTTGTCGAAGAGGCCGCGGATCGCGATGCCGAGCGGCCCGGTGCGGCTGGCGACCGCCGCCATGGCGTCAGCCACCGCTTCCAGCGCGGGTGCGGCGGCAACCGCCAGCTGGTTCGACAGCCCGCGCCAGATCAGCCCGAGCCGGGAGATCGCGTCGTTCGTCCGCTCGATCTGGTCGGCATCCTGCTCGGAGACGACGACGCCGAAGGCGAGAACGTCCTCGGTCGCCTGGCGCAGCGTCGCGGTGTCGATCCGCGACATGGCGATGGAGCCTTCCTCGCCGAAGAGCTGGCCCGCGACGGCGGCGCGTTCGGCGGCGGGCACGAAGCTCTCGATGGCGGCGTTGATCGCGCCGACCCGCTGGTCCAGCGGCAGCGCGATCAGCTCGTTGGCCGAGAGCCCGAGCCGGTCCAGCGCGTCGGCGGCGGGGCCGGTCCCGGCGGCCGCCTGGCTGAGACGGCGCGTCAGATCCTTCGTCGCCTGCTCGATGCCGGACATCGAGACGCCCGCCAGCTCGCCCGCGCGCTCCAGCGTCTGGATCGAGGCGACGGTGGTGCCGAGCGATTGCGCGAGCTTCGCCTGCGCATCGACCGTCTGCAGCCCGGAGCGGATCATCGCCACGCCCGCGAGGGTGGCGGCAGTTACTGCGGCTGCAGCGGCAACCTGCACCCGCCGCGAGAAGGCGGCGAGCCGGGCGTTCGCCGCTTCCATCTCGCGGCTGAGCCGTCCGAAGCCGCGCGACCCGGCTTCGCCCACGCCTTCCAGTTCGGCGCGCACCTGCCGTCCGCCCACGGCCGCGAGGCGGACGCTAACCCGTTTTTCCGCCATGGGAATGATCCATCTGTTCGTTGAGCTTGGCGACCATCACCGCCTCGATGACGGGCAGCAGTTCGGCCATGGCGAGCGGCGGCACACCGAGCGCGTCACCGAGCGCGAGCGCCGCCGACATGTCCCAGCCGATCACCGCGCCGGGCAGCACGCGCAGCTGGCCACCGAGGCGGCCGACGAGGTCCCAGACCTGCCAGCCCTCCGGCGTTTCCGGACGGTTCAGCCGCGCCGGGCAGTCCGGGCAGGTTTGCGGGCTGCCTTCGCAGGGTTCGCAACCCTCGCAGTATCGGTCGCCCCCGCCGAAGGACCATTCGGCGAGAGCGCGGAGACGTTTTTTTCCTGTTCCAGCAGCAGGCCCTTCGAGACGTAGGTCAGCTGGAAGGCCTCGAAGATCGGCCAGACGTCGAGCAGCGCGTCGATGGCCTCCGGGCTCGGGTCGATGGGATTGCCGTCGGCGTCGCCGATGCCCTCCCAGGCGAGCACCGCCCGCCGCGCCAGCGCCTTGGCGAAGGCGACGGCGCGTTCCTCGTCGGAGGCCTCCTCCGGCACCGCCTCGACGGCGGGATCGCTGCGGGTCGCCACCATCAGCGCGGTGGTCAGCGGGCGCAGCTGCACCCGCACGCCGGGGGCGAGGTCATGCCAGCGCGGCGCATTCGTCAGGTCGAGCGTGAGCATGTTCCGGGGTCTCCTTGCGGGTTGTTCGATAAGCGACGGCCGGGCGTCGCGCGGCGGGGCATGACTCGAAACGAGCCCTTTTCGGGCCTTCTTGAATGGCGCAGTCTCCGCGAGACGGGCGGGTCGCGGTCACTGGATGCGCGGCACGCCTCGATCCGACCGGCGGAAATCGCGGCCTTCCCACGGTGGCGGGACGCGCGGCACAGGCGCAGAATTGAAGGTGACCGCATTCTCACGATCCCGAATCTGTTGTCGCTCTACAGGCTCGCGGCCGCGCCTGTGGCCTTGTGGATGGCGATCGAGGGATGGCGCGACGCCTTTTTCATTCTCGTCATCATCAGCCTGGTCAGCGATCTCGTGGATGGCCCGATCGCCCGATTCTTCGGTCAGGGGTCGAGGATCGGCGCAAGGCTCGACACGATCGCCGACGCATGCACGCTGCTCGCCGGTCTTCTCGGGCTCTACGTTCTCGAGGGACACGACCTGGAGCCCGAGCTTGCCTGGCTCTGTCTGTTCCTCACGAGCTATGCCGCGGCCGCGATCACCTCGCTGGTCAAGTTCGGCACTCTGCCGGCCTACCATCTGTATCTGTCGAAGGCGGCCGCGCTCTGCGCAGGTGTCTTCTTCGTCTGGCTGTACGTGAAAGGATTCTCACGCCCGTTCTTCCTCGTCGCGGTGGCTCTGGGCGTGATGGCGAACGTCGAGTCGCTGCTCGTGACGCTCTTTCTGCGGCGCTTTCGCGCGGATATCAGCAGTCTGTTCTCCCTGCGCGCCCAGTCACACAACGATGAGATCTGAGACGGCCGCGGACCGTGACCGGAGGCCGCCGGCTTCGCGCGCACGGCCTAGTACGTTTCCACGTCATTCACGAGGGTGGCGGTGCACATCCGGCCGACCACGCTGTCGCGGGCGGCCTGCCAGTCGAAGGTCGCCTGCACGCCCTGCGGCCCGGAAATCTCGATGCGCGGGCGCGGCAGATGGACGGCGTGCACGGTGAAGGTGAAGCTCTCGCCGGACGGCAGGACGTAGGCGAACTCCATCTCGCAGGCCTCGCCGTTGATCGCCTGCGTCACCAGCGTCTGGTCGGCGAAGCGCACCTCGATCCGGCCGGTCAGCGCGGCGATGGACGGGTCCGCGCCGTCGATGCGGCCGTCCGAGCGGATGGTCTCGATCCGGTCGAGATTGTTGGCGTAGGTGATCTCGGCGGAGACCACGTTGCCGAGCGCGGTGCCGTTGCGGGTGATCGCTCCGTTGAAATGGCCGAAGCGCTTCAGCTCCAGCGCGGCGGGCGTTCCGGCGCTGGTGGTCGTGCCCACCGTCTCGCCCTGCGCGACCAGCCGCGCCGTCGCGGTCAGCAGGCCCGAGCGCTGCATCTGCCAGGTGATCTGGTCGAGCACGCAGCCGGAATACATCGCGTAGCGCGGCACCTCGGGCATGCCGGTCTCGATCGACATGCTGGGCAGCGTCCAGGACCCGGACTGGAACTCGTGGCTGTACGGGGCCTCCGCGCCGGTGGTCGTCGGCGTCGCCGAAGGCCGCCTTCAGCCAGAAGCCGAAGGCCTCGGCGTCGAGCGGCACGACGACATCGCCATCGGCCGTCACCGCGTCCTTGATCGGCGCCAGCGGATCGCGGCCGTAGCCGAGCAGTTCGGAGTTCAGCAGCGGCTGCTCCGCCCCGAGCGAGGTGCTGGCGAAGGGCATGCGGGTGAAGCCGCCGACGGGCGGCGTTCCATAGGTCGTCTCGAACGCAAGCGCCATCAGCGCCCGCGCCCCCTGGGCTCGTGCCATGGTGTTCTCCTCGGGTTGTCGGGATCAGGCCAGATGGAGTGGTTGCCGCCCTGACCGGACGGCATCGCAATGTGCCAAAGTGGTGGTGTTTACAGCCACTGAGTAGAAAGGACGGCAACCATGGCGAAAGATACGATGATCGGGGTGGATCTGGCAAAGAACTCTTTTCAGGTTCACGGCGCTACGATGGGCGGGCGTGTGAAGTTCCGCCGGAAACTGTCGCGCGCGCAGTTTCTTCCCTTCCTGGCCGCACAAGCCCCGGCCATTGTGGTGATGGAAGCCTGTGCCGGCGCCCATCACTGGGCGCGCGAGCTTCGAGCGTTCGGTCATGAGGTCAAGCTAATCGCCCCGATCTACGTCAAACCGTTCGTGAAACGGCAGAAGAATGACGCGGCCGACGCCGAAGCCATCGTGGAGGCGGCACAGCGCCCGGAAATGCGTTTCGTCGGACCGAAGGGCCCTGAGCAGCAAGCCCGGGCGCTTCTGTTCCGCGCGCGGGAACAATTGGTCCATCAGCGCACCGAACTGATCAATGCCTTGCGGTCGTACCTTTACGAATTCGGCCACGCCCTGCCGATCGGTATAGCCAGTCTCCGGCGGGTCGAGGCGATCATCGAAGACCTGGACTTCTGATCTCCCCGACTTGGTCCGCGAAATCTGCCGCGACATGCGCCAGCAGATCGCTGAGAAGACAGTGCGGATAGATGCGCTGATGAAGCGGATCAAGTCCACGGCAGAAGACACCGAGACGGCACGGCGGCTCCAGACCATGCCCGGCGTCGGCCCGGTCACCAGCCTGGCCATCGAAGCCTTCGCGCCACCGCTGGAGACCTTCCGGCGTGGGCGCGACTTTGCCGCTTGGCTCGGGCTGGTCCCTCGCCAGAACTCGACGGGCGGCAAGCAGCGCCTCGGACGGGTCACCAAGGCTGGTCAGGCCGACATCCGGCGCTTGCTGATCGTCGGCGCGATGTCGAGGCTGACGTGGCTCGGTCGAAAGTCGATCCGGGAGGGATCGTGGTTGGCACGTATGCTCGAACGTAAACCGAAAATGCTAGTGGCCATCGCCCTCGCGAACAAGATGGCCCGCGCGATCTGGGCCATGCTGACCCACAATGAAGATTACAGGGATCCGATGCCGGTCGCTGCCACCTGAATTTATCAGGCGAGCAGCGAAACGGTATCGGTGTCAGGGAGGTGCGAGAAGGCGACGACCAGAATGGGCAAAATGATCGATGAGATCTGGGTGGGGAAAACCAGCGATCCGCTGAGAACCTCGTGAGTCCTTAGGCCAGATTTGGACCCTATCCGCTGATCACCATACCGGCCCGCGGCAGACTGAATCGCCGCTACGATGAGGCCTGACAGAAGACCGCGCTCGATCACCTCCCCAGCTGTTCAACTTCCTCCTTGCATCTCGGGCGGCAACCACAGAAGCGGATCGGCCGTGGAATAGTGCAGCACCACTTGGATCACGGCGGCCTTCAGGCTCGCCGCGCCCTCGACCGGCAAATCGACCGGGCGCGGCGCTTCTGCCTCTACCCAGTCGCAGAGCCCGCCCAGGGTGCGGTCGGCGGCAATCGTCGCGCCCACGCTGGCGCAGAGCGTGTCGAGGAGCGGCGTCACGGTCGGCACCCTGCACGACCGCCTCGATCTCGGCGCGGTGCTGGTAGTGGTAGGCGAGCGGCGAGAGCGTCACCTCAGGCTCGCCGGGCTCGCCGTCGCGCAGGATCAGCAGTCCCCCGGCCGGAACACGCTCGGGCAGGACGTCGCCGCGCAGGGCGGTGGCAGGCAGCGCCGAGAGCCGAGCATGCAGCTCGGTGAGGATGGTTTCGCGGGCGGTGGGCAAAGCAGGCCTATCTGTCTCCATGGTCCCGGGTTTGATCCTGTCGCGCGGGGCGGGCGTAGGGTACGGTGTACCTTGCAGCCAGTCCGGAGGCAGGCGTGATGCAGTTACGGGCGAGCCTCGCCAAGATGGCAAAATATCTGGGCATCGTCCTTCTGGCCGTGTCCGTGCTCAGCTTCGCGTCCTACTCCCTGCGCTTCGGACTTCGCGGGATTGGCATCGATCTGTCCGAGGAGACCTATATCTACACGCCCGACGGGACCGTCACGAACATCGCCATCTTCTCGCACATGATCCTGGGCGCTGCGGCCGTGGTCCTCGTGCCGATGCAGTTGGTCGGTCGGGTACGCGTGCTGCATCCTTGGCTGCACCGGATGGTTGGGCGCGTGATCGTCATCGCATCAATCGCGGTCGCGGTCGGCGGGCTGACGTACATCGCCCTGCGCGGCACGATCGCGGGACCGCTGATGGACCTGGGATTTGCGCTGTACGGCGCCTTGATGCTCGGCGCTGCCGTACAGGCGCTGCGCCTTGCCAGGGCCGGAAAATTCGAGCGTCACCGCGAGTGGGCGCTGCGGCTGTTCGTTCTCTTGATGGGGTCGCTGACCTTTCGGCTGCATTACGTGATCTGGTACAGCCTCACCGATGGCCTGTGGAGCAACGATCAACTCACGGGAAACTTCGACAAGCTTCAGTATTTCGCGTTCTACCTTCCGTATCTCGTCGCCCTCGAGGTCTGGCTGAGGCGACCAGCAAGGCGCTGGCAAAGTGAAGCCTTGCACTGAACGAATTGGACCGGGCGTGGGCCCCAGCCCCGGCCAACATTTACATGACCTTCCCCTCCACCCAGTTCGCCACGATCAGCCCCGGCACGCTGTCGAGCGCCCGATTGGCATCGCGGTCAAGGTCGAGCCGCTTAGGTAGCTTGACCTGCGGTACCAGCAGGAAGATGGGCACAGTCGTGCGCCCGCGGCCGGTTTTCGACCGCGAGG